>NZ_BAAGRR010000001.1:0-1344215 GCF_054782855.1 Rhodanobacter koreensis | reverse complement strand
TGTCAAAGATCTTCTCGCTCGTCGCCGATTGCTCGGTGACGCCCGGGACGTTTCGTCCTGGGTGAGCCGCCCATTCTACATCGCTTTTGAAGACCGTCAACACCCTCGTTGAAGCTTTTTCGAGGTCCCTGCGGTCCGTCTTGCGACGTTTGGGCGACTGCGGGCCGCGAATAATACGAACTGTGGTTTTTTTAGCAAGCCTTTCTTGAGGCCAGTTTTGCAGATGTGCTGCAAACGGCTGAGCTGGCATGTAATTTTCTTTTCCAGGCACGTCTCCGACCCCGGCCATGCGGAGTCGAACGACACCTTGGATCACGCCAGCACGAGTTTCACGCGAGCAAAGCTGCGCTTGCCTACCTGCAGCACACCCTCAAAGCCGGCGCTGAAAACGCGCTGTGCGTCCTCGACGACTTCGGCATCGATGCGCACAGCCCGCTCCTTCAGCTTGCGACTGGCTTCGGAATTGCTCGTTGTCAGGCCTGCCGCCGTCAACAGCGCGCCCAGACGCAACCCTTCGACAGGCACGACGATGTCCGCCTGCGGCAACAGCGAGGTATCGCCCTCGCCGCGCACGACCGCGTGCCAGCCGGCGATGGCCAGTTCGGCGGCCGCCGCACCGTGGAAGCGGGTGGTCAGTTCGCGCGCGAGGCGCAGCTTGGCATCGCGTGGATTGAGCGCACCGCTGGCGATGTCCTTCTTCATCTGCGCCAGCTCGTCCAGCGAGACCTCGAAACTGAGCAGCTCGAACCAGCGCCACATCAGCTCGTCACCGATCTTCATCGTCTTGGTGACGATGTCGATCGCCGGCTCGTTGATGCCGATGTAGTTGCCGAGCGACTTGGACATCTTGTTGACACCATCCAGGCCTTCCAGCAACGGCATGGTCAGCACGATCTGCGGCGGCTGGCCGTGGTGCTCCTGCAGGCCACGCCCCATCAGCAGGTTGAATTTCTGGTCGGTGCCGCCGAGCTCGACGTCGCACTTGAGCGCAACCGAGTCGTAGCCCTGCACCAGCGGATACAGGAACTCGTGGATCGCGATCGGCTGCTGCGCGGCATAGCGTTTGGCGAAGTCGTCGCGCTCGAGCATGCGCGCCACGGTGTGCTGTGCCGCCAGCTTGATCATGTCGGCTGCCGTCATCTGGCCGAACCATTCGGAGTTGAAGCGCAGCTCGGTCTTCTCGCGATCGAGCACCTTGTACACCTGTTCGGCGTAGGTCTCGGCGTTGGCCAGCACATCCTCGCGGGTGAGCGGCTTGCGGGTGACGTTCTTGCCGGTGGGATCGCCGATCATCCCGGTGAAGTCGCCGATCAGGAAGATCACCTGGTGCCCCAGATCCTGGAACTGGCGCATCTTGTTCAGCAGCACGGTATGGCCGAGATGCAGATCCGGCGCGGTCGGGTCGAAGCCCGCCTTGATCCGCAAGGGACGACCGCTTTTCAGGCGTTCGGCCAGGTCCTCCCGCTTGATGATTTCGTCGGCGCCACGCGCAATCGTGGCCAGCGCCTGCTCAAGCTCGCTCATGTATCTCTCTCTGAAAGGTGACAGTGACAGAATCGCAGCGCGGGAACGTGCCCGTGCGATCAACGTTAATTGTGCGTTAACCAGAAATATCGCGCAAACCCTTGATGGAAAAGGCGTTGACGCCATTTACACATGACCGTTATGGTACGCGCAGTTTGTTACTTTGTACCGCGGGGCGCGCACGGCATGACAGAAGAAAAAAAGGGGGCGCGACATGCGCGCAAGCAGGCGATCAATCGCAAGGCGCAGCGTCGGCATTCCCACTTCTACGAACGCTGCGCGCATTGGTCATTCAACCGCTCGGCCGAAGTCGAACCGATCCACTGGCATCGCGAACGTCTGGTGCTCGCCGGCACCGCCCTGCTGATCACCTTGCTGTCCGGTTTCATCATGCCCGCCTGGGCCAGTGCGATGCGCCCCGCACCGATACCGGAAGTTCACGCATTGCTGCCGTTGGCGTTACCCGAGATCGAGCCAGCCAGCATCGCCGCACCCACCGTGGACGACTGGCAGGTCGTGCGGGTGCAGCCGGGCCAGACCCTGTCCGACATCTTCACCGGTCGCGGCCTCGGCATGGCCGACCTGCAGAAGGTGGTGGACGCGGCCGGAACTGCGAAGTCCGCCCTGCACAACATCCGCCCCGGCGAGGAATTCGATTTCCTGCTCGGCAGCGACGGCAGTCTCAAGGGTTTGCGTTTCGACCAGGATCAGGCCAGCCGCGCCACCGTCCGACTCGATGGCGCACAGCCCACGGTTTCCATCCAGCAGCGCGACATGGACTTGCGCGAGCAGGTGGCGCACGGCGTGATCCGCAGCAGCCTGTACGCCGCGGGTGACCAGGCAGGCATGAACGCCGCCATGGTCGGCAAGCTCGCCGACCTGTTCAAGTACGACATCGATTTCGTGCAGGACCTGCGTGTCGGCGACAGCTTCACCGTGATCTATGACGATCTCTACCGCGACGGCGTGCGCTACGGCGAAGGTAATATTGTCGCCGCCGAATTCATCAACCAGGGTCAGCGCTATACCGCCTACCGTTTCAAGAAGGCCGACGGTGACTATGGCTGGTTCAGCGAGGACGGCCGACCGATCCAGAAATCGTTCCTGCGTATCCCGGTCGACTTCACCCGCATCTCCTCGACCTTCAGCGCGGCACGCATGCACCCGATTCTCGGCCTCATGCGTGCGCACAAGGGCGTGGACTACGCGGCTCCCACCGGCACACCGATCCATGCCGCCGGCGACGGCGTGATCAAGTTCAAGGGATGGATGAACGGCTACGGCAACTTCGTGATCATCCAGCACAACAGCACGATCAGCACTGCCTACGGCCACATGTCACGCTTCGCCACGGAGAAGGTCGGCCAGCACGTCACCCAGGGCCAGGTGATCGGCTTCGTGGGCATGACCGGCCTGGCCACCGGCCCGCACCTGCATTACGAATTCCGCGTCAATGGCGTGCAGCGCAATCCGCAGACGGTGACCCTGCCGAAGCCCGAGCCACTGCCTGCCGCCCAGCTGGCCAAGTTCAAGGCCCAGGTGGTGCAACCCCAGCTGGCCCGGCTGACCGAGCTGGATGCCCAGATCAAGCTGGCGCGCGCAAACGCCCCGGCCAACACCGACAACTGAGTACCCGACGCGCGTGGATGACGCCTCGGCGCTTTACCTCGGCCTGATTTCCGGCACCAGCGCGGACGGCATCGATGCCGCCCTGGTCAGCTTCGGTCGTGGCGTACCGCAATTGCAGGCCGCACATACCCATCCGTGGCCGACCGCATTGCGCGAGCGCATGCTGGCGCTGACGCAGGATGAGGCCCCTCTGGATCTGGATGCGTTTGGACGGCTGGACGTCGAAATCGGCGGCCACTTCGCCGATGCCGCGCGAGAATTGCTCGAACACAGCGGCACCTCCGCACAGGCCGTGCGGGCGATCGGCTCGCATGGCCAGACCGTCCGGCATCGACCCGGCGGCGAACATCCGTTCACGTTGCAGCTGGGCGATCCCACCGTGATCGCCGAGCGCTGCGGCATCGACGTGGTCGCGGATTTCCGCCGTGCCGACATCGCTGCCGGCGGGCAGGGCGCACCACTGTTGCCGGCGTTGCACGCCATGCTGCTGGGCCGACCGGGCCATGCGCGGGTGGTACTCAACCTCGGCGGTATCGCCAATATCACGGTGCTCGGTGCCGATGGCAACGTGCATGGTTTCGATACCGGTCCTGCGAACGGCCTGCTGGATGCCTGGTGCCTGCGCCATCGCGGTGAAGCGTTTGATCGCGACGGCGCGTTCGCCGCGAGCGGGCAGGTCGACCCCGTCTTGCTCGATGCCTTGCTGGCCGATCGCTACTTTGCGCTGCCGCCACCGAAGAGCACCGGGCGCGAACACTTCCATCTGGGCTGGTTGGCCGCGCATTCGCAGGTGACTGCGCTGAACCCGGCTACGGTACAGGCCACCCTGCTGGAGCTGACCGCACGCAGCGTCGTCGCCGCGATCGAACAACAGGCGCCGGATGCCGATGAGGTACTGGCTTGCGGTGGCGGTGTGCACAACAGCGCATTGATGCGGCGATTAGGTGAGCTGCTTGCGCCACGCACCCTGTACAGCACCGCTCGGCATGGCATCGATCCGGATTTTCTCGAAGCCATCGCATTCGCGTGGCTGGCGCGTCAGCGCCTGCTCGGCCTGCCCGGCAATCTGCCGGCGGTGACCGGCGCGCGCGGTCCGCGGGTACTGGGCGCGGTCTACTCCGCCCCCGCCGCAGACTCGCGACCCCGGATGTTCTCCGGCGCCAGCTGAGTCGCCTGTGTCTGCGCCAGCGCACGCAACGCTTCCTGGAATACGCCCGCCTCCTCGGCCTCCCACTGATCGCCGAATTCCGTCAGGGCCTGCGGTTCGCGCAGCGTCTCGCTGAGCTGCTGCGCCGCCGAGATGCCCAAACCATTGCGCAAGGCATTCAACATGACATCGTTGACCGCGCACTGCCGATCCCTGGCCAGCGAATGGATACGCTCAACCAGCAAAGTGTCGACGTGCTGCAAGATCATGTCCGGCACAAGCTTCCTCCTTGTTCCGCAGGAAGCTGGATGCTCCCGTCATGCTGGCTAGGATTCTGACTGATCCGGCGGACGCTTCCGTGGCTTGGTTGGCAATCTCGCCGGTCGATCCCGCGAAACAGTCGGCACCAACTGCCGGTACGCGCCGAACCCCAGTCATGGCATGCCCGGATCAGCTTCACGCATGCGCTCCTCACCGCGAAAGCGCGGCCACAGGCACGCGAACAGGAGCATGGCCGGAAGGATCGACAGCACGGTGATCACGAAATAGCCGCCATAGCCCAGTATCGTGACGATGCCGCCGGCGAAGAAACCGAGCATCTTGCCGGGCAGGTTCACCAGCGAACTCAGCAACGCGTACTGTGTCGCCGTGTGCTGGCGATTCACCAGCAGCGAGAGGAACGCCACGGTAGGTGGCCCAAGTACGCCCAGGGTGAAATTCTCGACGGAAATGGCCGTCGCCAGCACCAGCAAATCACCCGGGTGATGCAGCACGAGCAGGTACATCAGGTTGCTGCAGCCGCACAGCACGATGGATACGCCCAGGGTACGCCACGCTCCCCAGCGCGCCACGGCGGCACCGCCGGCAAAGGTGCCGGCAATGCCGATCCAGATCCCGTAGATCTTGGTGATGGTGCCGATTTCCGTCTTGGAAAAACCCATGTCGCGATAGAACGGACTCATCACGCCGCCGATCGTCGCCTGCTCGGGAATCTTGAACAGCAGGATGAACAGCAGCGCGAGTACGGCGATACCCCAGCCGTAACGACGAAAGAAGTCCACGAACGGGTCGATCACGCTTTCGCGCATGGCCTCATGCCACGACGCCGGCATGGCGCGACGCACTTCCGGCTCGCGCATCATCAGCGTCGTGATGAGCGGCACGGCCATCAGGGCGGCCATCAGCGCATAAACCGTGGACCACGCGATGTGATCAGCCAGGATCAGCGCCAGCGCGCCGGCAGCAAGCAGGCCGATGCGATAGCCGAGCGAATAGGTCGCCACCAGCGCGCCCTGTGCCGACGGCGGTGCGATTTCGATGCGGTACGCGTCGATCGCGATGTCCTGCGTGGCCCCCATGAAAGCGACGACGAGCGTCGCTGCCACGAAGGGCACGAACTGATGTGGCGTCAGCACCGCCATGGCCAGCAAGCCCGCGATGACACCCAGCTGGGCGAACAGTAGCCAGCCACGGCGCTGCCCCAGCCGCCTGAACACCGGCAGGCGCGAATGATCCAACAGGGGCGCCCACAGGAACTTGAGGGCATAGGTCATGCCCGCGCTGGCAATCATCGTGATGTCCGTCAGCACGATGCCGTTTTCCTTGAGCCAGTAGGCCAGGGTGCCGGCCACCAGCAGGAACGGCAGGCCCGAGGAAAAGCCCAGCAGGCACATCGTCCACGCGGCGGGCTGCGAGAACGCGCGCCAGACCGAGGGCTTGCGTGTCGCCGCCACGCCGGGATCAGTCGGCATAATCGACGGTATATGGCGCGTGGTCGGAGAAACGCTGGTCGCGATAGATCGAGCAGGCCTTCAGCCGTTCGCGCAACGCGGGCGATACCACCTGGTAGTCGATGCGCCAACCCACATTGTTCGCGCGCGCCTGGCCACGGTTCGACCACCAGGTGTATTCGATCGCATCGGGCTTGATCGCACGGAAACTGTCGACCCAACCGCGTTGCTGGAACAGCAAGTCCAGCCACGCGCGCTCCTCCGGCAGGCAACCGGAGTTCTTCTGGTTGGACGACCAGTTCTTGATGTCGTTCTTCGTGTGCACGATGTTCCAGTCGCCGCAGATCACGTAATCGCGGCCACTCTTCAGCCACGCGTCGAAGATCGGCGTGATCCACTCCATCGCCTTGAACTTGAACTGCTGGCGCTCGTCGCCGGAGGAGCCGGACGGGAAGTACAGCGACACCACGCTGAGCTTGCCGAAACGCGCCTCGATGTAGCGGCCCTCGTTGTCGAACTCGTCCCAGCCCAATTCCGTCAGCACCTGGTCGGGTTCGCGCCTGGCGTAGATCGCCACACCGCTGTAGCCCTTCTTGCTGCTGGCATCGCGATAGAAGCAGTGATGGCCGTCGGGGCGGAACATCGGATCGGCAAGCTGATCTTCCTGCGCCTTGGTTTCCTGCAGGCAGACAATGTCCGCGTCCTGCTTGCGCAGCCAGTCGAACACGCCCTTGGTCGCGGCCGAGCGGATGCCGTTGGCGTTGAGGCTGATGATGCGCATGGCGTCTCCCGATTGCTGATGGGTGATCATAACAACCGTAGCGCACGGCCACCGCGATCGTGCATGAATCGCTCGCATCCAGGCTGCCTGTGTCGGTGACCGACGTCAGTAACGATAGCGAGCTGTACCATGATGACCGTTCCGGCATGTCGCATCGATGGCGTGCACGATCCTGACCTTCACCCTGCGAGACGACTCCGTGCACGACTACCAGCGCGACTTCATCGAACTCACCCTGCAGCGCGAGGTGCTTCGCTTCGGCGAGTTCACCCTGAAATCCGGCCGACAGAGCCCGTATTTCTTCAATATGGGGCGGATCGATTCCGGCGCCGCGCTGGCCCAGCTCGGGCGTGCCTATGCCGCCGCCGTGGTGAACGCGGGAATCCCGGTCGACATGCTGTTTGGTCCGGCCTACAAGGGCATCGCGTTGGCTGCGGCCACCGCGATTGCATTGGCCGACCAGCATCAACGTGACCTGCCGTGGGCGTACAACCGCAAGGAGGCGAAGGATCACGGCGAGGGCGGCATGCTGGTCGGGGCGCCGCTCAAGGGCCGCGTACTGATCGTCGATGACGTGATGACGGCCGGCACCGCCGTACGCGAATCGCTGGCCTTGATCCGCGCGCACGGCGCGACGCCCGCCGGCGTGCTGATCGCGCTGGACCGGCAGGAACGCGGACAAGGCGATCGCTCCGCTGCGCAGGAAGTCGCCGCCGATTACGGCATCCCGGTGATCGCGATCACCGGCCTCGACGATGTGCTCGCATATGCCGGCGAGCAGCCACAGCTGGCCGCCGAACACGCGCGGCTGCTGGCCTACCGCGAACGCTATGGTGTTCAGCGCTGAGTTCATGCGCTGCCCGATACACTTCAGGCGAACCCGATCACAGTGGCCGCCGTCGTCGCCGATATGAAGCTAGGCAGTCCGGCGTCGATGGCTATACTGGGAACCTAGGGGGAATTCATGCGAAAGTTATTGACTGTCTTTGCCGCTGCAACGCTCTTCGCGAGCCTGCCCATGCACGCCCAGCAGAAAACCAGCGGCTTCCACTACAAATGGCATGATGGACAGGGGTTGCTGCAGTTCAGCGACAGTCTCAGCGCCGACGCCATGAAGTACGGCTACGACGTGGTCAACGACCAGGGCCTGGTCATCCAGCATGTGCCGCGTCAGATGACGCCGGCGGAACGCGCCGTCGCCAACAAGCTGGCTGAGCAGCAGGCTGCCAAGCAGCGCGCGGCCCAGGAAATCGCCAACGCCGAGGCGCAGATGCTGGCCGCGTATCCGGACGAGGAGTCGTACCGGATCTCGCAACAGCAGGAGCTGGACACCATCGACCAGCAGATCCACACCACCCAGATCAATCTGCGCAGCCAGGAAAAGGCACTGACCGACCTGCTCACCCGTGCCGCCGATCTCGAACGCGCGAAGCAGCCGGTACCGAAATTCCTGACCGACAGCATCGCCAAACAGCGTGATGTTGTGACCGGACAGCGCAGCACGCTGCAACACCAGCAGGCCGTACGCGCCCAGACCGTGCAGCAGCAGGCCGGAAAGCTTGCGCGTTATCGCGAACTGAAGGCGGCACAGGACAAGGCCTCGCAGTAAACGTGTCTTGACCTTCTTGATTTGAACGACGACGAATGAGCCGTCAGAACGGCAGCTTCAACCTGTAGTCCACCGCCAGCAGCTGCGTGCGGAAGACCTGCTGGATGCGCTTCAGCGCGACCGGGTTGTCCGCCTCGAAACGCAGCACCAGCACTGGCGTAGTATTGGAGGCGCGCACCAGGCCCCACCCATCGGGCCAGTCCGCACGCACACCGTCGATGGTGATCAGGGTGGCTTCGTCGAAACTGGCCTGCTGGCGCAGCTTGTCCATGAAGCGGTAGTGCTCGCCCTCGGCCAGCTCGATCTTCAACTCGGGAGTGGAGACACTCTTGGGCAGGGTGGCAAAGATTTCCTCCGGCGTGCGCCCCTGCAGGTCGCTGCCGAGAATTTCCAGCAGCCGCGCGGCCGCGTAGATGCCGTCATCGAAACCGTACCAGCGTTCCTTGAAGAAGAAATGGCCGCTCATCTCGCCGGCCAGCTCCGCACCGGTTTCGCGCATCTTCGCCTTGATCAGAGAATGCCCCGTGCGCCACATCAGCGGGCTGCCACCAGCGTCGAGGATCTGCCCCTTCAGATGATTGGTGCACTTCACGTCATAGATGATCGTGGCGCCGGGCTGGCGCGACAGCACGTCGCGTGCGAACAGCATCAGCAGGCGATCCGGATAGATGATCTCGCCGGACTGGGTGACCACGCCGAGACGATCACCATCGCCATCGAACGCCATGCCGAGGTCGGCGCCGGTCTGCCGCACTGCAAGGATCAGGTCCTCCAGGTTATCCGGATCGGACGGATCCGGGTGATGGTTCGGAAAGCTGCCGTCGACATCGCAGTACAACGGAATCACCTCGCAACCGACACCTTCCAGCACCTGCGGCGCGATCGCGCCGGGAATGCCGTTGCCGCAGTCGACCACGATCTTCAGGCGGCGCTCGGCAAGTACGTCAGAGACGATCTTCTCGATATAGTCTGGCGCCACGTCGACCTGGCGCAGGGCACCCTGACCACCGCTTTCCAGCGCGCCGCTGGCGATACGCTGGTAAAGATCCTGGATCGCGCCCTCGGACAAGGTCTCGCCACCGACCACGATCTTGAAACCGTTGTAGTCCGGCGGATTGTGGCTGCCGGTGACCGCCACTCCACAACCGGTGTTGAAGCGGTAGGCCGCGTAGTACACGACCGGTGTCGGCACCGCACCCACATCGATCACGTCGATGCCGGCCGCGCGCAGGCCATCGGCCAGCGCGCCGGCCAGTTCCGGCCCGGACAGGCGGCCATCGCGACCCACCACGATTTCGTGCAGCCCCTTCTCGCCCATCAGGGTGCCGATCGACTGACCGAGCGCATGTGCGACCTCCTTGCTCAGGGTCTTGCCGACCACGCCGCGCACGTCATATGCACGGAAAATGCTCGGATCCACCGCAACCACCGGAGCGATCGGTGGAGCCGGCGGCGGGGCGGCCGGAGCTGGCGCCGGAGACGCCACCGGCTTGATCGGTGTGCCCCCGATCTGCGGCGGCGGCGCCGACACTATGTCTTCATCGGCAATGGCCACCGGCACCCGCCAACGCAGGCGCAGCCACCATAGAAAGCCGCCGCCACCCAGCCCCAGCAAGGTCAACAGTCCACTCAGCAACCATGAATGCGGCAGCACGATGAAGGCGCCCGGCAAGCCTGCGCCCACGCTGAACACACTGCCGGCCACCGGCTTGCCTGTTGCCTCCGGCTCGGCTGCTCCGGAACCATGGGAAAGCAGACTCAGATCACCGCGATCGCTGCCCTGGCGCAAATCCAGTCGGCCGCCGGCCGGCGAGATCGACTCGAAGCGTTGCTGCAAGGGTTCGAACGGCAACTCGACCCAGGCCCAGGCTCGCGCCTGTTGCGGTGGCCCCAGTGGAATCACCAGGCTCAACCGACGATCGCCATTGCCGTAGGAGACCGTCTGCGCCAACGGCACGCCGTCGGCACTCTGCGCGGCCATCAACTGGGCCGCCTTGGCATAGCCGAAACTGCGGTAATTCGCTTTCAGCACCTCGTCCAGATCACCGCTGTACAACTCGAGCTTCTTCACCTGCGGCAGCTGCTGGCGCAGGGCCGCCGCGGACTGCGCCGGGTCGCTCATCAGGGTGGCCGGGTCGGTCATCGCCAGCACTTTCTCGATCTTGCCGCGCTGCGCGGCGATCTCGTCGGCCAAAGCATGCACCGCCTGATCCTGGGCGGCATGCACCTGTGCGATCGCATTGCCTTCATCGGCAATCAGCCAAGTCTGCCAGGCGCAGAACAGTCCCAGCAGCAGCAGCACCGTGCCACCGACCAGCGGCAGCAGGTTGCGCCAGTCGATCTGCAGCTGTCGCAGCCGTTCCCTTGCGATGTCTATCGCCATGTCCCGCCCCGCAGGTTGTGCCCGGTGAATCGGCCCGGCGCGCCCCTCGCGCCGGCCCAGCCTGTCATTGGATACCGGTCGAGCCGAATCCGCCGCCGCCACGTTCGCTCGGTGCGAAGTCCGTCACGATGCTCAGCCGCGCCTGTGCCACCGGCACCAGCAACAACTGCGCAATGCGATCGCCCACCGCGATGGTGTACGACTGCGCGCCGCGATTCCAGCATGAAATCATCAGCGGCCCCTGGTAGTCCGCATCGATCACCCCGACCAGGTTGCCCATCACCAGGCCGTGTTTGTGACCCAGTCCCGACCGCGGCACGATCAACGCGCACCAGCCCGGATCGCCGATATGGATCGCGATGCCGCTGGGCACCAGCGCACTCTCGCCCGGCGCCAGCGTCAGCGGCGCCTCCAGCGCGGCGCGCAGATCCATGCCGGCACTGCCGGGGGTGGCAGGCTGCGGCAACGGGATGCTGTCGCCCAGGCGTGCATCGAGAATCTTCAGCTCGATATCGAGCATCATCCGCGTACCACCCGATAGCGCTCGGCCACATGGGCGATCAGCTGCCGTGCCAGTTCCGGCTTGGGCGCTCGCGGCAGTTCGACCGCGCCGCCAGCCCAGTAAAGACTCAAGGCATTGTCGGCGGCCTCGAAACCGAGGCCACCGCCGACCTGGTTGGCAGCAATCATGTCCAGCCCCTTGCGTTGCAGTTTGCCCTGCGCGTAGTTCGCCACATCATGCGTCTCGGCCGCAAAACCGACGAGAAATGGATGCA
The DNA here is from genome assembly GCF_054782855.1 of Rhodanobacter koreensis. Classification (NCBI taxonomy): domain Bacteria; kingdom Pseudomonadati; phylum Pseudomonadota; class Gammaproteobacteria; order Lysobacterales; family Rhodanobacteraceae; genus Rhodanobacter; species Rhodanobacter koreensis. Next base: position 1,332,636 of record NZ_BAAGRR010000001.1, on the reverse strand, counting down.
CGGGTCGTGCCGACAGGCTGGCCAGAATGTCCGGATTCTCATCGAGCTGCAGCGTCAAGGCGGCGCCCGCGTGCTTTTTCAGTTTTTGCGCGGCCACTTCCAGTGGCCGGTAATCACCTACCGCCGCCGCACCGATGTAGATGTCCGCCTGGACGGAGGCCTCCTGTACCGCAGCATGCATCTGCGCCGCGCTGCGCACATCGATGCGTCGCGCGATCCCGGCTGGCGTGGCGAGACTCACCGGTCCGGCAACCAGGGTCACCACGGCACCCGCCTGTGCCGCCGCCGCCGCCACGGCAAAACCCATCCGGCCCGAGCTGCGGTTGCCGATGAAGCGCACCGGATCGATGTCCTCGTAAGTCGGACCTGCACTGACCAGCACATGCAGGCCGGCCAGTACCTGGTCGCCGAACGAGGCCGCCAGCGCGTCGCGCAACTCGTGCGGTTCCAGCATGCGGCCGCTGCCGACATCGCCACATGCCTGATCGCCGGCGGCCGGCCCGAGCACATGTGTGCCGCGCTGACGCAGCAGGTCAAGATTCCCCTGCACGGCAGGGTGTGCCCACATCTGCTGGTTCATTGCCGGTGCCAGATACAACGGCGCGGCGCTGGCCAGACACAAGGTGGTCAACAGGTCATCGGCGTGGCCGTGAGCGAGGCGGGCGATCACGGCGGCGCTCGCCGGTGCAATCAGGATGCGTTCGGCCCAGCGCGCAAGTTCGATATGCCCCATCGCCGCCTCGGCACCTTCGTCCCAGAGCGAGACACGCACCGGTTGACCGGACAGCGCCTGGAACGTGGTCGGGCCGACAAAGTGGGTGGCACTCTCGGTCATCACCACGCGTACCTCGGCGTCCAGCTCGCGCAGGCGGCGAACCAGTTCGCAGGACTTGTAGGCGGCGATGCCGCCGGACACTCCCAGCAGGATGCGGCGTTGGGCAAGACTCATGTAAGGCGGGCCTGACAATCGGGCAGACCCCTAGCTTACCGGATTCATTCACTTCAACCGCTGCCCGGCATCGGCGTCATCCGGCAAGTTGAAAGCATGAGCATCCGCGACTGGCCCGAAGGCGAACGTCCCCGCGAAAAATTGCTGGCCCGCGGCAGTGCCGCATTATCCGACGCCGAGTTGCTGGCCGTGCTGCTGGGCAGCGGCGGCCGCGGCAAGGATGCCATCGCGCTGGGTCGCGAACTGCTCGCCAGTGCCGGCAGCCTGGGCGCATTGCTCGGCCAGTCCGGGCAGCCGATGCGCGTCGACGGGCTTGGCCCGGCGAAGCGCGCGCGGATCGCCGCCGCGCTGGAACTGGCCCGACGCAGCCTGGTCGAGCAGTTGCGACAGAAGCCCAGCCTGGGCAACCCGCGCGACACCGGCGATTACCTGCGGGCACAGCTACGTCATCTGCCGTACGAGGTGTTCGGCTGCCTGTACCTGGACAATCGCCATCGCGTGCTGGCATTCGAGGAACTGTTCCGCGGCACCGTCGATGGCGCCAGCGTGCATCCGCGCGAAGTCGTGCGCGCCTGTCTCCGGCACAACGCCTGCGCGGTGATCTTTGCGCACAACCATCCCTCCGGTATTGCCGAACCCAGTGCGGCCGACCGTGCGATCACTCACGAACTGCGCGATGCCCTGCAACTGGTTGGCGTGCGGGTGCTCGATCATCTGGTGATCGGCAGCGGCGAACCGGTATCGATGGCAGCCCGCGGTCTGCTCTGATTCGTGCCTCCGGATACAAAAAAACGGCGTGGGATAAACCACGCCGTCGGGGCCGCTTTGGGAGGGAGAGCGCGGCGTCTCCAAATACCTGCCACGGAGGGGAGTCGTGTCAGGCACCGGATCAGTGTCGCAGCGCCGCATGACAGGCTGATGACTCGGGAGTCGTCGCACAGAGATGCCGCCAAGTCACCGAAACTTATGCACAAACCGCCCATATGCCTACTTGCCGGACTTATCGAGCACTTCACTCCATGTTGATCATTCAAATGATTGATATATATAATATATTTATTGTTACAGCGTGATTTTAGCTGCCTCCAGGCGACTGCCCGATTCCCGGTCACCGCTTTCCCCACAGACTTATCCACAGACTACGACGCCGCAGTGCATCACGATTCGAGGGTGGTCCGGCAACCAGCGGAGGGGTAGCTCCGGCTTTAGCGCTAGCGCCCTTCGCCAACGTGGCGGTCTGTTAGGATTGGCGGTTCCATCACGAATTCGATCCCACCCGTGAAAGAACAGCTGCGCGAACTGGTGCTGCAGGCCATCCAGGCCCTGCAAGACAATGCCACCCTGCCCACCGATCTGAGCTTGCCCGGCTTTGTGATCGAACGGTCGCGCAGCCGCGAACACGGCGATTTCGCCTGCAATGTCGCCATGTTGCTGGCCAAACCGGCCCGTGCGAAACCGCGTGAGCTGGCCGAGAAGCTGGTCGCCGCACTGCCCGCGAATGCGCTGGTGGAAAAGATCGAGATTGCCGGTCCCGGCTTCATCAACTTCCATCTGGCGGCCGGTGCGTATCACGCCGAAGTGCGCCGCATCCTGGATCAGGGAGGCGCGTATGGGCGCAGCGAAAGCGGCGCGAGCAAGGTGGTGGGCGTGGAATTCGTCTCGGCCAACCCGACCGGCCCGCTGCACGTCGGCCACGGCCGCGCCGCGGCGATCGGCGACTGCCTGAGCCGGCTGCTCGGCGCCACCGGCTGGAACGTGAAACGCGAGTTCTACTACAACGACGCCGGTGTGCAGATCGCGAATCTGGCGATCTCGGTGCAGGCGCGCGCGCGCGGCATCACCCCGGACGACAGCAGCTGGCCGGAGAACGGCTATCGCGGCGACTACATCGCCGACGTGGCGCGTGCCTACCTCGACCGCGAGTCGGTGGTGGCCGACGGCGAAACGGTGACCGGCGCCGGCGATGTGGACGATCTCGACGCGATCCGCCACTTCGCCGTGGCCAGCCTGCGCCGCGAGCAGGATCTCGACTTGAAGGCCTTCGGCGTCGGCTTCGATGTGTATTTCCTCGAGTCCTCGCTGTACAGCGACGGCAAGGTCGAGGAGACCGTGCGCGAGCTGGTCGCTCACGGCCACACCTACGAGGAAGGCGGCGCGCTGTGGCTGCGTACCACCGATTTCGGTGACGACAAGGACCGCGTGATGCGCAAGTCCGACGGCACCTATACCTATTTTCTGCCCGACGTGGCCTACCACCGCAGCAAGTGGCAGCGCGGCTACGGACGCGCGATCACCGAGCTGGGTTCGGATCACCACGGCTCGCTGGCCCGTGTGAAGGCCGGCCTGCAGGCGCTGGATTGCGGCATCCCGAACGGCTATCCGGAATACGTGCTGCACCAGATGGTGACGGTGATGCGCGGCGGCGAGGAGGTGAAGATCTCCAAGCGCGCCGGCAGCTACGTCACCCTGCGCGACCTGATCGACGAGGTCGGCCGTGACGCCACGCGCTACTTCCTGATCGCGCGCAAGTCCGACTCGCAGCTGGTGTTCGACATCGACCTCGCCCGCTCGCAGAGCAACGACAACCCGGTGTACTACATCCAGTATGCGCATGCTCGCGTGTGCAGTGTGCTGCGCCAGGCACCGGAGAAAGGTTTCACGCTCGACTTGCACGAAGGCCTGGCCCAGTTGTCGAAGCTCGACAACGAGCACGAGCAGATCCTGCTGACCGAACTGTCGAAGTATCCGGAACTGGTCGAAGCCGCCGCGGCGAATCTTGAGCCTCACCTGGTCGCCGCCTGGCTACGCGAGCTGGCGAACGCGTTCCACACCTATTACAACTCGCACCAATTCCTGGTCGAAGACGCCGCCTTGCGCAATGCGCGACTGGCGCTGGTGGTGGCGACGCGGCAAGTGTTGAAGAATGGTCTGGATTTGTTGGGCCTGGGCGCCCCGGAGAAGATGTAATGGCAGCACGCAAGGGCAAGGGCCGGCAGGCCGTGCGCAACAACAGCGGCGGGTTCCCGGGCTGGGGCTACGCCGTCATCGGTATCGTGATCGGCGCCATCCTGATGGCGGTGATGATGCGCGGCAGCCTGCTGACCAGCATGAGCAAACCCAGCGGTCCGCAGGCGAATCCGCAGGCTACCGCCCAGAGCGGCAGCGATGCCGGCCTGGTGCCGGCTGCCAGCGAGAGTGCTCCGAAAAAGCCGCAATACGACTTCTACTCGGTGCTGTCGGAGAAGGAGGTGCGCATCCCGGACGCGGAGATCAGTGCGCAGGCACGCGCCGAACAGCAGCAGAAGCAGCTCGCCGCGCAGCAGGCCCAGCAGCAGGCCGCCGCCCAGCCACAAGCCGGCACCCCGCAGGCGCCGACTCCGGCGAATGCACCGGCCGCGGTCCGCGAGAACATCACCGCCGCGCCGGCCAGCGCCGTGCCGACGCCCGCCGCCGGCAGCGGTTATCTGCTGCAGGTCGGCGCGTTCCCGAACGCCGCCGATGCGGAGACGCTGAAAGCCAAGATGGCCCTGCAAGGTTTCATCGCCAATGTGCAATCGGTCAGCATCAACGGCCAGACCTATCATCGCGTGCGCCTGGGGCCGTTCCGCTCGGCCACCGAGCTGGAATCGACCAAGCAGCGGCTGGCCGGCGCCGGCATCAATGCAATTGCCTTGAAAGAAGGCAAATAGCGCCGCACCGAACCAGGGACTTGCAGGACAGGTCGACGACGCCGAAAGGGCGAACGATCGCACTGTGCAGTCACGCCACCGGCTACAATTTTCCGCATGACTCTCAAGACCGCTTGGATCACCGGCGCCACCTCCGGGTTCGGCGCCGCCACCGTGGAACGTTTCGTGGCCGGCGGCTGGCGCGTGATCGCCAGCGGCCGCCGTGCAGAACGATTGCAACAGTTGGTAGCCCGGCACGGCGCCGAGCGCATTCATGTGACAGCGTTCGACGTGCGTGACGAAGCGGCGATGCGTGCCGCGCACGCAGCCCTGCCAGCCGCTTTCGCCGGCATCGACCTGCTGGTCAACAATGCCGGACTGGCGCTGGGCACCGCACCGGCGCAACAGGCCGACCTGGCGCAGTGGATGCAGATGATCGACACCAACGTCACCGCGCTGGTATCGCTGACCCACCTGCTGCTACCGCAATTGATCGAACGCCGCGGCGCGATCGTCAACATCAGCTCGATCGCCGCCAGCTACGCCTATCGCGGCGGCAACGTGTACGGCGCCACCAAGGCGTTCGTCACCCAGTTCTCGCAGAACCTGCGCACCGACCTGCACGGTACCGGCGTGCGGGTGAGCTCGGTCGAACCCGGCATGGCCGAGACCGAGTTCACCCTGGTCCGCACCGGTGGGGACCAGGCCGCGTCGGACCAGCTCTACGCCGGGGCCCACCCGATCACCAGTGGCGACATCGCCGACACCATCTGGTGGATCGCCAACCTGCCGCCGCACCTCAACATCAACCGCGTCGAGGTGATGCCGGTGAACCAGTCAGCCGCCGGGCTGCAGGTCGCACGGGACCACTGAACCACCCCACGGGAAGGCGAAAACCACACGCTCAGCGGGTTTCGCCGCGATGCACGTCGTGAGTCACGAACGGATGTTCGGGGTCCGGTGCCGCCAGCCACTGCGGATGCGCAAGGGTGTGGCGCATGTCGTCCAGCCCGCTCTGCCAGTGGCTGCGCATGCTGGCCGCGCTGAACTCGTAATCCTTGTAGTGGCCCTCGTAGGGCTTGTCGCGATAGATCAGGTGGACCACATTGGTCAGCGCCGCCGCGGCGCGCGCTTCGGCGCGGCGCCATGCCGGATCGTCACGACGATCCTCGGGCACCAGCGCCATCACGTCGTGCAGCAGGCGCCGATGTTCCTGCGTGCGCTGCATGAATTCGGTGATCAGGCGCGTACGGCTGGAATACTGGATTTCCTTGCTGCGTTCGGCCACCTGCACCAGATCGCGCGGCAAGCTGCCATGCGCGTTCCACAGGTCGACCTGGAACACCAGCGTGTCGCGACTGGGCCGCTCGCTCAGCACCTTGTACAGCGGCGTGTTGGAAACCATGCCACCGTCCCAGTAGAACTCGCCGTCGATCTCCACCGCGGGGAATCCCGGCGGCAACGCACCTGAGGCCATGAAGTGCTCGGGCCGCAGCGTGTTGCGGGTATTGTCGAAGTAGGTGAAGTCGCCGGTGCGCACGTTCACCGCACCCACCGACACACGCATCGCGCGGGCGTCGTTGATGCGATCGAAGTCGACCAGCCGTTCCAGCGTGGCGCGCAGCGGTGCGGTGTCATACCAGCTCGCGCTGGCCGGACTCGTATGCCATGGCAACAGCGGCCCCAGCCGCGGCCGGAAAAAGCCGGCCTGTCCCTCGGTCATCGCCCGCCACGCCGCGAGACCGCTGATGCCGTTCTGCCACAGCAGCGGCCACGCACTCATGTCGAAGGCGAGCGCTCCCGGCAGCAACGGCTGTTGGCAGATTGTTTCCCAGAACTCGCGCAGCTGCTCGGCGCGCCGCTCCGGCGCATTGCCGGCGATGATCGCCGCGTTCAATGCGCCGATCGAGATGCCGGCCAGCCAGGTGGGCTGCAGATCGGCTTCGGCCAGCGCCTGGTACACGCCGGCCTGATACGCACCGAGCGCACCACCGCCCTGCAGCACCAGGGCGACGGTGTGGTAATCGCGTGCCACGGTTTCAGTCAACGTGGCCGGCGAGTGCGGACGCTTGGCGTCAGCCACGGCGTTTACTGCATGTACCAGCCGTGGCTGACCACGATCGACTGACCGGTCAGTGCGGCGGACGGGAAGGTGGCCAGATACAGCGCGGTCTGCGCGATGTCCTCGACCGTGGTGAACACGCCATCGACGGTGTCCTTCAGCATCACGTTCTTGATCACGTCGGCCTCGCTGATGCCCAGCTCCTTCGCCTGCTCGGGGATCTGCTTCTCCACCAGCGGCGTACGCACGAAGCCGGGGCAGATCACATGCGAGCGCACGTTGTGTGCGGCGCCTTCCTTCGCCAGCGTGCGGGCGAGGCCGAGCAGGCCGTGCTTGGCGGCGACATAGGCGGACTTCAGTTTGGAAGCTTCGTGCGAATGCACCGAGCCCATATAGATCACGATGCCGCCGCGGTCGCCCTGGTACATGTGCTTGAGCGCGGCCTTGGTGGTGAGGAAGCCGCCGTCGAGATGGATCGCCAGCATCTTCTTCCAGTCGGCGAACGCGAACTGGTCGATCGGGTTGATGATCTGCACGCCGGCGTTGGAAATCAGGATGTCCAGATGGCCAAATGTCGCCACCACCCTGTCGGTGCCGGCGTTGACCGCGTCCTCGTTGCTGACGTCCATTGCCACGCCGATCGCCTTGCCGCCGGCCGCGTTGATCCCGGCCGCAGCCGCATCCGCCGCCTGCTGGTTGATGTCGGCGATCGCGACGCTGGCACCGTTCTTCGCATACAGCTCGGCGATCGCCTTGCCGAGGCCGCTGGCCGCGCCGGTGATCAATGCCACTTTGCCGTCAAGACTTGCCATACCGCCTCCTACACAGGGAAAGTGCCGCTGGAAAATATCGATGATAAGCCGTGCGGATATCCGTCAGGTTTCAACCCGTGCAACTGCCGCAACCACATTCACTGCGACAGCGGATGCAGCGCAAACCAGCCCAGGCACAGTGCGCCGGCCACGATGCAGTAGATGCCGAATGACGCCAGCCGCCCACGACCTTCGAAATAGCGCATCAGGAAACGCACGCTCAGATAAGCGGCGATCCCGGTCAGCAAGCCGCCGAGCGTTGCCGTGGCCAGCTGGCTGTGGTCGTGCAGCAGTTTGGGCAGTTCCAGCACGCCGGCGGCCAGGATGATCGGCGTGCCGAGCAGGAACGAGAACTCCGCGGCGTCCTTGCGGTCCAGCCCGACCCGGTTGCCCGCGATCATGGTCAGGCCGCTGCGCGAGAAGCCGGGGATCAGTGCGCCGACCTGTGCCAGTCCAACCAGCGCGGCCTGCATCAGGGTGAGCCGCTGCGCCGGGCGGTGCGTCTCGTCCTCGCGCTGGCGGCCGCCCAGCCACAGCACGATGCCGTTGACCAGCAGGGCCAGCGCCACGATGCGCAGGTCATGGAACAGTCGCTCCAGCGGCTTTTCCAGCCACAGGCCGACCAGGCCAGCCGGGATCGTGCCGACCAGCAAGCCCCAGGCCAGATGGCCGTCATCGCTGGGACGACCGCGCAGGCTGCCGAAGAAGCCTTGCGCGATGGCGATCCAGCGAACCCGGAAATACACCAGCAGGGCGATCGCGGTGCCCAGATGCAGCGCCACGAGGAAAGGCAGCAGCGCGGGCGCATGCCGGTCCAGATGCACGCCGAACAGTGCCGGCACCAGCAGCGTATGACCGAGGCTGCTGACCGGGAACAGCTCGGTCACACCCTGCAGCACGCTCAGGAAGATCAGCAAGGTCACGCTCACGAAATCACGCTCACAAATTCATGCTCATAGGATCGCACTCATCGGGATGGTTTTCCTCGAAACGGACAGATCATGGGCAACACCTCCGCGCAGCAAACGCTCAGGGGGTTTCCGCCAGGTAGGTGTAGGCGGTCAGGCCGCCATTCAGCACGTCGTACAACTGCGCGGCTGCCGCGCCGGTCACGCCAGCGCCGGCGATGCGCTCGCGATAGCTCTGCCGCAGCGCATCCAGGTCATAGCCGACATAGTCGAGCATCAGGTCGGTGGTGTCGCCGCGGCGCACATGGGCGAACGTGTAGCCGTTGCCGTCGACACGCACGTTCACCGCATCGGTATCGCCGAACAGGTTGTGGATGTCGCCCAGGGTTTCCTGGTACGCGCCGACCATGAAGATGCCGAGCCGGTAGCTCTCGCCGTCCTTCAGCGCATGCAACGGAAGGCTCACGTCGACGCCTTCGGCATCGACGTAATGGTCGATGCGGCCGTCCGAATCGCAGGTGAGGTCGACGATCACGCCACGCCGGGTCGGTTCCTCGTCCAGCCGCGCGATCGGGGCGATCGGAAAGATCTGCCCGATCGCCCAGATGTCCGGCACCGACTCGAATACCGAGAAGTTGACGAAGTACTTGTCGACCAGCTTTTCGTCCAGTTCGTCCAGTGCCTGCCGGTGCGAGCGTTCGGCCGGCAACAGCCGCGCACGCACCGCGCCGGCGATCGCGTAATACAGCTCGTCCAGCCGCGCACGGTCGGCCAGCGCGAGCTGGCCCAGCGCGTACAGCGTCTGGCCTTCGTTGAGATGATGCTGGGCCTCGTGGAACAGCTCGAGCGCGGGGCGCCGGTCCAGTTCGTCCCAGGTCTCACGCAGGCGGCGCAACACGGCCGGCTCGTCCGCGCAGGGCGGCGGAATCGCGCCGGCCGGCACTGTCTCCACCTCGGTCACGTTGACCACCATCACCGCGTGGTGCGCGGTCATCGCGCGGCCGGCCTCGGTGAGGATGTGCGGTGCGGGCAGGCTTTCGGCCTCGACCGCCTCGGCCAGCGACTGCACGATGGTCATGGCGTACTGCTCGATCGAGTAATTGATCGAATTGTGGCTGCGCGAACGCGAGCCTTCATAGTCCACGCCGAGGCCGCCGCCGACGTCGACGATCTCCAGCGGCACGCCCATCCGCCTGAGTTCCACGAAGTAGCGGGTGGCCTCGCGCATGCCGTTGGCGATGTCGCGCACGTTGGAGATCTGCGAGCCCATGTGGAAATGCTGCAGTTTCAGCGTGTGCTTGAGACCGGCCGCATCAAGTCGTTCGATCAGGGTCAGCACCTGCTGCGGCGACAGGCCGAACTTGCCCTTGTCACCGCCGGTGTTCTGCCACTTGCCGGCACCGATCGAGGCGAGGCGCACGCGCACGCCGAGCAGCGGCTCGACGCCGAGCGCCTTCGCCTCGCTGAACACATGATCCAGCTCGGACAGCTTCTCGATCACGATATGCACGCGCAGGCCAAGCTTCAGCCCGATCAGCGCCAAGCGGATGTACTCGCGGTCCTTGTAGCCGTTGCAGATCACGATGGAACCCGGCCGTGCCATCGCCAGCACCGCCATCAGTTCCGGCTTGGAACCGGCTTCGAGACCGAAACCCTGCGTGCCGGCGGCGACCAGCTCGCCGGCGACGCCGCGCTGCTGGTTCACCTTGATCGGATAGATCGCGGTATAGCCGCCTGCGTAGTTCCACTCGCCGATCGCTCTGGCGAACGCACCCTGCAACCGTGCCAGGCGGTCGGCCAGGATGTCCGGGAAGCGCACCAGCAGTGGCAGCCGCAGGCCCTCGTCGCGCGCGCGCGCGACGATCGCCGGCAACGACAGCGCCGGGCCGGTGGGGCCGCGCGGGCGCATCACGATTTCGCCCGTGGCGTTGACGTCGACATAGCCGTCGCCCCAGTGCGGCACGGCGTAGGTATGACGGGCTTGATCGGTATTCCAGTGCTTCGACATGGGTGGGGTTTCCTTGTGCAGCGTGTTTGTCACGCGCTGATCATGTCGTCGCAGCGGCGAGCCTTGACGGTGTTGCTCCACAAGAGCACCAGTCCGGGCGACCGGAAGCCTCGCACGCCGCGGGGTCGATCGGACTTGTCGGCCGCCAGGCGCAGTACACCGGCTATGCCAGGGCGCCATTGTAATGGTCCGCTGTGACAATAGGCGCATGACCCGTCGCGATCCTGCCGGGACGTTCATCGCCGTTGCAGCTACAATTGGCGGTCTTTATCTTTCCACCCGGTTCGTCTGGAACACTCGTCAGGATTCCCCCATGTCGCAGCAGCTCAGCTGGTTCACCGAGGCCCACCAGGCCTCCGGCTCCTCCATCGGTTTCCGCACCGAGCAACTGCTGCACGCGGAAAAGACCCCGTTCCAGACCATCGAGATCTACCAGACCACCGACTGGGGCAATCTGATGGTGATCGACGGCTGCGTGATGCTGACCACGCGCGACAACTTCCTGTATCACGAGATGATGACCCACCCGGCGCTGTTCACCCATGCGCGCGCCAAGCGCGTGGTGATCATCGGCGGCGGCGATTGCGGCACGCTGCGCGAGGTGCTCAAGCACGAGGAAGTGGAGTCCGCGGTGCAGGTGGAGATCGACGAGCGCGTCACACGGCTGGCCGAGGAATATTTCCCGGAGCTGTGCGACTCGAACCATGATCCACGCGCCGAACTGCTGTTCATCGACGGCATCAAGTACATGGCCGAATGCGAGCCGGAGTCGCTGGACCTGGTCATCGTCGACTCGACCGATCCGGTCGGGCCGGCCGAAGGCCTGTTCAATGCCGCGTTCTATGCCAGCTGCCACAAGGCGCTGCGCCATGGCGGCCTGCTGGTGCAGCAGAGCGAGTCGCCGCTGGCGCATCTGGACCTGATCAAGTCGATGCGTTCGGCGATGCGCACGTCCGGCTTCAGCGCGGTGAAGACGCTGCCGTTCCCGCAGCCGTGCTACCCGACCGGCTGGTGGAGCTGCACGATGGCGCGCAAGGGTGGCGACCTGTCCGGTTTCCGCGAGCGCGGCGCTTCAGCCAAGAACTTCCCGACCCGTTACTACAACGCGGACATCCACAAGGGTGCGCTGGCGCAGCCGGAGTTCATGCGCGAAGCGCTGGGCGAGTAACCAGCGCCAGTACCACGGCAGGGCGCACACGCGCCCTGCCGTATGCGTGCACGCCTCAGAAGAGGGTGCTGCGCACCTTCGGCAGCAACACCAGCAACAGCGTGGCGAACGGGCCGAACAGCAGCGACAGCAGGAACCACAGCAGTCCGCTGCGGTTCTTGCCCTGCGCCAGCGCGGCGTTGATCAGCGCCAGCGTTCCCCAGCCGACGAACCAGGGTGCACCGCCGGCAAATGTCGAAAAATGATCCACTACGCGTCTCCCGAACCATGAGGGCGCGACCGTGCGCCTAAATGCCCATCCTAGCAAGCCTTGCGGCGCATGCCGGGCGCTGCCGGCCCATGCATCAGCCTCGCTTAAAATCAGCCGCGCTTAATCTGCCGGCGCTATGCTGGGTGCTTTGACCATGGACCCGAACCCATGACGCGCGGATGGCCTTACCTTGCCCTGGCATGTGCATTTTCCCTCGTGACCGCCCCGGTTTTTGCCGGCAAGACCGTACCCGACAAGACCGGCAGCGCGTCAGTCAAGGCCGCCAAGGCCCGTGACAAGGCCCAGCTTGCGTTCCAGCGCGATCTGGTCAGCGTGCTGGCGCCGAGCGCCGATGCACAGCCGCTGCTCGGCGCCGCGTTGCTGGCCAGGCCATTGTTCAACCAGCCGGAGAACAACAGCTTCCATACCCTGATCGGGCGTGCCGCGATGGCCACGGATGCCGACGCCGCGGTCAGCTGGGTTCGCCTGGCCGACTGCGATGCCAAGGGCGGCGCCTGTCCCAACCCGGCCGCACTGGAGCAGCTGCAGACGCAGGCACCGGACAACGCCGCGGTATGGCTGCTCAAACTGGCCGAAGACACCCGTAACATGAAGTCGGATGCCGCCCGCGAAGATCTGGCCAAGGCCGCCGCCGCCAAGCTGTACGACGACTACGCCGGCGCCAGCCTGAAGGCGCTGGCCAGCTCGGTTGGCGTGCTGCCGCCGCCGGCGGACACGTTCGATCCGACCCATGCAGCCGGTGCAGTCGGCATGCAGACCGTGCTGGTCTACGGTATCGCCAACAGCCAGCCACAGCCGGGCCTGCAGGTCACGGCCAAGCTGTGCGAGAACGCCGGCGACGACGGCTCGATCAAGGCCGACTGCCTGAAGTTGGGCAAGACGCTCGAATGGGGCTCCAGCCCGCTCTCCCGCTCGCTCGGTCTGCACCTGCGCGAGGTGCTTGCGGACGATCCGGCTCAACAGGAAGACGCCAAGCGTGCCCGCCTCAGCCTGATCTGGCAGGTGCAGAGTTTCAGCGGATTGCTGGCGCGCGCACCGGACGACAAGGCGTTGGCGCAGCACCTGCTGGCGCTGGCGCGCAATGGCGGCACCGAAATGAGCCTGCTGCTGGCCGCCCTGCGCGACAGCAGCATCCCCACCGATCCGCCCGCCGACTGGAAGCCTCACTAAATAATCTGCCGAAGAGGGCTTTGCCGCCCTCTTCGAACACGCCAAGTCCGGCACATGCCCGTACGCGGCTTCGACAAATCAACCGCAGCCCGCATCCGGCCGGTTGTTTTTCAGCACCCGACCAGACCTGCCGCAGCACCGCTTTGCGCAGCATCCGCAGCCGTGTAGGCTTGGACCACCTTCCGCGGCAGGGGTGAGTCGATGCTTACGACGCTGGTGGCAAGCAGCAAAGGTGGTTGCGGCAAGAGCACGCTGGTGACCCAGCTGGCGTCGCACTGGGCACAGGCGGGGCAGCACACCGCCATCATCGATACCGACCGGCAGGGATCCAGTTACCGCTGGGCCAGCCTCCGGCCGGACAACGTTCCCGGCGTGCTGGCGTTCGAGGGCGGTCGCAAATCCCTGCAGAAGCTGCCGCCGGACACCCAGCAACTGCTGATCGACACGCCGGCCGGCTCCGGTGAGCGCGAACTGGAACCGTACCTGGATCAGGCCGACGTGCTGCTGGTCCCGGTGCTGCCGTCATCGTTCGACCTGCATGCCACGCTCCACTTCATCGAGGAGTTGCGTTCGATCAACCGCATCCACCGCGGCAAGCTGCCGGTGGGGCTGGTCGCCAACCGGCTCAAGCCGTGGACCCATGCCAGCCAGGACGCGGTGGCCCAACTCGCCGAGCAATCCCCGTTCCCTGTCGTGGCACAGCTACGCGACAGCCAGGCCTATGTGCTGCTGAGCGCGCTGGGCAAGGGCATCTTCGATTACCAGTCCGAACAGGTGCGCAACCACCAGCAGGACTGGAAGGCACTACTGCGCTGGATCAAGCGCCAGCATTGACCCGTCCTTCCTGACGCAGCCATCTGCGCCGCGCGCGACCACACTCCAGCGGAGTCTTCCATGCACGAACTGATCCTCTTGCGACACGCCGAAGCGGTGCCGATAGAAACCACCGGTGATGACCAGCAACGCGCGCTGAGCAAACGCGGTGAGCAGGAAGCGCAGGCGGCCGGACGCTGGCTGGCCGCGCACGGCGTGCGGCCCGGGCGTGTACTGTGTTCGCCGGCACAGCGCACCGAGGAAACCGCCCGCCTGGCGCTAGCCGCGATGACCGATGTGCCGTCGCCGCAGCTGGCGCCGGAAATCTACGATGCCTCGCCGGGCGAACTACTGGCCCTGCTCGACCAGCATGGCGACGCCGGCATCGTGATGCTGGTCGGCCACAATCCCGGCATCGAGCGGCTGGTCGCGCTGCTGGTCGAGGGTCGTTCCGACGAATGCCGCGGCATGCCGCCCGGGGCTCTGGCTGTATTGCATCTGGATGGTGCACTGGAGCCGGGCAATGCCCGACTGGATGCGTTCTGGTCGCCGTGAGGCGACTCTTCGCCATCGGCCTGCTGGCCGCGCTGCTGCTCGCCGCGACCGCGGCACGAGCCACCGACTACCGCATCACCGACCATCGTTCGTACGCGGATTTCGGCGTTCGCCTGTTCTGGCTGCACACGATCAGTGGACGTTTCATGCAGATCGCGGGTGAGGTGCGGGTGGATTCGCGCGACCTGGCGACGGTCGACGCGCGCATCGACGTGAACAGCATCGTGATGGATTCCGCCCGCTCCCGTCGCTGGGTGCTGGCGCCGGAATTCTTCGATGCTGCACGGTATCCGACCCTTCATTTCGTGTCCGACCCGGTCACCCTGGCCATGCTGACGGCGGGAGGCGTGCTGGATGGGCGGCTCACCCTGCGCGGAGTGACCGGGCCGATCCGCTTCGAACTGATGCCCGCCACGTGCGGCACGTCCACCTTGGCGGGCTGCGTGATCGAGGCCCACGGCACGCTGTCGCGCGCCGCCTTCGGCATGAGCGCCCATCGCGCCAGCCTGTCCGACCAGGTGCAGCTCGGCCTGCGGATCACGCTCGACCCCGCAACGGACTGAGTGCGTCCCCGTATCATGGGCGCATGCCTTCGTACTCGACCGCCCGGATCGTCCTGTTCAGCCTGTTCGCCGCAGTCATGCTGCCTGGCTGCACGCTGTCGCGGGCGCAGATCCGGCACGCCGATGCAGTCGTCGCGGCCACCACCGACCAGCACAGCACCTGCTCGCGCGCCGACCACTGCGCACAGCCTTCGCCGCTGCTGGATGCCGCCATCCAGGCGCTCGCCGCATCCACACCCGAGCAGCCGGTGCATGTGGTCACCCTGCTCGACGACAGCGAACCGGCACTGGCGGCGCGTATCAACCTGATCCGTGCCGCCCAGCGCTCGATCGATGTGCAGACCTATATCTGGGATCAGGATGACACCGGCCAGCTGGTACTGGACGAACTGGTGCAGGCGGCGCGGCGCGGCGTGAAGGTGCGCATCCTGGCCGACCAGCTGTTCTCGTTCAACGATCCGGCGCTGCTCGACCGCCTGGCGCGGGCCAGTCCGAACCTGCAGGTGCGGCTGTACAACCCGACCTTCCACAAGGCACGTACCGAACCGGTGGAATTCGCTGCCGGCCTGCTGTGCTGTTTCGTGCAGTTCAACCAGCGCATGCACAACAAGCTGATGCTGGTGGACGACAGCATCGGCATCACCGGCGGCCGCAACTACCAGGATCGCTATTTCAACTGGGACGACAGCTTCGACTACGTCGACCGCGACGTGATGGTCGGCGGCCCGGCGGCCCTGCAGATGGCCGCCAGCTTCGAGCTGTTCTGGCAGCACAAGCGCGCGGTACCGCTGACCCACCTGCGCGACGTCAACCGGCGCGTGCTTGCCGACAGCGCCCCGGGCAGCTGGCCGTTGCCGCATTACCGCCGGCCGCAACGTGTCGCCCAGCTGCTGCAGGTGGCCGAGGATGCCGCGTGGCTGCAGGCATGGCTGGTCGAACCGACCCTGCATGTCGGCAAGGTCGAGTACTTCAGCGACCTGCCATCGAAGACCGACAAGCCGGACAAGAAACTCGCCCAGGCGTTCACCCGCCACATCATGAGCATGATCGGTCACGCCAAGCATGAGGTCCTGCTGCAGACCCCGTACCTGGTCATGAGCCATCGTGCGCAGCGCATCTTCAAGCGCCTGCATCGCGGCGCCGAGCCGCCACGGATCACCGTCTCCACCAACTCGCTCGCCTCGACCGACGCATTCGCCGTGTATGCGATGTCGTACAAGCACCGCAAGCGCTACCTGAAGACCTTCGGCTTCGAGATCCACGAACTGAAGCCGCACGCGCCGGGCCCGGCGGTGGACTACGACCTGGCCAACCTCGGCACCGACGCGTCGACCCTGCCGCCGGAAACCGCCAGCCCGGCAAGCGCCAAGCGCACGCGGCTGCACCTGCTCGGCAGCCGCGGCAGCGGCAACCGGCCGGCTCCGCTGCTCAGTGAGGGCCGCCGCTTTGGCCTGCATGCGAAATCGATCGTGATCGACGACGATTTCGCCATGGTCGGCTCGCACAACTTCGACCCGCGCTCGGACCACTACAACACCGAAGCCGGGGTGATCGTCTACAACCATGACTTTGCCGACCAGCTGCGCCACAGCATCCTGCGCGACACCCAACCGGAAAACGCCTGGGTGATCGCGCCGCGACAGGCAGCGGTGCCGGTGCTCACCGACATCAACCAGGCCATCGGCAGCGTCTCCGAGAGCCTGCCGCTGTTCGACCTGTGGCCGTTCCGCTATGCCACCAGCTACGACCTCGATCCAGGCTGCCAGCCGATGCGCGCGACCGATCCCGGCTTCTATGCCTGTTACCGGCCGGTCGGCGACTTCCCCGACGTGGCGCTGTCGCCCAAGCTGATCATCACGCGGCTGATCACCGCATTCGGGGCGGGCGTGAGGGGAATACTGTGACGCCTCAAGGCAACCGGGCGATGCGCTCACCCTGCGAGGAGAAGCGCATCGGCAGATCGCCACTGATCCCGTCGGGATGATCGGCCGGTACGGCAAAGCGCCAGCCGCGCACGCTGCGCAGCGCATGCGCGTCCAGCACCGGGTCACCGCTGGATTCGACGAGACTGGCGGCATCGACGTGACCGCTGCCGTCGACACCGACATGCACCACCACGCGGCCATCGAGGTGGCCGCGCAGCTCATCCCATCGCTGCGTACGGTCAACAGGCATCGCCAACGGCTCCAGTGCCGGTGCAGCCGGCGACGCGGCCAGCGCTTCGGCGATACCGCCGGAACTGCCCACTTTCGCGCGATGCGTCTGCATCACGCTGACCGGACCACGCCGGCGCGGTGACGCAGACCGGGCAGGGCGCGCTGTCGACGTGACACGATGCGCGCCGGCATGCCGCGGTGGCGGCCCGCGCCAGTCGCCGGTCAGCGTGCTGAGCCAGCCGGTACCGGCGATGCCGACCGCCAGGGCAAGCATGCTCAGGCCGGTGGTGGTGCGCAGACGCAGCATGCCGGGGCAGCTCGCGCGCTAAGGGCGTTCGAGGATGGCGGTGACGCCCATGCCGCCGGCCGTGCAGATCGAGATCAGGCCACGCCCGGAGCCTTTCTGCTCCAGCATCCTGGCCAGGGTGGCGATGATCCGCGCACCGGTGGCCGCAAACGGGTGACCCACCGCGAGACTGGAGCCGTGCACGTTGAGCTTCGCCGGATCGATCGAACCCAGCGGCGCGTCGAGGCCAAGCCGGTTCTTGCAGTAGTCGGCGCTTTCCCACGCGCGCAGCGTGCACAGTACCTGCGCCGCGAACGCTTCATGGATCTCGTAGTAGTCGAAGTCCTGCAGGGTCAACCCCTGTCGCGCGAGCATGCGCGGCACGGCGACGGTAGGTGCCATCAGCAGACCTTCGCCGTGGACGAAGTCCACTGCCGCCACTTCCGCATCACGCAGATACGCCTGGATCTTCAGGCCGCGCTGTGCGGCCCATGCATCGCTGCCCAGCAGCACGGCAGCCGCGCCGTCGGACAGGCCGGTGGAATTGCCGGCGGTGAGCGTGCCGTGTCCGGAGGTCTTGTCGAACGCCGGCTTCAATGACGCCAGCTTTTCCATGGTGGAGTCGGGACGCAGGAAACCGTCGCGCTTGAGGCCGCGGAACGGCACCAGCAGCTCGTCGAAGAAACCGTCGGCATACGCGGCAGCCAGCTTGTGGTGGCTGTCCAGCGCGAGCTGATCCTGTGCTTCGCGGGTGATCTGCCATTCCTTCGCCATCTGCTCGCAATGGTCGCCCATCGACTTGCCGGTGCGCGGCTCGGCGACGCCGGGGAACGAAGGTTTCAACTCTTTGAAGGAGAACCTGCGCAGCGCCGTCTTCAATTTGTCCAGCGGCGTCTTGGCGCGGTTCATCGCCAGCAACCGTTTGCGCAGGCGCGTGCCATAGACGATCGGTACGTCCGAGGTGGTGTCCGAACCGGCGGCGATGCCGGCCTCGATCTGGCCGGCGGCGATCTTGTTGGCGACGATGATCGCGTTGTCGAGCGAGGTACCGCAGGCGCGCGCCGTGGTGATGCCCGGCGTGGTCGGTGCCAGCCCGGAGCTGAGCAATGCCTCGCGCGCGAGGTTCCAGTCCGATGAATGCTTGATCACGGCACCGAGTGCCACTTCGCCCAGTTCCACGCCATGCAGCCCGAACCGCTCGACCAGCGCGCCCAGCACCTTCACCGACATGCCGAAATTGCCGACGTCGGCATACGCGGTGTTGTTGCGGCAGAACGGGATGCGTACGCCGCCGATCACTCCGACGCGCCTTTGCGTGTTTTCCATGCTCAGAACAGTCCACAACTCAAGTCCGTCAAGGCTAACCCGCCATGCCGCGCGGCGAAAGCCCGAAACACCGGAGGATTGACCCAACCGTTCAGCACGGGCGCAACGGGTCAATTGGGCGCCGCTGGTAGAATGGGAACTCTTTGCCATCCGGAACTGCTGCCTGTGGAAGCGCAAACGCTGATCGCCCTGCCTGCGGTGCTGGCGCTGGAACCAGTCGCCGGTGAGGTGCCGGCACGCATGACGCTGAGCCGCGACGAGGCCGCCGAACTGGTCGAGTTGATCGCTGCCGACCTGCATGCGTTGGTGCCTCAGGTCGATGCCGCGCGGCTGGCGCTGGCCGGTGCGCTGTTCGACCAGGTCGAGTTGTTGCGGCCGGGTTTTCCGGTGTGGGCCACGCTGGATGAGCTGGCCCGGCGCGTGCCGCGTGGCCAGCTGGACAACGTGGTCGCGTTCGGCAGTCACGACGGTCGCATGCCGGCACAGCCGCTGGAGCCCTCGGCGGTCTTCGCCGACGGTCCGATGCGGTTGCTGCCGCTGAGCCTGCTGGCTCCGGTCGAGCTGGCTGAAGAGCTATCGGAACAACTGGAGATCCAGCTGGTCGGCCGGGGTGAAGCCGGTACACGCACCGCCGACTGGCTGATGCGCACGCTCGGCATCCGGCTGGAACATGTGCGTTATCTCAGCCGCAACGACCTGCTGGCACTGACCTGCGTGCAGTACGAGCACGTCAATCTGGCTTCGCTGTGGACCCTGCTGGAAGCCGCACTGCTGACGCCCTACCGGACCGAGTCCACGCTCAGCGCCCGCGGCCTGGCCATGCACTACGCCGACGGCAAGGTGCAGGTGCAGTCGCCGGCCCGATGGCTGGCCGCGCATACCGGCGATGCCGCGCAACGCGCCCATGAATTTGCCGGCATCGTGTTCGAGTTGCGCCAGCACGCCGCGCTGTTCGACGCGCATCAGCTGCCGCTGCACCTGCAGGCGACGGCCGCACAGGAAGTCGAGGCCGGCGCCGGTTATCTGCTGGAAACCCTGGCCGTGGTCGATCCCGGCTACGACCCGCCGTCCCTGTTTGCACACGAGGCGCCCGGCCTGGGCGTGGTCGCGATCAGCGTGGCCCAGCGCGGCGCGGCCGGTGGCGCACGCATGCTGGCACATGCCTATCCGCTGCAGCCGCAGGCGCTGGGGCCGTTGATCGCCCTGCTGAGCGGACGCTACGGCACTGCCGCCGAGCTGCATGCGCTGGGCCGGATCGTGCTGGACGAGCACGGCCAGCTCGGCGCACCCGCAACCGTGCTGCACTGAACGCCCCGGTCGCGGCATTTGTGTCGCGGTGGAAACTGGGCGCATGATGGCGCGGCGCCACAGGGGGCGCACACCAGCTGACGGAATGACCATGCGGCCGCCCAAGTCTGCCGAGGTATTGCCATCGCTACTTCACGGGCCGGACTGGCCTGCGCGAATCCTGCGCGGGGCGCCTGCGCTGCTGGCCTATCTCGACAGCGAGCAGCGTTTCCTCTATGCCAACGAGGCGCATCTCGGCTGGCTCGGCATCGACCCGCAGACCCTGCTTGGCCGACGCCTGGTCGATGTGGTCGGCAGACGCAATCACCAACTGGCCAGCGCGGCGCTGGAGCGGGCCTATGCCGGCCACACGGCCAGCTACGAAGGCGAGCTGTACAACGGCCGCGAGCGACGCTACGCGCACGGCAACTTCCAGCCGGATTTCGATGCCGCCGGGCAGGTCTGCGGCATCTTCACGGCGCTGATCGACATCACCGAACGGCACACGCTGGAACTGCAGCTGCATGAGAGCGAGCAGCGCTTCTTCGGCGCGTTCCAGCACGCCGCGATCGGCATGGCGCTGGTTGCACCGGATTCACGCTGGCTGCGGGTCAACGCCGCGCTTTGCACGATGCTGGGCTACAGCGAAGACGAGTTTCTGTCGCGCACGACGCGTGACATCACGCACCCCGACGACGCCGCGACCAGCGATGTACTGCATGTGCGGATGCTGGATGGCGAGCTGGAATCGTGTCATCTGGAGAAGCGGTATTTCCACAAGAACGGCAACCCGGTACATGCACAGCTCAGCGTGTCCCTGGTGCGCGACGACGACGGCAGCCCGCGTTATTTCGTCGTGCAGATCCAGGACATCACCCAGCGCAAGGCGTTCGAGGATGCGCTGCATCGCGAGCGTGAACTGGCCGAAGTGACCCTGCGCTCGATCGGCGACGCGGTGATCACCACCGATCCGCAGCTGCGCATCACGACGCTCAACCCGATCGCCGAGGCGATGACCGGCTGGACCAGCGGCGAGGCAAAGGGCCGGCCCGTCGAGGAGATCTTCCAGCTGTTCGATGCGCAGCAGGGTCACTCCGTCGCCAATCCGCTGCGCGCGGCGATCGAGCACAATACCATCGTCGATCTCGCCGGCAGGACCCTGCTGCGACACCGGCACGGCTTCGACACGCCGGTGGAGGATTCTTCCGCGCCCATCCACGACCATGCCGGCAACGTGATCGGTGGCGTGCTGGTATTCCACGATGTCAGCGAGAACCGCGCGCTGGCGCTGAAGATGATCCATCTGACCCAGCACGACACGCTCACCGGCCTGCCCAACCGCAGCCAGCTGCACGAGCACATCGGCCAGGCGCTGGCTACCGCGAAAAAGCGCCAGCAACGCGCCGCACTGCTGCATATCGACATCGACAACTTCAAGCAGATCAACGAGCAGCACGGCCATGCCGCCGGCGACCGGGTGCTGCGCGCGCTTGCCGCACAGATCCAGCACTGCCTGCCCGGCGACGAGCTGCTGAGCCGCTACGGCGGCGACGAGTTCGTGCTGGTGCTGCCGCACCTGGACGGCGTCGGCGAAGCAGCCAGCGTGGCCCAGATCCTGATCAACCAATGCGAACAAACCCGCGTCGACGGCCTGCCGGAGCTGTCCCTGCGCATCAGCATCGGCATCAGCGTGTACCCGGACGATGCGAACGAGCCGGAAAGCCTGCTGCAACACGCCGAGACCGCCCTGGTCGCCGCCAAGGCGCAGGGCCAGCACGGCTACCGTTTCTTCACCGCGTCGATGAGCGAACGGGCGCAGGCGCAGCGACGGATCCAGACGGCCTTGCGCCAGGCCCTGCCGCGCCACGAACTGAGCCTGTATTACCAGCCCAAGGTGGATGCCGGCAGCGGCCGGATCATCGGTGCCGAGAGCCTGCTGCGCTGGCATGTGAACGGGCAGGAGCTGCACGCGCCGGACCAGTTCATCCCGGTCGCCGAGGACAGCGGGCTGATCCTGCCGATCGGCGCCTGGGTGCTGCGCCAGGCTTGCCGGCAGGCGCGGCTGTGGCAGCAGCAGGGACACATCATGCCGGTCTCGGTGAACGTGTCGCCGCTGCAGTTCCAGCATGCCGATTTCTATACCTGGCTCGACGACGTGCTGGGCGAAAGCGGGCTCGACGGCCGCCTGCTCGAACTGGAGCTGACCGAGCGCATGGTGATGTCCGGCGGCGAGGCGACCGCCGGCCTGCTGCGGCGGATCAAGCAGCGCGGCGTGCGGCTGTCGCTGGACGATTTCGGCACCGGCTATTGCAGCCTGTCCTACCTGAAGCATTTCCCGATCGACGCGCTGAAGATCGATCGCGTGTTCGTGCGCGACATCATCACCGACCGCGATACCGCCGCGATCACCCGCGCGATCATCGCGATGGCCCGCAGCCTCGACAAGGATGTGATCGCCGAAGGCGTGGAAACGCCGGAGCAGGGCGCGTTCCTGCGCGATGCCGGCTGCTCGCAGCTGCAGGGTTTCCTGTATGGCGCGCCGATGCCGGCGCTGGAATTCCAGCAGTTGCTGGCACGGACTACGCCGGCGCCTTGAGCAGGCTTTCGTACATCCAGTAGTGGCAGCGCTGCATGCCGAGTCCTTCATAGGTCGTCTGCGCGCGCTGGTTCTCGGTTTCCACATACAAGCGCAGGCCCACCGCACCGGCCACCGCGGCACGCTGCGCGACGTCCGCGTACAGCGCGCGGAACACGCCGCCACGACGCGCCGCCGGCACCACGTAGACGCTCTGGATCCACCAGAAATCGCCGCAGCGCCAGTCGCTCCACTCATACGTCACCAGCAGACTGCCGACGGCCACGCCCTCGTGTTCGGCAACCAGGTAGAAGCCGCGCCGCGCCTGTTCGAACACACCGCGGATGCCACGCTCCAGTACGGCGGGATCAAGCCGCTTCTGTTCGGTTTCCCACGCCATCGCCGCATTCCAGGCAAGCAGCTCGGGCAGGTCGGCGAGGACGGCAGCACGGATCAGCAGGGACACGGAACGACTCCGGCAAGTGAAGGTGAGTGCGCATCGTAGCGTGCGCGATCTTCACACACCGACGCGTAGGGTGGGGCAGAACCGATGCCGGCAACTCGCCGTGATCGTCCCCATCGAGGGCCATCGCATCGCCGGAACGCCGGCAGACGACCATGCCACCAAGGAAAACCTGATCTTGAATAGCGGCGGCATCCTCGACCTGTTGAAGTTGCGCCAGCTGCGTGCCCTGCGCCGGCGCCGCGCGGCCGCACGCACGAAACCGGAACAGGAGCCGGCGCTGCGCTCGGAGCTGTTCAGTGCCGAGCAGATGGAACGGCACGGTCGGCTGCTGGCCGGCCAGCACCGCCTGAGCGAGCGCGCCAACGCAGATCCGCTACTGGCCCGCCTCGCCGACAACGAGGCCGTGCTGACCCACGCCTGCGAACGACTCACCAGCGCCACCCGGCGCAAGCGGCGGATTACCCCGGCCGGCGAGTGGCTGCTGGACAATTTCTACCTGGTCGAGGAACAGATCCGGATCGCCCGCCGCCATCTGCCGAAGGGTTACAGCCGCGAGCTGCCACGGCTGGGTAGCGGTCCTTCCGTCGGGCTTCCACGGGTCTACGACCTTGCACTTGAAATCATTTCGCACGGCGATGGCCGGGTCGACACCGTCAACCTCGGCCGTTTCCTTGCCGCCTACCAGAGCGTGACGCCGCTCAGGCTGGGCGAGCTGTGGGCGATCCCGATCATGCTGCGGCTGGCCCTGATCGAGAACCTGCGCCGGGTCGCCGCACGGGTGATGGCGGACTGGCGCTATCGCGGCAAGGCGGTGCGCTGGGCCGATGCGATGACCACGACGGCCGAACGCGACCCGAACAGCGTGGTGCTGGTGGTCGCCGACATGGCACGCTCGAATCCGCCGATGAACGGTCCGTTCGTCGCCGAGATGGCGCGCCGGCTGCAGGGGCAGAGCCCGGCATTGGCGCTGCCGTTGAGCTGGATCGAGCAGCGCCTGTCCGAGTCCGGCCAGAGTATCGAGCATCTGGTCCAGTTGGAAGCGCAGCAGCAGGCGGCCAACCAGGTCTCGATCAGCAACAGCATCGGCAGCCTGCGCGTGCTGTCGGCGATCGACTGGCGCGATTTCGTCGAGCACAACAGCATCGTCGAGCAGCGGCTGCGCGAGGATCCGGCCGGCGTCTACGCCGCGATGGATTTCGCCACCCGCGACCGCTATCGCCATGTGGTGGAGGCGATCGCGCGCAAGCATCGGCTGACCGAACCGCAGGTGGCCGAGGCCACGCTCGAACTATGCCAGGCCGCCATGTCGAACGCCGTCACGCCATCGTTGCCGCGGCATGTCGGTTACTACCTGATCGATCGGGGACGCCGTGCACTGGAGCAGCAGCTCGGCGTCCGCCCGACCCTGGCCGAAACGCTGCGCCGCGGCTTCGACAAGGCGCCGCTGCCGATCTATCTGGGCCTGCTGGCGCTGCTCACGTTCGCGTTCGCGCAACCACTGGTGGCCGCCGCCGCACACAATCGGCTGCCGCTGTGGGCGTTGATCGCAATCGCGGTGCCCTCCGTGATCCTGGCCAGCCAGCTCGGGCTGAGCCTGCTCAACTGGCTGGCCACGCTGACGATCGCGCCGCAGCAGCTGCCACGGATGGATTATTCGGCCGGCATCCCGGCCAGCGCGTGCACCCTGGTGGCGATTCCCAGCCTGCTCACCGACACGCAGGATGTCGAGGATCTGGTCGAGTCGCTGGAGGTCCGCTTTCTCGGCAATCAGGACGCGCAGCTGCATTTCGCCCTGCTCACCGATTTCGCCGACGCGGATCGCGAGACCCTGCCGGAGGATGCCGCCCTGCTGCGGCTGGCACGACGACGCATCGAGGCACTGAACGAGCGCCATGCCGGCAGCGGGGGCGACCGTTTTTTCCTGTTCCACCGGCCACGTCGATGGAACGCGGCCGAGCAATGCTGGATGGGCCACGAGCGCAAGCGCGGCAAGCTGGCCGATCTCAACGCATTGTTGCGCGGCAATGCGCATGGCCGTTTCATGCTGATCGTGGGCGACGTCGCGGCACTGCCGACGGTGCAGTATGTGATCACGCTGGATACCGACACCGAGCTGCCGCGCGACTGCGCGCAGGAATTCGTCGGCACCATCGACCATCCGCTCAACCGTGCCGTGTACGACCCCGAACACCGGCGTGTAGTAAGCGGCTACGCGATCCTGCAACCACGCGTGGGCATCAGCCTGCCCAGCACCGCGCGTTCGCGCTACGCGCAACTCTACGGCAGCGACGCCGGCATCGATCCGTATACGCGGATGGTATCGGACGTCTACCAGGACGTGTTCCGCGAAGGCTCGTTCATCGGCAAGGGCATCTACGCCATCGATGCGTTCGAGCGGACGCTGGACGGCCGCTTCCCGGAAAACCGCATCCTCAGCCACGATCTGGTCGAGGGTTGCCATGCGCGTTCGGGCCTGCTCAGCGACGTGCAGCTGTACGAGGAATACCCGGCCCGCTACAACGCGGACGTGAAGCGCCGGCACCGCTGGATCCGCGGCGACTGGCAACTGCTGCCGTGGCTGCTGCCGTGGGCACCGACCGCGCATGACGGCTGGCGCCGCAATGCGCTGACCGCGCTGTCGCGCTGGAAGATCCTCGACAACCTGCGCCGCAGCCTGGTGCCGACCTCGCTGCTGGTGCTGCTGGTGACCGGCTGGCTGCTGCTGTCGCCGGTGCTCTCGTGGACGCTGGCGGTACTGGCGATGGTGCTGGTGCCACCGCTGCTGGCAGCGCTGCTGGACCTGGCGCAGAAGCCGCAGGACGTCCAGCTCGACCAGCACCTGCGCGCTGCCCTGCGCGCGGGCGGCCAGCATCTGGCGCGCATGGCGCTGGCGCTGGCGTGGCTGCCGCACGAGGTGCAATACAGCCTCGATGCGATCCTGCGCACGCTGTGGCGCATGGTGATCAGCCATCGTCGGCTGCTGCAGTGGCAGACTTCCAGCGAGGTCGCGCGGCGCAGCAGCAACGCACCGGCGGCGCTATGGCGATTGATGTGGATCGGCCCGCTGCTGGCACTGGGTCTGACCGTGGCGCTGGCGTGGCAGCGTCCGCTGGTGCTGATCCTGGCCGCGCCGCTGCTGTTGCTGTGGCTGCTCTCGCCGTGGATCGCCTGGTGGATCAGCCAGCCGCGGCGGCCTTCCACGTTTGCACCCAGCGCGACTCAGCTGCGCTTCCTGCGCACGCTGGCACGGCGCACCTGGGCGTTCTTCGACAGCCAGGTCGGTCCCGCCGACCACTGGCTGCCGCCGGACAACCTGCAGGAGCAGCCGGGGCCGGTGATCGCCCACCGCACCTCGCCGACGAACATCGGCATGGCGCTGCTGGCCAACCTGGCCGGCTACGACTTCGGCTTCCTCAGCGCCGGCCGCCTGCTCGAACGCAGCCGGCAGACGCTGGCGACGATGCAGCAGTTGCCGCGTCATCGCGGCCACTTCTACAACTGGTACGACACGCTGAACCTGCAGCCACTCGCGCCGCTGTACATCTCGGCGGTGGACAGCGGCAACCTGGCCGGTCACCTGCTGACCCTGCGCCCGGGCCTGCTGGCCCTGCTCGACGAACCGGTGTTCCCGCCACGCGTGCTGCAAGGCCTGCTCGACACGCTGGCGGTGCTGCACGATGCGCTCGACAACACCGGCGCCGCGGCGCTGAAGCCCATGCAGCAGGAACTCGAAAGCGCGCTGGCGAGCCCGCCCGCCACCGCCAGTGCGGCGGTGAACCTGCTGCAGCGGCAACTCGACCATGCCCATGCGCTGGCCCAGGCACTCGCCGTCGAACCCGGCAGCGATGCGGAGTTCTGGCTCGACGCCCTGCTGGAACAATGCAGCGACCTGTGCGACGAGACGAGCGCCTTCCGCCTCGATCCGCCCACCGACGACAACGGCGGTTTCAGCGGCATTCCCTCCTTGCGCCAGCTCGCCCGGATCGAACCCTTGTGCTGGCCGGCCGACGCTGGTGCCGACGACCTGCGCGCACAGGCACTCGAACGCATCGCGCTGATCATGCATCTGGCGCAGCAGGCCGGCGAACTGGCGCTGATGGACTACCGTTTCCTGTACGACAGCACGCGCGACCTGCTGGCGATCGGCTACAACGTCGACCAGCGCCGGCTCGACGCGGGCTATTACGACCTGCTCGCGTCCGAGGCACGCCTGGCCAGCTTCGTGGCGATCGCGCAGGGCCAGCTGCCGCAGGACAACTGGTTCTCGCTGGGCCGCCTGCTGACCACCACCGGCGGCGAGCCGGTGCTGCTGTCGTGGACCGGCTCGATGTTCGAGTACCTGATGCCGATGCTGGTGATGCCGAGCCATGAAGGCACCCTGCTCGACCAGACCTGCCGTGCCGCGGTGGCGCGGCAGATCGAATACGGCCAGCAGCTGGGCGTGCCCTGGGGTGTTTCCGAATCCGGCTACAACACGCTGGACGCGCACTTCACCTACCAGTACCGCGCGTTCGGTGTGCCGGGCCTGGGCCTCAAGCGCGGGCTGGGCGACGACGTGGTGATCGCACCGTATGCCAGCGTGCTGGCGATGATGGTGGACCCCGCCGCGGCGACGCGGAACCTGCAGCGGCTGGCCGAGGCCGGTGCACAGGGGCGCTTCGGCCTGTACGAGGCGATCGACTACACCCCGGCACGATTGCCGCTGGGACAGGACTCGGCCCTGGTGCGTTCGTTCATGGTCCATCACCAGGGCATGAGCCTGCTGGCACTCGCCTATGCGCTGCTGGACCGGCCGATGCAGCAGCGCTTCGAATCCGACCCGCAGTTCCAGGCCACCAGCCTGCTGCTGCAGGAGCGCATCCCGCGGACCGCCGCGGAATACCTGCACGCCTCCGGTTTCCCCGACATGGACGACCCCTCGCGCGCGACCGAGGCGCGGCTGCGCGTGTTCGCCGACCCGGATCGGACGCGGCCGGCCGTGCAGCTGCTGTCGAACGGCCATTACCACGTGATGCTCAGCAGCGCCGGCGGCGGCTACAGCCGCTGCGGCGAACTGGCGGTGACACGCTGGCGCGAGGACATCACGCGCGACCACTGGGGCATGTTCTGCTATCTGCGCGACGTCGCCAGCGGCGCGTACTGGTCCACCGCCTACCAGCCCACGCTGAGGAAGACCGAGCTGTTCGAGGCGATCTTCTCCGATGCGCGCGCCGAGTTCCGCGTGCGCGAACGCGAGTTCGATGCGCATACCGAAATCGTGGTGTCGCCGGAAGACGACATCGAGCTGCGCCGCACCCGCATCACCAACCGCAGCCGCACGCGGCGCACGATCGAGCTGACCAGCTACGCCGAGGTGGTGCTGGCGCCGGCACTGGCCGATACGCTGCACCCGGCCTTCAGCAAGCTGTTCGTGCAGACCGAGCTGATACCGGCCGTGCAGGCGATCGTGTGCACGCGGCGACCGCGTGCGGCCGACGAGCACGTGCCGTGGATGTGCCATCTGCTGGCGGTGCACGACGCCGACATCGATGCGATCTCCTACGAGACCGACCGCGCCCGTTTCATCGGCCGCGGCCGCAGCACGGCGCAGCCGCTGATGCTCGATCGCGAGCAGGCACAACTGTCCAACAGCGCCGGCTCGGTACTCGATCCGGTGCTGGCGATCCGCTGCCGCATCACGCTGGAGCCGGAGCAGTCGGCCACGGTCGATTTCGTCACCGGCATGGCCGACAGCCGCGACGGCTGCCTGCAACTGATCGGCAAGTACCGCGACCGCCATCTGGCGGACCGTGTGTTCGACCTGGCCTGGACGCACAGCCAGGTGCTGCTGCGACAGCTCAACGCCAGCCTGGCCGATGCCCAGCTGTACGAGCACATGGCCACCTCGATCATCTACCCGAACGCGAACCTGCGTGCCGAGCCCGGCATCCTGCGCGGCAACCGACGCGGCCAGTCGGGCCTGTGGGGGCAGGCGATCTCCGGCGACCTGCCGATCGTGCTGCTGCAGATCGCCGACCCGGCGCGGATCGAACTGGTGCGCCAGCTGGTGCAGGCGCATGCGTACTGGCGGCAGAAGGGGCTGGCGGTGGATCTGCTGATCTGGAACGAGGACCGCGCCGGCTACCGGCAGGAGCTGCAGGACGCGATCATGGGCCTGATCGCCTCCGGCAGCGAGGCCAGCCTGCTCGACCGACCGGGTGGCATCTTCGTGCGCCCGGCGCAGCAGCTGTCCGGCGAGGACCGGCTGGTGGTGCAGGCGAGTGCGCGCATCATCCTGACCGACAACCGCGGCAGCCTGGCCGAACAGATCAACCGGCGCCGCGTGGAAACGCATGCGCCGCGTTTCGAGCCGAGCCCGCCGAAGCGTATCGCGGCCACCGCGCCGATCACGGCCGTGCCGGCCGCAACCGACGCCACGCTGCAGCTGACCAATCCGCGCGGTGGTTTCAGCACCGATGGCCGCGAGTACGTGATCACCCTCGCCGCCGGTTCCGCCACGCCGGCGCCGTGGGCCAACGTGCTGGCCAACCCGCATTTCGGCACGGTGATCTCCGAGAGCGGCAGCGCCTATACCTGGGCCGAGAATGCGCATGAGTTCCGGCTGACGCCGTGGCACAACGATCCGGTCGGCGACGGCGGTGGCGAGGCGCTGTACCTGCGCGACGAGGAAACCGGCCAGGTGTGGTCGCCGACCCCGCTGCCGTGCCGCGGCAGCGGCGAATACATCACTCGCCACGGCTTCGGCTACAGCGTGTTCGAACACAGCGAGGACGGCATCCATTCCGAGCTGTGGGTGTACGTGGCACTGGATGCCTCGGTGAAATTCTCGGTGCTGAAGCTGCGCAACGACTCCGGCCAGCCGCGCCGGCTCAGCGTCACCGGTTACGTCGAATGGCTGCTGGGCGACCTGCGCGAGCGCACCGCGATGCACGTGGTGACCGAATCGGACCCGGCCAGCGGTGCGCTGTTCGCACGCAACGCCTACAACACCGAGTTTCCGAACCGCGTGGGGTTCTTCGACGTGGACGATCCCGCCCGCGGCATCGACGGCGATCGCAGTGAATTCCTCGGCCGCAACGGCAGCATGGACTCTCCGGCGGCACTCGGCCGCGCCAACCTGTCCGGCCGCCTCGGCGCCGGACTCGACCCCTGCGCGGCGCTGCAGTCGGGCGTGACGCTGGACGACGGCGAGCAGCGGCAGCTGATCTTCCGCCTCGGCCTGGGCCGCGATGCCGCCGACGCCGCTGCGCTGGTGCAGCGCTTCCGTGGCAGCGGGACCGCCGCCGACGCGCTGGCCAGGGTACGCGCGCACTGGGAGCGCACGCTCGGCGCGGTCCAGGTCCGCACGCCCGATCCCGCCCTCGACGTACTCGCCAACGGTTGGCTGCTGTACCAGACCATCGGCTGCCGGCTGTGGGCACGCAGCGGCTACTACCAGTCCGGTGGCGCCTTCGGCTTCCGCGATCAGTTGCAGGATTCGATGGCGGTGCTGCATGCCGCTCCCGAACTGGCACGACGCCAGCTGCTGCTGTGCGCGGCCCACCAGTTCCCCGAAGGCGACGTGCAGCACTGGTGGCATCCGCCGCTGGATCGCGGCGTGCGCACGACCTGCTCCGACGATTACCTGTGGCTGCCGCTGGCCACCAGCCGCTACGTGCTCGCCACCGCCGACCGCGGCGTGCTGGAGGAACGCATCGGCTACCTCGAAGGCCGCCCCCTGCATCCGGGCGAAGAGTCCTATTACGACCTGCCGCAACATGCCGGCCTGCGCGAGACGTTGTACCGGCACTGCGTGCGCGCGATCGAGCACAGCCTGCCGCGCGGCGCGCACGGTCTTCCGCTGATCGGTGGCGGCGACTGGAACGACGGCATGAACCGGGTCGGCGAGCACGGCCGCGGCGAAAGCGTATGGCTGGGCTTCTTCAGCTGCGAGGTGCTGACGCGCTTCGCCGAGGTGGCCCGACTGCACGACGACGAAGCCTTCGCGCTGCGCTGCGAGGACGAGGTCGCCAAGCTGCGCGGCGCACTCGAACAGCACGGCTGGGACGGCGCCTGGTACCGCCGCGCGTACTTCGACGACGGCACGCCGCTGGGCTCGAACGGCAACGACGAATGCCGCATCGACTCCATCGCGCAGAGCTGGTCGGTGCTGTCCGGCATGGCCACGCCCGAGCGCCGGCAGCAGGCGATGGACTCGCTCGACGCGCACCTGGTGCGTCGCGACGCCGGCCTGGTGCAGCTGCTCGATCCCCCCTTCGACAAGTCGCCGCTCGACCCCGGCTACATCAAGGGCTACGTGCCCGGCGTGCGCGAGAACGGCGGCCAGTACACGCATGCCGCGATCTGGGCCACGATGGCGTTCGCCGAACTCGGCGACAGCACGCGCGCGTGGGAGCTGCTGCGCATGATCAACCCGGTCAGCCACGGCAGCGATGCCGCCACCTCTGATGGCCCCGCCGGAGATGATCCCACCACCACCGAAGGTGGCCTCGCCGAGATGGACGTCTACAAGGTCGAACCCTACGTGGTCAGCGCCGACGTCTACGCGGTCGCACCGCATACCGGCCGCGGCGGCTGGAGCTGGTACACCGGCTCCGCCGGCTGGATGTACCGGCTGATCGTCGAGTCATTGCTCGGCCTGCGGCTGGAAGCCGGCAAGCTGCGCTTCGCACCGGTGCTGCCGGAGGCATGGGACGGCTTCACCATGGACTACCGCCACCACGACACGCCGTACCGGATCCATGTGCGGCAAAGCGACGCCGGCACGCTCGGCGTGGTGTGGCTGGATGGCGTGGCGCAAGTGGACGGCTGCATTCCGCTGACCGACGACGGGGCGCAGCACAACGTGGAACTCAACTGGCCACGGACCCACTGATCCGGTGACGAACGGCGAGCGCCGCCGGCCCGCAGCTCAGCGATCCAGCGGGCTGAGCACGCCGTGGCCGCCGCGATTGAGCACATGCGTGTAGATCTGGGTGGTGGCGACGTCCTTGTGACCGAGCAGTTCCTGGATCGTGCGGATGTCCTGGCCAGCCTCCAGCAGGTGGGTGGCAAAGGAATGCCGCAACGTATGACAGGTGGCCGGCTTGACGATGCCCGCCTTGATCCGGGCCGCGCGCACCGCGCGTTGCAGCCCCGCCTCGTCGAGGTGATGACGCCGCAACTCGCCGCCGCGCGGATCACGTGAAAGCCGGTCCGAGGGAAACACATATTGCCAACCCGGTTCACGCGGCGCCGACGCATACTTGCGCGCCAGCGCATGCGGCAACCACACCGCGCCATGGCCGGCAGCCAGATCCTGCTGATGAATCAGCCGCGTCCGTTCGATCTGCGCGACCAGTGCCGCGCGCAACCGCTGCGGCAATGGCACATGCCGATCCTTGCCACCCTTGCCATCGCGAACGCAAATCTGGTTGAACCCGAAGTCCACATCCTTGATGCGCAGGCGCACGCATTCCATCAGACGCAGGCCCGATCCATACAACAGCGACGCCATCAACGCGAAGCAGCCGTCCATCATCGCCAGCAAGCGGGTCACCTCGTCGCGCGAAAGCACCACCGGCACCCGCTGCGGACGCTTGGCGCGCACGATCGTCTCCATCCACGGCAATTCGATCGACAACACTTCCCGATACAGAAACAGCAAGGCCGAAAGCGCCTGATTCTGGGTGCCGGCCGCCACCTGTCCCCGGATCGCCAAGGTGCTGAGAAAACCCTCCACCTCGACGGCCCCCATCTCCCGCGGGTGCCGCTTGTCATTTGCCAGGATGAAACGCCGGATCCAGCCCACATACGCCTGTTCCGTGCGCAGGCTGTAATGCTTCAAACGCAAACGTGCACGCACCTGATCCAGCAACCGCGGCGTTTTCGCCTCCGTTACACCCTCACTTTCGCATGCGTAACTCATACACCCTCAAAAGTGTCGGATAACACCGACAGCGTGCATCCATGTTCGCGACGACGCTGCAGTGCAAGCACATGATCTGCTGTAGGAATTAGCCGCTTGAACGGTCAGGAGCGGCACCGCATACTCGGCGCAACACCCCACTTTTGGGGTCTACTTAGCGTTAGGCCGAAAATATGCATCATGAGGCTCTATCTGAGCAGCTCAAAGAAAGCGCGATGGCTTCGCTTCGACTTGCCGGAGAAATTCCATCATCCATCCGAGGCATCACCCTCGGCTGGTCGTTCGAGCCTGATCCAAACGATCCGACACATAGAGATGGATTACGAATCACCTTTCGTACCTACTTCAGTAGTGAGCCTACGGAAAAAGATTTAGACTTCTCTAACAGCACTTCTGACGCTTTGGTTTCCGACTTATGGCGTCGCATAGTTTGGGTGCATCACGAATCCCAAGTGGTTGATCACACAACTGACGAACCTTTAGCCTCTCTAGGCTATTGGCTATATATCGAGCAACCCAGCAGGCCCGCGTCTGCCTAACATTTCGTTCAAGGCGGACGGCTTCGCCGCCGCTTAACTCCAGCATTAGGCCGCAAATGGACTACGACTCCTTTAAAGAACTCGTCTTCTCATCAATTGCCGCGCACGATGGTGAGTGGAGTTGGTACCAACTCGATCGCCATCTATCTCAACGTTATCCCGAAATGATGGGGCACTTGATGGCAGCATTAGGCGAGCTTCAAGACGCGGGTAGGATTCGCTCCGTAGTCAACATCGCAATCCCAGCTCAACCGCACTACACATTGGGCAACCGCGACGGTGCCTAACATCTCGTTCAAGGCGGACGGCTACGCCGCCGCTTAACTCCAGCGTTAGGCCTCAAGAGGATGGACATGGAGGAACAGGATGTCATCGTATTGATCAGCCCAGACCGTCGTGAAAAGGTCTGTATCTATCGGCGAGCCGAGGGAAGTTTTGGAAGCAGGAACTTCATCTGGGTAACGGAAGAGCCGCACTTTGAGGGGTGGGCGATCGGCAGGGAGTGGGGTCACTTTTATGACACGCCGCGAACGGCTTTGCGCGAGTGCGCTGCCACGTTCTCCTGGATTGGCGAGTACCTCTAATTTCTCCACATCTCAAGCTAGGCACTAGGTCGGCTTCCTGTGCCTAACAACTCGTTCAAGGCGGACGGCTTTGCCGCCGCTTAACTCCAGCGTTAGGCTGCATGAACAATCGTCGCGAACAACTGGAAATATTGCATGCTCGCCTCGGTGAGCTAGTAGCGATACTCGCGCAAGATCCGCTCTGCCAATGGCGCAAGCATTTTGTCGCATGCCAGCAGCAAGCTGCATCGCTACTCAGCCGCGACTTCACTCAAAACGAGCTAAACGAGCTTTCTGGCTCGGTTAACCACGTCTATGGCGGCGCTGGCAGCTTCAACGACTACGCTCCAATCCTCGCAAAAGCTGATGGCACTTTCGGCATCATCGCAGGCATGGACAGCTTCAGCGAGCTATCTGGCAACGTCTACTCATCTGCTCTTGCACTCAGGGTCGTCGGCAATGCACCCTAACAACTCGTTCAAGGCGGACGGCTGCGCCGCCGCTTAACTCAAGCGTTAGGCGTCAAAGGCAATGACCCAAGCAATCACGCGAGCAGAATCAAGAAATTTCCGCATAACTCGCATTGCGTGGCTGCTTCTATTTGCCGTAATCATGCTTCTGCTCAACACATCAATCCGGCCACCCCTTCTGAATTCCCTTGTTGCCGTCGAAGCTTTACTCACGCTCTACTTGCTGCTATGGCGTTGTCCGCGATGCCGTGGCTTCTATAGCGTCAAGTTATCTGGCGGCGATTCGTTTTTTGGCATTGCGTGGCCTTACTTCAATCAATGCCTGCATTGCGGCTGTAAACTTGAAACAGGTGGGCCTCACACCCCGAGCAGTTCGGGTGGCGCCTAACATTTCGTTCAAGGCGGACGGCTACGCCGCCGCTTAACTCCAGCGTTAGGGCTCCCAGATGGATTTGCTACTTCCAATTGCTGGCCTCGTATTGCTCATCGGCATACCTGTCTATCTGCACGCGGTCGTCAAGCTCGGTGGCATCGTCCAAGCAGAGCATCCCGAGTGGGTGAACCGCCGCGGGTCGTTGAGCTTTTTTTACACGGGCATGCCTCGCATCGCAGACCCAAACGTAGGCAACGCAGTCTTGGGCGTTGCCTTCAGCTCTCGCTGGCGTACGCTCAGCTCTCCTTCTGCGTCCGCGTATGTCGGCCGCATTCGCATCTTGTTGCCGTTGCTTCTGGCTGTTTTCGGGGCTGTGCTTGTTGCCGCAGCGGCGCACAAGCCCTAACTACTCGTTCAAGGCGGACGGCTACGCCGCCGCTTAACTCCAGCGTTAGCCTCAAAGGGAAGACCATGACTAACGAGCGCGCCCACGAATTCAAGTTCTTTGTCTACATCGTCGAGTCTCCCTCGGCGCCTGACATTTATCACGGGCGATCGGAGGGATACTTAGTGTCGAACGCGGTTCGGCTCGATGGCATTCCATCGGTTACACGAACCGCCATTAACGCAGAGGCCTTTGAAGCAGCGTTACGCCTTGGTTTACCGGAGGCCATGAAGCTTCATCCTGACCTTACCCCGGTTCTTCATCTGAGCGCTCACGGGAGCACTGATGGAATCCAGTTATCCAGTGGCGAGACCCTAAGTTGGCAGGATCTCAAGGCCCTATTGGTTCCTATAAACACCAGCTTAGGGAACATGCTCGTGCTATGCATGTCAGCGTGCGATGGGTACAGCGCATGTCGTATGGCAAAACAAGAAACTGATGGCCCGCATCCGTACTTCGCCATGATCGGGAGCTATGAAAAACCTACTTGGGCAGATACGGCTGTAGCTTACTCCGCGTTCTATCACCTCGTATCAAAAGGCCGCACATTATCGGATGCATTGCAGGGAATGAAAGCGGCATCAGGAAGCGACTCTTGGATATTGGAGACGGCGGAAGAATCGAAGCGTAGCTTTCTTGAATATCTTTCCACCTACAACCTTTCTGAAGCCAGGGAAGAACTTGAGGCAGCAGCTTCTGAAGGTGCCCTGTCTCCTAATGCCAAGGCCTTGGAGCGAGGATAGATGGCTAACAGTTCGTTCAAGGCGGACGGCTTCGCCGCCGCTTAACTCCAGCGTTAGGCGTCTTTCATCATCGTCTCAATCTCTCCTGACACTACGCTGTCAGCAGGTTAGTCGGAGACTCTTTGACGACGCCGCGTCGAAGATGATGCAGCGTGACTCGTCAACAATCGCTTGGGACAAGGCCCACACTTCAATTTGGGGCCTCGAATTTCTCATTTCGACCTAAAGGAAACCGTATGAATACCCTCGAAATTGCCAACAAACTGGTGGACCTCTGTAAGCAAGGTAAGAACGATGAGGCGAAGGCGTTGTACGCTTCCGACGCTGTGAGCGTAGAAGCGATTGCGGTACCAGGTGCAGAGCAAGAAGCAAGAGGCCTTGCAGCCATCAAGGCGAAGGGCGAATGGTGGCGCGCCAATCACGAAATCCATTCGGCCTCTGTCACCGGCCCTTGGCCCCATGGCAATAGGTTCGTTGTCGGATTTCAATACGACGTAACGAACAAGCCCTCCGGTCAGAGAATGAAGATGGACGAAGTTGGACTCTTCACCATTCAGGATGGAAAGATCGTACGCGAGGAGTATTTCTACGCGGGGGGAGCATAAGTAGCAGAATCCACCTGCCTGAAGATCGGTTGCGTCTCAGCGGCCACCGCTTAACCTTTCCTTCAAGCGGACCCGCCTACGGCGGTCCGCTTAATTCGCGCGTTAGGCGGCATAAAGACCACGAACGCTGATCTCGGCTACGAAAGCAGATCGTCTATCGAGGCAAGGGTCAACAACTTCCCGGCGGCCCACATCAAATCAACATCGCGTGTCACTAGCGCGTCGGCTTGTAGCTTGGTCAATGCGAGGTATTCGGCTGCGAATGTATCTTTCCAGCCGAGTTCCTCGGCAAGCCTCCAGGCAACCTGCTGCATCGATCGGTCGCCCAGCAAGCGAATCTGCAACCCCCTCAGGTAGTCGAGGCGCTGGTTCGCCTCCTTGCGAGTCACCGAGCCATGCTGAACGTCCGCGAATAGTTGGGCGAGTACCTGCGAACGCAGTAGCGTCGGTGCGAGGAGACGGTGATGCCCCGGAATCTTGGCCTTCTGCTCAGCCAGCACGAGAGCCACATCTAGCCCAATCACATATCGTGTCACGCCCTACCTCCGCCGCATTCATTGCTCAGGAGCACGCGCATGCTAGCAATGCCTAACTATTCGCTCAAGCGGACCGCTACGGAGTAGCTGCGGTAACATGCCATGCATCGCGACAGCGGCCGCTCAGCTCAGGCGTTAGCTTTCACTGAAGCCACATTTCCGCAGCTCGATCCCGAACTCCGTTCTCGGCTTTAAAGCAGCCATTCTCGGGTCGTCTCATGCATTCAGACAGGAGATCACATGACCATCGAAACCGAAGACGATGTCGCTGCACTGAAGCGTATAGGCAAGATCGTTTCGTACGTGCTGCAGGAAATGCTCGACGCCGCCGAACCGGGCATGACGACGCTCGAACTGGATTCACTCGGTGAGCAGTTGCTCGAAAGGCACGGCGCACGATCGGCGCCGAAACTCACATACAACTTCCCGGGGTCGACCTGCATCAGCATCAACGAGGAAGCCGCACACGGCATCCCGGGTGATCGAGTCATTCGAGCCGGCGACGTATTGAACGTCGATGTTTCTGCTGAGTTGGGAGGCTACTTCGCCGATACTGGAGGGACGAGAATCGTGCCCCCGACCAACCCGCAGAAGACGCGCTTGTGCCATGCCTCGCGCACAGCCCTCGAGCAAGCCATGAAGCAGGCCCGCGCCGGCCAACCCATCAACGGTATCGGCGCTGCAATCCAGCGAACCGCGAAGACTTACGGCTTCAAGGTCATTGAGAATCTCGGTAGTCACGGGGTCGGTCGAGCGCTTCATGAAGAACCCGAGCACATCCCCGGGTACTTCGACCCGACGGACAAGCGCATATTGAGAGAGGGCATGGTAATCACCATCGAACCCTTCCTTTCAACAAAGAGCCGCGTGGTGACCGAGATGTCCGATGGATGGACCCTGGTTGGAGCGCATGGCAACTTGTCAGCGCAATACGAGCACACGATGATCATTACCAAGGGCGAGCCGATAGTCGTAACTCAACACTGAGTAATCGGCGATGAGAGCCAACCCTTCCTTCAAGCGGACCCGCCTACGGCGGTCCGCTTAAGTCAAACGTTAGCCCTCGGACTTACTTCGGTGATCAGTAATGGATGCTCTTGAAGTTCCTTACGGTGGAAAAGCCTGGGTTGGTTGGGTCCTTTTTGTATTTATGTGTTCAAGCATGGCTCTTATGGCCTTTGCCGCAACCAATGACCCCGACGCGTCGTTCTCGACCCGGGTTATTCTATGGGTCATGTTCGCTTTTGCTTCCTTTCCCGCGTACGTTTTCGGTGCAAGCTCAATAGTCACTCTGTTTGTAAAGCGCACCTTGGCGCTAACCGCGACCGAGATTTCTGCACCACATTCCATGTTCTCGTTGCGCAGCACCCATGTTCAATTGAGCACCGTTACAAGAGTTTCACTTGACACGCTTCAGGACGGCCGTCGCTATCTGAATATTTACTACAAAGGCGGAAGGCTCGGAATTGCGGAGGCATTCATGCCTAGCCCGGGAGCGTTCAACAGGGTTCTTATGGCCTTTGGCAACACTCCCGGGGCTAACAATTCGTTCAAGGCGGACGGCTACGCCGCCGCTTGACTCCAGCGTTAGGCGCCAGGAGAGATCATGACTGTCAAGCGTATGGACAACGTCGGCATCGTGGTAGAAGACATTGATGCTGCCATCGAGTTTTTCACCGAACTTGGCCTTGAGCTCGAAGGACGCGCCCCAGTCGAAGGAGACTGGGCAGATGGCGTCACTGGATTGCGCGACATGCGCGTCGAGATTGCCATGATGCGTACGCCAGATGGTCACAGCCGGATCGAGATGTCCCGATTCCTCGCGCCGCCTGTGATCGCCGATCACCGCAGCGCACCGGTGAACGCTCTCGGTTACCTACGCGTCATGTTTACCGTACAGGACATCGACGATACGCTCGCCCGACTCGGCAAACACGGCGCGGAGCTCGTCGGCAACGTGGTCCAGTACGAAGACATGTATCGGCTCTGCTACATTCGGGGCCCCGAAGGAATTCTCATCGGGCTTGCCCAAGAGCTCGGGCAGCAGACTTCCCGATGAGCATGGTCGCATTGGCGCCCGACAATTCATTCAAGCCGAAGTCGCTTGATGGCTCGGCTTAATTCAGGCGTTCGGCCCCAAGAGCCTTGAAGACGAACGAATGGCATCATCGGGAGGGTCCATGACTGACACGACCTCGCTATCGGAATACCTCGTCATCTCCCGCGGGCAGTGGGACAAAGACAGGTCGCCCGAGGAAATTCAGGAGGCGATTGACGACTTCTACACCTGGCACGATCGACTCGTCAGCGAAGGGATGTTGAAAGCGGGACAGCGGCTCGCGCGCGAGGCGAAAATTGTTTCAAGACGCGGCGTGATTGATGGCCCCTTTACCGAAGCCAAGGAGGTCGTGGGCGGCTACTGGTTCTTCCTGGCTGGCAGCCTTGCCGAAGCTGCAGCACTTGCCGCGCAGAATCCTTGCCTAGCCTGCGGTTTGACATACGAGGTTCGACCCATTGAAGAGGAGCGAGCCAGCGCATACAAGTTGAGCAATGAAATGCCTGAGCATTTCGGCGATGGAGAATGACTCACGGCGAAAGTCATTGCGCGCTGCCGCTGCGGCCCAACCCTTCCTTCAAGCAGATCCGCCTTCGGCAGTCCACTGAAGTCAGACGTTGGGCGGCATGGGATAGCAAATGAGCAAGTACGTACCGAGCGGTTGGCCCCGAGTGATTCCGCGCATCGCTGTGGAGAATCCCGAGTCTCTTGTGCGGTTCATCCAGCAGGTCTTCGGTGCGGTCGGCGAGTTCCACCCGGGGCGGCCATCGGAACTTCGAATCGGCGATTCACTCATCATGGTGGGCTCAACGCTCGAACGTGAAGCCATGCCGGCCTTTCTCTACGTTTACGTGGAGGACGCGGACGCGGTCTTTCGGCTTTCACAAGAGCGAGGCGCCCAGTCGCTTGAGAAGCCGCACGACACACCGTACGGTGATCGCCGTGCAATGATCCGGGACCCCTGGGGCAATCTCTGGCAGATTGCTACACATGGCGACCAGTTCGAGTCATAGGCAGTCATGCCGCCCAACCACTCAATCCAGATCCAGCGGATGCGCTACGCGCACCGCTGATTTCGGGCGTTAGGGCGCATGACTGGCTGGCCAGATCATGGGAGATTACCGTGAGTCGAATCGTTGTGATGAACCATCTGACCCTGGATGGGGTGATGCAGGGACCCGGGCGCTCGGACGAGGACACGCGAGGCGGGTTTGCGGAGGGTGGCTGGGCCAGCCACTCCGCAGCGGCAGGCGATGCCGCGGGCCAGGCAATGAGCGAGCGGATGGCGGCCGGTGGTGGTTTGGCCGGGTGGCTGTTCGGGCGGCGGACGTACGATGATCTGCTTGCCCACTGGAACCGCGAGGGTGGACCATTCAAAGATGCCCTGAATCGGACGCCCAAGTATGTCGCGTCGACAACTTTCAAGGAACCCATGCCGTGGCCAAATTCGACGCTGCTGCGCGGCGATATCCCTGAAGCCGTGCGGACGCTCAAGGCTCAAACGAGTGGTGTGCTCGGAATCATGGGCAGCGGGGAACTGATTAAGTCCCTGTTGCCCGCTGACCTGATCGACGAATACTTGCTGGTGATCCACCCGCTGGTTCTCGGCACCGGGCGTCGGCTTTTCCCGGAACAAGTGAAGCTGCCGCTGCGCTTGACAGACTGCGTCACATCGTCCGCCGGCGTGGTGATCACCACCT
Source organism: Rhodanobacter koreensis (assembly GCF_054782855.1). Classification (NCBI taxonomy): domain Bacteria; kingdom Pseudomonadati; phylum Pseudomonadota; class Gammaproteobacteria; order Lysobacterales; family Rhodanobacteraceae; genus Rhodanobacter; species Rhodanobacter koreensis. The sequence continues at coordinate 1,291,656 of NZ_BAAGRR010000001.1, read as the reverse complement.
ACGAACCGGAAAAGAAATGAAAATGGATGGCATGTCCCTGGCCAGGACTCGGGCGCCACCCAACTCTGGCGGACTGCGTCCTGCGGCTCGCGGCGTGTGAACCCTGACGTTAGTCGTACTCCGGGAGGCGATCAGCATGCAAGTCGATGTCGACGGATTCGAGTACAGCAGTGTTGCAGCCCGACTTCCCGCGCAAGATCTGGAAAGGGCGCGACTGTTCTATCTGGAGAAGCTTGGCCTGGAGCCGGACGAAGCGCGTCCCGGCGGATTTCTTTACTTTTGTGGAAGCAGCTCTTTCGGGCTGTTTGCTTCTAATGGCACCTCGTCTGGTGCCCACACCCAAATGGGATTGGAGGTAACCGATCTTCGAGCGGCAGTAGCGGTGCTGCGAGCTCGAGGCGTAGTGTTCGAATCGTATGACTTACCTGGGTTGAAGACAGTCAATGGCATCGCAGAGATTGCCGGAAACTACGCCAGTAAAGGCGGGAAGGGAGAGTTGGCCGCATGGTTCAAGGATAGCGAGGGCAACATGATTGGCCTTGGTCAAGCGCTGCGCTAGGCCTGTAGCCAGGACATTGCGCCCTAACAATTCTTTCAAGCCGAAGCCGCTCCGCGGCCCGGCTTGATTCAGGTGTGAGGCCCCGTGGGAGATAGCCATGAGCCGGTTAATGCGATTTCCAAGTGCGGTTAAACGCGACCCGGCTGTCGATGCCTGGATGCATGAACACGCAGGGCCGCTTGGCGCCATTGCGCAGCAATGGTTTGGCGTGATGCGAAACTGTGGTGACGATGTCCAGGAGCTGTTGCACGATGGACATCCAACCGCGTGCATCGGTGATGCGGCGTTCGGCTATGTGAACGCGTTCACCAACCACGTCAATGTCGGCTTCTTCCTTGGTCCCGAAATGGAAGATCCGCAGCGCTTGCTGGAAGGCACTGGCAAGTTCATGCGCCACGTGAAGCTCAAGCCGGGGCAAGAGATCGACTCAACGGCACTCAAGATGCTGGTGGTGACCGCATACGCTGGTATTCGACGGCGCATGGAGCCGGGTCCCAACCATTCAGTCAAGCCGAAGCCGCTTCGCGACTCGGCTTGACTCAGGCGTCAGACAACGTAGCGATCCCGGAGACTTGTGACTGCAACCCCATGACTGAAATGAAAAGACCAGAAGATGCGCCCGGAGCGTTTCAAGCCGCCTGGAATGCACACGACATGGCTGCTCTCGGCGGCCTGTTCGATGAAGACGCTACGTTCGTCAATCGCTTCGGGCACTATGTCCAAGGCATCGATGCGATCGTGGCGCTCCACGCCCCCATTCACGAAACCATCTATCGCGACTCTACGCTGGAAAATGAGCTGATCGATGTCGCCCACATCGCTGACGGAGCGGTGGTCATACATTTCTGGAGCCGCCTGGCAGCCGGTGCCGCTCACCCGGCCGGACCGCATGAGGTGGATACGCTGATCCTCGCCGTGCTGACGAGACAGAACGAGATCTGGCGCATTCGAGCGCTTGAGAATGTGACCCTCACAAACCCGCGGACCGGGGAGCCGATCTTGCGCGATTAGTGCAACGTCGTGACGCAGATGCATGAAGACCGAGATCGACAACGGCGAGTCTGTGTCCAACAATTCATCCAGGGTGGACGGCTTCGCCGCCGCTTGACTCCAGCACCAGGTCCCACACACGCATGCGCCTTTGGTCGTTGCACCCCAAATACCTGGACGCTCAAGGCCTCGTCGCACTATGGCGGGAGGGTTTGCTGGCTCGGGCAGTCCTCCGCGGGAACACGCGCGGATACAAGCATCACCCGCAACTCGACCGCTTCACGGCGCATGCGCAGCCGCGCCTGGCGATCAACGCCTATCTTGCCGGGGTCCACGCGGAGGCAGAGGCCCGTGGATACTCGTTTGATCGCACCAAGATAGGGCCGGTCAAGGTCGTTGAGCCTATCGTCGTTACTGCGGGCCAGATTCATCACGAGTGGCAGCACTTGCTTGCCAAGCTGGCTGTGCGCAGCCCTGCGCTGTTTGAGCAATGGAAACTGCTCGAGCGGCCAGCGTGCCACCCACTGCTTCGCCAAACCACAGGTCCGGTAGCATCATGGGAACGGGTGCAAGCGGCACCTGATAATTCACTCAAGACGGACGGCATCGCCGCCGCTTGACTCCAGCGTCAGACCGTTTTGGCAATCACGCCGCTGATCGGCGCAGAGGATCTCGCTCAATGGTTAGCATTTCCATGCTTGGAATCCCTCATGACGGCAACTCTTCCTTCATGAGAGGGGCATCTGAAGGTCCCGCCCACATTCGGCCCGAACTGCACTCTGACGCGTATAGCCTGTGGACGGAAACAGGCATGGATCTGGGTCTGCCGGGGAGACTGATCGACCGCGGGGACATTCAGTTCAATGACTCGGTGGATCACTGGGAGGCCATCGAACTGGAGGTTGGCCGCGTGCTCGACACGGGCAATCCGTTGATCAGCCTGGGCGGCGATCATGCGATCACGCATCCGATCATGCGTGCCGTGAGAAAGAGGCACCCGAAACTCACGATTCTTCATATCGATGCCCACCCGGATATCTATCACAACTACCAGAACAATCCTCGCTCCCACACGTCCCCATTTGCGAGAATCATGGAGGAGAAGCTTGCTGATCGATTGATCCAGGTGGGGCTTCGCACCATCAACGACCATCATCGCGCCCAATTCGAGCGATTCGGCGTCGAGTACATCGAGGCCGGTCACTGCTCGCAAGAGCTGAAGCTGAATTTGCAGATGCCGGTGTATCTGTCCATGGATATCGATGCCCTGGACCCTGCCTATGCGCCCGGCGTTTCGCACCGGGAACCGGGCGGCTTGTCGACCCGACAGGTTATCGACCTCATCCAAAGCATCGACCAACCCATCGTCGCGGCGGACATCGTCGAATACAACCCGCGATGCGACATCTCAAACATGACAGCCTTGGTGGCGACCAAGCTACTGAAAGAGATCGCCGGCATGATGATCAAGACTCATGCGAACGCGGTCTAGCCATTCATTCAAGCCGAACCCCCGCGGGTCGGCTTCATCCAAGCGTCAGGCTCCAGGAATTGCCTGTACCACGCACGACCGAGTGAGAAGCCATGAGCAACGTCGAAGCTGCTTTCTGTGCCATCTACCGTTGGCGCCTGCATCCAGGGGCCGAGCAAACCTTCATCCAGGCCTGGTCGCGGATTACTCGGTTGCTAGTGACCGAACGAGGCTCACTGGGGTCACGCCTGCATCGTGGGCCGGACAACCTTTGGTACAGCTACACCCAGTGGCCATCGGCCGAGGCAAAGACTGAAGGTCTGGCTCGTCCGTCAGTCGACCCGGAAGCCTGGCGCCAGCTACGTGAATCCATCGCCGAAAGTCTGCCCGAACTGATTCTTGAGCCGGTATCGGACTTTCTGGTCCCACTTCAGCATGTGGGTGCCTGATTCAGGCACCAGGTCGCAGGAGAAGCCGATGAAACGCACGTGGACAATCATTGGTGTTGCCGATGTCGCCCGCAGCTTCAAGTGGTATCAGTCGCTGTTCGGTCAGCCAGCAACGCTTCCCGCCCATGACTACTTCGGGCAAATCCTCGACACGGATGGAACGGTCCTGCTTTGCCTTCACCAGTGGGGTGCGCACGAACATCCCTCTCTGGCCAGTCCCGATCACTCGGAACCCGGCAACGGACTGCTTCTGTTCTTTCGTGTGGATGATTTTGACGAGGCGCTGCCCAGGGCGCGCGATCTAGTCACCGGACTCGAAGAGGAGCCCCACGTGAACCCCAGCACGGGAACCCGAGAGTTCGCACTCCGTGATCCTGATGGGTACTACGTCATGGTCAGTGCGCTCGCTGCAACCTGACGCTTCAATCGAGCGAGCGAGGTCGCCAGGCCGCACGGCGCACACGACATACGCGGACGCTAGACTCTTACTGAAGTTCGCTCCCGGAGAGTCAGGATGGCAACGGTTCGTGAAGGCAACAAGCTGGTCCTGGCCGTCGTCGACGTCCAGGTTGGTGTCATGCAGGACGCATGGGACGCGCCGCGTGTCATTGCGAATGTCTCGCGTGTCGTCGAAAGGGCTCGCGCCGCGGGCGTTCCGGTTGTATGGGTTCAGCACTCGAACGATGAACTGCCCGAAGGCACGCCTCAGTGGGCCCTGGTTCCGGAGCTGACACCGGCCGCTGAGGAAGCCATCATCCACAAGCGGTTCAATTCGTCGTTTGAGCAGACACGCTTCGATGACGAACTCGCCAAACTCGGCGCCACGCATGTGATCCTTGCCGGTGCCGAAACGAACTGGTGCATTCGCGCTACCGCCTACGGCGCGCTCGATCGAGGATACGACCTGACCCTCGTCAAGGATGCACACACCGCCAAGGCGATCCACCTGGACGATGGAACCTCGCTCGAAGCGGCGGATATCGTCAAGGAGCTGAATATCGCCATGCGGTGGCTGGAGTATCCGGGCCGAAAGAACAGTGTCGCTTCGGCCGAGCGGGTTGCCCTTGCGTGAACTGGACCAAGGACCCCGGCCCGCCCTGAAGAGGGGGACCTGGCCTCGAACGCCAGACGTCTCATTCAAAACGTGAGGGCATCCCGATGTTCAAGAACCTTGTTCCCAAGATTTTCTATGGCTGCCTGCAAGACGGGTTGGCGTTTTTCGTGGATGGCCTGGGATTCGAGATCCACCATCAAGATGCAAATCTGGCAGTCATCGCGCGTGACGGTGCCAAGGCTTACATCGTCCAGGACGCTGCATGTGCTGCCATGGATCGCCCGGAACTTGCGATCGAGACGGACAACATCGACGAAGTATTCAAGGAGATGTCGGCGCGCTCGGCACACCTGTTGCATCCCAACGCGAAGACCGTCTCGCTCAAGCCATGGGGCGCCAGGGAATTCGCCATGCTGGACAAGACCACCGTATGCGTCGTCTTCCGCGAATGGCCGGCCGGGGGCTGAGACACCTGTCTACTCATCCAGGCGGACGGCTGCATTGCGGTTCGATTCGGGCGTCAGGCTGCCACGACAGACCGCGGTACGCCAACGCGACCGCACTACGACGCTGCCGCACCGCGGCTCGCCTTCCACTCGGCCACGCGCTGCTCGATGTAACGGTCGTAATCGGCCTCGGTATGCAATGACGGAAGCGCGTGAAGGACGTGACGGCCTTGCGCGTCCTTCACCGGCAATTGCGCCGCCAGCGCGGCATAGACTTTCTGCAGGTGCGAGGGCAGGCCGGCTGCCGGGTTGATGCCCGTGGATGCCGGCACCACCACGCCCGTCAGCGGGTCGTCGGTCCGCGCTGTGGACAGGCTCAATACATCGGCGACATCGGGTGCTGCGGCATCGCGTGCGGTCATCGCGGGCACGCCCCAGCGCAGTTCGATCGTCCTGAGGATCGAGGTGTGATCGAACGGCGTGGCACCTGTGGCGCGCAGCACCGTGCCGGCGGGAATCCATGGCGAGATCAACACCGTCGGCACGCGCGGCCCGAAACGCCTGAAATCGAATCCGAACTCGCCTGGCGTGGCATCCGGGGGCACCGCATTGGTCGGCGGCGGCACATGGTCGTAGCAGCCGCCATGCTCGTCATAGGTGACGATCAGCAGCGTCTGACCCCACGCCGGGCCATTGCGCAGCGCGTAGTACACGTCGTGGATGAGCTGTTCGCCCAGCGCCACGTCATAGTTCGGATGCTGGCTGTTGCCGCTGGAACCCCAGCTTGGCTCGAGAAAGGTATACGACGCCAACGTGCCGTTCGCCGCGGCGGCCTGGAAATCCGCGAACTTTCCGAACTGGCCGTCGGGCGCATTCGTCAAATCGGCAAAGTCCAGGCGCGTGAGCGGCTCGGCGTTGTAGCCGTAGATGGCCCAGGACACGCCCTGCTTGCCCAGCACGCCGTAGATGGACGGCACGGTGAATGCCTTGGTCTTGTCATCCATATGCCCTTGCGAGGTGCCCGCATGGACAAAAGCGCGGTTGGGCAAGGTTTCGGTCGGGGCGGAACAGAACCAGTGATCGCAAACGGCGAAACCGCGCGCCAGCGCGGACAGCACCGGCAGGGTCTGTGGCGTGTGCATGCCCATGATGTCGGCGGCCACCGTGCCGGCCAGCACGCCGCCCTTGCTCTTGGACTCCCACGCCAGGGTCGCCGCGTAGTTGCTGACGAAGCCCTGATTGGTCGCCGTCGGCGGCGTCGGTGCCGTGGCGTTGCCGAACAATTGCGCGTTGGTCGCCGCGTAGCCCTCGCCTGGATCGGCACCAGGCTGGTAATACGTATTGGCCTGCCCTGGCGCGATCCTGAAGACCGTATCGGGCGCGCCGGTGGCACCGGGATTGGATTCCTTGCCGGTCAGGCCCTCGAACGCTTGTCCAGCCGGAGACACATTGTCCGAATCCGCATACAGAAACCCCAGCATGTGGTCGAACGAACGGTTCTCCAGCATCAACACCACGATGTGGTTGATCGCCGAGAGCTGGTTTGCATGGTTCTTGATCATCGCGCACTACCCTCGGATTGAGGATCCAGGCGCCAGGCCAAGTCACGCGGCCTGGCACGCGTCATTGCAGCAGCCGGGCATGTCGATTGTGTGACTCGTACACACCATGCAAGTTCACGCCTGCATCAGCGGACATATCCACCGCCTTGCTCGTTGCCGCTGACGCAGGTTCCTGCGGCCATCGGTCAAGCCCGGCACGCGTGACTTATGCATCGACTTAACCTCGCCCCGTGCAGTCTGGAAGATAAACCCGCTGTCCGGCATGCTGATGGAACCGCACAGCGCCGGACAGCATGAGCCTCGCGCGCCGTTGCATTGACGGCGCACCGCCAGCCCCAAGGAGAGAACAACCGCTATGCCGACACCCCGCTCGGATGCACTGGTCTTTTTCGGCGCCACCGGCGACCTGGCCTACAAGCAGATCTTCCCCGCGCTGCAGGCGATGATGCTGCGCGACGGGCTGGACCTGCCGATCATCGGCGTGGCCCATTCCGGCTGGAGCGTGGAGCAACTGCGCCAGCGCGCGCACGACAGCCTGGCGCAGGCGGCGAAGAACCAGGGCGGCAAGGTCGACGAGGCCGCGTTCGCGAAGTTCGCTGCACGCCTGCAGTACGTCGATGGCGACTACAACGATGCGGCCACGTTCACCCGGTTGAAACAGGTGCTGGGCAACGCCAGCACGCCGCTGCATTACCTGGCGATACCGCCGAACCTGTTCGGCGTGGTGGTGAAGAACCTCAAGCAGGCCGGTTGTGCCGACAACGCGCGGGTGGTGGTGGAAAAACCTTTCGGGCGCGATCTGGCATCGGCGCAGGCACTCAACCGCACGCTGCACGAGGTGTTCCCCGAATCGGCGATCTTCCGCATCGACCATTACCTGGGCAAGGAGCCGGTGCAGAACCTGCTGTACTTCCGCTTCGCCAACACCGTGCTGGAACCGGTGTGGAACAACCGCTATGTCGACAGCGTGCAGATCACCATGGCCGAGCAGTTCGGCGTGGATGGCCGCGGCAGTTTCTACGAAGGTGTCGGCGCGATCCGCGACGTGCTGCAGAATCACCTGTTGCAGGTGACCTCGCTGCTGGCGATGGATGCGCCGATCGGCAACGACCCTGTTTCACTCAACACGGAAAAGCTGCGGTTGTTCCGCGCGATGCGCCCGCTCGATCCGAAGGAAGTGGTGCGCGGCCAGTTCAACGGCTACCGCAAGGTTGAGGGCGTGGCGCCGGATTCCAACGTGGAGACCTTCGTCGCGCTGTGCCTGCACATCGACACCTGGCGCTGGGCCGGCGTGCCGTTCTATATCCGCAGCGGCAAGAACCTGCCGATCACCACCACCGAGGTGATGGTGGACATGAAGACGCCGCCGCTGTCGGTGTTCGACGAGATCACGCCGCCGCAGTCGAACTACTTCCGCTTCCGGCTCAGTCCCGAGGTGATCATTGCCGAAGGCATGCGGGTGAAAAAGCCGGGCGAGGCGATGCAGGGCGAGCCGGTGGAACTGGTCGCGCATCATCACGCCGCGGCGGAGAAGCCGCCGTATGAGCGGCTGCTCGCCGACGCGATCCGCGGCGACAATGCGCTGTTCACCAGTGATGAATGCGTCGAGGCGGCGTGGGCCGTGGTCGACCGGGTGCTGCAGCACGAGGGCCCGGTGAGCTTCTACGAACCGGGCAGCTGGGGCCCGACCGAGGCCGCGAAGATCGTCAGCGGCAGCGAGGGCTGGCACGATCCCGTCGCCGAAGCGAGCGAACCATGCTGAGCGACAACGCCAGCGGCGTCGCCGCCATCGTCTTCCTGCTCGATGTCGACAACACCCTGCTCGACAACGACCGCTTCGCCACCGATCTCGGCGAAAAACTCGATCAGGCGTTCGGTGCCACCGAGCGCGACCGCTACTGGGCGATCTACGCGCAGCTGCGCGACGAGCTCGGCTATGCGGATTATCTCGGTGCGCTGCAGCGCTTCCGTGCCGGGCTGGACAACGATCCGGCGCTGCTGCAGATGTCGGCGTACCTGCTGGAGTATCCGTTCGCCGAGCGGCTGTACCCGCACGCGCTGGACACCGTGGCGCACCTGCGCACGATCGGCCCGACGGCGATCCTGTCCGATGGCGACGTGGTGTTCCAGCCGCGCAAGATCCAGCACGCCGGGCTGTGGGATGCGTTCCGCGGCGAGGTGCTGATCTACCTGCACAAGCAGCAGATGCTGGTGGCGATGCAGCAGCGCTATCCGGCCGCGCATTACGTGATGGTCGACGACAAACCACAGATCCTTGCCGAGATGAAGCAGCGCCTGGGTCATCGGCTGACCACGGTGTTCGTGCGCCAGGGCCATTACGCGGCGGCGGCACCGGCCGACCTGCAACCGGCACCGGACATCACGATCGCGTGCATCGGCGATCTGCGCCGGCGTAAGCTTGAAGACTTCCTGCCGAGCACCCCGGCGATCAGCCTGCCGGCCGGTTGAAACAATCCGTATTGAACCCGAGTCATGGAGCAAGCATGAAAGCGACCCGTCCAACCCGTGAATTGCACGATCTTGGCCAGAGCCTGTGGCTGGACAACATCACCCGCACCCTGCTCGACGACGGCACGCTGGCACGCTACATCGCGGATCTCTCGGTCACCGGACTGACCTCGAATCCCAGCATCTTCGATGCCGCGATCGGTGACGGCGATGCCTACGACGCCGGCGTCCACGCCAAGACGCTGGCCGGCCTGTCCGGCGAGACGCTGTTCACCGAGCTGGCGCTGGAGGATCTGCGCCGCGCGGCCGACCTGTTCCGGCCGATCTTCGACGCCACCGACGGCGTCGATGGCTGGGTCTCGATGGAAGTCTCGCCGCTGCTGGCCGCCGACACCGCCGGCTCGATCGAGGCGGCGAAGCAGATTCATGCGCAGGCGCAGCGCGACAACCTGTTCGTGAAGATTCCCGGCACGCCGGAGGGCATTCCTGCGATCGAGGAAGCGATCTTCCTCGGCATCCCGATCAACGTGACCCTGCTGTTTTCGTGCGCGCAGTACGTGGCCGTCGCCGAGGCCTATATGCGCGGCATCGAACGGCGCATCGCAGCCGGGCTCGGTTCGCGCGTGGGCTCGGTTGCCTCGCTGTTCATCAGCCGCTGGGACGTGGCCAGCAACCCGCAGCTGCCAGACGAACTGCACAACAAGCTCGGCATCGCCGTGGGCCAGCAGACCTATCGCGCCTATCGCGAACTGCTCGCCTCGCCTCGCTGGCAGAAACTTGAAGCTGCCGGCGCGCAGCCGCAGCGCCTGTTGTGGGCCAGCACCGGCACCAAGGATCCGAACGCCTCCGACACGCTGTACATCAGCGCCTTTGCCGCGCCCGACACGATCGACACGATGCCGGAGAAAACCCTGCTCGCATTCGCCGATCACGGCCAGTTGCACGGCGTGATGGCCACCGACGGTGGTGATGCGGATGCCGTGCTGGCGCAGGCCGGCAAGGCCGGTGTGGATATCGACGCGCTGGCGCTCAAGCTGCAGCTCGATGGCGCGGCGGCCTTCGTCAAATCTTGGAAGCAGCTGCTGCAGCGGATCGCCGACAAGGCCAGCACGCTGAAAGACAAATCCAAGGGACCCGCCCTGCCATGAGCCAACCGCGACTCACGACCTTGCCGCAGTGGAAGGCGCTGCAGCAGCACTTCACCACCATCGGTCGCAAGCATCTGCGCGAACTGTTCGCCGCCGACCCGAAACGCGGCGAACGGCTGCGCGTCGAGGACGTCGGCCTGTATCTCGACTATTCCAAGCAGCGTGTCGACACCGACACGCTGCGCCTGCTGCGCGAACTGGCCGTGGCCTGCGCGCTGCCGCAGCGGATCGAGGCGATGTTCCGCGGCGACAAGATCAACACGACCGAGAACCGCGCGGTGCTGCATGTGGCCTTGCGTGCGCCGGCGGGCGAGAAGATCCTGGTCGACGGCCACGACGTGGTACCCGACGTGCATGAAGTGCTGGACCGCATGGCGGCGTTTTCGGAGCGGGTGCGCAGCGGCGCGTGGCTGGGCCACACCGGCAAGCGCATCCGCAACGTGATCAGCATCGGCATCGGCGGCTCCGACCTGGGCCCGGTGATGGCGTACGAGGCGCTGCGCGACTACAGCCGGCGCGACATGACGTTCCGCTTCGTCTCGAACGTGGACGGCACGGATTTCGCCGAGGCCGTACGCGGCCTGGACGCGGCCGAGACGCTGTTCATCATCTGCTCGAAAACCTTCACCACGCTGGAGACGCTGACCAATGCGCATGCGGCGCGTGCCTGGTGCCTCAAGTCGCTCGGTGGCGACGAGAGCGCCATTGCCAAGCACTTCGTCGCCGTCTCCACCAACGACGAGGGCGTGGCGAAGTTCGGCATCGACACCGCCAACATGTTCGGTTTCTGGGACTGGGTCGGCGGCCGCTATTCGATGGATTCCTCGATCGGCCTGTCGACCATGCTGGCGATCGGCGAGGACGGCTTCCGCGAGATGCTGGCCGGCTTCCACGCGATGGACGAGCATTTCCGCCATACGCCGCTGGAGCGCAACCTGCCGGCGCTGATGGGCCTGCTCGGGATCTGGAACAACAATTTCCTTGATGCCGCCACCGTCGCGGTACTGCCGTACGAGCAATACCTGAAGCGCTTCCCGGCCTACCTGCAGCAGCTGACGATGGAGAGCAACGGCAAGCACGTGACGCTTGATGGAGCCCACGTCGACTACGCCACCGGCCCGATCTACTGGGGCGAGCCGGGCACCAACGGCCAGCATTCGTTCTACCAGCTGATCCATCAGGGCACGCGCATCGTGCCGTGCGATTTCATCGGCTTCGGCCAGACGCTGAACCCGCTGCCGGCCCAGGGCGGCGGCGACCAGCACGACCTGCTGATGGCGAACCTGATCGCGCAGGGCGAGGCGCTGGCGTTCGGCAAGACGGCGGAAGAAGTGCGCGCCGAAGGCACACCCGAGGCGCTGGTGCCGCACCGCACGTTCGAGGGCAACCGGCCCAGCAATACCATCTTCGCGGCGAAACTGACGCCGCATGTACTGGGCACGCTGATCGCGCTGTACGAGCACAGCGTGTTCGTGCAGGGCGTGATCTGGGATATCGACTCGTTCGACCAGTGGGGCGTGGAGCTGGGCAAGCAGCTGGCGAAGACCACCATCGCCGAACTGACCGCGAAGGACGAACCGAAACTCGCGCATGACAGTTCGACCAACACCTTGATACGCCGCTATCGCCAGTTGCGCGACAGCAAGCCACCGGAAAACCCATGAGCCAACAGATCAGCCCACTCGCCGGCAAGCCGGCACCGTCATCGATCCTGGTCGACATCCCGAAACTGCTGGAGGCCTACAGCAACCTGAAACCGGATCCGTCGGTGCCCGCGCAGCGCGTCGCCTTCGGCACCTCCGGCCATCGCGGCAGCTCGTTCGAGCGCAGCTTCAACGAATGGCACATCCTGGCGATCAGCCAGGCGATCTGCGAATACCGCAAGAGCAAGGGCATCGACGGCCCGCTGTTCATCGGCTTCGATACCCACGCGCTGTCGCAACCGGCGTTCGAGAGCGCGCTGGAAGTGCTGGCCGCCAACGGTGTCGAGACGATGATTGCCACCGGCGGCGAGTTCACCCCGACGCCGGCGATCTCGCACGCGATCCTGGTCTACAACAAAGGCCGCACGACGGGCCTCGCCGACGGCATCGTGATCACGCCCTCGCACAATCCGCCGGACAACGGCGGCTTCAAGTACAACCCGGCCAACGGCGGCCCGGCCGATACCGACATCACCGGCTGGGTGCAGAACCGTGCCAATGCGCTGCTCGAAGGCGGCCTGAAGGAAGTGAAACGGATGCCGTTCGCGCAGGCGCGCAAGGCGGCGACGACACACGAGCACGACTATCTCAACCACTACGTCACCGACCTCGCCAACATCATCGACTTCGACGTGATACGCAGCGCCGGCGTGCACATGGGCGTCGATCCGCTCGGTGGCGCCGGCGTGCACTACTGGGCGCCGATCGCCGAGCGCTACAAGCTCGACCTCACCGTGGTCAGCGAGGTGGTCGACCCGCAGTTCGCGTTCATGACGGTGGACTGGGACGGCAGGATCCGCATGGACCCGTCCTCGTCGTATGCGATGCAGCGGCTGATCGGGCTGAAGGACAAATACGACGTCGCCTTCGCCTGCGACACCGACCATGACCGCCACGGCATCGTCACCCGCAGCAGCGGCCTGATGGTGCCGAACCACTACCTGTCCGTGCTGGTCGACTACCTGTACAGGCATCGGCCGCAATGGAACGCGAACGCCGCCGTCGGCAAGACCGTGGTCAGCACGGCACTGATCGATCGCGTGGTGAAGCGGCTCGGTCGCAAGCTGTATGAAGTGCCGGTCGGCTTCAAGTGGTTTTCCGATGGCCTGTTCGACGGTTCGCTCGGCTTCGGCTGCGAGGAAAGCGCCGGCGCCTCGCTGCTGCGCCACGACGGCTCGGTGTGGACGACCGACAAGGACGGCCTGGTACCGGCCTTGCTGTCGGCCGAGATCACCGCGCGCGAAGGCAAGGATCCGGGCCAGCTGTATGTGCAGCTGACCCGGGATCTCGGCCAACCGTTCGCCGACCGTGTCGACGCGGCCGCCACCCCGGCGCAGCAGGCAACGCTGGCGAAACTGTCGCCCGCGCAATTGAAAAGCGATCAGCTCGCCGGCGAGAAGATCGAGCAGGTGCTCGACAAGGCGCCCGGCAACGGCGCGGCGATCGGCGGCATCAAGGTCGTCGCCGCCAGCGGCTGGTTCGCCGCACGGCCGTCCGGCACCGAGGCGATCTACAAGATCTACGCGGAAAGCTTCAAGAGCGAAGATCACCTGCAGAGCCTGTTGAAGGAAGCCCAGAGCATCGTCGACGCCGCGCTCGCCTGAGTCACGCGTTCATCCACTCCACATTATTGAAGGCACCACCATGTCCAGCGCACTCGACCAGCAATGCATCAACACGCTTCGCTTCCTGTCGGTGGACATGGTGCAGAAGGCCAACAGCGGCCATCCCGGCCTGCCGCTCGGCGCCGCGCCGATGGCGTACACGCTGTGGACGAAGCAGCTGAAGCATCACCCGGCCAATCCGCACTGGCCCGACCGCGACCGTTTCGTGCTGTCTGCCGGCCACGGCTCGGCATTGCTGTACAGCCTGCTGCATGTGACCGGTTATGCGCTGACGCTGGATGACCTCAAGCAGTTCCGCCAGTGGGGCAGCAAGGCACCGGGACATCCCGAATACGGCCATACGCCCGGCGTCGAGGTGACCACCGGGCCGCTCGGCCAGGGTCTGGCGAATGCGGTCGGCATGGCGATCGGCGAGGCGCATCTGGCCGCGCGCTACAACCGCGACGGCCATGACGTGATCGACCACCGTACGTGGGCGATCGTCAGCGATGGCGACCTGATGGAAGGTGTCGCCAGCGAAGCTGCGTCACTGGCCGGGCATCTGAAACTCGGCAAGCTGGTCTGCCTGTACGACGACAACTACGTCACCCTCGCCGCCGGTACCGACATCACGTTCTCCGAGGATCGCGCGAAGCGCTTCGAGGCTTACGGCTGGCAGATCATCCATGTAGCCGACGGCAACGACGTGGACACGATCAGCGCCGCGCTGGACGCCGCCCGCGCCGACACCGCGCGACCGTCGCTGATCCTGGTGCGCACGCATATCGGTTTCGGTTCGCCCGAGCAGGACAGCTTCAAGGCACACGGCTCACCGCTCGGTGTCGAGGATACGAAGAAGACCAAGCAGAACCTCGGCTGGCCACTCGAACCCGACTTCCTGGTGCCGGAACCGGCGCTGGCGCATTTCCGTGAGGCGCTCGATCAGGGCGCCAAGGCGGAGTCCGAATGGAATGGACGTCTGGACGCCTATGCCAAGGCGTTCCCCGAGCTTGCCAAAGAACTGCAAGGCCGCCTGCGCGGTGAACTGCCGGCTGGCTGGGATGCGGATATTCCGGTGTTCCCCGCCGATGCCAAGGGTCTCGCCACCCGCGTCGCCAGCGGCAAGGTGATGAATGCGCTCGCGCCGAAGCTGCCCGCACTGTTTGGCGGTTCCGCCGATCTCGATTCGTCGACGCATACCAATCTGAAGGGACTCGGCGACTTCAACCCGGCCGCTTCGCCGGGACAGGACACTCAGGGTTCCGACAGCGCCGGCTGGAGCTATGCCGGCCGCAACCTGCATTTCGGCGTGCGCGAGCACGCCATGGGCGCGATCACCAATGGTCTGGCCGTGCACGGCGGCTTCCTGCCATACGGCTCGACCTTCCTGATCTTCTCCGACTACATGCGTCCGGCCATCCGCCTTGCCGCACTGATGGGCGTGCATGTGGTGCATGTGTTCACCCACGACAGCATCGCGCTGGGCGAGGACGGCCCCACCCACCAGCCGGTGGAACAGCTGGCCAGCCTGCGCGCGATCCCCAACCTCACCGTGATCCGCCCCGCCGACGCGAATGAAACCGCGATGGCGTGGAAGGTGGCGGCGCAATCGGAGAAGCACCCGGTGCTGCTGGCGCTGACCCGGCAGGATCTCCCCACGCTGGACCGCACGCGCTACGCCAGTGCCGACGGCGTGCGCCAGGGTGCGTATGTGCTGAGCGACGCGAAGGACGGCAAACCGTCACTGATCCTGATCGCCAGCGGTTCCGAAGTCGCCCTGATCCTCGCCGCCGCCGACCAGTTGCAGGCCGATGGCATCGCCGTGCGCTGCGTGTCGATGCCGAGCTGGGAGCTGTTCGACGCGCAGCCGCAGAGCTACCGCGATCAGGTGCTGCCACCCCATGTGCCGGCACGACTCGCGGTGGAGTTAGGCGTATCGCAAGGCTGGGATCGCTACGTCGGCGCCAAGGGCGACATGCTCGGCATCGAGCGCTTCGGCGCCTCCGCCCCGGCCGGCGTGCTGCTGCGCGAGTACGGCTTCACGGTGGACAACGTAGTAGCACGGGCGAAGGCGCTGCTGGCGCGGTGATTCATTGCCGCCGAAGCTGTCGACACAGCTTCGGCGGCAATGGCATGCTCAGTTGCGCGACTGCAGCTTCGACAGCAGGCGCAGCAATTCCAGGTACAGCCAGACCAGGGTCACCACCAGCGCGAACGCGCCGTACCACTCCATGTACTTCGGCGCACCGGCATTGATCCCGGATTCGATCATGTCGAAGTCGAGGATCAGGTTCAGCGCCGCGATCACCACCACCACCGCGCTGAAGGCGATGCCGATGCCGCTGTGGCCGCTGATGAAGCCCATCGAATGGCCGAAGAAGCCCATCGCGAAGTTGGCCAGGTACAGCAGCATCACGCCGCCGGTGGCGGCAACGACGCCGAGCTTGAACTTCTCGGTGGCGCGGATCAGCCCGCTGCGATAGGCCAGCAGCAGCGCCGCCATGGTGCCGAAGGTGAGCCCCACCGCCTGGATCACGATGCCCGGATAGCGCATCTCGAAGATCGCCGACAGCGCACCGATGAAGACGCCCTCCACGAGTGCATAGAGTGGCGCGGTAACCGGTGCCCAGGTCTTCTTGAACGAGGTGATCAGGGCCAGGATCAAACCGCCGATCGCACCGCCAAGCACCAGCGGCAACATCGCCGGCATGCTGGCCGGACCGCTGAACTGGCTCCAGCTGACCATCGCACCGATCAGCACCAGGATCAGCAGCAGGCCGGTCTTGTTGACCGTGCCGTTGAGCGTCATCGCCTCGTCGCCGCGCGAGACGACCGCGCCGCTGGCCGCGTCGAGGAAGGTGTTCTTGTTGAGTGCCGGGTTGCCGCTTTGCATGGATTGTCTCCCGTGAGATGCCCGCCATCGTAGCCGCCCCGTCATCGGCTTGACAGCCGTGTGCGGATACGCCGCGCCTGCCGCTGCGCTGGTACGCGCAAACTACGCGACAATACGACCCTGCCGAATGTCGCGGAGTTCCGATGAATCCCTCCACCCTGCGTATCGCCACCCGCAAGAGCGCGCTCGCGCTGTGGCAGGCCGAGCATGTCGCCGCCTTGCTGCGCGCGGCGCATCCGGGACTGAAGGTGGAGCTGGTGCCGATGACCACGCGCGGCGACGAGATCCTCGACCAGCCGCTGGCGACGATCGGCGGCAAGGGGTTGTTCCTGAAGGAACTCGAGGTCGCCATGCTGGAGGGTCGCGCCGATCTGGCCGTGCACTCGCTGAAGGATGTGCCGGCCCAGCTCGAACCGGGTTTCGTGCTGCCGGCAATCCTGCCACGGGCCGACGCGGCCGATGCGTTTGTCAGCAACCACCACGCGGATCTCGCGGCGCTGCCGCACGGTGCGCGCGTCGGCACCTCGTCGCTGCGGCGGCAGGCGCAGTTGCGCGCGTTGCGGCCGGATCTGGTGCTGCTCGACCTGCGCGGCAACGTCGGTACCCGGCTGGGCAAGCTCGATGCCGGCGATTACGACGCGATCGTGCTGGCCTGCGCCGGACTGGAGCGGCTGGGTCTGTCCGCGCGCATCCGTTCGCGACTGGCCGCACCGGGCTGGCTGCCGGCCCCCGGCCAGGCGGCCATCGCGATCGAGGCACGTGCCGCCCAGACTGCCGTACTGGACCTGCTGGCCGCACTGGATGATGCCGACACCCGGCTCACCATCGATGCCGAGCGGGCGATGAACCAGGCCCTCGGCGGCAGCTGCACGGTGCCGGTCGGCGCGTGGTGCGTGCTGGGCGAACACGGCCTGCATCTGCGCGGCATGGTCGGCGATGCGGCGAGCGGCCGGCTGCTGCATGCCGATGCCAGCAGTCCCGGTGATCAGGCCATTGCGCTGGGTCGGCAGGTCGCTGCGGCCCTGCTGGCACAAGGTGCGGGCGAACTGCTCGGGCGCTGACCCAGCCCGATCGCCGATCGGGATACTGCAACGAAAACGGCCCTCCCGCGTACACGGAAGAGCCGTCGATGTGCAGCCAGCCCCGATCGGAATCGATTTAGAACTTGTAAACCAGGTTGGTGGTGGCCAGCGTGTCCATCTTCTTGATGCCGGGCAGCACGTCGCTGTTGTGACGTACCTGGAAACCGACCTTCAGTGCCATCTTCTTGGTCATGCTGACCGCGAGACCGGCATCATTCTGCAGGTAGGTGTTCTTCGAGCCCGCTTCCATCAGGAACGTGTCTTCGAACGAGGTGTTGGAAGAAATCTTGAGCTTGTAGTTGACCAGCCCACGGGCGACCACTTCGTTCTGGGTCGGCTGCTGCTGCGGCACCAGGACGCCACCGATCACCACGTCGACGTTGGCCGGGCGGTATTCCTTGTAACCGGGGCCGATTTCGAACGACAGCTCGTTGCGCTCGTCCTTCAGGGCGATATAGCCGTAGCCGAGCGAGATCACGCCCTGCCACAGGTTGGCGCCGAATTCGTCGTGCTCATAACGGGCGGCACCGACGATGTAGCTGCGCTGGTCGAACTTGTAGCCGACCGAGGCGCCGCCGTCATAGCGGTTCGCCGTGGTGTTGTATTCATTGACGGAGTTGCCGGCAGCATCGACCACTTTCAGCTGGCTCTTGGCGCGCAGCGCGTCGAGGAAGAAGTTGTTCTTCCACTGGTCGTTTTCCTGGCTCAAGCCCAGCTTGGCGTCGATGTTCTGCGAACGCGTGTTGCCGGTGGCAGAGGCGAAACCGAATTCGCCCGAACCGGTCCAGCCACCATTGTTGCTGGCCGCGCTGGCATCGGTGGTCGTCGTGTCCTGGGCCTGCACGGCAAAGCTCGCGAGGGCGGCCAGCAGCAGGCCGGCGATCAGGGTCTTTTTCATGGAATGCAGTCCGTTTGTTAATTATTGGTAATGATTACCTTAACAAATAGGCTTGAACATCCAATGAACAGCGCCCGGATTGCAGAGCCGCTGGCTGGGCATCATCCGTGCGCGGGTTGCATGCGTGAACACTGTTTCGCACGACAGTCCACGCGGCCGAGACCGGCTATTCATGCGCTGCACCAGAGGATGGATGCATCGGAGGCATGACAGGCACCGGCGGGCGAAGTCGGCACCGGGCCATGCGTGACTTGCGGCCACTCCGGCGCGCCACCATGCTAGACAACGCCCTCCTCCCCAGCCGATGCCGACTCGAACCATGGATCGTTACGAACGCATACTGACCCTGCACCGCCTGCTGAAATCGGCGCATTACCCGGTTCCATTGTCGCGCCTGCTCGGCGAGCTGGAGTGCTCGCGTGCCACGCTGTATCGCGACATCGCGTTCCTGCGCGACGCGTTGCGCGCGCCGATCGAAAGCGCCGGCAGCGAGCAGGCCGCATTCCGCTATGAGGTCGGCGAAGGCGAGCGCTTCGAGTTGCCAGGGCTGTGGCTGACCTCCGACGAGCTGTCCGCGCTGCTGGCGCTGAACGAGCTGATCAGCCGTTCCGGTCCCGGCGTGCTGGCCGGTGCACTGGCGCCGTTCAAGACCCGCATCGAGGGCCTGCTGTCAGACCAGGGTAGCGGCAAGGCGCTGCCGATCGAACGCATCCGGGTCATTCCGTGGGGTGAGCGCAAGCTGGACCAGCAGGTGTTCCGCATCGTCGCCGGCGCGGTGCTGGAGCGCAGGCAGCTGCGCTTCCGCTACCGCGCGCGCACCACCAATGCCGACAGCCACCGCACCGTCTCGCCACAGCGGCTGACCCACTACCGCGACAACTGGTATCTGGACGTGTGGGACCACGACCGCGAGGCCTTGCGCAGCTTCGCGGTGGACCGCATCGCCGAGGCACATGCGCTGGATGCCGCGGCAATCGATGTCGGCGAAGGCGATCTCAACGAACTGCTCGCCTCCAGCTACGGCATCTTCGCCGGCAAGCCGAAGGCCTGGGCCACCATCCGCTTTTCACAGCATGCCGCACGCTGGGTCGCCGACGAGCACTGGCATTCGCAGCAGAAGGGCGAATGGCTGCCCGATGGCCGCTACGAGCTGAAAGTGCCTTACTCCAATTCGAAGGAACTGCTGATGGACGTGCTCAAGTACGGCCCGGACGCGGAGGTGGTGGCGCCGCTGCCGCTGCGCGAGGAAATGAAGATCCTGCTGCAGCTGGCGCTCGGCGGTTACCAGCAGTCGCAGGCCTGACCGGAACCCCGCGATGAACCATGCCGACATCGCCGATCCCGGCGCCGTACCGCCCGATGCCGCCGTGCCGCGCAAACCCAGCGTGGCGCTGGCGCTCGGTGCCGGTGGCGCGAAAGGGCTGGCGCATATCGGGGTGATCGAGGAGGTCGAGGCACAGGGATTCCAGATCACCGCCATTGCCGGCACCTCGATGGGCGCGCTGATCGGTGGCGTGTACGCGATGGGCAAGCTCGACGTCTATCGCGACTGGGTGACCACGCTGGCCCGGCTCGACGTGTTCAAGCTGCTCGACTGGACGTTTTCCGGCGGTGGCCTGATCAAGGGCGAGCGGATCATCGGCACCTTGCGCGAGATGATCGGCGATGTCTGCATCGAGGAGCTGCCGCTCGCCTTTACCGCCGTCGCCACCGACCTCGATCGCGAACGCGAGGTATGGCTCACGCGCGGCTCGCTGTTCGACGCGATCCGCGCCTCGATCTCGATACCGACGGTATTCCGTCCGTACACCATCGATGGCCGCCGACTGCTCGACGGTGCCCTGCTCAACCCGGTGCCGGTGACGCCCCTGATCCGCGATCCGGCCGACTATCTGTTCGCTGTCAGCATGGATGGCCCGGCGCAGATGGCCGCACCCGAAACCGGCGAGCACGATGATGCGGATGAGCGCAGCTACCGTCACCGCCTCGGCGAATTCTTCGGCCGGTTGCTGCCGCACAGCGAAGGCAAGCCACGCGAACCCGGCGCATGGGATCTGCTCAACCAGTCGATGGACCTGATGCAGGCGAATCTCTCGCGCCTGCGCCTGGCCGCCTACGAGCCGGATCTGCTGATCCAGCTGCCGCGCAACGTGTCGACCGCTTATGAGTTCTACCGCGCCCGCGAACTCATCGAACGCGGCCGCCTGCAGGCACGCGAGGCGCTGGCCCACTGGTCAAAATCGGCGACTCCACAGCGCCAGCCATGATCGAGCCCGCGTTGACCCGGCGCGCTTGCCGGGTCAACGCGGGCCATGCGTGCGCAGCCAGTTTTCCAGGTACGCCTTCAATGCCACCGCGTTGTTGTGCTCCTCGTCGCGCGCGCCGTAGAGCAGGGTGACGGTGTGCCGCGCCGCGCGCTCGGCGAGCGGCCGCCAGTGTTCGGCCAGCGCATCGAGCTCACCGGCGTAACGATGGCGAAAACCGTCCCAGCGCGCCGGCTCGTGCCCGAACCACTGGCGCAACGCGGTGGACGGCGCCAGCTCCTTCGCCCACTGATCCAGCGGCACCGCTTCCTTCTTCAGCCCCCGCGGCCACAGACGGTCGATCAACACGCGATAACCATCGGCCTTCACAGCCGGTTCGTAGACACGTTTGACGACGATGCTCATGTTCGGCCTCCCGAACGGAAGACCACCAGCATACGACGGTTGGATCAGCGTGGCGGGACGCGGATCAGAGTTCCTCGACCCGGGTCACCTTGCCGCGGCGCATCAGCCAGGCCACGCCACGCAGGTCGGCAAGGCCGACCCACAGCCGGTCGAGCATGCCGTACTTGGACACACCGGCCGTGCGTGGGCGATGACCGACCGGCACGCTCTGGCAGGCGAAACCGGCACGCTTGACCAGCGCCGGCAGATAGCGATGCATGTGGTCGAAATAGGGCAGGCGCAAAAACACTTCGCGATCGAACAGCTTGAGGCCGCAGCCGGTATCCGGCGTGGCATCCCGAAGCATGCGCGAGCGCACCGCGTTGGCGATCTTCGAGGAAATGCGCTTGTTGAAGCTGTCGCGGCGCGTGGTGCGCCAGCCGGCGAACAGGCGCATGTCGGCCGCGGCGCCGTCGCGTGCCGCCAGCAGCTTCGGGATATCGGCCGGATCGTTCTGGCCATCGCCATCGAGCGTGGCGATCCACGGCGAGGTTGCCGCGCGCACGCCATTCCACACCGCGGTGCTCTGGCCGCTGCGGGTGACATGATGCAGCACGCGCAATTCCGGATGGCTGGTCTTCTGCGCCGCCAGCACCGCACGACTGTCGTCGCTGGAATCGTCATCGATGTAGATGACCTCGTAGTCGACCTTGCCGCGCAGGGCAGCAGCGATCTCGGCAAGCAGCGGCGGGATGTTGTCGCGCTCGTTGAAGACGGGGACGACGACGGAGAGTTGCGGCATGGGAAGGCCCTGAATATTTACGTGAACGTGAAGCGTGTGGCGGAGCGAGGAGCGAGTGAAGAAGAGTGGGAAGCGAGCGAGAGCGGGCATGCCGTGCCCTGATACCTTCTCTCGCTTCTCACTCCTCTCCTCTCATTTCTGCTCTCAGCGGATCTTGCCGAGGATGCCGTCCAGTTCGTCGTTGCTGTGGTAGTGGATCACCAGCTTGCCACTGCCGCCGCGACCCTGGGCCAGCTCGACCCGGGCGGCGAAGCGCTCGGCCAGCTCGCGTTCCAGTGCGGCGATATTCGGATCGCGCGCCGGCGTGCTCTTCGCCTTGCCCTTCGGGGCGGTCTGCGCGCGCCGCGCCGCTTCCTCCAGCTCGCGCACCGACCAGCCCAGGGTCGAGGCCTGGCGCGCCAGTGGCACGGCAATGGCCTCGTCCAGGGTCAGCAGGCAGCGCGCATGGCCCATCTCCAGCTTGCCGTCGTCCAGCAACCGCTTGATGGAGTCCGGCATCTCGGTGAGTCGCAGCATGTTCGACACCGACGCGCGCGAACGACCCACCGCATCGGCGGCCTGCTGGTGGGTGAGGTCGAAGTCGTCGATCAGCCGCTTCAGCGCATCGGCTTCTTCCAGCGGGGTAAGGTCCTGACGCTGGATGTTCTCGATCAGCGCCATTGCCGGCACCGCCGCGTCCGGCACGCTCTTCACCAGCGCCGGCAGCTCGCTCAGCTGCGCGCGTTGCGCCGCGCGCCAGCGGCGCTCGCCGGCGATCAGCTCGTAGCTGTTCTTGCCGATCGCACGCACCACCACCGGCTGGATCAGGCCTTGTGCCTTGATCGACGCAGCCAGTTCGTCTAGCGCCTCGTCGTTCCAGTGCCGGCGCGGCTGGTACTTGCCTGGCTGGATCTGCTGGATCGGCAGCATGTGCAGCTCGCCTTCCTGCGCCAGCACCGACGGTGCAGCCTCGCCAGCGCCGCCGAGCAGGGCATCGAGCCCGCGTCCCAATCCACGTTTTTTCGCAGCAGCCATGTCTAGAGCCTGTTCATGGTTTCCAAGCACCCCGCGCCGGAAGCTGTTTGCGCGCAGGCCAAGGAAGAGTGAGGAAGTGGACGTCCGTCCACGACTGAAAGATGACGCCGGCATGCGGGCAAACAGATCCGGCCCGAAGGGTTGTCATACCGTGGCCGCCATGCGACAGCGCGCGGCTTGGCCTGCCGGCCAGGCAGACCGGCACCACGCACTGCCACCTGACAGCCACGGAATGACAACGCGGGGTGCTTGGAAACCATGAACAGGCTCTTATTCCTGATGATTGGCGGCAGGCGCCTTGAGTAGTGCGCCGCTGTCGCCATGCACTGGTGGTTCGATGTCGTCGACCGGATCGGCATGCTCGACGCGCGGCGGCAACCCGCGCTCGCGCCGGATCACTTCGCCGGCCAGGCCGATATAGGCGATCGCACCACGCGAACTGCGGTCGTACAGATGGATCGGCTGGCCGTGGCTGGGCGCTTCGGCCAGCCGCACGTTGCGCGGGATGATCGAGCGCAGCACCTTGTCGCCGAAATGCTGGGTGAGCTGGGCAGACACCTCGTTGCCGAGGTTGTTGCGTACGTCGTACATGGTGCGCAGCAGGCCCTCGATTTCGAGTTTCGGATTCAGCCGGTGACGGACCGCCTTGATCGTGTCCAGCAGGCTGGACAATCCCTCCAGCGCGAAATATTCACATTGCACCGGGATCAGCACGCCATCGGCGGCGGTCAGTGCGTTCAGCGTCAGCAGGTTCAGCGATGGCGGGCAGTCGATCAGGATCGTGTGGTAGCTCGCCGAGATCTTCGCCAGCACTTCCTTCAGCCGGTGCTCGCGTGCCAGCGCGTCCATCAGCTTCAGCTCGGCGGCAGTGAGGTCGCCGTTGCCCGGCAGCAGGTCGTAATGACCGTCGGTCGGCACGATCGCGCTGGCGATCTCCGCTTCCTCCAGCAGGACTTCGCAGCCGCTCGGCCTGGCTTCGCGCTTGTTGATGCCCGAGGCCATCGTCGCGTTGCCCTGCGGATCCAGGTCGATAAGCAATACCTTGCGCTTCGCGGCAGCCAGCGCAGCAGCGAGATTGACGGCAGTGGTGGTCTTGCCGACGCCGCCTTTCTGGTTGGCGACAGCGATGATGCGGGCCATGGATGGATAGCTACCGTACGCGGGAGAGGGTTAGTGTAATGCCTCATCCCACCGAACGCTGCCCGTCCGCCAGGCCAGCCGTGGCGCCGATCCGCGCCCCGCTCGCCGCATCGAACAGGTGCAGCCGCTCGGTTGCCAGGCCCAGCGCCAGCAAGCCGCCCGGCTCGGGCAGGGCCTGTGGAGCCACCCGCGAAACCAGTGCCTGCGCACCAAAGCGCAGATTGAGGAAGATCTCATTGCCGACCGGCTCGAGCACTTCCAGCCGCGCACTGAGCGCGGCACGGTCCGTGTCCTGCGGCTGCAGATGTTCCGGGCGGATGCCCAGCACAACCTCGCGATCGCACCATGGCTGCCACGACACGGCCTGCGGCAGCTCGCCCAGCGCGATATCGCCGTCTGCCGTGGCCAAGATCCAGCCGCGATCGCTGCGCAGCGTGCCGCGCAGCAGGTTCATCGCCGGGCTGCCGACGAAGCCGGCGACGAACAGGTTCGCCGGGCGTTCGTAAAGGTTCATCGGCGTATCGATCTGCTGGATCACCCCGCCGTCGAGCACCACGATGCGCTGGCCCAGGGTCATCGCTTCGATCTGGTCATGAGTGACGTAGATCATGGTGGCCTTGAGCTGCCGATGCAGGCGGGCGATTTCCACCCGCATCGACAGCCTCAGCTTGGCATCGAGATTGGACAGCGGCTCGTCGAGCAGAAACACCTTCGGATCGCGTACCAGCGCACGGCCCAGCGCCACCCGCTGACGCTGGCCGCCGGACAACGCGGCCGGACGCGCGTCCAGCCGCGATTCCAGCTCCAGCGTCCGGGCCGCCCCGGCCACGCGACGGTCGATCTCGGCCTTCGGCAGACCACGCAGTTTCAGGCCGAAGCCGAGGTTCTCGGCTACCGTCATGTGCGGATACAGCGCGTAGTTCTGGAACACCATCGCGATGTCGCGATCCTTCGGCGCCATCTCGTTGACCACGCGGCCGTCGATGCTGAGCGTGCCACCGCTGATCGATTCCAGCCCGGCGATCATCCGCAGCAAGGTGGTCTTGCCGCAGCCCGAGGGGCCCACCAGCACCAGCAACTCGCCATCGGCGATGTCGAAACTGGCGCCGGCCACGCCGACATGGCCGTTCGGGTAGACCTTGCGCAGCTGATCCAGGCATACGGCCGCCATCGACATCTCCGGTGCAGTTGGCCACGATGGCCCGTCCTCGCCAAAGCATGCACTGTCTGCACAGCGGCGGGGCGTTGGGCTATTCTGCCCGTGTAATCGTTTACATCAAGCATCGAGTCGCAGGGATACGCATGGCACGCCGCAGTTTCCGCTTTCCCGAGGACTTCCACTGGGGCGCCGCCACCTCGGCTTACCAGATCGAAGGCTCACCGCTGGCCGACGGTGCCGGCGCCAGCATCTGGCAGCGCTTCGCGCACACTCCCGGCATGATGGTCAACGGCGATACCGGCGATGTCGCCTGCGATCACTACCGTCGCTACAAGGGCGACGTGCAGTTGATGAAGGCGCTGGGGTTGCAGGGCTATCGCTTCAGCATCAACTGGGCGCGCGTGCTGCCCGAGGGTACCGGCCCGGTCAATGCGAAAGGGCTGGACTTCTATTCGCGGCTGGTGGATGAGTTGCTGGAAAACGGCATCGCGCCGAACGCCACCTTGTTCCACTGGGATCTCCCTGCTGCGCTGGACGACCGCGGTGGCTGGTTGAACCGCGACATCGCGCACTGGTTCGCCGACTACGCCGAGGTGATGTTCAAGGCGCTGGACGACCGTGTGCCGCGCTGGTCCACGCTCAACGAGCCGTGGGTGGTCACCGATGGCGGTTACCTGCATGGCGCGCTGGCGCCGGGGCACCGCAACAAGTTCGAGGCACCGATCGCCGCGCACAATCTGATGCGCGCCAGCGGTGCCGGCATCCAGGCGTACCGCGCGCACGGCAAGCACGAGATCGGCGTGGTGTTCAACATCGAGCCGAAGTATCCACATTCGGACAGCGCCGAGGACCTTGCTGCCACCCGCCGCGCACATGCCTACATGAACCAGCAGTTCGCCGATCCGGCGCTGCTGGGCAGCTACCCGCCCGAGCTGAAGGAAATCTTCGGCGAGGCGTGGCCGGATTTCCCGGCCGATGATTTCAAATTGACGAACCAGCAAGTCGATTTCGTCGGCATCAACTACTACACCCGTTCGGTGGTGAGGCACGACCCGGACGCGTATCCGCTGAAGGCCGTGCCGGTGCGCCAGCCGAACAAGACCTATACCGAAACCGGCTGGGAGGTGTTCGAGCAGGGCCTCACCGATACATTGACCTGGTTCAAGGGTCGTTACGGCGACATTCCGCTGTACATCACCGAGAATGGCTCCGCGTTCTACGACCCGCCGGTGGTCGAGAACGGCGAACTCCACGACCCGCTGCGCACGAACTATCTGCGCAGGCACCTCAAGGCATTGCATCACGCGATCGAAGCCGGCGTGAACCTGAAGGGCTATTACGCGTGGTCGCTGATGGACAATCTCGAGTGGTCGCTGGGCTTCTCCAAGCGCTTCGGGCTGTACCACGTCGACTTCGCCACCCAGCAGCGCACACCCAAGGCTACCGCCAAGCTGTATGCGCAGGTGATCGAAAGCAACGGCAGCGTGCTGGACGAATAGGCCACGCTCAGACGCGGCCGATCACCAGCAGATGGCGTTCGGCCGGCAGTCCCGGCACCGCCAGCTCGTGCGTACTGCTCACGGCGAAACCCGCCGGCATGCCCGGCAACTCGTCATCCGGCCGCTTGCCCTTCATCGCCAGCCAGATGCCATCCGGCGCGAGCAGATGGCCACCCCAGCCGAGCATGTCGGCGAGACTGGCAAACGCACGCGCGGTGATGCAGTCGTACTGGCCCTCGACGTCCTCCACGCGCGACTGCACCGCGCGCACGCCATCCAGCTTGAGCGCGCGGATCGCCTCGCGCAGGAAGCGCACCTTCTTGCCATTGGAATCGACCAGCAGGATCTCGCGTCCCGGCGCCGCGATCGCCAGCACCACACCGGGCAGGCCGGGGCCGGTACCCAGGTCGGCCAGTGTGGCGCCCTGCACATAAGGCAGGATCGCCAGCGAATCGAGCAGATGGCGGGTGATCATCTCCGCCGGATCGCGGATCGCGGTGAGGTTGTAGGCCGCGTTCCAGCGCTCCAGCAGGGCCTGATAGTCGAGCAGCCGAGGTACTGCGACGGACGGCAGAACCAGCCCCAGCTCGGCGATGCCTTGTTCCAGCCGAGCCTGCAAGGCGTCGCGCGCAGCCATGATCTTGTCCTGTGTGGTCGAGGGCCGGCAGTATCCCTGCCGAGCGGTGACGATGCCAGCCGGCATGCGTGAACCCGGCAAAAGAAAACCCGCGCTGGCGGGTTGAAGGTTTACCAATCCCCTGTGGCGCGGGCGCTCTTGGGCGCCCTGGCGCGATTCAGCCGACTCTCTGAGAGTTCAGGCTATATCGAGCTCGACCCGGGTCACCATCATGCCGCGTTCGCGCAGTGCATTGTTCAAGGACTGCTTCATTCGCGCACCCAGATCGCGCCGGTCGGCGCGTTCCACTTCCGGTTCGCCACGCAACGCTTCCTGGGTACCGCGGCGGATCAACTGATCGACTTGCTCGAACACGGCGTCGGCGCGCTCCGGCTCCAGCACCTGCCAGTACACCGTGCCACGCACATCATGCGCGTCGGCGAGCGGCTCCTGGAAGTGCAGCGTCTGTCCGGCCAGATTGATCTTGTGTGCCACCCGGTCCAGCAACGGCAGCGCCAGATGCGTTCCCGCCTGCAACAGGCGCACCGGCTTGCCGTGCCGGTACAGGCTGTACACCTGACCCGCCGGTACACGCTTGATCGCGCTGGCAATCAGCGCGACAGGCAGGACAAGCAACAAGGTCAGCAGGATGGTCATCATAATGAAAAACAGTAACTTGCCAGTAGTTTCTTCAGCTTTCTCGGGAAGTTGAGGATACAGCCACTTGAGCCTGCAAAGATTAACCTACATTTAACGACGAA
This sequence comes from Rhodanobacter koreensis, assembly GCF_054782855.1. NCBI lineage: Bacteria > Pseudomonadati > Pseudomonadota > Gammaproteobacteria > Lysobacterales > Rhodanobacteraceae > Rhodanobacter > Rhodanobacter koreensis. The sequence goes on along the minus strand of NZ_BAAGRR010000001.1, from coordinate 1,263,689 downwards.
AAGATTTTTTTAACAAGTGGTCTGCCCGAGCCAAAGTGAGATCCCGTTCTCGTCATCATCGATCGATGCCTGCAGATGCTGATCCATGTCACTACTGCCGAATAAATGTCAGTTGGCGACGATCAGATTCCGTCGGATACCTCTCAGCCAGGCATGTAAAACCGTTTCCTGGATTCCTGAGAATTCGAATGCATGGATCGCGCCATAGGCCGCCAGCAATGACCGGTGGATCCATGCCCTGGTTCCGTGTCTCCGTTGCTGCGTTGCCATAAATACATTTTTCTGACCATCCGCCCCGGTCACCGCGCCGGCAGTGACTAGCTCACGTTCATTGCGATTGCGTACGCGAAAACCTTCCGCATCGCAGCAAAAGTACCTGTTTACGGGTGCTTTACAACACGCCATGAAAACGATTACGTTGGCGCCGCGGCAGGGTTTCGACACCTTCGGACAACCCCCAATGGCGGCGACCACTATCAAAGACGTAGCACGTGAGGCCGGGGTTTCCGTGGCCTCCGTTTCGCGCGCCCTGAATGGCGGCGGCGGGGTCACCGCAGAAACCGGTCAGCGCATCCGCGAGGTCGCAAGCCGGTTGCACTATGTGCCGCACGCCGCGGCACGCAGCCTGATCACCCGGCGCACGCACACCATCGGCGCGCTGTTGCCGGATCTGCATGGCGAGTTCTTTTCCGAACTGATCCGCGGCATCGATCTGGCGGCGCGGGCCCGCGGCCTGCACCTGCTGGTTTCCAGTTCGCATGACGGAGCCGAGGATGCCGCCGCCGCCCTGCGCGCGATGCAGGGACGTGTCGACGGCATGCTGATCCTGTCAGCGCGCGTGGATGCCGCGTTTCTGCACGCCAACCTGGCCGCTTCGGTGCCCGCCGTGCTGCTCAACAGTGCGGTGAAGAGCAAGACCTATTCGGTCCTCAACATCGACAATTTCGGCGGTGCGCACGCGATGGTGCGACATCTGCTGGATGCCGGGCATGCCCGCGTGGCTCACATCGCCGGTCCGGCCAGCAACTTCGATGCGCAGCAGCGCGAGCAGGGTTATCGCGCGGCGATGGCCGCCGGCGCGCCGGACGAGCCGCTGAATGTCATGGTCGGGGATTTCACCGAGGAATCCGGCTACCTTGCCGGCCAGCGGCTGCTGGCGCAGAAGAAGCGCCCGAGCGCCGTCTTCGCCGCCAACGACATGATGGCGGTGGGTTGCATGTATGCCTTTCGCGAAGCCGGGCTGGATGTGCCAGGCGACATCGCGCTGGCCGGGTTCGACGATATTCCCATCGCACGCTACGTCACCCCGACGCTCAGCACGGTGCGCGTGCGCATTGCGGACCTGGGCCGGAGTGCGCTCGAGCATCTTGCCGAACTGCTCGAAAGCCCTGGTCAGGCACCTTCATTCGCGCAAACGCTCGGTTGCGAAATTGTCGTTCGCGAAAGCTGCGGCACGAATCTCAGCAAAGTGTCATCCGCACACGGACGTCGCTCATAAAGAAAGCCGTCACCAAAACAGGTCCGTAGGTATATCTCGGAGGGGCACAATGAACACGACAACGAAGTTCAAGAAGAAACTGCTCGCGAGTCTGATCAAGGCGTCGATAGCTGCGGTTGCCATCAGCACCTCGGCCATCTCGATTGCTGCAAGCTCCGATGCCAACCTGCGTGGCCATGCTGCTCCGGGCGCGGTGGTGACGGCCAAGCAGATTTCCACCGGCGCGGTACGCCGCACCAAGGCCGATACCGATGGCAGCTACGCGCTGGTCGGACTGCCGCCCGGCACCTACCAGGTGGATGCGGGGGCGGGTACCGAACGAAACGTCACGCTCAGCGTGGCCTCCACCGCCACGCTTGACCTGACGGCCCCTGCGGCAGCGGCCAACAACGCCACCAACCTCAACGCTGTCACGGTCACCGCCTCTGCCGTCAGTCTGCAGGAAGTCAAGACTTCGGAAGTGGGCACCGAGGTCTCGCTGCATCAGATCGAAACCACGCCACAGGCTTCGCGCAATTTCCTCGAGTTCGCCGACACCGTGCCGGGCATGGTGTTCACCCGCAGTGCGGACGGCACCACCAGCTTGCGCTCAGGTGCCCAGGCGAACAGCGCGATCAATGTGTACATCGACGGCGTCGGCCAGAAGAACTATGTGCTGTCCGGTGGCGTCACCGGCCAGAACGCCAGTCAGGGCAATCCGTTCCCGCAGCTGGCGATCGGCGAATACAAGGTCATCACCTCCAATTACAAGGCGGAGTACGACCAGATCTCCAGCGCCGCCGTGACCGCCGAAACCAAGTCCGGCACCAATGAATTCCACGGTGACGTGTTCGGCAGCTTCACCGATACCGCCATGCGCGCCGAGACTCCCTCCGAGATAGCCGCCGACAAGAAGACCCCGTCGCATGAAAAGGACTACGGCTTCGATCTTGGCGGTCCGATCCTGCAGGACATGGCTCACTTTTTCATCGCCTACGAAGGCAAGGAATTCGACACCCCGAAAACCGTGGTGCCGGGTGTCTCCGGCTATGACAGCCTGTTGCCCGCTGACGTACAGTCGCAGATCGGACCGGTTGGCCTCCCGTTCAAGGAAAACGACTGGTTCGGCAAGATCGACTTCGAGCCGAGCGACAAGGACCGTTTCGAGGTCAGCGGCCACTACCGCCACGAGACTTCCATCAGCGGCATCGGCGGCGTCGACACCGCGTCGGCTGCGCTCAATACGCTCAACACCGACAAGCGCTTCGACATCCGCTGGGATCACAGCACCGACAGCTGGTTCAACCGCCTGCAAGCCACCTACGAGGATGCGTTCTACACGCCGACGCCGGTGCTTATCGGTGACGGCAATGCCTATACGCTGACCGGGGCACAGCTGAATACCACGATCCTGCAGACCGGCAATTCGCCACTGGCCCAGCAGAACAAGGGTCAGAAAGGTCCGTCCTTGCAGGACGACCTGACCTTCAACGACTTCGAATGGCATGGCGACCATGTGATCAAGATGGGCGTCAAGTACAAGGCGGTGAAGCTGACCGCACAGGACGCGGGCGACACCAACGCGCTCTACAACTATGCGGTCACTTCCGCCGGCACCGAGGCGACTCCGTACAAGGTGCAATTCGGTTCGCCGACACCCGGGCTGAGCCCGGTCGCCAACAGCTCGGACAAGCAGTTCGGCACCTATATCCAGGATGACTGGGCAGTCGACGACCACCTGACCCTGAACCTCGGCGTGCGCTGGGACTACGAGAAGACCCCGTCGTATCTCGACTATGTCACTCCGGCGAACGTGATCGCGGCATTCAACAGCCAGGATCCGAACGCACCGGCCGGGCAGACCTATGCACAGACGCTGGCCAAGGGCGGCGTCAACATCAACGACTACATCAGCACCGGCAACAACCGTCATGCACCGAAGAACGAGTGGCAGCCGCGCTTCGGTTTCTCCTATGACGTCAACGGCGACGAAAACCATGTGGTCTTCGGCGGTATCGGCCGCTCCTACGACCGTGACCTGTACGAATCGCTCCAGGTCGAGCAGACCAAGTCGGTGCTGTCGCAGCCCACGCTCAACTTCAACACACCCGATGTGCCATGCACGGTCGGCCAGAATTCCTGCTACACGTGGGATCCGTCCTATCTGAGCATTCCGACCCTGCAGGCCCTGGTGGCTGGAACCTCGGCCGGCAAGGAAGTCGACCTGGTTAACAACAACCTGAAGGCGCCGTACTCCGACCAGTTCAGCATCGGCATGCGCAACAAGATCGGCGACTGGAACACCAGCGTCACGTTCGCCGAGGTGCGCAGCTACGACGGCCTGGTCTACACCCTCGGCAACCGTTATCCGGACGGCAGCTTCTGGCAGAACGGCAGCCAGCCATGGAACAACGGCATCCCGGGTTTCGGCAGCCTGATCATCGGCAATAACGGCCTGAGAACCGACACGACCCAGTTGCTGTTGTACGCCGAAAAACCCTATACCAAGGAATCGCACTGGGGCACGACGATCGCCTATACCTACAGTCAATCGCGTCAGAACAACGACAACAGCGATCCGACCGACCAGTACGCGTTCGACTACGAGAAGATCGGCAACTACCCGTTCACCGGCTCCGGTGTTGCCAAGCACCGCCTGGTGGTCACCGGTACGCTGGATGGCCCATGGGGCTTCGTGATGGGCGCCAAGCTGACCCTGGCCACGCCGATTCCCGATCTCAACCTGGCCTGCTACGGAGCGCCAGCCACCAACCAGGACAGCAATGGCGTGGCCGGCAGCGGCTGCTTCTCGGCGTCGGTCGTACCGCCGGGCGAGGGGCGCTTCCTGTTCGGCCCCAAGATCTTCGGTTTCCGCGACCTCGATTTCCAGGCCACGAAGAACTTCAGGATTTACGGCGGCCTCAACGCCTACGTCCGTATCGACCTGATCAATGCATTCAACTGGAACAATTACGTCGATTATCTGGAAAGCTGGGGCACGAACGGCGTGCTGAACAAGACCCCGGTGCTCTTCAACCCGACCGGCGATATTTCCGGTTATCCACGCACGCTGAAAGTCTCGATGGGTATAAATTTCTAGGCCCGCTTGTGAAGGCTCATGCCGGCAACGGCATCCATGCCTGAAACAAAGCCCGCTCCGTGCGGGCTTTGTTTTGCGGTATCTCGTCATGAACACCCTCTTGCCATCCGCAGGCTTCCCATGACCGTCCCTCGCATCAAGAACATTGTCATCATCGGCGGCGGCACCGCAGGCTGGATGGCGGCGGCGGCATTCGCCAAGGTACTCGGCCCCACGTATTCGATCAGGCTGGTGGAGTCCGAAGAGATCGGTACCGTCGGCGTCGGCGAGGGCACCGTGCCGCACCTGAAGCTGTTCAACGATCTGCTCGGCATCCACGACATCGAGTTCATGAAGAATACCCAGGGCACGTTCAAGCTCGGCGTGCAGTTCAATGACTGGGGCCGCCTGGGTGATTCGTATATCCATGGCTTCGGCACGATCGGCCACGACGTGAGCCTGCTGCCGTTCCACCAGTTCTGGATCAAGGCCATGCAGAAAGGGATGGCCTTGGACATCGGCGCCTACTCCATCAATACGCTGGCGGCGCCGCTCGGCAAGTTCATGACCTCGGCCACCGACGTGCCCGCCGGTTCGCCGCTGGCAAATATCGCCTACTCCTATCAGTTCGACGCGAGTCTGTATGCGAAATTCCTGCGCGGCTACGCCGAACAGCGCGGTGTACGCCGCACCGAGGGCAAGGTCGCGCAGACCGTGCTGCGACCACACGACGGGTTCGTCGAGGCAGTGGTGCTGGACAGCGGCGAACGCATCGAAGGCGAGCTGTTCATCGACTGCTCCGGCTTCCGCGGCCTGCTGATCGAACAGGCGCTGCATACCGGTTATCTCGATTTCACCCACTGGCTGCCATGCGATCGCGCGCTGGCCGTCGCTTGCGAGAAGGTCGAACCACCCACACCGTATACACGCTCGTCCGCGCGTCCCGCCGGCTGGCAGTGGCGCATCCCGCTGCAGCACCGCACCGGCAACGGCTATGTGTATTCGAGCGCGCATGTCAGCGACGATGAAGCGACGGCGACCCTGCTCAAGCATCTCGACGGCAAGCCGATGGGCGATCCGCGCCTGTTGCGTTTCACGACCGGCGTGCGCAAGAAATCCTGGAACAAGAACGTGGTTGCGCTGGGCCTCGCCAGCGGTTTCCTGGAGCCGCTCGAATCGACCAGTATCTACATGATCCAGTCCGGCATCGCCCGGCTTCTCAACCTGTTTCCACAGCGCGATTTCAGCGAGATCGTGATCGATCGCTACAACGCGCAGACGGCGTTCGAATACGAGCACATCCGCGATTTCCTGATCCTGCACTACCACGCTACCGAACGTACCGACACGCCGTTCTGGAACCAGTGCCGCACGATGTCGATCCCGGCGCAACTGCAGGACAACATCCGCCTGTTCCGTGACAGCGGCCGCTTCTTCCGCGATGCCGAAGAAATGTTCGCCACGGTGAGCTGGGTGCAGGTGATGCTCGGTCAGCGCATCGTGCCGCAGCATTACCATCCGCTGGTCGACCAGATGCCGGACAAGGAACTGGCCGGGTTCATGGCAAGCGTCGGCCAGGTCGTCAATTCCTGTGTCGAGGCGATGCCGTCGCACCAGGCTTTCATCGACCGCTACTGCGCCGCACCCGGCATGGCGGCCTGACCGTTTTCTCCAGGCCGTCCGACCTGCAACCGCGGCGACGGCTACGCACGACCTCCCCATCGTGAGACAGAGCGCTTCCCCATGACCAGCAAGCTTTTCCGGATCCTGCGAGCCACCGCATTCACCGCGTTCCTTGTGCTTGGTGCCGGCTGGCAGTCACCGGTCGCGGCCAGAACAGCGGACCGTGGCTACGCCACCCTGCCCAGGCAGCAACAGCAGCTGGTCGACGACCTGGAGCAGCGCACGTTCGAGTGGTTCTGGCACAGCGCCGACCCGAAGACCGGACTGGTACCCGACTCCGCGCCCGGCCATTCGTTTTCCAGCATCGCCGCGATCGGTTTCGGCCTGACCGCCTACGGCGTGGGCGTCGAGCGCGGCTACATCACGCGCGCGCAGGCGATCGAGCGCACCCTCGCAACCTTGCGCTTCTTCAGGCATGCGCCGCAGAACGACAGCGAGGACGATGCCGCCGGCTACCACGGCTTCTACTACCACTTCCTCGACATGCAGACCGGCAAGCGCGCAATGCGCTCTGTTGAGCTGTCCAGCGTCGATACCACCCTGCTGCTTGGCGGCGTGCTGTTCGCCGAGTCGTACTACGACCGCGACACGCCGCAGGAGAAGGAGATCCGGCAACTCGCCGACGCGATCTACCGCGAGGTCGACTGGACCTGGATGCAGCCGCGCAAACCGCTGATCAGCATGGGCTGGACGCCGGGCGGTCAGTTCATCCCGGCCGACTGGAAAGGCTACGACGAAGGCATGCTGGTCTACATCCTCGCGCTCGGCTCGCCGACCCATCCGGTCGGACCCGAAGCCTGGCAGGCGTGGCTGTCCACCAATCATCTGACCTGGGGCGCGTTCCAGGGCCAGACCTTTCTCAACTTCGCGCCGCTGTTCGGCCACCAGTTCACCGAGGTGTGGGTCGACTTCCGTGGCATCCGCGATGCGTGGAGCCGTGAGCACGACCTGGACTATTTCGAGAACAGCCGCCGTGCCGTCTACAGCCAGCGCAGCTACGCCATCGCCAATCCCGGCCACTGGACCGGCTATGGCAAGAACGTCTGGGGCCTGACTGCCAGCAATGGCCCGGGCAGCTTCGTCGTGAAGAGCGCGACGGGTGAACGCCAGTTCGACGGATATACCGCACGCGGCGCGGGACTGGACTACATTTCCGATGATGGCACCATCGCACCTACGGCAGCGGGCGGCTCGATCGCCTTCGCACCGGAAATCGTGATCCCTGCGTTGCAGGAAATGAAGCAGCGCTACGGCCAGTGGATCTACAACCAGTATGGCTTTGTCGATGCATTCAACCCGAGCTTCCATACGGAGACCGGGTCGCGCACCGGCAGAGTGGTACCCGGATTCGGCTGGGCCGATACCTTGCAGCTCGGCATCGATCAGGGCCCCATCGTGCTGATGATCGAGAACTGGCGCAGCGATTTCGTATGGAAGGTGATGAAGAAGAACCTGTACGTGCGCAAGGGACTCGAACGCGCCGGCTTCACCGGCGGCTGGCTGGAGCATCCGGCGGCGTCGCCGTGAGATGTCGCCACCGGCGAGCGTATGCCTCGCGGTGGCGACATGCGCCGCTGGCGATGCTGCTCGCCGGCATGCTGGCCGGCATGGCTGGCTGCAGTCGGCACGATGACTCGCGCCATACGCTGACCTTCTGGGGCATGGGTCGCGAAGGCGAGGCGGTGGCGCAGCTGATCCCGGCGTTCGAACGCGAACATCCGGATATCCACGTGGATGTGCAGGAGCTGCCGTGGAAAGCCGCGCACCAGAAATTGCTCACGGCTTTCGCCGGCGATACCACCCCGGACGTCGCCCAACTCGGCAATACCTGGATCGCCGAACTGCAGGCACTCGATGCGCTGCAGCCGCTGCAGCCGTTCGTCGACCGCTCGCAGGTGGTGCAGCCGGCCGACTACTTCGCCGGCATCTGGGCCACCAACCGCATCGACGGCCGGCTGTACGGGATCCCGTGGTACGTCGACACGCGCCTGCTGTTCTATCGCAAGGATCTGCTCAAGGCGGCCGGCTTCGATGCACCACCGCACGACTGGGCCGAATGGTCGCATCAGATGGCAGCCCTGAAGACGCACACAGGGCCGGATCATTACGCGATCCTGCTGCCGACCAATGAGTTCGAGCAGCTGCTCTCGCTGGCGCTGCAGCAGGACTACGGCCCGCATCCGGGCGACGGGCTGCTGCGTGACGGCGGGCGCTACGGCAATTTCGAGAGCGCCGGTTTCAAGCGTGCGCTGGCGTTCTATGTCGATGCATTCCGGCAGCACGAAGCACCGCTTCTGGCCAACACCGAGGTACCCAATCCGTGGACTGAATTTGGCCGCGGCGTGTATGCGTTCTATTTTTCCGGACCGTGGAACATCGGCGAATTCCGCCATCGCCTGCCGCCGTCGCAGCAGGACGAATGGGCGACCGCACCGCTACCCGGACCGGATGGCCCGGGTGCCGGCATCGCCAGCGGCTCCAGCCTGGTGATCTTCCGCCGCTCGGTGCGCCAGGCACAGGCGTGGCTGCTGATCGAGTACCTGTCGCGACCGCAGGTGCAGCGGCAGTTCTACGAGCTGCTCGGTGACATGCCGCCGCGTCGTTCGGCATGGCAGGACGGCGCACTGCGCAGCGATCCCGCGGTGCAGGCATTTCGCGAGCAGCTCGAACGGGTCAAACCCACTCCACCGGTGCCCGAATGGGAACGCATCGTGACCGAGATGCAGTTGGTTGCCGCCCAGGCCGCGCATGGCGAATTGACGGTGGATCAAGCGGCCGCCGAGATCGACCACCGTGCCGACGCGATCCTCGAGAAGCGCCGCTGGATGCTCGATCACCGACGGGATCCGCCGCGATGAATCGCCCGCGCACCGCGTGGCTGTTCTTGGCTCCGGCCTTGCTGGTGCTGGGCGTGTTCTTCGTGTTGCCGGTGATCGGCGCGCTGGTGCTCAGCCTCACCGACTACGATCTGTATGCGTTGGCGAATATCCGCAATCTCCGCTTCGTCGGCCTGCACAATTACTGGATGCTGCTGCAACGACCGCTGTTCTGGTCGGCGTTGGGCAACACCTTCTACTTCGTCGCGGTCGGTGTGCCGCTGTCGATCGGTGCGTCGCTGGGCACCGCGCTGCTGCTCAATTCGCCGCTGGCGCGGATGAAGTCGTTCTACCGCACCGTGCTGTTCGCCCCGGTAGTGACCACGGTGGTGGCGGTGGCGGTGATCTGGCGCTACCTGTTCAACACCAAGTACGGGCTGGTGAACTATGGCCTGGCGGAACTCGGCCTGCATCCGGTCGACTGGCTCGGCGATCCGCACTGGGCGATGCCGACGATCATCGCGTTCGCGGTGTGGAAGAACTTCGGCTACAACATGATCATCTTCCTGGCCGGTCTGCAGGCGATCCCGCCGGAGCTGTACGAGGCGGCCCGCATCGATGGCGCGACGGCGCCGCGCCAGTTCTGGCACATCACCCTGCCGATGCTGAAACCGACCATGGTGATGGTGATGGTGCTCACCGTCGCCGGCTACTTCCAGCTGTTTGCCGAGCCCTACGTGATGACCGAAGGCGGCCCGCTGCAGAGCACGGTGAGCGTGCTGTACCTGATGTACGAGGACGGCTTCAAATGGTGGAACCTGGGCGTGGCCTCGGCGGTGGCGTTCCTGCTGTTCGGCATCATCTTCGCGGTCACCATGCTGCTGTTGCGGCTGTCGCGACGGGGAGAGCCGGCATGACGCCACGGCTCGCACGCTGGCTGGTCAACGGCGCCCTGCTGGGCTGCGCCGCGATCGCGCTGTTGCCGCTGCTGTGGATGCTGTCGGTCTCGTTCATGGCGCCGGGCGCCGCCAGTTCGCTGCCGCCGCCGTTGCTGCCGGCACATCCGACCCTGGGCAATTACCGCGAGCTGTTCGCGCATGCCGGCATGGGTCGCTACGTGCTCAACAGCCTGCTGGTTTCCAGCGCGATCGCGTTGTTCGCGCTGGCGTGCAACCTGATGGCCGGCTACGCGTTCGCCAAGTTGCGCTTTGCCGGTCGCGAACGATTGTTCCAGGCATTGATCGGGGCGCTGGTGATCCCGGCCCAGGTGGCGATGCTGCCGCTGTTCCTGCTGCTGAAATATGCCGGCTTGGTCAACAGCTACGCCGGCGTCATCGTCCCGGGCATGGCGACCATCTTCGGCATCTACCTGGTGCGTCAGTACGCCCGAGGCGTGCCGGACGAATTGCTGGAAGCGGCGCGCATCGACGGTGCCGGCGAGTGGCGCATCTTCATGCAGATCGTGCTGCCGTTGCTGAAGCCGATCATGGTCACGCTGACCGTGTTCACCTTTCTCGCTGCGTGGAACGACTTCATGTGGCCGCTGATCGTGCTGACCGGGCAGGAGCACTACACCCTGCCGCTGGCGCTGGCCTCGCTGGCGCGCGAGCACACCGAGGACAGCGAACTGATGATGGCCGGCTCGGTGGTCACCGTGCTGCCGGTGATCGTGCTGTTCCTGGCGATGCAGCGCCATTACCTGGCAGGGCTGCTGCTGGGCAGTGTGAAGGGTTGATGCACTCGCCCTCTCCCCCGGCGAAGGAGAGGGCCGACGTGATCAGAACTTGCCGGCGCGGAAGTCGGCAATCGCTTCGTGGATCTGCTCGGGGGTGTTCATCACGAACGGTCCGTAGCGCGCGACGCTTTCCTTCAGCGGCTTGCCGGCGACCACCAGCACACGCGACGGCTTGTCGCCACCGGCCACTTGCAGTTGCTCGCCTTCGGACAACACGCCGAGTTCGCTACGCTGCAGTGACTCGCCGCCGACCAGCGCCGATTCGCCTTCGAACACGTAAGCGAAGCCGTGATGCCCGACAGGCAGATCCAGTGTCAACGACGCACCCGGCCGCAGGCTGATGTCCAGGTAGACCGGTGCGGTGACGATGCCTTCGACCGGACCGGTGGCCCCGGCCAGTTCGCCGGCAATCACCTTCACCTCGACGCCTTCGGCCGGATGCACCACCGGGATGCGCTCGGGACCGATGTCCTGGTAGCGCGGCGCGGTCATCTTGTCCTTCGCCGGCAGGTTCACCCACAGCTGGAAACCCCACATCAGGCCGTTTTCCTGCTGCGGCATTTCCGAATGCAGGATGCCGCGGCCGGCGGTCATCCACTGCACGCTGCCCGGGGTAAGGTCGCCGCGGTTGCCGTGGTTGTCGCCGTGCTGCATGTGCCCGGCCAGCATGTAGGTGACGGTCTCGAAGCCGCGATGCGGATGCTCCGGAAAGCCGGCGATGTAGTCGCCTGCATCGTCGGAACGGAATTCGTCCAGCAGCAGGAACGGATCGAGCATGTCCAGTCCGGGCTGGCCGATGATGCGCTTCAGTTTCACGCCGGCGCCGTCGGACGTGTCGGTGCCGCGGATGCGGCGGGTGATGTGGCGATCGCTCATGGGTGGCTCCAGTCAGAGATGTCTGAGCGCCAAGATGGCCCTGTTGCCTTGCTTATCCAAGCGCCAGCACCGGAACGGATCGTTCTATCCCGGCAACGCTGCGACGAGCGACCCGGCCTTCAGTGCACCCAGTGCCCGCTGCGCTGACGCGGCGGTGAGTTATCGCCATCATCGCCCGGCCTCTGCTGATGCACCATCGCCTCCACCTCGGCTTCGGTGACGGGCTTGGCCTGCCAGTACTGGTTGACCGCACCGAGTACCGCCGGCACCTGCGACAGGCACTCGTCGTATTCGTCGTCGCTGAGTTTCTCGAACTCGGTGTCAGCGCTGAGGATGCCCTCGTCCACCGCCAGCGCCATCACCGGGCCAAGCAGTTCCATCAGCTGCGGGTCTTCGGCGAGCCGGGTTTCCCACAGGCTCGCGCGCAGGTCGATGCCACGGCTGAAGCCTTCGCACCAGCCAGCGGCCGATAACATCGGGCCGGTTTCCTGCTCGACCTCGCCGAGAATCGGCTCGTAAGCGTCGACGTCGAGCTCGGCGCTGATCGAATCATTGAGCTTGGCCAGCAGCGCCAGCACGCGGTTGCCTTCATTCTCGTCCGCGAACGGTTCGTGCAGCACCTCGTGCAACCATTCGTCCGGCAGCACCAGCAGCGGGCCGACCGCCAGCGCGCTGAGCAGGCCGTGCACGCCGTCGAGCAGCAGGTCGCCTTCGCCAGTATGCGCACGCAGGTAGCGGTCCAGCTCATCCAGTTCGTTGTCGTCCAGCGAGCTGGGCCATTCGGTCTTCGAGGTCATTTCAGTCAGATATCCAGTTCCAGCGTCACCGGCGTGTGGTCGGAAGGGCGCTCCCAGCGACGCGGTTCGCGGTCGATCGCTGCCGCCTTGGCAGAAGATTTCAATGCCTCGCCGATCAGGATCAGATCGATGCGCAGGCCCATGTTGCGACGGAACGCAGCCTGCCGGTAGTCCCACCAGCTGTAGTGTTCAGCGCCCTGTTCGAACAGCCGGAAACTGTCATGCAGCCCGAGGTCGGTGATCGCCTTGAGCCCGGCGCGCTCCGGCGGCGAACACAGGATGTCTTCGCCCCAGGCGACCGGATCGTAGACATCGCGATCGTCCGGGCAGATGTTGAAATCGCCCAGCACGACCAGGTTTGGATGACGCTCCAGCTCGTGCGCCAGGAATTCGCGCACCCTGGCCAGCCAGTCCAGCTTGTATGCGTATTTCTCGTCGCCGACCGCCTTGCCGTTGACCACGTACAGATCCACCACGCGCAGCGGGCCGATGGTGGCGGCGATGATCCGCCGCTGCGGATCATCCAGCCCGGGGATGTCGGTGACGATGTCGCTGAACCCGCCATGGGCCTGCTCGCGGGCCAGGATCGCCACGCCGTTGTAGGTCTTCTGGCCCGAATACACCGCGCGATAACCGGCCGCGGCCAGCTCGTCGACCGGAAACTTCACATCCTCGAGCTTGGTTTCCTGCAGCGCCACGATGTCCGGTTGGGCATCGGCCAGCCACTGGGTCAGATGCGGCAGGCGCACCTTCAGCGAGTTGACGTTCCAGGAGGCGATCTTCATCGCCGCATTGTAAGGGATGCGCTGGCGTGGGCTGCCCAAAACAGCTCCTCGGGCTCAAACCGGCCGCCCGCAGCGATGCCTTGAGGCATCATGGTCGACACATCAGGCAGCCGTCAAACGGCGCTGCGCTGCGGTTCGGGCGGGCAGATAGCGCCATTTTGGCGACGCCAGCCAGTCAATAGCCATGAATTTCAACGAAAAACCCACCGAAACCTTGCATTCCGATGTATGCTGGTGAGGCAAGAGTCCGAGAAAACTCCGAATTCCTGCTCATCTTGCGGTCAAGTGCACTTCGCTCCGAGCCGCAAACCATCAATGCTTCAAAGGTATGTTACATGTCGGATCGTCAGAGCGGTACAGTCAAGTGGTTCAACGACGCCAAGGGTTTTGGCTTCATCACCCCGGAAAGCGGTGACGACCTGTTCGTGCATTTCCGCGCGATTCAGGGCACGGGCTTCAAGTCCCTGCAGGAAGGCCAGCGCGTCACGTTCGTCGTCACCAAGGGCCAGAAGGGCCTGCAGGCTGAGGAAGTCCAGGTTGCCTAATTCCCTCGGGAATTGAGCGATCTTGAAAAGCCCGCTTCGGCGGGCTTTTTTTCGCCTTGAACAAACCTGTCGCACCGTCGAACGGACGACGCGACAGGGATTGCGGGGTTCAGATCAAGCCGTGGCTCCGCAACAGGGCCTCAGGTTCCGGCTTCCTGCCGCGGAACGCAATGAAGCTTTCCAGCGCCGGCCGACTGGCACCGACGGCGAGAAACTCGTGGCGAAAGCGCTCGCCGGTGTCCCGGTCGATCACGCTGGCACCCTGCCCGGCCACTTCCTCGAATGCACCGAACGCATCGGCAGACAGCAGCTCGGCCCACAGATAGCTGTAGTAACCGGCCGCATAGCCGCCGGCGAAGATGTGGCTGAAGCCGTGCGGGAAGCGTTGCCACGCCGGCGGATGCAGCACCGCGACCTGCTTGCGCGCCTGCTCCAGCACTGCCAGCGTGCGTGCGCCCTGGGTGGGGTCGTATTCCAGGTGCAGCAGGAAATCGAACAGCGCAAATTCCAGCTGGCGCACCAGGAACAGGCCGGCATGGAAATGCCGCGCGGCGAGCATGCGTTCGAACAGTTCGTCGGGCAGCTTCTCGCCAGTCTGGTAGTGCTTCGCGAACAGATCGAGTGCCTGGCGATTCCAGCCGAAGTTCTCCATGAACTGGCTGGGCAGTTCCACCGCATCCCACTCGACCCCGTCGATGCCACCGATCGAGGGCAGCGCGATTTCGGTCAGCAGGTGGTGCAGACCATGACCGAACTCATGGAACAGGGTGAGCACGTCGTCGTGGGTGAGCAGCGCCGGCCTACCTTCGGTGGGCGGCGCGAAATTGCAGGTGAGGAAGGCCACCGGCAGCTGGGTCCCGGCACCTACGGAGTCGGCGCCGTCGTCGAAGCGGGCACGGCAGACGTCCATCCACGCGCCGCCACGCTTGCCGTTGCGCGCATACAGGTCGACGTAGGCGCCGGCGAACACGCGGCCATCGGCATCGCGCACGTCGTAGTAACGCACGTCCGGATGCCATACATCGACGCCATCACGGGCGGCGAGGGTGATCCCATACAGTTTTGTGGTGAGGCCGAACAGGCCGTCGATCACCGCAGGCAGCGGGAAATACGGTTTCAGCTGCTCCTCGTCCAGCGCGTACTGCTGCTGGCGCAGCTTCTCCGAGGCGTAGCCGACATCCCATGACTCGAGGTTGTCGAGCTTCAGTTCGTCATGGGCAAACTCGCGCAGCGTGGCCAGCTCCTGTTGCGCCACCGGTTTCGCGCGCATGGCCAGATCGCGCAGGAATTCCAGCACCTCGGCCGGCGAGTCGGCCATCTTGGTCGCCAGCGATTCTTCCGCCGCACTGGGAAAGCCGAGCAGCTGCGCCGCTTCGTGACGCAGCGCCATGATCTGCTCGATGCGCGCGCTATTGTCGAACTTGCCCGCGTTCGGGCCCTGGTCGGAGGCGCGGGTCTGGTACGCCCAGTACACCCGTTCACGCAGACCCCGGTTGTCGGCATAGGTCAGCACGGCTTGCACGCTGGGCTGCTTCAGCGTCACCAGATAGCCGGCCAGATCCTGATCCTCGGCGTACTGGCGCAGTACCGCGCGCCCGGATTCGGGGATGCCGGCGAGGTCGCGCTCGTCCGTGATGTGTTCGTGCCAAGCCTCGCTGGCGTCGAGCACGGCATTGGAGAATTCGGTGGAGAGCTTCGAAAGCTCCACCCCGATCTCGCGGAAGCGAGAGCGCGCCGGTTCTTCGAGCGCCACACCGGACAACTTGAAGTCACGCAATGCATGCTCGACCAGGGCGCGCTCGGGGCGCGGCAAGGTCGCGAAGTCCGGTGCATCGGCCAGTGCCTGCACGGCGGCGTACAACGCGCGGTTCTGGCCCAGTTCGATCGCGTGATCGGTGAGCTTTTCCTCGGCCGGTCCGTAGGCCTTGCGCAGGGCCTCGCCATCGGCCACCGAATGCAGATGCGAAACCGGCGCCCATGCACGCGCCAGCCGTTGCTCCAACCGTTCCTGGGTCAGCATCACCGTCGCGAAATCGCGTGGCGCACCCGGTGCTACCAGTGCATCGATGCCGGCGCGATAGTCGACGAGGATGGCGTCGATCGCCGGCTCGACATGCTCGGGACGGATCTGCGAGAACGCCGGCAGGGTGGCGTCGGCCAGCAGCGGATTGTCTTGGTTCATGGGATCTCCTTGAGGCCGCCAGCGTGGCAACCGCGCCCGCCGAAATCAAGCGGCCATGCGACCGGATGCCATGCCCCATGCCGCCCCGGTATCCGGCCAGGCCATGCCGTTTTGTCATGGATGGCACCGTAACCTTGCTGCCATGTCGCTATCGGATATCACCGAGCTGTTGGCGCGCAGTGCCATGTTTGCGCCACTGGATGCATCGGCACGTGAAGCGCTGGCCCATGAGCTCGTGTGGCTGGGCCTGCCTGGCGGACGACCGTTGTTCAAATCCGGCGAAGCGGCAGATGCGCTGTATCTGCTGAAGAGCGGCAGCCTCGGCGTGTTCGACGACGGGCCGACGGAGGAGGTGGCCGAACTGGTCCGGCTGATCGCGGCGGGAGAAAGCGTGGGCGCGGTCAGTCTGCTTGGCGGCGAGCGGCGCACCCGCACGGTACGCGCCTTGCGTGACTCCGAGCTGCTGCGGCTGGATCGCGCCGCCTTCGAGGCCCTGCTCGGGCGCCATCCGCATGCCATGCTGGCCGTGGCGCGGATGACGATCGAGCAACTGCAGCAGCGCGATCGTGATGCGACCCGGCCCGGGCTGCCGCGCACGTTTGCCATGCTGCCGATCGATCAGGCTGTGCCGGCGCGGGCACTGGCGATGCAGCTGGCGCAGGCGCTGGAAGCTTACGGCAGCTGCGCGGTGATCGACGGCGAGCAGGGCGCTGGCCGCAGCAGCGACTGGTTCGCCGAGCGCGAGGCACAGTTGCGTTTCGTGATCTACCTGGACGCCAGTGGCAATCCGCTATGGCGCCAGCGCTGCCTGCGCCAGGCCGATGTGCTGCTGTTGCCGGCACTGGCCGCGCAGCCGGCACGACCGTGGCCGGAGACCGCCCTGCTCGACCCGCAGCGTACCGGCCATCGTTCGCGACATCTGCTGTTGCTGCATGCCGGTCACCAGGCCAGCCTCGGTTCGGCACAGCGCTGGCGCGCACCGTTCAGCGGCGTGCTGCGCCATCACCACGTCTGCACCGGTGCCGATATCGCGCGGCTGGCACGACTGGTCAGCGGACATGGCCGCGGACTGGTGCTGGCCGGCGGCGGTGCCCGCGGGCTGGCGCATCTGGGCGTACTGCGCGCACTCCGCGAAGCGGGCCATGTCTTCGATGCCGTCGGCGGCACCAGCATCGGCGCGATCATCGGCGCCGGCATGGCCTGCGGCTGGGAACTCGATGTGATGACGGAAACCTTCCGTCGTGCATTCGTGCAGGGCCGACCGCTGTCGGACTGGACGTTGCCGCTGGTGGCAATGACACGCGGCCGACGAGCTTCGCTGATGCTGCAGCAGGCCTTCGGCGCGCTGGAGATCGAGGATCTGCCGCTGCCGTATTTCTGTGTTTCCACTCAATTGTCCGGCGGTGGCATGGCGATACACCGGCACGGTGCGCTGTGGCTGTGGCTGCGTGCCTCCAGTGCGATTCCCGGCGTGCTGCCACCGGTGCTGCATCAAGGCCGCGTCCATGTCGACGGCGCCCTGGTCAACAACCTGCCGACCGACGTGATGGCCGTCGACGGCATCGCCCATATCACCGCGCTGGATATACGCGCCGATATCGCCCTGCTCACCACCGCCGAGGAGTCGGCCACGCCGCCGCTGTGGCGGTTGCTGCTGCAGCAACGGCAGGACATCCGCCGGCCTGGCCTGGTCTCGACCCTGGTACGTGCCGGCATGGTCAACGGCGAGACGGCCAGCGAGCAGCGCCGCGAGCGCGCCGACCTGCTGATCACGCCGCCGCTGGAGCACATCGGCATGCTCGACTGGAAGGACTGGCAACGCGCGATCGATGCCGGCTACCGGCATGCGATCGAAGTGCTCGAGGCCCGCGCGCGCAACGCCGCGCCGGCCGCTACCATGCGCGAATGAATTCCCTGCGCAGCTTCAAGGGCATCACGCCCACCCTCGGCGAACGCGTCTACGTCGACCCGGCCGCCACCCTCATCGGCGACGTGGTGCTCGGCGACGACGTGTCGATCTGGCCCGGCACCGTGCTTCGCGGCGACGTGAACTACATCCGCGTCGGCGCCCGTACCAGCATCCAGGACGGCAGCATCGTGCACGTCGCCCACGCCGGCCCGTATGGCCCCGGCTTTCCGTGCCTGATCGGCACGGGCGTCACCATCGGCCACGCCGCGGTGGTGCATGCCTGCACGATCGAGGACTACTGCCTGATCGGCATGCACGCCAGCGTGCTCGACGGCGCGGTGGTGAAGAAGTACGGCTTCGTCGGCGCCGGAGCGCTGATTCCGCCGGGCAAGGTGGTCGGCGAGCGCGAGCTGTGGCTGGGCAACCCGGCGAAGTTCGTGCGCCTGCTCAGCGACCGCCAGATCGAGCAGCTGCATTACTCGGCCGACCATTACGTGCGACTCAAGGACGAGTACCTGGCCTCTGCTTGAGGGTGCCGCGACGCCTGTTTACATCCCTGCTGCGTGCCCGGCATTCGCCTGCTGGATGCGTTCGGCTTCCGCCTCGTGCCGTTTCGTTTCGATGTTGCGTGCCGCCGAGAGTTTGCCGCCGAGCAGGGCCAGCGTGAAGTTGGTGCTGTCGAACTCGCGCAGCAGATCAATCTCCCGCCGCGCTTCGTCCAGATCATTCTGGTTGATGGTGCGCTCGATTTCCTCCGCGGCACGCGGAAAGGATTCCCGCAAGGCTTCCTGCGCACCCCGGTTCTGCGGCTCCAGCTGCAGCACGCTGAGGTAGAACTCGTAGGCGTTGCTGCCCGCCGGCGCTACCAGGCGACCGTCGTGCATCGCATCGCGGGCCAGGCCGAGCAGGATGTGAGTACCGCTCTGCGCATCGTCACTCGATGCGTCTGCCGCACTACCGGATGGCGTGCCGGCAGCGACATTCGGTGAAGCGTTCGCCGTGGCGTAGCTGTACCAGAAGACGCCACCGCCAGCCACGATCACGAGCAGCAATGGAACGAGAACAAGCGCGTGGCGGCGCGACACGACGGAGAGAAAACGGAACATGACACCTGCTGCATGGGCTTTCGGCCGCACGCGGAAGATGCCGCAGTCGACACGCTCCCGGCGGATCCCGCCACGATAGCCGCGCCGTGTTTCAACCATGTGGCGGCGCAGCGCAGGCAGGTAGCCGTCGCCGCCAGCGCGGGCGGCGACGGCCCGATCCTCACCAACCCAGCATGGTGTTGCCGTTATCGGGCGAACCGTCCGGATGGGTGAACCAGTACACGCGATTCTGATGATCCGGGCAGCCCTTGCCGCTGTCATAGCTGGATACGGCACCACTGGCCGTGCCCACGTCACGGCGATAGCAACCGCCCAGCGAATCCTGGAACGCGAAGGTCTGCGCACTTTGCTGGCCGGTATGGCCGGTCACGTTTCCGCTGGCGTCGAAGTCCAGCGTATCGGCGCTGTCCACCGTATTGTTCACCTTGGCCGAATAGAGCGTGATGCCGAACAGCTCATGTTCGCCCCGCTTCGCATAATCCTGATGTGCCACCGTGGCAAGCGTGAAACTGCCGTCAGCCGCAAACTGCTCGTTGATGTCCAGATGCAGCGGATAACGCACACGCTCGCGGTATTCGCCAGTGACGAAACCGCCGACGCTGCTTTGGCTGACGCTGTCGGCCGAGGTCAGCTGGTCGGTTACCTGACGATACGTGGTGGCGTTGATGGTGAAACCCTGGGTGTCGGCAAAGCCCACCGTCTGTTCCACCTTGGTATGCACGCGACCGTGCGAGGTGTTGGCATAACCCTGGATGATGAAATGCCGGCTCAGGTTGGTGTTGATGTCGCCAGTGATGTTGCCGGAGGCATCGGTATTCAGGGTGTCGCTGATCGTCGGAGTCGGCGACTGGCCGACCAGCGTATTGCGCTCGATCTGTCCGCTGACCTGTTTCGCATGCGCATCCAGATAAACAAGCAGGCTGGCGGTGGCCGAGAAATAATTGCTGGCACCGGCCACGCTCACCGACACCTGATGCGGTGCACCGTTGCTGAGCACACCGGCAAACGGCGTGAGATCAACCCGGTATGGCATGAAATTCAGCGTCTGCACCCCCGGCGTGGGGCGCCACAGGTAAGGATCGATGCCACCGGTATAGATCCATGGATATACCGGGGCCACGCCCGCAGGCTGCCCGTCGATGCTGATCTCGGCCTCGCGGAAATTGCCACCGCCGCATTCCTGTACCTCGGCGGCATATTGATCGGGTACGCAGGTGTACCAGAATTCGTCGGCATTCTGGCTCTGCACGAACACATCGAGATAGGCGCGCTCGACATTGCGCGGCAGGCTGAGCGCCTTCATCAACTGGCTGCCGGAATTGTCCAGTTCGGTGGTGCTGCCCACCGGGTCGCTGCCAAGCGGATACACCGCATCCGGTGCGGATGCCGCTGGCGTGCGCGCAGAAACCGGGTAGAACAACAACCGTGCGCTGCCGGCGATCACTCCGGTGTAGGTGCTGTCGACCACGTTGCCGATGATCGCCTGGCCGTTGCCGGCCTGCCGCAACAAGGCACTGTAGTCAGTGAGGTCACGCTCGACATGCCAGCTCGGCGCCACCGCGGACGAAGGTTCCTCGGTGGTACCGAAGTACAGGTTCACGCCGCCCAGCCACAGCGTGGCGGTGCGGTCGTACTGACGTCCGGCGGTGACCGAGAAATCCGCCTCAAGTACCACCTTGGCCCAACGCGTGCCGCAACCGGCTGGTGGCGTATAGGCATAGGGCCGGGTGTTGAAATCGGTGAAGGTCTCGTTGCTGAACAGCTGCACCACGCAAGGTGTACCTGGCGGGCGCGGCACGGTGGGATCGGCCACCGTGACATTGGTCGAACCTACCGGACTGGTGCTGGCAGCGGCACCAAATGCGCTGCAGGCAAACGCCACAGAAAGCCCGGCGGTTGCCAGGCAACGACGGAAGAACCCCTTCGGCAACATGCGCGTATCCCCACGTGATGATGCCCCCTGTCCGTTTACGCTAGCACAGCGCAGCCGGGCCGAAATGGAGATGCCGTCAGCATTTTGGCCCCCGCCCGTAACGATGACTCAGGCGCAGGAAGTTGCCGTTTCCAGCATCGTGAGCCACGCCAGCGCGTGTGCACGGTCGCTGCCGCACATCGCCGGTTCGGCTTGCAGGCTGGCACACACCGCCGGCCGGCGCGGATCGCCGAAGATCGCGCAACGGTTGTCATGAGTGAGTTGCACGCAGCGGACGCCGGCCGGCTTGCCATCAGGCATGCCGGGAATGGGCGAACTGATCGACGGCGCGATGCAGCAGGCGCCACAGCCGGCTCGACAGGCCAGCATGCTCACGCGGTCTGCCGGCGCAGCAACTGATATACCGGCTCGGTATCCGGCCGCTGGCCATGCCACAGCTCGAACGCATCGGCGGCGGTTTCCACCAGCATGCCGAGGCCGTCGAACACGTAGCGTGCGCCGGCGGTCTTCGCCCAGCTCAGGAATCCGCTGGCCGCGATGCCATACGACAGGTCGTAGCAGAGCGCACGGGCGCCGACCAGCGAGAACGGCAGCTGCAGCGACGTGCCCAGCACCCCGGCCGAGGTAGCCTGGACGATCAGGTCGTAACTGCCGATGTCGGCCAGATCCTCCCAGTAACGGGTATGCGCCCGCGCCGGCTCGCCGATCGCATCGGCCAGTGCATCGGCAGCCTCCGGCGAACGGTTGACGATGGTCAGCGTATCCACGCCGGCATCCAGCAGGTTCCACGCCACGCCATGCGCGGCACCGCCGGCACCGAGCAGCAAGGCGGTGTGGCCGCGCAGATCGACGCCATGACGTTCGGTGATGTCGCGCACCATGCCGTCACCATCCGTGTTGTGCGCGGCCAGCCTGCCGTCGGCCAGCCGGGTCAGCACATTCGCACTGCCGGCGCGCGTGGCCGCCTCGCTGTGCTGGTCGGCCAGGGCGAAGGCCGCTGCCTTGTGCGGCAGCGTGACGTTCGCGCCGCGACCGCCATCACCGAAGAAACGTCGCACCGCCGTGACGAAGTCGGCGGGTACCGCGTCGATCATGCGGTATTCCAGAGCGATACCGAACTGCTGTGCGAAAGCATGGTGGATCTGCGGCGACCGGCTGTGGCTGATCGGATGGCCAAACACGGCGAACTGGGCTGGATCCACGTGGTTTCCCTGTGATGATGGCTGGCGTGCAGACACGCATTCTACAAGCCATGACGGTCGGGGCCTTCATCCACACCCAGGTCGCAGTCCGTGAGATGGGTGCATCGCAGGATGCCGCCATCCCTCACCGAACGGATACGCCAGATGCGCCCGCAGACACCTCATGCCTCACGTCACGCACACCTGCTTGCCGCCGCCCTGCTGTGGCTGCTGGGCGGCAGCCTCTTGCTGTTGAGCACCGTGGTTCCTGTACGTACCGCGCTGCTCGGCTGGACACCGGCGTTCTGGCTGGTCGGTGCACCGCTGACCGTGCTGCTGGTGCTGGAACCGTCGCTGCCGCGTCAGTTGCTGGCGTGGCGCCGGTCGCGGCGACGCGTGCAGCACGACGTTGTGTGGCATTGAGGCTTGCCTCCTGCGCGCAGGGCTATCCGCCACGGCTTCAGCCGGTGATGCCCTGCCGCTTGCGCTCCATCCGGCGCAGGAATTCCTGCATGATCTGCAGATACAGCCCGTCGCCCAGATGGGCGTCCTCGACGCCGGCATCGATCGACGGATTGTCGTTGACCTCGATCACCACCGGCTTGTTGCCGACCTGCTTGAGGTCGACGCCGTAGAGTCCGTCGCCGATCGGCTGGGTCGCTTTCAGCGCCAGCTTGATCACCTCGGCCGGCGCCTCGCTCACCGCGATCGTCTCGAAGCCGCCGGACTTCGCGGTGCCCTTGGCGCCATGGTTGTAGATCTGCCAGTGGCCGCGCGACATGTAGTACTTGCACGCGTACAGCGGCTCGCGGTTGAGCACGCCCACGCGCCAGTCGAACTCGGTGTAGACGTATTCCTGCGCCAGTAGCAGGGCACTGTGCTGGAACAGTTCGCCGGCGGCCTGCTCCAGCGCCTTTTCGCTTTCCACCTTGACCACGCCGCGCGAGAACGAGCCGTCGGGAATCTTCAGCACCAGCGGGAAGCCGAGCTTGGCGACGACTTCCTTCATGCCCTTGCTGTCGTCGCGGTAGAGGATCTCGGTGCGCGGCACGGCGAGCTTGCGCGACACCATCAGGTCGTTGAGGAAGATCTTGTTGGTACAGCGCAGGATCGAGGTGGGATCGTCGATCACCACCATGCCTTCCTTCTCTGCGCGATGCGCGAAGCGGTAGGTGTGGTTGTCGCTGGCGGTGGTCTCGCGGATGAACAGGCCGTCGTATTCGGCGAGGCGCTGGTAGTCGTTCTTGCCGATCGGATCGACCTCGATGCCGAGCTGCTTGCCGGCGGCGATGAAGGCTTTCAGCGCCTTCTTGTTCGACGGCGGCATCTGTTCGGCCGGATCGACCAGCATCGCGATGTCGTAGCGGTACAGCTTGCGCGCACGCGGCTTGCGCCACAGCTTCTTGGAGAAGCGGTCGAGTTCCTCGGCGAACGCATCCTCCTGCGCATCGTCCAGCGTCTGCAGGCCGACCGGCTTGATCGAGCTGACCTGCCACACGCGGTCGCGCTCGAACTCGATCCGCAGCAGCGGGCAGGGGAACGACTCGAACACCTGGCGCGACAGATCCTGCAACGCCGGATAGGCGGTCTCGCCGAAATAGACCAGGATGCCGAAGTCGGTGGTGTCGCGGCCGCCGGCTGGCAGGAAGTGGGTCAGCTTCTGGTTGAGGTCGTTGATATCCACGCCGTACAGCGAGCGCCGGCGCAGGTCGTTCACCGTGCGTACCGACGGCATCACCTTGTGTCCGCGCGCCTCGGCCAGCAGTGACACGTAGTAGCCGGTGCCCAGGTATTTGTAGCTGCGGCACAGGTTGATCACGTGGGTGCGTTCGTCGTCGCCGCCGACCGGCTCGCGCAGGTAGTCCATCGCGCTCATGACGTCGACGGAGGGGTAGTACGAACTCCAGTCGGAGGCTTTTTCGACAACGATGACCAGACGGGTCATGGCACCACTCAGGTGATCCAGCTATGGCGGAGATGCCCTGCGAATGGTGCGGCGGGACACGCAAGGCGCGCAGTTTGGCACAGGGCCTGCCCTGCACAAGGCCTGCCTTACATAAGGGTGAAGCGCTGAAGCCTGAATAAACGGCATCGAGCGTGATCGAGCCGTGCCAGAAAACACGAGTGTTGCATGGCACCGGCTGCTAGAGTCCGCGCGTGCTGATTACCCCCGCTCACCTGCTGTACGACTCTCGCCGGAAGGAACCCGAAAGCATGCATCCACTTCCTGCGAGCGCCAGCGTGCGCGTGCGCCGCGCCGAATTGTCCGACCTGGATGATCTGGTGACACTGGAGGAAAGCAGCTTCGACACCGATCGGCTCAGCCGCGCGCAATACCGCCGGCACCTGGACAGCGACTCCGCGCTGGTGCTGGTGGCCAGCGCCAATCACCGCAACTTCCTCGGCACCGCGGTGGTGTTCTTCCGCAAGGGCAGCCGCGTGGCACGACTTTATTCGATCGCCAGCAAGCCGGAGGCGCGCGGCAAGGGCGTCGGTGCCGCCCTGCTGGAAGCCATCGAGGCAGCGGCCCGCCAGCGTCGCTGCAACGCCGTGCGGCTGGAAGTGCGCGACGACAACGCCGGTGCGGTACGCCTGTATGAACGCCACGGCTACCGGCATATCGGCCACTACCAGCATTACTACCAGGATGGCACCCATGCCTGGCGCTACGAGAAATCGCTGGACTGAGGGATCGCTGGACTGAAGCAGCCCGGTCGATGCCATACGCCACGCGAAGGGCGGTACCGGGCTTATAATGTCGCCGCGATTCGGGGAATAGTGGGGTATCGCGGTACCGCGTCCTGTCTTGTGAGCTTTCCCGATGTCCGTCCGCATCCTCTCTTTTGCAACCGCGCTGACCCTGGCACTGGCCGGCTGTGCAACCAGCCGTGGCCTGCATCCCGATGGCCAGCTGACCGACCCGCAGCATCTCGCCATCGAGCACAGCCTGGCCGGCATCCAGCTCACCCCGGCAGCATGGCCGGCGCAGGACTGGTGGGTCGGTCTGGGCGATCCGCAACTGTCGACCTTGATCGACGAAGCGCTGAGGAACAATCCCGGGCTGGCGGCCGCCGATGCGCTGGCGAAGCTGGCACAGGCTCAAGTCCAGGGCGCCAACGCGGCCCGCGGCCCGCAGGTGGATGCGAATCTGGCGGCGTCCGGCGTGCGACTGTCCAGCAAGGATTACAGTTATCCGATCGAGGATCTGGGCACGTTTGCCTGGGCCAAATCGGCTACGCTCGATTTTTCCTGGGGGCTGGACCTGTGGGGCGGCAAGCGCGCCGCGTGGGAGGCCGCGCTGGGGCGCAGCCGTGCCGCCGAGATCGATGCCCATGCCGCGCGCATCCAGCTGTCGGTGAACGTGGCACGCGCCTATATCCAGCTTGGTTATGCGTTCGCCCAGCAGGACGTGGCCGACGCGGAATTGCAGCGCACCGGCAAGGTGCTCGCGCTGGCTCGCCGTTATCTCGCCGCCGGCCTGGGCACACCGCAGCAACTGCATCAGGCCGACTTCGCCGTGGCCAGCGCCGAACAGCAGAAAGCCCAGGCCGAGCGCGCGATCGATGCGATGCGCAGCAGCCTGTCGGTGCTGCTTGGCCAAGGTCCCGACCGCGGCCTGCAGATCGCGCGGCCACACTTGCTGACGCCGCTCGATCTCGCGCTGCCGGACAACCTGCCAGTGAACCTGATCGGTCGCCGCGCCGATCTGGTGGCGGCGCGCTGGCGTGTCGAGGCTGCCGGCAAGGAGATCGAGGCGGCCAAGACCACCTTCCTGCCGAACATCAGCCTCAGCGCGATGGCCGGTTTCGTCGCGGTGGGCGACAGCACCAGCCTGTTCCAGCTGCCGGCCCGCACCTACGGCATCACCCCGGCGCTGAGCCTGCCGATCTTCGATGGCGGCCGGCGACGGGCGAACCTGGCGGCGACCGACGCCGGTTACGACCACGCGGTGGCGCAATACGACACAACCCTCATCCACGCGGTCAATGAAGTCTCCGATGACTACTCCGCGCTCAAGTCGATGCGCACCCAGCTCGCCGCCGAACAGCGTGCGCAACAGGATGCCCGGCAGGCCTGGAACGATGCGTTGAAACTCTACAAGGGTGGCCTGGGCAGCTCGCTGGAAACACTGGTCGCCCGTCAGCAACTGCTCGCCGCCGACCAGCGCATGGCGGCTCTGGACAGTCAGCAGATGGATCTTTCGGTGCAGCTGATCCAGGCGCTTGGCGGCGGCTACGACACGGCGGCTCCGGCATCGGCGCCAGCCGCGGGCACCGATGCCGTCAAAACGAGTTCCACCAGCACGCCATCAGGTCGCTAAAACAACGATCCCGCCATTGCGGGCGGGATCGTCCACGCGTTGTTGCAGCAATCAGTGGTGGTTTGCTGCCTCGGCGGCCATCTTGAGTTCACGGCTGGCCTGGTCGAGCAGATCCTTGGCCTTTGCCGCATGACCGTCCATATCCCATTCGTTGGCCTGCTGCGCATCGGTAATGCGCTTGAACGCCTGGTCGGTCAGGCGCTGCGCGGCGGCGATATTCGGATGGTGCCGTGCGCTGACATCGCGCACCGGCGGTGCCGCGAACGCGGCGGTGGCGGCCAATGCAAGACCGGCAATCACTACGATGGACTGCATACGCTTCATGCTGCTCTCCTGGTTGAGTTTGGCTCGACGAGCCCGCCCCGGTTGCAATCGTGTTCGAGCTGGCACGGGACTCCCCCCATGCATGCCAGGCGACCGGGCAGACTGCCGCGCAAATCTAACAGTGCGATCCGATGCCGCGATGGCTCAAGTTCCTGCGATTTATCTGCAGTTGGGCATCATCGCCACCGGTGCCAGTACACCTGCTCAACCGCCGAATCGGGAGCCGATCCGCTGCGCAGTGGCGTCATCCGGCCGCGCCACCAGCGCACCGGTGCGCATCAGGCTGATGCTGTAATGGCCCTGATCCACCAGTGGCAGGAACGCGCCGCTGCCGTAAACAGTGTCCACTTCGGGCAGCCATTGCGGATATCGCTTGCTGAGCGTGAGCAGATCGAAGGCGCTCGCCTCACCACCCAGGTTGATCACGGTACGCGGCGCGCTGGCCTCCTGTGCCGGATCGTCATACCGGCCGGACAGCCGGTCGAGCCGGTACAGCGGCGGCAGGCCGGCCAGCAACGCGGGCAGTTTCCACTTCAGCACCACTGCCTCGACCCGCCAGTCGTCACCGGACAGCTGCACCTGCTGCAGGCCACCATCCGGCCAGCTCAGGGCAAGCGCCCAGCGCTGTGGCGACAGGATGCGCGCATCGATATCGACCACCGGGGTTTCCTCGCTGAGCAGCCGATAGCCGCGCAGTGCGAAGCCGGTACCGGCCAGCAGCAGGGTGACGGCGAAGCAGAGCAGGCACAGCAGTGCACGCCAGCTGGCTGCGAGCCGGCGACCGCGATGCAGGTGCCGGCGCAACACCACCAGCTGCACCAGCGTGATCAGCAGGAAGACGGCGGCCAGCACCAGCAGCACCGTCATCGGCATGCGCAACAGCGTGCTCCAGTCCATCGTGTCGTACCTCGTTGCCTCGGCGTGCGATCAGACAAGCATCATAACGGCGATGGCCCGGCGCTGCGGCCGATTCAGCCGGCCTCGCTATACTGCAGCCGTCCACAGGAAACCTCGCCATGCGCCCATCCCTCTTGCTGCTGCCGTTCTGCCTTGTTGCCGCCCTGCTTGCCGGCTGCGGCCAGAAGGGCCCGCTGGTGCTGCCACCAGCCAGGCCGGCCACGGCATCGAGCACGGCAAAACCTCATGTGACGGCGCCAGCTCCGGCGACCAGCACCGCAGCATCGACCAACGACCAGCACTGATCGCAACCGCACCATGCAGCTGCGCTTTTCGAAAATGCATGGCATCGGCAACGACTTTGTCGTGCTGGATTGTCGGCAGCGTGCATTCCCGCTGGATTCCGCGCAGATTCGTGCGCTGGGTGACCGGCATACCGGGGTGGGTTTCGACCAGCTGCTGAGCGTGGAGGCTGCACGCGATCCGTCCTGTGCGTTCTATTACGGCATCTGGAATGCCGACGGCTCGCCGTCGGGCCAGTGCGGCAATGGCGTGCGTTGCGTTGCGGCGTGGCTGCATCGCGCCGGTGCACTGTCGCTCGGCGACAACGTCAGGATCGAAAGCCCGTCCGGCCCGGTGACAGTACGCCTGCTTGGTGCACACGAGATCACCGTGGACATGGGCGAGCCGATCTTCGAACCGGTGCGGATTCCGTTTGCAGCCGCAGCGGCAGTCGATCGCTACGACATCCGCGCAGGCGACGACATGCTGGAAATCGGTGCGGTGTCGATGGGCAATCCGCATGCCGTGGTGGTCGTGCATGACCTGACCGATCCCGGGCTGCAACAACTTGGCCCCTTGCTTTCCACACATGAACACTTCGCCCAGGGCGCCAACGCGGGTTTCGTGCAACCACGCGATCGCACCCATTTGAGCCTGCGCGTGCACGAGCGCGGCGCGGGCTGGACGCTGGCCTGCGGCACGGGTGCCTGCGCGGCGATGGCGGTGCTGCATCAGCGTGGCGAAGTTGACGATTCGGTGACCGTCGAGCTGCCCGGCGGCACACTGCAGATCGACTGGGCGGGCCCCGGCCACGCGCTGTGGATGACCGGGCCGGCCGCGTTCGCGTTCGAGGGTGAATGGACCATTCCGGTGGACGGGAGCTGACACGGCGGTTGATGCGCGCCCGCGTCCATCGCACACTCCAGCCTGACGGCACGCCTACCCACGTGCCCCGCCACGGTTCGAGGACACCCGCGCATGACCGCAACCCTGCTTGACGACGCCACCCAGGCCCGCGTGGTCGCCGCCTATCTGAAGCGCCATCCGGAATTTCTCAGCGAATATCCCGAGCTGGCAGCGAAACTGACGATGCCGCGCGAGCAGGGCCCGGTGTCGTCGCTGGCGGTGTATCAGTTGCAGAGCCTGCGCGACAAGAACACCGAGCTGGAGCGCCGGCTGGCCGAGCTGATCGAGATAGCCGCCGAGAACGAGAAGCTGATGGAGCGCGTGCACGCGCTCACCGTGGCATTGCTGCGCGCAAACACGATGGAGGTCACCGCGCGCAGCATCGTCGCCAAGCTCAGCGCGGATTTCCACACCGAGCAAGTGCGCCTGCTGCTGTTTGGCGACGAGCCGCAATTGCCACGCGCCGAATGGCTGCAACAGATTCCGGGAGGAGCCGACGAGCTGCCGGAATTTGCCGAATTCCTGCACAACAACGAACCGGTCTCCGGGCGCCTTTCCAGCGAAAAGCTCACCCGGCTGTTCGGCCCCGACGCCGGACAGATCCGCTCGGTGGCGATGATGCGGCTGGGTGACTCCGGCATCCTGGCCATCGGCAGCCACGATGCGGATCGCTTCCAGCCGGGTATGGGCACGCTGTTCCTGAAAATGATCGCCGCCACCATCACCGCCGCCCTGGCGCGTGCGCGGGATGTCTCCTGAGTCACCATGACACCTGAGCAACAGGTCGACCGCTGGCTCGACCGCCTGACCGGCGAGCGACATGCCTCGCCACACACGGTCGCCGGTTACCGTCGCGACCTGGTCAAGCTGCTGCGTTTCATGCAGGCGCAACAGCTGGCCTCGTTCGACGCGCTGGATGCGAACCTGATGCGCAGCTTCATCGCTGGCGAACATCGCGCCGGCCTCGCGCCGAAAAGCCTTCAACGCTTGCTGTCGTCCTGCCGCAGCCTGTTCCGCCAGCTCAATCGCGAAGGCCAGCTGGCCAGCGATCCGCTCCTCGGCGTGCGCGGCCCCAAGGTGCGTCGCAAGCTGCCACAGGTGCTCGACGTGGACGAGGCCGGCGCGCTGGTCGAAACCGACAGCGGCGGCAAGCTGGCCGCGCGCGACCGCGCGATGCTGGAGCTGTTTTATTCCAGCGGACTGCGCCTGTCCGAACTGGTCGGCCTGCGCTGGATCGACCTGGATCTCGACGGCGGCGAAGTGCGCGTGCTCGGCAAGGGCGGCAAGACCCGCATCGTGCCGGTTGGCCGCCACGCGATCGCCGCGCTGCGCGCGCTTGGCGCGCAGCAGGGCATGCAGGCGGACAGCGCCGTCTTCCGCGGTCGCGGCAGCGCGCCGATCAACCCGCGCACGGTGCAGTTGCGCATGAAAACCTTGGCACTGCAGCAAGGCATCCCGAAGCACATCCATCCGCACCTGCTGCGACATACCTTCGCCAGCCACATGCTGGAATCCTCCGGCGACCTGCGCGCGGTGCAGGAACTGCTCGGCCATGCCGATATCGCCACCACGCAGATCTATACCCACCTGGATTTCCAGCACCTCGCCAAGGTGTACGACGCCGCACATCCGCGCGCGCGGCGCAAATGAGTACGGTCGGACCACGCTGCACATGAACCTGCTCATCAAGTCCGTGATCGGTGCGCTGATGGTGTTGCTGATCGGCCTGCTGGCACGCACCCGCAACTACTACATAGCCGGCCTGCTGCCGCTGTTCCCCACCTTCGCGCTGATGGCCCATTACATCGTCGGCAGCGAACGCGGCACCGCCGAGCTCAAGGCCACCATCGTGTTCGGTCTGTGGGCGGTAGCGCCGTATGTGGCCTATCTGGCCGCACTGTACTGGCTGATCGACCGGATGCGCCTGCTGCCTGCGCTGGCCGGTGCGCTGCTGGTTTGGTGCGTGTTCGCCGCGGCGGCCGTGCTGCTGTGGAACCGTCGCTGAGCCAGGCCACCGCGGCGCCTTGGATTCCCATGGGCACGGCCCCACCTCGAACGACATCCACCGTCTGCGGAGTTCTCATGGAAACCTTCCACGCCACCACCATCGTCTGCGTACGCCGCGAAGGCCGCGTCGTGATCGGCAGCGACGGCCAGGTCACGCTGGGCAATACCGTGATGAAAGGCAACGCCCGCAAGGTACGCCGACTGGGCAAGGCCGGTGACGTGGTGGCCGGGTTCGCCGGCGCCACCGCCGACGCGTTCACGCTGTTCGAGCTGTTCGAGCAGAAGCTCGAAAAGCACAACAACAACCTCACCCGCGCCGCGGTGGAAATGGCCAAGGAATGGCGTACCGACCGTCGCTTCGGCCGACTCGAGGCGATGCTGGCGGTAGCCGACAAGGAAGCATCGCTGCTGATCTCCGGCAATGGCGACGTGGTGGAGCCCGAGCATGGACTGATCGCGATCGGTTCCGGCGGCCCGTTTGCACAGTCGGCGGCGATGGCGCTGCTTGAAAACACCGAACTGGATGCACGCACGATCGTCGAGAAGGCGCTGAAGATCGCCGGCGACATCTGCATCTACACCAATCACAACGTGTCGATCGAAGAGTTGTAGGCGCTACGCGCTACGGCTTTCCTCGTCGTCATCCCAGCGAAGGCTGGGATCCAGCGCCTTCAACCGCAACGACACTGGATTCCGGCCTTCGCCGGAATGACGGGCCATAGAACACCACACTTCCAGGTGCATCCCATGTCCGAACTCACTCCCCGCGAAATCGTCAACGAACTCGACCGCTACATCATCGGCCAGCACGACGCCAAGCGCGCCGTGGCGGTGGCGCTGCGCAGCCGCTGGCGACGCATGCAGCTGGCGCCCGAGATGCGCAACGAAATCACGCCGAAGAACATCCTGATGATCGGCCCCACCGGCGTGGGCAAGACCGAGATCGCGCGCCGCCTCGCCACGCTGGCGAACGCACCGTTCGTGAAGGTGGAGGCGACCAAGTTCACCGAGGTCGGCTACGTGGGCAAGGATGTCGAATCGATCATCCGCGACCTCGCCGACGTGGCCTACAAGCTGACCCGCGAGCACGCGGTCAAGCGCGTGCGCACGCAGGCCGAGGACCGTGCCGAGGACCGCATCCTCGACGCCCTGTTGCCGCGCCGGCAGACGCCTTCCGACTGGAGCCACGACGCGCCGACCACCCCGGCGATCGACAGCGACACCCGCCAGAAACTGCGCAAGCAGCTGCGCGAAGGCACACTGGACGAACGCGAGATCGAGCTGGATTTCGCCATGAACGTGGGCGTCGAGATCATGTCACCGCCCGGCATGGAGGAGATGGGCGCGCAGCTGCGCCAGATGTTCCAGAACCTGGGCGGCGCCAAGACGCAGAGCCGCAAGCTGGCGATCAAGCTTGCGCGCCCGCTGCTGATCGACGAGGAAGCAGGCAAGCTGCTCAACGATGAGGAAGTCCGCGCGCAGGCGATGGAGGCGGCCGAGCAAAACGGCATCGTATTCATCGACGAGATCGACAAGGTGGCCCAGCGCAGTGACCACGGCCACGCCGGCGTCAGCCGCGAAGGCGTGCAGCGCGACCTGCTGCCGCTGGTCGAGGGCTCCACCGTGTCGACCAAGTACGGCCCGATCAAGACCGACCACATGTTGTTCATCGCCTCCGGCGCGTTCTCGCTGGCCAAGCCATCCGACCTGATTCCGGAGCTGCAGGGCAGGTTGCCGATCCGCGTCGAGTTGTCGGCGCTCAGCGTGGACGACTTCAAGCGCATCCTGCGCGAGCCGCACAATGCGCTGACCAAGCAGTATGTGGCCCTGCTCAGCACCGAGGGGGTGACGATCGAGTTCACCGACTCCGGCATCGACCGGCTGGCCGAGGTGGCATTCCAGGTGAACGAGCGCACCGAGAACATCGGCGCGCGCCGGCTGCATACCGTGATGGAGCGCCTGCTGGAAAAAATCTCCTACGAAGCTGCAGACAAATCCGGCGAAAATTACAAGATCGACGCCGAACATGTAGACAAGAGCCTGGGTAGCCTGGTCCAGAACGAAGACTTGAGCCGCTACATCCTGTAAACAAGCCGCCGGGACCGATCTGGTAAAATGAGAACCGTGAGCAACATCATCGAACTGAAAACCACCGGCCAGCGCGCCCAGCTGCGCGAAGCGCAGCAGCAGCAGACCCTGGTCCGCCTGTGGCGCGAAGATCTCGAGCACGGCAGCTTCTGCGGTTACGTCGGCGGCGTCGGCCGCGAGTTTTTCCTGCTCTGGGTGGTCGGCGACGGCATCACCTACGACGGCATGTACGTAATGCGCCATCGCGACGTCTCCGAACTGGAGGCGCCGGACAAGCACCATGTGTTCTTCGAGAAGGCGCTGGCGCTGAAACACATCCTGCCGCGCCCGCCGCGCGGTTTTCCGCTGGACAACATCCGCGAGGTCATCCAGGCCGCCGGCGCGCAGGCCCCGGTGATCGGGGTGCACGTGGACAGCGAGGACGAAGCCGAGGTCTGCTACATCGGCCGGCTGGTCAGTGTGGACGACGATGGTTTCCACATGCAGGAACTCAGCCCGGATGCGGAGTGGATGCGTGAAGCTTCGTTCTTCTCCTGGGATGAGGTCTCCACCGTCAGCATCGAGGACAGCTACGCGCAGTCATTGCTGGCCGTGGCCGGCGCTGCTCCGCCGCTGGAGCCGGGCAGCCAGGAATCGGTCACCCGCATCGAGTGATGCGGGTGGCGGTTGTCGGCGCCGTCCATACATCCACTTATTTTTGTCCGAACAGGATCTTGCGCGCGGCTTCATCCGTGCGAAGGTCGGTCTGTTCCTTGAACGTCTCGCCCACGGCATAGGCACGTTGTGTCGCCGGACGTTCACGGATGCGCTCGAACCAGCTCTTGAGGTGGGGAAACTCCTCCAGCGTCATGCCTTGCGCCTCATGCGGCACGATCCATGGATAAGCGGCCATGTCGGCAATCGTGTAGTTGGCGCCTGCGATGAAAGCGCGGCCGTCCAGACGTCTATCCAGTACGCCATACAGGCGGTGGGTTTCGTTGACGTAGCGGTCGATCGCATACGGGATCTTCTCGGCGGCGTAGCGGTTGAAGTGATGGTTCTGGCCCAGCATCGGACCGAGCCCGCCCACCTGCCAGAACAGCCACTCCGTGACGACATAGCGCTCACGTATCGCCGCAGGCATGAACCTGCCGGTCTTCTCCGCCAGGTACTGCAGAATCGCACCCGACTCGAAAATGCCCAGCGGCACGCCGCCACCGGGCGGATCGATATCGACCAGCGCCGGCATCTTGTTGTTCGGCGAAATCCTCAGATACTCCGGCTTGAACTGATCGCCCTTGCCGATGTTCACCGGCCTGATCTCGTAAGGCAGGCCAGCTTCCTCGAGGAACATGGTGATCTTGTGGCCATTCGGGGTCGGCCAGTAATGCAGTTCGATCATCGCCATCTCCTCGGCGTGGGCGTCAACAACAAGAGGATCAGGGCGACAGCTCCTGTTTCAAGCTGCGACTGCCGGATCTCGCTCCGGATCTGGCCACGCCGGCACATGGCCTGGCGAGGAAATCGCACAACTTTCGTCAACGCCCACTCCCATCTCGCGTTGCATGCCTTGTTGCCCACTTTTTCTGGAGATTCCGCGATGAAACCCATTCGTCGTCTTGGCTTGCTCGGCTTCGCCCTGGCTATCGCCGGCACTAGTGTCGTCATGGCGCAGCCGTTTCAGGACACTGCCACTTCCGCCGATTCGACGTCCACGGCACCATCGCGCCACGCGCCTGACCCGCAACGCCAGATCGCGCGGCTCAGCCGCAAGCTCCAGCTGACACCGGATCAGGCCGCCAGGATCGAACCGATACTGCGGAATCGACAGCAGCAAATGCAGCAGTTGCATGCGGACACCACACTGGCACCGCGCGATCGCCGCGCCAGGATGCGCACGATCATGCAGGACAGCAGCAACCAGCTGCAGGCTGTACTCACCGACAGCCAGAAGCAGCAATACCAGCAGATGCTGCAACAGGCCATGCAGCAGCGCCAGAACAAGAAAAGTTCATCGGGTGACGATTCCGGCAATCAGTAAGGTCGCCCCGCAGGGTGCATCCAGCCCAGGGCCGGCTTGCTGCCGGCCCTGCGCCTTTACGCGCTGACGTAATCGCTTATGCTCGTCCCCTTGTCGGGATTCATCGGATTGGGATGTCATGACCCGTATCGTCGTCGTCGGCAGCATTAATATGGATCTGGTCACCCAGGCGCCGCGCTTCGTCGGCCCCGGCGAAACCATCCTGGGCGAACGCTTTCTCACCGTGCCGGGCGGCAAGGGCGCGAACCAGGCGGTGGCTGCAGCACGACTCGGTGCCGAGGTCGCCCTGGTCGGCGCGCTCGGCCAGGACACGTTCGGCGACCAGCTGTATGACGGCCTCGCCTCGGAGGGCATCGCGCTCGAGCACGTGCGCCGACTTGATGATGCAGCCAGCGGCACCGCCTCGATCACCGTCGCCGACGGCGAGAACCAGATCATCGTGGTACCTGCCGCCAACGCGCGCGTCATGCCCGCACAGGTCGAGCGGGCACAAGCCGTGATCGCCCGCGCCGATGCCGTACTGGTGCAAATGGAGATTCCGCTGGAAACGGTGGAAGCGACCCTGCGACTCGGCCAGCGGCTCGATGTACCCGTGATCTTGAATCCCGCGCCCGCGCAGAAGCTGCCGACCGAATGGTTGAAACTCGCCCGCTACGTCACGCCGAACCAGCACGAGCTGGCCATCCTGCTAGGCCTCGATCCCGAAGAGGATTTCCGCAAGCTGATGCAGCGCACGCCGTGTCCCGTCGTGCTCACCCGCGGCGCCGAAGGTGCGTGGTATCGCGAACAGGGCGAGCCGATCCACCAGCATGGCTTCGACGTCGAGGCGGTCGACAGCACCGGCGCCGGTGACACCTTCAACGCCGCACTCGCCGTCTTCCTGCATGAAGGTCTGTCACAGGCCGTGCGCAAAGCCTGCGCCGCCGCCGCCCTGTCGGTTGGCAAACTCGGTGCGCAGGGCGGCATGCCCGGCTTGCGTGAAATCGAGACGTTGCTCGCCCAGCAGGCCAGCTGATTACCTTGCTGATGCGAGAAACGCACGCAGGCCGACAAACGCGAAGCCGGTGGCCACCCATCGGGCCATGATGAACACCCGCGATCTGCCTGTGCCGATTGCGTGGCCGGCACCGACGACGGATTAAAAAAGAGCGCCCATCGGGCGCTCTGAAAACTGCTGATGCCGCGTGTGCATCCTTACGCTTGACCAGTGTGATCCTGCGCCCCGCTCCGACAAGAATCGGAGCGGGGCGGCCGGTGTCAGAAACTGACGTTCAGCACCATCCGTGCACCCTGGTCCTTGGCCTGACTGGCGAACTGGCCGTGGTAGCTCGCATCGAACGTGACGTTCTTGCCCAGTGGGAAGCGGATGCCGAAGTCGACGATGCCGGCATTCGCCGCCACCGGCAGGCCGGCAACGGAGAAGCTGCCGGTGCCGTCGTTGGCAAAACGCTGCTGGTCGACCGAGGCCAGATCACCCCAGGCGTGCTGGTAACCCACGCTCGCATACCACTGCGTCCAGGCATTCGGTGCCCACGCCGCGCGCAGACCCACCGTGCCGTAATTCACGCTGCTGTCGTTGGCCTGCACATCCAACCCGGCCACGCCGCCTTCGCTGATGGCATCCTGATGAAGCCATACGCGTGCCAGGTTGGCGAACGGGGTCAGGCTGCCCGTGGCAAAGCTGAACTTGTAGCCGCCATCGACATAGGCTTGCGTGACACCGTTGTCGTACTTGGCGGCGGCGAGGCTGCCCAGGCCTGGTACGTCGAAGTAGCGATGGCTGCTGGTCTTGTACCAGCTGTGTGCCGCACCACCCTGGAACTGCCACGCCCCCAGATCCGCACCGGTGTACAGACCCAGCACGGTGCTGGTGCTGTGCGCATCGGCCGCATTGTTGCCGGTGCTGCTGTTGGACAGTTCACCCGCACCGGCCACCGCGCCCACGCGCCATGCGCCAAGGGTTTTATCGGTGCCCACCAGCAGGCCGCTGCCGTTGCTGCCCTGGCTTGACGCATTGCCGTCGCTGTCGTGGTTGCCGCCATGGCCCCAGGTACTGGCCCACACGCTGCCTTGTGCATCGGCCTGCTGACCGATCTCGTTCGCGCCCTGCACGCCTTGCAGGTGGTCGCTGATGGCATCACGTACATAGTGACTGTCATCGACGATCGCCGTGCGCGTGCTGGCGAGGCTGTCGCCGGCCAGTTCGTTGAAGGCGGCCCGCGCCTGCGCCGACGCCAGCGGAAGGATCGCGTTGTAGACCGTGCCGGACGAACTCGATTCGACGGCCGTTGCCGTGTGGATCTCATTGGGCGTCACACCGACCGAGGCAAAGCTGGTGGCGTTGCGTGTCAGCGTCAGGTACGCATCCTTGGCGTCATAGCTCAGCGTCGGCGTCAGGAACGCAAAGTTCGACGTCGCGGTGCCGAAGGTGCCACTGATTCCGCCGTCGGCGGTGAGGATCGTGTACTTGGTCGACACACTCCAGTTGCTGCCCGCCTCCATCGAGACAACCGAACCGCCGCCAAGCGTCGCCGTGCCGGTCGCATGGATCAGATCGCTGCTGCCGGTGTCGGTCGCATCGAGCTGATACGTCGAACCCGCCGCCAGGCTCGCGTTGCCGTTTACCATCAGCGTGCCGATGCCATTGCCACCCGGCGACACCGTGGCGCCGCTGGCGAGCGTCAAGCCACCTATGCTGCCCGTAGCGAGCAGCTCGGAGCCGTTGTCCACAGTGACGCTACTGACCAGACTGCCCTGGACATTCAGCGTGCCGGCCGCCACTTCGGTACTGCCGGTATAGGTGTCCGTGCCGGTCAGGACCAGGGTGCCGGTGCCGGTCTTGACCAGATCGCCGGCCTGCGTGCCATCGCTGATGCCACCGCTGAGCGTGGTGGTCAGGCCCGCGTTGACGTTGACCGTCGGATCACCCGACAGCGTGATCGCATTGGCCAGCGTGAAGCCGCTGGTGAAGTCCAGCGTGGTGCCCTGCGCCATTGCCAGCGTACCGCTGCCGATCGCCGACGCATTGCCCAGCACCAGCGTGCCGGCACTGATCGTCGTGCCGCCGGTATAGGTGTTCGTGCCGGTCAGCGCCAGGATGCCACTGCCCGACTGCACGACGCTGCCGGTGCCGCTGATGGTGCCGGCGAAACTGGACGCATCGCTGTGATCAAACGCCAGCGTACCGTTGTCCGTCACGTCGCCGCTGATCGAACCACTGGTTCCGCCACTGCCGAGCTGCAACGTGCCGGCACTGATCGTCGTGCCGCCGGTATAGGTATTCGTACCGGTCAGCGCCAGGGTGCCACTGCCCGACTGCACGACGCTGCCGGTGCCGCTGATGGTGCCCCCGAAACTGGACGCATCGCTGC
The DNA here is from genome assembly GCF_054782855.1 of Rhodanobacter koreensis. Lineage (NCBI taxonomy): Bacteria > Pseudomonadati > Pseudomonadota > Gammaproteobacteria > Lysobacterales > Rhodanobacteraceae > Rhodanobacter > Rhodanobacter koreensis. Next base: position 1,225,369 of record NZ_BAAGRR010000001.1, on the reverse strand, counting down.
GATCAAACGCCAGCGTACCGTTGTCCGTCACGTCGCCGCTGATCGAACCACTGGTTCCGCCATTGCCGAGCTGCAACGTGCCGGCACTGATCGTCGTGCCGCCGGTATGGGTGTTCGTACCGGTCAGCGTCAGCATTCCATTGCCCACTTTCAGCAGCGTGCCGTCACCCGACAGCGCGCCGGCGTAGGTGCCATTCTGCGTCTGAGCGAACTCCACCACCGCGGTGTCACCCGCACCCGGCGCAAAGGCCACATTGCCCACCAGGCTGGCCGTGTTGCCGACGAGGGTGCCGTCGGCAATGGTCCATGCTTCGCTGGCGTTGCCGGTACCGGTCAGCGTCCATGTGCTGCTGCCCGCCTTGGCGAAGTTCGCAAAGCCCTGGAACGAAGCCGCGCTTCCGACCGCGCCGACCTGACCCAGATCGAAGCTGGCATTGGTGGCGCCACCCAGTGCCAGCATGTCGCCTCCCTGCGTCGTGCCGCTGGTGCTGACCACCTTGCCGGTGAAGGTATAGCCCGCCTCGATCTCCAGCATGTTGTTGCCGCCGCTGAAGTCGACCGCATCGGCTTGCGTGCCGTCCGCACCCAGGCCACCGGCAATGCTGCCGCTGTTGATGACGATCGAGTTGCCTGTCGACACCACGCCCACGCCACCGGCACCACCCGCACCGTCCATGCCGGCACTGCCGCCGGGCGCCGTGCCATTGCTGCCACCCGCACCACCGGTGCCGCCCATGCCACCGGCACCGCCCACGATGCTGCCGCTGTTGATCACGGTGAATGATGCGCCGCCGATGCCGGCACCGCCGGCACCGCCGATGCCACCATTGCCGCCATTGCCGTTGGCACCGCTCCCGCTCGCCGCGGGACCCGTGTTGCCCACGGCGCCAGCGCCACCGACGCCGCCCGTAATCGTGCCGGTGTTGGTCACGCTGAAGGATGAGCCCGTGATACCGGCACCGCCGATGCCGCCCGCGCCAGCCGCACCACCGGCCGACATCGCGTCGGAATCATTGGAGTCGCTAGCGCCGTAGTGGCCGCGACCGCCCGTGCCACCGCTGACGGCGCCCGCATTGCCGATCAGCAATTGGGTGCCGCTGATACCCGCACCGCCGACACCGCCGGCGCCGCCCGCACCGGACGTGGCTCCGGTGGCGTTGCTGTAGCTGCCGTAGCCACCCGTGCCACCCTGACCACCGGTGATGGTACCGGTGGCACTGTTGGTGACGTCGGCATTGCTGCCGCTGATGCCGGCACCGCCGGCGCCACCGGCACCGCCGGCCATCGCCGCGGCAGTCGTGGCATTGTCGCCGGGCTCGCCGCCAAAGCCGCCGTAGCCGCCGCTGATCGCGCCATTATTGACGACCCCGAAGTGATCGCCGCTGATGCCCGCACCGCCGACACCCGCCACGCTCGCGATACCACCTGCGCCATAGCTGCCGATCGCGCCGCCACCCGCCGTGGAGCCGCCACGGCCGCCACGGCGGCTGTAGCCACCGTAGCCACCTTGGCCGCCGGCAATGATGCTGGCCGTTTCGTTCGTCACGTTGAAGTAGCTGCCCGCCACGCCGGCACCGCCGGCACCGCCCACACCGGCCACGCCGCCCGTGCCGCCGTTGCCAGGCACCGCGCTGCCGCTGGAGTAGCTGCCGCTGCCCGCCGGGCCCGCGGTGCCTGCCGAACCACCGGCGCCGCCAAGAACGAGACCGCTGTTGTCCAGACTGAACTGGGTACCGCTCACGCCGACGCCGCCGTTGCCGCCATGGCCGCCGACACCGCCGTTGCCACCGGCCTGACTCGCATCGACCGTACCCTGGGCGCCGTAACCACCCTGGCCGCCGTGGCCGCCGTAGCCACCGACAATGGCACCCGCATTGCTCAAGGTGAAACCGGTACCCGTGACGCCGTCATTGCCCGCGCCGCCCGCGCCACCGTTGTAGCCGTTGCCAGCCGCTCCCTGGCCCGCGTTTGCGACCCCGTTGCCGCCACGGCCGCCGTAGCCGCCGGTACCACCACCGATAAAGGCCGTGTTGGTCAAGCTGAAGCCCGAGCCACTCACGCCCGCACCACCGGCTGCTCCCGCGCCACCGCTGCCGCTGAACCCATTGGCATATTTGCCCTGGCCACCGGCGCCGCCGGAACCCCCGCTGATATTGCTGTTGTTGGTCAGCGCAAAGCCGCTGCCGCTGATACCGGCACCGCCGACACTGCCGTTGCCGCCAGCACCACCCTTGAAGTATTTGGAACCCGAACCGTTGGTCGCGAAGGTGCCGCCGTTGGAACCAGACACACCGCCAGCACCCGTCACGCTGACGCCGGCACCCGCGCCGCCTACCAGCAGCGTGGTTCCGCTGGCCAGCGAGATACCGCCGTTGAAGCTGCTGCCGTTGCCGTCCAGATCCAGTTCGCCAGCGCTGACCGACCACGGCGTGTTGCTCGTGCCCTGACCACCAAGAATCAATGTGCCGTTGCCCGTTTTGGTCAGGCCAGCGGTGTCATTGAGCGTGCCATTCAGCGTCAGCGTGGTGCCCGCATCGGTATTGAACGTGCCGCCGGCGCCGTCCAGGGTGATCGCCCGGGCCGAGGTGAAGCTGCTGGTGTTCTCCAGCGTGCCGCCGTCCAGAGTCAGACCACCGCTGACGTCGCCCAGGTTGGCATCGCTGGCCACCGAGAGCGTACCGCCCTCGATCATGGTTCCACCGGTATAGGTGTTGGCGCCGGTCAGTACCAGGGTGCCGTAGTCGCTCTTGACCAGACCGTCGGTGCCCTGCAGCACATTGTCGATCGTGGCGACATCGCTCGCACCAGCCGTGCTGCCATCACCCACGCGGATGACCGGTGCATTGCCGTTGGCATCGGCGACCAGGGTCAGCGCATCGCCGTTCATGGCGTAGCCATCGGTCATGAATTGCAGGCCGGTAGCGGATACCGCACCGGCGCTGCCATCCACGCTGACCGTGCCTGCGGCACCACCGAAGATCGCGAAGCCCGGCTGCGGGCTCATCGTTGCCGACACGTCGCCATTGACGTCAGTCCAGTTTGACGAAGTGGCCGACCACGTACCCGTACCGCCGCCCATCTGCGTGGCCGAGGCCAGACCGTTGCCGTTCCAGAGGTTGAGGGTTTGGCCGCCGGTGTTGACCAGATTGATCTGCTTGTCCGTCGTCAGCGTCTGGATCGCCAGCGTGTCGCCAGCCGGGACACTGCCGAACGTGATGCCGCCGTTGGTTTCGGTCAGCGTGCCGCTGTAGTTGAACAGCCGGTACAGGCCCTGCCCGAAGCCAGGATCGGCGTTGACGTTGAGCGTCGCGCCATTGAGTGTCAGGTTGCCGCCGACATTGACCAGATCGCCGGTGCCGGCCACACCAGACCCCGCACCCGGGGCGCCGAACTCGTAATCGAGCATGCCGCCCTGCGCCACCGTCAGGTTGCCGTTTACCGTCAGCGTGCCGATGCTGCCGGCAACGCCCGGGGCAAGATGCGCGCCGTTGGCGACATCCACGTTGCCGCCTATCGAGCCATAGCCGCCAAGTGTTGCGCCATTGTCGACATTGGCATCACCGGCAATCGACGCACCTGGATTGGCGCTGTCACCGATCAGCAGCGTGCCGCCCTGGACGGTCGTCGCACCGATATAGGTGTTGACGCCATCAAGCACCTCCTGACCGGCTGCAACAACCAGTCCTCCGCTACCTGCTATCACACCGTTGAAAGTATCGTTGGCATTGGTCAGCGACAACGATTGCGTCCCGAGGGTGACATTGCCGCTGCCACCCAGTGACGCGATCGACGCACCGTTTGACGTGTTGCTGATATCAAACGTGCCGTTGTCGATCACATCGCTGGAACCGGCAATGCTGCCCGTGCCGCTCAACGCCAGCGTGCCGCCGTTGATCGTCGTGCCACCCGCGTAGGTATTGTCACCGGTCAGCGTGAGCGTTCCAGCGCCGCTCTTGGCCAACGCACCCTGGCCAGACAGCACGCCGTTCCATGTGGCACCGATACCGTTCGTATCGATGGTCGAGGCAGTCCCGCTTGCCAGATTGGCATTCACGCTGGTGTTCAACGCCGAACCAACCACCTGGATCGAACCGCCACCCAGATTGAAGGTGTAATGGCCGCCAAGATTGTTGTAGTCACCGAGCAGCGAGTTGCCGCCGATTTGAAGCATGCCCCCGGCGAGGTTGTAGGTACCATCGCCGCTGCCGGCAAGATAGAGCCGCGACGTGCCATCGACGGCAAGCGTGCCTCCCGTCTGGTTGACCACGCCGGTGCCGGCCGCCGCGCCCGATGTGCCCATGGACAGCCAGTCGCCGATGATCATCGCGCCGCTATTGCCGACGCTCACCGTTGCAGCACCGCTTATGGCGAGCTCGCCATGGCTCGCGGGATTGGTGCTGGCATTGCGCCCGATATCGAAGAAGCCGTTACTAAACGCCAAGGTGCCGCCGGAAATGTTGTAGCTTCCCGTGCCACCCTGGTTGCCGATGTTGAGCGACGCGCAATGCGCGAGGTTGCCGCAACCATCATTGACAACGACCGTGCCACCGGTTTGCGTCACCGTACCGGTGCCACCCCAATCACCCACCTGCAGGCCCGTTCCAAAGGTGATCGTGCCGCCACTGACCGTGAGCGCACCAATATTCGGCGCGCTACCCGCCGTGCCCGTTCCGACCGAGAGATAGTCAATCGCGGAGTTGCCGGACGTTTGTGCGAGCGTTCCGTCCATGATGTAGGACTCGCCATGTTCAATCGTCGCGCCGTCGATGGTCAACGTGCCGCTGCCGACTTTCGAGAAGGTACCGTAAGCAGCATCCCAGCCGTCACCCGTATTGATGATGGTTCCCGAAAAGCTGGTGTTGGCATTGTTGCTGCCAACGATCAGCGCATTCGTTCCGTTGAGAACCGTGCCGTTGCCCGAAAGGCTTCCCACCACCACATCGGCCGGTCCGCTGCTGGAGCCGGCCGTGACACCCGAGATGTCGAACGTGCCGTTGTCGATCACGCCGCTGGAATTGGCAATGCTGCCCGTGCCGCTCAACGCCAGCGTGCCGCCGCTGATCGTGGTAGCACCGCTGTAGGTGTTGTCTGCGGTAAGAATGGTCGTGCCGGCCAGCACATTGACTGCACCGTTGCCGCTGATCGTCGGATCGAAGGTGTAGCCGGTATCGGTGTGGTTGAACACCAGGGAACCGGTACCCGCGCCAAACGTGACGGTACTCGTATCCAGCGTGCCCGCCGCTGTCGCGGCACTGCCTGCGGCCGCACCAATGTTCAGCATACCGGTCGAGCCCGCATCCGCCGCAATCAGCACGCTGTCGCCGGTCACCGAAGCACCGTCGGCGATGGTCAGCATGCCGTTGCCGCCATGGTTGCCGACCACGATCTGGCCGCCCGGCGCAACTGTCACCGATGAACCGGCATCCGTCACGATCATCGTGCCGGTCGAACCGGACTGGTCGGCGATTGAGAGGAAGCTGCTGTCGACCGAACCGCCATCGGAGACCGTCAGCGTACCGCTGCCGTATTTACCGACATTGATGCTCGCCCCCGCGGTCACCTGAGCACCACTGGTGACAGTCACCATGCCGGTATCACCGGCGTTCTGGCCGATGTTGAGTTCACCCGCGCTATTGACTGACGCGCCATTGCTTGCCGTCAGGTTACCGGTGCCGTTGCTGCCCACCTGGAACGGTGTGCCGCCGATGGTCGAGGTGATGCTCGAACCGGTGCCGTCCACGATCAACGCGCCGTTGTCGATGACATTCGCGGTGCTGGCCACGCTACCGCCACTGGTGATCGCCAGCGTGCCGCCGTTGATGGTGGTGATGCCGGTATAGCTGTTGGCACCGGTCAGCGTCTCGCTGCCCGCCGCCACCGTGAGGCCGCCGCCGCCGCCGATGACACCGTCAAACTCATCGTGTGCGTTGGTCAATGTCAGCGTCTGTGCACCGAGATTGACGTTGCCGGTGCCAAACAGAGAGTTGATCGATGCGCCGTTGGTCGTGTTGCTGATGTCGAACGTGCCGTAATCGTAGACGCGGTCGGAGTTGGCAATGCCACCATTGCCGCTCAGCGCCAAACTGCCGCCGTAGATCACTGTCGACCCGGTGTACGTGCTGGCACCCGTCAACGTGAGGATACCGGAGGAATACTGATAGACCTGACCGGTGCCGCTGATCACGCCATCGTACGTCAGGGCATCCGTGCGGTTGAAAAGCAGCATACCGTTGTCGGTTACGTCACCGACAATCGAACCGGTCGTACCCTGGGCGCCGATAAACAGCTCAGTACCATTACCGATCGCCGTACCGCCGGTATAGGTGTTGTTTCCCACCAGGTATTCGGAGCGACCGGCCACGCTGAGACTTCCGCTACCGCTGATAACGCCACCGAAATTGCCGGTGGCGTTGGTCAACGACAATGACTGCGCGCCCAGATTGACATTGCCGCTGCCGTCCAGCGACACGATGGACGCGCCGTTAGTCGTATTGCTGATGTCGAACGTACCGTTGGCGATGACGTCGCTGGAGCTGGCGATGCTGCCCGTGCCGGAGAGTGTCAGTGCGCCACCGCCGTTGATGGAGGTGTTGCCGGTGTAGGTGTTGGCGCCGGTGAGCGTCAGCGCGCCGCCGCCGGCGCTGTCTGTCACGGTCATGCCGCCGCTGCCGGTGATCGCCTGCGAGATCGTCGTGGCATAGCTGTTGGTGTCGATGGTACCGCCGCCGACATCGAGCGTGATCGCACGCGTGCTGGCGAGATTGAAGCTGCTGCCGAATTGCAGCGTGCCGCCGTTGAACGCAAGGCCGCCGCTGGTGGCGCCGAGGCTGGCGTCGGAGGACACCGACAGCGTACCGCCGCTGATCGTCCACGGCGTCACTGCCGTCGTGGTGCCGGTCAAGGTCCAGGTGCCGGTGCCGCTCTTGAGGAAATTCCTGAAATTGAGGTACTGGCCGCCGATGTTCGCGACATTGAACGTGGTACCCGTGCTGCTGCTACCGCCCAGGGCCAGCGTATCGTTGCCACCGGCCACGGCCACGACGTTGCCAGTGATGGTCGATCCGGATTGCAGTTCCAGCGAATTGGTGCCACCGGTAAAGGTAATGGCCGCAGCCTGAGTAACGCCGTTACCCGACAAACCACCGCTGATCGTGCCGCTATTGATCACACTGAGATTGCTGCCGCTAATGCCGACGCCGCCGGCACCTGCGACGCCCGCGATGGCTCCCGACGAACCTCCGGCTCCCGCGGCACCGCCAGCGCCGCCACGGATGGTGCCCGTGTTGACAACACTACCGCCGGTTGAGCCGTTGAACAGAACACCCACGCCGCCATCGCCACCGAAACCACCGGCCCCCGCATCCGGGCCGCCCTTTCCGCCAGCACCACCCGCACCACCTACGGTGGTACCGGCGTTAGTGAAAGTGCTCCCTGAACTGCCAAGCAGTGCGCCACCGCCCCCTTGTCCGCCGCCGCCGCCACCGCCATAACCATTTGGCGCGCCCGTGTTGCCCGACCCTCCCGCTCCGCCCGCGCCACCAGTTAATGAAAAACCTGCATTGAGCGTCAGGTTGCCAGCCGTTAGACCCACGGCGAATCCGCCGCCACCGCCACCGCCGCCACCGCCATCGATAATGCCGCCGACGGGGTTCGTCGGCACACCGCCGCCACCACCCGCACCACCAGTGATATTGGTGGACTCCACCGTATCCGCTGTGACGGTCGTACTCAGCGCACCGCCACTACCACCTGCACCACCATTGCCACCAGCACCGCCACTGGCGCCCTGTCCAGCCTGTGCGCCGGTCAAATACGCAGCACCGCCACCACCACCAGCACCTGGCAGATAGGGGCCTGATGGTCCAAAAGTACCTCCACCACCCGCCGGCGAGCCGACCGTGCCACCCGCTCCCCCCACACCGATGCCGGGCCCGGAAACGCCGCCTTTGCCGCCATCCGCGTGCGCGTCGAACGGCAGCAAGGATATCGTGAGGCCTAGCGCCAAGGCGCAGCCCAATACCAGCGGCTTCAGCCGGTTGGCGCGCGCCGGGGCGCTGGTCGCCATGTGCCCGTTCGATGCGCGCGTCAATTCCGAAGCGACTTGAACGGCGTTAAGCGCACAATTCCAGACAAGACGATAAATGCGATTCATGGTGTGCCCCCTGAAGGATGTAACGAGTGAATTCGGATAATTAGGTGCTGCTCCGGTCAGGCCACGCCCGATCCGGATGGAAGACAAAATGTGGGTGCAATGCGTGCGTTGCGCTGGCGATCCGATCAGACCACCCGCACCTCGCGCAGGTTGAGCTGCGGATCGCGCCAGAAGGCGTCGTTCTCGAAACGGCGGAACACGTCCGGTGGCAGGATGGTGCTGCGCTCGCGCGCTTCGATCTTCTTGCGCACGGCGTGCAGACCTGGCGTGCCGGCACGCAGGTCAAACTCGTTGGCGTCGTAGCTGACGTTGTCGAAATCGTGAGCGAAGGCAGGTTCGCCAATGAAGTCGTAAATCGCCTTCACGGCGGCGGCCGGATCGCTGGTCAGCGTCTCGTACTGCAGCAGCAGCAGGTTCGCGCTGTCTTCGCCGTAGTACGCCTCTTTCAGCGCGTTGTAGGCAAAGCCGACCATGCCATCGCCATTGGCGAGGCCTTCGGCGCGCGAGTACACGGTGCCGCCGGGCTGGTAGCTGAAGATGGACGAGGGCTGGAACGCGTTCTTGCGCACCAGCTGTTCGATGCTGTCGATGATCCACGGCATATGCCGCACGCAGGCGATCACCTTGGCGGCGGGGAACAGCTCCCTCAGCACCCGCAGCTTGCTGCACCAGATGCGGTTGGTATCGAACACCACCTCCACCGGATACTCCGCGGCGTAGTAGGCATCGAACAGGCCTTCCAGAACACGACGGCGCTGTGCGTCGCTGATGAATACCGAGTATTCGTTGCGACCGCTCATCTCGCCTTGCAGGGTGTTGAACAGGCCACCGACCGGGCCGCTCATGCCTGCATGGAACTGCGGATTTTGACGAAGAAGACCCGCAAGCAATGTGGAGCCAGATCTCGGCAGGCCCGAAATAAAGTGAAATCGACGTCCCATCCTTCCCCCTGCAGAGGCCAGCTCCGCAGGGCGGCAACCAAGACTCTGCGCATCAATTTTTAAACGGCATGTCGGTACATCCATGCCTGTGCGGGTTGCGTCAGGCCTACCCACTCACCTGGGTCCGACCGACCCAGACAGGCAGCCAGGGCACGACCAATGTCTTTTTCTGTGAGTATCGACACATAAATTCAGCACCCTTGACACTGCGTCTCACTTTCCTAAAACGATCTTTTATGGCAGGCAATCTCTATGCCAAGGGCAAACACCCCCGAGAAACCGGGTTGATCGAGGACCCGCTGCCCTCTTCAAGCCCGACCAGACAGCCATGGTGGTGCCGGGCAAAAGTCGGCTTTGGGGCGTGAGGTGACGCCATGCGTCATAAGCTGCTTGCTGACGCTGCTCGTGCCGTGCGCCATCGTGGATGGGCTTATCCGCCACCGCGGTTGCGAATGGCAACCGACAAGCGGGTACGTTCCCCCCCCCGCTCCCGGTGATCGAGATTGCCTACGCGCTCGGCTTGTTTATGCCGCCACAGGTGTTGTTAGCCAGTCCAGGACTGGCAGCTGGCAGCATCGCTCAGCATGGAAGGCTGTGGATTGCCGGACACGAGCCTCCACTCTTCTCAACGGAAGTGCCGTGAGCATGAGTTTCATGAGGGTGTTTCAGGCAAATGTGCCTGTGCGATGCCTCAGGGCATGAACCGATCGAGGCATCGCGACGCGTCATCTGTTTAACTGATCGCGCTGTGCCGTCAGGCTACGCTGCATGACGAGTTCGCCATTGGCTGCTGTGCCGATGTGGACGAAACGGAGCCTTGCGAGAATCCTCTGAGCAGCCCGACGTTCCATTTTGCGGTTCTCGATGGTGGCCACCAGATGCCGAGGCGCCCCGGGCTCGCTCTCCATCGCTTCGAATCCTTCGATCATCGTCTCCATCAGACGAACATTCAGGCCTGCCAGGCGGCTGGCCCGACGGATGAACAGGCGAACGAATCCATAAGACACGCCATGGTCATCCAGGCGAATCGCCACCGTGCAGACGCCAGCGATATTGCCGCCTTCCACTTCCCGGAGAACGCATGCCACCTCCCATGCGCGACGCCATGCTTCGTCCGGATTTGTCACCGCTCCTTCCTGCAACCAGAACGCCACGATTTGCTGCCGCAGGGGTTCCGATATGTTGCCGAATACCCACTGGACCTGAAAATCCTGGAGTGGGCCAGCCGGTGCCGAGGGCGTTTTGATCATGGAGCATTCCTGTCCACGGGCATGTCCCGCAGCAGCAAGTTGGCAGGCAATCTCTATGCCAAGCGCTGACCCACCGGAGATACCGGGTTGATCGAGAAACTGCCGACCTCCAGCCCTACCGGCCAGTCATGGCAGGGTTGAGCAAAAAACCGTATCCGCGAAAGTCGTCTTTGGGCGCGAGGTGACGCCATGCGTCAGCAGCAGCTTGCTGATCTGGCGAACCAAACCGGGCCGCCCGGACTTCCCTGCGATGCAGAGACCGTCCATACCCATTGCGTCGTAGTCATGCCTCGCATCACGCCACTTGGTACGCTACTTGCACCCTGTTTCGCATTCAGCGGCTGCGCATGTGGCACTTGCAGGGGTCGCTTCACGGAAACCGTATCCTTCGTTCGTCGAATGCATCCATGACTCAATGCTCAATGACGCGTCGGCCTGTTGATGACGACGCGCAGTGCCCGGGGATCGACACCAGCAGTTTCAGCACGCACGCGCTGCCTGCCGATGTGCAGGTCCTGGCTTGGCGCAAGCGCGTTGGGCATGTGGTCGACGTACTACCCTCGAAAAAGCAGGTGACGGAAGGGCTCGTCGCAAATATCGATTTTTATGCGGTCAACGGCATGGCCTTTTCCGACTGCCGCACCGACGCGATGGTGATTGATCGCTCGGTGGCGCGGGTTTCCACCGATTCCCGTCGGGACTATGTCTTTCACCTTTTTCTCGAAGGTGAGATCGGCAATGTGACGGGCATTCATAAAAAGCGCAGCGTGACGGACTCAACCCGGGGAATCATTGCGTTCGACCTGAGCCAGCCGTTTCATGTCGACCGACCGGCTTGTCGTGTTCTCAGCCTGTTCGTTCCGAGGGCCATCGTGAATGCCGGCCTGCCTGATGGCGAGTCGATTCATGGTCGGGTTCTCCCACAGGGCACGCCACTTGCTGGCCTCGTCCTGGATCACGTCACGGCGGTCGGCAGGGAAATATCAAGGCTCGACACCGTCGGCGCGATCGACGCGTTGCACGCTAGTGCCGAGCTCCTGGTCGCCGGATTCCGGAAAGCATCCCGCCTGACGGGCGACGACCGCGCCGCCCTTCAAACCGCGGTGATGGGGCAGGTGCGTCGTTTCATCGAAGCCAACCTGCATCAGAGCGATCTGACTCCCACGCATGTGATCGACGCATTGCAACTGAAGCGTGCCACGATCTATCGCTGGTTCGAGCACGAAGGTGGGCTTGGTGCTTACATCCGTCACCGCCGGTTGCGAATGGCTGCAGACGAGCTCGTGCGTTTCCCGCACGTCCCGGTGATCGACATCGCCTACGGGCTCGGCTTCAAGAGCGCCTCGGATTTCACACGTGCGTTTCGTCGCACCTTCCACATGAATCCGCAAGACATGCGCGCACGGGCCCTTGGCCTGCAACAAATCCAGGCAACCAGAATGGTCAGCAAGCATTTGCCCGGTGCTGCAGAACACGTGCATCGACATCTTCAGGAAACCGGTTCAACGCATAAAGCGTGATACCGATCGTGGCCATCAGATACCACGCAGGCATCATGGCATTGCCGGTCACGTGGATAAGCCACGTGACAAGGAACGGTGAAAAGCCGCCGAAGAGGGCCACCCCCACGCTGTAGATCACCGAAAGGCCTGCCGCGCGCCGATGCCGCGGAAATGCCTCCAGCATCAACACCGAACTGGCGCCAGCATTGTTCAACGAAAGCGCCACGTACACGGCAATGATGGCGAGTGCAGCGACCTGGCCGACACCATGGGTCAGCGCCCAGAAGACCGGATAGGTCGTCAGCAATGATGCCGCGAGAGTCAGGTACTGCAGCGTCTTTCGGCTCGCATGACGGTCGGCAACGCCCGCGACCAGCGGCGTCACCACAAGAATGACAAGACCCGAGAGGCAGGCCGTCACCAGACTGATCGCGGCGGGCCAGTGCAGTGTCTGGACCAGATAACTTGGCATGTAGAACACCGTGACATAAAAGCTCGCCGACGGTGCTGCCATCATCAGAATGCCGTAGACGAGCGGGCGGGCATGCTCGGCAAACAAGTGGCTTGGCATGAACTTTCTGCTTGATCGTTCGGGGGCCGCAGGCATGTGGCGACGCAGGTACCAGCCGACCGGACCGATCAAGCCGCCCAACACGAAAGGAATACGCCAGCCCCAAGCTTGCATGGCCTCTGGTGAAAGCAATGCCGTGGTACTTGCCCCAATCAGCGCCGCCACTAACGCGGCCACGCCCTGGCTGGCGCCGCGCCAGCTGACGATGAAGCAGCGGCGCTCGTATCCAACCGACTCCATGAGCAAGGTCGATGCCGGGCCAATCTCCCCGCCGGCTGCGAGCCCCTGCACCAATCGCGCAACGACGATGAGTATCGTCGCAACGGGACCGATCGACGCATAAGACGGCATGCACGCGATCATCCAGGTACTGATCGTCATCAGCGTGAGCGCTACGCCGATGCCCACTTTGCGGCTGTAGCTGTCGGAGATATGGCCGATCACGATCGCACCGAGCGGGCGCATCACAAAACCCGCGCCGAACGTGGCGAGCGACAACAGCAGGGACGACACCGGACTGCTGGAAGGAAAGAACAGCTGGCCGATCGTCACCGCCGACAGGCTGTAGATCGTGAAGTCGTATGTGACGAAGCCGTTGCCGATCGCGATCGCCGCGATGACTCGCGTGAAGCCGGCGTGGGTCAACTTGCCAGCAGCATCGTGCCCGGGTGCTGCCGACTTGTGCCTTGCAGTTTTCCCGTTATGGCTTCGAAAGGGTCTGAACATTAGCGGCCAGGAAATGGAAGACTTTGCGGGGATCGGCATCGCACGGGACATCGTGCTTCCGAGCGAATGTTTGGCGGACGTCCGTGGACATGAATCTACTTGCCGATGCAGAACGATCCGAAGATGGCACCCAGCAGGTCGTCGCTGCTGTAACTGCCGGTGATTTCGCCCAGCGCGTGCTGGGCATGGCGCAATTCTTCGGCGGCAAGTTCGCCGGCGCGGCTGCCGGCGAGTACGGCGGCGGTGTGATCGAGATGTGCGGCGACCTGTTGCAGCGCGAGTACGTGACGGCGACGCGCGCTGAAGGTGCCTTCGCCGCCGCCGGCACCGGCGAGCCGCTTGAGATGCTCGCGCAGGGCGTCGAGACCAGCGCCGGTTTTCGCCGAAGCCCATAACCAGGTCATGCCGTCATGCGCTTCGCGATGCGCACTCGCCCGGTCGAGATCGATCTTGTTGATCAGTACCAGCCGTTCGACGTTCGCCGGCAGCCCGGTTAGCAGCCGCAGGTCGTGCTGCACATGCTGTGCATCGGTCACCAGCAGCGCCACGTCTGCGCGTGCCAGTTCGCCATGCGCGCGGCGCACGCCTTCGCGTTCGACTTCGTCGTTAGTCTCGCGCAGGCCGGCGGTGTCGGCGAGCTCCAATGCGATGCCGTCGAGGCTGAGGCTTTCGCGCAGCACGTCGCGGGTAGTACCCGCGGCAGCGTTGACGATCGCGCGATCGCTGCCGGCGAGGGCATTCAGCAGGCTTGATTTGCCGGCGTTGGGGCGGCCGATGATCGCCACGCGCAGGCCGTCGTTGAGGCGCAGGCCACGTTGCGCTTCACGCAACAATTCACCCAGTTCGGCGCGCAAGGCTTCGAGCTGACGAGCGATGGCGGGATCGGCGAGAAAATCTATTTCCTCCTCGGGAAAGTCGATCGCCGCCTCGATGTGTACGCGCAGCGCAATCAGCGCCTGCAGCAGCACCTCGACCTTGCGCGAGAACACGCCTTCCATCGACTGCAGCGCAGCGCGTGCACCGGCCTGCGAGCGCGCGGCGATCAGGTCGGCGACGGCTTCCGCCTGGGCCAGGTCGAGCTTGCCGTTGAGGAAGGCACGCTCGGTGAATTCGCCGGGCCGGGCCAGCCGCGCACCCAGTTCGCAGACACGGCGCAGCAACTGATCGAGCAGCACGGTGCTGCCGTGGCCTTGCAGCTCCAGCACGTGCTCGCCGGTGTAGGAAGCGGGGGCAGGGAAGTGCAGCAGCAGGCCACGATCCAGCAGGCCGCCGCCGGCGTCGCGGAACGCGGCGAAGTGCGCGTGGCGTGGCTGCGGCATGTAGCCGAGCAGGGTCTGCGCAATCAGCGGTACCAAGGGGCCCGACACGCGCACTACGCCGATACCGGCCGCACCGGGCGCGCTGGCAATCGCGGCAATCGTCTCGGCGGTGTGATCGGACATGATGCAGGGACTCTAAACGAAGTCAGCCGCGACGGTGACCCGTGCACGGCTGACAAGGTGTATCGGAGGAGATGATTGATCAGGCCGCCTTGGCGGTTTCCTCGCGTTCGATGTGGTGGGTGACCCACCACTGCTGGCCCAGACCGACCAGACCGTTGACCGCGTAGTACAGGCACAGGCCGGCGGGGAAGAACGCGAACATCACGGTGAACAGCAGCGGCATCACCTTCATCATCTTTGCCTGCGCCGGGTCCATGCCGGCGGCGGCCGGGTTCAGCCACTGCGTGCCCAGCATCACGATCGCGTAGATGATCGGCAGGATGTAGAGCGGATCGGGCGCGCTCAGGTCAGGGATCCACAGGAACGGCGCATGGCGCAGTTCCAGGCTGTACTCGAGCACGTAGAACAGGCCGTAGAACACCGGCATCGTGATCAGCACCGGCAGGCAGCCGCCCATCGGATTGACCTTCTCCTTCTTGTACAGCTCCATGGTGGCTTGCTGCATCTTCTGCTTGTCGTCGCCGTAGCGCTCCTTCAGCGCCTGGATGCGCGGCGCCAGCTTGCGCATCCGCGCGCTGGAACGGTACTGCATCGCCGTCAGCTTCCAGGTCAGGCCCTTGATCAGCAGCACCAGCAGGATGATCGCCACGCCCCAGTTATGTGCAATGCCATGCAGGAAGGACAACACGCCATGCATCGGCACGGCGATCAGCTTGAACATGCCGTAGTCGATGGTCAGGTCCAACCCGGGCGCGATCGCGTCCAGCGTGCCTTGCACATTCGGGCCGATATACAGACGCGCCGTGCTGGTGGTGCTCTGTCCCGGCGCCACGCTCAACGCGGGGCCGACGGCGCGAATCAGATAGCGTGGCTGCGCGCTGTCCGGGTTGATCGTCTCGGTGACGTAGTGATCGGTCTGGTCGGCCGGCGGGATCCAGGCCGCGAAGAAATACAGCCGCAGCATCGCCGCCCAGCCACCCTTGATCTGGCTGTCCAGCTGGTCCTTCGGCTCCTTGAAGTCCTTGAACAGCAGCTTCTCGAACTTCTCGCCGGTGTACCAGGCAGCACCCTGGAAACTGCGGATCTCGGGATTGGTGTAGTTGGCCAGCCAGCTGCCGGCCTTCGGCGGCTCGACCCGTAGCAGCTGCTGGTAGGCATTGCCCTGCCACGGCTTGTCGCTGCCATTGTCGATACGCTGGCTCAGGCCGATCACGTAGCTGCCGCGTTTGAAGCTGTAGGTCTTGGTGACTTTGAGGCCGGCCGCGTCCTGCCAGGTCAGGTCGACTTTCAGTTCGTCCTGGCCTGCAGGCAGCACGTATGAGGTCTTCGCACTCTGGAACACGGCCTGATGGCTTGGCTGGTCCTGCGGCGCCGTGTCACTGCTGCTGACTAGGCCGTTCTGGGCCACGAAGTAGTGCGTCGGGTCATTGTCCAGCAGCACCGTTGGCGCCGGATTCGGCTGCTTGTGGGTGCGTGGCGCATCGGGGTACGCCAGCAGATCCGCATGCACCACGCTGCCGCCGCGGGTGTCCACGGTCAGCTTCAGCACGTCGGTGGTGATGGTGACCAGTTGTGCCTGAGCGTGGCCGACTGCGTCGCTGGCGATTGCCGGGGTATTGCCGGATGTTGCACTGGCCGACGGAATCGCACCCGGCACACTGCCGTCTGTGGTCGAGGGAATGGCGGCACTGGAGGATGCCGCCGCGACCGCAGCCGGCGGCGGCGGTGCGTAATCCTTCTCCCAGGCCAGGAACAGGAAATAGGCCACGGCCAGCAGGGCGAACATGAGGAAGGTGCGCGTTTGATTCATCGCGTAGCAGATCCGGTAACGCCACGACACTTGAACGCCGCGGAGGGCAAAAGGGAAAAGATCAACACTCGATTGTGGCGGTGGCGCCAGCCCGCTTCAATGGCTGGAGCCCTCGGACCGGTTCGTCAGCAGTTTTTTCCACAGCCCGTCGAGCTCGGCCAGCAATTGCGGACCGGGAACACCGGCCGCCTGCTCGCGCGCCATCACCATCAGGTCGATCGCCGGCAGCTGGTGACGGATGCGCCGGAACGATTCACGCAGCAACCGCTTGATGCGGTTGCGCTCCACCGCGCGCTTGGAAACACGCTTGGAGATCGCCAGCCCGAGCCGGGCATGGCCCAGTTCGTTGCTGCGATAACGCAAATGAAAACAGCGGCCGCCTGCGCGTCCGCTGCTTGTCCGCAAGGCGGCGAAGTCACCCGGCCGACGTAGCCGCGCATCGCGCGGCAGCCCGGCGGTGGACATGACGCGTGCCTCGTTTACGGGATCAGGCGCTTGCGACCCTTGGCGCGACGCGCGTTGAGGACTTTGCGACCATCGGCCGTGGCCATACGGGCACGGAAACCGTGGGTGCGGGCGCGCTTGAGCTTGCTGGGCTGGAAGGTCCGCTTCATGGCTTACTCCGAAGGGAATGTGGATAAAAAGGTTGGAAAGTATGTCGGGTATCCGGCACCACTGTCAAATGGCGCTTGACACGGCCCTGTGGATACTCATGTGGATATCTTGCGGTGGCCGTGTGGATGCTGCTGCTAGACTAGCTCATTACCCGCGCACCAGCGCCAAGCTAAGTGGCTGATTTTACCCATGAGTGATCTGTGGCGGCGCTGCCTTGAGCGTCTCGAAGGCGATGTGAGCGCTGAAGACCTGCATACCTGGCTGATGCCGCTGCAGGCACGCGAGGATGCCGACGGTCTGCAACTGTTCGCACCCAATTCCTACACGCTGGACACCGTACGCGAGCGTTATCTGCCGCAGATCGAGGCCATGCTGATGCGGCTGAGCGGCCACGCCTGCCTGGTCCGGCTTGACGTAGGTTCCAGCTCGGCCAGGCCCGCTGCCGTGGTCAAGCCGGTCGCCGCGCTCCAGGCCACACATGCACAACCGCCGGCACCCGCGTTCACCCACAATCTGGATCCGCATTACACCTTCGAGACCTTTGTCGAGGGCAAATCCAACCAGCTCGGCAAGGCTGCCGCGATGCAGGTGGCGACGAATCCGGGCCGCGCCTACAACCCGTTGCTGCTGTACGGCGGCACCGGCCTGGGCAAGACCCATCTGATGCATGCCGCCGGCAATCTGATGCGCGAAATCAATCCGGGCTGCAAGGTGTTGTACCTGCGCTCGGAACAGTTCGTCGGCTCGATGATCGAGGCGTTGCGCACCAAGAGCATGGACGAGTTCAAGCGGCGCTTCCGCTCGGTCGACGCATTGCTGATCGACGACATCCAGTTCTTCGCCGGCAAGGACACCACGCAGGAAGAGTTCTTCCACACGTTCAACGCGCTGTTCGAGTCCAAGCAGCAGATCATCCTGACCTGCGACCGCTATCCAAAGGAAGTGGACAAGCTGGAGCCACGGCTGAAATCACGCCTCGGATGGGGTTTGAGTGTGGCGATCGAACCACCGGATTTCGAGACGCGGGCAGCGATCCTGCTGGCCAAGGCGCACGAAAAGGGCGTGGCGGTGGACGAAAACGTGGCGATGCTGCTGGCCAAGCGCATCCGCTCCAACGTACGCGACCTCGAAGGTGCGTTGAACACGCTGGCAGCGCGAGCGAACTTCTACGGCAAGCCGATCACCACCGATTTCGCCGAGGAAACCCTGCGCGACCTGCTGGCTACGCATGCCCAGGCGATCACGATACCGAACATCCAGAAGATCACCGCCGAGTATTTCAACGTGCGGCTGCAGGATCTGCTGTCCAAGCGCCGCGTGCGTTCGCTGGCGCGGCCACGCCAGATCGCGATGACGCTGTCGAAGGAGCTCACCGAGCACAGCCTGCCGGAGATCGGCGAGGCGTTTGGTGGGCGCGACCACACGACCGTGATGCACGCCTGCAAGACGATCCGCAAATTTGTCGAAACCGATCCGCGCATGCGCCAGGATTGGGAACAGTTGATCCGCACGCTGACCGGCTGAAGCCGATGTCCGTGCACGGACACAAAATTTATGGATAACCGGGGGCTGAAGCTGTGGATAATGGGTGGATGGAATCGTGTCTGAAGTTATCCACAAACAGCCCACCGTCAGACAGCCACTTCAAGCACAGCTTTTTGTTCATTCAAGTTGCTGATATTTAAAGAAATAGTGCGAAAAAAAAGTTACCCACAGCGCCTACTACAACCACTAAACTTCTTTTAAAGACAAAACAGCAAGAGAGGGGAAGCCAAGCCATGCAATTCAGCATCCAACGAGAAGCGTTGCTCAAGCCACTGCAACAAGTGGTGGGCGTCGTCGAACGCCGCCAGACGCTGCCCGTGCTGGCCAACCTGCTTGTCAAGGTCACCAATAACCGACTCTCGATGACGGGCACTGACCTGGAAGTCGAGATGGTGGCCACAGCCGATGCCGAAAAACTGGCTGACGGCGAAATCACCATTCCCGCACGCAAGTTGTTCGACATCGTCCGTGCCTTGCCTGATGGTGCACGGATCGAACTCAAGCTCAATGGCGACCGGGTGGCCTTGAATGCCGGCCGCAGCCGCTTCACGCTTACCACGCTGCCAGCCAGCGAATTTCCCACCATCGACGAAATCGAACTGGTGGAGAAGGTCAGCCTGCCCGAGGAAGCGTTGCGCGACTTGATGGAGCGCACTGCATTCGCCATGGCGAACCAGGACGTGCGTTATTACCTCAACGGTATGCTGCTGGACCTGCAGGAACACACCTTGCGCTGCGTGGCTACCGACGGCCATCGCCTGGCGATGAAGGAAACCCAGCTACAGAGTTTGGTGACCACGCGTCGACAGATCATCATTCCGCGCAAGGGCGTCAACGAGCTCATCGGTCTGCTGGAAACCGGCGACGGCCAGGTGGAGCTGGAGTTTGGGCGCAACCATTTGCGCGTACGTCGCGGCGATGTGGTGTTCACGTCCAAGCTGATCGACGGCCGGTTTCCGGATTACGAGGCGGTGATCCCACTGGGTGCCGACAAGAACGCCACGTTGGACCGTGAGGTGTTGCGGGGTGCCTTGCAGCGTGCCGCGATTCTCTCCAACGAGAAATACCGCGGTGTTCGCCTGGAACTGTCGCCCGGCAAGCTGCGCATCGTGGCGCACAACCCCGAGCAGGAAGAAGCTGTCGAGGAAGTGGAAGCCGACACGCACGTCTCGGATCTGGCCGTCGGTTTCAACGTGGGTTACCTGCTCGATGCGCTAGCCGCGCTGCGAGGTGACAAGGCCCGGCTCAGCCTGCGTGATGCACAATCCAGTTGTCTGGTGCAGGAACACGACAACGAGCATTCGCGCCACGTCATCATGCCGTTGCGGCTCTGACACTCAACGCATGGTCGTCACCAGGTGCAGCAGCAACAGGCAACGCCGGAGAATCCATCAGGTTCCCCGGCGTTCTTGCTTGTGGGCGCATGCCGATGCGGTTTGAGCAACTGCGCATTCATGGTTTGCGCTGCCTGACCGATGTCGTCATCGCGCTGGACCCCGGCATCAACGTGTTTGTGGGGGCGAATGGCGCTGGCAAGACCAGTGTGCTTGAGGCTGCCTTTTTGTTGTCGCATGCACGCTCGTTCCGCAGCGGGGCTCGCGAAGCATTACTGCAGCGGGGGGTAGCGCAACTGTTCATTTTCGCCGAATTGCGTCATGCGGACGATCGAATCTGTCGGCTGGGCCTGGGCCGTGACGGTGTGCGCTGGGAAGCAAAGGTCGACGGTGCCGGTGTCACGATCGGGCGACTGGTACACGAATGTGCCGTGGTCTGTTTCGAGCCGGGATCGCACGCGCTGATTGCGGGCGCCGCGGAGGAACGCCGTCGCTATCTCGATTGGGGCGTGTTCCACGTGGAACACGACTTCCTGACCAGCTGGCGGCGCTATCAGCGGGCCTTGAAGCAACGCAACAGCTTGCTGCGCTCGACCGGGGCACCCACCGATGCGCTGTTCGCTCCCTGGGAAGCCGAATTGGCGCAGGCGGCACACCAGATCGACCAGCAGCGCCGTGCCTACCTGGATCTGCTGCGCCCGAAACTGCTCGCCAGCATTGCCGGTCTGCTGCCGGAGCTGGGTTCGCTCGAACTGCGCTATCGCCGTGGCTGGTCCGAGGATCACGATCTGGCTCAGCAACTGCGAGAGCAGCGGAGCAGGGACATGGCACGGGGACACACCACGCTGGGTGCGCATCGGGCCGACTGGTCGATCGCCTTCGAGCAGGCCCCTTTGCGCGAACATCTTTCGCGTGGCCAGGAAAAGCTCACCGCATTGGCCTGCATGTTGGCGCAAGCTCAGCTGTATGCGGAGCACCGCGGTGAGTGGCCGGTGGTCTGCCTGGACGATCTGGCTTCCGAACTCGATCAGACACATCAGGCTGCCGTGGTGGCGCAACTGACCGCGGTGAGCGCCCAGGTGTTGCTAACCGGGACCGAGATGCCACAGGCCCTGCAGGCGCGCACCCACCATGTGTTCCACGTGGAACAGGGGCAGCTGGCGCGCCTGCTATAATCGAAGGGTTGCATCCTCGAAAGATTGCATAACCCTTTGCCCGGCCCAACACGGCGCCGTGTCGGGCGGGTCGCTGGCGCCAGGACACGGTCAACGCATGAACGAACCGCTCAACGAATCCCACTACGACTCAAGCAACATCAAGGTACTGAAAGGCCTCGAAGCGGTGCGTAAGCGCCCCGGCATGTACATCGGCGATACCGATGACGGCACCGGCCTGCATCACATGGTGTTCGAGGTTGTCGACAATGCGATCGACGAAGCGCTGGCCGGTTATTGCGACACGGTGATCGTCACCATCCTCGAAGATGGTTCGGTCAGCGTCAGCGACAACGGCCGTGGCATTCCAGTCGACATACATCCGGAAGAGGGCCGCTCCGCCGCCGAGGTGGTGATGACGGTGCTGCACGCGGGCGGCAAGTTCGACGCCAACTCGTACAAGGTCTCCGGCGGCCTGCACGGTGTGGGCGTGTCAGTGGTGAACGCGTTGAGCGACCACCTGTGGCTGACGATCTACAGCGGCGGCCAGGAACACCAGCAGGAATACTCGCTCGGCGAGCCGTTGTATCCGCTCAAGGTGGTCGGACCGTCGAGCAAGCGCGGCACCTTGGTGCGCTTCCTGCCCAGCCCGGCCACATTCACCAACAACATCGAATTCCATTACGACATCCTCGCCAAGCGCCTGCGCGAACTGGCCTTCCTCAACTCGGGCGTCACCATCGAGTTGAAGGACGAGCGGGGCGAGGGCCGTCACGACACGTTTGCCTACGAAGGCGGCATCCGCTCGTTCGTGCAGCATCTGGCGCAGTTGAAGACGGCGCTGCACCCGAACGTGATCAGCCTGACGGCGGAACAGGATGGCGTCGTGGTGGAAGTGGCGATGCAGTGGACCGACTCCTACCAGGAGACGATGTTCTGCTTCACCAACAACATCCCGCAACGCGACGGCGGTACCCATCTCACCGGCTTCCGTGCCGCGTTGACCCGCTCGCTGCAGAGTTACATCGAAAAATCGGGCCTGGCCAAGACGGCCAAGGTGGGCGCGCTGTCCGGCGACGACATGCGCGAAGGCATGATCGCCGTGCTGTCGGTCAAGGTGCCCGATCCGAAGTTCTCCTCGCAGACCAAGGACAAGCTGGTCTCGTCCGAGGTGAAGACGGTGGTCGAGCAAGTCGTCAACGAGAAGCTTGGCGAGTTCCTGCTGGAGCATCCGAACGAGGCCAAGGCGATCGCCTCCAAGGTGGTCGATGCCGCGCGTGCCCGCGAGGCTGCGCGCAAGGCACGCGAGATGACCCGTCGCAAGGGCGCGCTGGACATCGCCGGCCTGCCCGGCAAGCTCGCCGACTGCCAGGAGAAAGATCCGGCGCTGTGCGAACTGTTCCTGGTCGAGGGTGATTCCGCTGGCGGCTCCGCGAAGCAGGGTCGCAACCGCAAGACCCAGGCCGTGCTGCCGTTGAAGGGCAAGATCCTCAACGTCGAGAAGGCGCGTTTCGACCGCATGCTGGCCTCGGCCGAGGTCGGCACGCTGATCACCGCGCTAGGCACCGGCATCGGCAAGGACGAGTACAACCCGGACAAGCTGCGCTACCACCGCATCATCCTGATGACCGATGCGGACGTCGACGGCTCGCATATCCGCACCCTGCTGCTGACGTTCTTCTACCGCCAGATGCCCGAGCTGATCGAGCGTGGCCACATCTACATCGGCCTGCCACCGCTGTACAAGCTCAAGCAGGGCAAGCAGGAGCTGTATCTGAAGGACGATGCGGCGCTCAACGCTTACCTCATCTCCAGTGCGGTCGACAACGCGGAACTGATTGCCGATCCGGATGCTCCGGCGATCTCCGGCGAGGCGCTCGAAAAGCTGTTGCGCGACTACCAGAGTGCACTGGACCAGATCGAACGGCTCGGTCATCGCTTCGATACCAGCGTGCTCACTGCGCTGCTTGAGCACGCACCGATCAGTCCTGCACTGTGGACCGATCAGTCCGGCATGCAGGCCTGGCTGGATGGCGCCGCGCAGCGTCTGGCTGCCAGCGGGCTGGGCAAGCCGCGTTACAAGCTGTCGCTGCGTCCCGCAGTCGGCGAACAGCCGGCGGCCATCGAGGTGGTGCGCGACCAGCATGGCCTCAGCCATACGTTGCTGCTGCCGCAGCCGTTCTTCGGCGGCGCCGAGTTCCGCCCGATCCTTGCCGTCAGCCAGCAGCTGGCCGGCCTGATCCGGCCCGAGGCGGTCGTGCGTCGCGGGAATGCCTCTCGCGGTATCACCGACTTTGCCGAAGTACGCAGCTGGCTGCTCGACGAGGCCAAGAAGGGCCGTACCATCCAGCGTTTCAAGGGTCTGGGCGAAATGAATCCGGAACAGCTGTGGGAAACCACGGTCAACCCGGAAACGCGTCGCATGCTGCAGGTGGGCATCGAGGATGCCTTCGCCGCCGATCAGATGTTCTCGATGTTGATGGGCGAGGCGGTCGAACCACGTCGCGATTTCATCGAGGCGAATGCATTGAAGGTCGCGAATCTGGATATCTGACGCTTCTGTGTCTTGCCAGCCATGCACCTGCACCTGCGCCTGCAGGCGCATGGCTGATCGCGGGGGCAGAATCACCATGATGACGCGAGAAGTCGTGGATTCGGCGAGTATTTTCTCCCAAGTAATTGATTTTTAACAATCTTTAATGCGGCAGTGCGACTTGTTATCGCTTGTCCGCTCGGGTTACGCTCCGCAATCCCCCGCGTCACTAGCGACGCGCACACGAGATGAGGATCACCATGAAGCATGTCCGTGGGTTGACGATGCTGGCGAGCGCAGCCCTGCTGCTGACCCTGGCAAGCAGTCCGGCGCTGGCCAGTGACACATCCAAGACCAAGCAGGAAGTGCAGTATCCCAACGCGACCCGCGTGGCACCGAAACTCGATCTGACCAGCGAGAAAGAGCAGAAGCAGCTCAATGAGGGTCTGGATGCGGTCAGTGCCGGCGACAAGGCCAAGGCCGAGCAGACGCTGCAGCCGCTGGTCGACGGCAGCAAGAGCAAATACGTCCAGGCGCTCGCGCTGCAGGGTCTGGCCACGATCAAGTACAACGACGGCGACCTCAAGAACGCCATTGCTTTGCTGCAGCGTTCGCTGGCCATCGGCGTGATGCCGAACGACACCTACTTCCAGCTGGAGTACATGCTGGCGCAGTTCCAGCTGGCCGACGAGCAATATCAGCCAGCGCTCGACACGGTGACCAAGTGGCGTGCCGAGGGCAAGAAGGAAACCGCCAACTCCTACGCGCTCGAGGGCAATGCTGATTATCGCCTCGGCAAGTATCCCGAGGCGATTGCCGCGATCAAGAAGGCGCAGTCATTGACCGACAAGCCGGAAGCGAGCTGGAACCAGATCCTGATGGCCAGCTATTCCGAATCCGGCCAGGGCGATCAGGCCGCGAAGGTGGCCGAGGACAACTACGCCGCGAATCCGAATGATCCGGACGCACTCAATAATGCCGTCGCGGTGCTGATGCAGGCGCAGAAGAACCCCGAAGCGATCCAGTTGATGGAAAAGGCGCGTGCCAATGGCACGCTCAAGTCCGAATCCAATTACGTGAATCTGGCCAAGCTGTACCTGATCGCCGCCCAGTCCGGTAGCGATCCCAAGCCGAACGCAGTCAAGGCCTCGCAGGTGCTCGAGGAGGGCATGAGCAAGGGCGTGATCACTTCCAGCGCTGACAATGAATTGCTGCTCGGCCAGGCTTACGAGATGGCGGACAACAGCAGCAAGGCGCTCGACACCTATACCAAGGCCGCATCGACCGCCACCAACGGCGAAGCTGCCCTGCGCGCCGGACAGCTGCTGCTGACCGAAAACAAGTACGGCCAGGCCAAGAGCATGCTCCAGCAGAGCATTGACAAGGGCGTGCAGCACAAGGGACCTGCCTATATGCTGCTGGCTGAAAGCGAGATCGGCCTGAAGAACAAACCTGCTGCGATTGCAGCGTTGAAGCAGGCCGAGGCACAGCCGGAAACAGCTGACCGGGCCAAGGCGCGACTAAAACAGGTCGGTGCCGGTAAATAATGCCGGGCTCTGTGCTTGCGCAGGCAGATGGACGTCCATCTGTCTGCCCCACGGGTGCTATACAAAAGTCATGTGCTGTTGTACCGTTGAAACCTTTCCCTGCGTCACCTCAGCGGCGAGTTCCGTCCAGGCATCACAGACGGATTCGAGTTACGCCCTGCGGCAACGTTCTCTTCCGATTGATCAGCTCCAGACAGTGACAGATGGCCTCAAGTAACGAAGAAATCGGGCGCGAGCCGTTTAGTTGGAAACGCACCTGGGCGTTGGCAGTTGCCATCGGGCTGCATGCGTTTGCATTTCTGTTGCTGGTGGCGCCGATGGCTCCGCCGCACCAGAACCACAAAGAGAAGGAACACGTCGTCCAGGTGACCTTCCAGGAACCGCCGCCGCCGCCGCCGCCGCCACCGCCGCCGCCGCCGGAGCCGCCGAAGCAGCCGCCGCCGAAGATCATCCAGCAGGTCAAGCCACCGCCGACACCGCCGCCGCCGACACCGCCGCCGCCGGTGGAAGAGGTTTCGCAGATGGCGACCCAGGCACCGCCACCGGCACCGCCAGCACCACCGGCGCCGCCGGCAGACATCACGGCGAGTCAGGATCTCAGCTACAACAGCCGTATACAGCCGAAGTATCCGCCGCAAGCCATGCGGCAGCATCACGAAGGCACGGTTATCCTGATGATCCTGGTTGGAGTGGACGGGTCACCGAAGGACATCAAGGTCGACAAGTCCAGTGGTTTCCGCGAACTTGATCGTGCAGCCATGGAAGCGGCAAGGCAGTGGCGATTCAACCCGACAATCAGAAACGGACAAAAGGTTGAAGGTTACGCACGCGTTCCCGTCAACTTCAATCTCAATTCGCTGTAATCCGGCTTCAGTGGATTACAGTTACAGTTCACGCTTGACTTCCCTAGGGTAGCGTTATGTTCCTACAGACTCCTGCAACAACCGATGCCGCCCAGGCCATGGGTGGCAATACCAACGCCGAAGCCATGAAGCAGATGGGCTTTGCCAACCTGATGCAGAACTTCGACTGGCTCGGCTGGGTCGTGTTCGTGACGCTGGTGGCAATGTCCTTCCTGTCCTGGTACTTCATCATCGCCAACGGCATCCGCAACGCCACGGTGCGGGCACGCGCCGACAAGGTGATCGACGGCTTCTGGGGCAATGGCTCCACCCAGGACGCGATCCGCGAGCTGGAGGCCCAGCCCAAGAGCGAGCCGTTCTCCAAGATCGCACTGGATGCCGCTTCCGCGGTGGCCCATCACCAGCAGAGCACCGCCGGTACCACCGGTCGTCTGGCTGAGTCGCTGAGCCGTTCGGAGTTCATCGACCGCGCCCTGCGCCAGTCCGTGGCCCGTGAGAGCATGCGTCTGGAAGGCGGCATGACCCTGCTCGCCACCGTGGGTTCCGCGGCGCCGTTCGTCGGTCTGCTTGGTACGGTGTGGGGCATCTACCACGCGCTGATCGGCATTGCCGCTACCGGCAACGCCTCGATGAATGCCGTGGCCGGCCCGGTCGGTGAAGCGTTGATCATGACCGCGTTCGGTTTGTTCTCCGCGATCCCTGCTCTGTTCGCTTACAACTTCTTCAGCCGTCAGAACCGCGTGACCTACGCCCGTTTCGACGAATTCGCGCATGACCTGCACGACTTCTTCGCCACCGGCTCGCGTGTCGAAAGCCAGAAGTGAGGGATTGACCCATGGCAATGAGTACCGGTGGCAATACCGGTGGGCCGATGTCAGAAATCAATGTCACGCCGCTGGTCGACGTGATGTTGGTACTGCTGATCATCTTCATGATCACCGCTCCGCTGATGTCGCACTCCATCACCATCGACTTGCCCACCGCCAATCCGAAGACCAAGGATGAGGATCTGCCGGTACCGCCTCTGGATCTCGCGATCAAAGAGGATGGCAGCATGTACCTCAATGACCATCAGGCCACCGAGGCGGAACTGAAGTCGAGGCTGGCGGTGGAAGCTCAAAAGTCACCGCAGCCCGAGCTGCAGATCCGTGCGGACAAGGCGACCGAGTTCAAGATCGTGAAGAAGGTCATTGGCGACGCGAAGGATTCGGGCATGGTGCACGTCGGCTTCATGACTCATGACGTGCCGAAGGGGTGACGAGAGATGGCCTTTTCAACCAAAACCAGTGGACCAATGTCGGACATCAACGTCACGCCGCTGGTCGACGTGATGCTGGTGCTGCTGATCATCTTCATGATCACGGCGCCGATACCGGCGCTCAAGATCAAGGTCGATCTGCCGCAGCCGAATCCCAACGTGATCAATCCGCCCAATCCGCTGGATCCGATCCATCTCAAGATCGACCAGAGCGGCGCGTTCTACTGGAATGACACACCGGTCGACGAGCTGGGCCTGAAGGCGCAGCTCGCGGTGATCGCCCAGCAGAGCAATCAGCCGGAAATCCAGATTGCTGCCGACGATGCCGTCGCCTACCAGTACGTGGCACGCGTGCTGGCCGACGCCAAGAGCTACAACCTGGTCAAGGTCGGCTTCACCGAAGCCGATTGATCCGACCGGGCAGTACCGACCATCGCAAAAACCCCCGCCACGCGCGGGGGTTTTTGTTCGTGCCGTCGCGCCATCAGGCGCGGACGTATCTGATCAACCACATGCTGGCCGGCTCAACGCAGGATCTGCAGATAGTTGCGCACGGTCGTTGCCAGTCCCTGGTACAGCGCCTCGCCAATCAGCGCATGGCCGATCGAGACCTCGGCAAGGCCGGGAATCGCCGCCTTGAACGTGCCCAGATTCGCCTGGCTGAGATCATGCCCGGCGTTCACGGCAAGGCCGGCCTGCTGCGCGCTGCGCGCGGTTTCGGCGCAGGCGGCGAGGGCGGTGGCAGGGTTCCCGTCGGCATAGGCCTTTGCATACGGGCCGGTGTAGATCTCGATGCGTTTCACTCCGATCGCTGCCGCCAGGGCGAAGTCCTGGCGGCAGGCATCAACGAACAGACTGACCCGGCAACCGAGATCGTTCAATTCGGTCACCAGCGGACGCAGGCGATCGAGGTCGCGTGCAAGGTCGAAACCGTGATCGGAGGTGATCTGGCCATCGCCATCGGGTACCAGGGTCACCTGGGTGGGTCGCACCTCACGCGCCAGCGCCACCAGCCCGGGATATTCGCCGCGGGCCGGGGCAAACGGATTGCCCTCGATGTTGTACTCCACCCGGCCAGCCAGCATGGCGGCCAGTGCGCGCACGTCATCCGGCCGCACATGGCGCTGGTCCGGCCGCGGATGCACGGTGATGCCGCCACAGCCGGTTTCGATGCAGGTCTGCGCGGCTTGGCAGATATCCGGTTCGTTGCCGCCGCGCGAATTGCGCAGCACGGCGATCTTGTTGAGGTTGACGCTGAGCAGGGTCATCGCGGATGAACGGTCTCTGGCAGTGAGGTGGCGCGGCACGGCGGTGTCAGTCACACGAGCGCTCGCGGGCGGACGACGACAGTGCGCCGATCACTCGTTGCTGGCAAGCCGGTGCAGCCGGATCTGTCGCGCCGTGCCGCGCCAGGCCAGCGCGGCCAACAGCGTGGCATCGACAGCCAGTCGCTGCAATTGCCAGGCCTGGGCATCTTCGCCTTCAAGCTGCTGCAGGCTCAAATGTGCGTCGTTGCTGGCAATGCTGAGCCGATGCAGTCCAAACGCGAGGCCGCGTCCGAGCGCCTTGAGCACAGCCTCCTTGGCAGTCCAGAGTTCCAGAAAGGCGACGCTGCGGTCTTCCGTTGGCAGGCTCGCGAGTGCGGTTGCTTCGTCCGCGCTGAAATAGCGCCGGGCAATGTCGAGCGCGCGCGGTCGCGGTCGGACATGTTCCAGATCGATGCCCGGCACGACATGTCGACCAATCGCGATCAAGGCGTGGTCACCACTATGCGACCAGTTGAAACCGATCGGAGAATCATGGGCAGCGGCGAATGCCGGCCGACCGTGTTCGCCATCAATCAGTGCCACAGCATCGGCTTCGGTACCCAGATACGCGGCCAGCACCTGGCGCAAGGGCGCGCGGCCCTGGGCGTGCCGGTAGGCCAGGTGCCAGACATGAATCTCGTCATCGCGCAGGTGCTCTGCTACGTTGGCAAGCGTCTGTGCATGGGATGCGATCATCCATGCATGGTGCCGCCGGCTTTGTCCGCGCACAAGCGCGCGAGCGATGCGGGGTGGCGATCCGTTTCCGTTCGGTCAGTGGCTTGATCTGGCGCGCGAAAGAGGAATGACCACTTGATCCAGGGCTGGTTGCTGCTGCTGGTGTCGCTGCTGTACGTCGGACTGCTGTTCGTGGTTGCCTATGCGGGCGACCGTCGACCACTGTATCCACGCCAGCCCCGCCTGCGGCCGATCATCTACAGCCTGGCGCTCGCGGTGTACTGCTCGTCATGGACGTTCTATGGCGCGGTGGGTACCGCGGCGCGCGACGGCCTGGCGTATCTGCCGATCTACCTGGGCCCGATCCTGCTGTTCGCGTTCGGCTTTGGCCTGGTGCGCCGGCTGGTGCAGATCGCCGGGCAGCGCAACATCACCTCGATTGCCGATTTCATCGGCGCGCGATTCGGCAAATCACACGGCCTGGCGGCACTGGTGGCGGTGATCGCGGTGGTGGCGGTGGTGCCGTACATTGCGCTGCAACTGAAGGCGGTGGCGGTCTCGTTTGGCGTGCTCGGCGGCGCCGCGCAAGGCGTACCGCCGGGCGGTATCGACAGTGCGTTGTGGTGCGCCCTGCTGCTGGCGGTGTTTGCGATCCTGTTCGGCACCCGCAGCATCGATGCGACCGAGCATCATCACGGCATGATGCTGGCGATCGCGCTGGAATCGCTGATCAAACTGCTCGTGTTCGTCGCGCTGGCCGGCTATGCCTTCTGGCGCGGGCCGGGGCTGACCACGACCGTGCAGCTTCCGCTGGCGCAGTTGCACGACGGCCTGCCTTCGGGATTTCTGGCGCAGACCATGCTGGCGTTCGGTGCGATGTTCTGTCTGCCGCGGCAATTCCAGATCGGCGTGGTCGAATGCGAAAACATCGACGATCTCAAGCGCGCGCGCTGGATGCTGCCGCTGTATCTCGTCGTCATCAGCGTGGCGGTGCTGCCGATCGTGGCGGCGGGCATGCACCTGCCGACGGTGCGCGCAGGGCTGGCGGATGCGTGGGTGCTGACCTTGCCGATGGCGAATGGTGATCGCGGCGTGGCGCTGCTCGCCTTCGTCGGCGGTCTCTCGGCGGCGACCGGCATGGTGATCGTGGCATCGGTGGCACTGTCGACCATGATCAGCAACGACCTGGTGATGCCGGCCTTGTTGCGCATCCGCCGGTTGCGGCTGGAGCAGCGCAGCGATCTGTCACAACTGGTGCTGCGCGTGCGACGGGCGGCCATCATGGTGCTGGCCCTGATGGCCTACGCGTACTATCGGGTGGCCGCCGATGCACAGAATCTGGCGGCCACCGGCTTGCTGGCGTTCGCCGCTGTGGTGCAGTTCGCGCCGGCGCTGATCGCCGCCATGTACTGGCGTGGCGCCAGCCGTCGCGGTGTCGTGATCGGGCTGATCGGTGGTTTTGCGGTGTGGTTGTACACGTTGCTGCTGCCGGCGGTCATCCGTTCGCCGCTCTGGTTGCGGGACGGCCCGTTCGGCTGGAGCTGGTTGCGCCCGCAGGCGCTGTTCCATCTCGGTGGCTGGGATCCGGTGATGCATGGCGCGTTCTGGTCATTGCTGGTCAACGTGGGCTGTCTGGTTTTCATTTCGCTGCGCTTCCGGCCGAGCCTGGAGGAGCGCCTGCATGCGGCGATGTTCGTCGATGGCAATCCGGCCACGCGCCATCGCGCCGGTGACTGGCGCGGCCGGGTGGCCGTAGCCGACCTGCGCACGATTGCGGAACGCATCGTGGGCGAGCGCAACAGCACGCGCGCCTTCGCCGAATACGGCGAGCGCCATGGCCAGCCGCTGCAGGCCGGCGCCGTGGCCGACCGCGCACTGATCCAGTACACCGAGCGCCTGCTTGCTTCGGCGGTGGGGGCTGCCAATGCACGGCGCATCCTGATCAGCGCGCTGTCGGGCAGCGGCCTGGACCTGGCCGAGGCGGTGGCGCTGATGGACGAGGCCTCGCAGGAGCTTCGCTTCAATCGCACGCTGCTTTCCACCACGCTGGAGAATGTCTCGCAGGGCATCAGCGTGGTTGATGCGCAGATGCGGCTGGTGGCATGGAACCGACGCTATCTGGAGCTGTTCGACTACCCCGACGGCATGGTGAACGTCGGTGTGCCGGTGGCCGACCTGATCCGCCGCAATGCGGAACTGGGCGAGTGCGGCCCGGGTGAAGTGGATGGCCATGTGGCCAAACGCATTGACCATATGCGCGCCGGTTCATCGCATCTGTTCCAGCGCGTGCGGCCGGACGGCACGGTGATCGAAATGCGCGGCCGCGCCCTGCCGGATGGAGGCTATGTCACCACTTATAGCGATGTCACCGCCTACAAGCATGCCGAACAGGCGCTTATCGAAGTGAACGAAACGCTGGAACAGCGGGTGGAGCAGCGCACTGCCGAGCTGTCCGAGGCGTTGGTCGCCACGGCGCAGGCGCAGCGGGTGGCAGAGACGGCGAACATCTTCAAGACGCGTTTTCTCGCCGCAGCGAGCCATGATCTGTTGCAGCCGCTGAATGCAGCACGCCTGTTTACCTCGGCGCTGCGCCAGCATCCGGGACTGGATGCCGAGGCCAGCCTGCTGGCCGAACGCATCGATGCCTCGTTCAGCGCCGCAGAGGATCTGCTCGATGCACTGCTCGACACCTCGCGACTGGATACCGGCAGTTACCGACCGGACGTGGGCGGTTTCGCGCTGGCCGAACTGTTCGATTCGCTGAAGGCGCAGTTCGCGGTAGTTGCCGAGCAGCGCGGACTGCGCCTGCGGGTGGTGCCGACCCGGCTGGCAGTGCGCAGCGATCCGCAGCTCCTGCGCCGGATCGTGCAGAACTTCCTGTCCAATGCCCTGCGTTACACGCAGCATGGTGGCGTGCTGCTGGGTGCGAGGCGCGTGCGCGGCGACGTGCGCATCGAGGTCTGGGACTCAGGCCCTGGCATCGCGATTGAGCAGCAGGCGCGCATCTTCGGCGAATTCCAGCGACTGGAACGACCCTCGCCGTGGGGTGAGAAGGGCCTGGGCCTGGGCCTGTCGATCTGCGAGCGCATCGCCGGCATCCTCGGCCACCGGCTTGATCTGGACTCGCAGCTGGGCCGCGGCAGCTGCTTCGCGGTCACCCTGCCGCGTGCCGAGGCGGTGCCGAAGCGTCGTCACGACGTGCGCCGCAGCGGCCCGGACGAACAACTGCCACTCACCGTGTTGTGCCTCGACGACGACACGGCGATCCTCGACGGCATGCGTGCCCTGCTCGGTCGCTGGGGCGTGGATTGCCGCACCGCGCGTGACGCGGCCCAGGCGGAGATGGAATTGCGCCGCGGCCCGGTCGACCTGATCCTCGCCGACTACCACCTCGCCGATGGCGTCGATGGCCTGCATGCGCTGCAGCAGCTGCGCGGCGCGTTCGATCCGCTGCCGCCCGCCGCCCTGATCACCGCCGACGGCAGCAGCGAGCTGAAGCAGCGCGCCCGCACGCTCGGCTATCCGCTGCTGCACAAGCCCGTGCGCCCGGCAGCGCTGCGCGCGTTGCTGATGGCGTTGCTGCGACGCTGACGCAGCACGGGCTCAGTCCTCGTCGGCAGGTACCGTCGGCATGGCTTCCGGGTCGACCGCCAGCTGACTGGCGATCAGCGCGACCTGGGTACGGTTGTTGACCCCGAGCTTGCGCATGATCGCTGTCATGTGAGCCTTGACCGTGGCCTCGGAGACACCGAGGTCGTAGGCGATCTGCTTGTTGAGCAGGCCTTCGGCGATCATCGTCATCACGCGGAACTGTTGCGGCGTCAGTGTGGCGATCTGTGCGGCGGCCGCTGCTTCGTCGGGCCTGAGTTCGCTGGCACCGCCGAGCTGGGGATGTGGCAGCCAGACATCGCCATCGAGTACCGCGTGGATCGCCGCGACGATGTCCTCGCCAGGCGTGGATTTCGGGATGTAGGCTGAGGCGCCATGCGCCAGTGCGCGGCGGGCCACCTGCGCCTCCTCATGGCCGGACACGACGATGGTCGGCAGCCCCGGGTATTGCCCACGGATGTGCGCCAGCGCGGAGTAGCCGCGCGCGCCAGGCATGTGCAGATCAAGCAGCAGCAGCTCGGCATCGGGAAACTGTTCGATGAGACCGAGCAGGGCAGCCACGCTGTCCGCGCTGTGCACCCGTGCCTGCGGCAACGCGGCGACGACTGCGCGCTGCAGGGCGTCGCGGAACAGCGGGTGATCGTCGGCAATCAGGATGTCTGGCATGGTGTCCATGAGGGGTGCAGGAGCACACCCTGTGCGCGATGTTTTTGACGGATCAATTTCAATCTCAGAGC
Source organism: Rhodanobacter koreensis (assembly GCF_054782855.1). Taxonomy (NCBI): domain Bacteria; kingdom Pseudomonadati; phylum Pseudomonadota; class Gammaproteobacteria; order Lysobacterales; family Rhodanobacteraceae; genus Rhodanobacter; species Rhodanobacter koreensis. The sequence goes on along the minus strand of NZ_BAAGRR010000001.1, from coordinate 1,191,798 downwards.
ATCGTGTACAGGGTGCGCTCCTGCCGTTTCCTTATTTGATCAATCTTTCATCCACCAGGTTCTTCACCACACTGGGATCGGCCAGCGTGCTGATGTCGCCGAGCTGGTCAGGCAGGTTCTCGCCGATCTTGCGCAGGATGCGGCGCATGATTTTCCCGGAGCGGGTCTTCGGCAGGCCGGGCGCCCACTGCAGGTAGTCCGGCGTGGCGATCGGGCCGATCTCCTTGCGTACCCATGCCACCAGTTCCTTGCGCAGTTCGTCGCTGCCCTGTTCGCCGGCGACCAGCGTGACATAGGCATAGATGCCCTGGCCCTTGATGTCGTGCGGACAACCGACCACGGCGGCTTCGGCCACCTTCGGGTGCGACACCAGGGCACTCTCCACTTCGGCGGTGCCCAGGCGATGGCCGCTGACGTTGATCACGTCGTCGACGCGGCCGGTGATCCAGTAGTAGCCGTCCTCGTCACGGCGCACGCCGTCACCGGTGAAGTAGTTGCCGGGATAGGCGCTGAAATAGGTCTCGATGAAGCGCTGGTGATCGCCATACACCGTGCGCATCTGGCCCGGCCAGGAATCGGTGATCAGCAGGTTGCCCTCGGTGGCGCCTTCCTGCACATCGCCGTTCGTGTCGACGATCGCCGGCTTGATGCCGAAGAATGGCAGCGTGGCGGAACCGGGCTTGGCGTCGATCGCACCGGCCAGCGGGGTGATCAAAATGCCGCCGGTCTCGGTCTGCCACCAGGTGTCGACCACCGGACAGCGCTCGTCACCGACCACGCGGTAGTACCACTCCCAGGCTTCCGGGTTGATCGGCTCGCCGACCGAACCGAGCAGGCGCAGCGAGGCGCGCGAGGTTTTCTTCACCGGTGCCTCGCCCTCGCGCATCAGCGCGCGAATCGCGGTCGGCGCGGTATAGAACAGGCTGACCTTGTGCTTGTCGACCACTTGCCAGAAACGGCTGAAGTCCGGGTAGTTCGGTACGCCGTCGAACATCAGTGTGGTCGCACCGTTGGCCAGCGGGCCGTACACCACGTAACTGTGACCGGTAACCCAACCAACGTCGGCCGTGCACCAGTACACGTCGTCCTCGCGCAGATCGAACACCTGTTCATGCGTATAGCTGGTGTAGACCAGATAGCCGGCCGAGGTGTGCAGTACACCCTTCGGCTTGCCGGTGGAACCGGAGGTGTACAAGATAAACAGTGGATGCTCTGCCTCCATAGGCTCAGCCGGGCATTCGGCCGTCTGGCCGTCCATCAGGTTGTGCCAGTAGCGGTCGCGTGGCGACTGCATCGGTACCGCGGCGCCGGTGCGGCGCACCACGACCACCGTTTCCACGCTGTTCGTGCCCGGGCGTTCCAGTGCGGCATCCACGTTCGCCTTCAGCGCGATCTTCTTGCCGCCACGCACGCCTTCGTCGGCGGTGATGACGAGCTTCGCGGCAGAATCGGCGATACGACCGGCCAGCGAGTCGGGCGAGAAACCGCCGAAGACCACCGAATGCACCGCGCCGATGCGCGCACAGGCAAGCATCGCCACCGCCGCTTCCGGGATCATCGGCAGGTAGACCGCCACGCGATCACCCTTGGCGACGCCAAGGTTCTTCAGCGTATTGGCAAACTTGCACACTTCTGCATGCAGCTCGCGGTAGGAGATGCGTCGCGAGTCGTTCGGATCGTCGCCCTCGAAGATGATCGCCGTCTTGTCGCCACGCTCGGCGAGGTGGCGGTCCAGGCAGTTCGCGGACACGTTGAGCTGGCCGTCCTCGTACCAGCGGATGTGCAGATCCTTCGGGTCGAACGAGACGTCCTTGATCTTCGTCGGTGGCTTGATCCAGTCCAGTCTCTTGCCGATACGCCCCCAGAAGCCTTCCGGGTCACTGACCGATTCGGCGTACAGCCGCGTGTAGTCGTCGTGGCGAACGCGCGCCGCGGCGGCAAACGCGGGGTTGACCGGATAAAGCTTGGACATGACTGGCCTCCTGCTGGCGGGATATCGAACGTGGCAACTCGGAAACCGCAGCAGGCGCCAACGCCCGGCGGAACTTGAAGTTCGAGTGTAGCCCGATCCCCGCTGGGGTTGCGGCGGCGACCGGCGTCGACTTTGGTCGAACTTCGACCAATGGCGAATAGTCGCGCGCGCCGCAGCATGGCCATGCTCGGCCCGACTTTGACCTCGGGGAGATGCACGCATGACGACGCGATTTCCAAACCGTTACACCGCGCTCGCCCTGAGCATGGCGTGTGCGTTGCTGTTGCCGTTGGCGGCCCATGCACAGAGTGACACGCGCGAACAGCAGCTCGAGCAGCGCGTGGCGCAGCTGGAGCAGCAACTGAATGAACTGAAGGCGATGATCCAGGCGCAGAAAACGGCGCCGGCGCAGACGGCACCGGCACCTGCCGCGCCTGCACAGAACGTGGCTGCTGCGCCGGCGCCCGCGGCGCCGACCTTCACCAGTGCCCCGGGGGTGTCGGTGGCCCTGCACGGATTCATCAGCGCGACGGCTTTCAGCCAGAACCGGAACTTCACCTATGGCAACGGCCAGAATGCCGAGTATCCGATCGCGGGTTCCAGCGGATCGCTTAGTGGTGTCGATGTGCGCAACACGCGTTTCTGGCTCGATTTCAGCGGTGCGAAGTTCGCCGGTGACTGGACCGGCGGCGGCCGCATCGAGATGGATTTCTTCGGCGGCTTCAACGGCACCGGCGCCTACAGCCAGCAACAGCCCACACCACGCCTGCGCCAGGCTTACATGGACCTGACCAATCCCGAGACCGGCAGCACGATCCGGATCGGTCAGCAATGGGAACTCATGTTCCCGCTGGACAATGTCTCGACGTCACTCGCGCATATCGCTTTTCCGCTCGGCTTCGGTACCGGCATGATCGGCTGGCGCTTCCCTGGCGTGGTGTGGATGCAGGATCTCAACCACGGTACGTCGGGCCCGAAGTGGCGGCTGGATCTCGGTGCGTTCGAGGGTTCGTGGAACGGTCCGGACGGTGCGGTGAACAACACCAATTTCCTGACCGCCGGCAATGTCGGATTCCGGCCGCAACTCGAGGCGCGCCTGCACGTGCAGGACAAGGACTGGCTGGCCTATGCGGTCGCGCACTACAGCGAGGTCGACCTGCGGGGCGTGAGCGGCACCACGCCGACACCGGTGCAGAGCACGGTGAAGAGCGTGGGCTACGAAGTCGGCGGCCAGTGGAAGCCGGGTCCGTGGATGTTCAAGGGCCTCGTCTATACCGGCAAGGGCCTGGGCGAGATCTTCGGCGACATGTCCCAGTTCGGCGACATCAAGGACACCGGTGGCTATCTGCAGGCGGGCTACAACTTCACGCCCCACTGGAGCGCCAATGCGTTCTACAGCATGAGCAAACCGAATACCGATGACGTGATCCGCTGGATGGGCAACGGCGCGACCGGCCTGCTCAGGAACCGGCAGACGGCATTGAACGTGCAATACGCCGCTGGCGCCTATGAGCTCGGTGTTGAATGGGTGTATGACAAGCTCGACTCGACCAGCGACGGTGTGAACCGCAAGACCACCAGTGGCAACCAGGTGAGCGTCAGTGCGCTGTATCACTTCTGAGCCCGACGGCAGCGCCGCTGCCCGTCGCCACACGCAGTTCCGATTCACCGATGGGGAGATTTGCAGATGAGCAACGCCGAGACGCAGCTGAAGTTTTCCAATCCGGCCCCGTTGGGCCTGGCCGGTTTTGCGCTGACCACCTGGCTGCTGAGCATGATCAATGCCGGCTGGTTCAGTGGCGACGCGATGAACATGGTGCTGGCCTGTGCGCTCGCCTATGGCGGCACCGTGCAGATGATTGCCGGCGTGATGGAATTGCCGCGCGGCAACACGTTCGGCACCACCGCCTTCCTGAGCTACGGGGCATTCTGGTGGTCGTTCGCGCTGTTCGTGCTGTTCCTGCACGACAAGGTGCCCCCTGCATTCGTCGGCTGGTATCTGTGCCTGTGGGGCGTGTTCACGTTCTACATGTGGCTGGCCACGTTCCGCGCGCCGCGTGCGTTGCAGCTGGTCTTCCTGGTGCTGTGGATCACCTTCTTCCTGCTCGCGGCGGGCGAGTGGACGGGCGTGGCGGCGCTGCATACGGCGGGTGGCTATGCCGGGTTGCTCACGGCGGCACTGGCGTTCTACTTGTCCGCGGCCGAGGTGATCAACGAATCGCAGCAACGCACGGTGCTGCCGGTGGGGGCGCCGCGCGCCGCCTGAGTCAGTGGCGTCGATGCATGCGATGAAAGCCGGCACACCTCAGCGCGAGGTGTGCCGCGCCACGCGAAACTGCTGCACGCGGCGGTCGTCGGCTTCGGTGACATGGAACAGGAAACCGCCGATCGCCACTTCCTCGCCGACCTCGGGCAGGTGGCCGAACTCCGAGGTGACCATGCCGCCGACGGTGTCGTATTCCTCGTCGGAGAATGCGGTGCCGGCCTGTTCGTTGAAATCCTCGACCGGGGTCAGCGCGCTGACCAGCCAGTCACCGCCGGGCTGCTCGTGCATCAACTCGGGCTCGTCGTCGTCATGCTCGTCGTCGATCTCGCCGACGATCTGTTCGAGCACGTCCTCGATGGTGATCAGGCCGGCGACGCCACCGTATTCGTTGACCACCAGCGCCATGTGGTTGCGCGAACGGCGGAACTCGTCCAGCAGCACGTTCAGGCGCATCGATTCGGGAATCAGCACCGCCGGGCGCAGGATCGCGCGAATGTCGAAATGCTCGGCGGCGCCGAAGAACTTCAGCAGGTCCTTGGCCAGCAGGATGCCGAGGATCTCGTCCTTGTCCTCGCCGTGCACCGGGAAACGCGAATGGCCCGATTCGACCACGGTGGCGAGGATCTCGGTCAACGGCGACTCGGCCGCGAGCATCACGATCTGCGCGCGCGGCACCATCACATCGTCGACATTGAGCTCGGTGACCTTGATGGCACCCTCGACCATGGTGAGGGTGTCGACGGACAGCAGTCCGTTGGTCTGGGCGGCGCGCAACTCCTCAAGCAGTTCGCTGCGGTTGCGTGGCTCGCCGGAAAACATGTGGCCCAGCCGGTCCCACCATGTGCGGTGTGCCGGGCCGTTGGTACTGCCAGGGTCGTCGTTCATTCACTGTTGGAGTGCTGCCCGCAAGCGGGCGGTATCCACGAGTCTAGCGGAAAATCCGTGACAATTCAGAGCACAAGCCTGCGCCAGATAGCCACGGAGAACGCTCAGGCGTAGGGATCGGCGATGCCGAGGTCGGCCAGGATGCGGGTTTCCAGGGCCTCCATCGCCTCGGCTTCGGTGTCTTCCATATGGTCATAGCCGAGCAGGTGCAGCACGCCATGGATGGTCAGGTGGGCCCAGTGATCGCGCGCGGCCTTGCCCTGTTCGGCGGCTTCGCGCAGCACCACCGGGGCGCAGATCGCCAGGTCGCCAAGCAGTGGCAGCGCCACGCCGGGTGGCAGCTCGGCCGGGAATGACAGCACGTTGGTGGCGTAATCCTTGCCGCGATAATCGCGGTTGAGCGTGCGCCCTTCGTCGGCGTCGACGATACGGATCGCCAGCTCGGCTGGCTTGCGGCGCCTGGCGCCGCGCAGTGCCGCTTCCACCCAGCGACGGAAACTCGCCGGTGCGGGCAGGCCGCGGCGCGGCACCGCGTAGCCGACGGCGAGTGCGACGTCAGCGCGCGGCCGGCTCACTGCCGTCCTCGTCCTTCTGCTCGAACGCTTCGTACGCACGCACGATCTTCGCCACCAGCGGATGGCGCACCACGTCGCGCGAGGTGAAGAAGGTGAAGCTGATGCCGTTGACTCCGCGCAGCACTTCGATCGCCTGACGCAGGCCGGAACGGGTGCTGCGTGGCAGGTCGACCTGGGTCACGTCGCCGGTGATCACCGCCACCGTGCCGAAACCAATCCGGGTGAGGAACATCTTCATCTGCTCGACGGTGGTGTTCTGCGCCTCGTCGAGGATCACATAGGAATCGTTCAGCGTGCGGCCGCGCATATACGCGAGCGGTGCGATCTCGATCACGTTGCGCTCGATCAGCTTGGCCACCTTCTCGAAGCCGAGCATCTCGTACAGCGCGTCGTACAGCGGGCGCAGGTACGGGTCGACTTTCTGCGACAGGTCGCCGGGCAGGAAGCCGAGCTTCTCGCCGGCCTCCACCGCCGGGCGCACCAGCAGCAGGCGCTGCACGCGGTTGGCCTCCAGCGCCTCGACCGCGCTGGCCACCGCCAGGTAGGTCTTGCCGGTACCGGCCGGGCCCACGCCGAAATTGATGTCGTGGCTGGCGATCGCGTGCAGGTAGCGCGCCTGGTTCGGGCCGCGGCCCTTGATCACGCCGCGCTTGACCTTGATCGCCACCTCCTGCGCGCCCTCGGCCGCATCGGCGGTGATCGCATCGATGCCTGATTCGGCCAGGTGCAGGTTGATCTTCGCCCCGGTCAGCGCCTCGTTCTCGGTGACGACGTACAGGGCGCGCAACACTTTCTCCGCCGCCCTGGTGGGAGCGTCCTCGCCGATCACCTGGAAGATGCTGCCGCGGTGGTTGACCTCCACGCCGAGACGCAGTTCGATCTGGCGCAGGTGCTCGTCGAACGGTCCGCACAGGTTGGCGAGGCGGCCGTTGTCTTCGGGATCGAGGGTGAAATCGCGCTGGTTGAGTTCGCTCATAGGCGTGCGAGAGTAGCGCGCCGCCTGTGCGAGGGCCACCGCGGCATGGCCAGCGGTGGCCCGGATCGGACGGGAACGCTCAGGCTCAGGCGCGCTTGATCAGGCCGATGATCACCAGCAGCACGATGGCACCGATCATCGCGTAGACGATGCTGGTGACGATCGGGCTGCCGAGACTGAAACCGATGCCCAGCATCGGCAGCAGCCAGCCGGCGAGGAAGGCGCCGATGATGCCGACCACGATATTGCCGAGCAGGCCGAAGCCGAAGCCGCGAACGATCAGGCCGGCGAGCCAGCCAGCAATCGCGCCGATGAGCAGAAAGACGATCAGGCCGGATAAAGTCATCATGAACTCCCAGGTTTGCACAGGTGGTGCCGGACGGCACCGCGTCAGCACAAGCGTCCGTGTTCCGCTGTGCAGTGATCGTGATCGAATGGTGATCTGCCGGCTCATCGCGGTACACGAGATGCCGCGATCCGCGCGCCAACGCTGGCGCTATGCTGGTTACCGGATTCGCACGACGACCTCGGGGGACCACCGATGAGTGCCGCACCAAGCTATGTCCATGGCGGAAGTTCCCAGCCGCTGCTGGGCGACACGCTGGGCGCACTGGTCGACCGCATCGCCGCCGCCCACCCCGAGCGACCGGCGCTGGTGGTGCGCGCGCAGCACGTGCGGATGAGCTATCGCGAATTCCACGCCGAGGTGGAGCGTGTGGCGGCTGCCCTGCTGGCGCTGGGACTGCAGCGTGGTGACCGCGTCGGCATCTGGTCGCCGAACCGGGCCGAGTGGGTGGTGCTGCAGTTCGCTGCACCGAAGGCCGGGCTGATCCTGGTCAACATCAATCCGGCCTATCGCGCGCACGAGCTGGAATACGCGCTCAACAAGATCGCATGCCGTGCACTGGTGTTGCCGCGCCGCTTCAAGACCTCGCGCTACCTGGACATGCTGGGCGAGCTGGTGCCGGAACTGGCCGTCAGCATCCCCGGCCAGTTGAATGCGACACGACTGCCGGCGCTGCGCGAGGTGATCCTGCTCGACGACGAAGCGGCTGCGGGCACGCGCAGCTGGCAGCAGCTGGCAGTGCTCGGTGACGCCGCGGCGCTGGCGCAGTTGCATGCGCTGGAGCCGGAACTGGGCTTCGACGATCCGGTGAATATCCAGTTCACCTCCGGCACCACCGGCGCGCCGAAGGGCGCCACGCTGACCCATCACAACATCATCAACAACGGCTGGTTCATCGGCGAGGCGATGCGCCTCACCGAGCAGGACCGGCTGTGCATCCCGGTGCCGTTCTATCACTGCTTCGGCATGGTGCTGGGCAACCTCGCCTGCGTGACCCATGGCGCCTGCATGGTGATTCCCGGCGAGGGTTTCGACGCGCTGGCGACGCTGGAAACGGTGATGGCGGAACGCTGCACCGGGCTGCATGGCGTGCCGACGATGTTCATCGCCGAGCTCGAGCATCCGCGCTTCGCCGAGTTCGACCTGGGCAGCCTGCGCACCGGCATCATGGCCGGCTCGCCCTGTCCGACCGAGGTGATGCGCCGCGTGGTCGTCGACATGCACCTGGCCGATATCACCATCGCCTACGGCATGACCGAGACCAGCCCGGTGAGTTTCCAGACCGTGCCCGACGACCCCCTGGAGCGCCGCGTCGACAGCGTCGGGCGCGTCCATCCGCATCTGGAAGTGAAGCTGGTCGACGAGCAGGGTCGCGTGGTGCCGCGTGGCGGGACGGGCGAACTGTGCACGCGCGGCTATTCGGTGATGCTCGGCTACTGGGACGACCCGGTGCGTACGCAGGAGGTGATCGACCGGGCCGGCTGGATGCACACCGGCGATCTGGCGGTGCTTGACGCGGACGGCTATTGCAGCATCGTCGGCCGGCTCAAGGACATGATCATCCGCGGTGGCGAGAACGTGTATCCGCGCGAGATCGAGGAATTCCTCTACACCCATCCGAAGGTTCAGGACGTGCAGGTGTTCGGCGTGCCCGATGCGAGGTTCGGCGAGCAGGCCTGTGCATGGATACGCCTGCGCGAAGGTTGCGCGGCCAGCGAGGCCGAGATCCAGGATTACTGCCGTCATCACCTGGCCTATTACAAGGTGCCGCACTACGTGCGCTTCGTCGACGCGTTCCCGATGACGGTGACCGGCAAGGTGCAGAAATTCCTGATGCGCGAGGCGATGACTGCCGAGCTGGCCGGCGTGTCGCGCTGAAAGCAGCGGCCTTACTGCGCAGAGCGATCGCCATCGTGACCGAGCGGGTTCTTGCCTTCGCGCAGTCGCATCAGGTCGTACTCGGACAGGCTGTCGCCGCGCGAACTGCCGGCGATGCGCGACTGCGCGAACGCCAGCGTGGTGGCGATGATGCCAGCGAGGCCCACCAGCAGCCAGAAGCCCCAGGCACCGGCACTGTGGCGGGTGAAGCACAGCACGAAGGCGAACAGGGTGAGGACGAACAACAGCCAGCGCATGATGGGCCCCTGACACATGGAACATGCCGCCTGCCGCGGCCGGACCGGCGCATGATAACGCTGCCGAAGCGAGCCCGGCAGGCGCTGCATCACACGGACGAAAGATGTCGCGGCGGCTGAGACATCAGCGCGGAAAACTGTGCCGATGGACGATTCGCTGCCACCGCCAACCCCGCACGATCAGGCTCAGTCGAGCCGGATGATCAAGGGCCGTGGCGCCGCCTCCAATCCCGAGGGCCGTTTCGAGCATATCCGCCACCAGGCCGAGGCCGACGGCTGGTCGCGTGAACTGCTGGACGAGGATGCGCCGCGTCCGCGCACCGAAGTCACGGAAGAACACGCGCGCAGCGTGATCAGCCGCAACGATTCGCCGGATATCGCTTTCAGCCAGGCGATCAATCCGTATCGCGGTTGCGAACACGGCTGCATCTACTGTTTCGCGCGACCCTCGCACAGCTATCTCAATCTTTCGCCGGGGCTGGATTTCGAGACCAAGCTGCGCGCGAAGGGCAATTTTGCCGAAGTGCTGCGTGCCGAGCTGGCCAAGCCCGGCTACGTGATCAGCCCGATCAATATCGGCAGCAATACCGATCCGTACCAGCCGATCGAGAAGCGCTGGCGGCTGACCCGCGCCGCGCTGGAGCTGCTATCCGAATGCCATCACCCATGCACCATCGTTACCAAGAACGCGCTGGTGGAGCGCGATCTCGACATCCTGGTACCGATGGCGCGCGAACGGCTGGTGCAGGTATTCGTCTCGGTCAATTCGCTGGACAACCACCTGGCCGCGAAACTCGAACCACGCGCCAGCGCGCCGCATCGGCGGATCAAGGCGATCCGCACCTTGGCCGAGGCCGGCGTGCCGGTCGGCGTGCCGGTGGCGCCGATCATTCCGGCACTCAACGACAAGTACATGGAGGCAGTGATGGGCCAGGCCGCCGAGGCCGGCGCGCGCTGCGCCGGCTACACCACCCTGCGCCTGCCGTACGAACTGAAGCAGTTATTTCGCGAGTGGCTCGCCCTGCACGCACCGCAGCGTGCCGAACACGTGATGAGCCTGGTGCAGCAGATGAACGGCGGTCGCGACTACGACAGCAACTTCGCCACCCGCATGCGCGGCCAGGGCGTGTTCGCCGATCTGCTGCGCCGCCGTTTCGAGATTGCTTGCCGCAAGCACGGCTTCGGTCGGGCGCGCGAATTGCAGCTCGATACCTCGCGCTTCGTGCCGCCGCGAAAGCCCTCACCGCAAGGTGAGTTGTTCTGAGCGCGAAGGGGGCATTGCGAACATGATCGAGTGAACGTGGCACCAACGATGTCTGACGCCTATGGCGGCGGTCAGCTCCGGTGGTGCCACGCTTGGCTCACTTCGTCGCCGGCAGATATTTCTCGAACCAGCCCAGCGCCCGCTGCAGCACGTCGCGCTGATGGGCGGGATCGACGAAGTGGTGCCCTTCGTTCGGATAGACGACCAGCGAGGTCGGCACGCCCTGCGCGCGCAGCGCATGCCACATCTCGAACGATTGCGGTGCCGGGCATTCGGCATCGCGATCGCCGACCACGATCAGCATTGGCGTCTTTACCTGCTTGATGAAGTTGATCGCCGAGCTCTTCGCGTACACCGCCGGATCGTCGTACACGGAGGCGCCGAAGAACGGCGGCATCCATTGGTCGATCAGGTTCTCGCCGTAGTAGCTCTGCCAGTTGGAGATGCCGGCACCGGCCACCACGGCGCGGAAGCGCTGGGTCTGGGTCGGCGCGAACATGCTCATGAAACCGCCGTAACTCCAGCCGGTGAGGCCGAGGCGCTTGTCATCGACCGGGAATTTTTTCTCCACGGCGTCGATGCCGGCGAGGGTGTCGCGCAGGTCGCCGTAGCCGAAGTCCTTGCGGTTCGCCTGCACGAATTTCTCACCCTGACCGTAGCTGCCGCGCGGGTTCGTCATCAGCACGAAATAGCCCAGTGCGGAAAGCGGTGCGCCGCCGTAGCCCACGCCCGGCCAGCTCGGTATCACCGCGCTGGACGGGCCGCCGTGCACGACCACGATCATCGGATAGGTCTTCTTCGGATCGTAGTCGGCCGGATACAGCAGCCAGCCCTGCACATGGAAACCTTCGTTGTTCCATTCCACCGATTCGGACTTGCCCCAGGCCGGTTTCAGTGCGGCATTGATCGAGGTGACCGCTGGCGGTGGCGTGCTGCCGAGTGCGCCGGCATGCACCTCCGGCGCAGCGGTATAGGAACTCTGGATGAAGGCGATCCGCTGCTGGTCGCGTGACAACGACATTGCCAGCGCCGCGGTGCCGTCGCCGACGTTGGCCGGCAGTGTGAACCACACTTTCTGCTGGGTCGCACGGTCGCCGTGCACGGCATAGTCGGCCAGCTGCACCTGGCCGTTGCTGATCTGGTTCACCCGCAGCGATTGTGGGCTGCTCCAGCTGAGCCACGACGGCGTGACGTGGATGCCGGGCGTGAGATTGCCGAGCGTGCCGCCCGCGCTCGGCACCGCATAGATGTCGCCGCCGGTGGCGCCCTGGTCGCTCATCAGGCCGCCGATGAAGGCGATCCGCGAGCCGTCCGGCGACCAGCGGGGCAGCGCGATCTGCAGGCCATGCAGCGATCCGCTGCGGGCATTCGCGGGGTCGACCAGCACGGTCGGGGCGGCATCGGCTTGCGCCGGCTGCACGTAGAGTTTGGCGATCCACCAGTTGTTGTCGCCGGGTGGTGGGGCGGCGGTATAGGCGATCCGTGAACCGTCCGGCGACCAGTCGAATTCGTACGCATACATGCCGGCCGGGGTGAGCTCATGCAGCGTGCCACCGGCGATGTCGATGCTGGCGACGTGCTGCACTTCCACACCGGTCACACCCACTTCACCCGCCGCAGGTTTGGCTGGCGCCAGCGCGCTGGCGTGGCGGGTGGCGCCGGGGACATACAGGAAGCCGAGCGATTTGCCGTCGGCGGTCCATTGCAGCGCGCGTGCGTAACCCTGCAGCCGGGCCAGTCGTGCGGGTGCGTCGTTGCCGGTGATGTCCGCCAGATAGATGTCGTTCTGCATCACCTTGGTGCTGGTCAGGTCGATGCTGCAGTTGGACACGAACGCGAGATGGTGCGAATCGGGCGCCCATGCGATGCCGGATTCGGCGCAGCTGCCGGGCTTCGCCGCCGCACTCACCGCATGCACGTGGCTGCCATCGGCCGCAGCCACCTCGATCGTCGACTTGCCCTCGCGCTCGATCACCCAGGCCAGTTGTTTGCCATCCGGCGAGATCGCCACTGCTTCGATCGGCTGCACCTTGGTCAACTGGGTCAGCAGTTGCTCGATGCGTGGGTCGACATGGGCCGGCTCGGCGAACACCGCAGGTGTCAGCACCATGGCGAGCAACAGCAGCGGGACTGGCAGGGACGGACGTTTCAGCATGAGGTGTTCCGGCGCGGGAAAATCATCACGCTACAACCCGATCTCACATACGCCAAGTGCAGGACGGCATGGCCGGGCGGGCATGATCAGTGAGGCGGTGCTGCCGGCGCGACGGCTGCCTCGCGTGCCGCGGTCATCGCGGCGAGCTTGGCGCGGATACCCGGAATCGCCGCCAGCGCCGCCTTCTCGCCTTCGAGGATGGCCTGGTTCTTCTGCTCGAAATCGGTTGGGCCGATGCCGCTGATATTGGGCCGGATCACCACGTCGGCGCGCGCCATTTCCTGCGCGCCAAGCTGCTGGCCCATGATCGCGATGGTCTGCCCGACGATGTTGACCATGCCCTGCGGATTGCTGCCATTGGGCTTGGTCGAGATGTCCACGGCGATGACGAAGTCGGCGCCGAGCTGACGCGCCGCGTCGACCGGCACCGGGCTGACCACGCCGCCGTCGACATAGTGTTTGCCGTTGATCTCGGCCGGCTCGAACACGCCGGGAATGCTGGACGAGGCACGCACGGCCTGGCCGGTGTTGCCGCGCACGAACACGGTGCGCTGGCCGGTCTCCAGCTGGGTGGCAACCGCGGCGAACCGGATCTTCAACTGCTCGATCGGCTGCCGATGCACCAGCTGGTTGACGTAATCCTGCAGCGCCTGCCCCTGTACCAGGCCGCCGGAGAACAACCGCACGTCGCGGATCTTCGTTTCATCCAGGCCGAACGCGGTTTCCTGCAGGGTGAACGCATCCATGCCGCTGGCGTACAGCGCACCGACCACACTGCCCGCACTGGTGCCGGCCACCACGTCCGGATGGATGCCGCTGGCTTCCAGCATCTTGATCACGCCGATGTGCGCGAAGCCCTTGGCGGCACCACCGCCGAGCGCGAGGCCGATCTTCAGCTTCACGGGAGCCAGCGGTGGCACGATGACCGGCGGTGCCGGCGTGGGTTTGCTACCGCTGAAGCAGGCACTCAGCGCGAGCGTGGCGAGCAGCGGCAGCAGGTAGCGGCGAAATGACATCGGCGGTGTCGCGCTTAGAGGGTAGATATGGAGGTGAGTCTATGCCCTGGTCATGGCGTGACCAGGGCATGAAACGGGCCATGCGCTTGCGCCCTCTCCAAGGGAAGAGGGCACTGCCGTATCAGCCCTGCGCGCCGTCGGCTTCGAGGTGGTAATGCGTGGCCACCTCGACTTCCTTCTTCGAGCCGAGGAACACCGGCACGCGCTGGTGCAGCCCGGTCGGCTGCAGTTCCATGATGCGTTCGCGCCCGGTGGTCGCCGCGCCGCCGGCCTGCTCGATGATGAAGGCCATCGGGTTCGCCTCGTACATCAGGCGCAGCTTGCCGCCCTGCTTGAGGATCTTCGCGTCCAGCGGGTAATAGAACACGCCGCCGCGGGTCACGATGCGGTGTACGTCGGCCACCATCGAGGCGACCCAGCGCATGTTGAAATCCTTGCCGCGCGGGCCTTCCTTGCCGGCCAGCAGCTCGCCGATATAACGCTGCATCGGCGCCTGCCAGTGGCGCTGGTTCGACATGTTGATGGCGAACTCGGCGGTCTCTTCCGGGATCTTGATACCGCGCCGGCTCAGCGTGAAGCTGCCGACCTCGCGGTCCAGGGTGAACTCGTGGGTGCCGTGGCCGAAGGTCAGCACCAGCACGGTGGCCGGCCCGTACACCACGTAGCCGGCGGCGAGCTGGGTGGTGCCCGGCTGCATGAAGTGTTCGGCCTTCGGCTCGGTGACATCATCCGGGCAGCGCAGCACCGAGAAGATCGTGCCCACCGAGATGTTCACGTCGATGTTCGACGAACCATCCAGCGGATCGAACAACAGCAGGTGGTTGCCCTTCGGATAGCCGTCCGGGATCTGCTGCGGGTCTTCCATCTCCTCCGAGGCGCAGGCAGCGAGGTGGCCGCCCCAGGCGTTCGCTTCCAGCAGGATCTCGTTGGAGATCACGTCCAGCTTCTTCTGCGCCTCGCCCTGGATGTTCATGCTCAGCGCATCGTCGCTGCCGGCCATGCCCAGCACGCCGCCGAGCGCCCCTTTGTTGGTGGCCACCGCGATGCGCTTGCAGGCGCGTGCGACCACCTCGATCAGCAACGAGAGTTCGGCATTGATGTGGCCGGCGCGGCGTTCCTCGATCAGGAACTGGATCAGCGAGATGGGCTTCATGTCGGGTCCGTGGCAGAAGGAACGCCTATTGTCCCGGCTCTCGCTGAACGGCGCCAGCAAAAGTCATGGCATTCGTAAAAGCCATGACACCAGTAAAAGCCGTCATTCCTGCCTGCGCCGGAATGACGAGCACAGACCCATTGCTGACACTACGTTGGCAGCAGGGGCTGCGCATGCTGTACGTCCACAGCGGAGGGACACGACATGCGCGATACGGTCTATTACCTGGTATTTGACGGCTTTGCCGACTGGCAGGCCGCACTGGCCCTGTGCGAAATCCGCCGCCCGGGTGATTGGCAGGTGCGAACGGTGGGCTTCTCGCGGGCGCCGGTGGTTTCGATGGGCGGCCTCATCGTGCAGCCGGAACTGTCGCTGGCCCAGCTCGATTCCCGGTGTGCGGCGCTGCTGATCGTGCCCGGCGGTCACCTGTGGCAACGCGGCGAAGGCGAGCCGGCCGTGGCCGCCATCCGCAAGTTGCATGCAGGCGGTGCGCCGGTGGCTGCCCTCGACAGCGGTGTGCTGGCGCTGGCCCGCGCCGGCCTGCTCGACGCTTGCCGACACACGGGAAACTGGCCTGGTCAGATTGTCAGCCAGGTGCCCGGCTATGCCGGTGCCGGGCAGTACGACAGCGGGGTGCTGGCGGTCAGCGACGGCGGCACGATCACCGCCAGCCACCTCGGCAGCGTGGAGTTCGCCCGCGAGGTGATCCACACGCTGGATCTCTACAGCCCCAGCGACCGCGAGCACTGGTATCGACTGTTCAAGCACGCCCAGCTGCCGCCGTGGTGCGTGGGCGAAACCCTGGCTGCGGCATGAGGACACCTGCATGAATCCGATTCTGCAACGCACCCTGATGGCCTATCGGCCGCTTTGTCTGCGCGGCCTGCTGATGGATGGACAGTACCGCTGGCCGGCTACAGATGCTTCGAACGAGCGGCAGGAATCGTCGCCAGCTGGCCAACCTCGCCGGCGCATGCTGCTGGCCGCGCTGACAGGCCTGCATCACGGCAACTTCTTCAAGCGGAGCAAGTCATGAACAAGACCTATCACGGCAGCTGCCATTGCGGTGCGGTGCGTCTCGAAGCGACGATCGACCTCGCCGCCGGCACCGGTCGCTGCAATTGCTCGATCTGCAGCAAGACACGGTCGTGGGGCGTGATCGTGAAACCGGAGGCGTTTCGCCTGCTGTCGGGAGAGGATGTGCTGTCCGACTACCAGTTCGGTTCGAACAGCATGCATCACCTGTTCTGTCGCCATTGCGGCGTGCGTCCGTTCGGTCGCGGTCATCTTGATGTGCTCGGCGGGGACTTCTACAGCATCAACCTGGCCTGCCTCGACGATGTCGAGCCGCAGGAGCTGATCGATGCACCGCTGCACTACTCTGATGGTCGTGCCAACAACTGGCAATCGCCGCCTGCCGAGACACGGCATCTTTGATCGTCATAGCCCTGGTCGCCATAGCGAGAAATCGCCATGAATCCGAAAGTCACGTTCTTCCATGCCCCGAACAGCCGTTCCGGTGGCGCCCGGGCGCTGCTGGAGGAACTCGGCATACCGTTCGACATGCACGTGCTGAACTTCAAGAAGGGCGAGCAGCGCCAGACGGAATATCTGGCGGTCAATCCGATGGGCAAGGTGCCGGCGATCCGTCATGGCGATGCACTGATCACCGAACAGCCGGCGGTGTTCATGTATCTGGCCGACCTCTACCCCGAAGCGGGACTGGCCCCGCCCATCGGCGATCCGCTGCGTGGTCCGTACCTGCGCTGGCTGGTGTTCTACGGTTCGTGCTTCGAACCGGCACTGGTCGACAAGTCGATGCAGCGCGAGCCGGCGGCACCGTCGACCTGCCCGTACGGCGACTTCGACACCATGCTGAAGACGCTCACCGACCAGCTCGAAAACGGGCCGTACCTGCTCGGCGACACTTTCAGCGCGGCCGACGTGCTGTGGGGCACCGCCTTGAACTGGACCACGATGTTCAAGCTGGTGCCGGAACTGCCGGTGATCCGCGCGTATGTCGATCGCGTACTGGCGCGACCTGCGATGCAGCGCGCCGCGGCGAAGGATGCCGAGCTGGCAGCCGCGCAGACGGCCTGATTTCGATGGGTTCGATGTAAAAGGTTTGATGCCATGAACCGCAACAGGCGTGACGTTCGGCGCTGTTCGGCATCGTCCGTCTCGGCGATGATGTACGGATGCGTCGTGCCGATCGATTGTTCCTCATCATCCATGCCTTGCGTGGTCGCCGGACTGCGCTGCAGGCACGCTCGCTGGCGCAGACGCTGGGTGTTTCGTTGCGCACGGTGTACCGCGACGTGGCCGACCTGCAATTGTCCGGCGTGCCGATCGAAGGCGAAGCCGGCGTCGGCTACGTGCTGCGCAAGGGTTCGGACATCCCGCCGCTGATGTTCACCGCCAACGAGCTTGAAGCGCTGGTGGTCGGTTCGCGTTTTGTACGCGCGTTCGCAGGCACCCATCTGGCTGAAAGCGCGCAGTCCGCATTGCTGAAGATCGAGGCGGTGCTGCCGCCCGAACTGCGTGAGCGCTCGGCGCGAACGCGCATCTATGCGCCGATCTGGCGCAACCAGGGCAAGGCCGATTTCGCCGCGCGGATCGACCAGCTGCACGCGGCGATCGAGGCGCGCCACGTGCTGCAGATCGAATACAGCGACGAGGCCGGCAGCACCAGCACGCGCGAGGTCGAACCGTTGTGCCTGGCGTTCTGGGGCGGCAAGTGGACGCTGGGCACGTGGTGCCGGTTGCGCGAGGGTTTCCGCAATTTCCGCCCCGACCGCATTGTCCTTTGCACGGCATCCGGCGAATGCTTCGACGAGCATCCGGACCGCAATCTGGATGCCTATCTGCAATCGGTGGGCGGTCACTACGTCGGCATGGAATAGTCCTGCTATCGCAGGAAATTTCGCGTGACACATGACGCCATCATCGTGCCGGCTCGGGTACGCTCGGCAACACTGCGTCTGTCCGAGGGAGTCGAGCCATGTCGTCAGGTCTGCATCATCCGTTGTTGTCGATCGCTCCGGCCAAGCTGCGGCCGACCCAGCTGACCGTGGGCAAGGCCGAGGTCGCGGCCAAGCGCACGGAGTGGAAGGAGCTCGGCAAGAAGAAGCGCAAGGAACTGCTCGAATCGCACTGGTTTCCCGGCGTGCTGGGGCCGAAGCATCAGGTCTATATCGTCGACCACCATCACCTTGGCCTGGCCTTGCTGGAAGAGCGCGTGAAGAGCGTGCCGGTGATGATCCAGCGCGATTTCTCCTGGCTGGAGCCGGCGGTGTTCTGGCGCACGATGGAGTTCAACCGCTGGGCACATCCGTACGACCAGCACGGCACCCGCACCGACTACACCACGATCCCGGCCAGTCTCACCGGCATGGCCGATGATCCCTACCGCACGCTCGCCGCGCGGGTACGCATGGCCGGCGGCTGTGCCAAGGACGCCGTGCCGTACGCGGAATTCCTGTGGGCGGACTTCTATCGCCGCCATCTGAAACTTCCAGGCGGCAAGATCAGCGCGAAGGTGATGCAGCAGGCGCTGCTGCTTGCTCACAGCCACGACACGGCGTACCTGCCTGGCTGGAGCGGGACGATCGAATGAGCGCGGGCGCGGCACCCGCGGTCGCCCCGGGCTTCACGCCTGGCGTCGATGTGCTGGCCGGGCTGTCGATCGCAGGCCTGCTGCTGCCCGAGGCGGTGGCGTATTCGGGCATTGCCGGATTGCCGCCACAGGCGGGCGTGATCGCGTTGCTCATCGGCCTGGTTTGCTATGGCCTGCTCGGCCGCAGTCGTTACGCGATCGTCTCGGCCACCTCGTCCTCGGCGGCGGTGCTGGCCGCCGGCACGCTGGCGCTGGCCGGGCCGGAGGCAGTGTCGCGCGCCGCGGTGGCGGCGACCCTGGTGCTGCTTACGGGTGGCTGCTTCCTGGTCGCCGGTGCGGCGCGTCTTGGTGGACTCTCGCATCTGATTGCACGGCCGGTGCTGCGCGGTTTCACCTTCGGCCTGGCCTGCGTGATCGCGCTGAAGCAGTTGCCGAACCTGTTTGGTCTGCCAGGTCTGCACGGCGACTTCGTGCCGCTGTTGCTGGTGGCGCTGTTCAAATCCATCGGCCAGATCCAGCCGGCCACGATGGGCGCCGGTGTCATTGCCTTGCTGTTGCTGTTCCTGTGCGAACGGGTGCGGCGATTGCCCGGCAGCCTGCTGGTGATCGTGCTGGGTGTGGCTGCGTCCGGCTGGCTGGCACGGCACGGGGTGGCGCTGACCGGTGCGATCAATCTCGCCCCGGACTGGGCGCTACCGGCATGGCCGTCGAGCAGCCAGTGGCTGCCCAGCATCGAGCTGGCCGCGGCCCTGCTGCTGGTGCTGTATGCGGAATCGTACGGGGCGATCCGCGCGTTTGCCCTGAAGCACGGCGATCCGGTCAACCCGAACCGCGACCTGCTGGTGATCGGCGTGGCGAACGCGTTGTCGGGACTGCTGCACGGCATGCCGCTCGGCGCAGGTTACTCCGGTACCTCGGCGAACGAGGCTGCCGGAGCGCGTTCGCGGCTGGCCGGGCTGGTTGCCGCAGCGACCATCCTGCTGATGGTGCTGCTGTTGCTGCACTGGATCGAGCGCATTCCCGAGCCGGTGCTGGCGGCGATCGTGATCCACGCGGTAAGCAAGTCGTGGCGGCTGTCGGTGTTCAAACCCTACCTGCAATGGAAGCGCGACCGGCTGGTGGCACTGGCCGCCGTACTGGCGGTGCTGGCGCTGGGCATCCTCAACGGTCTGCTGGCGGCGATCGCGTTCAGTCTGGTGATGCTGCTGCGCCAGCTCGCCACGCCGCGCATGAGCGTGCTTGGCCGGCTCGACGGCAGCCACGACTTCGTCAGCATCGAACGGCACCCACAGGCCGTGGCACCGGCGGGTGTGCTGATCCTGCGGCCGGAGGAACCGCTGTTCTTCGCCAATGCGGAATCGATCCTGGCGTTGGCACGGCAGCAGGTCGAAAGCAGTCCCGGCAGCCGGGTGGTGGTACTCAGCCTGGAGGAGTCGCCGGATCTGGACGGTACCGCGCTGGAGGCGCTGGCCGATTTCGCGACCTGGCTCGGCACGCGTGACATCATGCTGCGGGTGGCACGCCTGAAGGATGCCGTGCGCGAACTGCTGCTGCGTGCGGCACTCCCCCAGCTTTTGCCACAGGCGCTCAATTACTGGAGCGTGGAAGATGCCGCCAGGGCGGCTGCACCCGCGCCGCAACCGATGGGGAAATCTCTGCAGTGAAGATCATCACGGGCATGCAATGGCTGGTACTGGGTCTGGCGCTGGCGGCGCCGGCATGGGCGGCGCAGGACACCGATGCGCATTTCAGGCAGATCTACGGCACCGAGTGGGCCTGGCGCACCGGCCACGCCGGCGTCAGCGCGTCGGGCGAGTCGCAGCCCAACAATGGTCGGCTCGATGACGTCGACGCGACCAGCCAGCAGCAACGGCTGGATTACTGGCAGCACGTGCTCAAGCAGCTCGACGGCATCGATGTGGCGCAGTTGTCGCCGGAGGACCAGGTCAACTACGCGGTCTATCGGGAGCAGATCGGCAACTTCGTCGCCGACCAGAAATTCATGAACTGGCAGATGCCGTTCAACAGCGACTCGGCATTCTGGTCCGACATCGACTACGACCTTGGCAGCGACAAGCTGCGCACGGTCGACGACTACCGCAAGTATCTCGACCGACTCGACCAGATCCCCGCGTATTTCGACCAGCAGATCGCGAACATGCGCGCCGGCCTCAAGCGCGGTTTCAGCGTGCCGCGCGAGGTGTTGAAGGGGCGCGACGTGTCGATTGCCGCCGTGGCCGACCTGAAGGACCCGACCCAGAGCAGCTTCTACGCACCGTTCAAGCAGTTGCCGGCAACGATTCCGGCCGACCAGGCGCAGGCGCTGCAGGGGCAGGCTTTGCAACGCATCCGCGATGAGGTGATTCCCGCCTACGCGAAGCTGCTGGCCTTCTTCCACGACGAGTACGTGCCGAAGGCGCGCACCACCCTGGCCGCCGAGGCGATGCCGGACGGCAAGGCGTTCTATCGCCAGCAGATCCACGAATACACCACGCTGGACCTGAGCCCCGATGCGATCCACCAGATCGGGCTGGATCAGGTGGCGAAGATCCACGCGCAGATGCTCGACGTGATGCAGCAGACCGGCTTCAAGGGCAGCTTTGCCGACTTCCTGCAGTTCCTGCGCAGCGACCCGCAGTTCTACGCGAAGACACCGGACGAGCTGCTGATGCGCAGTGCCTGGGTGGCCAAGGAAGTGGACGGCCAGATGTCCAAATTCTTCGGCCATCTGCCGCGCGAGCGTTTCACCATCGAGCCGGTGCCGGCGGGGATCGCGCCGTATTACACCTCCGGCCGCGGCGGTCCGGACGTCTATCTGGTCAACACCTACGATCTGCCGTCGCGACCGCTGTACAACATGCCTGCGCTGACCCTGCACGAGTCCTATCCCGGTCACGCCCTGCAGCTGGAGCTGGCCGAGGAGGGCCACAGCCAGCCGGCGTTCCGCCGCAATGGCTACATCTCCGCCTACGGCGAAGGTTGGGGCCTGTACTCGGAATACCTCGGCAACGAGATGGGCATCTACCAGACGCCGTATCAGAAATTCGGCTTCCTCACCTACCAGATGTGGCGCGCCTGCCGGCTGGTGGTCGACACCGGCATCCACCACCTCGGCTGGACGCGCCAGCAGGCCATCGACTACCTGACCGTGAACACCGCATTGTCCTCGCGCGAGATTGCCAACGAGGTGGATCGCTACATCAGCTGGCCGGGACAGGCACTGTCGTATGAACTCGGCTACCTGAAGATCCTCGAGTTGCGTGCCAAGGCGGAGAAGGCACTGGGCGCGAAGTTCGACCTCCGCCACTTCCACGACACCGTACTCTCGACCGGCTCGGTGCCGCTGCCTGTGCTGGAGCAGCGCATCGACCGCTTCATCGCCGAGGGTGGCCCGGAGCCGGACTACGGTTGCGAGTGTGCGAAGGCGAAGGACGCTGCCGCGCACTGAGGCCGTACGACGGTTTCTGGCGCAAGATCTTGATATGAAGTAATATGTCGTCGTACTTCACGGAGAGAGTATCGCCATGACCGCTCATCCGACTCGCGTCGCCGAAATCTCGCCTCGCTACGCGGAGCCCATCGATACGCTGGCCGCCCCGGCCCTGCGCAGCTTCTTCCGCCTCGCCGAGCAGTGGAAGCTGCGCATCGCTGACCAGCGCAAGCTGCTCGGCGATCCGCCCGAATCCACGTTCTACAAGTGGAAGCGTCAGCAGGAGGGCAGTCTCGGCCGCGACACGATCGAGCGGATCAGCTACCTGCTCGGCATCTGGAAGGCGCTGCAGATCCTGTTCCCCGATCCGGCGCAGGCCGACGCATGGCTGCACAAGCCGAACCAGGCGCTATTGTTCGGCGGCCACTCCGCACTGGAACGCATGCTGTCGGGCAACGTCGCCGACCTGTACGTGGTGCGCCAGTACCTGGATGCGCAGCGCGGTTGAGCAGGACTTTGCAGGCGGTCGCGGCCGACGAGACGGGCTCTTGCGATGCTGATGGACGTGCGCTGCAGAAACGACCTTCCCGACCGTCATTCCGGCGAAGGCCGGAATCGCTTTACGACGATCATGCGGTTCATCGATTCATCAATCTTGCGAAGAACAGACAGCTCATCTGCATGAAGCGATTCCGGCCTTCGCCGGAGTGACGTCGTTGAAAGTTTCGATGCTCTTGTTGCTGTTCCAGGCCCGGGCTTTTTGATGCAAGGGTTCAGTCCAATGGAGATCCGATGTCGACCGATCTGCCTCCCGTCAAGCGCATCCGCTGGAGTCAGGCGTATCGCATCGTGCCCAGCCGCTTCCCGCCGGTGGGTGTATACGATCGCATTGCCGATCCGGCCGATCTGGACGCCGTATTCGCGATCGAGGCCATGACCAATCCGCGTCTGCGCGAGGAGGCTGGCGCACTGAAGCTGGTGCCGAAGGAGCGCCGCATCAGCGGGCCGGGCTCCACCCCGGTGATGGCCGCATTTACCCATCTCAATCCGGAAGGCAGTCGCTTCTCCGATGGCAGCTGGGGCGTGTTCTACGCCGCGCACAGCGTCGCCACCGCAGTGGAGGAAACCGTGTATCACCGCGAGCAGTTCCTTGCCGCCACCGCCGAGCCAGCCTGCGACATCGAGATGCGCTGTTACCGCACCAGCATCGCCGGCAAGCTGCACGACGTGCGTGATGGCTGGCCCGAAGCGCAGGATCCGCACAGCTACGTCGCCAGCGTGGCGTTGGCGCAACAGCTGCGCAAGGCGGGTTCCAACGGCATCGTCTACAACAGCGCCCGCCATGCGGGCGAATGCGTGGCCGTCTTCTATCCGGACCTGGTGGCGCCGTGCGTGCAGTCCGAGCACATGATCTATCGCTGGAACGGACAACACATCGCGATGGTACTCAAGGTGTCCGAGCTCTCTCGTCCGCGCTAATCTCGGGGCTTGCCCCAGAGCCGAGGTGGAACGATGAAACGACTGATCATCCTGCTGTTCGCGTTGCTGCCGCTGCTGGCCCATGCCCGCGAGAACGATCATGCGCAGTGGAACCCGGCGATCGCCGCGTTCGAGGCAGCCGATCGGGCACATGCATCGGCACCGGGTTCGATCCTGTTCATCGGCAGCTCGTCGATCGAGCACTGGAAATCGCTGGCGGCGGATTTCCCGGAAGTGAACGTCATCAACCGCGGCTTCGGCGGCTCCGTGATCAGCGACTCGACCTTCTTCGCCGATCGCATCGTGGCGCCGTACCACGCTCGCGCCATCGTCATATATGCCGGCGACAACGACCTGCAGGAAGGCAGCAGCCCGGAACAGGTACGCGACGATTTCGCCGCGTTCGTGCGCAAGGCGCGTGCCGTCGACCCCGGCGTGCCGATCGCCTTCATCGCGATCAAGCCCAGCGTGGCGCGCGCCGCGTTGCTGCCCGAGATCCGTCAGGCGAATGCCTTGGTCAGCGCGTATGCCGCGACACAGAAGGGCGTGACTTATCTCGATGCCTTCACGCCCCTTCTCGGCAAGGACGGCCGGCCACAGCCCGAGTTGTTCGGCGCGGACGGTTTGCACATGAATCGCAAGGGCTATCTGCTGTGGATCGGTGTGATCCGGCCCTGGGTAGATGCGTTGCCGCGGTAAGCCTCAGGTATCCGCGTTAGTCGCCCAGCCCTCGCGATTGCCGCGCGTGAACACGCGATCCTCGTCGAGTACGTCACCGGCAGCATGCGCAGGCAATTCGTGCAGCTTCGCGTAGATCGGCGTGAAGTCGGGATGCGTCGCCTCGAACAACTGCTCGAAGCCATCGATCACGAAGTAGGTCTGCTGGTAGGTGTCGATGCGGTAGCGCGTGCTCATCACGCGCTCAAGGCCGAAGCCGATGCGGTTCGGCGATGGCGAATCCAGCGAATAGATCGACTCACCCTTGGAGCTGACGATGCCGGCGCCGTAGATGCGCATGCCTTCGTCGGTGTGGATCAGGCCGAACTCCACCGTGTACCAGTACAGGCGGGTGAGGTTCATCAGCGCTTCGGGGCCAATCGCGAACGCCTTCATGCCGCCGCGGCCATAGGCCTGCATGTAGTCGGCGAACACCGGGTTGAGCAGCAGCGGCACGTGGCCGAACAGGTCGTGGAACAGGTCCGGCTCGCTGAGGTAGTCGAGCTGGTCGGGCTTGCGGATCCACCAGCTGACCGGGAAGCGGCGGTTGGCCAGGTGATCGAAGAACACCTCGTCCGGCAGCAGGCCTTCCACCGCGACCACTTCCCAGCCGGTGGCGGCGCCAAGCACCTTGTTGAGCTCGGCGAATTTCGGGATGCCGCCTTCGCCGAGGCCGAAGCGTTCGACGCCGGCCATGAACTCCTTGCAGGCGCGGCCGGGCAGCATCTCGCGCTGGCGCTTGAACAGGGTGTCCCACACCTCGTGGTCGGCCTGGCTGTAGCTGGCCCATGGCTGCTCGACCACGCCGGTGGCGTACACCGGCACATAACCGCGATCGGTCTGCTGGTGCTCGACCTTGCGGGGCGTGGTGTTTTCCATGCTGGACTCCGGGTGGCGGTATGCCTTGCAACAGCTTACGGCCGATTCGCCACACGAAGCTTGTTTTGTTGCCAAAAATACCTTGTGTATTGCACTATCATTGCCATGGAAGTAAATAAAACGTAGGTTTATTGCGTATGACGACACTCGACCGCACCGACCTGCGCCTGCTCGCCGTGTTGCAGGGCGAGGGCCGCATCACCAATGCCGAGCTGGCCGAACGGGTCAGCCTGTCGCCGTCGGCCTGCCTGCGCCGGCTGCAGCGATTGGAAGCGGACGGCATCATCACCGGTTATGCCGCCCAGATCGATCCGCAGGCAGTCGGCCTGGGCCTGCAGGCGTTCGTGCGCGTGCAGCTGAGCAAGCATGAAGCGGAAGCGATCGAACGCTTCGTCGAGCACGTCAACGGCTGGGACGAGGTGGTCGCCTGCCACGCGTTGACCGGCGACATGGACTACCTGCTGCACGTCTATGTGGCCGACCTCCAGGATTTCTCGCGCTTCCTGCTCGACCATCTGCTCAACGCCGCCGGTGTGGCCGACGTCAATTCCAGCTTCGTGCTGCGCACGGTGAAGCGTTCGCCATCGCTGCCGTTGAGCCAGCTGGAGCGTTGAGTGTCCTTGCCCGTGTCGACTAACGCTAAACTAATCGACTGATGAGTATCGACACCGCAACCACCCCCGAACGCGACCTGCTGCGCCCGCTGCGTTACCTGTGGCGCGTGCCGCTGGTGCTTCTGCACATCGTGCTGGGCATCCTGCTGTGCTCGCTGATCCTCAGCTGGAACCAGCATGCGGTGATGAAGGACGGCAGGGAGCCGTTCGCGCACCGGATGATTCGCTGGTGGTCGGTCAAGCTGCTGCGCATCTTCGGCCTGCGTTCGGTGCGTCGCGGCCAGCCGCTGGCCGATCCGGTGCTGTTTGTCGCCAATCACACCTCGTGGATCGACATCGAGATGCTGCACAGTCAGCGCGCCGCCTGCTTCGTGGCCAAGGCCGAGATCGCCGACTGGCCGCTGGTCGGCTGGCTGGCTGCGAACGGTGGCACCATCTTCCACCGCCGCGGCAGCAACCATTCGCTGTCCACCGTGATGCAGGTGATGGTCGAGCGGCTGCGCGATGGCCGTTCGGTGGCGGTGTTCCCGGAAGGCGGCACCGGCTACAACGGCGTGCTCAAGGTGTTCCATGCGCGCATCTTCCAGGCCGCGCTGGATGCCGGGGTTCCGGTACAGCCGGTGGCGCTGCGCTTTGCCCGCGCCGGCCGTCGTGTCATCGACGCCGGTTTCCGCGAGGACGAGAGCTTCATGAGCAACATCGTGCGCATGCTGGGCGAGGCGCCGATGGATGCCGAAGTCCATTTCCTCACGCCGGTACCGGCCACGCCGGATGCGCGGCGGCGCATGGCCGATCTGTCACGCGAGCGCATCGCCGCAGCGCTGGAAGACACCATGCCGGACGATCGTCACGCATGAGCCTGCCGCGCGGAAAGGATTTCCGTCCACCCTGGCCGCTGCGCAGCGGCCACATCCAGACCATGCTGTCGTCCAGCGGTGTACGCCGCATGTTGCTGCCGCGTGCAGCCCAGACGGTGCTGGAGGGTGCCGAGGCGGTGGTGGTCGACGGCGGTGGCGGTGTGCGCCTGACCGGTGCCTATACGGCGCAGAAGACGCATCCGCAGGCGCGCGGTCTCGCCGTGCTGTTCCATGGCTGGGAAGGCAGCGTCGATTCCACCTATGTGCTGCAGACCGGCAGCCGCCTGCTCGCCGATGGCTGGGACATCTTCCGGCTCAACTTCCGCGACCACGGCGACAGCCATGGGCTCAACGAGGCGCTGTTCCATTCCTGCCGCATCGACGAGGTGGTGCATGCGCTGGGTGACATCGCGCAACGCTGGCCGGCACGTCCGATCGCGCTGGCCGGCTTCTCGCTGGGCGGCAATTTCGCACTGCGTGCCGCGCTGCAGACGTCGCGCGTCGGCATTCCGCTGAGCTATGTGCTGGCGGTATGCCCGATCATCGATCCCGGCGAAGGCCTGTTCTCGCTGGAAGAAACCGCGCCGTGGTTTTACCAGGCCTACTTCATGCGCAAGTGGCGCCACTCGCTGCAGGCCAAGCAGAAGGCGTTTCCGCAACACCAGTATTTCGAGATGTCCGAGCTCAAGCAGAACCTGCGCGGCCTGACCGAGGCGATGGTGTTGCGGCATACCGACTTCAAGTCGCTGCAGCAGTATCTGGACGGCTATTCGGTGGCCGGTGACATCATGCAGGCGATGCAGATACCCGCCACCATCCTCACCGGACGCGATGATCCGGTGATCCCGGTCGACGCCTTCGAGAAGCTCCAACTGCCACCAAACGTGGAACTCGACATCGCCGACTACGGCGGCCACTGCGGTTTCATCCGCGGCTACGGCATGACCAGCTTCACCGACGACTACATCGCCGCGCGTTTCAACGCGATTGCCGACCAGCACTGATTCCGTGGCCGGCTTTATGCCGCACTGCAGTTTGACAGTGCGAATTTAGATCGAGTCAAATCGGACATTCCGGTCACTTCGAGGCCGGCAACCGCCACAACGCCGTTGTTCACAAAGCTTGAGCAGCGACTTCAGAGGCCCGGTCATGAAGACTTCGACATGGCGTCGCACCCTGTATCTGGGCATGGCGGCAGTGATGGGAGCCGCCGCCGTCCGGGCAGCCGCGCTGCATGGCGAAGCCCCGGCCGTGTCGAGTCCGGGCCTGTTCCAGACCTCGTTCGAACCCGGCGAACCCATGCCCCTGCCGGCGACGCCGCATGCCGTGTTCACGGCGCAGGTGGCGGGCGGCCCCGCCAAGGCGTTTGCGCTTACCGCCAAATCCGGCGCCGGCTTCAGCGGGCTGCATTCGCTGCACTACCACGGCACAGCGGCCGGCCATCAGCAGCAGCGCCTGTTCGATGTCGACCTGCCGGTACGGGCCGATACGCAACTGTCCTATCTGGTCTTTCCCCAGCACGTCGAAGGCGACCTGAGCGACCCGGCCAACTACGTCGCGGTGGATCTGGTTTTCGACGACGGCACGCGCCTGTCCATGCATGGCGCGCGGGATCAGCACCGCATTGCCGCCACGGCGCGCGGACAGGGCGTGGGCCGGACGCTTTATCCGGATCAGTGGAATCTCGTGTCGATCGATCTTGGCCGCGTCGCCGCGGGGCGACGCATCCGCCAGATCGTGCTCGACCACGACGGTCCGGCGGCCATGTTCGACGGCTATGTCGACGACCTGCGTATCGGCGCCAAACCCGCCGATACGCGCAGGCGGCCCAGCGACTTCGTCGACACGCGCCGCGGCAGCAATGCCAATGCCAACTTCTCGCGAGGCAACACCTTTCCGGCGCTGGCCGTGCCGCACGGCTTCAACTTCTGGACGCCGGTGACCGACGCGAGCGGCAACTGGCTGTACCAGTACCAGGATCACAACGGCCCGGACAACCGGCCACGGCTGCAGGCGTTCGCGCTGTCGCACGAGCCGAGCCCGTGGATGGGCGACCGCCAGACCCTGCAACTGATGCCCGAGGCGCAGGCCGGTGGCGTGCCGCTGCTCGATCGCATGGCGCGCTCGCTCGGCTTCAGTCACGCCAACGAGACGGCGCATGCGCACGACTACCGCGTGGCGTTCGACAACGGCATCGTCACCGAGATCGCCCCGACCGACCACGCGGCGATGTTCCGCTTCACCTTCGCCGGTGACCGCTCGCAGCTGCTGTTCGACAACATTACGGATCACAGCGGCAATGACCACACCAGCATCGCGCTGGACGCCGCCGGGCGCAGCTTCAGCGGCTGGTCCGATGTCAAAAGCCGGCTTTCCACCGGCGCTACGCGGCTGTTCTTCTACGGCACGGTCGATCAGCCGGTGCAGCGCAGCGGCCGCTTGACCGGTGCCGGCCGCGATCATATCGCCGCGTGGTTCGGCTTCGACACGCGTACGCAGAAAGTGGTGAACCTGCGCATCGCCACGTCGCTGATCAGCCTCGACCAGGCCAGGCACAATCTCGCGCTGGAGATCGCCCCCGGCGACACGCTGGAAAGCGTGCGCGAGCGGGCGCAGCAGCAATGGGACAAGGTGCTCGGCGCGGTGCAGGTGCAGGACGCCAGCCGCGACGAGCTGACCACGCTGTACTCGAATCTCTATCGCCTGTTCCTGTATCCGAACGAGGCGTACGAGAACACCGGCAGTGCAGCGCAGCCGCATTACCAGTACGCCAGCCCGTTCTCCGCGCCGACCGGCAGCGATACCGACACGCAGACCGGCGCGCGCATCCTCGACGGCAAGCCCTACGTCAACAACGGCTTCTGGGATACCTACCGCACCGCGTGGCCCGCCTATGTCCTGCTCGCCCCGACGAAGGCCGGCGAGATGATCGACGGCTTCGTGCAGCAGTACCGCGATGGCGGCTGGATCGCGCGCTGGTCCTCGCCCGGCTACGCCGACCTGATGGTCGGCACCAGCGCCGACGTAGCGTTCAGCGATGCCTGGCTGAAGGGTGTGCACAACTTCGATGTACGTGCGTTCTACCAGTCCGCGCTGAAGGACGCCACGGTGGTCAGCCCGCTTGCCGGCACCGGCCGCAAGGGCCTGCAGCGTTCAGTCTTCAACGGCTACACCGATACCGGCGTGGACGAAGGACTGTCATGGTCGATGGACGGCTATATCAACGACTTCGCGATCGGCAACCTGGCCGCCGCGCTGGCGCAGCAACCTGTGGCGGACGATCCGTATGCCGCGCATTACGCCGATGATGCGGCGTACTTCCACAACCGCGCGCTCGACTACGTCAACCTGTTCGATCCCGCGGTGGGCTTCTTCGTCGGCCGCGATGCCGCCGGCCACTGGCGCTACGACGCCAAGGATTTCGACCCGCTCCGCTGGGGCGGTGACTACACCGAGACCGACGCGTGGAACATGGCCTTCCACGCACCGCAGGACGGCGCCGGCCTTGCCGCGTTGTACGGCGGTCGCGCGGGACTGGCCGCGAAGCTCGATGCGTTCTTCGCCACGCCGGGCAACTTCCACGTCGGCAGCTATGGCGAGCCGATCCACGAGATGCTGGAGGCGCGCGCGGTGCGCATGGGCCAGTACGGCCACAGCAACCAGCCCTCGCACCACATCATCTACATGTACGACCTC
Organism: Rhodanobacter koreensis; assembly: GCF_054782855.1. NCBI lineage: Bacteria > Pseudomonadati > Pseudomonadota > Gammaproteobacteria > Lysobacterales > Rhodanobacteraceae > Rhodanobacter > Rhodanobacter koreensis. Next base: position 1,161,767 of record NZ_BAAGRR010000001.1, on the reverse strand, counting down.
GCCGGGCAGCCGTGGAAGGCGCAGGACAAGGTGCGCGACGTGCTGTCGCGCCTCTACGTCGGCAGCGAGATCGGCCAGGGCTATCTTGGTGACGAGGACAACGGCGAAATGTCCGGCTGGTACGTGTTCAGTGCGGCCGGCTTCTATCCCTTGCGCATGGGTACGCCGGACTACGTGATCGGCGCGCCGTATTTCCCGCACATGGATATCCGGCTGGAGAACGGCAAGCACATCGTGATCGATGCGCCCGCGGTCAGCGACAGCAACCGCTATATCCAGAGCCTGCGCGTCAACGGCCAGCCGTGGAACCGGCTGACCCTGCCGCATGCGCTGCTGGCTCAGGGCGCCACGCTGGATTTCACGATGGGGCCGAAACCCTCGACATGGGGTAGCGACGAGGCCGCGTTGCCGCCGTCGCTCACGGCCCACGGCAATCCGCAACCGTTGCGTGATCTCACCGATGGCGGGCAGGGCGAAGTCAGCAGCTCGCCAGCCATCCCGCAGTTGGCCGCGCTGTCCGACAACGACAGCAGCACCGAAGCCATGCTGCCCGCGGTGCCGGTCACGATCAGCTGGCATTTTGCGCAGCCGCGCGAGGTCGCGCTGCTCACGCTCACCTCAGGCGCCAGCACCGCCGCCCCATCCAGCTGGCAGCTGCAGGCATCCAGCGATGGCCAGCACTGGCACACGCTGGATGCACGCCAGCACGAGCGCTTTGCCTGGCCACGGCAAACGCGCGCCTTTGCCGTGCATGCGCCGGGCAGCTACACGTATTACCGCCTGCAGCTTGATCCGTCGCCGGGCGCGGCGCCCACGGCGCTGGCTGAGATCGAACTGCTCGGATCAGACGCGGCGAGCCCGTAATCGCCGACGTTTCAGAACGTCGGCCCGAGCGCACGCTGCCGCATCCAGCAGGCGATGCTCATGCGGTCGCGCGTGGCCGGCAGCACCTCGTGCTCGAACTGCGCCGAGAGAAACAGCAGCAGGCTGCCAGCATACGGATAGATGTCGCGATGCGAGCCACCGTCCAGATACAGTCGCAGCGCACCGCCATTGGCGACCTGCCAGTCTTCGTTGAGGTAGAACACCGCCGACACCACGCGCGCATCGCTGTCGCGCAACCGGTCGATATGCCGCGTGTAACCGGCACCCGGCGGATACACCGCATAGTGCGATTCGCATTCGACCAGGCCGAGCATCAGCTGGCGGTTGAGCGCGAGGCGCAGCGCGTCGAGGCGATCGGTGAACGCCTGCTGCGGCAGGCTCATCGCCCCGGCCTGGAACCAGTGCGTGCTGTCGCCGCGCAACGGCGTGGCCGTGCGCGCGGCGCCGACCCGCGCCGGCGTCAGTTGTTGCGCCTCGTGCATGGCGCGGCATTCGGATACCAATGCCTGCGTTTGCGTGATCGACAGCAGATCCGGCACCACGCACCAGCCATCGGTGGCCAGCGCGTTCGTCACGCCGCTGAATTCATGGGAAGGAATGTTCATCAGGCGCAGTGTACCCAGCGATGTAAAGCTAAGGATGCTCTGAATAACTCGTCATCCCAGCGAGGCGCTTTTCAACAGCCGAAGGCTGGTCAAGCTGGGATCCAGTGTGGTTGCAAGTCACGGAAGACGCTGGATTCCAGCTTTTGCTGGAATGACGAGCAATGGCTTATTCAGACCATCCCTAACGCTTGCGCAGCGGATCGAGCAGCGACGACAGCCCGTTGTGATCAAGCTCCAGCATCAACGCCAGCAGCTGGCCCAGCTCGCCGTTCGGAAAGCCCTTGCGCGCAAACCACGCTAGATACGCGCCGGGCAGGTCGGCGATCAGCCGACCCTGATACTTGCCATACGGCATGCGCGCGCTCACCAGCTTCGGCAGGTCTTCCGCTTCCATCATCGTTCCTGTCGGGCTACTTCGCGAACAACTGTGTGCGGTCCGCGAATGCCTTGAACTCCAGCGCATTGCCGCAGGGATCGAGCAGGAACATCGTGGCCTGCTCGCCGGGCTGGCCCTTGAAGCGGACATGCGGCTCCACCACGAAACGCGTACCGGCCGCCTGCAACCGCTCGGCTAGCGCCTGCCACGCCTCCATCGACAACACCACGCCGAAGTGACGCACCGGCACCTTGTCGCCATCGACATCGTGTGCCGCCACGGCGCGTGCTTCCTCCGGCGCCAGATGCGCCACGATCTGGTGACCGTGGAAATCGAAATCGACCCAGCTGTCGCTGGAGCGGCCTTCGGGGCAGCCGAGCAGATCGCCGTAGAACGTGCGGGCGTTGGTTAGCGAGGTCACCGGGAAGGCGAGGTGGAAGGGTGGGAGATCGAGCATGATTGAGTTCAAGAGGGAAAAGTGTGCGAGGGTCTGAGGCGTATGAGTTCTAAGTCAACGCAGCAGGTAAATAAATGATTCTGACCCCCGTACCACTATCGAATTATTTTGTGTCGCTTCCAAAATCCATTTTTAGCTGCACTTTGGGTGTCGCGCTGCGATGCTCTATCACGCGGACTATTTCATAGTCCGCTTTTAGACCATCCTTAGTTATCCGTTGAGTGCGGCGAACAAGAGCGCGGATGATGTCGTCTTTAGCGAACTGTTCGTTCGAACGTATTCGTTGAAGGAACTCGTCATCAAGGATGTTGGCGTAAAAAGTGTTGCCGCCACCCTCCGTGAAGCGCCACTTGTTTCCATCTTGGAAGGCCAAGGTCAGCACTTGGAGAGTTGCAGTGTATTCGTCACTTTCCAGTTGTTCTTCTTGCGGTTCAGGTGCACGAAAGTAGTGTGCCTCGCTGCGCTCCACATGTACCATGACGTGCCGAGCTTGCTTGTCTACGGTTGAGATCGAATCGATACCTTCGTGTTCAAGCGGCTCCGTAATAAGTCCCTGGAGTGCCTTGCGAATTTTGTAATCCTGAAGCAGTCGATAAACGCTTTCTTCGACATCTACGGCTTGATCATCCACGATGAAGCGAATCTTGCCGTCGCCTATTGGCTCAATCTTGCGAATGCCGCGGCCGCGAAGCTTCAAAATCAACTGCACAACACCGATAACACCATCCTTGACCGATAGGCCAAGAAGGCCCATCAAGGTGCCTATGCTTGCGATCTCATGATTGCCTGCAAAGTCGAGCATCTTTTGCCACAGACTTTGCGCCAGGTCGAGTTCAATACCGAACGATCCCTGTCGGAACGACGCGTGTACATCGACTGAAACTTTCGCTTGTTCGCCGTTTAGAATTTCATTCGCCCGTTCTACCAAGTCGCCCATGGCCAACAACGCAGGTGCAAGTGCACGCACGTCCATCCGGTGCTCTTGAAGCGCCGGTCCGTCATACACCAAGTTGAAAGCAATTCTCTGTCCCATGACATCCATATTGTCCCCCTGAGCTGTCTCAAATACGGCGCGGCAGTCGACCCATCGTTCAAAAGTACGTTATTTCCAGATTGGATTGGCAGCGGGAACCGCGGGTCAGAGCCTTTTATGGGTACTCCGATACGCCAGCAGAAGTGGCATGACCAAGCTACACCCCCAAGTTACCCTCACGGCTTCACAAACCGCAACGTCATCCGATCCGATTCACCGATCGCCTTCATCTTCGCGTGCTCGCTGTCAGGCCCGGCCAGATCCGGCGGCAGGTGATGCACGTTGATGTCTTCCGGATCGTTCGGGTTGGCATTGATCTCCGATACGCCGGCTACGCGGAAGCCGGTCTTGAGGGCGAGCGTGATCAGGTAATCCTCGGGCAGGCGGTGCAGGGCCTTGCTGCTTTCCACGGCATCGGCGAACGGTTTGGCGCGGTGTTCGGTGATGCCGAACACGCCGCCGGGCTTGAGTACGTTGAACGCAGCCTGGAACACGGCATCGAGGGTGGCCGGGCTGTGGTTGAGCCAGTCGTGCGTGTTGCGGAAGGTGAGCACCATGTCGGCGGAGTTGTCGGCGCCGAGGTTCACCTGATCCGGCGGTGCGAACGGGATGACTTTCGCGATGTGTCCGTATACCGCGGGATCGGCCTTGAGCCTGGAGGTGAATTTCGCGGCTTTCGGCGGCGCAGCTTCGATCAGGTGGCCGTGTGCGTAGAGGAAGGGTGCGAGGATTTCGGTGTACCAGCCGCCGCCGGGCGAGAGTTCGATCACCGTCATGTCCGGCTTGATGCCGAAGAATTGCAGGGTCTCGACCGGGTGGCGGTATGGATCGCGCGCCTGGTTGGCGGGCGAACGCCAGTGACCGTTCACTGCCTGCTGCAGCGCCGTGGTGGTGGTGTCGGTTGCGGGCGTGGCGCTGGCGATGGTGGGGAGCAACAACGTCACGAGCAATGGGACGAGCAGCTTGCAGGTTCGACGAAACATGGTTCGACCCTCCTGACGATGAGTGTTCAAGAGTACGCCGAAACAGGCGCGCCGATTCAGCATCGTCAACAGGCCCGGATGGCTGCCCGATTCAACACCATGGAGAAATCCAGGTGGGGAAATCCAGGGTTTGACGCTGTCCCTGAACTCGTTCAGCCGTCGAGCATGCTGCGGACGGCAGCTTCCAGCGGTGGCAGATGTTGCTGCACGATGGCCTGCACGGTTTCGGCGTCAATATCGCCGAGATAGTTGTGCACAAGAATATTGCGGAAGCCGCTGATCTGTTGCCACGGGATCGCCGGGTAAGGCTGTTTCAGGTCATCGGGCAAGCGTTGCGTGGCCTCGGACAGAGTCTGCAGGTTGCGCAGGGTGGCGTCGTACAGCACCTCATCCCGGGTCAGGTCGCCACGCTGCTGGATGCGGCGGATCTTCTCGATGGCGTCGAGGATATGTTGCGCATAGGCCTGCCACACCTTGCTCACAGATCCACTGCCTCACTCAGCACGGTGTCGCGCACATGGCGGTTGAGCTCATGTTCGGGAATGAGATCGAGGCGTCGCCCGGTGATTTCGGCCAGCCGTTCGGCGAGCGGCATGCGCTGGGCGAACAGGTCGTAGCCGCGTGGAAAATCAACCAGGAAGTCGATATCGCTGTCCGGACCCTCCTCGCCGCGCGCCACCGAGCCGAACACGCGGATGCGACGCGCGCCGTATTGACGGCATGCGGCATGAATGGCCTCTCTCTGTACATGCAACAGATCAAGCAGCATGGTCATGGCCTCGCGGAGGACGGTGCACCGATATCCGATACGGTTTCTGCATGCCAGCTAGTGTAGCCCCGGCTTCATGCCTCGGGCAGGTCGTGCTCAATCCGCCGCCACGCACCGTCCCTGAGCCCACGCCCGCAATGCGTCCACTTGTTCACGCATCAGCACCGACAACGGCCGCGTCTGCTTCAGCGCATGGAGCAAGGTCGCCTGATCGGGCGGCGTGCCGTTGCCGGCTGCGTCGTACAGCGCGCTGACGATGGTCTGTTCGATCTCGGCGCCGGAATAGCCGTCGCTGGCTTCGGCCAGCGCGGTCAGGTCGAAGCCGGCGACATCGAGTTTGCGACGGGCGAGGTGCATCGCGAAGATCTCGCTGCGCACGGAGGCCTGCGGCAGGTCGACGAAGAAGATCTCGTCGAAGCGGCCCTTGCGCAGCAGTTCGGCGGGCAGCTCGTTGACCGCATTCGCGGTGGCGACCACGAACACCTTGGCCTTGCGTTCGGCCATCCAGGTGAGCAGGTAGCCGAGCACGCGGCGCGATACGCCGCCGTCATCGCCGCCACCGGCGAGGCCTTTCTCGATCTCGTCGATCCACAGCACGCACGGCGCCAGCAGTTCGGTGCTGCTCAGTGCCTCGCGCAAATTCTTCTCGGTCTCGCCCTGGTACTTGTTGTACAGCGTGCCGAAGTCCAGCCGCACCAGCGGTACGCCGAAGCCGCCGGCGATCGCCTTCGCCGCGAGGCTCTTGCCGCAACCCTGCACGCCGAGCAGCAGCACGCCCTTGGGCGGATCGAGCATCGGCGTGGTGGACGGATCGAGGAATACCGCGCGGCGGCGCTGTACCCATTCACGCACGCGGCTGACGCCGGCGATGTCGGCGAAGCTGGCGGTGGCGTATTCGTAATGCAGCAGGCCGGAGCGGTTGAGCAGGTCGAATTTGGCCTGCATCAGCTCGGGCAGGTCGGCGTGGTTGAGCGCGCCATCGTTGTAGATCAGCTTGCGCACGATGCGCCGTGCATCCGGCGCGGACAGACCGAGCAGGTTGCGCACGATGGTGCGTGCGGCATCGTTGTCCACTTCGACCTTGCGGCCTTGTTCGCGCTGCCAGGCCACGGCTTCGCCGCGCAGGATGCCGGCCAGTTCCCTGATGTCAGGTAGCGACAACGGCACGCGCAGAGCCAGCGCTTCCAGTTCCTCGGGCAATTCGATCTTCGCGCCGACCAGTACGATGGTGTGCGCGGCGCAGCGTTGCCGTTGCACGATCTCGCGCATCTGGCGCAGGCTCATCGCGTAGCGCAGCAGGGGGTGGAAATCGAACATCAGGTAGATGCCGCGCTCGCCTTGCGCGCGGATCGCCTCCAGCGTGGCGGTGGCATCCGGCGCCACCTCGCCCTCGGTTTGGGCGAAGTCGAGCCGGCTGAGGCCGTCGGTCAGCGTCCAGCGCCACAGCGGATGCAGCGCCTGCGCGATCACGTGGCGGAAGCACTCGATCACCCGTTGTTCGTCCACCGTCTCGATCACCAGCAACGGCGTGGCCGCGCGTACCAGCGTGGTGAGATCCTGCAACTCGCTCATGCATCCTCCCTTCGAAGTACGCCACGTTAGCAGAGCGCCGCGCCGTTCCACCGGCGAGGCATGACTTCCCGCACGGCATGACTTCTCTCATGCGTCGTCACGAGGCAGACCGCCTAGGCTGCGTCATCGCCCGTCGGGCCCGATCGAGTGACATGCGATGGACAACCGCCAGCGTTGGATCAGCTCTTTTCCGATCGCCGTCCTTGCCGCATTGAGCCTGGTCGGTATGACGGCGGCGCAGGCGTCCGCGCCGCCGCCGCAGGATGGTTCCCGCGAAGGCATCGCGGGTCATCCCGGTTGCGAGCGGCTTGATGTGCATGCGTGTCTCGATCTGGCGCTGGCGGCAATGGGCGGCCGTGACAAGCTGGCCGGCATCCACAATGTGCAGCTCGACGTGATCGGGCACACCGCACTTACCGAGCAGTCGTACCGGCAGGCGCCGTTCATCAGCAGTTACGAGCGCGACCAGCTCACGCTGGATTTCGACAAGGGCCGGCTGCTGCAGCATGCCCGTGCCGTATGGCCGGAGTCCGACCCGCATCAGGCGGACATCGAGCAGACCCTGGTGGCCACCGCGCAGGCTGGCGTGTATCGCGGAAAGAGCGGTGACTCGCCGTGCGGTTTGTCCGATCTGGACGATACCCGCACCACCCTGGCGCTGGGACCGGAACGGCTGCTGCTTACCGCGGCGGCGGCACCGGACCTGCATTACGCCCGTGGCGAATGGCTGCGTTCCACGCCGCACAGCGTGCTGGAATTCAGCTGGAACGGGCAGCCGGTGCGCGTGCTGCTCAATGTGTTCAACCACCTGCCGGATGCATTCGAGCGCACGGCGACGTTCCAGGATTTCTGGTTCGCCTGGGGCGATGTGGAACAGCGCGTCTACTACGACAACTGGAAGTTGCTGGGCGGCATGGTGCTGCCGACCAACCGCATCGAGCAGCGCAACGGCGTGCTGTGGCAATCCATGCAGATCCTCGATGCCAGCTTCAACACGGCGCTGGACGACAAGACCTTCGCGATGGATCCGGCGGTGGCAGCGAAGAGTGCGCAGTCGAAGGGCTGGAACCGTGAATTCAGCGACAAGCACCGTGTCGAACTGGCACCGGGCATCGAGCTGTACCGCGGATCGTGGAATGCCACCCTGATCAAGCAGGATGACGGCGTGCTGGTGCTGGAGGCACCGATTTCCCCCAGGTATGCGCAGGGCGTGTTCGCCAGGGCGCGCAGCGAATATCCGGGCGTGCCGATCAAGGGTGTGCTCAGCACGTCCGATTCCTGGCCGCATATCGCTGGCGTGCGCGAAGCGGTGGCCGAGGGGCTGCCGGTATATGCGCTCGATCTCAATCAACCGTTGCTCGACAAGTTGGTGAGCGCGCCGCATCGGCTGAATCCGGACCGGCTGCAGACCACACCGAAGGCGGCACACTGGAACATCGTGGCGGGCAGGCTGGAGATCGGGCGTGGCGCCAACCGAATCGTGCTCTATCCGTTGCGCGGCGCTTCGACCGAGCGCCAGTACATGGTCTATTTCCCGCAGCAGCGGCTGCTGTATGCGAGCGACACGCTGGCGCTCAACCCCGACCATTCGTTGTACGACCCGGAGCTGATGCACGAGGTGGTGCAGGCGGTCGAGCGCGAACACTTGCAGGTCGACACGGTATTCGCGATGCACGAAGGACCGACACCGTGGAGTGACGTCAGCAAGCTGGTAAAGGCGGCGCTGCAATAGCGGTCGCCGTCACTTCGGTGTGATGCGATCGGGTTTAGCATTCACGGCTATCGCCACGAAGTGGAGACGCCGATGCGCACCTTGCTTCTCTCCCTGTTGTGTCTGCTGGCCACCCCGGCATTCGCCGCGCCGCAACTGGACAAACTGACCCTGCCGAAGGGTTTCCATATCGCGGTGTATTCGGATCAGGTACCGAATGCACGCGAGATCGCCCAGCCGACGTGCAGCCGCTGCCGGATGGGCAGTTTGCTGGTCAGTGATGATCTGGCGGGGGCGGTGTATCGGGTGACGTACAAGCCCTGAATCCGACCACGCATTCCTGCGTTGCAGTGAAGTGCGATTCCGGCCTACGCCGGAATGACGAGCTAGAAGGCGAAAGCCCACAATCTCCCGATTACCGATCACTCTCATATTTGTCATTCCGGCGTAGGCCGGAATCGCACTTCGACATTGGAGAAACGCCATGGACCGGCGACAACCCTGCGTCTACATGCTGGCTAGCAAGAAGAATGGCGTTCTCTACATCGGTGTCACCAGCGATCCGGTCAAACGCATCTGGCAACACAAGAACGATGTGGTGGAGGGCTATACCAACCGCTATGGCGTGCACACGTTGGTTTGGTATGAGCTTCACCCGACGATGGAATCGGCGATCCTGCGCGAGAAGACGCTCAAGGGCTGGAAGCGGGCCTGGAAGGTGCGGTTGATCGACGGCGGGAATGCTGAGTGGTGCGATCTGTATCCAACTATTCTGTAAGCGAGTGGTCAGTGACGTTGTTGGAATGCGATGACCGGCTTCGCTGTTGAAAAGCTCCTCCGGCCTACGCCGGAATGACAAGATTAAAGGTTCATACGGAGAGATACATGCAACTACGCAGTGACAATTTCGGGAATGGCCAGCCGATCCCCGCCGAATTCGCCTTCGGCAAGCGTGCCGATCCGTTCGCGCTGTCGGACAACCTCAGCCCGCACCTGGCGTGGAAAAATGCGCCGCACGCCACGCGATCGTTCGTGCTCACCTGCATCGACACCGATGTGCCAAGCCGCGGCGACGATGTGAACCAGGCAGGTCGCACGGTGCCGGCCGACCTGCCGCGGGTGGAGTTCGTGCACTGGCTGATGGCGAATATCCCGGCTGAATGCGGCGAGCTGGCGGCCGCCGCATGCAGCGACGAGATCGCCCCGCGCGGCAAGCGCGAACCGTTCGGGCCACCCGGCAGTGTGCAGGGCGTGAACGACTACACCGGCTGGTTCGCCGGCGATGCCGAGATGAGCGGCGAGTATCTTGGCTATGACGGCCCATGCCCGCCGTGGAATGATGCGCTGCTGCATCACTATCATTTCAAGGTGTATGCACTCGATGTGGCGAAACTGCCGCTCATCCAGGGTTTTTCGCTGGCCGAGCTGCGTGGGGCGATGGTCGGCCATGTGCTGGCCGAGGCCGAGCTGGTCGGCACCTACAGTCTCAATCCGTCCGTCCCGAATCCGGCGCTTCCGGGCTGAGCAAACGTCGGCGTTGCGTGCAGGGCGTCGTCGGTTCCCTTCACGCCCGCATGGCACGGGCTATGGGTGAATGGCGGCATGCGGTCACGCTGACCGCAGCCGGCTTTCATTCAAGAGGACACTGCCATGCTTCATTACGCCCTGGTTTTTCTGGTCATCGCCATCATTGCCGCCGTGCTCGGTTTCGGCGGTATCGCGGGTGCCGCAGCGGGAATTGCGAAGATCCTGTTCATCATCTTTCTGATTCTGGCGGTCATCGCGTTCTTCCGCCGCGCCAGCTGACTGGCCGTCCGCTGCAGAGTGTTTGCGTCACACTGAGTCTTTTCCGGAGCATGCAATGAACAAGCAGGTACAAAATCCCGAGCCGTCGCCCACCCGCATCGACGAGCGCGCCGAGCGGATCAAGCAGGCCACCTCGAATGTCGTGGAGAGCACCAAGGAGGCGATGGATCGCGCTGCCGACCATGTCGAGGAAGGCCTGCACCACGCTACCGACAAGGCAGCGAGCGCGGCCAACCGCGCCACCGACAAGGCGGCCGAAATCAGCGAGCGTGGTCGCGAGGTCTACGACGAAACCATGGACCGTGCCGACGCGTGGCTGGAACAGGCACGCGAGTACGTGCGCGAGAAGCCGGTGCAATCGGTCGCCATCGCGCTTGGCGCGGGCTGGCTGCTTGGCCGTATCCTGCGGCGTTGAGCCACGCCACAGCGGAGCCAGGGAATGCACAACGAGGGTGATTCACCCCGCGAAGCGACGGCGCCAAATCCGGCGCCGTCGTCGTCTGGGCTGTTGAACGACATCGGCCAGCTCGGTCGTGCGGTCAAGCGGCTGTTCGGCGCGCAGCTGCATCTGCTGGCGGCGGAACTGGGACTGGCGCGCAGCGCGGTGTCGTGGATGTTGCTGGCCGGGCTGGCCGCCACCGTCGCCGGCGTAGGCCTGGGCCTGACCGTACTGGGTCTGCTCGGGGTAGTGTTGGCGACGTGGCTCGGTTCGTGGATCTGGGCATTGCTGGTGCTGGCGGTGCTGCAGGTGCTGTTCCTGCTGGGTGCGATCGCGCTGTTCCGTCGTTGCATGCACTGGATGAGCCTGCCGGCCACGCGCAACGAGTGGAGTGCGATGATGCGTGACACCCTGCAGCAGGCCGAGACCGGGATCCGGACCGGCGCAGTGCCGGGTGACGAGAAGGAGGGTCAGCCGTGAACGTCTTCGATCAGCTTGCCCGGGTACAGGTGGCGCAGCTGCACATGAGCGCGGCGCGGCAGGAGGTGAGCATGCCCGCCGCATCGCTGCTGACGCGCGGCCACCAGCATCCGCTGACCACGGTGAGTGTGGCGGCTGGCGCCGGCTTCGTGCTGGGCAGCCTCAACGTGCATCCGTTGCGGGTGCCGGGACTGGGTTCGCTGATCGGTGGCGGGCTGGCCGAGGTGGTGGCCCATGGTACCCGCCTGCTGGCCGAGCTGGGCATCGCGGGATTCGAGGCGGCGAGACGCCGTGAGGATGATGAAGGTCAGGATGCGGCGGCTGGCGAATCGTCATGAACGAGCCCGAACAGCTGCCCTCTCCATTGGATGAAGGCCCCTGTGACGATCTTGCGCCGCGGGTACCGCCGGATCAGCTGGTGCCGCCTCGCCCGCGACAACAGATGACGCGCAGTCTGCAGACGATACGTGGGGTGCGCCGACATCTGCGCGCGATCCGCATGGTGTTGAATGCCTTGCTGCTGCTGGCGTTGATGTACACCATCACCCTGACCAAGGCGCTGCTGATTCCGTTGTTGCTGGCCGCCTTCATCGGGCTGGCGCTGAATCCGATCGTCGCCGCGGGGACACGCATCCACCTGCCGCGCTGGCTCACTGCAAGTGTGCTGATGATCGGCCTGATCGTCGGTATCGGCAGCGGCATCGGCCTGCTGGCGCAACCCGCGGTCGGCTGGTTCCATGGCGCGCCGCAGGCGATCAGAAGCTTCGTGCCGAAGCTGAAGCACCTGACCCAGCCGCTGGAGGCGGCGAATCGCGCCACGCAGACCCTGGTCAGCGGCAGTACCAGCACCCCCCACACATCGGCCACACCCGCCACGCCGATGACGATCAGTGCTTGGGACGTGGTCTCCACCACGCCCAAGGTGCTGGCCGCGGTACTCAGCGTGGTGCTGCTGGTGTTCTTCTTCCTGGTCTATGGCGACACCATGTTGCGCCGGCTGGTGGAGATCACGCCCAGCTTTGGTTACAAGCGGCATGCGGTGGTGATCGTGCGCGGCATCCAGACCGAGGTATCGCGCTACCTGCTGACCGCACTGCTGATCAATGCCGGCCTGGGCGCGGTCACCGCGGGCATGCTGTGGCTGTACAAGGTGCCTGATCCGCTGCTGTGGGGCGCGGTGGCGATGTTCGCCAACTTCATTCCCTACGTCGGTGCGATTGTCACCACCTCGGTGCTGGCGGTGGTGTGCATGCTCTACGCGAACGAGATGAGCCTGCATGTATTCCTGCCGGTGCTGACCTTCGCCGGCATCACCGCGCTGGAAGGCAACCTGATCACGCCGATGATCCAGGGTCACAGCATGCGGCTGAGTCCGATCGCGATCCTGCTGTGGCTGCTGGTATGGGGCTGGCTGTGGGGCATTCCCGGCGCGTTGCTGGCGGTGCCGATGCTGACCTGCACCAAGCTGATCGCCGAACGTGTGCGCAGCTGGAACTGGTTCGCGGTGATCGTGCAGCGCTAGAGGCACGCGACACGAGCATGTGGCGCATCCTTCCCTTCGACGCGCAACATCGAGGCTTCAGCGCAGGCCGAGTGCCACGCATGCACCGGCGCGGAAACGCCGGCTGAGGCTGAGCCGGGTGCCATCGCGCAACACCACTTCGGCATTCCCCTGGAACAGCGGATGCACTTCGGCGATGCGCTCCACATTGACCACGATGCCGCGGTGGATGCGCAGGAAACGCGCCGGATCGAGCATCGCCAGCAGCTGGCGCAACGGCTCGCGATGCAGCAGGCGGGTGCCCCCGACATGGAGATGCAGGTAGTTGCCGTCGGCGCGGATCCAGTCGATGTCGCGCGTGGCGATCACCCGGATGTGCTCGCCGCTGCGCACGCTGAGGCGTTGCGCATAACCGTCGGCGCCGGCCAGCGCGGATAGCGGCTCCGCGCTACCGTGCAAGCCCTGCCAGTGCTGGTTCACCCGTGCCATTGCCTGGTCGAAGCGTGCCTGTTCGATCGGCTTGAGCACGTAGTCCAGTGCCTGGGCGTCGAACGCGCGCAACGCATGTTCGGCAAAGGCGGTGGCGAACACCACCATCGGCAGCCGGTCGGGCGCGAGTTTGTGGAGCAGGCCGAAGCCATCCATGCCCGGCATCTGGATGTCGAGGAACAGCAGATCCGGCTGCAGCGCACGCACTGCCTGTGTGGCTTCGACGGCATTGCCGCATTCGCCGACGATTTCCACCTCGGCGTGCGATACCAGCGCCTGGCGCAGCGCGAGGCGCGCGAGCACCTCGTCGTCAACCAGCACGGTGCGGATACGTGGTGTCGTCATGCGACGTGTTCGGTGAATGGCAGGTGCACTTCGGCACGCGTGCCGCCGCCGGGAATCGGGGTGATCTCGAACCGTGCCGCGTCGCCGAACAGCATGCGCAGGCGCGAGCGTGTATTGCCCAGGCCGATACCTTCCGGCGTACCTTGCACCGGCAGGCCGAGGCCGTCGTCGTCCACGCGCAGCTGCAGCTGGTCGCCGTTGCGCCGCGTGGAAATGCGCAGGATGCCGGCGCCGGGCTTGTCCTGCAGGCCGTGGCGCAAGGCATTCTCCACCAGCGGCTGCAGGATCAGGTTGGGCACGGCCGCGGCCAAGGTGTCGTCATCCACGTCCAGCTGCGTGCTGAGCCGATCCTGGAAACGCACCTGCTGGATGCCGAGATAGCATGCGAGGAATTCCAGCTCGCGCGACAGCGACACCTGTGGTGCATGGCGCTCCTCCAGCGTGAGGCGCAGAAAGTCGCTGAGCCGAGCGATCATCAGCCGCGCCTGCAGTGGATCGGCCAGCGCCAGCGCCGAGATCGCGTTGAGCGTGTTGAACAGGAAGTGCGGCTGCAACTGCATGCGCAACGCCTGCAGTTGCGACTGTGCCAATTGCGTCTCCAATTGCGTACGACGCAGGCGCTCGTCGCGCAGGTGTCGGCGCGATTCCATCCCGCGCAGCACCACCAGGATCACCCAGTAGGTCACCAGCCCTTGCTGGAACTTGTAGGCGAACTCCATGTGGATGAAGCCGCCGAACGAATGCACCGGCATCTTGCCCGGGCCGCATAGGATCCAGAAGATCAGCAGCTGCAGCACCGTCTGCACGAGCGCGACGCCGAGGCTGAGGGGCACGTGCACCGCCAGCAGGCGCGGCCAGCCAAAGCCCGCTGTCCGCCGCCCGAGCCAGCCGATCCCCGCCGCCAGCAGCATCCACAGCCAGAAGTCGGCGAGATTCCAGGTCAGCCCGCGCAACCAGGCGGCATCGCGCCCTTCGCTGAGCGAAGACAGTCCTGAAGTCAGCGCGTAGGACAACGCCAGCAGCGTCCAGAAACCGAAGGACAGCGCCCCGTTCCGGAGTCGCTGCGACCGGCTGTCGTCAGATGTCCGATTTTCGCCGACGAGGGTCGTCGCTTGCGCCACGTTCATGTGTGCAGTGTGCCAGCGCCGGCCGATGGAAGGATGTGCCGGAAGATACGACGCGCGCCGGCGTTCGCGCACGCGCAGATTCAAGCTGGTGGCCCCACCTCTCTGCGGCAGGTGAGTTCATCACCCGGCCGCCATGCACCGCTGCCGTCGAGGTGCGCATAGCTGACCCGGTATTGCACATCGTTGCTGCGACGGAACACGAAACGATCGATGTAGCCGCTGCTTGCGGTGTTCCGCAGGCTCAGCGTGGCACCGCTCCAGCCGGAAGAAACGTAGTGGCGCACGCCACCGGTGTTGTCGAACACGGTCACCGTGAACTGCCTGGTGGCGCGGTCGTAGCCCCACCATTCGTCCGCGACGTAGCGATCCGGCGGGGTGTCCGCGTGCTGCATGCGCAGCCAGTGGCCGTCCATTTCGGTGCTGAAGGCCTCGCGGGAATGGATCGGCCTGCCGCTGGAGAACTGGCCGGCGCACTGCCATGTGCCGACGAACCAGGCCAGCGGTGCCAGTTCATCCGTGATGCCGGCCGCTGCCACCGCAGTGGTCGCGGGAGACAGGCCGGCGGTCAGCAGCGTGATCGCCGCACAACCGATGCGCGCCGCCTTCATGGCTGCTTCTCCTCATGTTGCGCCAGCCAGCGGGCGATCGGCAGGCGATGGATGCGATTGTCCGCTGCCGTGAAATACAGCATGGACAGATCCGGATCGAGGCGCGCCTCGATGCCGGAAGGCCCGAGCCGGATCGGCTGGCCCCAGCCGGTAGCCGTGGCGAACGCCACGAACAGATCGCTGGCATTGGGCGGCGTGGGCGGCCGGTTCGAGCTGAACACGATGAAGGACTGGTCGGGCGCCACCGCCGCATCGTAGTCGGCCACCACACCGTCGCTGAACGGCATCGGTTGCGGCGTCTGGAATCGGCCGTCGGCGAAGTGGCTGACGTAAAGCCGCGTGTGATGCGTTTGCGGATCGGGGTGCGTGAAATAGACGCTGCCGTCCGCGGCTACGGCGGGTGAGTACGTCGCGGTACTGGCATTGACGATATCGGGCAGGCGTTCAGGGGTGCCCAGGACGTTGCCCGTGAAGTTCACGCGCCACAGATTGCCACCGCGGCCCGGCCGCGATTTGCCGCCCCAGTAGCCATCCAGCGGTTTGCCGCCGGGCGTCGCCGGCCGGTTGGAAATGAAGACCAGGTACGAACCATCCGGAGCCATCGCTGGTTCCAGATCCATCCACTGGTCCGAGAACGGCACGCGTTCCGGTTTCGACCAGGGGCCGCCATGCCGATGGGCGATATAGAGGTGTCGCGTCAATCCGCTTCCGCGTGCGAACACGACCGTTTTCCGGTCGGGCGTGAACACGGGATCGGCATCGTCTTGTTCGCTCCATGGCGCATCTGACACGGCCGGTACGGCGCTTGTCGAAGCGAGGGGCGGGATGCCGGATGCCGCCTCGACCACGCAGGCAGGCATGGCGCAGGCGCCCATGCACAGGGTGAGGAACAGAAACAGGCGACAAGGAATCATGGGTCGGCTCCACGGGATGAACAGGGCAAATCCATGACGCATGGACCCGCATGGGGGCTTTCGTGGCCGGGCGACAGGCGGCATCTTCAGCGGCCTGGACGATCGCGCGCGTCCAGCCATGGCGCCAGCGAAACCTGCCAGATGTGGTCGGCGCCGTTGTTCCACACCGCCGTACTGCGCGGATCCGATGCTGGCAAGCGGCGATCGCTGTAGAAATAGAGTGTGCGGCGATCGGGGCCGAGCTGACCGCCCATGCTGTGCTTGCCGCCGTTGACCGTGTCGCCGAGATCGCGCGGCGCACTCCAGCCGTCGGGCGTGTGGAATGCGATGGCGAGACGGTAGGGTTGCTTCGGATCGTGCCTGACGCTGAAGACCATGAACGTGCGGTCGGGTGCGATCGCCGGGTCGCGGATCTGCGCGTCCGCATCGTCGAGCTTCACCATGTAGGGCGACTGGTAGTTGCCATTGCGATACACCGAGCGCAGCAGATGGAAACCGCCGTCCGGCCCGGCACAGCCGATGAAATAGATGCTGCCGTCCGCGGCGATGCTGGGCGCGAAGGTCGTCGAACAGGTATTGACGGTATCTGGCAAGCGTACCGGTGCACCCCAGCCGTCGCCTTGCCGATTCACCCGCCAGAGGTTCATGCCATCGCCGGTGCGACGCTGGCCCGCGTGGATCGCGTCGATCGGCGCGCCACCCGGCTGGGCCGGGCGATTGGAGACGAACAGCAGGAACGAGCCATCCGGCGCCATCGCCGGATCGAGATCGCGCCAGTGTCCCGAGAACGGTGCGGCCTGTGGCGTCGACCAATGGCCATTCTCGCGGCGTGATTCCATCAGGGTCGAGCTGTCGCCGGTACCGCGCATGAAATAGACCGTCGCGCCGTCCGGGGTAAACGCCGCCGCACCATCATCGGGAATGCCGGCGATGCTGTCCGGCGCGAAGACTGTGGGGACCGCCTCTTTGCTCTCCGTCGCGTGGGCAGCTGATCCGAAGGCCAGAAGGGTGGCTAGCATGGTCGACAAACGCATGTCTGTATCTCCCTGCACGGTGCGTCCGGCACGCGGATTGTCGGACGGCAACGGCATCGATGTGGATGATTCGGTCAGGCTGGCATGCGCAGGCACGATCGTCGCCGGTCCTGTGACCATTGGCGCGCTGACGATGACGAGCGGCGCATCAGCGGGTGCAGGCGGTTGATGCGCCGCGGGAACGATGTCGATCCGGCGCCCCGGCATCGGCACAGGCGGGTGCGTGCCGCCGCCGCGCGATCAGGCCTGCCGCTGGGCCGCCTATTCAAACCGCTTGTCACCTTCCCGCATGCGTTTGTCACCAAGGCAAGGCGGTTTGCCGTGTCGCCGTGCAGGATGGTTCGGCGGCCATCCGGCCGTGTGCGAGGACAACGGCATGCACAGGCAGCGTTTCTTTCAAATGGGCATGGCGTGCGCCGCCATGCTGGTGCTGGGAAGCGAAGCGATGATCGCATCGAGTCCAGCCGCGATCGCGGCCGGTGTCGACGAGACCACCAGGAGCGAGGCGGCGGTAATCGCCGTTGACCAGCACTGGCTGGAAGCCGAACTCGGTGGCGACACCACCTATCTGGACGACCTGCTGCTGCCCGAATACCGTTCGGTCGGCGCCGACGGCGTGGCCCATCCGAAGGCCGCCATCATGGCGCATGCCGCGAAGAACCGCGGTTCGGACGAGGAGCGGAACAAGGTCGAGGCATGGCTCAAGGCCCACCCGTCGGGCAAGTCCGTGGTGATCCACGGCGACACCGCGATCCTCTCGTTCTATGACCCGGCATTGGGCGTCGCAAAGGGCGTGCGCTCCTCGGACATCTTCGTCTATGTCGACGGGCACTGGCATGCGCTTTATTCGCAGCACAGCGCGGCGGGCAAAGGTTGATCAACCGCCGGGTATGGGGAACAGCACGGTGGGGTCGCCGTCGAACCAGACCATGTCGATCTGCATGTGCTCGATCTGCCATTGCGCGCCATGGCGCGACAGTTCCGTCGTGTAGATATGCTTGAGCAGGAGGTGGCGTGCATGATCGTCGTGCAGCAGGTGCTGCGCCTCGACCAGCGCGAACAGCGTCGCATGCTTGCCGTCGAACGCGGTCACTCGCGGGTTGGTCACGGTATGGCTGGTGTCGAGCCCGTCGATCGCCGCGAAGATGGTATCGGCAATGGCGTGATGCCCCTCGAACACCGGGATGCTGGCGCCGAGTCGCCATGCCGGCCCGGTGAAATCCAGGGTGGCGTGTTCGGCGAACGCCGACTCGAACAGCGCACGGTCACGCAGATCCTGGCCAGCGCCGAAGCGGTACAGCGCATCGACAATGGCAAGCTGTTCGTCGGCGCTCGGCGATGGCTGGAGTGGGTTGCCGGATGTGTTCACGCATCTGCTCCGAAATAATGCCGATCACCAGGCAATGCGCTGGCCATCACGATAGAAGCCGCCGGTGACCGGCCCGGACAGGCAGGCGGCCCAGACGATGCCGGCGGCGCCCTCGGCCACGGGCCGGCCACCCGAGCCGCCCAGGTCGGTGGCGACCCAGCCAGGGCAGACCGCGTTGACCAGGATGCCGCTGCCGTCAAGTTCGGCGGCAAGCGCGCGCGTGTAGGTGTTCAGTGCGGCCTTGGAGACGCGATAGGCCGGACAGCTGGCACCGCTGGTGGCGATGGCGCCACAACCGCTGGAGACATTCACGATGCGGCCATAGCCATGTCGGCGCATCAGCGGCAACAGTGCGCTGCACAAGCGCCAGCTGCCGAACAGGTGGATGTCCATCGCATCACGCACCGGCGCGATGTCGGTGCTGCCGGGGTTGGCCATGGGGTCGTAGTGGCCGCCGGCATTGTTGACCAGCACGTCGAGCCGGCCATAAGTGATCTCGATCCAGCGCGCGAGGGCGTCGACTTCATCCTGGCGGGTGACGTCGAGTTGCACGGCAATGACCTCACCGGGCGCGCCGGCCAGTTGACGCGCGGCACGCAGCCCCTTGTCGAGATCGCGCGCACCCAGCAGTACGGTCATGCCGCGTTCGCTGAGCTGGCGCGCCACCTCGAAACCGAGGCCACGATTGGCGCCGCTGACCAGCGCGACGCGGTAGACCGGTGTCGTCGCCGGCATCCGCCTGGCTGGCCGGCTCATGGCGCGACGCTGGGGTCAGCCTTGGCGACGGCGCTGCAATGCTCGTCGCCGCAAGCCTGCCAGCCACCACCGAGTGCCTTGTACAACGCTACGGCGCGGGTGTTGATCGACGCCTCGGCCTGGGCCAGATCGTCCTCGGCGGACAGCTGGGTGCGTTCGGCGTCGAGCAGTTCGAGGAAGCTGGTGGCGCCTTCCTGGTAACGGACCTGGGCCAGCTCCGCGGCACGTTTGCTCTGGGTGGCCTGATCGATCAGATGATCCACCCGCACGCGCTGCTGGTTGAAACCGGTGACGGCGTTGTCGATGTCCTCGATCGCCAGCAGCACGGTCTGCTGGTAGTTCGCCTGCGCGGCATCGGCGCGTGCCTCGCTGGCATGCAGGTTGGCGCGCACGCGCTGGACGTTCAGGCCGGGCCAGCTGATGCTCGGTGCCAGCGACCATGCACGCGTCGACGGGCCACCGAAATCATTGCTGCGCCCGGCCAGGAAACCGAGGAAACCACCCAGCGTGATATGCGGGAAGAAATCCGCCTTGGCCACGCCGATGCGCGCGGTGGCGGCGGCATACTCGCGTTCGGCGACATGCACGTCGGGCCGGCGCGCCAGCACATCGCCGGCGTCGCCGATCGGCAGGTTGATCGCGATCGGCGTGAAGCTCTTCGGCGACACGTCGACATCGAGCTCGCCCGGCCGTTCGCCGAGCAGCACGGCGAGGCGGAATTCGCTGGCGCTGACCTGGGTCTGCAGCACCGGCAGTTGCGCCTGCACTGCGCTTAGCCGGGCCTTCGCGCTGGCCACGTCCTGCTCCGAACCGGAGCCGAGCTGGTTGCGTACTTCGGTGAGATGCACGGTCTGCTGCTGGTTATCGATGTCGCGCTGGGCGATGTCCAAGCGCAGTTGGCTGCCGCGCAATTCGAAATAATTGCGCGCGACCTCGGCCAGCAGGCTGACCTGGGCATCGTGCAGGGCCGCTTCGTTGGCGCCGAGGTCGGCGCGCGAGGCTTCCACCGAACGACGCACACCGCCGAACAGATCCAGCTCCCACGACGCATCGAACCCGGCCTGATAGGTAGTGACGGTGGTGCGTTGGTCAGTGAAGCCCGGCTGCTGGCCGCGGCTGCGTGTGTAGTTCAGATCGGTATCCACGGTCGGTAACTGGTCGGATTTGGCGCCGCTCAGCAACGCGCGCGATTCATGCAATCGTGCCACCGCCATGCGCAGATCCAGGTTGTTCGCCGCGGCGCGCTGGATCAACGCATCTAGGGTCGGGTCGTTGAACTGCTTCCACCATGCGGCCTGGAATTGCGCGTTGCTTTCCTGCGCGGCATCGAGCCCCTGCAGTTGCGGCGCGGCGGGTTTCACTTCGTGATAGTTCGGGCCCACGCTGGCGCAGCCGGCGAGTGCGAGGGCGCCGGCAAGCAACGACGCTCGAAGAACTACCATCGTCATCCCGGCGAAGGCAGGTAGCGGCATGACGGAGTTCGACGGTTTGTCGCGCATGAAAATTTTCATCAGTGGTTCTCCAACCCGGCAGCGTGTGCGCGTGACTCGCGGCGCTCCGCCAGGGCGTGAATGACGACGTAGAGCAGCGGCGTGTAGATCAGCCCGGACAGGGTCACGCCGAGCATGTCCGAGGCCACGGCGACACCGACGGCAGCGATCTTGAGCAGCGGTTTCATCTCAGTGGTTCTCCAGCGCCGGCAGGGCATGCGCGGCAGCGCGTTCAAGTGCGCGCGCTTCGCGGCGCTCGACCAGGGCGCGAATCAGGACATAGAACAGCGGCGTGTAGATCAGCCCGAAGATGGTCACGCCGAGCATTCCGGAGAACACCGCCACGCCCATCGCATGACGCATTTCGGCGCCGGCGCCGTGCGAGGTGACCAGCGGCACCACACCCATGATGAAGGCGAACGAGGTCATCAGGATCGGGCGCAGTCGCAGCTTGGCCGCTTCCAGCACCGCCTCGTGGCGGCTCATGCCTTCGTGCTGGCGCTCGCGGGCAAACTCGACGATCAGGATCGCGTTCTTGCACGCCAGTCCGACCAGCACGATCAATCCGATCTGGGTGAAGATGTTGTTGTCGCCACCACTCAGCCATACGCCGGCGATCGCGGACAGCAGCACCATCGGCACGATCAGGATCACCGCGAGCGGCAGCGACCAGCTCTCGTACAGCGACGACAGCACCAGGAACACCAGCAGCACGCACAGCGGGAATACCAGGATCGCGGTGTTGCCGGCGAGGATCTGCTGATAGGTCAGCTCGGTCCACTCGTAGCTGAAGCCATTCGGCAGGTTCTCCTTCGCCAGTTTCTCCATCGCCGCCTGTGCCTGGCCGGAACTGAAGCCGGGCGCCGGGCCGCCATTGATCTCGGCGGTCGGATAACCGTTGTAGTGCTGCACGCGGTCCGGGCCGGCACCCTGTTGCACGGTGACGAACGAACCCAGCGGCACCATCTGGCCCTGCGCGTTGCGCGTCTTCAGTTGCAGGATGTCCTGCAGCGAATGGCGGAACGCCGGGTCAGCCGACACGTTCACCTGGTAGGTGCGACCGAAGCGGTTGAAGTCGTTGACGTAGAGCGAGCCGAGATAGGCCTGCATGGTCTGGTAGACGTCGGCCAGGTTCACGCCTTCGGCCTTGGCCTTCTCGCGATCCACATCGGCCTCCACCTGCGGCACGCTGACCTGGAAGCTGGAGAACAGTCCGGCCAGCGCCGGCTCCTTCTGGCTGGCGGCGATCAGCCCCTGGGTTTGCTTGAACAGTTCCTCGAAGCCGCGGTCGCTGCGATCCTCGATCTGCAGGCGGAAGCCGCCGATCGTGCCCAGCCCCATGACCGGCGGCGGCGGGAACACCGCGATATACGCATCCTGGATCGCTGCGTATTTTTGGTTAAGCGCGCCGGCAATCGCACCAGCCGAAAGCGCTGCGCTGCGACGTTCCTCGAACGGCTTCAGGGTGACAAACACGATGCCGGAGTTGGTGCTGTTGGTGAAGCCATTGATCGACAGGCCCGGGAACGCCACGGCATGTTCCACGCCCGGCTGCTTCAGCGCGATCGCGCTCATCCGCTGGATCACGTCCTCGGTGCGGTCGAGCGAGGCGGCATCGGGCAGCTGCGCAAACGACACCAGGTACTGCTTGTCCTGTCCCGGCACGAAGCCGGTAGGCACGTGCGAGAAGCCGAGCCAGGTCAGGCCTATCAGGCCGGCGTACAGCGCCAGCGCGAACTTGCCCTTGCCGACGATACGCTTCACGCCGCCGACGTAGCGTTCGGAACCGCGATGGAACATGCGGTTGAACGGGCGGAACAGCCAGCCGAATGCACGGTCGATCCAGCGGGTCAGGCGATCCTTCGGCGCGTCATGGCCCTTCAGCAGCACGGCGGCCAGCGCCGGGCTCAGGGTCAGCGAGTTGAACGCCGAGATCACCGTCGAGATCGCGATGGTCAGTGCGAACTGGCGATAGAACTGGCCGGTGAGGCCGCTGACGAAGGCGGTCGGGATGAACACCGCGCACAGCACCAGCGCGGTGGCCACGATCGGCCCGGTGACCTCATGCATCGCCCTGCGCGTCGCCTCCTTCGGCGACTGTCCGAGCTCGATGTGCCGCTCGACGTTCTCCACCACCACGATGGCGTCATCGACCACGATGCCGATCGCCAGCACCAGCCCGAACAGCGACAGCGCATTGAGCGAGAAGCCGGCCAGATACATGATCGCGAACGTGCCGATCAGCGACACCGGCACCGCCACCAGCGGGATGATCGAGGCGCGCCAGGTCTGCAGGAACAGGATCACCACCAGCACCACCAGCAGGATCGCTTCGAGCAGCGTATGCGCCACCGCCTCGATCGAGCCGCGCACGAACACGGTCGGGTCATAGACGATGCTGTAGTCGACGCCCTGCGGGAAATCCTTCTTCAGCTGCGCCATGGTGGCGCGCACTTCGTCGGAGATCTGGATCGCGTTGGAGCCGGGCCGCGCGAAGATCGGCACGGCCACGGCCGGCTTGTTGTCGAGCAGGCTGCGCAGCGCGTAGTTGTTCGAGCCCAGGTCGACCCGGGCGACGTCGCGCAGGTGGACGACACTGCCGCCCGCATCGGTGCGCACGATGATGTTGCGGAAATCATCCTCGCTGACCAGCCGGCCACGGGTGTTGATGTTGAGCTGGAACGCCGAATTGGTCGGGCCGGGCGGTGCATTCAAGGCACCGGCGGCGACCTGCACGTTCTGCTCCTGGATCGCGTTGATCACATCGCTGGTGGTCAGCCCGCGCGAGGCCAGCTTCTGCGGATCCAGCCATACGCGCATGCTGTATTCGCCGGCGCCGAAGATCTGCACGTCGCCGATGCCATCGAGCCGGCCCAGCACATCCTTCACATGCAGCCGAGCGTAGTTCGACAGGTACAGCATGTCGTAGCGTTGGTCGGGCGAGGTGAGGTGAACCACCATCGTCAGGTCGGGCGAGCTCTTCTGTGTGGTGACGCCGAGGCGCTGCACTTCCTCCGGCAGTTTCGGCAGCGCCTGCGCCACGCGGTTCTGCACGTCGACCTGGGCGGTCTGCAGATCGGTGCCCAGCGCGAAGGTCACGGTGAGCGTGAGTGCGCCATCGCTGGTCGCCTGCGAGGAGGTGTACAGCATGCCTTCCGCGCCGTTGATCTGTTCTTCCAGCGGCGTGGCGACGGTCTCGGCGATCACCTTGGGGTTGGCACCTGGGTAGCTGGCGCGCACCACCACGGTGGGCGGCACGACTTCGGGATATTCGCTGATCGGCAACTGGAACACCGCGATGCTGCCGGTGATAACGAACAGCAGCGACAGCACGGCGGCCATGATCGGCCGGTTGACGAAAAACTGGGCAATGTTTTTCATGGCGTTGGAATCAGTCCTGCGCGCGCTTGCCGGTGGCCGTGCTGGCCAGCGCGGTCTGCGCGTCATGGTTCATAGTGGGCGTGGCCGGGTTGGCATCGACGACGGCCTTGTCGCCGGCATCGAGGCGATATTCCATGGCCACCTTCTGCGGATTGACCTCGATGCCGGGGCGCACGTGCTGCAGGCCGTTGACGATGACCACGTCGTTGCCGTCCAGGCCGCTGTCGATCACGCGCAGGCCGTGGAACAGCGGGCCGGTGCTGACCTTGCGGTATTCCACCTTGTGTTCCTTGTCGACCACGTAGACGAACTGGTTGCCGAGGTCGGTGCCGATCGCGCGGTCGTCCACCAGCAGGCGCGGACGGGCCTGGCCGCTCTGCAGTTGCACGCGGGCATACAGGCCAGGCGTGTACAGGCCGTCGCGGTTGTCGAACACTGCGCGCAGGCGCATCGTGCCGGAGTCGGTATGCAGCTGGTTGTCGACGAAGTCGAGGCGGCCGTCATGCGGATAGCCCGCTTCGTCGGCCAGTCCCATCGTCGCCTCGATCCGCGCGTCACGGCCGGCCTGCGCCGCGCGTGCACGCAGATGGTCGAGCTTGAGCCAGGTCTGTTCGTCCACGTCGAAGTAGACATAGACCGGATTCACCGTGACCACGCTGGTCAGCACGTTGCTGCTGGTGACCAGGTTGCCGGGGGTGATGCGGATATTGCTGACGCGGCCGTCGATCGGCGAACGCACCTGGGTGAAATCCAGGTTCAGTCGTGCAGCGGCAAGGGCGGCCGTGCTGGCGGCCAGTTGTGCCCGCGCACTTTCTTCGGCGGTGTTCTGGCTGTCGGCTTCCTGCTGCGCCACGGCATGCTGGGCCAGCAGCATCTCGGCCCGGCGCTGGTTGGTCTCGGCCAGGCTCAATGCCGCCTTGGCTTGCGCCTGGTTCGCGCTGAGCCGGTCGACCTCGGCCTGGTACGGGCGCGGATCGAGCTGGAACAGCACATCGCCCTTGTGCACCAGCGCGCCTTCCTGGAAATGCACCGATTCCACGAAACCGCCGACGCGCGGCTGTACCTGCACCGTGTTGACCGCTTCCAGCCGGCCGGTGAATTCGGCGCTGTCGCTGACCTGACGAATCAGGGCCTGCGCCACCGTTACCTCGGGCGGCGGCCCGCCGGCCGGGGTTTGCGCGTGGCCGTTGCTGCCGTGCAGGAGGATCCAGCTGCCTAATACGCCGGCAGCAATCAGAGGGACCAGCACCCATTGTTTTTTCATCTTGCGCTCCCAGAACCTTGTAGGCCGGGCGCATCTCCCCGGCGAAGGGTCGAGAGAATAGGTGTACTTTGCGGTATAGAAAATCCGCTTCTTGCGCATTACACTCGTGACTCAACCTCACGAATCGGTCAGGAATCCAGGCAATGGAAGACTTTTCAGCAATTTCGACCTTCGTCCGGGTGGTCGAGGCCAAGAGCTTCGCCGCCGCCGCTTCCCAGTTGGGGATGACGCCCTCCGGCGTCAGCCGCGCCGTGGCACGGCTGGAAACCCAGCTTGGCGCGCGGCTGTTGTTCCGATCGACACGATCGCTGCGGTTGACCGACGATGGTGCCTCGTTTCATGCACGTTGCAAGGAGATACTTGCCGATCTGACCGAGGCGACCGAAGCGCTGGGACATGCGCGCAGCCACCCGGTCGGCAAGTTGCGGCTGGCCGCCCATTCGGCGATCGGCCGGGCAGCCCTGATCCCGAACCTGGCCGAATTCGAGCAGCGCTACCCGGATATCCGGCTCGAACTGGCGATGTGCGATTACCACTTCGATCTCAACGAGGAAGGCTACGACTGCGCCATCCGCATGGGCGAGCTGGAAGACTCCAATCTGATCGCCCGCAAGCTCGGCTACTTCAACAACGTGCTGTGCGCCTCGCCCGCCTATCTGCACAGGCACGGTGCGCCACGCCGCATCGAGGACCTGAAGCAGCACCGCTGCATCAACTACGTCTACCCGAGCACCGGCAAGCCGTACCAGTGGCAGTTCGACACCCCGAGCGGACGGGTCGGGCTGGACATCGACGCGCACATGCTGATCAACGATGGCGAGTCGGTGATCCAGGCGGCGGTCGCCGGCCTCGGCATCATTCAGATCCCGCACTGTCTCGCCGCCAGCGCGCTGGCCAAGGGCCAACTGGAGATCGTGATGACCGATACGATCTCCACCGGCTCGCCGGTGTGGATCGTCTACCCGCAGAAGCGCCATCTGTCGGCGCGCGTGCAGGCGTTCATCGAATGGATCAGCGAGCTGTTCCAGCGCACCAGCGAACCGCAGTGCCGGATTACGGCGCGGATCAATGCAGAAAAGGCCGAGCGCGGCGAACGGCTGGCGGAAGTGGCGTAGGCGCTCACGCCAGCAGGAGCGGCATTACGCGCCGGCGGGCACCAGCAACAGCAACGCCACGCCGAGCACGATGCGGTAGATCGCGAACGCGGTGAAGCGATGGCTGCGGATGTAGCCGAGCAGCCACTTCACCGCGATGAAGCCGACGATCAGCGAGACCACGAAGCCGACGATCAACGCCGTCCAGTCTTCGTGCGCGGCGCCGCCACCCTTCAGCACTTTCAGCAACTCATAGCCGGTCGCGGCATACATGGTAGGGATGCCGACCAGGAACGCGAACTCGGTCGCCGCGGCGCGGTTGCTGGTGCCGGCCAGCATCGCGGTGAAGATCGTCGCCGCCGAACGCGAGGTGCCGGGGAAGATACCGGCCACCATCTGCGCGATGCCGACCAGGATCGCCACCCGCCAGGTCACCCGGGTGCGATCCACCTGTCGCGCCGCCAGCGCCTCGGCGCCGATCATCCAGAGGCCGCCGATGACCAGCGCCCACGCAATCGGCGTCACCGTCTCGGGCAGCTTGAAGCCGTAGTGGGTCACCACCAGGCCAAGCACCGCGGTGATCATGAATGCCACGAACAGCTTGAGCAGGTAGTCGCGGTTGGCCGGGTCGCGCCATTGCGTGAACAACTGCCAGATGCGCGACCAGTAGATCAGGGTGACCGCCAGGATCGCGCCGGCCTGGATGCCCACGTTGAACAGGTCCGAGCGTTCACCGAGGCCGAATTTCTCGGCGATCAGCAGATGGCCGGTGCTGGAGATCGGCAGGAATTCGGTGATGCCTTCGATGATGCCGAGCAGGATGACGTGGATCAGATCGGTCACGGTGCGGCTCCGGATGCAAAGGGGATGGCGCCGACCGACTCTGGCACGCCGGCAGGAAGCGGCTTAGCTTACGGGTTTGCGGGTACGAAAGACGGCATCCGGGCGGATGCCCAGTCGGTCAACGGTCAGGAAGCCGTTGCCGGTTGAGCCACCGCCAACCCGGCCAGGCCCCGGATCTGGTGCTGTCTTTGGGGAACCTCGAAAACTTCCGGATTTTGTCGCCACCGGAAGGTTTCCGAGTTCCCTTCACTCACACATCACACCAGGTGCTCTGGACGCTCGGTTCAGGGCATGTCCTGCGATTCAGCGGCTTCGTCGATGTGGACCTGGCCCGCTGCCGGCACCGTGATCGCGCCAATGCCCGCCTCGTGCAGTTGCCCGTTGAGCTTCGGCAGATCGGTCGTGCGCAGCGTGTGCCATTGCGCCAGCGCCTTGTCGAGATTTGACTGGTACTCGGCGAGTGCCTGTTGCTGACCGCTGGTGGGAGCGTGGTCGGCGCCTTCCACATCGGTGGCCATCGCAGTGAGCGCGTCGCTCATCGCGTGCAGGTTGAGCGATGTCTCGCCGCTGCCGCTGACCAGTGGCGTGGTCTTCGTGCGCAGTGAGTCCACGCCGGCGAGCAACGGCTTGCGCGCGCTGTCGGCGTCGAGCTTCCTGTCCAGCGCATCCAGCTGATCGCGTACAGTCTGCACCTCGACGTAAGCCTGCGATACACGCTGCAGGGTCGATCCGATGTCACGCGAGTAGGCGAGTCCGGCGGCCAGTTCGTCCTGGCTGACCTGCTCGCGCGGGTCCGGTGCGATCACCAGCGGTGCGCGATACGACTTGCCGTCGACGTGCAGCACCAGCTGGTAGTTGCCCGGCAGCGCAAGCGGCCCCTCCGGCGTCACCGGCGTGTCCGAGTCCCACGTCGCCGCGATGCTGTAACCGTATTCGATCGCCTGCGGGCGCGGATAGCGCAGATCCCACACGAAACGATGGGCGCCAGCTGCGGCCGACAACACGCCCGGCGCTTTCAGCCAGCCCTTGGCGAAGTAGCGTTCGGCGTCCAGTTTGGCCGGTCGGTCGGTGCTGGAGAACTGGCGCACGAGCTTGCCGTCACGGTCGAGGATGTCCAGCGTCACCGGCCCTTTCGCGTTGGCGGCAAGCCGGTAGTCGATCACCGCACCGCTTGGCGGATTCTGGCCGACCGGGGTTTCCGGTGGCAGCGGCGTGTCCTTGTTCTCGTTCGCACGTACGCGCAGTGCAGGCACCGGCGTATACAGATGTGCCGGTGCCCCGGCGATCGCCGCGGTAACCTGGCGCAGCGGCGAGACGTCGTCGAGAATCCAGATCGCCCGTCCCTGGGTGGCGGCGATCAGGTCGTTGCCGTGTATCAGCAGGTCACGCACCCACGCGGTCGGCAGGTTATGTTGCAGCGATTGCCAGTGCGCACCGTCGTCAAGCGAGACGAATACGCCGCGGTCGGTGCCGGCGTAAAGCAACCCGGCACGCTTGGGATCGGCACGCACCACGCTGACGAAACTGCCCGCCGGCAAGCCGGTCGCGATGTCGGTCCAGTTCGCGCCGTAGTCATGAGTGCGCCATGCGTGCGGACTGAAATCATCCTGGCGGTGATTGTCCACCGCGATATAGGCCGTGCCCGCCTGCAGCGCGGATGCATCGAGGGAGCCGATCTGGGCCCATGCGGGCAGGCCCTTCGGGGTGACGTTGTGCCAGCTCTTGCCGCCATCGCGGGTGAGCTGGACCAGGCCATCGTCGGTGCCGACCCAGATTTCATCGTTGCCGAGTGGCGACGGCGCGATGCTGTAGATCACGCCGTAGCCGCAGGCACGTGCCTGTTCCGGCGTGGGGTTGCCGTCGCAATGCTTCGCATCCGGCGTCCCGGCATTCAGCGCGGGACTGATCACATCCCAGTGCTGGCCCTGGTCGGTACTGCGGAACAGCACCTGCGCGCCCAGGTACAACGCATACGGTGCCTGCGTCGAGAACGCGATCGGGGTGATCCAGGTGTAGTGGTACTTGAAGTCGGTGGGACGCTCGCCATAGCTGTTGACCGGCCAGGGCGTGACGTTCTGCACCACGCCGGTGCGCCGGTCCCAGCGCGACACGCGGCCGCCGAGGCCGGAGCCGAAGACGATGTTCGGATCGCCCGGATACGGCAGGTCGTAATCGCGCTCGTCGCCACCGACCGGGCGCCAGTCGCGATAAGAGATCGAGCCGTAGTCGCTGCGGCTGGCGATGCCCACGGTGCCGGAATCCTGTTGCCCGGAATAGACCCAGTACGGGAACTGGTCGTCGGCGGCGAGGTGGTAGAACTGGCCGGTCGGCTGGTTGTACCAGCTGCTCCAGGTCTGCCCGCCGTTGACGCTGATCACCGCACCCTGGTCGCTGGCGGTGATCATCCGCTGCGTGTCCTTCGGGTTGATCCACACATGGTGGTAGTCGTCACCGCCGGGCGCGCCCTTGAACACTTCCCAGGTTTTGCCGCCATCGTCGGAGCGCCGGATCGACTGGCCGGCCGAATAGATGCGGTCGCGGTCGGCGGGATCGACGGTGATACGGCTGAAGTAGTCGTTCGCCAGCCAGTCTTCGTGGCTGGTGGCCTGCCACGTCGCGCCACCGTCATCCGAGCGGTACAGGCCGCTCTGGCCCTTGGAGGTCGCGTCGTTGACCACCGCGTAGACGCGGCCGCCGGCCGCCGTGGCAAGGCCGATGCGGGCGAGCGAGCCGGTCGGCCAGCCGTGACCGCCGATGCGCTGCCAGCTGACGCCGCCGTCGCTCGACTTGTACACACCGCTGCCCGGGCCGGCGTTGGGCTGGAAGTACGACAGCCAGGGATAGTTGCGTACCTGCCAGGCTGCCGCGTAGATGATCTCGGGGTTGGCCGGATCGGCCGCCATGTCGACGATGCCGGTGTCCGCATCGATGAACAGCGTCTGCTTCCAGGTCTTGCCGCCGTCGATCGAACGGAACACGCCACGTTCGTGGTTCGGTCCGTAATAGTGGCCGAGCGCGCCCACCAGCACGGTGTCCGGATGCCGCGGATCGACCAGGATCGCGCCAATATGGCGGGTGTCGACCAGGCCTGCGTGCTGCCAGGTCTTGCCGTCATCGGCCGAGCGATACACGCCGTCGCCGGCACCGACGTCGTAGCGCGCGGCCACCTGGCCGGTACCCACATAGATGACCTTCGGATCCGATGGCGCCACCGCCAGCGCACCCACCGCCGAGGCCGGTTGCCGATCGAACAGCGACTGCCAGGTACGCCCCGCATCGGCGGTTTTCCACACACCACCGCCGGCCGTGCCGATATAGAAGGTATCGGGCTGCGACGGCACACCGGTCGCCATGGTCGCCCAGCCGCCGCGGAATGGCCCCAGCTGGCGCCATTCCAGCGCGCCGGACACACTGGCCGGAATGGTCGGCTCGGCTGCCCGGGTCGGCTGGGCACAGGCCAGCAGCAGGCCGGCGATCACGACGACGGGGCGCAACACATGGCGGATCGACATGGGACGTTTCTCGCGGAGGAAGGGCGATATCGCGACTGCTGAAGATACTGCGGCCGACCCGCTTCGTAACGCGCCGGCTCTCAGAGTGACAGTGAGATGCCGGTATACCAGGTCCGTCCGAACGCCGGCTCCAGTCCGGTCTGCCAGACCCGGTCGTAGTACTGGCGGTTGGTGAAGTTGCTGATGCCGGCGAGCAGCTTGACGCTGCGATTGAGCTGCCAGTCGCCAGCCACGTCCAGCACGGTATAGGCGGGAATGCGGGCGGGCAGGTAGGTGGCGCCGCTGCCCAGCGACTGGTCGGAGGACTGCCAGAACTGCGCGGCGGAGGAGACCGCGGTGAGGCTGAGCTTGATGCGCTGCTCGACACGCCAGGTGACGCCGGCCTTGAGCAGATAGCGTGGTGCATAGGCGGGAATCTTGCCGACCTGGCCCGGGATGGCGCTGGCGACGTAGCGGGCATTGAGCAGGCTGGCGTTGATGAAGGCCTCCAGGTGCTCGCCATGCTCGGCCAATGCGGTCGGCGCGAAGAAGTCGTAGTTGAGCTGGCCCTCCAGACCGCGGCTGCGGGTGTCGCCGGTGTTGACCTCGATCACGTCGACGTTGTTGAGCTGCACCGCTTCGATCTGGTTCTTGAAGTCGATCCAGAACAGGCTGACGTCGTAGTACAGGCCGGTGGCCGGTACGCCATGCACGCCCAGCTCATACGACAGCGACTTCGATGGATCGGGCGCCTGGCCGGGCAGGATGTTGGCGAACGGCGAGGCCATGTCGAAGTAGCGCAGCGGCCGCCAGCCCTGCGACACGTTGAAGTAGGTCTCGTTGCCGTGGCCGAAGTCGTTGCCGATGCCCAGCCCGAACAGCGGCACGGTGCGTGCGTCGGCCTGGTTGATCAGTGGGCGACTGAGGAACGGTGGCTTGACCGTCTCGTCGACGTCCACGCGCTCGTGCTCCAGCCGTACCGAGGGCACGATGTGGAAGCGGTGCGGCAGGCGGAAGACGTTCTCGGCAAACACCGCGGCGTAGTCGGACGTGCGCGCCTGCACCAGCCGCGGCGTGCCGCTGCGGTCGTAGCGGTCGACGTAGAGGTCGCTGCTGGTCCACTGCCGAAACGGATCGTTGCCATGGAACAGCGTGGTGCCGATGGTGAAGGCATTGCCCTGGCCCCACTTCTTGCGCAGGCGCAGGTCGGCGCCGGTGGTACGGAACTGCTCGTCCTGCAGGGTGGTGCTGGTCGGCAGCGGTTGTGGCGGCAGCGCGTTGGCGGCCGAACGGCTGGCCAGATCCTGATAGGCGAACCACGCCTTGCCCTCGAACAGCCAGCCGTCGCCGAACTCGCTGCGCTGGCCCAGCACGAGCTGGTCGCGGTCGACCCAGTCGCGGTTGTACGGCGTGGGCGTCGCCTGCGGGTTGGCCTGCCATTGCGGATAGCTCAGCCGGCCGGGATCGCCGGAAGCCGCATCGATCACGTGCAGGTCGAGCCACCACAGCTGCTGTGCGTTCGGCCGGTAGTCGACGTAGAGATCGGCCTGACGCATCTGCGAGCCGGCGTTGGCGCGGGTACCGTCACTGCCCACATAGGCGGCATCGGCGCGGTAGGTCCAGCGCCCACTGCTGCCCTCGACGGCGTTGTAGGTCGAGTACAGCCCGTGATTGCCGACGACCTGCTCGCTGGTGAACGAGAATGGCGCGCCGGGAGCGGGCCGCCGCGATACCAGGTTGATCACGGGCGCCGGCTCCGGGCCATACAGCAGACTGGAGCCGCCGCGGATCAGCTCCACGTCGGACAGACTCTGTGTCAGTGGCATCGCGTACAGGGTGGGGAAGCCGATCCAGTCGCTCTCCATCGGAATGCCGTCCTGCATCACCAGCACGTATTCGGATTCCTGCGGGTTGCCCAGGCCCCGGTAGCTCAGGTTGAACTGGGTCGGCGTCGGCTGCTGCGACACCTGGATGCCGGGCGAGCGCGCCAGCAGCTGGTCGAGGTTGTTGCCGATCACGCTGGGTTGCTCGTCGAGATGAGTCACCGTGGTCTTCTTGGTCACGGTGATCTTGGTGCCGTCGACCTCGGGCAGCATGTGTTTCAGCTTGGCCTTGAGGGTCTCGCGCCAGCTTTCGGCGTTGACATCGACCGCTGGAAGGCTCGTGGAGGACGCCTGGACCTGCACGTGGTCCCCGGTGGCATCCGCGGAGGGTGTGGCTTGTTGCGCCAGTGCGCCTGCAGAGATGAGCGCCAGGGCGACGGCCAGTGGCAGGACAGCAGTGCGCGGAATCGACATGGGTAACCCTTGGAGGCGGTGCAAGCACACCTTTATCGTGCATCGCCATGTGCATCGCCATAGGCCAAGCGTTTAGTTGCATGACTTCTGTCCCATCGTGCGATAACTGCCGGAAGCGTAGTGTCAGGGTCTGTGGCATCGCTTCGGGGCTTGGTGTCGATGCTGCCTCACGCGTCATCTTGGCCGGTCGCCCTGCGACCGGATGCGGCCCGTCAGTGCGGGCTTCACCAGAGGGAGGTCTGGTTCCATGCGTATCCGATTGCTGTTTTCCGTGACTGCGTTGCTGCTCGTCACCGCGTCCGCACATGCGTTGACGACCGACGAGCTGGTGGCGAAGAACATCGACGCCCGTGGCGGGCTCGACAAGATCCACGCGATCAAGACGCTCAAGCTCGAAGGCAAGCTGCGCGTCGGCGGCCAGTTCGAGCTGACCCTTGCCGAATACAAGAAGGCGCCCGACTCGGTGCGCAACGAGGCCACCATCCAGGGCCTGACCCAGATACAGGCCTGGGACGGCAAGAATGCGTGGCAGATCTCGCCATTCCAGGGTCGCCGGGATCCCGAGAAGATGTCCGGCGACGACGCCAAGTCGCTGTCCGATGACGCGGCGATAGGCGGTCCGCTGGTCGACTGGCAGGCGCAGGGCAGCAAGCTCGAATACCTGGGCACCGAGGACATCGACGGTACCGAAGCGCACAAGCTCAAGGTCACGCGCAGCAATGGCGATATCGAATATGTCTATCTCGATCCGGATCATTTCCTCG
Source organism: Rhodanobacter koreensis (assembly GCF_054782855.1). Taxonomy (NCBI): domain Bacteria; kingdom Pseudomonadati; phylum Pseudomonadota; class Gammaproteobacteria; order Lysobacterales; family Rhodanobacteraceae; genus Rhodanobacter; species Rhodanobacter koreensis. The sequence goes on along the minus strand of NZ_BAAGRR010000001.1, from coordinate 1,127,884 downwards.
AGATACGCACGACCACGGATCAGATCGTGCGCGGCACCCATGTCGAAACGGTCGCCGATTACGGTGATTACGAGCAGGTCAATGGTGTGTATTTCCCGTTCTCGATCTCCTTGTCCAGCAAGGGTGCCGGCCCCTTCGACAAGCAGCAGATCACGATCGAAAAGGCCGACGCCAATGTGGCGATGGACGACACCCTGTTCACCTTCCCGGCTGCTGCCGGTACAGGCCACACAGCGGGAGGAGTGAAGCCATGAAGCATCTCGACAGCAAGCTGGCGGCGCTGCCTGCCATCGCATTCGCCCTGTCACTGGCCCTGGGCAGCAGCGCGCATGCCGCTGCACCGGAGGATGCGACCCGGGGAGCCGTGAAATTCGACGCCGGCGTGATCTCGGGCCTCGGTGCGCGCAACATCGGTTCGGCCGCGATGAGCGGGCGCATTGCAGCGCTCGCCGCGGTACCCGAGAAGGACGGCAAGCTGACGGTCTACGTCGGCGCGGCCAGCGGTGGCGTGTGGAAATCCAGTGATGGCGGCACCACCTACAAGCCGGTGTTCGACAAGCAGACGGTGCAGTCGATCGGCGACATCGAGATCGATCCGTCCCGTCACGACACGGTGTGGGTCGGCACCGGCGAGTCGTGGACGCGCAACTCCGTGTCGATCGGCGACGGCATCTACAAGTCCACCGATGGCGGCGAGTCGTGGACCAACATGGGCCTGAAAGGCTCCGAACGCATCGCGAGGATCGTGATCGATCCGAAGGATGGCAACACCGTGTATGCCTGTGCGCCAGGCAAGCTGTGGAGCGATTCGGCCGATCGCGGCCTGTACAAGACCAGCGACGGCGGCAAGAGCTGGAAACTGGTGCTGAAGGGCAAGAACCTGTCCACCGGCTGCGCGTCGGTGTCGATGGATCCGAAGGATCCGAACGTGCTGTTCGCCGGCATGTGGGATTTCCGCCGCAAGGGCTGGACCTTCCGTTCCGGCGGCGAATCGCCGACCGCGCCATCCGGCAGCGGCCTGTATCGTTCCGCCGATGGCGGGCGCTCATGGACCGAAGTCACCGCCGCCGCCAACAAGGGGTTTCCGAAGCAGCCATTCGGCCGCATCGCGGTGACCGTGGCACCGTCGAATCCGGCGATCGTCTATGCCCTGGTCGAGTCGCCTGATTCGGCGCTGTACCGCTCCGACGACGGCGGCAGGACCTGGCAGCAGCGCGACAAGAGCCAGCTGATGGTCTGGCGGCCGTTCTATTTCGCCAGCCTGATTGTCGATCCGCACAATCCGGATCGCGTGTTCAAGCCCGACCTCAACCTGATCCAGAGCCTCGACGGCGGCAAGAGTTTTGCCAATGTCGGCGGCGGCACCCACGGCGATTCGCACGTGGTGTGGATCGACCCGCGCAATACCCAGAGCACGATCGTCGGCGACGACGGCGGCCTGTGGTATTCGAAGGATGGTGGCAACAAGTGGTGGAAGGCAAACAACCTGCCGGTGTCGCAGTTCTATCACGTGAGCGTGGACGACGCCGATCCGTACCGGGTCTATGGCGGCTTGCAGGACAACGCCTGCTGGGTCGGTGACTCGGCCTTTCCCGGCGGCATCGCCAACGCGCAGTGGACCAATTATTGCGGCGGTGACGGCTTCTGGATGTTCGATGATCCGGCCGACCCCGATTACATCTACATGGAGACGCAAGGCGGCACCATCACACGCGTCAACCGGCATACCCATGAGGCGCGCGACATCCAGCCCAAGCCGAACTACAACGAGAAGCTGCGCTGGAACTGGAACACGCCGATCGCCCTGAGTCCGAACGAGAAGGGCACCATCTACATAGGTGCGCAGTTCCTGTTCCGTTCGCGTGATCACGGACAGAGCTGGGACCGCATCTCGCCGGACCTGAGCACCAACGATCCGAAGAAGCAGGAACAGGAGAAATCCGGTGGCGTCACCGTGGACAACTCCGCGGCGGAAACCTACACGACGATCTATTCGATCAGCGAATCGCCGAAGCAGTCCGGGCTGATCTGGGCCGGCACGGATGACGGCAACCTCCAGCTCACCCGTGATGGCGGCAAGAGCTGGACCAATATGGTCGGCAACATCAAGGACCTGCCGGCCGGTGAATGGGTATCGTGGGTGCAGGCGGGCCAGTTCGACGCCGGCACGGCCTATGTGGCATTCGACCGCCACAGCTTCGGCGACATGAATCCCTACATCTACAAGACCACCGACTACGGCAAGTCATGGACCGCGCTGGTGACGCCGAAGGACAGCAAGGGTCTGCGCGGCTACGTGCACGTGATCAAGCAGGATACGGTGAAGCCGAACCTGCTGTTTGCCGGCACCGAGTTCGGCCTGTGGATCTCGATCGATGGCGGCGCGAACTGGGCGCAGTTCAAGGGCGGCGATTTCCCGGCCGTGGCCGTGCGCGACATTGCGATCCAGCCGCGCGATTCGGACCTGGTGCTGGCCACCCACGGCCGCGGCATCTGGATCATCGACGACATTACGCCGTTGCGTGCGCTCGATGCGAAGGTGCTGGCCAGCGAGGCGAGCTTCCTGTCCTCGCGGCCGATCCAGCAGCGCATCGAGGCGTTCGGTGGCTGGCCCGGCGGCGACGCCGACTTCATCGGCCCGAACCCGTCGGACGGCGCCGTGATCACCTACTACCAGCGCAGCCGCCACCTGTTCGGCAAGCTGAAGATCGACGTGCTGGACAGCAAGGGCAACCTGGTCGACACGATTCCGGCCAGCGTACGCCGCGGCATCAACCGGGTGGAATGGTCGATGCGGACCAAGGCGCCACGCGTGCCGCCGGCCGCGCAGATTGCCGGCAACTCGGCGCAGGGCCCGCGTGTGGTGCCGGGTACCTACACGGTGCGCATGACCAAGGACAAGGACGTGTTCGAGACCAAGGTCGATGTCGGCCTGGATCGTCGCGACAAGTTCAGCGTGGCCGATCGCCAGGCGCAGTTCGATGCTGCGAACCGGGTCAAGAAGCTGTTCGGCGACATGAGCGACCTGGTGGCCCGGATCAACGCGGTGCGTGCCGCGGCGGATGCCGAAGCCGCCACGCTGCCGGCGCAGGATGCCACGCGCAAGCAGCTCGCCGATCTCGGCGACAAGGCCAACGACATCCGCAAGAAGATCGTGGCGACCACCGAAGGTGGCGCCATCACCGGCGAGTTGCGCCTGCGCGAGCACACCGATGAACTCTACGGCGCGATCATGTCGTACGAGGGTCGTCCATCGGATTATCAGATGGCCGGGATCGATACGCTCACCCGGGAACTCGGTGACGTGCAGAAATCCTTCGCGGATTTCCAGGCCGGCGACCTGAGCAGGACCAATGCCGCGCTGAAGGCGAAGCACCTCAAGGAAATCACGATCCCGGCGACGATGCCGGAACAGGATGGCGATGCGGGCGGCGGCAAGCAGGCGCTGGAAGCAGCCATGCGCGGCCAGCGGCAGGAGCGCGATTGAAGCTGGCCTGTGCCACATGCACAACGAGCGAAACGGAGTGGATCGGGGCGGCAAGATGCCCGATCCACTCGCCAGTGGACCAGTCCAGCCGTCCATTCATCAGCGGCCAGCGTGACTTCCGGGCCTTGAACGTCTCGCGGCGGCACGTCATACACTCGTCCCTTTGATCATGCCGAAGCGGGGAATTGTCCATGCGTCTGCGTCGCTGCCTTGTGGTGCTGGTCCTTGGAGTTGCCACCGCGCTGAGCGCGCACGCGACGGTTGACCCATCGCTGTATCAGGGCCTGCAGTGGCGCCTGATCGGACCGTTCCGGGGAGGCCGTGTGCTGACCGTGACCGGCATCGCCGGTGACAGTCGCCATTTCTATTTCGGCGCGGTGGATGGCGGGGTCTGGGCCACGCAGGATGCCGGGCGTACCTGGCAACCGATCTTCGACAGCCAGCCGGTCGGTTCGATCGGCGCGCTGGCGCTGGCGCCGTCCGACCCGAAGACGATCTATGTGGGCACGGGCGAGGCCGACATGCGCTCGGACATCGCCCACGGCGACGGCATGTACAAGTCGGTCGACGCCGGCAAGCATTGGACCCACATCGGGCTGGAGGACACCCGGCAGATCGCCGGCGTGCTGGTGGATCCGCGCAATCCGGAGGTGGTGTTCGTCGCCGCGCTTGGCCATGCCTACGGCGCCAACGCCGAACGCGGGGTGTTCCGTTCCATCGACGGCGGCAAGCACTGGGACAAGGTGCTGTTCAAGGACGCCGACACCGGCGCGATCGATCTTGCCTTCAAGCCCGGCGACCCGGACACGATCTACGCGGCGCTGTGGCAGACCCGGCGCCCGCCATGGAGCGTGTATCCGCCATCGAACGGGCCTGGCAGCGGCCTGTACGTGTCGCATGATGGCGGCAGTCACTGGAGCCAGCTGCAGGGCAACGGCTTCCCGGCGCATCCCGGCCGCATCGGCATTGCGCTGGCACCGAGCCGGCCCAATCGCGTGTATGCGCTGGTCGATGCGGCGCAGGGCGAAGGTGGCCTGTATCGCTCCGATGACGGTGGAGCGCACTGGAACCACGTCACCGACGACCAGCGCATCTGGCAGCGCGGCTGGTATTTCTGCCGGCTGACGGTGGATCCGAAGAACGCCGATCGGGTGTACGTGATGAACACCATCGTGCTGCGCTCCGACGATGGCGGCAAACAGTTCATCGCGCTGAAGGGCGATCCCACCGGCGACGATTTCCACCAGATGTGGATCGACCCGACCGATCCGGACCGGCAGATCCTCGGCATCGACCAGGGCACGCTGGTCACGCTCAATGGCGGCAAGACCTGGAGCAGCTGGTTCAACCAGCCGACTGCGCAGATCTATCACGTCAGCACCGACAACCGGTTTCCGTACTGGGTCTACGGTGCGCAGCAGGATTCCGGCGCGGTGGCACTGCCCAGCCGCGGCGGCAGCGGTGACGGCATCACCATGCAGCAGTTCCACGAGATCACCGCAGGCGGCGAGAGCGGCATGATCGCGCCCGATCCGGACGACCACGACATCGTCTACGGCGACAAGGTCGACAAGCTCGACATGCGCACCGGCCAGACTCGCAACGTCGATCCCACCCTGGCTTATCCGGCTGCGCACTACCGCGGTGCATGGACGCTGCCGCTGACCTTCTCCAAGCGCGACAGCAAGGTGCTGTACTTCGCCAACCAGCGCCTGTTCCGCACCGCCGATGGTGGCGATCACTGGGCGCCGATCAGTCCCGACCTGACCCGCGAGGATGCCGGCACGCCGGCCAATCTCGACGCGCCCACCGCGGCCGACGACGACCATGTCAGCCAGCGCCGCGGCGTGATCTACACCATCGCACCGTCGCCGCTGGATGCGCAGGCGCTATGGGTGGGCACCGACGACGGCCTGGTCTGGCGCAGCGCCGACGATGGTGCTCACTGGCAGCAGGTCACACCTGCCGCGCTCACGCCGTGGTCCAAGGTGGGGGGCATCGAACCCTCGCACTTCGACGCGAACGTGGCGTACCTGGCGGTCGACCGCCATCGCCTCGACGACGACACGCCGTACATCTACCGCACTACCGACGGCGGCAGGAACTGGACGCGCATCGACAGCGACATCCCGCGCGACAGTTTCGTCAACGTGGTGCGCGAAGACCCCGTGCGCAAGGGGCTGCTCTACGCCGGCACCGAGAAGGGCATCCTCGTGTCGTTCGACGACGGTGCACACTGGCAGCCGTTGCAGCAGAACCTGCCGATGACCTCGGTGCGCGACATCGACGTGCACGGCAACGATCTGGTGATCGCCACCCACGGCCGCGGCTTCTGGATCATGGACGACGCCACCGCGCTGCGGCAGCTGGACGATGTGCGCACGAATGCGGTCATCCTGTTCAAGCCGGCTGACGCGATCCGCGCGCGTCCGGCGTCCTTCACCGGCACACCGTTCCCGAAGGACGAGCCGACCGCGGCGAACCCACCCGATGGTGCAATCATCGACTACGCGCTGCCGAAGACGGTCAGGGGTGCGTTGACGCTGATCGTGTTCGACGCACAGAACCACAAGGTGCGCAGCTTCAGCAGTGCCGACAAGGTGACGCCGCCGGACCCGACCAAGCTCGATATCGCGCCGGAGTGGGTGCCCGTACCGATGCGCCTGTCCACGACAGCAGGCATGCACCGCTTCGTGTGGGATCTGCGTTATCCGCAACCAGCCGGGGTCGTGCCCGATCACGAGAAGGAAAGTGCCGGTGTGTGGGCACCCCCGGGCAGCTACACGATCGAGCTGACCGTCGATGGCCACAGCTATCGGCAGCCGCTGCGGCTGCTGCCCGACCCGCGCGTGAACGTTTCCATCGCCGCCCTGCAACGCGAATTCGTGCTGGCGCGCAAGGTGGAGGCCGCCGCCGCGCAGGCGGCGGCGGCCAGCGCGGATGCCAGCCGGCTGCTCAAGCTGCTGGACGCACGGCAGGCGCATGCCGGCGCGGATCTGCATGCCCGGATCGCCACGCTGATGGACAAGTTGTCGGACCTGTCCGGCGTCGTGGCGCACCCCGATCCGCGCAACTCGATGGGCGCGCCACCTCGGCGTACGGACAGCCTGCGCGCGTTGTCGATGAACTTCGACAAGCTCGAACAGGCAGTCGATGGTGCCGACGCCGACCCCAGTGCGGATGCCGTGACATCGTATGCCACGCTCTCGCAGACGCTGGCCGCCACGCTCGACGCATGGCAGCAGTTGAAGCGCGCCGACCTGCCCACGCTCAACGCGCAGTTCAAGGCTGCCGGAGAAAAACCGGTCGCCTTGTGATTGCCTGCGGTGCCGCCAGTGCGTGCATGGCGGCTATGTGGCAACGCCCTGGTGACATCCAGGGCGTGTTGCCGCGGGCGCGGGGTTGACCGAAAAGACGGGCAGATGCCTGCCAGGCATCGAGCAGACCTGGCAGCGCACGGAAGGCACCGACATTCGCTTTGCCCGTCAATGAGGTGGTCAAATCTCAACGGGCAGGGATGGTCAAATCTCAACGAATGCCGGCAGGTGCCTACTATCAGTCGCACGAATTCGGTTGTAGATTGCCGAAAGACCTGTGAGGAGCTGCTGCTGTCCATGCAACGCGCCATGCCTCCGCCGCGCCGCCCGAGCTCCGACCCGCACCGGCAGGTTGCGTCGTCACGGGGAAGCGAGTCGTGACGGAGGTGTCTGCCACCGGTACGGTGGAACAGGCACTGGCTCACGCCGCGCGCTTGCTGGACAGCAACCCGGCGCTGGCCGTCGAGCAGCTCACCGAGATACTGAAAGTGGCCGAGGGCCATCCGGCTGCGCTGCGGCTGCTGGCGAAGGCGCGGTCGAGCCAGGGTGATGTACATGGCGCGCTCGACATCCTCGTGCCCCTGGCACGGACCCAGCCGAACTGGGCGATGGTTCATCTCGACCTGGGCCTGGCCTTGGGCCGCGACGGCCGCGGCCAGGAAGCGATCGATGCGTTGCGCCGGGCGGTGGCGCTGAAGCCCGACCTGCCGCAGGCCTGGCGCGTGCTGGGCGACCATCTCATGGCGGCCGGTGAACAGGAGGCCGCCGACGCGGCGTATGCCAGCCACGTGCGTCATTCCACTCATGATCCGCGGCTGCTGGATGCCGCCATCGCGTTGGCCGAGAACCGTATCCCCGAAGCCGAAGCCTTGTTGCGCGAGCACCTGAAGCAGGCGCCGACCGACGTGGCCGCGATACGCATGTTCGCCGAGGTCGCCGCGCGTCTGGGGCGCAACGAGGACGCGCTGAACCTGCTCGCGCGTTGTCTTGAGCTGGCACCCAGCTTTCATGCCGCGCGCCAGAACTATGCGCTGGTCCTGCATCGCAACAACCAGCCGGAACAGGCGCTGGTCGAGATCGAGCGTCTGCTGGCGGCGGAACCTGGTCATCCCGGCTGCCGCAATCTCAAGGCGGCGGTGCTGTGCCGGATCGGCGACTACGAGCAGGCCATCCGCATCTACACCGAGTTGCTGGAACACTACCCGCGCAACGCGAAGGTGTGGGTAAGCTACGGCCATGCGCTGAAAACCGCAGGTCATGGCGAGCGCGCCGTCGCTGCCTATCGCCGCAGCCTGGAGCTTGAACCGTCCTTCGGCGAAGTCTGGTGGAGCCTGGCCAATCTGAAGACCTTTCGCTTCAGCGCCGGCGACCTCGCCGCGATGCGACGGCAGCTGGCGCGCGCGGATCTGGCCGAGGCGGCTCTCTCCCAGGATGACCGCCTGCATCTGGAGTTCGCCGTCGGCAAGGCGCTCGAAGACACCGGCGAGTATGAACCGTCCTTCCGGCATTACGCGCAGGGCAATGCGATCCGCCGCGCGCAACTGCACTACAGCGCCGACGACACCCATGCGCGGGTGCAGCACATTCGCGAGCACTACACGCGCGATTTTTTTGCCGGGCGTGCGGGAGCCGGCAGTCCGGCGCGTGATCCGATCTTCATCGTCGGCCTGCCGCGGGCCGGTTCCACCCTGATCGAGCAGATCCTGGCCAGCCACAGCCAGGTCGAAGGCACGATGGAGCTGCCCGAGGTCACCTCGATCACGCGTCTGTTGCGCATGCAGGCCGATGCCGACAGTGCTATGCCTTACCACGATGCATTGGCGGCACTCGATACCGATGCCCTTCGTGCGCTCGGCGAGCGTTACCTCGCGCATACCCGGATCCAGCGCAAGACCCCGGCGCCGTTGTTCATCGACAAGATGCCGAACAACTTCATGCACATCGGCCTGATCCAGTTGATGCTGCCGAACGCGAAGATCATCGATGCGCGCCGGCATCCGCTGGGCTGCTGCTTCTCGGTCTTCAAGCAGCACTTCGCGCGCGGGCAGAGCTTCAGCTACGACCTTGAGGACTTGGGTCGCTACTACCGCGACTACGTCGTCCTGATGGCGCATTTCGACGCCGTGCTGCCGGGGCGCATCCACCGCGTCGTGTATGAGCGCATGATCGAGGACACCGAGGGCGAGGTGCGTCGCCTGCTTGATTATTGCGGCCTGCCGTTCGAGGAATCGTGTCTGCGTTTCTTCGAGAACGCGCGGCCGGTACGCACGGCCAGTTCGGAACAGGTACGTCAGCCGATCTACCGGGAGGGGGTGGATCACTGGCGGCATTACGCACCATGGTTGGTGCCTTTGGAGTTGGCATTGGGGCCGTTACTGGAGAGTTATCCCGAGGTGCCGGAGTCGGAGGAATGACAGATTGTTGAAAAGGGCTGTCCTGCCCTTTTCAACGTAGCTGTTCCCGCTGGATTGTCGTGGACTGGAGAGGGGAGCTTATGCACGCGAACAGATCCAAAAAGATCATGAGAACGCAACGAGTGCGGTTGGTGCGGTTGCCGCTGGCCACGGCGATCTGTCTGGCCATGGCCGTGCCGGCCTTCGCGCAGGACGCCGCGCCGCCCGCGTCGTCGACCGCGACACCGCCTGCCAAGCCGAAAACCACGACGCTGGGCGTGGTGACGGTGACCGCGCAGAAGCGCACCGAGAATCTGCAGAAGGTGCCGATCAGCATCAACGTGCTGGCGGCGGATCAACTCGAGGCACTGCAGGTGCAGAACTTCAACGACTACGTGAAGTACCTGCCCAGCGTCACCTTCCAGCAGGGCGGCGGCGGCATTGCCACCGGTCCCGGTTTCGCCACGATCTACATGCGCGGCGTGGCCAGCGGTGGCAACACCAACCATTCCGGCTCGCAGCCGAGCGTGGGCGTCTATCTCGACGACCAGCCGGTGACCACGATCCAGGGTCCGCTCGACATCCATATGTACGACATTGCCCGCATCGAGGTACTGGCCGGCCCGCAGGGCACGTTGTACGGCGCGAGCGCCGAGGCCGGCGCCTTGCGCATCATCACCAACAAGCCCGATCCAAGTGCTTTTGCGGCGAACTACACCGTCGGTACCGACCAGGTCGATCATGGCGGCATCGGCGATACCTTCGAGGGCATGCTCAATCTGCCGATCAGCAGCAACGCGGCGGTGCGCCTCGTCGGCTGGCACGAACATGATGCCGGCTACATCGACAACGTGGCCGGCACGCGCACATTCCCGGTTTCCGGCATCACCGTCAGCAACGAACCTGGCTGCGTACCAAGCGACAACAATGCGCCCAGCTCGAGCCTCCAGTGCTTCGGGCACGCCCGGAACGACTACAACGACGTCAACACCAACGGTGCGCGGGCGGCGCTGAAAGTCGACCTCAACGACGACTGGTCGATCAGCCCGACCCTGATGGGGCAGCAGACGATCTCGCACGGCAGCTTTGCCAGTGATCCGGCCATCGGCAGTCTGGCGGTGACCCACTTCTATCCCGAGCGCGTCGATGACCGCTGGTGGCAGGGGGCGCTGACCGTGCAGGGCAAGATCGGCAACTGGGATCTGACCTATGCCTATGCCCATCTCAAGCGCAACCAGGAAGAACAGACCGACTACAACGACTACTCGTTCTGGTACGACACCCTGCTGCAGTACGGCGCCTACATCCACGACAACAGCGGTGCGTTGATCAACCCGTCCGAGTTCATCACCGACCGCGACCACTACACCAACAGCAGCCACGAGCTGCGCATCGCCTCGCCCAGCGACGACCGCCTGCGCCTGGTGGCCGGCGCGTTCTGGCAGAAGCAGAAGCACGACATCATGCAGGACTACCAGATCAACGGCCTGGGGTCCGATCTGTCCGTGCCGGGCTGGCCGAATACCATCTGGCTGACCAAGCAGATGCGCTACGACCATGACGAGTCCGTGTTCGGCGAACTGTCGTACGACTTCATTCCCGACGTGCTCACCGGCACGGTGGGCGAGCGCTACTTCCGCACCCGCAACAACCTGTACGGCTTCTACGGCTTCAGCAGTGGTTTCTCGCCGAACTCGAGTTATGGCCAGGCCGGCTGCATCTCGCCCGATCCGTTCGAGGGCGCGCCTTGCATGGACTTCAACAAGCAGGTGAAGGAAAGCGGCTCGCTCAGCAAGTACAACCTGACCTGGAATATCACGCCCACGAAGATGCTCTACCTCACCCGGTCCGAAGGCTTCCGTCCGGGTGGCGTCAACCGCGCGGGCGATCTGCCACCCTACCAGGCGGATTTCCTGACCAACCTCGAGCTCGGCTGGAAAACCTCCTGGCTCGACAATCGGCTGTCGTTCAACGGCGCGGTGTTCCGCGAGACCTGGAATCACTTCCAGTTCAACATCCTCGGTCCCAACGGCCTGACCATCATCGAGAACGCCAATTCGGCCCGCATCGACGGGTTCGAGTCGCAACTGAACTGGCAGGCGACTTACAACCTGAATCTCAGTGCCGGTGTCGCGTTCTACGACGCCAAGCTGACCGCGAACTACTGCGGATTCACGGATGCCGCCGGCAGCCCGGTCACTTATTGCCCGGCCGGCACCATCAACCCGCAGACAGGTGAGGCCGTGACGGGACCGCAGGCCCCCACGGGCACCCAGTTGCCGATCACGCCACGCTTCAAGGGCAACCTCATCGCGCGTTATACCTTCAGCTTGGGTGGCATGGACGCCTTCGTGCAGGGTGCATTCGTGCACGTGGGTGAACGCACGACCGACCTGCGGCTGGTCGAGCGCAGCCTGCTGGGCAATCTCCCGGCCTACAACTCTCTCGATCTTTCCGCGGGTATCCAGAAGAACAGCTGGTCGGTGAACGTGTACCTCGACAACGCGTTCGACAAGCGTGCGGCGCAGTACAAGTTCACCGAATGCGGCGTGACCATCTGCGGCGCGCACGATGTCGTGCCGCAATACCCCGATGGACAGGTCTACACCGGCTTCAGCCAGCCACGCACGATCGGTATCCGCTTCAAGCAGGACTTCTAGGCGAGCGATTGTTTGCCGCGCAACATGAGAGTACCGGCGTGAGCTGGCCTCTCATGTTGCGGAAGTCTGATTCCCCCACTCTTGAGGGTCGTGCTTTGGGCGCTGGCGCACTCAGGCGGGGCGCTGGCATCAAGGCACGGGGCAGGCCTGGAATCAGTCCGATTCAATGCACCAGAATTGTGCTAAATCAGCCATCGTTTCGTCTTTCATTGGTGCTACCGTAAGCGTTCGCCATACCCGCTGATCATGCAAGTGACTGTGCTGCAAAGGTTTCATGTCGTGGCACGGGCTTTGCTCTAATGCTTTATCCCTTTCCCTCCGAGGCTCCGCCATGTCTGCCCAGAAAGTGCTCGACCTGATCCAGGAACACGAGGTCGAGTTCGTCGACTTCCGCTTCGCCGACATGCTCGGCGTGCATCACCACGTCAGCTTCCCGGCCCATGCGATCGACGAGTCGACGTTCGAGGACGGCAAGATGTTCGACGGCTCTTCCATCACCGGCTGGAAGGGCATCAACGAGTCGGACATGATCCTGCTGCCCGATCCGGAGACCGCGCACCTCGACCCGTTCAGCTCGCACGTGCAGCTGATCCTGCATTGCGACGTGCTGGAACCGTCGACCATGCAGGCGTATGGTCGCGACCCGCGCTCGATCGCCAAGCGCGGCGAGGCGTACCTGAAATCCACCGGCATCGCCGACACGGCGTTCTTCGGCCCGGAGCCGGAATTCTTCATCTTCGATTCGGTGCGCTGGCAGAACGATCCGGGCCGTGTGTTCTATGAGATCGGCTCACAGGAAGCGGCGTGGAGCTCGCGCTACAAGTACGACGGCGACAACACCGGCCATCGTCCGGGCGTGAAGGGCGGCTACTTTCCGGTCAGCCCGGTCGACTCGCTGGGCGATCTGCGCGCCGACATGTGCAAGGTGCTCGAGTCGCTTGGCCAGAAGGTCGAGGTGCATCACCACGAAGTGGCGAACGCGGGCCAGTGCGAGATCGGCGTGAGATTCAACACGCTGGTGAAGAAGGCCGACGAGCTGCTGACGATGAAGTACGTCATCAAGAACGTGGCGCACCAGAACGGCAAGACCGTGACCTTCATGCCCAAGCCGCTGGTCGGCGACAACGGCAGCGGCATGCACGTGCACCAGTCGCTGGCCAAGAACGGCGAGAACCTGTTCGCCGGCGATCTGTACGGTGGTCTGTCGCAGACCGCGCTGTGGTACATCGGCGGCATCTTCAAGCACGCCCGCGCGATCAACGCGTTCGCCAACTCCACCACCAACAGCTACAAGCGCCTGGTGCCGGGCTTCGAGGCGCCGGTGATGCTGGCCTACTCGGCACGCAACCGTTCCGCGAGCTGCCGCATTCCGTACGTGGCCAGCCCGAAAGGCCGCCGCATCGAGGTGCGCTTCCCCGATCCGATGAACTCCGGCTACCTGGTGTTCACCGCGCTGATGATGGCCGGCCTCGACGGCATCCTCAACAAGATCGATCCGGGCGCACCGGCCGACAAGGATCTGTACGACCTGCCGCCGGAAGAAGAGAAGAACATCCCGCAGGTCTGCTCCAGCCTCGACGCTGCACTGGAGGCGCTCGACAAGGACCGTGACTTCCTCAAGGCCGGCGGCGTGTTCACCGACGACTTCATCGACGCCTACATCGAGGTGAAGATGAAGGAAGTCACCAAGTACCGCGCGAGCACCCATCCGCTGGAATTCCAGATGTACTACTCGCTCTGACCGCAGCGGCTTCGCGGCAGTGAAAAACAACGGGCGCCTCGGCGCCCGTTGTCGTTTGTCCCGCCGGCTCCGCAGTGCCGGAGTTGCCAGCCATGCCGACGAGGCCTAGCGGCGATCGACCGAATACTTGCCCGGCCCGGTGACGCACAACAGCAGCAGTCCGCCCGTGATGCTGATGTTCTTGTAGAAGTTGATCATGCTCGCCATGCGCTCGCCGTCGAGCATCGTCCAGTAGTGATGCCCGATCATCGCGGTGGCCAGCGTGTACAACGCCAGCAGCAGGGCGAGCGGTCGCGTATAGAAGCCGATCACGATGGCGATGCCGACGAAGAATTCCATGACGACCGCGATCGCGGCGGCGACGGTGGGAAGCGGTACGCCGTCCGACGCCATGTACGCGACCGTGCCTGCGAAGCCGGTCAGCTTGCTCCAGCCGAAGATCACGAACAGGATCATCAGCAACACGCGGGCAAGCAGAATCAGTTCGTCCTTGCGATGCTCGAACAGGGTGTATCGCATGATCATTCTCCTTCGTTGTGAATCGTGCAGACGAGCACGAAAGCCACGTTGACCTGGCCGGTGTCCTCACCGACAGGCAGCTTGCCTGGAACAGACTATGCGGCATGTGGCACGGGCTGCACAGCCCGTGCACCGGCCCGTGCAATCAGCGCATTCGAAACAGTTTCTGCGATGCCACGGCGAATGAAGCGGCTGCGTGTCCCTGCATCGGAAGCTGACTCAAAACCGGACGAAGGCGACTGCCGCGGCGCGTTGTTGCAAGGCGATAAATATTATGCATTTCAATTACTTGTATAGCATTGAAGGCATGGGTCATTTGGCTGCGGTTCACTGTCAGGCAATTCGGTCATGCAATGATCCTCGGACATGCCCTGCCGGCAAGGATTCCTGATTCGGGACGAGATGCACCACGGTTGTTCTTCGACAACCGGAACAAAACCAGATAGCCGGATCAAGCAGGTGGCAGGCGTGCTTGAGATTGCCCGAGTCGGCAGCCGCTTCGGCTTGAAGCGCACGACCCGTTTCAGAAGCAGGATTCCGGAATCATCTGAAACGCGGGCTTCCAGGATGGACAGGAGCCGGTTATTGCCGGTGGTTCGAATGACGTTGGTCGCCTTGGATCCGGGAGTATGTCGATACGGTGTTCAAACGGATATTGATCGTCTGCATGGGCAATATCTGCCGCAGCCCGACGGCCGAATACCTGTTGCGACAGCGTATCGGATCGCGTGCCATCGAGGTGGACAGCGCCGGGCTGGGTGCACCGGTCGGCAGCCCGATGGATCCGATCGCGCTGCAGTTGCTTGCCGAGGACGGTATCGATGGTTCGATGCATCACGCACGCCAGCTGACACCGGTGATGTTGCGCCAAGCCGACCTGGTGCTGGGCATGGAGAAAAATCATGTTGCCGCGATGATCCAGCTTGCACCCGAAGCTCGCGGCAAGGTCTATCTGCTCGACAAATGGTTGCATGAAAGTGATATCCCCGACCCCTATCGCCAGCAGCGTGCCGCATTTGAACTCGTTCACAGGATGATCACGCGCGGTGTCGATAGCTGGGAGCCTTACCTTTAATTTTTTCTTCCGTGCAACGGGATGATCGCCCATATGGCCGCTACCCAAGACCTCGCGCAGCCCCTGCAGCGCGATGACGAAATCGATCTGAGCGAACTGCTCGGTACGCTCAGAGATCACAAATGGTTGATCGGCATCATCACCGGCGTCTTTGTGCTGATCAGCATGGCCTATGTGTTGCTGGCCACACCCATCTATCAGGCCAGCTCGGTCGTGCAAGTGGAGCAGAAGGTGCCGAGCCTGCCGGGGTTGAGTGCGCTGACCCAGACACTCGGGGCTGCCAGCCCCGAAGCCACGACGGAAACCGCGTTGATCACTTCACGCATGGTGATCGGTGCGGCAGTCGACCAGCTCAATCTCACGGTTGAGGCCCACCCGCAGCGCTTCCCGCTGTTCGGCGATTTCATCGCCCGCCACTACGTCTCGAAACATCCCAATGCCGTGGCCCCACCGATGTTCGGTCTGCTCGGCTATGACTGGGGCGGCTCGGAGCTGGATGTCTTCCAGCTGGATGTTCCGAGCAGGCTGCTGGACAGGCCGTTGAGCCTGGTGGCAGGCGAGGGTGGTGCCTATGTCCTGCTTGATGACGACGACAACGTGCTGGTCATCGGCAAGGCCGGGCAATCCTCCAGCGGTCATGGCGTGACCATCCAGGTCAAGACGCTGATCGCCAATCCGGGTACGCGTTTCCGGGTCTTCCGCCATCGCGAGCTGACGCTGATCAACAAGTTGCAGCGGGCCATCAACGTCACGGAAGTGGGCAAGGAATCGGGCATCCTCGAGATGACCTATGACAATCCCGATCCGGACCTGGCCACCAATGTGCTCGAACAGGTCGGCGAGCTCTATGTGCGGCAGGATGTGGATCGCAATTCCGCCGAGGCGGCAAACAGCCTGAAGTTTGTCCGGGAGCAACTGCCGAATGTGCGCCGCGATCTGGAAAAGGCAACGGCAGCGCTCAACGCCTATCAGATCAAGGCACATTCCGTGGATATCAGCATGCAGACCCAGGGCCTGCTGGATCAGGAAGTTTCCATCGAGACGAACATCCAGCAGTTGCGTCTGCAGCAGGCGGACATGCAACGCCAATACACCCCCGAACATCCGGCCTACAAGGCGCTGATGCAGCAGATCGGTCAGCTGGAGGGGCAGAAGAACGCAATCGACAAGAAGGTCGGCAGCCTGCCGAATACCCAGCAGGAGCTATTGAAGCTGACCCGTGATGTGCAGGTGAGCAATGACACCTATACCGGCCTGCTCAATCAGGCCCAGCAGCTCGACATCGCCCGCGCGGGCACCGTCGGCAACGTGCGCATCATCGACAAGGCCGCGGTGGACGTCACCAATCCGATATGGCCCAGGAAGCTCATCGTGGTGCTCGGCGGCATGCTGCTCGGCGGCTTTGTGGCGCTGCTGTACGTCTTCATCCGCCAGATGCTCAACCGCACCATCGAAGACCCGGCCGTCATCGAGAAGCTCGGCTTGCCGGTGTATGCCACCATTCCGGTCAGCCAGCGCGAACAGGTGCTGCAGGGCAAACGCGCCCGCGGTGATGGCAGACAGCATCTGCTGGTGCTGGACGCGCCCGCGGATCTGGCGACCGAGGCCTTGCGCAGTCTGCGCACGAGTCTGCACTTCGCCCGCCTGGAAGCGAAAAACAACGTGCTGATGATCTCCGGCTCCAGCCCGGATGCCGGCAAGACCTTCGTCTCCGCCAATCTTGCCGCCGTCGTTGCCCAAAGCAACCAGCGCGTGCTGCTGATAGACGGCGACATGCGCATGGGCGCGCTGCACAGGGTTGTGGGTGGCAACGCCAACATCGGCCTTTCCGAACTCATTTCGGGCCAGGCCGAGCTGATCGAGGCGATACACCCGGTCGCCGCGCAGGAAAACCTGCACTTCATCGCGCGCGGCAAGATACCGCCGAACCCTTCCGAGCTGCTGATGAACGCGAGGTTCTCCGCGCTGCTCAAGCAACTGATGCCGCTGTACGACCTGATCATCATCGACACGCCGCCGATTCTGGCGGTGACCGACGCGGCCATCATCGGCCATCACTCGGGTACCGGCTTGCTGGTGGTGCGTTTCGGTCTCAACCAGGCCCGTGAACTTGGCCTGGCCAAGCAGCGCTTCGAGCAGAACGGTGTCGTGATCAAGGGCGCCATCTTCAATGCCGTGGAAAGACGCAGCAGCGGCTATTACTCCTATGCCTACTACGCCGTCGGCAAGGCGGCCTGATGAGAACAGGCCTCGACGCAGAGCCGGATTCAATGGCGCGCCATTCCACGCAGTCGCCGGAAAGGAAAGACGCCGGACGCAGTCCGCCGCAGATCGATCCGTGGCGTCATCGATAGCTCGAACATCCTCAGGGACCACGCAAGATCGGGATCAGCTCCATGCCAACCATGAAGAACTTCGCGCTCATCGGTGCCGCCGGCTACATAGCGCCTCGCCACATGCAGGCCATCAAGGCCACCGGCAACCAGCTTCTGGCTGCCTTCGATCCGAATGACTCGGTCGGCATCATCGACAGCCACTTTCCCAGCGCCGACTTCTTCACCGAGTTCGAACGCTTCGATCGGCACGTCGACATGCGCCGGCGTGCCAGAAACGGAGGCCAGATCGACTACGTCGCCATCTGCTCGCCGAATTACCTGCATGACTCGCACATGCGTTTTGCCCTGCGCTCCGGTGCCCACGCGATTTGCGAAAAGCCGCTGGTACTGAATCCGTGGAACATCGACGGACTGCTGGAAATCGAACGCGAGACCGACAAGAGGATCAATACGATCCTGCAACTGCGCCTGCATCCGGCGATCATCGCCCTGCGCGACAGGGTCAGGCGCGAACAGGGCCGCGGCAAGCACGAGGTAGACCTTGCCTATGTCACCGCGCGCGGCCACTGGTATCTGCAGAGCTGGAAGGGTGACTCGAAGAAGTCCGGCGGCATAGCCACCAATATCGGCGTGCATTTCTTCGACATGTTGCATTACATCTTCGGCGCGCTGCAGGCCAACGTGGTGCATCTGTCCAGCGACACGAAAGCGGCCGGCTACCTGGAATACGAGAACGCGCGCGTGCGCTGGTTCCTGTCGGTGGATGTCGAGGATGTACCCGCCGCGCAACGCGAAAGCGGCCAGCGCACTTACCGGTCGATCACCGTGGATGGCGAGGAGATCGAGTTTTCCGGCGGTTTCACCGACCTGCACAACCGCAGCTACGAGGAAATTCTCGCCGGCCGTGGTTTCGGCCTGGAAGAAAACCGTACCGCCATCGACACCGTCGCGACGATCCGCACGAGCAAGGCGGTGGCTTCCGCGGGCGATGCCCACCCGTTCCTGAAAAAGTGAGCAGCATGGATTATTACCAGCACCCCTCCGCCATCGTCGATGAAGGCGCCCGCATCGGCGAAGGCTCTCGCGTATGGCATTTCGTGCACGTTTGCGGAGGTGCCCGCATCGGCAAGGATGTCTCGCTCGGTCAGAACGTGTTTGTCGGCAACAAGGTGGTCATTGGCGACCGCTGCAGGATCCAGAACAACGTGTCGGTGTACGACAACGTGACACTGAAGGAAGCCGTCTTCTGCGGTCCGAGCATGGTGTTCACCAACGTCTACAACCCGCGCTCGCTGGTCGAACGCAAGGACGAATACCGCGACACCGTGGTCAACCGGGGCGCCACCCTCGGCGCGAACTGCACCGTCGTCTGCGGCGTCACCATCGGCGAATTTGCCTTCGTGGGCGCCGGCGCGGTCATCAACCGGGACGTGCCGGCCTATGCCCTGATGGTCGGCGTGCCGGCGCGGCAAATCGGCTGGATGAGCGAATTCGGCGAACAGCTGAACCTGCCGCTGGAAGGACACGCCGAGGACGTCTGTACGCATACCGGCGCCCGTTACGTGTTGAGCGGTCGCACGCTGCACAAGCGGGAGGCTGCGTGATGATCGACTTCATCGATCTCAAGGCGCAACAGGCCCGCATCAGGGACAGCATCGATGCAGGCATTGCCCGTGTACTGGCACACGGCCAGTACATCCTCGGCCCCGAGGTTGCCGAGCTGGAGGCAAGGCTCGCCGCCTACACGGGAGCGACTTATTGCATCTCGGTGGCCAACGGCACCGATGCCTTGCAGATCGCGCAGATGGCTCTTGGCATCGGCCCCGACGACGAGGTGATCACGCCCGGATTCACCCACATTTCCACGGCCGAATCGGTGGCGTTGCTGGGTGCCAGGCCGGTGTACGTGGACATCGATCCGCGTACCTACAATCTGGATGTCGCCCTGCTGGAAGCGGCCATCACGACGCGCACCAGGGCGATCATTCCGGTGTCGCTGTACGGTCAGTGCGCCGACTTCGACGCCATCAACGCCATCGCGGCGAAGCACGGCATCCCCGTCATCGAGGATGCGGCGCAGAGCCTCGGCGCCACCTACAAGGGTCGCAAGAGCGGCAACCTCAGTACCATCGCATGCACCAGCTTCTTCCCCAGCAAGCCACTGGGCTGCTACGGCGACGGCGGGGCGATCTTCACCAGCGATGCCGAACTGGCGAAGGTCGCGCGCCAGATCGCCCGGCATGGCCAGGATCGCCGCTATCACCACATCCGCATCGGCGTGAACAGCCGTCTCGATACCCTGCAGGCGGCGATCCTGTTGCCCAAGCTCGAGATTCTCGACGAAGAAATGGCCTTGCGTCGGCACGTGGCAGAGACCTACGGCCGACTGCTTGCCGGGGTCGATGATGTCGTCGTGCCCATGGTCGAGCAGCACAACGCCAGTGCGTGGGCCCAGTACACCGTGCGCGTGCACGATCGCGAAGCCGTATGCGCCCGCCTGAAGGAAGCCGGCGTGCCGACGGCGGTGCATTACCCGATCCCGCTCAACCAGCAGCCGGCCCTGGCCGATGGAAACGCGCGTCTGCCGGTGGGTGATGCGGCAGCGGAACAGGTCATGAGCTTGCCCATGTCGCCCTATCTCGATGCGAGCCAGCAGGAGTTCATTGCTGCCTCGCTGGCTTCGAGCGTTTCCCGCCGAGCATGACGCCGGATTCGCCCGCATGAAAAAGATCATATTCGGGAGATGCTATTCGTTCTCCGGCGAAGCGAACCACCAGGCCCTGCTTGCCGAATGCCTGGCGCTGTATGCCGATGCCGGAGACCTGGATCCCGAGGTGGAGATACGTATCGCACGGGCGATACCGGCGCGCAAACCGTCCTCGATCAATCCCCGGGCGCACAGGAAATTCAGCAACGGAATGCTGACGTCGTTTCCCGCAATAGACGTCTATTGGAAGCGATCGGGCCGGGGGTGTCTGGAAGTCGAAGTCGCTTTCAAGCCACGCCATGGCATCAAGCAGAAGATCCAGAAACTGCTGTCAGTCGAATACTCGAGCGATGTCGAGTCGTTCGAGCAGCTGTTGCACGAGTTCGTCCTGGTTCCCTCGGCGTATTTCTTCCGGGATGTCGCACCCATGCATGCCGCATGCATAACGGTGAACGGCCGTGCCTGCCTGCTGGCGGGAACTGGCGGCGCCGGCAAGTCGGCGGCGATGCTGGCGCTGCGGCAGAACGAGAATGTCGGCTTCGTCAGCGACGATATCGCCATCCTGTCTTCGGCCACCTCCCGCGTTCACCCCAACATGGCGTGGCCGAAAATCTATGGCTACAACTGCGCCGGGAATTCGCTGAAAGGCGAGATTCTCGCGGGACGCGGGTGGCTCGACAGGGCGCATTTCAACATCAAAAGCCGGATCAATGCCGCCGGCGTGCGCAGAAAGATCCGGCCGGATCGTCTTTATCATCACGTCGAATCGGCATCGGTTTCCCCTTCACGTCTGTACTACGTGGTCCGGGAGGATGTTTCCGACATCCGCATATCGCATCTTGGCGTGGCGAGTGCGATCGAGATGACGATTGCCGTCATAAGCGCCGAATACAGCATATTCCACGACCATCTTCACTGGGAGCAATACAACGCACTGGCCATTGCGCAGCCTGCCATGCTGACGATGGAAGAGGTGGTTGCAAGCTGGCGGCTCGTCCTGTCGGCAGGGCTTGCGGATGTCGGCTGCTTCAAGATCAGCCTTCCTTTTGACGTGGACCAAGCCGTTTACCGGGACAGCATGGTCGACATCCTCATCGCCGACACGGTTGCCCGACCGTGAGAATCGTCATTCTTACCAACGCCTATCCCTACTCCCCCGGCGAGCAGTTCATCGAGGACGAGATCGAATATTGGGCAAACAACCCGGCCGCCAGCGTGACATTGTTGCCGGCCGTAGCCGCCGGAAAGCCCAGGACCATACCCGAGGGAATATCGATCGATCTGGGCATGGCACGCGGCACAAGAGTTACGCGACTGTGGTTCACGCTGCTCGCGATGTTCTCTGCGATGTTCCGGAGTGAGCTGCGCTACCTGCGGCGATCGCGAAAAATGGACACTTACACCATCGCGCGCGCCTTGCTGCATGCGTCCAAGGTTCTCGAACAGGCAAAACGTCTGGAGCGATACGCCAAGGCGAACGGCCGAATCGATGTGGCGTATTCCTACTGGAACGAAACGCAGTCCTATGCCGCAGCACTGGCCAAGGCAAGAGGATCCATATGCAAGGTCGTCTCCAGGGCACATGGATTTGACTTGTACGAGATGCGGCGAAAGCATGAATACATGCCGCTCAAGCGGCAGTTCATCCATGCCTACGACAGGATATTCGCGCTATCGCAAGAGGGTCGCGCCTACCTGGAGGAGACGTACGGCGCCCCGTCTGAAAATGTGAAGATCAGCCCCTTGGGCGTGCCGCTGACCAACACATTGTCGCGACCGAGTCCCGCAGGCTCCCTGCATGTCGTTTCGGTTTCATTTTGCGTGCCTGTAAAGCGCCTGGACCGAATCATCGAGGCGCTGAGCCTGTTTGCCCATCAGCATGGTCAGATAAAGACGACCTGGACCCATATCGGCGCCGGCCCACTCTTCGACGAGATCAGGGAGCTGGCAAGTGTGCGCCTGGCCGGTATAGACAATTTGTCTTTTGAATTTCTTGGCGAGATGCCCAACCACGCGGTCAAGACCTATTACCTGGATACACCCGTCGACATATTTATGAATACGAGCGAGTCGGAAGGCATGGGGGTTTCCATCATGGAGGCCATGAGCGCAGGCGTACCTGCGCTGGCGCCCGATGTGGGCGGCGTTTCCAGCCTGGTATCCAACGAGTGTGGTGCCTTGCTGAGCCCGTGCCCGAGCATCCAGGAAATTGCCGATGCCATCGGGAGGGTCGCGCTTGAAGACGGGCGACATGCCTTGCGCATGAATGCGCGCAAGGTGATCGAGGCACGTTTCAATGCTGACAGGAATTACGCGGATTTTGTTTCGAACATTTTGACCCTCGCATCGTCGCCTGGATAAGTCGGACCGATGCATTCGGACAGGCATATCCATCGGGACCGGTGCACACGCCGTCGAGGACGCCGCAACACGGATCAAGACTGAAAGGTTGGCTGGTGAATATAAAAACCATATTGGCATTTGCCGTAGGCCCGATCGCTACAGCCGGCCTCGGCTTGCTGACGGTGCCTGCGATCGCCTGGATATTTCCACCTGCGGATGTGGGTCGCCTGAACATCGTCCAGATCGCGGTGTCGTTCGGCGTCCTGCTGTTCAATCTCGGCCTCGACCGCGCCTACGTACGGGAGTACCACGAGTGGTCGAACCGTGGCGCCTTGCTGAAGGCCTGCTTTGCGCCCGGGTTTGCGCTGTTGCTGCTGGTCATGCTGGCGACGATGCCATTCGACCAGCGCATCGCCAACTGGCTGTTCGGTCTTGGACATGTTGTTTATTACTGGATCCTGGTGGCCTGCGTCGTGGTCAGTTTCATCTCAAGATTCCTTTCGCTCATTTTGCGCATGCAGGATCGCGGTCTTGCATTTTCCATGAGCCAGATCCTGCCCAAGATCATCCTCCTGCTGGCAGTGGGTGTACTGGCGTTGCCGATCTTCTCCAGATCGTTCGGTCAACTGGAAATGGCATACCTCGCTTCCTTGTTGTCGGTACTGTTTATTTACAGCTGGAATACCTGGCGTGAATGGAGCCCTGCCCTGCGTGCGCCCGTTTCCCGCATACAAGTCCGCGGGTTGCTTGGTTACGGCGTGCCGCTGATCTTTGCCGGCGTGGCCTATTGGGGGCTCGATGCCACCAGCACGCTGGCCTTGCGTTCGCTGTCCACCCTTCCCGAGCTGGCGGTCTATTCGGTGTCGATGAGCTTTGCCGGCGTGGGTGTCGTCTTCCAGACGATCTTCACCGTGCTGTGGGCCCCTCTCGTCTATAAATGGGTAGCCCGCGGCGTAGACATGCGGCGCGTCGACCACATTGCCCAGCAGGCGCTGGCCGTGGTCTGTGCCATCTGGGTCCTGAGCGGGATTTTTTCGTGGCTGACCGACTTCGTCCTGCCTGCCCGTTACATCCAGGTGAAGTACCTCATGCTGTGCTGTATTGGAGAACCGCTTCTGTACACCCTTTCCGAAGTGACCTGCGTGGGCATCGGCATAACGCGTCGATCCATGCTGTCACTGTGGTCCACCATCGTTGCCCTGGTTGCCAATGTCGCCATCAGCGTATGGCTGGTACCCGGGTACGGCGCGGCAGGAGCCGTCGTCGCCAACGCGATTGCGTTTCTCGTTTTCTTTGTAGCTAGGACGGAGGCGTCGGCATACGTCTGGCGGCCCTTTCCGCGGGCGCGGCTCTACATGTTTGTCTGTACCGGAGTGGGGCTTTCCATCGCCACGTTGGTATTCGGACCGAACGCACGGGTTCATTACAGTTTTGTCTGGCTGGCCCTGCTGCCTGTGGTCATCTGGGCCTTCCGGGCCGAATGGGCCGCCATGTACAGGTCGCTGCACTCGTCGATCAGGTCGACCCGCTGGTATCCGGAACCGGAGTCGTAGCCGTGTCTCACGTGCCCGCAATGATCGACCTGAATGGGCTTCAGAGGCCCGGCGCCGGAGCCATCCAAATTCACGGAATGCTGCCCACGGATACGGTATTGCTTGAACTTCATGGGCGCGTTTGATGGCGACGCTGCAGACAGATTGAGGATTCGTCGATGAAAAAGATCAATTTGTTTGTCTTTGCGGCACATCATCTGTCCGGCAATATCGCGGCGCAGCGTTTCAAGGGCCTGCTGAAATATCTGGACCCGATGAAATACCGGGTATTCGTCTTCACCCGGGAGCCGGCCTCGGGTGTGCCGGACGTAGCAGTGCCATTCGGTCCGGATGTCAGCATTTTCCCGTTATCCGGACACTGCGTGGGCAGCGAGTCTTCCGCGATGGCATCGCTGCTGATCCTCGCGGCGGCCTTCATGCGGTCATTGCCGTTCATGCGCTCGAATGGCAAGACCCATGCGCGCCCCTGGTTTGCCCAGGCGCTGGTCGAGGCAGATCGCCTGTGTCGCGAGAAACTTGCTGTTGGCGAGCAGTGCGTGGTCATCGGCAGCTATTCGCCGGTCGACTCCCTGATCGCTGCCGCGAGCCTGGCCAGCAGATACCACATCGGCTGCGTGCAGGATTTCAGGGACGGTCTGGTTTTCGAACCGCTGGGCAAACCCGGCTGGCTGCGAACGTCCATGCGCAAGCTGATCGAGGGGCGGGTCGTGGCGGCCAGCGGTCTGATCACGTCGGTGAGCCGCCCGCTGGTTGACGATTTTCGACGCCGTTATCCAGGCAAGACGACGGCGATCCTGCCCAACGGTTATGACCCTGCGGACTTTGCCGCGCTGGGCGACGACCCCGACAGCACAAGGCGAGCCGATGTGATCCTGGCACAACATGTTCCGGCCGGTGCGTTGCTGATAGGTCATTTCGGGCGCATCGGCGCCAGTGACGGATCGGCATCGAAGAGCCTCGATTACCTTGTCGACACATTGAACGCGTCCACCGAAGCGGCTGCGGACCGACATGTGATGTTCGCGGGCGAGTTGACACGGTTCGAGCTGGCGTCGCTCGAACGCGCGAGATTTTCCGTCAGCCTGCTGGGCCCGATCGAGCGCACCCTGGCATTGCAACTCATGAGGCGTTGCAACAAGTTGCTGCTGCTTACCGGCTCGCGTGCCAGTTGTGCCACCGGGAAGCTGTTCGAATACCTCGCCGCGGGAGCGGAGATTGTCTGCATTTCTGGAGTGCCCAACGAAGCGACAGCCATCCTCGCCGAGACCGGTGCCGGGCAAACACTGCTGACCGGTGACGCGGCGTCCGGAGGCGAAGCGTTGTGCATGGCGCTGTCGCCCTCCACCGGGAATGCGCACCGTGACATAGGCGCCTACAGCAAGGTGGTACAGGCCGGCATGCTTGATCGCTGGATTTCGTCATTGGTGCCGGCATGAACCTTGAAGTCGATTCATCGATGCTGCCTTCGGTACCGCCTGCCATGCCGGAGCAGGTGCCGGACAACAAGTACCGGTTCACCGTGCGGCACATCTTCCTGGGCACAGCTTTCCTGCTGTTGCTGCTTGCCGTGGTCGTGCCCAATTCGTTGCCCATCCCGACAGCGGCAGTGATGGGGCTGACTTTCATGCTGGCGCTGCCGGGTTTGTGCATTGGCGCAGGTTTCAGAAGTCTGCTGGCGCTATATGCATGCACAGCCATGGTGACGATCATCTACATGATCGTGGGCACCATGCATGGTGCGCCGCTGATCGCCATGGTCGAAATTGCGGCGACCTACATTCTCTCGCCACTGCTCTGGGTAATCATTGCCAATGGCCTGCATCGGCAGCTTGGCATGGATCGCCTCATCGACTGGTTTGTCCTGCTCAGCCTGCTGTGCGCGCTGAGCATCGCCGCGTTCTTTTATCTGTATCTCACGCGCGGTGCGGCGGCGGTGGCATTTTTCTTCAAGGGTGCCAATGTCAATCTGAGTGAAGGGTTTTCCGGTGCGACCATGCATGTCTATGGTTCGCTGATTTTTCTGTGCGGCGGTTTCTTCAGTTCACCCGAACTCATCAAGAACAGGCTCCTGCGGCTCGTGTTGCTGGTGATGCTGCTCATCTGCGCGCTTACTTCCGGTCGCTCGGCGTTGATACTCGCCGTGCCGACCGGCTGGATCCTGGGCTTGATGCTTGCGTCGCGTACCACGGGACCTCGCCGAAAATCGCCCATAACCAATACCATCCGGTATGGCCTGCCGTCGCTGATTGCAGTGGCTGCCGCGCTTGTTCTGCTGGGCGCCTATACGCAAATCAGCGTGTCGACGGTTCTGAATAGTTTCCTGGACAAGCTCACTTCGGGTGGCGGCAGTTCGCGGGTGGAAATGGCTCATTCGCTGTATGCCGGCATACTCGACAACGCCGGTCTGGGAGCCGGCCATGGCGTCGGTGTCAGGTTTATCAGCGACAAGGATCACCCCTGGCGGTACGAAGTGGTGTGGCTGGCTACGCTGTACAGGGTCGGCATGGTGGGTACCCTGATCTACGCGTTGCCGTTCCTGCTCTATATCGCCAAGGCGACCCGGCTTGCGCTTGCGCGTCGGCTGCCGCCGCGGCACAAGTTCCTGTTCTGCGCATTTTTCTGTGCCTTCCTCGGCAGCAATACGAACCCTTACATCGAAGCCTTCACCTTCCAGTGGATGTATGTCATCCCCATGGTGGCGCTGTTCACCGACTATCCGGTGAATCTGAAACTGGCGGCGAAATGAGACGTCTCAAGGTGCTGCTGTTTTCCAGGTATTCCAGGCTGGGCCCCAGTTCGCGGCTGCGCAGTCTGCAGTACCTGCCCCTGTTGCAGGATCACGGCATCGATGTGGAGGTGCATGCGCTGTTCCCCGATGCCTATCTTGAGGGCCTGTACGGAAACCGGCCCGCCGTGGCCCGATACCTCGCATGGCAATACTGCAGCCAGCGGGTCATGCAGCTCCAGCGCCGTGGCGGGCATGACGTCACCTGGATCGAGGGCGAGCTCTTTCCCTATCTGCCGTACGGGATCGAGTCGGTGCTTGCGCGGTCCGCCAGGCCGTATGTCGTCGACTACGACGACGCGCTGTTCCACAAGTACGACCTGTCGTCGAACCCGCTGGTGCGGCGCATGCTGGGCCGCAAGATAGATCAGGTCATGCGCGGCGCCGCCTGCGTGATTGCCGGCAACCGCTACCTCGCGGCACGGGCTTCGCAGGCGGGAGCGGCACGGGTCGAGATCATTCCGACGGTCGTGGACGAGCAACGCTATGCGATGGTGGAGCATGCGGATGACCAGCAGCCCGTCATCGGCTGGATCGGTTCGCCCGCCACCGAAGAGTACGTGCTGGACAGCCGCGATGTGCTGGAACAGGTCTGTGCCATGCACGAAGCGCAGTTGCTGCTGGTCGGGCCGCGAACGGAGATCGCGGGCCAGTTCGGAAGCGTCGTACCGGAGGTGGCGACATGGTCCGAGGACAGCGAGGCCGCGATGATCGCGCGGATGGACATCGGCATCATGCCGTTGCGCGATGGTCCGTGGGAGCGTGGCAAGTGCGGTTACAAGATCATCCAGTACATGGCTTGCGGCCTGCCGGTGGTCGCCTCTGCGGTCGGCGCGAACGTCGACATCGTGCGTCACGGAGAGGATGGTTTTCTGGCAGCGGATGCGGCCGCCTGGCGGGACGGCCTGGAGCAACTGATCACGAGTCCGTCCTTGCGCACGCGCATGGGCCGGGCAGGTCGCGCACGCGTCGAGAGCGAATACAGCGTGACCGTGCAGGCGCCGCGGCTGGCGAATGTGCTGCGCGATGCGGGGCGGCGCTGATGTGCGGCCTGGCCGGCTTCTGGCAATGGCACGGCGGCGCGCGGGACGCGCTGCTGGGGCAGGTGCGAGCGATGTCGACACGGCTGACGCATCGCGGCCCCGACGACAGTGGCGAATGGTGCGATGAGGCGGCCGGGATCGCGCTGGCACAACGGCGCCTGTCGATCCTCGACCTTTCGCCGGCGGGCCATCAGCCCATGCATTCGGCCTGCGGGCGTTATGTGGTCGTGTTCAATGGCGAGATCTACAACCATCTCGATCTGCGTGAAAGCCTCGCGGCGGAAGGCGCGGCGCCGGCATGGCGCGGGCACTCCGATACCGAAACCCTGGTTGCGTGTTTCGTTGCCTGGGGCGTCGAGCGAACCTTGCGCGCCAGTGTCGGCATGTTTGCGTTCGCCTTGTGGGATCGGCAGCAGCGGGCGCTCACGCTGGCACGCGATCGCATGGGCGAAAAGCCGCTTTACTACGCATGGCAGAGCGACACCGTTCTGTTCGGTTCCGAGTTGAAGGCGCTGAAGGCACATCCTGCCTTCGGCGCGGATGTCGATCGCGATGCGCTCGCATTGTTGCTGCGCCATGACTGCATTCCCGCGCCGCATACGATTTATCGCGGCGTGTTCAAGCTGCGTCCCGGACATCTGTTGCGCATCCCGGTCGATGCGCCACGGGATGCGCAACCCGTACCGTACTGGCGTTACAACGACGCGGTAAGTGCAGGACTGGGCAATCCGCTCACCGGCACCGACGCCGACGCTGTCGATGCGCTCGAGGCGCAGCTGGGCGCCAGTATCGGCGCACAAATGCTTTCCGACGTGCCGCTGGGCGCGTTTCTCAGCGGCGGCATCGACAGCAGCACGACCGTCGCCTTGATGCAGGCGCGCAGCCAGCGGCCGGTCAGAACCTTCACGATCGGATTCAGCGAGAGCGGCTATGACGAGGCTGCGCACGCCAAGGCAGTGGCAAGGCATCTCGGCACGGAGCACACCGAACTGTACGTCCGCCCCGAGGATGCCCTGGCCGTCATTCCGGCGCTGCCTTCCATATATTGCGAACCGTTTGGCGACAGCTCGCAGATACCGACCTTCCTGATCAGCCAGCTCACCCGTCGCCAGGTGACGGTGGCGCTGAGCGGCGATGGCGGCGATGAACTGTTCGGCGGCTATAACCGTTACCTGACGGCCCGCACGACCTGGGAACGGATGCATCGGCTGCCGCCGTTTGCGCGGCAGGCCGCCGCCGCCATGTTGCGCGCGATGTCGCCAGCGGCGTGGGACGCCCTGTTCGAACGCGCGAAACCCTTATTGCCGAAGCGGTGGCATCTGGCCACGCCAGGCGACAAGGCGCAGAAACTGGCCGAGGTGCTCACGCTGTCGAGCGGCCAGGCATTCTTCCTCAGCCTTGCCAGCCAGTGGCAGGACCCGGCCAGCATCGTGATCGGCGCGAGCGAGCCATCGACCCTGTTGACGAATCCGGCGGCCTGGCCGCACACCGATAGCCTGGCGCAGTGGATGATGGCGATGGATGCGCAAACCTACCTGCCCGACGACATCCTGGTGAAGGTCGACCGCGCCGCGATGGCCAACAGCCTGGAGACCCGTGTCCCGATGCTTGACCATCGCGTGGTGGAGCTGGCGTGGCGCGTGCCCCTGCATCAGAAGATCCGCGACGGGCAGGGGAAATGGCTGCTGCGCCAGGTGCTGTATCGGCATGTGCCGAGGGAACTGGTCGAGCGGCCCAAGATGGGTTTCGGCATTCCGCTCGACAGCTGGCTGCGCGGACCCTTGCGCGATTGGGCGGAAGCCCTGCTGGACGAGGGTCGCTTGCGGCAGGAAGGTTATTTCCGACCGGCACCGATCCGGCAGAAATGGAAGGAGCATCTGAGCGGCCGGCGCAACTGGCAGCACCCGCTATGGACGGTGCTGATGTTCCAGGCGTGGTTGCAGGAAAACCGGAGGACATCGCCATGACGACCGCGCGTGCACGTTGCGCAATCCGTTTCGTCGTCCGCGGAAAGCGGCACTTGCCGATGGCTCTGCATGAGGTGCGTGCATGAAAGCCGTCCTGTTCGCCAATACCGACTGGTACCTCTACAACTTCCGGCGCTCACTGGCGATGTCCCTGCAGCGGGCGGGGTACGAAGTGTTGCTGATTTCCCCGCCTGGGCCCTATGGCGACAAGCTGCGTGCCCTGGGTCTGCGCTGGGAGCCGCTGCCGATGCAGCGGCGCAGCCTCAATCCATTGCGCGAGATGGCCTTGCTATGGCACCTGGTCGGGCTCCTGCGGCGGGAGCAGCCGATGCTGGTCCACGGCTTCACCATCAAGTGCGCCGTGTACGGCTCGCTGGCGGCGCGGCTGGCCGGCATTGCCGCCCGGGTGAACGCCGTGGCGGGGATGGGCTACGTGTTCACCAGCGCGCAGCTGAAGGCGCGACTGCTGCGACCGGTGGTACGCGGCCTGCTGCGGCTGGCGCTCGACGGCAAGGACGCGAGGCTCATCCTGCAGAATGCGGATGATGTCGAACTGTTCCAGCGCGCTGGTCTGGTTGATCCTGCGCATATTCGCCTGATCCGTGGTTCGGGCGTGGACTGCACGCAATTCGCCGGGGTGTCCGGGAAGACTTCCGGTGATGGACGCCTGCGCGTGCTGCTGGCAAGTCGCCTGCTGTGGGACAAGGGTGTCGGAGAATACGTCGCCGCACTGCGGCAGTTGCGCGACCAGGGTCGCGCCATCGATGGCCTGCTTGCCGGCACGCCGGATCCGGGCAATCCCGCAGCGGTGCCGGAGTCGACGATACGCGGCTGGGTGGATGAAGGCCTGGTGACCTGGCTCGGTCACGTCGACGACATGGTCGGCCTGCTTGGATCGGTCGATGTCGTGGTGTTGCCGAGCTATCGCGAGGGGCTGCCCAGGACGCTGGTCGAGGCTGCCGCCTGCGGACTTCCCTTGATCACCACGGACGTACCGGGATGCCGCGAGGTGGTGTCCGATGGTGTCGACGGACTGCTGGTTCCGGTGGCCAACAGCGAGGCGCTGGCGCAGGCGATCCGGCGACTGCAGGACGACCCGGAATTCGCGCGTCAACTCGGTGCCGCGGCGCGCAGCAAGGCACGTGCGCAATTCGACGAACGCATCGTCATCCAGCGCACGATGGCGGTCTATGCGGAGCTGTGCGATCTACCGGAAGCATCCGCCGAGTCGTCCATATAGACGTCCATCTTCCATACAAGAGCGGAACGGGCCGAATCTACACAAACCATGTGTGGTTCGGAGCAAAAATTTCCCCGGCGCTAGACTTGTTTGATGAGCTCTCCATGGGGCCGCGACACCCGCCACTCTCGATACCGGGAAAACGCGCTCATTTGACACCGCACCGCAGTCTCGTTTTCCAGTATCCGAGCAAGGTGGGGTGATACCACTGTCGCGACGACCCCTTGCTGACGCTAGGGGCCACGCGGCCAGCGGCGACATCGCGCAATGCGACTCTCATCAATGGAAGCCCCTGCGCCAGTTGCAGGATTGGGTAGGTGGCGAAATTGTCGTCTGCTTCAGGCGTGATAAGCGCCTGGTACAGGACGCCACCAGTGTCGACACCCGCATCCACCAGATGGACGGTGACGCCGCAGTGCGCGCGATCGTCGTTGACCAGCGCCCAATAGCCACCATGCACTCCGCGATAGGCCGGTGTGATACCCATATGTGTATTGATGAAATGTGCATCCACGGCAGCCAGCAGCTTCTTCCCCAGGATGCGCGTGCCGTTGACCACTACCGCCTGCGGAGCGAGCTTCCGCAGACGACGCGCTACGCTGCGCTCGTTGGCACTGGTCACATGGCTGACCACTTGCGTGGGAATCGGCGCATCCGATAGCCCATGCTGAAGCAGCAACTGCTCGATACGCGGGTGGGAGGCGCGGCCCAGCATCCGGCTGTATACGATGAAGCCGAGTTGCCCCAATGTCTGGACCATGCCGAGCTTGCGTGCACGATGGCGCAGCATCTTGAACGCCGAAGGTTTCTGCTCGAGCATGACCTCGACAATGTCGAATTCCTCTCGAAGTCCGTGATACATCACCCGCGTGGATAGTCCATCGCCGGCGAGCAACACGATCCGCGCTCTAGCCGACATGCATGCGTTCCAGCAGGGTCGCGACCTCATCCATGTTGTACGTGTGCATTCCGTAGCGCTGATTGAGCTGTTCGTAATAGACCAGGATCTTTCGCAGGAAGTTCAGATTGTGCTTCACGTCGGCGCCGAAGTTGTGCGGGTGCCACCACAGGTGGAACAGCCGGTTGCTGGTGGCGGCGTCGTGCATGGCGCGCTTGATGCGGCGTAGTCGCAGGCTTTCCAGCGGTGCGAGTAAGCGCGAATACGGACGCAGGAATCGACTGGCCGGAATATTGAATGGGCGTCTGCGCGCGCACTCCTCCAGGCTGTAGGTGTTGTAACCGCTGAGATTGATGTAGGCGTCCAGGAGACGCAGGGCGCGCATCAGTGGGCTCTGTTCCTGCTGATTTCTTGGTTTATAGAACGACGCGCTTTCGTTGCCCCGGTAGCAGACGATGCCCAGTTCGTCGAGCACAGACAGGTAGGCCGGGTTCCCTTGGTTGCGTGGGAATACCAGACTGGTGATGGGAATACCCCTGGCCTTCGATATCTCCACCGCGGCCTGCAGGTCTGCGCGGAACGACTCGATGGTCTGCCCTTCTTCCAGACAGTAGTAGTGCGAGAAGGTATGTGTGCCGATCTCCTGCCCGGCGCAGCTTCGAATCAGCTCGATCGTGTCCGGCGCGAAGTGGTAGACGTCATCGTCACCCCATGCGCGTTCATCAATGTAGCGATAGGAGGAAAACTGGCGGCGATGGTAGTCGGGAAGCACGCCGGGCAGATGTTGTCGCAACTCGGCGATGTCCTTGAAGAACAGGAATCCGAGTGTGGCCCAAGTGGCATGGATGTCATGAGCTTCGAACAGGTCGAGGATGCCGCTAATGGCGTCGCGTTCGCCAGACAGGTTGGCTTCGTAGTCCCCGAAGCTGCGGCTATCATGCACGCCCCAGTACAGCTCAAGATCCAGCGAGATAGTGAATATGCCCGGCATATGTCCGCCACACCTCGTTAGTCAGACGCTGCCCTTCTGAAGCATCAGGTACCGGCACGCGATCATCGAGAAGTACCGTACCGTAGTTTCAGTCAGAGCGGAACGACACTGCGCGATCATCGTGGCGGTATTGCTGCTCACCGCGATGGTAACACCGCCGATACTGGCATGGCTGCAGAAGCGCACCATCAACGCCGCATCCGTCGATCGGCCGCGCGAGACCCGATGCGCGAACAGCGCCCCGTTTCGGACGGATCGTGACATTCCCCCTTTCGTTGAATACATCGATAAAGGACGTGGCAGTGCCACGTCCTTCCGTGAACAGGGCACTCCTCTTTCCCATGGGTGATTTTCGCGGCCCTGGTTTTTCCCTGGCGGAGGGGTAGCTCAAACGTGGATGGAGCGTTGTCGGCACCGAGCGTGGCGCAAGCTCATCGGACTGCAAGATCTGGCGAGGGCTTGCGATGGACGGCTTGAGATCGATGCCACCGACATCGTTCATCCAGGTCGAATCATCCATATAGACGTCCATTTTTCATCCCGGGCCGAAATTGACAAGATCCTGCCATGACCCAAGTCATGTGTGGTTCAGAGCCAGGATTTTTATCACGGTAAACTCGACCGATGCGCTCCGCCGGAGCCGCGACATCCGCAACTGAGGTCGTATACAACCGGAGGATATACCATGCCATCTTCGCTGCCAGTGGTGAACGTACTGGATGCCCTGCCCGCATCAGAGCATGCGGCCATTCGTGCGGGCAACAGCACTTATGACTGCACCGGCGGCATCCAGGCAGCGATTGATAGGGCCGCCGGCAAGGTGTTTGTGCCCGCCGGGATTTATCCGGTGAAACAGCTGAACCTCAAGTCGGGTATCGAGCTGTACGGCGAGGGACACACCAGTGAGTTGAGGGCATACGACAATTCGCTGGCTTGCGAGTTCATGCTCGCCACCCATGTGCGCGACGGCGGCAGCAGCAATGTGGCTGACAACATGCGCAACATCCATCTGCATGACCTGAAACTCAACGGGCGGGTGGCGGATTTCGGCTACCAGCAGTATTTCTATCTGCTCGCCGTCAATGCCACTTCGGACCTGACTGTCGAGCGGGTGGTGTTTTATGGCTTTCGTGGAGACGGCATGTATGTCGGTTCGGGAACGCTCCGAAACACCGAACGTCACAACCAGCGCATCGCCGTGCGCGACTGCTTGTTCGATGGTGCGGTCAAGGACAACCGCAATGGCCTGTCCGTCATCGATTGCGACCATCTGACGGTCGAGAACTGCGTATTCCAGAATATCGGCAACGCGAAACTGTCCCACTCGGTCGGCGGCATCGATTTCGAACCCGATCACGACTGGGGCGTGTACCGTCACGTGACGATCGCCCATTGCCGTTTCATCGACATCGACTCCGTCAACACGGCAGGCATCACGTTCTTCAATGGACACCAGTCGGGAGACAACATCCACGACTGGGTGGTTTCGGATTGCCAGTTCACGAACTGCTACTGGGGCATCGAGTCGGCGACGAAGCGCAAGACCGTCGCCGACGTGCCGGACAACCTCTCCGTGCTCAACTGCCGCTTCCTCAACTCGGTACGTGTCGATGTGGCGGTCACCGGCCTGAGTGGCACACAGGTCAGTGGATGCATCTTTCAACGTTCGCCGCCGGGATCCGGACCTGGCGGCGACGCGATACGTCTCGGGGCCTTCACCTACCGAGTCAGCAAGAATGCCCTCGACACGGTGATCACCGGCAACACCTTCATCGGAATCCGTCCGCAGATGGGGGTAATCGGCGTATTTGGTGCGAGCGGGCTGGTATGCGCAGGCAACGTGTTCGTCGACATCCGTGGAACCTGCATCAACTTCGCGGAGGATGAGTCCCCCGACAACGCAAGACATATCGACACGGTGATCATCTCGGGGAACGTGGCAAAGCGCGGTACGCAGTCAATGCCGGGCAGGGCGTCGTCGATGTCGTTCCTGAGCACCAGCAACCAGATGCGCATCAGCCGGGGCCATCTCGCGCTCGAACATTCCTTCGAATACGCCAACGACATCGAGAGCGGCATCACGGACATTGCCGATGGCGCGACGATCCAGTTCCAGGGCGTCAGGTAATCTCAGATTTGAGCTTTGCGGCTCCGTGTGACTTCGGGGCGATGGAAGTGCCGGACCCCGACATCACATGCA
Source organism: Rhodanobacter koreensis (assembly GCF_054782855.1). NCBI lineage: Bacteria > Pseudomonadati > Pseudomonadota > Gammaproteobacteria > Lysobacterales > Rhodanobacteraceae > Rhodanobacter > Rhodanobacter koreensis. Next base: position 1,092,629 of record NZ_BAAGRR010000001.1, on the reverse strand, counting down.
CGAAAAACCACCGGTATGCGTGTGGTCATCGTTGGTCGCTAAATTCCCATGCAGCTGTTCAACGGCGGGCGGTGCGTCGTGTCGGGCGGAATACCTCCGCATCGTCACCCGACTCGAGCTCCGCACCGGGCTGCTCCTGGGCGGCAAGCATGCGCAACCGGAATGGTTGTGTGCCCGTGGCCGTCGAAACGGCATGCGTGTCTGCATCTGCTGTCTTTCGTGGAGCGAACTTCCCGCGCTGGTGCATGCCCTCCTGACGCAGCCATATCTGCGAAACCAGGACGATATAGGCGCCCATCACGAGGCAGAATGCCGCCAGGTTCGAGCCAGTCGAGTGAGCCATGCGGCTGATGAGTGCGCCCATCAGTGCAATACCGGCAGCAAGCGCAATGAGTGCAGCCAGGGTGGTGCGCGGCCCCAGGCCAGCCCCCAGCAGGATGTGATGGATATGCCCACGATCCGGCTTGAATGGCGACCGGCCCTGACGCATGCGCCGATACATCACCGCCAGCGTGTCGAAGACCGGCAGCGCGACACACCACAGCACATCGACCGGCGACAGATGCGTCTGAGGTATCTGACTCATGCGGATAAGTGCCCATGCCAGCAGATAGCCGATGAGCATGCTCCCGGCGTCGCCCAGGAAGATCTTGCCGCCCATGAAGCCCAGATTGGCGAGCAGATAAGGCACCGAGGCAATGGCCAGCAAGGCCAGCAACATGATGATCCCATGCAGCGGAGTGGGGCCGGCAAACAGCATCATGGCGGCAATGCTGACCAGCGCCAGGCTGCCGGCGAGACCGTCGATGCCGTCCATCATGTTGAACGCATTCACCAGGCCGATGACGGCGATCACCGTCAGCGGAGGGCCAAGCACGCCGAACGTGATCTCGTGACCAAAGATGCGTCCCAGCGTATGGATGTAGATGCCGGTATTGGCAATGACAGCCAGAATGACGATGGTCTGGGTCAGCAGGCGATCCCGCACACTGAGATCGAAACGATCATCCAGTGCACCAAGCAGGGCAAGCACGACGGCAGTCCCGAGCAAGGTCTTCTCGAATCCGTGGAACTGGCCATAGCAGGCCGCACCCGCGAGCACTCCCATCAGAATCGCGAGACCGCCTACCAGGGGCACGTCGCCTACATGCTGTTTGCGTTGATCGGGGCGATCCACCAGACCAAGCGATATCGCGAATCGGCGCAGTACGACAATCGCTATCGCCGATGTGCATGTGGCAACCAGGCAATCGAAAAGCATCCGTGGTTCCTGCATCGCACTTTTCCTCCAACCGGTCTCAAAAGGATCCCCCAGATCCGAGCGAGCTCATGTGATAAGGGTGCAGGCATCGAGCGACGAAAAGTCATGGTGCCTCGATGTTCTGCGTCCATGAATCAGCCATCTCGGGACCGCTGATTCGTCTTGTGTGAAGCAACCTGAAGCCAATGAACAACCCACCAGTTATTACCTGATAAGAACATGACATTAATGCCAGGCCCTTGAACCTATCACCTTTGCATGTCGATTCTTGTGCAGTGAAAACAGTGCATTCAGCCGTAGACAGCCTAGGTGATGACTTAGTCAACGATGCATTCAAATTATGTTGAATGGATTTTCGTCTGTTTCGAAAGGACGCTGAACAGAGCCTGTCTGTTGCGCCGAATAGCCGTCCAAACAGAAGAGGGTGATTGCATGGATTGCCGAGCTTCCGTACGTGGATGTGAATGAGCGGAAGCGGATCGACAGGAGGCGTGCGGCAGACGAGCGGAGTCACTTGGCGAATGATGATCTGCTGGCGCCGGCAATGCGGCATTGCTCGACGCCAGCGATCTCGTGATCAAAGCTGTTTCATCCCTTGCGGGTCGTTTCAGTGAGTCGCGCTGTAATTCGCCGCCGCTGCGCTGCTGATCAGGGTGGCCGACGGCAGCAACTGGCTCAGCACACGATTCCAGCGAGTCACGCCGGCTGCGCCGACAAACACTACGTCACCCGGTTTTACCCTGAACTCGTCACCCAGCGCGAACGCTGTCGGCGAATGGGCATCGAGATGAAAGACCTTGGCCGGGGCATTGTCCAGATCCTTCGCGCCGCGAATGACATAGACTTCCTTGCCGCTGGATGTGACGGGGTTGAGGCCGCCAGCCCGACCCAGCGCCTGCGTCAGCGAAAGGTCGGCGACCGTCCTGAAGGTGACCGCCATGGGTCGCATCACTTCGCCCATGACATACACCTCCTGCGTGTCGTTATAGGGAAGGAACAGACGATCTCCCGGCTTCAGGTAAATATCCTGCGCAACGCTATGGCCGCCGTTCAAGGCGGTCAGGTCCAGGTGGTAATCGTGCCCGTCGCGAGTCAGTACCAGGTCTGACAGATTGGCCTGATCCGCGTTGATGGTTGCCGAGCCGAGCGCCTGCCCCAGCGTCAGCGGCACCGCCGTGATCGTCTGTGGATCGGTCTTCATGAATGCGCCCTGGAACAGCACATGCTGACTGTTGTAGCCAACCACGCTGACATCAACCTGCGGCCTCTCGACGTATTTGGCGAGCTTGCTGGTGATGGCCTGACGCAGTTCCTCAAGCGTCATGCCGCCCACCTTGAAGGCACCCACGTAGGGATAGAACAGCGTGCCATCGGAACGTACCAGGCGCCCATTGGCTGCGGTCTGTTGTTGCGTGCCCGCTGGCGAAGTCAGTTCCGGATGATCCCAGACCGTAATGTAGAGCGTGTCACCCGGGCCAATGCGATAAGGCTCCGGTTGGTATGCCAGCAGTGCTTGCGGCACCGTCGCGCTCAGCATCGCTGCTGCATGGTCCCCCGCCAGCAGTTGCGGGGTGATCGTTACCAGCTGGACCTGGCTGTTGTCCGTCGGCGTGCCGCGAACCAGCCCATCGCTGGACATGCGTTGTCCCGGAGCCATTGCACAACCGGCGAGCAGTGCGGATCCCAGGATGATCAGGGCGGAGGATGTTTTCACGGTCATATAGGCTCCTGAAGTTCTACGAAGGCATAACCATGGAGGCAGCAATCCGCCTGGCATGCCGGCAAATTGTTGCCGCGGCCACGAACTCGGTGAATCCGGGTTTTATTGGTTGAACCAGTCAAACCAGTGGCAGGGAAAGTGCATCCATCACTTTTCGTGAGTGACTTTCTGCGCGTGTAGCACTTGCTTGAATCGGATATCGAAAGGGTGCTGTGTGATGCCACAGATCACGTGAAGAGGGCATCATTAACCATCGATCAAACTGAATCCTTGCTGCATGAGGATCTGCGATGGCCAGTCAAGCCGCGCTCGATACGGGCTCAACCCAAGGTGAGTGCGTCTTGCAAGAGATCGGCGTGACTCGCGAACGGTGCGGTCAGCACAAGTGAAGCCATCGCTTTCCAATGAATACGTATGCATACGCTGGTTGCTGCACTGCGATGCTGCCTAGTATCCATGCACCGACTTCCGCATCGTCAATATCGCGTCCGCAAATGCGTTGGCTGCGGAGTCTCAATACGACAGCAGCACAGGCAGGTTCACGCCGGACACTCGCAGCGCCAGGAATTACGTTCAATAACGGCAACTCTTTCAAACCTGATCGTCAGTGAAACAGGATGGGGATTGACCAGATGAAGTGTCCGAAGATTCTCGCCGCGCTGCTGATATGCGCCAGCCTCACCCTCGTTCCGATGATGCCTGTCCAGGCAACCATCAACAGCATGAGCCTGGGTGCAAGCTACAACGCCCAGAAGACCACCATTACCTTCCGGGTCTATTCCGCCCACGCCAGCTACATGAAGCTCTATCTGTATGCGAGCGGTTACGGTGTACAGGAATCCGCCACCTATGTCCTGAGCATGGTCGGCAATGGCATCTGGGCGGTGACGGTGCCGGTTTCCGCGATCCAGGCCGCGGGCATTACCGGAGCGGTCTATTACGGCTATCGCGCCTGGGGTCCGAACTGGCCCTACAACGCGAGCTGGACCAAGGGATCTGCGGTGGGTTTCATCTCGGATGTCGATGGCAGTGGCAACCGTTTCAACCCGAACAAGCTGCTGCTGGATCCCTATGCGCAGGAGATGAGCCAGGACCCGCTCAACGCGTCCAATCAGAATGGCGACATCTTCGCGTCCGGTGCCAGTTACCGGAACATCGATAGTGGCATCTACGCACCGAAGGGCATCGTGCTGGCCGCCAGCGGGCAAAGTATCGGCACCAAGCCGACCCGCGCGCAGAAGGACGACGTCATCTATGAAGTGAACGTGCGCGGCCTGACCAGGCAGGACCCGAGCATCCCGACGCAATATCAGGGCACCTACTACGGTGCCGGACTCAAGGCGACCTACCTCGCAAGTCTCGGCGTCACCGCGGTGGAGTTCCTGCCCGTGCAGGAAACGCAGAACGACGCGAACGACGTCGTGCCGAACTCGGATGCGAACCAGAACTACTGGGGCTACATGACCGAAGACTACTTCGCCCCCGATCGCCACTATGCCTACAACAAGGCGCCGGGCGGTCCGACCGCGGAGTTCCAGGCGATGGTGCAGGCCTTCCACAATGCCGGCATCAAGGTCTACATGGATGTGGTCTACAACCACACTGCGGAAGGCGGCACATGGACCGGCACCGACCCCACCACCGCGACCATCGAATCGTGGCGTGGGCTGGACAACGCGACGTATTACGAACTCGATTCGACCAACCAGTATTTCTACGACAACACCGGCATCGGCGCCAACTTCAACACGTACAACACTGTCGCGCAGAATCTGATCGTCGATTCACTCGCCTATTGGACCAACACCATGGGCGTGGACGGTTTTCGTTTCGACCTGGCCTCCGTGCTGGGCAACAGCTGCCTCAACGGAGCTTACGAATCCGCCGCGCCGAACTGCCCGAACGGTGGATACAACTTCGATGCGGCGGACCCGAACGTCGCGATCAACCGCATCCTGAAAGAGTTCACGGTGCGCCCCGCAACTGGCGGCAGCGGGCTGGACCTGTTTGCCGAACCCTGGGCGATCGGCGGCAATTCCTATCAGCTCGGAGGGTTCCCGAAGGGGTGGTCGGAATGGAATGGCGCGTTCCGCGACACCATGCGCCAGGCACAGAACGAGCTCGGCAACATGACGATCTCGATCGGCCAGGACGCGACGGATTTCTCCGGTTCGTCCAGCCTGTTCCAGGCCAGTGGCCGTGCACCGTGGAACTCGACGAATTTCATCGACGTGCATGATGGCCTGACGCTCAAGGATGTCTATTCCTGCAACGGTTCCAACAACAATCAGGCGTGGCCCTACGGACCGTCGAGCGGCGGCACCAGCACCAACTACAGCTGGGACCAGGGCGGCGCGGCGGCTGATCAGCGACGCGCGGCACGCACCGGCATGGCCTTCGAAATGCTGTCGGCCGGCACGCCGCTGATGCAGGGCGGCGACGAATACCTGCGCACGCTTCAATGCAACAACAACGCCTACAACCTCGACTCGACCGCCAACTGGCTCAACTACAGCTGGAGCACCGACCAGTCGAACTTCTACAACTTCGCCCAGCGGATCATCGCCTTCCGCAAGGCGCATCCATCGCTTCGTCCGGTGACCTGGTACACCTCCAGCCAGGTCGTCTGGTACGAGCCGAGCGGCGCCGTCGCCGATTCCAGCTACTGGAACAACACCAGCAACTATGCGATCGCCTACACCGTCAACGGCTCCACCTTCGGCGATGCCAACTCGATGTATATCGCTTATAACGGCTGGTCTGGCAGCGTCAATTTCACCTTGCCGGCGCCACCTACCGGCACGAGCTGGTACCGGGTAACCGACACCTGCAACTGGAACGATGGCGCCAACACCTTCGTTACCCCGGGCAACGAAGCCTTGATCGGTGGTGCGGGCACCAATTACAGCCAGTGCGGCCAATCCCTGCTGCTGTTGATCTCGAAGTAGTCAGCAGGTGCAGACATCAGCTACTTCATGGTTTGTAAGCGGCCGTTCTCCAAAGTTTGAGCCTTTGATGGTTCACCAACGCAGACCATGCGCGCAACTTCAGGCGCATGGCTTGTTCGTTTCATTAGAAGGCGGCCAGTTGTGCGTAGCGCAAGACCGGTGGATTGGATTGATTGGCGCCTTAGTGTGCGCCTTGCCCCGGATGCCCCCGGCTTCCGTGACCCCAGGCGGCGCGGTGATTCTCCTGCCTGCATTGGCAGACTGGTCACAGCTTCTCTCCGTCATGCCGTTTCAGGTCGCAAGGGGGCGCGCGGTCACTGGCACTTCGTTGATGCGTGTTGAATCCGTGTACCACAGCAAATGGAGTTGAACGGCCGCTAGCTTCGGACGCAACCAAGCACGGTAGCGATGGCATCCGCGGACGTAGTCATGTTGAAGCGCATCCATGAGCTGGGCATCTGCTGTGGCGAGAACAAGCTGCCCGGCGCCAGCAACAAGCCTTTCTCACGACAGACGACAGCCAGTTCATTGGTATCGGTGCGCATATTCACCCAGAGAAACATGCCATCTACGGGATCGCCAAAGATATCGATCCCTTCATGACGAAGCGTTCGCTTGGTTCGGGCGCGACATTCGGCCAGGCGTTCGCGCAACTCGCCTACATGCCTGGCATACCTGCCTTCCACCAGCAGCTTGTGTACCAAACGCTCGTTGAGTTCGGGCGTGGTAAACCCGGTCAAGATTTTGGTATCTGCGAAGGATTCCGCCAGATCCGGCCGACACGCGATGTAGCCGACCCGGATGTTGGATGCGAGTGTTTTGGAAAAGCTGGCTGCGTAAATTACGCGATTCAATTGATCACCGGCCGCCAGACGCGTGATCGCGGACGTGCACAGATCGGCGTAAACATCATCTTCGAAGATCAGGAAGTCGTGTCGTGTGGCGATATCCAGGATGCTTGCCACGGTGGCACGGGAAAGCGATACCCCGGTGGGATTGTGTGCGGCCGAGTTGATAAGAAGAAGTCGCGGCTTTTCCTGTTGCGCCAGGCGCTCCATGGCCATGAGGTCCGGCCCGTCGGGCGTGCACGGGACGCCAATAACGCGGGTGCCGCGGGCGGCCAGCATGCCCAGCGCTCCGAACCAACACGGATCCAGCACAAGAACCGTATCGTCGGAACCCACCAGCGTGCGCAATACCAGATCCAAGGCGTGGGTGATGCCGGTCGTGAGAACGATCTGCTCGGGATGAGCAACGATATCGAGCTCGGCCAGTCGTTGCTGCAGTACGGACCGCAAGGGTTCGAATCCGCGAGGCTTGCCGCTCTCCAGCCATCCGCTCGTCCCCTGACGGCCAAGCGAGCGCAGCGCTGCGCCTAACTGGGCTCCATCGAGCCATGACGCCGGCAGCACGCCGAGTCCGGGACCCGGTGCTGCTGAATCAGCCAGCATGTTGTGCATCAACCAGCTTAAGTCAACGTGCGCACGCTGATGGTTGGCTATCGGCAGATGGGGTCCGCCAGGGCGCCTGCGAACATAGAATCCCGAACCTTTCCGCGCTTCCAGATACCCACTCGCTACCAACCGTTCGTAGGCCTCGACCACCGTGAAAGTGGAAACGCCCCTCTGTTGAGACAAGGTCCGTATCGATGGAAGGCGCATGCCGGACCGAAAGACCTGGCCATCGATTCGGCGCTTCACCCAGTGGACACATTCCTCGACCAGCGTCTGCGAACCTGTGCCATCCGTAGGCATCTGATGCCCTCTCAACTGTATCGATCAGGTTGCCCCGAATTGTATCGGTACTGCATGAACCCGGAAGGGTAGCGTTGCTCCATGGCGTCGGCGATCCGGTTCGGCGCGAAGGTCAGGAGTGAGGCAGACATGTCGACAGAGGCACTAACGATGACACTGCGCCAACCAGTCGATCGAGACGGTGAATCCCTGACCACAAGAAAAGTGCAGATGATCGTCGGCGCACTCTGTTTCACCGGTCGCCTGGAAGCGCAAGCGGCGCCGAAATCCGTGGCGTGGCTTGCGGAGCATTTGCCATTCGATGGCATCGTGCTCCATGCGCGCTGGAGTGGTGAGGCCGCCTGGATGCCGCTTGGCCTCGAGCTGAAACTGGCGCCGGAAAACGCCATGGCCTATCCCCATCCGGGCCAGCTTCTTCTCTATGCAGGGAATGAAAGTGAGCCCGAACTGCTTATTCCTTATGGTGCCTGTGCGTTTGCCAGCCGCGCAGGCGCGTTGGCTGGCAATCATGTCATCACGCTGGAGGGTGACATGACGAGTCTGCGCACGTTGGGAGAAACACTCCTGCACCAAGGTGCTCAGTCGTTGCAACTGACGTGGCAATGAGGGCCCATGCGTGTGACCCACTCTATGTATAGGTATAGATGCGACGGATGGTTTAGCCGGCTGCTGTTCCAGCAACGACGAGGCGTGATAGCCCGGCGGCAGCTGAAACATGATATCGGCGGTACGCGCAACACATGCGCGTGATCGCTGGCGCTGGCTGACTCTTTGAGGATGCCGTTGAAGGAGAAATGTTATGCGTATCCATTCGATCTTCGTTGGACTTGCACTGTTTTGTACTTTGTCAGGCTCTTCACTGGCACAGACTGAACGACCTGCGTTTACGCCCAGCCAGAATATCTATCGATTGCCTTTCACTGACGGAACCCACGTCAAAGTCTTTGATGATTTCCTCACCCACCGACCGCCCGGCCGCAACGACCTGTTCGCTGTCGACGGCCAGGCTCCTTATCGCGTAGTGGCAGCAGCATCGGGGCGCATCGTCGCCATCCAGGATGGATATAGCGAACAACAGTCCGGGCGCGCGGCGAAGGACTGTCACAACAACTATGTGTGGATTGCCCACCCCAATGGCGAATGGACGAACTATTCGCATATCGCCCATGACACGGTTACCAGGAAGGCCGGGCTCAAAGTCGGCGATTGGGTAAAGGCGGGACAATATCTGGGTGACGAAGGTGCTGTGGGCTGCGCCATGCTCCACCACGTGCACTTCGAGGTGGCCATTCCCAACCCCGAGGAACCCATCGATTCGGGCGGCTTCCTGACCGATAACGAAAACGGAAAGCGGGAGCGGAACCCGCGTTTTTGCGGAGTACCCGGCGGCTTCGCCGTGAAAGGAGCCACCTATCAAGCACGTCCTTGCTGATGTGCGGCAGTCTCCTTTCATCAGCACCTCGTGCTGGCTGCAAGGGTGAGCACACGCGTCGCGTGTTTCGTCTCGGGTTATCCAATGCGCACATGTGCGTACGCCGCTGCTTTGGCCGCAACGCCGGCTTGTGAGTGGTGCGGATCACTTCGCGGCAAACTCCGCCAACGCTCATGTGGCGCGGCGACGAACCTCTTGAGAATGGCGGCGCTCTCGACGACCGGTGGCGTTTGAGCTGACCTTGCTGAAGCGGGTGAAGAACTTTGCGTTCCCCGACTTTGCCAGGAAGCTGTCCGCCCGTAGCGGACGAAACCGCAATGAGGAGAATTCACTCCTCCCACTTCAATATCTTATACCCACCGGGGCTTGCGACAAGCCCCTTGTCATGCTGCTCAATTGCCAACCGAAATAAGCCTGCGGAATTGGGAGTAGCGGAATGAGTGTGCAGTTGTCGAAGCATGAGCCCGGAGCACTTGAATCCATGGCAGAGCTTGTCACGCGGTTGCGGGCATGCGGTGTCGACGGATGTGATGCACAAATGACGATTGCCGCGATGCCGCCGGAGCGCGGTCATGATTGAGCATGCCGTTGCGATCGTTGGAGGAGGTCCGACCGGCCTGATGTTGGCGGGAGAGCTGGCGCTGGCGGGCGTCGACGTTGCCATTGTGGAGCGGCGTGCCGACCAGACCCTCGTCGGCTCGCGCGCAGGCGGTCTTCATTCGCGCACTATCGAGGTTTTCGACCAGCGTGGAATCGCTGATCGGTTCCTCTCGGAGGGACAGGTGGCTCAGGTCGCCGGGTTCGGCGGGACGCGGTTGGACATCAGCGACTTTCCCACCCGGCACCCCTACGGACTCGGGCTGTGGCAGAACCACATCGAGAGCATTCTCGCCGGCTGGGTCGACGAGCTGGGGGTCAAGTTCTACCGCGGACGTGAAGTCACAGGCTTCACGCAGGACGATACGTGCGTCGACGTCCGGCTGTCCGATGGCCTGTCGTTGCGGTCGGAATATCTCGTCGGCTGCGACGGAGGACGCAGCCTGATCCGCAAGGCGGCCGGCATCGAGTTTCCCGGATGGGATCCGACAACCAGCCACCTCATCGCCGAGGTCGAGATGGCCGAGAAGCCACCATTGGGCGTCCACCGCAATGCCTTTGGCATCCATGCCTTCGGCAAGTTGGAGTACAAGATTCGCGATGGCAAGGTGGTCTACATGGATGGTGGGCCCACTACGGTCACGGTGACCGAACAGCATGTCGTGCCCGCGACCGAACCCACCTTGCACGATCTCGGCGCGGCGCTCATCGCCGCATGCGGGACCGATTACGGGATCCACAGTCCCACCTGGATCTTCAGATTCACCGACATGACCCGGCAGGCCGCGACCTACCGCGTCAAACGGGTCCTGCTGGCTGGCGACGCTGCACACGTGCATGCCCCAGACGGTGGACAGGGCCTCAACACCGGTGTGCAGGATGCGGTGAACCTGGGATGGAAGCTGGCCCAGGTGGTCAAGGGGAGGTCCCCGGAAAGCCTCCTCGATACCTACCATGCAGAGCGCCACCCGGTGGCTGCCCGCGTGCTGCGCAACACGATGGCGAGTGTCGCGCTTCGCCGGCCAGACGAACGCACGAACGCCCTGCGCGACACCATGTCCGAGCTCCTCGGCATGGACGAGCCTCGCAGGCGATACGCCGCGATGATGTCCGGTCTGGATATTCACTACGATCTTGGCGAGGGACATCCGTTGCTCGGACGCCGCATGCCTGATCTGGACCTGATTACCGCCAACGGCCCGCAGCGAGTCTTCAGCCTGCTCCATGATGCCCGGCCGCTGCTGCTCAACCTCGGTGAACCCGGCGGCTTCGACATTGCACCCTGGGCAGACAAGGTCAAGCTGATCGACGCCGAATACGTAGCCAAGTGGGAGCTTCCAGCACTCGGGGCAGTCACTGCACCCGCCGCCGTGTTGATTCGACCCGATGGATATGTGGCTTGGGTGGGAGAAGGCACGGACCTGGGACTTGCCGACGCGCTGACCGCCTGGTTCGGGCCACCCAATGCCGGCATTGCGGCGTAGCGTGCCGGCCTCCAAGGTCATTCTGTGAGGGGCTCCGGGAATAGCCTTCCTCGGTATCGGCAATAAAAAGCCCGCAAGGGGGAGCCTGCGGGCTTTGGGTCACCCATCTTTACGCTGCTTGTCGAGGAGGGGAGGCCCGGCTAGGGTCGTGAACGTCGCACACCTCGCTCCTACGAGACGTTGTTGAATTACGAATGCACCGCCGGCCCCTCTCGAAAAGACGAATTCAAACGAACACTTTTCGCAGCCGACTGGGTTGAGAGCGCAGATACTGGTTCGGCACCTTGACTTGGGTCCCAAAGTGAGCAGCAGCGTGCCAAGGCCAGCGAGGGTCGAAGAGCACGGCTCGAGCGAGCGCGATTAGATCGGCGTCTCCCGTGCTGAGAATGGATTCGGCCTGCTCGAATTCAGTGATCAGACCGACAGCAATGACAGGGAGCGTCGTTGCCTGCTTCACTGCCCGCGCGAAGGGAACCTGATAGCCGGGTCCGATTGGAATTTGCGCGGCTGGGTTCGAGCCGCCGCTTGAGACATTGATCGCAGCACAGCCTCTAGCCTCCAGTGCTTGGGCAAAAGCAATCGTGTCCTCGACGGACCATCCACCTTCCATCCAGTCAGTCGCGGATACCCGCATCGTAACGGGCCGATCATGCGAAAACGCGTCTCGCACGGCGTCGAAAACCTCGAGTGGAAAGCGCATTCGGTTTTCCAATGAGCCGCCGTACTTGTCGTCTCTGTGGTTTGAGAGAGGCGAGAGGAATTGATGGAGCAGATAGCCATGCCCACCCAGGATTTGAATGAAATCCAACCCAAGTCGGGAGGCGCGTCGCGCTGCCGCCACGAAGGCGTCGCGAATGGCGGCCAGGCCATCGGGGTCCAGGGCTGTGGGTGGTGTATCACCGGCCGCAAAAGCGACCGAGGATGGGCCAAGCGTGTTCCAACCATTCGCGTGAGCTTGCGGAATCTGTGCACCGCCGTCCCATAATTTCTGCCGAGACCCTTTTCGGCCAGCATGGTTGAGCTGGATTCCAATCGGCGTGTCCGACCACTGCCGAACGCTGTGCAGCACTCGCGCCATGGAGGCTTCACACTCGTCCGAATAAAGCCCCACATCACCATAGCTGGTGCGCCCCTCGGGGGTGACCGCCGTTCCCTCAATGGTCATCGCCGCCGCACCAGAAATCGCCAGTTGACCGAGGTGAATCAGGTGCCAATCGCTCATCTGTCCGTCTTTGGCCGAGTACTGAGCCATCGGGGCGATCACGATGCGATTGGCTAATTTCAAGTTTCCGACTTGTGTCGGCGTGAACAGCTTTGGGAGGCTCATAGCAACTCTTTCCGACGCGTGTTGGCGCAGGCCATGTGCTCCGTAAAGCCCGCGTTCGACATCACATGGTCGTACATCGGTCACTGCCCCTTCTTGAACAGGTCCTGGAAGACCAGGGGGCCCCAGATCCCGTTCCGCGCCTGCACGAGCTGACCGCCTTCCGCGATCTTGCCGAGATTGACCGGCGCATAGCCGAGCTGCTCGACCAGGGCGGCGACCGTTGCGGTCGCGCTTTCATCGTCGCTCGACAGGAATACAACCCGGCGTCCGCCGTTGATGGCCGGGTCTTCCGCGAGAACGCGGGCTGGCAGATGGTTGAACGCTTTGACCAATTGAGCGCCGGGCAGGGCGCGGGCTATGACGGAAGAGGAGGGAACGCCGCCCAAATCGTCGAGCGTGTTCGTCACGTCGATCACGATCTTGCCCGCCCAGCTTGTCCGTGCCTTCGCAACCTCTCGGTGCTGCTCGTAGCGGACAGCCAGCATGACAATGTCGGCCTCGAGCGCGTCCTTCAAGGTCTTGGGGACGATCGTCGGGCCGATCGCGCTTGCCTGCGGCGCGAGCGCTTCAGGCTGATGCCTGCTCGCTACAGCCACTTCGATGCTCTTGCGGGCGAACATGCGGGCCAGCGCTTGGCCGACCGCGCCGAAACCTACAATTGCGTAGCTCATGTTGCCTCTCCGATCGGTGTTGAAGTGGGTTGCCCGGAATGATCCAGGCGTGATCAGCGTCTTCTTGGAGTGCCAGGCACCCATACGCTTTTCGGTGCGATGTCAGATGGCCGAGAAGCCACCGTCGACAGCCAAATCCATCCCATTCACGAAGCTCGAATCGTCTGAAGCAAGAAACAGCGCGGCCGTCGCAATCTCCTCGGGACGCCCCATCTTTCCCCGCGGGATCAGGGATTCGAACATCTGCTTCGCCTCCTCGGTGAGAACCTGGTCCTGCATCGGTGTGGCGATCGGCCCCGGGCTCAGTACGTTCACCCGGATATTCCTGTCCTTCAGTTCGTTGAGCCACGTGCGTGCAAATGCGCGCAACGCCGCCTTGCTCGCCGCATACACGCCATAACCAGGAAAACCTTTCACCGATGCAACGGACCCGGTCATGAAGATCGATCCGCCATCGTTGAACAGCGGCAACGCCTTCTGCACCGTAAACACCGTGCCGCGCGTGTTCAGGCCGAAGGTCGCATCGAAATGCTGTTCGGTAATCTCGCCCAGCGGGACGGCTTCGCCGATGCCGGCGCTCGCGTACAGGACGTCGATCCGGCCCTTTTCCCGCTTGACTGTGTCGAACAGACGGTCGAGGTCGTCGAGATTGGCCGCGTCGCCGCGCACGCCGGTCACGTTCCGGCCGATCAGCCTGACGGCCTCATCGAGCGCCTCCTGCCTCCGGCCGGTGATGAAAACGTAGGCGCCTTCTTCGACGAACCGCTTGGCGCTCGCCAGCGCCATGCCGCTCGATCCGCCCGTGATGACTGCAACCTTACCTTCAAGCTTTCCCATGACTTTTCACCTTTCGTCGTGTCGGACAGTGTCTCTGTTCCCATGGGGACAGAGACGCTGTATCTTGTGGATCACCGATCCAGATACTGATTCACAGCAAACGGACCACTGATCCAAATATATGGATCACTGATCCGTTTGTCAAGGCACCTATGCGAGCCGACGCCAGAAAAAATTACAGCCATCTACTTGCAGTCGCGCGTGACGTCGTCACCGAGCATGGTGTCGATGCGTCCATGCGGGATATCGCCCGCCGGGCCGACGTCGGGTTGGCCACGTTGCTTCGTCATTTCCCGACGCGAGAAGCCTTGTTCGAGGCGTTGCTGTGTACGAATCTGGACGCACTGGCGCAGAAGGCAGACGAACTCGAAACGTCGAGTCCACCTGACGAAGCGCTTGTGTCCTGGTTTCGCGAAGGGGTGGCATTCGTCCATAGCTATCGCGGCGTTGCCGACTTGTTTGCGAGCGCCCACGCTGACCCGGAATCTGCGCTTTACGCTTCATGCGCAGCGGTGCACGCAGTGGGCGCGCGATTGCTGCTCCGTGCTCAGGCCGAGGGAACGGCGCGCGCCGATATGAATGGGGACGACCTGTTCGCCCTGATGTCGGCGCTCGGCTGGCTCGCCGGCCAATCCGCATTCGCGCCGCGGACGGATCATCTTTTTCACGTGATTGCGAGCGCCATCCTGACAAACCCGCCGAGCAACGATGAAACGAAGGCAACGTGTTGAATCCAATCAGCGATTGGATGCTCGAGAGTATTTTCAACTTGCGGGATGGCGCGCACGCAAAGGTTCTACTGGAATGGGCCCGATGATCGCGTTCATGGGCGCCTCCTTCTATCCGACGCCAGCATCTGCTCGCATCATCCGCACGTCGACCGCACAGGGCGCATCCGAATTGGTGCGTGGTGGGAAACGTTGAGCAGCGTGATTGGGAGACGTTATCGCGGACGCGGGCGAGGCTGACAAGGTCTACCTTAGGAAGTTTGGTCATGCGTGGCATCGTTTCGAAAGGCTTGGGCTCACCACGTGCGTGGTGTGCTCTCGCGATCCTGGTTTGCGCCTACTTTCTCCAGGATCCCGTTGAATCCAAGGTCATGGCGCCGTTGAGTCATGCGGCAAACTTGCACATGATCAAGGACGGCGCCATGTCCTTGCAGGCCTATGCAGCTCTCATGCTTGTAAGGCTCGGGTGGAATGCTTTGCTTGTGGGTGTTGTTTGGGCGGCGCTGGGTCGTCCATTCGATGGTTTTCCGATAAATGACACGCGCGCAGTCAGGCATCTCGTCATCGGCCTGGCGATCGGTTTGTCAGTCATGGCTGCCGCGATCCTGGTTATCGTGGCCATGAATGACGCGAGTGTTTCCTTTGGCTCCCAATCAGATGTCAGCGCCATGAAGTTTGGTGTGGGTTGGCTGCTCGCCGATCTTGTGGGCGCCCTGGGCGAGGAGTTGTACGGGAGAGCAGCGATACTTCTGGTGGCCGAGCGCTTCCTGGGCTGGAAAGGTGCCATTCTCGTATCGGGTGTGATGTTCTTCATCATCCACCTTGGAAACCCTGGTGCGAGTGTGATCTGGCTGGTGCGCCTGGGTATTCAGGGCATGCTGCTGGCGTATGCCGTTTATCGCACGGGATCGCTATGGTGGTCCGTGGGTTATCACACGGGTTGGAATTGGGCCAGCGCGCCTCTTTTTGGCGCAGCAGGAAGCGGTTACCTCGACCAGGGGCATCTCTTTAATTTTCTGCCTCATGGATCCGCACTGCTGACGGGCGGTGCCGTGGGTCCCGAGGGGAGCATCCTGGCATTTGTTGCTGTCGTGGCGGCCTTTTTGCTATTGCGGAAAACTTTACCTGTCGGCTCGATCATTCAGCGGGCAGGAAGCTAGCTCGCGATTCGCCCCATCAAGGGTGCGCTGCGCGCTCTTGCGGCTCGCAGACATAAACGCGGATCGCCACGACCTTTGTTCCGTTGAACGTCCACTGCTCGGCAATGAAGATCGACGACTTGGATCCGGCCAGGCCGACCTTGAGGCTCGAGAACACGGTGTTGCCGTCCCCGTAGATGCCCAAGACCTCGAAACGGCTGAAGTCGTAGAACTTTCCTGCCCGAGGGAAGATGCTACGAACTTCAGCAAGCCCGCGGTACGTCCCGCCAAAGGGAAGCGATGCTGGCTCGTATATGACGAGGTTGGGATCAAGGTGATCCGGAAAGTCGAGTAGTCCCTTGTTCTCGCTGAACAACTTGTGCACGAATGCCTTGTTCGCTTCGGTGGTGGACGTTGCGTTTCCTTCGGTTGTGAGCGTGTTGTTTGCTTCAACTGTATGGGCTGCGGTCCCTGCGTAAGAACAAATGGTGTTCCCTGTGATAAAGGCGGTCGCCAGGCAGACCGCGGCAAGGCGCAATGGCCTTGCCGTTCGCCCAAGCCTGACGGTCGTGCCCATCCGTTTTTGAAGGTCTCGGCGACTGAGTGCGGCTCGGTGAAGTCTGTCCGGTGATGGGGGATCGATGGGCTTGGTCATGCGATACGCTCCGATGTGCTTGTGTTTAGTCGATGCCAGCGCATCCACGTAACGAATTCGAAAACTGGGCCAGCTCATAGACGACCGCAACGTTGGACTGCTCGTGTGTATTGCGGCCGATATCGGTCGCCGCCGCCACGTTCTTGCGGCGCTGTTCGGCTGACGTGTTCTGCGGCCAGCGCGAAGACGTCTAGCGAGGCGCGGCTATTTCGAGCAGACGATCCTTTGTCCCAGCATTCCGTTCCAAGGCCGGATACTGTTCTCCGCCGTGGTATGCCAGGGTGAGTGTGGTGGTGACACCGTTGTTCTCAACAGCGCACTCGATGGGGGGCGGTACTCCTTTGGCGTTGCGGATCGCGCGCTGTAGCTGATCGATCGAAAAGGGCTGCCCGTTGACGGAAAGAATTTTCATGCCCGACGCAAAGCCCGCCTTATCCGCAATGCCACCGATGAGCACATCGGTGATGACGCCGTCCGACCGCACCTTCATGGCGATCGAATATTCGAAATCCTTTTTGCCCGAAAGCGTGGTCCACGCATTCGGTGTGTCTCGGTAAACCAGGCGATATCCACCGTGCATAAAGCCCCCTAGGGGAGCCTCCGGCGTGAGCTCGTGGAGACGTTCTTGTAAAAAAGACGCCCAGTCGTGCGGATAAACAGTGTTCAGTGCGTTGACGAGGTTCTCGCGGGTGAAAGGAAGCGTAGTGGGTCCCGTGTCGGTGCTCTGACCGTAAAAAAGCGCCAGGAAGTCATCGAGCGATTTCTTGCCTGCGGTTCCGCTGCGAATCGTGGTGTCGACTTCCAGCCACATCAGAGCGCCCTCACCGTAAAAATCGTAGCCGCCAAGCCGCCAGCTTTCGTAGGCGGAGCTGTCGGCTGCCCAGAGGATCGGCGCCATCGTTGCCGTGTCTTGAAGGTCGCGCCAGGTTTTTCCAGGGCGACGGTCGAAATGGGCAGCTTTCTCACTCCATTGATCGAGAAATTGTTGCTGCGTCCAGATGCCGGATCGAACGGTGAGGACGCCGGCAAGATAGTCAGTCAGCCCCTCGTAGATCCAAAGATCGGTGCCGATGATGGGCATCTGATAGTTGGCGGCCATCAGGCTCATGGGGCGCCGATATTTTCCGTTCCAGCTATGCACGAAGTCGTGCACGATGTAATCCCCGTACAGCGTGAGAGACTTTTCGCTCGTCAGGAAATTGGCTGGTCTGCGATCGTCGAGCGACTGATGATGATCGAACGCGTCGCCAGCGATCTGATCAGACAGCGTGACCAGCATGTGGAACGAATCGTAGTGTCGACCGTGAAAGAGAATCCCGGCCTGACGAACCACTTCGCTGAACTTGTCGATGTGTGATTGATTGATCTGGAGTGACGCCGGCGTGTCGGCCACCAAGTCGAGATAGTGCTTGGGAGTGATCTCAGGCGCTAAGGGAATTTCTCGAAAGTAGCGTCCCGAAATTACCGGCGAATCGACTAGCTGCTCAAGCGAGACGGTGTGGAACGTGACGGCATTTGAACGTTCGGAAGAGGCCGGTGCTTGACTGGATTGGAGGACCGAAGCGAAATGCCAATTCGCCGGCATGACAATGGTCGGAGTGACCTCAATCGAAGCGACCTGTGTGGATCGCCCTTGGTACGGATACATGAGAACCGTATTCCAATTGAGCGCCGCAATGTTTGCGTCGGTTGATCCCGGGGTTGTTGCATCGGTCGCGGTAATGAAGTCGAAGTTCACCTCGATGGAACTGACGCCCTTCGGGACCACGATGTGGTAGAGGTAAAGCGCCACGGGGTCGCGTTCCCAGCGAATCGGCGTGGCGGCTGCAGAACCCATCCGGTGGGCGGTGATAAACAAGCCAGCCTGCTGATCGATAGGCCCGGCCAGATGAACGCTCGGAAGCCATTGGGGATAGGCGAGGGTCATCGGACCAGGTTTGGCGGGAATGATCTCCGTCGTATGGAGGAGTTTGCGCGGTGCATCGCGCAGATCGACCTTGAGGAGAATCGGAGGCTCCGCGCTTGAGGCAGCGCTGCACGTCGTGCTCATGGCAAATGCCAGGATTGCGGTGAGGCAGTAAGAAGCGATGCGTTGCATGCGTAAGGGCCCGATATAGATCAAGATCAAAAGATTCTCTGAGGGCCCATCAAAGGTACGGTCCATTCAATCTCTGCAGAGAACATGGGACGTGGTGGTGAAAGCTCACTTTCGCGGCGCGCGCTTGACGCTACCCTGCTTGTTTCAAGAGGGAGATCGCTCCCGTGATCGCGCGATTGAACGGTTCTGCAGAATTCGCGGCGCGCGCCAGGACATAAGCACCCTGCAGAACGGCGAGAATGGTCGAGGCGGTGTCTTCCGGGTTCATCTCCGCGCGAAATTCTCCAGCCCTTTGGCCTTCCACAATGAGAGAGGCCAGTTCCTGTGTCAGCTTCGCGAACATCTCCTGCACGGGCTGTCTGAGTTGCGGGTCGGCAATGATCTCTGGATCTTGCGTCAGCCTTCCAACGCGGCAACCTCGCAGTGCCTCCCGCTCGCGATGAAGGTACGAAACGATGCGATCGAGAGCGGAGCAAGGCTGTGCGAATTCCTGCCGGGCCGACTCGTACAGTTGCTCGGTGCTTCGCGCGATGGCGGCTGAAGCGAGCGCTGCCTTGTTTTCAAAATGGTGGTACATGCTGCCTTGCCCAGCTGAAGCTTTGTTCTGAATGGCTTTGGGACTCATACCCACATAGCCCCGCTCCCATAACAATTCCTGGGCGCTCTCAATCAGACGTTCTCTCGTATCCATGCGCACCACTATACATACTAGTAGGTACAATGTGCAATGTGGCGAAATGTCGACCTTCAGGTAACTCGGTCGTGACCCAAATTCCATAGTTTGTGGGCCAAATAACTTTGGAGATCGGGCTGCCCACAAACTATGGAGTTCTGCCCACTGCCGGTCTCAAAGTAATCAGTCATCAGCTACGCCAATTGCACCAATTGGACGCATTGCCCATCATGGTGCAATGAACGAGATGGGATGGCGTACGTGGGCAGAGCAGATGGCGACCGGGTTGGCCTTGGTCGATGCCGGGCTGCGCCTGCAGTGGATCAACCCCGCGCTGGCCGAATGGCTGGAGCTGGGGCCGCGCAGTGCGGTCGGGCAGCCGTTGGGCCTGTTGCTTGCTGATCAGGATGGGGTGGCGCAGGCGACGAAGGTGCTGACGGAACGGCGCCCCCAGCAATGGCGGGGGGTCTCGCTGGTGGCGGCCAGCGGTCGCGAAACGATGGCGGACATCGCATTGCAACCGTTCGACGGTGGGTTGTTGCTGGAAGTGCATGCGTTGGCCGCGCCGTTGGCGACCAGCTCGCCCTTGTCGGCCACCCTGCGCGGCTTTGCGCATGAAGTGAAGAATCCGCTGGCCGGTCTGCGCGGTGCGGCGCAACTGTTGCAGCGGCGCGTCGGCAGCGAGGATCTGCAGGCGCTGGCGGGATTGATCATCGACGAGGCAGACCGTCTCGGCGCGCTGGCGAATCGCCTGCTGCATCATGATGGCGCGGCGCAGCTCGGTCCGGTGAACATCCATCAGTTGCTGGAACGGCTCACCGATCTGCTGCAGGCGGAGCCGTCGCCGCCGCAACTGCATCATGACTACGATCCCAGCGTACCGGACCTGCACGGTGATGCGGATCGATTGCAGCAGGTGCTGCTCAACCTCGCGCGCAACGCACTGGAGGCCGGTGCACAGTCGCTCACCCTGCGCACACGGGTCGAGCACGGCCTGCGCCTGGGCGAGCGGATGCTGCGCATGGTGCTGCGGGTGGACGTGATCGACGACGGTCCGGGCGTGCCCGTGCAACTGCGCGACACGCTGTTCCAGCCGCTGGTGTCCGGTCGTGCGGATGGCACCGGTCTCGGGCTGGCGTTGTCGCGCGAGATCGCACACGAGCACGGCGGCGAACTGCGTTGCACGAGCCGTCCCGGCGAGACGGTGTTTACTTTGTATCTACCGCTGGAGCGCGCGCATGACTGAAGAAATCTGGATCGTCGACGATGACCGCGGCGTGCGCTTCGTGCTGGCGGAAGCGCTGCGAGATGCCGGCCTGGCCGTACGGGAGTTCGGGGAAGTAGCCAGTGTGCGTGCGGCCTTGCGGGACACGCGACCGGCCCTGCTGCTTACCGACGTGCGCATGCCCGGTGAGGATGGCCTGGGTCTGCTCGCCGAACTGCAGGCACAGGACATCGGCCCGGTGATCGTGATGAGCGCCTATACCGACGTCGCCACCACAGCCGCAGCGTATCGCGCCGGCGCCGTGGATTACCTGGCCAAGCCGTTCGATCTCGATCATGCGGTTGCCGTGGTGCAGCGCGCCCTGGCCAGCGTCTCGGTGCCATCGGTGGTGGGCGGCGACGTCATCGCGCCGAACCACGCGCTGCTCGGCGAGAGTGCGCCGATGCGCGAGGTATTCCGTCTGATCGGTCGCGTAGCTGCGAGCGACCTGAATGTATTGATCACGGGCGAGACCGGTACCGGCAAGGAGTTGGTCGCGCGCGCGCTGCACGAAGAAAGTGCGCGTCGAGGCAAGGCCTTTGTCGCGTTGAATACGGCGGCGATTCCCAGCGAGCTTCTCGAGAGCGAACTGTTCGGCCACGAGTCAGGCGCGTTTACCGGCGCGACACGCCGACACGCCGGTCGCTTCGAGCAGGCCGAGGGCGGCACGCTGTTCCTCGATGAGATTGGCGACATGCCGCTGGCCCTGCAGACCCGTCTCTTGCGCGTGCTTGCCGGTGGCGAGTTCTACCGGGTCGGAGGACGTGAACTGATTCGTGGCAATGTGCGCATTGTCGCAGCCACCCATCAGGATCTGGCCATGCGCGTGGCCGCCGGCCAGTTCCGCGCCGACCTGATGCACCGGCTCGACGTGGTACGCATCGAGCTGCCACCGCTGCGCACGCGGCGCAGCGACATCCCGCTGCTGGCGCAGCACTTCCTCGCTGCTGCCGCCCAGGAGCTGAAGCTGTCGCCAAAGCGTTTCTCGCGCGCGGCGTTGAAACTGATCGCGCAGCGCGACTTTCCCGGCAACGTGCGCGAGCTGGAAAACCTGTGCCGGCGGCTGGCGGTGATCGCGCCTGGCGCGGAGATCCTTCCCGCCGACCTGGGCGGTGTCGCCACAGGTGCATCGGGAAGCGGCGAATGGACCGATGCGTTGCGCGAATGGGCGGTCGATGCGCTGGCCAGGGGCGAGGCGGACATTCACGCCCGTGCCCGCGAGGCGCTCGACCAGACCCTGCTGCAGGCGGCGTTGCAGGCCAGCGAAGGCCATCGCCAGAACGCGGCGCAGGCACTCGGCGTCGGGCGCAACACGCTGACCCGCAAGCTGGGTGCCTCGCGCACGCGGCGACGCTAGTTTCGGCCCCCGCTCCCAACCGGGAGAGGGTGGGAGCGGGGGCTCGCGGCAATCTCACCTCCGTCGTCATTCCGGTGAAGGCCGGAATCCGATGGCGAACAAAGGGAATTGATGATCAGCCTCGCTGTTGAAGAGCGATTCCGGCCTTCGCCGGAATGACGAGAGTGGAATATTCGTGGAGTCAGGAAGTACCTTCGAGCTCGCCAATCATTGCCCGAGTACGACACGCACACGATGCATCTGTCCATCGTCAGCCAGCGTCACCGCATCACCAGAAGCGAGCGTTTGGCCATCCAGTTCAATGCCGGCTACGCCACGACAGACCCTGCCCGGATTCTCCACGCTGATCTCGTAACGGCTCACCTGCTGCTGGCCGCGATGCTGATAGACGAGCTGGAAGCCGGGCCAGTCTTTTGGAACGCATGGATCGATGCGCAGCTTGTCGCCCTGCAGGTGGAAACCAAGTACCGCCTCCAGTCCGCCGCGATACAGCCAGGCGGCGGAGCCGGTGTACCAGGTCCAGCCGCCGTGACCGGTCAGTGCGCCGACCGAATAGACATCCGCACAGGCCACGTAGGGTTCCACCTTGTAGCGGGTCATCGCTTCGTCACTGTCGCTGTGGCGGATCGGATTGAGCATGTTGAACAGGTCGGCTGCACGATCACCGTCACCGAGTCTGGCCCATGCGAAGATCGACCACGTTGCGCCATGTGTGTATTGGCCACCATTTTCGCGCACGCCGGGTGGATAGCCCTTGATGTAGCCGGGATTCTCCTTGGCATGATCGAACGGCGGAGTGAACAGGCGTGCGATCTGGTTGGGATGATCGACCAGCAGCTTGTCGACCGAGGCCATCGCCTGCGCCGCGTGCTGCTGATCGGCCGCACCGGCCATCACGCTCCACGATTGCGCGATGGTGTCGATCCGGCATTCATCGCTTTCGTGCGAGCCGAGCGGGGCCCCATCATCGTAGTAGCCGCGGCGATACCACTGGCCATCCCAGGCCTGCTCCAGCGCCTTGCGCAGATCATCGGAGTACGTGCGCCAGCGCGCAGCGCGTTCCGCTTCACCGCGTTGCTCGGCGTGCGGCGCGAACGCGGCGATGGTGGACAGCAGAAACCAGCCGAGCCAGCTGCTTTCGCCGCGCCCCTGTTCGCCGACCGCGTTCATGCCGTCGTTCCAGTCGCCGGTGCCGATCAGCGGCAGGCCGTGCGTGCCGCGGGTGAGGCTGGAATCGAGCGCGCGGGCGCAATGTTCATAGACAGAGACGTGCTGGTCGGAAACCGACGGCTGGAAGAACGCGTCGGTGGCACCATCGGGAATCGCCTGGCCCGACAGGAACGGCAGCACTTCGTCCAGTACGTCGCCGTCGCCGCTCACGTTGACATAGTGCATGGCGACGTAGGCAAGCCAGATGCGATCGTCGCTGATCTTCGTGCGGATGCCCTGGCCACCCGGCGGCAGCCACCAGTGCTGCACGTCGCCTTCGGCAAACTGGCGACCGGCGGCGCGTAGCAGATGTTCGCGCGCGAGATCGGGTCGGCTCACGCACAGCGCCATCACGTCCTGCAGCTGGTCGCGGAACCCGTACGCGCCGCTGGCCTGGTAGTACGCGGTGCGCGCCCACAACCGACAACCCAGCACCTGGTACAGCAGCCAGTCGTTGAGCAGGAGGTCCATCGCCCGGTCCGGCGTGTGCACCTGCACGGTATCGAGCAGGCCGTTCCACTGCGCGGCGACATCGGCGAGCACGTTATCCACGTCGATCGTGCGGTATTTCGTGATCAGTGCCTGTGCGTCGGCTTCGGACGCTGCATCGCCGAGCATGAAGACAATGTCGATCTGCGTATCCGGCGGCAGTTCGATGCGTGTCTGCAGCGCGCCGCACGGATCCAGTCCGGCACCGAGCCGGCCTGATAGCAGCGCATCGCGGCACAACACGGCCGGGTTTTCGACGGCACCGTACGCACCGAGAAATTCGCCGCGGTTACCGCTCATGGAATGCTGCTGACCTGCCATATCGATGAACGCCACGCGGTCACCGAAATCGGGGCGCCACGGATTGCGCGCAAACAGCGCACCGGTCGGTTCGTCGCGCGAGGTGATCACGCACGGTGCGGGCGTGGTGCCGTTCGCGCCCAGCGCCCATTCGACGTAGCCGGTGACCGACAGGCGCCGCGCATGCCCCGAGCGGTTGCACAGACGCAGTCGTGACAGCTTGAGCGGATCGCTCGTCGGCACGCATTGAGTCAGCTCCAGTTCGATGCCGTGCGCGTCGTTTCCGAAGCGGGTCCAGCCCTTGCCGTGGGTCGTCGCATACTTCGCGCCAGCCACACGAATCGGCAGGGCGGTGGCGCTCCACAGCACGCCGGTGTCCTCGTCGCGCAGGTACAGCACCTCGTGCGGACTGTCGCTGATCGGATCGTTGGGCCACGGCGTCAGCGGATTCTGCTGGCTGTTCAGCGACCACGCATAGCCGCCACCTTCGGCCGAAACCAGGCAGCCGAACACCGGGTTGGCGATCACGTTGACCCAGGGTGCCGGTGTGCTGCGTCCTTCATCGAGGCTGATCCGGTAGCTGCGGCCGCCATCGCTGAAGCCTCCGCTGCCGTTGGCGAATTCCAGGCCGGCAGCTACCGGTGCAGCAGCGGCAGAAACCGGTGTGCTGGCACGGATAGTCGCTGGCACGGCGGTCACGGTCGCAGGCGCGGGTGTGGTGGCGCTGTGTGCAGCTTCGACGTCGCCCAGCACGATCCGGGCCACCGTCAGCAGACCGTTGCGCAGGTCATCGCTGATCGCGTTGTCGCGCAGAACGAACAGTTCGGCCTTGGGCAGTTGGTCGTCGGCTTTCAGCTGTGTCTGCTGCGTGCCTGCCAGTGCGGCAAGCACACTGTGCAGCGCATCGCCATCGGCACCGTCGGCGGTATTCAGCAGCACGACATCGATGGCGAGTCGTTGGCTGCGCCAATGGCTCTGTGCAAGCAGCAACTCCTGCACGCGCGGGAGTTTGGCACTTTCGCCGAGACGGCACAGCACGATCGGTCGATCGCCGGAAATGCCGGCGGCCCAGAGCGTGGGCGGCCCACCGCGACCATGGACCAGCAAGTCAGGCGCGGCACGCTGGCTTGGATCGCTACCCAGCAAGGCGCTCATCCAGTGCGCGAAGCGTGTCGACTGGGTGGCGTCGATGCCGAGTTGCCGCAGTTCGGCTTCGGCATGGTTTGCGGCATCGGCGAACAGCAGCTCGGCGGCATTCGTGTTGCCCAGTCGCGCGGCCAGTGCCGATGCACCTTCGCGCGAATCGGCCAATTGCGTCCACAACAGCAGGGTCACGCTGGTGTTGGGGCCGAGCGTGACACGTTGGCGCAGGCTGAAGACCGGATCGAGCACGCAGCCGGTGGTATTCGACAAGACGGTGCCCGGTTGCATGGCCTGTGCGTCACGCAGCGTGCGGCCACGGCCGAGGAAGCGCGCGCGGTCGGTTTCGTACCCGGGCGGGGTATCGGCGGCCTGCCCGACCACCTGCAATGCATGAGCGGCCCAGACCACCGGCTCGCTGCCGGCGCGCCTCCGCCGGGTAGCCAGCAGCATGCCATGCGCCGCACCCCATTCGGTCTGCACGAACATCTTGGAGAACGCCGGGTGCGCGTTGTCGGCACCGATCGGCCCGAGTACCAGCTCGGCATACGAGGTGATCGAGAGCGTGCGCGTGCGGTCGCCGTGATTGCTCAGGGTGAGGCGGCGCAGTTCGATGTCGGCGTCGCTGGCCACCGCCACGTCCAGCGTGCTGTGCAGGCTGTGGTGGCGCCGGCTGAAGGTGGCGCGCCCGGCGCTGAATGCCACTGCGTCATCGGGCATGCGCAGGCCCTGCGGTTGCTGGCTGGTTGACCACATCGCCCCGCTGTCCTCGTCACGCAGCAGCAGGTAGCTGCCCCAGGGGTCGCGTGTAGGGTCCTCGCGCCAGCGTGTCACCGCCAGGTCATGCCATTGGCTGTAGCCCGAACCGCTGCTGCTCAGCATCACGCTGTAGTGGCCGTTCGAGAGCAGGCAGTGCTGGCGTGGGTCGATCGCGCGCGAAGAAGGGGATGTCATGGGCCGTCCGGTCGGTGGCAGCAAGGACAGCAGCATGCGCCCGTACCGGCATGCGCAGTGTCAAGGCTTCGACCTGGGCTTCACCCCGCGGCAGAGTAGGATGGCTGCATACCAGCCTGACATGCGCCCGATGACGGTGACGTACCGCAAGTTGCTGCTTCCGCGACCGACCACGACGAGACCCATGCACTCCCATCCGCTCAGCCATCCCCTGCAGTCCGGACAGCAATTGCAGCATCTGCAGAACAAGGCATTCGCCTATTTCCAGTACGAGACCAACCCGCACAACGGGCTGGTCAAGGACAAGACCGCTCCGGACGATTCGAACTGGCCGGCCAGCATTGCCGCCACCGGACTGGCACTGAGCGGCTATCCGGTGGCCGTGGAGCGTGGCCTGATCAGCAAGGAGCAGGCGATCAAGCGCACGCTGACCACGCTGCGTTTTTTTCGCGACAGCAAACAGGGCATCGAGCCGGACGCCACCGGCTATCGCGGCTTCTACTATCACTTCCTCGACATGCAGACCGGCAAGCGTGCCTGGCAGTGCGAGCTGTCCACCGTGGACAGTGCCTTCCTGTTCGCCGGCATGCTCACGGCGGCGGCGTATTTCCACGCCGACACGCCCGAGCAGAAGGAGATCCGCGAACTCGCCAACTTCTTGTATCAGCGTGCGGAATGGCCGTGGGCACAGGCCGACGACGGCACCATCGGGCATGGCTGGCATCCGGAGAGCGGTTTCATACCGCATCGCTGGCAGGGCTACGACGAAGGCCTGGCCATGTATGTACTGGCGCTCGGCTCGCCGACTCATCCGCTGCCGCCGAGTTCGTTTGCGGCCTGGGCCTCCACCTATGAGTGGAAGCATTGCTACGACATCGATTACCTGTATTGCGGCCCGTTGTTCACCCACCAGCTGTCGCAGGTATGGATCGACTTTCGCGGGATCCAGGACGCGTACATGCGCGACAAGGGCATCGACTATTTCGAGAACAGCCGTCGCGCCACCCAGATCCAGCAGCGTTACGCGATCGACAACCCGCTCGGCTTCAAGGGCTATGGCGCCGAATGCTGGGGCATCAGTGCCAGCGACGGTCCCGGCCCGGCGATGCTGAAGATCGACGGTATCGAGCGCCAGTTCTACGACTACGAAGGCCGCGGTGCGCCGTACGGCCTCGATGACGGCACCGTCGCGCCGTGGGCGGTGGTGGCCTCGCTGCCGTTTGCGCCGGAGATCGTGCTGCCGACGGTGCACCATTTCATCCACACGTTACAGCTGCACGAGCAACATCCCTACGGCTTCAAGGCGAGCATCAACCAGACTTGGCCCGGTGCATCCGACAATGCCTGCTGTCCGGGCTGGTCGTCGCCGTACTTTTTCGGCCTGGATCAGGGACCGATCCTGCTGATGGTCGAGAACCATCGCAGCGGCATGCTGTGGGACCTGATGCGCGGCTGCCGCTGGATCGTCGATGGCTTGCGCCGCGCTGGTTTCACTGGCGGCTGGCTGGACGCGGAGCACAAGCACCGGTCCTGACGTCAGCGTCGCGAGGCAGCGGATTTTTTATTTCCCCACTTTATTTACTAATGGAGCAGGCAATGGAACTTGGCATGATCGGTCTCGGCAAGATGGGCGCCAACATGGCGGAACGTCTGCTGCAAGGTGGCCACAAGGTGACCGGCTTCGACCCGAGCGCGGACGCGCGCAAGGCATTGGAAGCGCAGGGCGGAGCGTCCGCCGACTCGCTGCAGGCGCTGGTCAAGGCGCTGCCCGCGCCGCGCGTGCTGTGGCTGATGGTGCCGTCGGGCAAGATCACCGACGATACCGTCGATGCGCTGCTGTCCGCGCTGGCGCCGGGCGACACGGTGATCGACGGCGGCAACTCCAACTACAAGGACACGCTGCGTCGCGCCGCCACCTACGCCGACAAGAAACTCAACTACGTCGACTGCGGCACCAGCGGTGGCGTGTGGGGGCTGAAGGAGGGCTACAGCATGATGATCGGCGGCGACGAGAAAGCCGTCGAGGCGCTGCGGCCGATCTTCGAGACCCTGGCGCCCGGCAAGGACCAGGGCTGGGGCCGCGTCGGCCCGGTCGGTTCCGGCCACTACACCAAGATGGTCCACAACGGCATCGAGTACGGCATGATGCAGGCCTACGCCGAGGGCTTCTCGATCCTCAAGCACAAGGAGGATTTCGGCCTCGACCTGCACCAGGTCGGCGAGATATGGCGCTATGGCAGCGTGGTGCGCTCGTGGCTGCTCGACCTCACCACCGACGCCCTCAGCAAGAACCCGAACATGGACGGCATCGCGCCGTACGTGGTCGATTCCGGCGAAGGCCGCTGGACCGTCGATGCCGCGCTCGAACTCAACGTATCCGCCCCGGTGATCACCTTGTCGCTGATGGAGCGCTTCCGCTCGCGCGACGACGACTCGTTCGCCGACAAGCTGCTGTCCTCGATGCGCAACGAGTTCGGCGGGCATGCGATCAAGAAGGAGTAGGACACCGGGCGCTGTGCCCTGGATCCTTTGCGGGAATGATTGCGGGAACCCCCTGAAATCCACCACCGCCGTCATTCCGGCGAAGGCCGGAATCGCTTCACCACAGCGAAGCTGGTCATCGCAGTTACTGCCCTACAACAATTCGCCTTGCGGCAACGCGTAGCTCAATTGTCCGTCCACAATGCGCGCCGGTGACGTATATGGATGCAGCGTGCTGTGCGCAGCGTCGATGATGTGGATCACCTCGATGCCGCGCAGCTTCAGCACGTCGGAAATCAACGAGCGATGACAGCGCCACCACACCGCCTCGGCACACATCAGCGCAGTACGCTTGCCTGCAGCCAGCGTCAGCAGTTCGTGCATACCTTCGGCAAACTTGGCACTGGCCAGATGATCGGCATACGCCTGGAACGAGGCGTTGCGCCAAGCGTTGTTGGGTGAACCGGGTCGCACCTTGCGGCGCCCGCCGAGCTGCGGCAGCCACCGGTAGACGATGCCGTGTGCCGGCAGGGTTTCGGCCAGCGCGTCGCGGGCGAAATACGGATGGCGGCGTGAACCGGGAAAGCTGCGCACGTCGGCGACCGCCTCGATCTGGTACTCGGTCAGCAGGCCGAGAAACTCCTCCAGCGAGCGCGTCGAATGACCGATCGTCCAGATCGTTCGTACACCGGCAACAGGAGTCGCGGATGACATCGTTCAGTCGATCTTGTGCAGCGCCGAGCCCTTGTGCAGGGCGATGTGATCGGTCTTGTCGCTCTTGATCTCGTACTGCGGATCGGCCTCGCTGCAGCGATGCGTGTGGCCCTTGTAGTCGGTGTCGCGCGTATGCACCTTGATGATCTTCCCGCTCACGAGGCCGGCTTCGGAATTCCAGCGCACATGATCGCCGACTTTGAAAGCGTGATTCATGGCAGCTCCAACGGTGGCAATGAAGGAGCCTACTTCAGCACACGTCTTGTGCAGGACGAGTCAGTGCCGCGGATGACTAGCCCAACCGCAGCAACTTCCTCACCGCCGGCAGGTTGCGCCGGCTGATCTCGGGGCTGAGTTCGGTGCCGTCGAGGCGCGCCAGTACACGGCCGTCGGCGAGGGTCTTGATGCCGAGCAGGCGCGACGGCGGCGCCAGGCAGTTGCGGTGCAGGCGGATCAGCTGATCGGGATAGGCCTCTTCCAGCTGGCGCAGCGACTCCTCGATCAGCAATTCGCCGCGGCGGTGCCGCACGATCACGTACTTCTCGTCGGCGAGCAGGCAGATGACTTCGTCCAGGGCGATGCGCAGCTGTTCACCACGCATCCGGCCGTGCAGATACGCCACCGGTTCGCGTGCCGCGTCGGCGAGTCGGCGTTGCGCGCGCTGCAATGCATCGCGCAGGCGCTCCAGCCGCACCGGCTTGAGCAGGTAGTCGATCGCGCCGAGCTCGAAGGCCTTGAGTGCGTGCTCCTCGTAGGCGGTGCAGAAAATCACCTGCGGCCGGGGGCGCCCGGCCAGCCGCTGGGCCACCGCGGTGCCGCTGAGGCCGGGCATGTTGATGTCCAGCAGCAGCACATCCGGCTGCAGTTCGCCGAGCGAACCGAGGGCGGCTTCGCCATCGGCGAGGCTGCCGATGATTTCCACGCCATCGCATTCGCCGAGCAGTGCAGCCAGTCGTGCGCGCGCCAGCGGTTCGTCGTCGACGATCAGGATGCGCATCACGATGGCTGCCCCGGCAGTTGCACCACCACCACGTAGCGGTTGTCCTGCGGGCCGGCCTGCACCCTCGCCCGCGGCCCGTAGCGATAGGCGATGCGCTGGCGCACGCTGTCCAGGCCGTGACCGTTGCCGGGTGCGGGCGGCGTGGCCGGCAGCGGATTGCCGATCTCGAAAAGGATGCCGTCACCGTCGCGCTGCCCGCGCAGGATCACCTCGCCGCCTTCACGCAACGGCTGGATGCCGTGGCGCACGGCGTTCTCCACCAGCGGCTGCAGCAGCAGTCGCGGCAGCGGAAAGTCGGCGGGAAGATCATCCAGTTCGCGGCGCACGTGCAGGCGTGCGCCGAGGCGCAGCTGCTCGATCGCGAGATAGCGCTCGATCAGCGCCAGCTCGTCGCCCAAGGTGCCATCGTCGGTGTCATGCTGGCCCAGCGCAGCGCGGAACAGCTCGGACAGGTCTTCCACCGTACGCTCGGCCGCGGCAGGGTCGACCCGGATCAGCGCCGCCACGGTGTTCATGCTGTTGAACAGGAAGTGCGGGCGGATGCGCGCCTGCAGCGCCTCGACCTGCGCCCGCGTGACGGCCGCCAGTCGCAGCTGCCACTGGGCCAGCACGTAGAAATAGCGCAGCATCGCGGCGCCGAGCAGGGCCGCAATCGCCACGTTGTCGCGCACGAAGATGCCCAGGCTGCTCTGCACCAGCTGCAACTGCAATGCGTCGTCGAGCCAGCGCGTCACCGCACTGGCGACGAGCACGATCAGCATGATCAGCAGCCACGCGCCTATATACGGGGTGTGCCCCGGCAGCCGCTGCAGCCATGGCCGCAACTTGCACAGCGCCACGGCGATGACCAGCACCAGCCACATCACGAACAGCATGCTGACGCTGTAGCCGGTCCAGTCGCGCCGGCTGTCGCGGGCCAGCCAGATCACGGTCACGGTCAGCGCGCCGACCATGAACA
Source organism: Rhodanobacter koreensis (assembly GCF_054782855.1). NCBI lineage: Bacteria > Pseudomonadati > Pseudomonadota > Gammaproteobacteria > Lysobacterales > Rhodanobacteraceae > Rhodanobacter > Rhodanobacter koreensis. Next base: position 1,061,439 of record NZ_BAAGRR010000001.1, on the reverse strand, counting down.
GCGCGAACAAGGCCGGCAGCCGGCAGAATTCCGGCAACGGGTTGTGTTCGGTGCGGCCGCGCAGGCCGCTGGCGTGGGATGCGCGCATGCAGGCAAGTATGCCGCATGCGCGGCGCGGCTATGCCAGTCGCCGGCCGAGCCAGTAGCGCAGATCGCCGATCTCTTCGGGACAGATCGCATGCGCCATCGGATAGGTATGCCATTCCACGGCATAGCCCAGCGACTGCAGCAGGTCGCGCGAATCGGTACCGCGCTGCAGTACCACCACCGGATCCATGCTGCCGTGACCCCAGAAGATCGGAACGGACGCATTTGCGGCACTGCGCTCGGCGGGGAGTGCCGCATACGCCGGCAGGTAGGTCGACAGCGCGATGATGCCGGCCAGCTTTTCCGCATGGTGCAGGCCGGCGGCCAGGGCGATCGCGCCACCCTGCGAGAAACCGGCCAGGATGATCCGTTCTTCCGGTACGCCGCGCTGGTGCTCGCGGGCAATCAGGGTTTCCACCTCGTTGACGGAAGCGCGCATGCCGGCTTCGTCCTGTCGCGCATTGAGGTCGAACGCGGCGATGTCGTACCAGGCGCGCATCGACATGCCGTTGTTGATCGTCACCGGTCGCACCGGCGCATGCGGAAACACGAAGCGCAACGGCGGCCACGTCCGATCCACCAGCTGCGGCACGATCGGCGCGAAGTCGTTGCCGTCGGCACCGAGGCCGTGCAGCCAGATGATGCTGTGCTGCGGGTTGGCGGCGGTTTCGAGTTCGAGGGCGGGCAGCGTCATGGCTTGCTCGTGGTGACGGTGAAGGTGGCATCGTAGCAGCCGCCCTCGTCGTTACCGTGATTCAGGCCGCCACATGCGTGCGTGCCGCCAAGCCAATGCACGCTGAGGCGAGGCGCAACTTCGGACGGCTGTTTACCCGTGACTTATGGCACAGCCGGGCACGCGCGGGCACCGTGCTCGGCTATGCTGATTTTTTGCTTGGGGATATATCCATGCGTCGCGTACTGCTTGCCGGCCTGATCGCCTTCTGTGTCCTGCCCGCGGCGGCAGTAACGCCACCCGCCATCAGTCCGCTCGACATGGAAACCATCATGGCCAATCCCGACTGGATCGGGCAGGCGGTGGAGTCGCCGTACTGGAGCGTGGACGGGCGCAGCCTGTATTACTCGGTGAAGCGTGACGGCAGCCCGGTGCGCGATCTGTACCAGGTCGATCCCGCCAGCGGTCAGAGCGTGAAACTGGACCCGACCGCGATGGCAAAGGCGGATGGCCCGGCGGTGTTCGACCGTGCGCACCGGCATGCGGCGTTCATCCTGCATGGCGATGTGTTCGTGGTGGATCTGGCCAGCGGCCGGCGCCAGCAGGTCACCCGCACGCCGCAGAAAGAGTCCTCGCCGCAGTTCTCCGCTGACGGTCGCGCGCTGCAGTACCGCGACGGCAACGACTGGTACAGCTATGACCTGGGCAGCGGTGTCGCGGCGCCGGTGGCGGTGCTGAATTTCGCCGCCGATCCGCAGGCCAAGCAGCCGGACGATCTGGGCGATCTGCAACTCAGGCTGTTCAAGACGTTGCGCGAGATCAAGGCCGACAAGCAGGCCATGCGCGACGAGGACAAGGCGCTGGATGCCGCCGATCCGGGCCGTGCGCCGCCGCCGTTCTGGCTGGGCGACAAGTCCCGTGCGGTCGATACCGAGCTGTCGCCGGACGGCCGCTGGATGCTGGTGGTGACGGTGCCCAAGGACCATGCCCGCGGCGAGGCACCGAAGGTCAATCACTACGTCACCGACAGCGGCTATACCGAACCGCAGAACGCGCGCACCTATGTCGGTCGCAACGATCCCTCGCCGCAGTCGCTGCTGCTGCTGGATCTGCGCAATCACCAGCAATACCCGCTGAAGACCGATACGCTGCCGGGCATCAAGGACGATCCGCTCAAGGCGATCCGCGAGCAGACCGTCGCGGCGCTGGAGAAGGCCGGCAAGCAGGATGAGGCGAAGGCGCTGAAGGCGCCCGACGTGCGCGCCGTGCGCATCGTCGCCAATTCGGAAGACGGCGGTGGCGGCGGTATCGTGTGGAGCGACGACGGCAGCCGTCTGGCCATCCAGTTGCGCGCGATCGACAACAAGGATCGCTGGATCGCCAATGTCGATTTCGCCCGCCACGCGCTGGTCAACCAGCAGCGCCTCACCGACAACGCGTGGATCAACTGGAACTTCAACGATTTCGGCTGGCTCAAGGACAACAGCACGCTGTGGTACATGAGCGAGGAAACGGGCTATTCGCAGCTCTACACCAAGACCCTCGATGGTAAGGCGAAGGCGCTGACCTCCGGCAAGTTCGAGGTCAGCCATCCGCTGCTCAGCGACGACGGCAAGTGGTTCTACGTGCGCACCAACCAGGTCGCACCCTACAGCTACGACGTGTACCGGCTGCCGGTGACCGGTGGTGCGCTGACCCGCATCACGCATTACCAGGGCATGGATGACTTCAAGCTGTCGCCGGACGGCACGCAGCTTGCCGTGCTGCACTCCTCGCCGTACGTGTTCCCCCAGCTGGCCGTGCAGTCGAGCGCCGGCGGCGAGCCGCGCGAGCTGACCGACACGATGAAGCCGGGCTACACCGCACGCCAGTGGATCGCACCGAAGATCGTCGAGATTCCGTCCACCCATGGTGCCGGCGTGATCTATGCGAAGTATTACGGCCCGGCCGACGAAAACGATGCCGTGAAGCGTCCGGCGGTGTTCTTCGTGCACGGTGCCGGTTACCTGCAGGACGTCACGCTGTCCTCGACCTACTACTTCCGCGAGCAGATGTTCAACAACCTGCTGGTGCAGCAGGGCTACGTGGTGCTCGACATGGACTACCGTGCCTCGGAAGGTTACGGCCGCGCCTGGCGCACCGCGATCTACCGGCAGATGGGCCACCCGGAGCTGGAAGACCTGCTCGACGGCAAGGCCTGGCTGGTCAAGAACCACGGTGTCGATCCGCAGCGCGTCGGCATCTACGGCGGCAGCTATGGCGGCTTCATGACGGAGATGGCGATCCTGCGTGCACCCGGTGAATTCGCCGCCGGTGCCGCGCTGCGCGCACCGTCGGACTGGACCAGCTACAACGACGAGTACACCTCCAACATCCTCAACGATCCGCAGCTCGATCCCGAGGCGTACAAGACCAGTTCGCCGATCGAGTTCGCCAACAACCTGCGTGACCCGCTGCTGATCGAGCACGGCCTGATCGACGACAACGTGATGGCCAGCGACTCGATCCGCCTGTACCAGCGTTTCATCGAGCTGCACAAGCGGAATTTCTGGATCTCGCTGTACCCGCTGGAACGCCATGGCTTCGAGCATGCCGATTCCTGGCACGACGAATACCGGCGAATTGACGAGCTGTTCAATACGTATGTGAAGCCGGACAAAGGGTCGGCAGCAGGCGGTTGACCGATCCGTCGATGCAAGTCGATGCACCGGCCGGTGAGGCGCGCCATGGGCGACACGATTTCCGGTGTCGCCCATGCACACTCGGCGAGGCAGGATGATTGCCGACTGGATGACGGTTCAAGTGCTGGCGGTATTGTTTCTTGCGACGTTTGTGCGCTCGGCATTCGGGTTTGGTGAGGCCCTGGTCGCGGTCCCCCTGCTCGCACTCATCATGCCGGTGGACGTGGCCGCACCGGTGGCGGTCCTGATCTCGATCACCGTTGCGGTGATCGTCCTCGCGCAAGATTGGCGCCATGTACATGCGCGCAGTGCGGGATGGCTGGTTCTGTCGACCTTGGTCGGGACGCCGCTGGGTTTGTTCCTGTTGACCGCAGTGCCGGGGCGGCCGATCAAAGCCTGCCTTGGCGTCATCATCGTGGCTTTTTCGCTGTATTCCATGCGTAGCCGGAAACGGGCAGCGCTCGGGGACGACAAGCTGGCATGGGCGTTCGGTTTCGGGGCGGGCGTTCTGGGAGGAGCCTACGGCATGAATGGGCCGCCTCTGGTCGTATACGGCGCGCTTCGCGGCTGGTCACCACGACATTTCCGCGCCACCCTGCAGGGATATTTCCTGCCGGCCAGTCTGATGTCCATGGGCGGCTACTGGTTGGCAGGACTATGGAAGCCGGTCGTGACCCGTTACTACCTGATGGCATTGCCTGCGGTGCTTGTGGCGATCTTTCTGGGCCGGGTAGCCAATGGCCGCATGGATGGCCCGTCGTTTATGCGCTACATCCAGATGGGGCTTGTTGTGGTGGGAGGCGTGTTGTTGCTTCAGTCCGTCGTCTGGAATTGAGGTGCGTACCTCCGGGTGCCGAGTGTCGCCCAAGTCCGGGCTCAGGCGCGCGGCGGACACTTCACGCGCCAGCAGCTCGATCGCAGGCCAGTCGCCGTAGCGAGCAGGTCGGCCGGTGTCGGCGATGACGACCAAGGGGATGAGAGCCGAAGCTCAGTGGCGCACCAGCCGTGTTGCGACGACGTATGCGCGACGCCGCAACCCCCGAAGCGGGTTGCAGCGCCCTTGCCGGGTCATTTGACCACCAGGGTAGCGGCCATGGTGGGGTGGAACTTGCAGAAGAACGCGAGCGTGCCGGCGGTGGCGGTGATGCGCCCGCTGGCGCCCGGTTTCAGGTCGACGTCGAAGTGGCCGTCGCGTGCGGTGGCGCTGTGTTCGAGGATGTCGTGATTGATCCATTCGATGATGTCGCCGGCGCGTACGTCTGTCGGCATCGGTCCGTACTGCATCTTGTCGATCACGATCACATGCACGCGCCGGGTCTGCGCTGTCGCCGGCGGTTTCGCCATGCTGGCGGCGCTGACCGGCGCAATGCCGCCGGTCAGCGCCAGCATGCCGACGAGAAGAATCGTCGTGCGGAACATGCCGGATGCCTTACTTCAGGCTCTGCGCGAGATGCTCGGCATGCGCCTGGTGCGACTGGAACAGCTTCAGGCCGGTCTCCAGCAGCGACTTCAGCTCCGGGTTCTGCGCCGACGGGATCAGCGTGCCGCTCAGCGCGCCGTTGACGGTCTTGTGATAGGCGACCTCGTTGGCGACATAGGCCTTGTCGTACGCGCTGCCGCTGAGCGCGGCGAGCTTCTTCTGTTCGGCGGCGGCGCTGCTGGCGAGCGACTGGCTGGTCGGGTTGTCCTGCGGCGTCACGCCCAGCTTCTTGACCAGCGCCAGCGCCTGATCGTTGACGGCAGTGTGGTCGCGCTGCATTTCCTCGGCGAACGCGCGCACATCCTTGTTGTGCGACTTCTGTAGCGCCTGCTTGGCGGCGGTGACGTCGATCACGCCGGCGGTATAGGCGATGTGCGCGATCTGCGCGTCGTTGATGGCCGGTGCCGGGCTGGCGGCGGAGGTCTGGGCCTGCACGCTGGCAACGGAAGCGATGCCGAAAGCGAGGGCGATGGCGAGCAGCGGCTTGTTCATGGGTGTCTCCTTGGAAGTGGATGAGGGGCGGCTGAGGTCTGCCGGTGCCCATGGGATGCAGCAGCGGTGCGCAGGTTCCCGCGGCACGAATTCACCGGGACGGGAACCTTGTGGCTGCTGCTGCATCGGATCGGGTGTACAAGGAGAAAACCATGACCCGACAAGCCCATCTCGTACCCGTCGATTACGCCGCGCTGGATGACCACGCGCTGGTGGAGCTCGTTCGTGGCGGTCGGCGAGAGGCGTTCCGCCACATCATGCAGCGCTGCAACCAGCGGCTGTTCCGCATCGCGCGCAGCGTGGTCGGGGAGGATGCGGAAGCCGAGGATGTGCTGCAGGAGTCATACATGCGCGCCTATCACAAGCTGGACACGTTCCGTGGCGACTCGACCCTGCTGACCTGGCTGACCAGCATCGTGCTGAACGAGGCACGTGGCCGGCTGCGCAAGCGCCACAGCATGGTCGGGCTGGAACAGGTCGACGCGGCACCGGACGATACGCATCAGGTCATCCAGTTCCCTTCGAAATTCGGCAACGAGGATCCGGCCGTGTCCGCTGCCCGCGCACAGATCCGTCACCTGCTCGAACATGCCATCGACGAATTGCCCGAGGCATTTCGCACCGTCTACGTGATGCGCGAGATCGAGGAATGCACGGTGGAGGAAACCGCCAGCCAGCTCGACATCAAGCCGGAGACGGTGAAGACGCGCCTGCATCGCGCACGCCGGCTGCTGCGCACGTCATTGCAGGGAACGCTGGCGGCCACCATGAGCGAGGCGTTCCCGTTCATGGGCCAGCGCTGCGCCCGCGTCACCGAGGCGGTGATGGCGAGGCTGGACGCCGAATCGCCGTAATCCGGCGTCGCCGAAATTCGTGTTCAGGCCGGCCGATGCAAGCCGGCTGCCTCGCGTGCCAGCAGCTCGATGGCCGACCAGTCGCCGGTGGCGAGCAGGCTGGCCGGCGTCAGCCATGAACCGCCGACGCAGATCACGTTGGGCAAGGCGAGGAAATCCGGCGCGCTGGCGAGGCTGATGCCGCCGGTGGGGCAGAAACGCACCTGCGGCAGCGGGCTGGCCCAGGCGCCGAGCAGCTTGTGGCCGCCGGCCGGCACGGCGGGAAAGAATTTCAGGTGGCGGTAGCCGCGCTCGAGCATGGCCATCACTTCGCTGGCGGTGGCGGCGCCGGGTAGCAACGGCAGTTCGCTGTCGTCGGCGGCATCGAGCAGGTACGGCGACACGCCGGGCGACACGGCGAAGCGCGCGCCGGCCTGTTGCGCAGCGTGCAGGTCGCGTGCGTTGAGTACGGTGCCGACGCCCACGACCGCACCTTCCACCTCGGCGGCAATCGCGCGGATCGCTTCCAGCGCGGCGGCTGTGCGCAGGGTGACCTCGATCGCCGGCGAGCCACCGGCGACCAGGGCGCGCGCCATCGGCACGGCGGCGCGCGCGTCGTCGATCACCACCACCGGAATCACCGGCGCCAGCCGCATCGTGGTTTCGATCTGCTGCTGCTTGAGTTCGATGTTGCTCATGGAGCGCTCCGGTTTTTCTTGGCTCCTCCCCCCGCAAGCAGGGGGAGGTCGGGAGGGGGGTGCTTGGGCTGGCGGTGAGATCGGATCAAGATCAAAAACATCCCACCCCAGCCCTCCCCTGCAAACAGGGGAGGGAGCAAATCTAAAGCACGCCTGCGCCGAGATCGGCGCTGGCTGCCGCCTGGCGGAACAAGCCGAACAGTTCGCGGCCCATGCCGCTGTGCTGGGCGGAAAGATCAGCGGTATGCGGCAGTCGTGCATCCAGTTCGTGCGCTTCCATCAGCACGTCCAGACGGCCGTTCGCCGCATCCAGCCTGATCATGTCGCCGTTGCGGATCTTGGCGATATTGCCGCCGGCGACGGCTTCGGGCGTCACGTGGATTGCCGCCGGTACGCGGCCGGAGGCACCGGACATGCGGCCGTCGGTGAGCAGGGCGATGCGATGGCCGCGATCCTGCAGCAGGGCCAGGGTCGGGGTGAGCTTGTGCAGTTCCGGCATGCCGTTCGCCTGCGGGCCCTGGAAGCGCACCACCGCGACGAAGTCACGGTTGAGCTCGCCGCGCTTGTATGCCGCCGGCACTTCGTCCTGGTCGTGGAACACGATCGCCGGCGCCTCGATCAGCAGGCGGTCGTCCGGCACCGAGGAGACCTTGATCACCGCACGACCGAGATTGCCTTCCAGCATGCGCAGGCCGCCGTCGGCGCGGAACGGCTCGTCGGTGTCGCGCAGCACGCCGCGGTTGCCGCTCTGTTTCGATACCGGTTTCCAGTGCAGCGTTCCGGCATCGTCGAGATAGGGCGTCTGTGCATAGCCGTCCATGCCGGTGCCGAAGATGGTGTTGACGTCGCCATGCAGCAGGCCGGCGCCGACCAGTTGGTCGATCAGGAAGGCCATGCCGCCGGCTTCGTGGAACTGGTTCACGTCGGCGTAGCCGTTCGGGTACACGCGTGCCAGCAGCGGGATCACCCCGGACAACGCGTCGAAATCGTCCCAGCGCAGCTGGATGCCGGCGGCGTGCGCGATCGCCACCAGGTGCAGCAGGTGGTTGGTCGAGCCGCCGGTCGCATGCAGGCCGATCACGCCGTTGATGATTGCGCGCTCGTCGATGATGTGGCCGATCGGCAGGCAGTTTTTACCGGGCGCGCTGAGTGTGCCGATACGGCGCACCACATCGGCAGTGAGCGCGTCGCGCAGCGGTGTATCCGGTGCGGTGAAGCTGGCGCCGGGCAGGTGCAGGCCCATGATCTCCATCAGCATCTGGTTGGAGTTGGCGGTGCCGTAGAAGGTGCAGGTGCCCGGTGCGTGGTACGAGGCGGCCTCGACTTCGAGCAGTTCCTCCTTGCTCGCCTTGCCGTCGGCCCAGGCCTGACGCACCTTCGATTTCTGCTCGTTGGGAATGCCGCTGGGCATCGGGCCCGACGGCACGAACGCACCAGGCAGATGGCCGAAGCTCAGCGCGCCGATCAGCAGACCCGGCACGATCTTGTCGCAGATGCCAAGGTACAGCGCGCCGTCGAACATGTCGTGCGACAGCGAAACAGCGGTGGCCATCGCGATCAGGTCGCGCGAGAACAGCGACAGCTGCATGCCGGGCTGGCCCTGGGTGACGCCGTCGCACATCGCCGGTACGCCGCCGGCGACCTGCGCGGTGAAGCCGGCATCACGGGCGATCTGGCGGATCAGCGCCGGATAGCGCTCGTACGGCTGGTGCGCCGACAGCATGTCGTTGTACGCGGTGACGATGGCCAGGTTGGCGCGACGACCGCTGCGCAGCGCGGTCTTGTCCTCGCTGCCGCAGGCGGCAAAGCCATGCGCGAGATTGCCGCAGGACAGGTGCGCGCGCTGCGGGCCGTCGCGGTCGATGGCGTCGATCCGCTGCAGATAGGCGGTGCGCGTCTGGCTGCTGCGCTCGCGCAAGCGTTCGGTGACTTCGGCGATGACGGGATGCAGCGTGCTCATGATTCAAATCCAGAAGTAAGTGGAGAGGAGTGAGAAGTGAGAAAAGGCGCGAGTGGTCGGTGCATTTCTCTCACTTCTCACTCCTCGTCTTTCACTTCCCGCCTTCACGGGCACCAGTACACCGCCACCGGCACGTGCTGCTGGGTCAGCACCGCGCGCACCGGGTAATCCTTGGCGGTATCGAGACCGAGGCGGACATCGGCTAGCAGGTCGCGTTTGTGCTCGCCGGTGACCAGCAGGTACAGCGCACGGGTATGCAGCAGGGTCGGCAGGGTCAGCGTGATGCGCGGCTCGCCGGCACCGGGTGCGCGCATCGGCAGGACGCGCACACGGCCATCGAGATCCAGCGCTTCGGCCAGATGGTCGCCGCCGGGAAAGAACGAGGCGGTGTGGCCGTCGTCGCCCATGCCCAGCACCACCGCATCGAAGGGAAGTTTCAATGCGTCGATCCGTGCGGTGACCGTGGCCAGGCCCTGTTCCGGCGTCGGTGCGTCGACATAGAGCGGCACGAACTGCGCCACGCTGGCGGCGTGTTGCAGCAGCAGCGACTTCACCAGCCGTGCATTCGAGCGATCATCGCTGTCCGGCACCCAGCGCTCGTCGACCAGGGTGACCTGCACCTTGGCCCAGTCCAGCGTTTCGCGCGACAGGCGCGCAAAGAATTCCTTCGGTGTGCTGCCGCCGGAAACCGCGAGCACCGCATGACCGCGTTCGGCCAATGCACTGCGCAGGCGTTCGGCGACGCGCTCGGCCAGTGCCACGGCCTGCGCGTTGCCGTCGGTGAAGCTGTGGGTGGTGACGTTCAAGTGGATGGTCATGTTGGATGATGGCGCGCCGGCGCATCAGTGGATGCAGGCGCGCATCCCGTGGGGAAGAGAATCGAAGTCTGCTGCATGCGTCGGCATGACCGGGTGAAGCGACGGTAAAGGTGATGCTCTATTCACTGTCCTCATTCCAGGTGCGGCCATCGCGCTCGATCAGTGCCACCGCGGCACTCGGCCCCCAGCTGCCGGCGGCGTAGGGTCGCGGCGCTTCGCCACTGGCGGACCAGGCGGCGAGGACCGGGCCGGCCCAGCGCCATGCCGCCTCCACTTCGTCGCGGCGCATGAACAGGGTGGGGTTGCCGCGCACCACGTCCAGCAGCAGGCGTTCGTAGGCATCCGGCTGCTGCACGCCAAAGGCTTCGGCGAAGCTCATGTCCAGCGGCACGTGGCGCAGGCGCAAGCCGCCCGGGCCGGGATGCTTGATGGTCAGCCACAGCTTCACGCCTTCGTCCGGCTGCAGCCGCAGCACCAGACGGTTCTGCGACAGCGTGCCGGCGTCGGGATTGAAGATCGAATGCGGTACCGGCTTGAACGTGACCACGATCTCCGACACGCGGTTCGGCAGCCGCTTGCCGGTGCGCAGGTAGAACGGCACGCCGGCCCAGCGCCAGTTGGCGATTTCCGCCTTCAGCGCGACGAAGGTTTCGGTATTCGACTTGGTGTTGCCCAGTTCGTCCGGATAACCGGGCACGCTGGCGCCCTCGGCCACGCCGGCCCGGTACTGGCCGCGCACGGTCAGCTGGCTGACGTTGCTTTCATCGATGGGTTTCAGCGAATGCAGCACCTTCAGCTTCTCGTCGCGCACCGCGTCGGGCGCCAGCGACGACGGTGGTTCCATCGCGACCATGCACAGCAGCTGCAACATGTGGTTCTGCACCATGTCGCGCAGCGCGCCGGCGCGGTCGTAGTAAGCGCCGCGATGGCCGACGCCGAGCGTTTCGGCGACGGTGATCTGCACGTGGTCGATGTGCCCGGCGTTCCACAGCGGCTCGAACAGCGCATTGCCGAAGCGCAGCACCAGCAGGTTCTGCACGGTCTCCTTGCCGAGGTAATGGTCGATTCGGAAGGTCTGCGATTCGCTGAAGACCTTGCCGACCGCATCGTTGATCTGGTTCGCGCTGTCGAGGTCGCGACCGATCGGCTTTTCCAGCACCACACGCGACTTGCCCTGGTTGAGTCCGTAATGACCCAGCCGGCTGCAGATGTCGACGAACAGTTCCGGCGAGGTCGAGAGATAGAACACGCGCACATGTTCCGGCTGCGCGCCGATGAAGGCGGCGAAATCGTCCCAGCCCTCGTCCTTGCGCGCATCCAGCGGGCGGTAGAACACCTGCTGCAGGAACACGTCGAGCTTGGCCGCGTCGCAGATGCCGACCAGCGCCTCGCGCAGCAGTGCGCGGTAGCCGGTGTCGTCGAGCGCCTCGCGGGCGATGCCGACGATCCGGCTGCTGGACGGAATCTGACCGTCGAGGAAGCGGTGGAACAGGGCCGGCAGCAACTTGCGCACGGCGAGGTCGCCGGTGCCGCCGAAGATCACAAGGTCAAACGGTTCGACCGATTGGGAGGAAGCAGTCACGCAGTCACCTCGACACGATGCCGGATGGCGGGCAGAGGCCGGATGGCGCGATTGCCCGGGGATGGTGGTTGATCGTACCAGTGAAATACCAGATCAGCTACCGCTATGCATACGAATTCATGAAAACGGTTTGTCGCACCCGAATACCCATGCGCATGGCCATTCCTAGGGCTCCGTGACAAATCGGGCTTGCGGTTAGTGGTTCGCTATTGGTATCTTTGTTCGAATGGAAACCGCACTGGCCAACGAATACCGCCGCATCTGCCACGACCCGGCCACGCACCAGCCGCTGGCGTATCTGCGCCTGCGCCGGGCGATCCGCAACGTGGTCGAGCATCGCGACATCGAGCCGGGCCAGGCGCTGCCCAGCGAGCGAGACCTGTCGCAGGCGCTGAAGCTGTCGAGAGTCACCGTGCGCAAGGCGATCGCCGGCCTGGTCGAGGAAGGCCTGCTGACCCAGCGCCATGGCGCCGGCACCTTCATCGCCGAACGCATCGTCAAGCCGATGTCGCGGCTGACCAGCTTCACCGAGGACCTGCGCGAGCGCGGCCTGTCGCCGCGGTCGGAATTCTTCGAGCGCGGCATCGGCGAGGTGACGCCGGAGGAATCGATGGCGCTGCACCTGTCGCCCGGCTCGCTGGTGGTACGCCTGCATCGCGTGCGTTACGGCCAGGACGAACCGCTGGCGATCGAGCGCAGCGTGGTGCCGGCCAGCGTGCTACCCGATCCGCTGCTGGTGCGTGACTCGCTGTACGAGGCACTGGAACATCTCAACTGCCGCCCGCGTCGCGCGCTGCAGCGGCTGCGCGCGGTGTCGCTGAATGCGCAGCAGGCGCGCCTGCTGCATGTCGCGGCGGGCAGCGCCGGATTGAACATCGAACGCCGCAGCTTCCTGGACGACGGCCGCGTGGTCGAGTTCACCTGTTCCTGGTATCGCGGCGACATCTACGACTTCGTTGCCGAACTGCAAACCGACTGAGGCCAGCTTGAATACACACGCCCGCGACACCCTGATGTACCGCGAAGCGCATGAGGCGGCCGACGTGGTCGCGCGCCAGTTCGCCGCCAACGAGACGGTGGTCGGCGAACTGGCGCAGATACTGCGCGCGCAGCCGCCGCGCTTCATCGTCACCTGCGCGCGTGGCAGTTCCGATCATGCCGCGGCGTATGCGAAGTACGTGTTCGAGACCCAGCTGGGCATCGTCACCGCCTCCGCCTCACCGTCGGTCACCTCGATCTACGCGGCCGAGCAGCGCTGGCAGGGCGCGTTGTTCATCGCGATCTCGCAATCGGGCAAGAGCCCCGACCTGGTGCGCAATGCCCGGGCGGCCAAGATTGCCGGTGCGCATGTGGTGGCCATGGTCAACGTGGAGGATTCGCCGCTGGCGGCGATGGCCGACACGGTGATCCCGCTGCACGCCGGGCCGGAACGCAGCGTGGCGGCGACCAAGAGTTACATCGCGGCACTGGCTGCCGTGCTGCATCTGTGCGCGCGCTGGCGTGGCGATGCCGAACTGGCTGCCGCCTTGCGCGTGCTGCCCGATGCCTTGCGCGCCGGTTGGGATGCCGACTGGTCGGCGTTGAGCGAAGGCCTGGTCGATGCGCACAACCTGTTCGTGGTCGGTCGCGGCTTCGGCTTCGGCATCGCCCTGGAAGCCGCGCTGAAATTCAAGGAAACCTGCGGCCTGCACGCCGAGGCATTCAGTGCGGCCGAGGTGAAGCATGGCCCGATGGCACTGGTCGGTCCGCACTTTCCAGTGCTGTGTTTCGCGCAGGACGACGACACGCTGGACAGCACGCTGGCGGTGGCGAACGAATTCCGCGGCCGCGGCGCGCAGGTCTTCGTGGCCGCGCCCGGCCTGCATGGCGCGGGCATGTTGCCGGTGATCGGCGGGCTGCCGGCACTGTGCACGCCGCTGCTGATCATCCAGAGCTTCTATCGTGCGGCGAGCGAACTGGCGCTGCGCCGCGGCTTCAATCCCGACGTACCGCCGCATCTCAACAAGGTGACCGAAACGGTCTGAGCTAGCCATGACTCTCGCCCTCATCAATGGTCGCGTACTTACCCCGGACGGCTGGCGCAACGATCTCGCCGTGCTGCTGGAGGGCGCGCGCATTGTCGATCTGTTGCCGCTTGCCGATCCGCGCCTGCGCAGCGCAACACCGCACGACCTGCACGGCGCGATGCTGCTGCCGGGCTTCATCGACACGCAGGTGAATGGCGGCGGCGGCGCGCTGTTCAACGAGGCGCCCTCGGTGGAGACGATCCGCCGCATCGGCGCAGCACATCGGCGCTATGGCACGACTGGTTTCCTGCCGACCCTGATCAGTGATCGCGTGGAGGTCATGCGGGCCGCACTCGACGCGGTGGAGCAGGCGCTGGCGGAAGGCGTGCCCGGCGTGCTCGGCATCCATCTGGAAGGACCGTACCTGGCGCCGGCGCGCAAGGGTGTACACGACCCGAAATACTTCCACACGCCTGGCAGTGATGAACTGGCGCTGCTGTGTGCACCGCATCGCGGCGTGCGCCTGCTTACGCTGGCGCCGGAACAGGTGCCAGGGGCGAGCATTGGTGCATTGGCGGCGGCCGGCGTGATCGTTTGCGCCGGCCATACTGCGGCCGATTACGCGACGACGCATGCCGCGCTCGCTGCCGGTGTGCGCGGCTTCACCCATCTGTTCAACGCGATGACGCCGCTCGGCAGTCGCGAGCCGGGTGTGGTCGGCGCCGCACTGGAGGATGCCGACAGCTGGTGTGGGTTGATCGTCGATGGCCATCATGTCCATCCATCCAGCCTGCGTGTGGCGATCGCGGCGAAGGCGCGCGGCAAGATGCTGCTGGTTACCGATGCGATGCCGCCGGTCGGTTCGGATCATCCCGAATTCGTGCTCAACGGCGAAACCATCATCGCGAAGGATGGCATCTGCCAGACCGCGCAAGGCGTGCTGGCGGGTTCCGCGCTGGACATGGCCGGCGCGGTGCGCAATGCCGTGCAGATGCTCGGCCTGCCGCTGGACGAGGCGGTGCGCATGGCCAGCACCTATCCTGCCGATTTCCTCGGCCTCGGCGCCAGCCATGGCCGCATCGCGGCCGGCTACCAGGCCGACCTGGTGATGCTGGATGACGACTACCGCGTGCAGCAGAGCTGGATCGGCGGCGTGGCCCGCTGAGGCCGCGTTTGCCTGAATAGCCGTCCAAAGCTAGACTTGCACGGTTCAGGTGTCCCGACAGGCATGACGTCCGAGGGATGAAACGGGAAGCCGGTGCGTGGTGCTGCATGCACTGCAAGGCCGGCGCTGCCCCCGCAACGGTAAGCGAGATTCACGAACGGCGAACGCCACTGTGCCTGCGCACGGGAAGGCGCCGTTCCGGATATGCGGATCACCGCATGTCGCTCGCAAGCCCGGAGACCGGCCCGAACGATTCCTGGTGGCTCGCGGTGGGCGAGGCCGAACCACGCGTGTGGCGACCTCGCCTGCCCGTCGTTCCGTCTCCCCCTGAGTCTGCTGCCAGTTCATTGAACCCATGAGCCGTGCGCGGGTGTGCGGCCGAGGAACGACCTTGAAGAAGACCTTGCTGGCAGCGGCACTCCTGAGCTGCACGATGGCTGCCCATGCGGCCGACCAGAACGACACGACCGCCCAGAACAATGCGACGGCCCAGAGCAATACAACAGCACTGGATCCGGTGATCGTCACCGCCACGCGCACCGCGATCACCGTCGACGATGCGCTGTCGTCGGTTACCGTGATCACCCGTGATGACATCCAGCGCTTGCAGCCGGTGTCGGTGATCGACCTGCTGACTGGCCTGCCCGGCGTGAACTTCACCCAGAGCGGCGGCCTCGGCCAGCAGAGTTCGCTGTTCCTGCGCGGCACCAATTCCACCCATACGCTGGTGCTGATCGACGGCGTGCGGATCGGTTCGGTGACGGCGGGGCTGGCCTCGCTGGAGCAGATCCCGGTCGAGCAGATCGAGCGCATCGAGATCGTACGCGGTCCGCGGTCGAGCCTGTACGGCGCCGACGCGATCGGCGGCGTGATCCAGATCTTTACCCGCCACGGCCAGGCTGATGGCGGCCAGACTTTATCGAACCCGGTGCCGTCGCTGAGCATGACGGCCGGCAGCCACGGCCTGTTCGGCAGCGAGGCGGGTCTGTCCGGCGGCGACCAGCACGCCTGGTACAACGTCAGCCTGGGCGGTGAGTACACCAGCGGCTTTCCCGGCTGCAAGTTCGGCGCGGCCGAGGCTAACGGCGGCAACGGTGCCGGCTGCTTCGTCGACGATCTGCGCGATGACGCCTACCGCAACTGGAACGGCTCGGCCAACGCGGGCTACCGCTGGGACAACGGCACCGAGCTGGCCTTCACCTGGCTGCGCAGCAAGAACGACGTGGAATATGCCGGTAGCCCGTACGGCGGCAACGACGCCGTCAACGAGCAGCGCGTGGCCGGCGCGCGCTTGAGCTTCTCGCCGCTGGATATCTGGAAGGTCACGCTGAATGCGGGGCAGAGCAAGGACCTCGCCACCACCTATTACCAGGGCACCTATTACGGCACCTACTACCCGCTCGCGCAGACCGGCTTTTACAACTCGCGGCGCAATCAGTACTCGTGGCAGAACGACATCGCGCTGGCCCCGAACCAGCTGCTGACGGTCGGCGTGGATTACCAGCAGGAACACCTCGACAGCAGCACCGGCTATCTGGCCGACAACCGCAACGACACCGGCACCTATGTGCAGTACCAAGGCACGTTCGGCCGCAACGAGCTGCAGGCGTCCGCGCGACACGACGACAACTCGCAATACGGCGGCCACAATACCGGCGCGCTGGCTTGGGGCTACAGCTTCGATCACGACCTGCGCCTGATGGCCAGCTACGGCACGGCGTTCCATGCGCCGACCTTCAACGACCTGTACTACCCGCCGTTCGGCGGCATACCGTCGGCCAATCCGGATCTGAAGCCGGAGAAGTCGCGCAGCGCTGAACTGGGTCTCAGCCAGAAGCTCGGCGTGTGGAACTGGGCGTTGAACGCCTACCAGACCGACATCGACGACCTGATCCTGCTCGACCCCAGCCAGAACTACGTGCCGTTCAACGTCAGCAAGGCGCGCATCCGCGGCCTGGAAGGCCAGCTCGGCGCAAACCTGGACGGCTGGCAGGTACAGGGCTATCTGACCCTGCAGCAGCCGAAGGACAACGGCGGCGCTGCCGATGCCAACAGCGGCAACCTGTTGCCGCGTCGTCCGGAGCGCACCGCGCGCATCGACATCGACCGTCGCTTCGGCGACTTCGGCGTCGGCACCACCTGGTACGTCGCCGGCAGGAGCTACGACGATGCCGCCAACCTCAACCGTCTCGGCGGCTACAGCACGCTGGCGCTGCGTGCCAGCTGGCACTTCACGGCCGACTGGCAGGTCGAGGCGAAACTCGCCAATGCGTTCGATAAAGAGTACGAGACCGTGTACTACTACAACCAGCCCGGCCGTACCTGGTACCTGACCCTGCGCTATAGCCCGGCCGCCCATTGAGCTGATGCGCAAGCCGCCGGCAGGGAGGCCGGCGGCTTCGGTTCATGGAGTGCATCGGTAGCGAAGTCCACCCATGCCTTCCGACAGGGTGTGGACTTCAGGCACATACGCGAAGGCATGACAGCGGGCATAAAGCCCGCATGTCCGCAACCATCGCCCCCGCCATCGTATCCGTGTTACCACTGCGGTCATCCGGCCGTCAGCCGATGCTGCCATGCTGCTCGGCCACGGAAGCCCCATGAACATCTTCGCCCCCTTGATCCGCCGCCCGGCGGGTACCTCGCTGCTGGCCCTGGGCCTCACCCTGGCCGGCATCTGCGCCTATCTGCTGCTGGGCGTGGCGGCGTTGCCGTCGCTGGATTTTCCCGGTGTCTACGTGGTGGCCAACCAACCCGGTGCCAGTGCGCAGACCATGGCCAATACCGTGCTGGCGCCGCTGGAGCGTCATCTGGGGCAGATCCCCGGCATCGACGACATGTACGGCAACGCCACCGAAGGCGCCGCCTCGGTGAGCGTGCGCTTCAACTTCTCGCGCACCGCGGACAGCGCGGCGCGCGACGTGCAGGCGGCGATCAATGCCGCCGCGGTCGACCTGCCGTCGGGCATGCCGTCGCCGCCGCAGTACTTCAAGTTCGACACCTCGCAGATCCCGATCGTGTTCATCACGCTCACCTCGAGCGGATTGCCGCAGGACAAGCTGTACGACCTCGCCGATACCCTGCTCAAGCCGGCGGTGGCGCAGATCGACGGCGTGGCGCAGGTGCAGGTGTTCGGCGGCACGCCGCACGCGGTGCGCATCGAGCTGGACAACAACGCGCTGGCGGCGAAGGGGCTCACCTCGAACGACGTCGCCAATGCGCTGCGTGCGGCCAACGTCACCTCGCCGCAGGGCGCGCTGAGCGATGGCCGCACGCAGATGACGGTGACCGCCAGCGATGGCCTGCAGGAACCGGCCGAATTCGCCCGGCTGCTGATCTCGGTGAAGAACGGCATCCCGGTGCGGCTGTCGGATGTCGCCAAGGTCTACAGCGGCGAGCAGGACGAATACCAGGCGGCGTGGTTCAACGACCAGCACACCGTCGGCCTGCAGATCACCAAGCGGCCGGAAGCCAATGCGGTGGGCACGGTCGAGGCGATCCGCGCCCGGCTGCCGCAGCTGCGCGCGTCACTGCCGTCCAACATCACCCTCACGCCGGTATTCGACCTTACCCAGACCACCAAGTCGGCGCTGCATGAAGTGAAGGTGGCGCTGCTGATCTCGATCGCGATGGTGGTGCTGGTGATGCTGGTGTTCCTGCGCCGGCTGCGCCCGACCATGATCGCCACCTTGAGCGTGCCGCTGTCGCTGGCCGGCGCGTTCGTGGTGATGTGGGCGCTCGGCTATACGCTCAATACCTTGTCGCTGGTGGCGCTGGTGCTGTGCATCGGCTTCGTGGTGGACGATGCGATCGTGGTGATCGAGAACATCGTGCGCCACATGGAGCAGGGCATGTCGCCGATGCAGGCGTCGCTGACCGGCGTGGGCGAGATCGGCTTCACGGTGATCTCGATCACGCTGTCGCTGGTGGCGGTGTTCGCGCCGCTGCTGCTCGGCAACAACATGCTGATCATGCTGCTGCGCGAATTCTCGGTGACGCTGACCGCGGCGGTGGTGATCTCGGCGCTGGTCTCGCTCACGCTCACGCCGGCACTGTGCGCCTATCTGCTGAAGCATGAGCCGGCGGAGCGCAAGCCGCCGGGCCGGCTCGAGCACGCGGTGGAGCGCTTCGATCGCGGCATGCTGCATATCTATGAACGCGCACTCGACTGGGCGATGCGGCACCGGCGGATCATGCGCTGGCAGCCGCTGACCCTGCTGATCGTCACCGTTCTGCTCGGCATGGCGGTGGTGAAGACCGCCGGGGGCACCTTCATGCCGGAAGAGGACACCGGGCAGCTGCAGGTGGAGATCAGCGCCGATGCCAACATCTCGCCGGCACAGCTGACCGAGCGCACCCAGGCGGTGATGAAGATCATGCAGGCCGACCCGGCGACGCTCGACCAGCTGACCATGCTGGGCGGCAACGACGCCGGCGGCGCGGTGGGCAACACGGCGCAGATGTTCGTCGACCTGAAGCCGCGCGGCAACGGTCCTGGCGAGCGGCCGGAGAACATCAAGAAGGTCATCGAGCGGCTGTCCAAGCAGTACGACAAGCTGGCCGACGTGAAGGTCTCGGTCAGCGCCTCGCAGTTCCTCGGCGGCGGCGGCAGCGGCGACAAGGGCGGCCAGTACGAATTCCAGCTGGTCGACAGCAATGGCGGCGACCTGCAGCCGTCGGCGCTGCAGATGGTGCGCCAGATGCGCACCATGAAGGAATTCCGCGACGTCAGCAGCAACTTCGACCAGGTCGGCAAGCAGCAGCTGCTGCGGGTGGACCGCGAGGCGGCCAGCCGCCTGCAGGTCAGCATGGGCGCCGTGGACACGGCGCTGTACAACTCGTTCGGCCAGCGCCAGGTCTCGACGATCTATTCGGACATCAACCAGTACTTCGTGGTGCTCACCACCGGCTCGGCCGAGAGCGTCAGCCCGGAGGGCTTGCTGAACCTGCGCGTGCGCAACAACCAGGGGCTGATGATTCCGCTGTCCGCGCTGGCACACATCGAACCCAACAGCAGCCCGCTGCGCATCCGCCATCACAACCAGATGGAAGCGGCCACGATCACCTACAACCTCGCCAAGGACGTGCCGCAGGACACCGGCATCAAGCTGGTCGAGCAGGCGGCCTACGCGGCCGGGTTGCCGGCCGGCATCCGGGTCGATTTCACCGGCCAGAACCAGCGCCTGCAGCAGGCCCAGTCCAACGGCATGGTGCTGCTGATCGGCTCGATCATCGCGATGTACATCGTGCTCGGCATCCTCTACGAGAGTCTCGGTCATCCGCTGACCATCCTTTCCACCCTGCCGGCTGCCGGCGCGGGTGCCTTCCTCGCCATGCTGGTGACACAGACGCAGCTTTCGTTGATGGCGATCATCGCGATCCTGATGCTGATCGGTATCGTCAAGAAGAACGCGATCCTGATGGTCGACTTCGCACTGGTCGCCGAGCGCGAGCGTGGCCTGCCTGCGCCGGACGCGATCCGCGAGGCGGCGCTGGTGCGCTTCCGCCCGATCACCATGACCACCCTGGTCGCGATGGGCGCGGCGCTGCCGTTGGCGATCGGTTTCGGCATCGGCTCGGAAATGCGCCAGCCGCTCGGCATCGCCATCGTCGGCGGTCTGCTGGTGTCGCAGTTGCTGACCCTGCTCAGCACCCCGGCGATCTACCTGTGGAATCACGACCGCAAGATCCGCAAGGCCGCGCGTCGCGAGCGCCGCGCCGAGAAGCGCCGGCTGAAGGCGCTGCCGGCGACCTGACACTGACTCCATCTCCTCCCGTCATCTCGACGAAGGCCCACTGCTGTCCGGAATATTTCCGGAAGCGCATTCGCCATACGCCACGGCCTGCTGTTGAGCTTTCTTCAGTGAGCGCCATCCTCAGCTCCAAGGCTGCGAAAACCTCCCTACCGTCATTCCGGCGAAGGCCGGAATCGCTTTTCAACGGGTGGCACGGTCATCACGTCGGCAATGACACCCGATCGGGCAGTGAACGTGTGATGGCATCTTCGTTGTTCAAAAGCGATTCCGGCCTTCGCCGGAATGACGACAAGGGCAAGCGGGTATTTCGAGTCGAGGCGGCGGGCTGCAGATCGTCCCGCCTTGCACCGGAACGCTTTCGACGCTACGCCACGGATTTATTCCGGACAGCAGTGGGCGAAGGCCGGAAACGCTTCACAACGGCGAAGCCGGTCATCGCCTTGCCGCCGCGAACGATGGGACTGACGGCCGGCATGGCCATGCGATGTCGGCCTGCGCCGGCATGGCGAGGGTGGAGAGGGCGGGGCTTTTCAGGCGCATCCGCCGGCGCGCTGCAGCAGGCATAAAGCCGGCATGACCCGAATACCGGTGATTGCCGTTACCCTGTTGCCCGTCGCGGGTATGCCTGACCGCGGCAACTCACCGTTATGCTTGGAGGCCATGGAAGCGCCATGAATATTTTCGCACCGCTGATCCGCCGCCCCGCCGGTACCTCGCTGCTTGCCATCGGCCTGATGCTGGCCGGGTTCTGCGCCTATCTGCTGCTGGGCGTGGCCGCCTTCCCGTCGATCGAGTTTCCCGGCGTGGCGGTGTTTGCGCAGATGCCTGGCGCCAGCGCGCAGACCATGGCCACCACCGTAGTGGCACCACTCGAACGCCATCTCGGGCGCATTGGCGGGGTCAAGCAGATGTTCTCCAGCGCCAGCGAGGGCGGCGCGCAGATCCAGGTCCTGTTCGACACGAGCCGCAATACCGACGCCGCCGCGCGCGACGTGCAGGCGGCGATCAACGCCGCTGCTGCCGACCTGCCGTCGGGCCTGCCCAGCCCGCCGAACTACATCAAGTTCGATACCTCGCAGATCCCCGTGTTGCTGGTCTCGCTGACCTCGACCAGCCTGCCGCCGGACAAGCTGTACGACCTCACCGACACCTTGCTGAAACCGGCCGTGGCGCAGATCGCCGGGGTGGCGCAGGTGACGGTTTCCGGTGGCGCGCCGCACGCGGTGCGGATTGCGCTGAACAG
The DNA here is from genome assembly GCF_054782855.1 of Rhodanobacter koreensis. Taxonomy (NCBI): domain Bacteria; kingdom Pseudomonadati; phylum Pseudomonadota; class Gammaproteobacteria; order Lysobacterales; family Rhodanobacteraceae; genus Rhodanobacter; species Rhodanobacter koreensis. The sequence continues at coordinate 1,039,965 of NZ_BAAGRR010000001.1, read as the reverse complement.
CGCCGCGCTGGCCAACAAGGGCATCACCGCGAACGACGTGGCGAACGCGCTGCGCGCGGCGAATGTCACCTCGCCGCAGGGCACGCTGAGCAACGGCCGCACGCAGATGACGGTGACCGCCAGCGATTCGCTGCAGACCGCACAGGAGTTTGCCGCGCTGGTGATCGCCAGCCACAACGGCATTCCGGTGCGGCTGTCCGACGTGGCCACGATCAGCAGCGGGCAGCAGGACCAGTACGCGGCAGCGTGGTTCAACGGCACGCGCGCGGTGACCATGCAGATCAGCAAGCGGCCGGAAGCGAACGCGGTGGCCACGGTGGAGGCGATCCGGGCCGCGCTGCCGGGATTCCGCAACCTGATGCCGGCCGATGTGCAGATCACCCCGATCTTCGATCTCACGCCGACCACCGAGTCCGCGCTGCACGAGGTGCAGGTGGCGCTGGCGATGAGCATCGTGATGGTGGCACTGGTGATGCTGGTGTTCCTGCGCCGCGTGCGGCCCACCGTGATCGCGATGTTCAGCGTGCCGCTGTCGCTGGCCGGCGCCTGCGTGGTGATGTGGATGCTCGGCTTCACGCTGAACATCTTCTCGCTGGTGGCGCTGGTGCTGTGCGTGGGCTTCGTGGTGGATGACGCGATCGTGGTGATCGAGAACATCGTGCGCCACATGGAGCAGGGCATGGCGCCGTTGCAGGCCGCGCTCACCGGCGTGCGCGAGATCGGCTTCACGGTGATCTCGATCACGCTCTCCCTCATTGCCGTGTTTGCGCCGATGGTGTTCGGCGACAACATCTTCACCATGCTGATGCGCGAGTTCGCGGTCACGCTGATTGCCACCATCGTGATTTCTGCCGTGGTCTCGCTGACGCTGACGCCGGCGTTGTGCGGCCGCTGGCTGTTGCACGAGCCACCGGCAGGCAGTCGTGCGCCGGGCCGGCTGGAGCGCATGGCAGAGCGTTTCGACAACGGCATGCTGCGCATCTACGAGCGCGGGCTGGACTGGGCCATGCACCACCGCCGCGTCATGCGCTGGCAACCGCCGATCCTGCTGGTGCTGACCGTGCTGCTGGCGATCGTGGTGGCGAAGGTTGCCGGCGGCGGCCTGATGCCGAAGGAGGACACCGGCCTGCTGCGCGCGCAGATCACCGCCGATGCCAACATCTCACCCGATCTGCTGGCCACGCGCACACGGGCGATGGCGGCGGTGTTGCAGGCAGACCCGGCGGTGCTCGATGTCTCCACCATCCTCGGCGGCGGCAACAACAACAGCACGGTGACCAACCGCTCGATCCTGTTCGTCGACCTCAAGCCGTACGGCGACGGGCCGGGCGACCGTCACGATTCGGCGCAGGCGGTGGTCGACCGGCTGGACAAGTACTACAAGACCGTGACCGACCTCGATGTGTCACTGACCGCGGTGCAGTTCATCCAGGGGGGCGGCCCCAGCAGTGGCGGCCAGGGCCAGTATTCGTTCCAGCTCAGCAGCAACGACGGTACCTCGCTGCAGGAACCCACCCTGCAGCTGGCGCGGGTCATGCGCGGCATGAAGCAGTTCCGCGACGTCACCACCAGTTTCGACAGCATCGGCAAGCAGCAGATGCTGCAGGTGGATCGCGACGTCGCCGCGCGCCTCAACGTCAGCATGGGCCAGGTCGACTCGGCGCTGTACGACGCGTTCGGCCAGAACCAGGTGTCGACGATCTATTCGGACCTCAACCAGTATCGCGTGGTGCTCACCGCAGACAGTGTCGCCTCGCTGAGTCCGGCCACTCTGCTCAATACCTATGTGCGCAACTCGCTGGGACAGATGATTCCGCTGTCCGCGCTGGCACGGATCCAGCCGGGCATCGCACCGGTTACGGTCAGCCACTACAACCAGCTCGAATCGTCCTCGATCAACTACAACCTCGACAAGGGTGTCACGCAGGCGGACGGCCTGAAGCTGGTCGACCAGGCGATCTTCGCCGCCCATCTCCCGCCCGGCGTGCAGAAGCAGTACACCGGCGACAACCAGAACCTGATGGATGCGCTGAGCAATGCGCTGATCATGCTGCTGGCGGTGATCCTGGTGATGTACGTGGTGCTGGGCATCCTCTACGAGAGCCTGATCCATCCGCTGACCATCCTCTCCACCTTGCCGGCCGCGGGCATGGGCGCGTTTCTCGCGATGCTGGTGACGCATACCCAGCTCACCCTGATGTCGGTGATCGCTGTGCTGATGCTGATCGGCATCGTCAAGAAAAACGCGATCCTGATGGTCGACTTCGCCCTGGTCGCCGAGCGCGAACACGGCCGCACGCCGCCGGAGGCGATCCGCGAGGCGGCGCTGGTGCGCTTCCGCCCGATCACCATGACCACCCTGGTCGCGATGGGCGCGGCGCTGCCGCTGGCGATCGGCTTCGGCTACGGCTCGGAAATGCGCCAGCCGCTCGGCATCGCCATCCTCGGCGGCCTGTTCGTGTCGCAACTGCTGACCCTGCTCAGCACACCGGCGATCTACCTGTGGCAGCACGACCGTCGCGAACGCAAGGCGAAGCGCCAGCGGCTGCGTGCCGAGATCCAGCGCCAGCGTGCGTTGCGGCAGCAGATGCCGGCGCTGCCGAAGTAGTCGGGTGCCGCTGCCCGACGGTGCCGGGCAGTGGATCTTCAGCCGGCTTCGGCTGCAGCCGGCTTTGCCGCCCCGATGCTGCGCAAGGCTGGATTGCTCATGCAGCTCAAGGCAATCGCCGTCAGCATCAGTCCGGCGCCGACGAACAATGTCGGCAGCGAGAGCACCTTCAGCAGGCTGCCGGCAATCGCCGCGGACAACGGGCCCAGCCCCATGAAGGTGAACATCAGCACGCTCATCGTGCGGCCCATCATCTCCGGCGCCACCCGGCGCTGGATCCAGCTGACGATGGCGATCTGCGCGATGCCGCCCAAGGCGCCGGTGCCGGCCAGCAGCACGGCACCCCCAAGCGTCGAATGCACCAATGCCAGCGTGGCCAGAGCCAGTCCGGCGAGACTGTCGATGCACAGCACCATCAGGCCGAGCCGGCTCTTCACCAATCGCGTCACGATGCCGGAGAGAAAGCTGCCCAGCAGCATGCCGACACCGTTCGCGGTCATCAGGATGCCCAGCGACGCGGCGCCCAGATCCAGCCGGGTATCGGCGAGTACCGGCAGGCCGACCTGAATCGGGCCGCCGACGAACACCGACACCACCGCAGCGTAGAGGATGAACGCGCGCAGTGGCAGGTCGGCCCAGATCGCGCGGATGCCGCTGGCAACGGTGGCCAGCACGCTGCCGGTCGTTGCCTTCGGATGATGGTCGCTGTGGATGCGGATCAGCATCAGCGAGCCCAGCGAGAACACGAAGCTCACCGCATCGATGCCGAACGCGAGTCCGAGTCCGCCGGCATCGGCAACGGCTTGGTCGTGGCCGCCATGTGCGCCGGTGCTGATCAGCAGGCCGGCCAGCGCCGGACCGACGATCATGCTCAGCTGGCGCATGCCCATGAACAGCGCATTGGCCGGCTGCAGCTGCGCCGGTTCCATCAGTTGCGGCAGGATCGCCGAGCCCGCCGGATAGGCGAACGCGGTGGACAGGCCGATGCCCAGCGCGATCAGGTAGATCATCCACATCTGGATCGCCCCGGCCAGCACCAGCACCGCCAGCAGGCTGACCAGCAGCGCATTGACCGCACGCGCACCCAGCAATACCCGACGCGGCGACATGCGATCCACCACCGCGCCGCCGATCAGCATGAACGCGGCGCGCGGCAGTGCCATCGCGGCCAGCACCAGGCCGAGCGCGGCCGGGTCGCCGGTGAGTTTCAGCACCAGCCACGGCAACGCCACCAGGGTGAACTGGTCGCCGATCGCCGAGATCGTGCTGCCACCGAACAGCAGGGTGAAGTTGTGGTTGGCGAACAGCGAACTGCGCGGAGTGGGCTGCATCGGAAGTCCTTGGGTGTCGCTGCTGATCGGCGCTGTCGTGGAGCGGCGTGCTTGAAAGCGGGGTTGCATGGTAGCTGCACGAAGCGGTCAGCGACCATCGCAGCCGGGCGTAGGATCAGTCGGCTGTGTTCGACTCCTGAATTAAGCCGACCCGCGAAGCGGGTTCGACTTGAATGAATTGTTAGATGCCAACGCCTGAGTTCTCAACGCTCATCTTCCATGGGATTCTCTCGGGAGGTCTGTTGCCCTAACTGTTGGGCGAGCCCGATGAGAATTCCTTCGGGACCCCGGATGTAGCAGAGCCGGTAGATGTTTTCGTAGTTAACGACTTCATCGACCACTGTCGCACCGAGCTTGCTGAGCCGGGTAAGAGTGTCGTCGATGTCCTCGACGGCAAACATGACGCGCAGGTACCCCAATGAGTTTACGGGGGCGGTGCGGTGATCGGACGCGATGGCTGGCGCGTCGAAGCGCGAGAGCTCAAGGCGGCCGTGGCCGTCGGGGGTTCGCATCATGGCGATCTCGACGCGCTGGTCGCGCACTCCGGTGATGCGGCCGGCCCATTCACCTTCGACTGGCATACGGCCTTCGAGGACAAGGCCGAGTTCGGTGAAGAACTTAACGGCGACATTGAGGTCTGCCACCACAATGCCGACGTTGTCCATACGCTTGACTGTCATAATGTCTCCGTGGCGTCTAACGCTTGAATTAAGCCGATCCGCGAAGCGGGTTCGGCTTGAATGAATTGTTAGCCCTCTTCCCACCAAGATATGAATTCGAGTGCTTTCTTCTTCTCGGCACCCACCCGCATGTCACCATCGTAGATGTGTGCCGTGAGTGCTTTGTGAGTGTTGACGGTGAGAGCGTAGGCAATCCTCTCCACAAGGTCGAGGTCGTCGTTGATTTGCGCGGCGCTGAGGACAATGCCGTCCTGGAACGCCTTTGCTGCGCTCATGTCGGGTGATTTTGCGTTCTTGACATACAAGGTTGTGAATGTTCCGCCGTGATGTGCGAGCAAATTGCGGTCGTGAATGATCGCGTCATATGCAACACGAGCCTTTGAGGAGAATGGTGAGATCCGGATCAGGGCCTTGAAGTGGGAATTGATCTTGCTGGGTGTGCCGAAGTCATACTTTTCCGCGATGTAGAAGCCGATCTGGTGTTCGAACTCTTGGGGGTTGTCAATCATCCACGAAGCATCAAGGGATGTGTCATGCCCAGCGGCCGCTAGGTTTTTGATGAGCGAAGGCGCAAGGCAGATCATTGACCCAAACTGATCCTTGCAGAATGCCTCAAAGTACGCGGTCAGTCCTATTTTCACTAGCTCAAGAATCTCCGAGCTGTGGTTGGCCTCAGCTAGATGAGCAATCCCTCTTAGGTCATTGATGCGCGATTTGAACAAGGCCGCGGGCGGCGCCTGGCACGGGAAGTATTCCAGGGCACGAATGGCTTTTGATCTTTTGGCCATAGAGGGCTAACGCTAAGTAGATTTCAAAATGCAGTCTAATTCCTGCAGCCTATCCCATGCGATTGATGTGGCTCTGGCGATGCGTGTCCGTGAAGATCAAGGATTTGCCCTGTGGACTGCAGCCTAATCTTGCCATGTCGAACGGGGCGGTTCAGGGACTGTAGTTGTCTCCCCCGCGGCGGTCATGTGGATCTGGTGAGCCACCCGGGGCGATGTTGGTGTGCAAGCGGCCATCGCATCGCCAGAAAAAAGAAGAGGCGGCCCATGGCCCAACTGGTTCACCGTATCGCCAGCTGGGCCACAAGTCATGCCCGCATCGATGGAGAGGCTTGCTATGGTTGGACTTTCACCCAAACGAAAAGGGGATGACCATGCGTCTGCGTCCCGCCGCCTTGCTGGCTTCATTCACCTTGTTCGCTGCCGCGGCGCTGTCGCCGCCCCTGGTCGCGGCCGAGCTGAGCATTCCACCGATCCAGTACCACCAGCGCACCTTGCCGAACGGCCTGCAGGTGATCAGCGTGGAGGATCACGCCAGTCCGAACGTTGCGGTGCAGATGTGGTACCACGTCGGCTCCAAGGACGACCCTGAGGGGCGCTCCGGCTTCGCGCATCTGTTCGAGCATCTGATGTTCAAGAGCACGAAGCACATGCATGCCGAGCAGATGGACCGGTTGACCGAGGACGTCGGCGGTGCCAACAACGCCTCCACCGGCGATGATGTCACCAACTACTTCGAGATCGTGCCGAGCAACTACCTGCAGACCCTGTTGTGGGCCGAGGCGGAGCGGTTGTCCAACCTCAACGTGGACGAGCCGAACTTCAAGTCCGAGCGCGCGGTGGTGGAGGAGGAGTATCGCCAGAGCGTGCTGGCCAATCCGTACGGCAAGCTGTTCAACGCGATCGACCCGTACTCGTACACGGTGCATCCGTACAAGCGCCCGACCATCGGCAGCATCGAGGATCTTGAGGCGGCCTCGCTGCAGAACGTGATCGATTTCCACAACACCTTCTATCGCCCCGACAACGCCACCCTGATCGTCGCCGGCGACTTCGATCCGAAGCAGCTCGATGCCTGGGTCGACCAGTACTTCGGCTGGATGCCGAAACCGGCCACGCCGGTGCCGCAGGTCACCGCGCAGGAACCGCTGCGCAAGAAGAACCTGCGCTACACCGTCACCAGCGAGACCGCTCCGCTGCCGGCGGTGGCGATCACCTGGCTGATCCCGCCGGCGGCCGACAGCACCGACCTCATCCCGTTGCAGGTGGCTGCCGCCCTGCTGTCGCAGGGAGATTCGTCGCGGCTGTACCAGTCGCTGGTCTATCGCCACCAGGTCGCCCAGCAGATCGGCGCCGATGCCGATGGCCGGGTCGGCCCGGGCCTGTTCACGGTGGACGCGATCCTCGCCAGCGGCCACCAGCCGGCCGAGGCGGAGAAGCTGCTGCACGAGGAAATCGTCTGGCTGGCGACCCAGCCGATTCCCGTCGACGAACTCGACAAGGTGAAGACCCAGTTGCTGACCGCCGAGCTCAAGCAGCGCCAGACCGCCCAGGGCGTCGCGTTCGCGCTGGGTCAGGCGAGCCTGATCGACGGCGGCGCGGAACACGTCAACACCGACCTGGTTGCGTTGCAGAAAGTCACCGAGGCCGACGTGCATCGCGTGTTGCAGAAGTACATCACCGGCGCACACAGCGTCACCATCGATTACCTGCCGCAGGCGGCCAAGGGAGCAGCGAAATGAGCCGCATGACCCATCACTGCACGAACACCCTTCGTCTGGCCGTCTTTACGGCTGCCATGGTGGTCGCCGGTGGCGTGCTGGCGACGTCGCCCGTCGCGGGCGCCAGGCAGAATTTTCCGACGGCACCACCGGCACCCGGCCCGGCACCGAGACTCACGGTGCCGACGCCGTTCGCGCAGACCTTGCCGAACGGGTTGCGGGTGATCAGCGTGCTTCGGGCCGGCATGCCGCTGGTCACCGCGCAGCTGGTGCTGCGCAGCGGCGGCGAGATGGACCCCCCGCAGCTGGCCGGCCTGGCCGACCTCACCGCGAACCTGCTGACCAAGGGCGCCGCCGGCAAGACGGCGCCGCAGATCGCCGCCGCCGCCGAGACGCTGGGCGGTTCGCTGACGGCTGCCGCCGGCTGGGACGAGAGCGCGGTAGGCATCACCGTGACCACGCCGAAGCTGCCGCAGGCGCTGGGCCTGCTTGCGGAAGTGGTGCGTCGGCCGGATTTCAGCGAGGACGAACTCAAGCGCGCACAGGCACAGGCGGTCGACGACCTGCACCTGATGCTGAGCCGGCCGACCATGCTGGCTTCGCTGGCTGCCAGCCGCAGCGTGTTCGGTGAAGGTGCCTACGGCCATTCGCGCAGCGGCACACCGACCTCGATCGCGCGGATCAGCCGCACCGACGTACAGCAGTTGCACGCGCGGTTGTACCGACCGGACAACGCGATCCTGATCCTCACCGGCGACATCACCCCGACACAGGCGCAGCAACTGGCGCAGACCAGCTTCGGCGACTGGCAGAAGCCGGCCACGCCGCTGCCGGTGCGGCCGGCCGGCACGGCCGCCAGCCACATGCCGACGATCCTGCTGATCGACCAGCACGGCGCCGGGCAGGCCGGCGTGGTCGCCGCACACGCCGCGCCGCCGCGCAACAGTACCGACTACTACGCCGGCACCGTGGCCAACGCGGTACTGGGCGGCTCGTACTCGGCACGACTCAACGAGGAGATCCGCATCAAGCGTGGTCTGTCCTATGGCGCCAGCAGCCGGTTGCAGTCGCTCGGCGACGCCGGCATGTGGCTGGCATCAGCGCAGACCAAGAATCCGTCGGCAGCGCAGGTGGTGGACCTGATGCTGGGCGAGTTCAACCGCCTCGGCAGCACGAGGGTCGATGCGCAGGAACTGGCCGCACGCAAGGCGACCCTGATCGGCGGCTACGGCCGCAGTCTGGAGACCACCGCGGGGCTGGCCGAGCAGATCGGCCAGTTGGCGGTCTACGGCGTGAAGCTGGACGAGATCGGCAGGTACATCGAGCAGGTGCAGGCGGTCACGTCGAAGCAGGTCCAGGCATATGCGCGCAAGCACCTCGATGCCGCCGGCAGCAAGGTGGTGGTGGTCGGCGATGCCGCGCAGTTCGGCGAGGCGGTCCGCAAGGCGCACCCGCAAGCGGTATTGATGGAATCGACCGCGCTCGATCTGGACAGCCCCAGCCTGCAGCCGATGGCAGGAACCGGCACGACCCGCTAAACCCCGATTTCGCCGAATGACGAGCCCCGGCATTTGCCGGGGCTTTTTTTATGGCGCGCATGAACGGGCCCGGTCGTTTCCCGCACGTATCGCGATGGCTACGGATGGTTTCGCGTGGCGAAACACTGCGTTCACCGACGTATCTGCCGGACTTCACCCAAACGTGACGCTCTCTTAGTAAACTGCGTGGTACACAAATACATCGCACCCCTATCCCAACAGGTTCCCCCATGTTTTTGTCTGCCAGACCACTCCGCTCTGCCATGGCACGTTCTGTCGTGGTGATGGCGCTTGCTTCAACAGCATTGCCGGCCGCCGCGGCTGTTCGCGTGGAAATCGAGGCCGGTCGCAGCTATATGGACAGCTACGCGGCGAATACCGCGTTCGTCGAGGGCGTGTTCGACGAACACCGCATCGGCGACAGCCGTTTCAGCTGGTCGCCGGATGTTTCGCTGGGTTGGATCAATGGTCGCGACATCGCCCACTTCAACGCCTACCACTACAACACCCGCGATCAGGTCTGGCTGCTGGCCGGTGGTGCACGCTTCCATTACGGCGATGCCGGCGACTGGTACCAGCCGCTGTTCCTGAGCTTCCAGCCGGCCTTTCACACCGGCCGCACGCAGGCCCTGAGTTCTCCCTACGAATTCGTCAGCACGCTGGGCTGGCAGGGCCGGCATTTCATGCTGGGCATCCGGCATATTTCCAACGGTGACCTGCACCGCCCCAACCGTGGTGAAACCATGGCTGTACTGGGCGTGGCCTTCAATCCGTAGCAAGTCCTTTCGGACGCCGACGTGGCTTGAATGTGAATCCGGCGGCCATTGGCCGCCGGATTCATGATGCGGAAGCGGTCGTGTCCGCCTTGCTCAGTGTCCGCCGGGCGCGGCGCCGGCTTTCGCGGTGAACGGCGGCTTGGCCAGCCAGATCACGAACACCAGGACGACGAAGACCCAGCCCAGCGCGTGGAACACTTCGTTGAACGCGATCTGATAGCCCTGCTGGGTGATCATGCCGTTGATGACGCTGCCGCCGAGTTGCGTATCGCCGTGGCCGAGCTGGCTCATCGCCGCCTGCGCCGTCGGGTTGTAGACGTTGATGTGTTCGGTCAGCTGCTCGTGGTGGACTACGGCGCGCCGGTTCCACAGCAAGGTGGTGATCGAGGCGGAGAAGCTGCCGCCGAGCGTGCGCAGGAAGGTGGACAGGCCCGAGCCGGCGGCGATCTCGTTCTGCTGCAGATCCGACAGCAGGATGGTCAGCGTGGGCATGAAGAACAGCGCCACACCGAGACCCTGCCACAGCTGCACGATCGCGACATGGTAGAAGTCGACCTCCAGATAGAAACTGGCGCGCATGAAGCAAGTGGCGCCCATCACCATGAACGACAGCGCGGCCAGCAGGCGCAGATCCATGCGCGTGGCGTACTTGCCCACGAAGAAGGTCAGCAGCACCGGGATCACGCCCAGCGGAGCAGTCGCAAAACCGGCCCAGGTCGCGGTGTAACCGAGGTTCTGCTGCAGCCACAGCGGCACCAGCAGCGCGATCGAGAAGAACGCCGCATAACCGAGCACCATCGCCAGCGTGCCCGCGGTGAAGTTGCGGTGGCGGAACAGCCGAAGGTTGACGATCGGGTCCTTGTCGGTCAGTTCCCAGATCAGGAAGATCGCGATCGCGATCGCCGAGACGATGCTGGTGATGATGATGAAGTTGGAGTTGAACCAGTCCGCGTCATTGCCCTTGTCCAGCACGACCTGCAGTGCGCCGACGCCGATGATCAGGGTGATCAGGCCGACATAGTCGATCTTCGGCCGCTCGGTCTTGTCCACCCGGCCCTTCATCTGGTTCGCCACCACCATGCTGGCGAAGATGCCGATCGGCACGTTGATGAAGAAGATCCACGGCCAGGAATAGTTGTCGGTGATCCAGCCGCCGAGGATCGGGCCGGCGATCGGCGCCACCACCGTCACCATCGCCAGCAGCGCCAGCGCCATGCCGCGCTTGGCCGGCGGGTAGATGCCGATCAGCAGGCTCTGGGTGATCGGATACATCGGGCCGGCCACGGCGCCCTGCAGCGCACGGAACAGCAACAGCATGCCCATGCTCTGGGAGACGCCGCACAGGAACGAGGTCAGCGCGAACAGCAGGGTGCAGGCGACGAACAGCTTCACCTCGCCGAAGCGGCGGGTGAGGAAGCCGGTGAGCGGCAGCGAGATCGCCATGCTCACCGCGAACGAGGTGATCACCCACGTGCTCTGGTCGTTGCTGACACCGAGGTTGCCGGCGATGGTCGGCAACGACACGTTGGCGATGGTCGTGTCCAGCACCTGCATGAACGTGGCCAGTGACAGGCCGATCGTGCACAGCGCCAGATTGGGTGGACGGAATGGGGTGGTCATCAGGCTTGGTCAGTGAGGGGAATCAGCTCCTCCCCCGCATGCAGGGGAGGGCGTTGCACTGCTTATTTGGCGCCGGCCATGTTGGCGTGGATGATCTGCGCGATCAGGCCGTCGGCCTGGGCCAGCTGCTTCTCGTAGACGTCGGTGCTGAAGGCTGGCTGGGTCGGTGGCTGCTGGGACAGCATCGGGCCGTTCTGGTCGTGCAGGCTCACGTTCACGTCGGTGGACAGGCCGATGCGCAGCGGGTGCTGGTCGAGCTGCTTCGGATCGGTGAACACGATGCGTACCGGTATGCGCTGCACGATCTTGATCCAGTTGCCGGTGGCGTTCTGCGCGGGCAGCAGGGCGAACGCGCTGCCGGTGCCGACACCGAGGCTTTCCACCTTGCCCTTGTAGGTCACTGCGCTGCCGTATACATCGCTGCGGATGTCCACCGGCTGGCCGATGCGCATGTGGGTGAGCTGGGTTTCCTTGAAGTTCGCGTCGATCCACACCTGGTGCAGCGGCACCACCGCCATCAGCGCCAGGCCCGGCGCGATGCGCTGGCCCAGCTGCACCGAACGCTTCGCCACGTAGCCGTCGACCGGCGCCACGATGGTGGTGCGCAGGTTGTCCAGGTACGCCGCACGCAGGTTCGCCGCGGCCGCCTGGACGTCCGGATGCGAGGCGACCACGGTGTCGTCGACCAGCACCTTGCTGGTCTGGTACTGCTGCTGCGAGGTGATCAGGCCGCTCTCGGCGGCAGTCAGCGCATCCTGCGCATGCGACAGTTCCTCGGCGGAGATCGCGCCGGACTTGGCCAGATCACGCCGGCGGTTGTAGTCGGCGCGCGCCTTGTCCACCGCCACCTGGCGTGCGGCCACGTCGGCCTGCGCGCCGTTGACGCTGCTGTACAGGCCGCGCACCTTGCGCACCGTGTTGGCGAGGTTCGCCCTGGCCGAGGCCAGCGCCACTTCGGTATTGCTGTCGTCGAGCTTCACCAGCACGTCGCCGGCATGCACGAGATCGCCGTCGTCGGCGCCGATCGTGACCACGGTACCGGACAGTTGCGGGGTCACCTGCACCACGTTGCCGGACACATAGGCATCGTCGGTGCCTTCGTACCAGCGCCCGTCGAGGAAGTACCACAGCGTCCAGGCGATCAGGGCGAGCAGCACGACCACGCCGAGCAGGCGCAGCAGGAAACCGCGGCGGTTCTTTTCCGGCGGCTGGGCGACCGGGGCGGTCGCGGTAGGGGTCTGGCTGGACATGAGGGATGCCTCAGGAATGCGAAGAGGAAGGGGAGGAGGGAGTCACGTCGCTGGCCTGCGGCAGGTAACCGCCGCGATCGGATTGATCTTCGGGGCGGTATCCACCGCCCAAGGCCTGAATGAGCTGGATCGAGATGTCGATGTGCTGCGCCTGCAGCGCCGCCATGCCCTGTTCGGCAACCAGCAGCTGCTGGCGCACGCTCAGCGCCTCCAGATAGCTGCCGACACCGGCCTGGTAGCGCTGCTGCGCGAGGTCCCAGGCCTGCCGGGCGGCATCCAGCGCGCGCTGCTGCGCGGCGAGCTGCTGGTCCAGCGATTGCTGTTCGGTGATATCGTCGGAGACTTGGTTCAGTGCGCCGACCAGGGTCTGGTTGTACTGCGCCACCGCGATGTCGTACTGCGCGTCCTTGCCGGAAAGGTTGGCACGCAGGCGGCCGCCGTCGAAGATCGGCAGGCTCAGCGACGGGCCGAACTCGTAGAAGCGCGACGAGGCCTGGAACAGGTTGCCGCCGCCCATGCTGAGCAGGCCGGCCATTGCGCCGAGATTGACGTTCGGCAGGAACTCGGTCTTGGCGACCTTGATGTCCTTGCCGGCCGCTTCGACGCGCCAGCGTGCCGCGACCAGATCGGCGCGGTGGCCGAGCAGTTCCACCGGCAGGTTGGCCGGCACGGTCAGCGCAGCCGATATCAGCGTCTGCGGACGGCTGATGTCGAGGCCGCGATCCGGACCCTTGCCGAGCAGCACCGACAGTGCCGAACGGGCTGCATCGATCGCGCGGTTCGCCACTGCCTGCTCACGCTCGGCGCTGGCCACTTCGGCATCGTCCTGCTTCAGCTGCAGCTGGCTGTCGATGCCGGCGGCCACACGCTGACGGGTCAGCTGGCGTGCCTTGTCGGCGCGCTCCAGTTCGGCCTTCGCCAGATCCTGCTGGGTATACGCATAGCCGAGCTGCACATAGGCGCGCGCCACATTGCTCGACAGTTCGATGCGTGCAGCACGTGCCTCGATCTCGGCAGCACGGGCCTGGCCCAGCGCGGCCTGCCACGCGGCGCGCTTGCCGCCCCACAGGTCGAGGCCCCAGTTGAAACTGGCATAGCCATACTTGGCGGCGGCGAAATGCGACTTCGCGCTGAGCAGGCCGTCAGGCAGACGCGCGCCGGCGACGCTGGCGCCAGCGTTCACGGTCGGGCCGCGTGCGGCGTCGGCAATGCCGACTTCCGCCTGCGCCTGGCGCGCCCGCGCATCGGCTATCGCCAGGCCGGGGTCGTCCTTGAGTGCTTCGCCGATCAGGTCGGAGAGCTGCGGATCACCGAGCCCGCTCCACCAGTCCTGCGTCGGCCATGCGGCCGGCGAAAGGCTGAGCCCGGCGAGGCTGCGCTCGGCCTTGAGCGTGGACGGATCGATCGGCGTGCCGTCGGGATGCAGGCCGCCGCTGCTGGCGCAGCCGGCCAGGGCGAGAGTCAGCGCGGTCGCAGCCGCAAATAAGTGCAGACGCATGGGTCGTGTCCAGGTGAACAGGTCAGTTCTTGTCGCGCAGTGCCTGCAGCACGCGCTCCAGGTAATCGTGCAGTTGTGTGCTTTCGATCGGGCTCAACGAGCGTTGCGCCGCGGCCATCACGCGCTCGCTGCATACCGAGGCGGTGTTCTGCCATACCGCAATGCCGGCGCCGGTCAGCTCGATCCGAAGTGCCCGGCGATCCTGCTCATGCGGGGAGCGGCGCAGGTAGCCCTTGCGCTCCAGCTGATCGAGCTGGCGCGTCATCGCGCCACCATCGAGTTCCACCGCGCGGGCCAGCTCGGTGGCCGAGACCGCGCCCAGCTGCTGCGCCTTCTTCAGGATCAGGTACTGGGTAAAGCTCAGGTCGAGGCCCTGGCTGGCCAGTTCCGCCTCGATCGCGCGCACCATCTCGGAGCGCACCATGGTCAGCAGCATGCCGAGGCTGGCCGTGTGTGGATCGGACGCGCCGGAGAGATCGTGGGAGGGTGTGTTCGGCTTCATGCTGCGGCATTCTATTGCCGAAAGTATATTTGTCAAGGCAAATATGTGTCAGTTTATGTTTGTTTGAGCAAAATTTCGCTTCGGCTAGACAGATCGGCCAGCTCATCGGCCAGCCATGCGCGCAGGGCCGGGTCACGGATCTCGAAAAGTTCGAACACGCCCAGAGCCCGCAGTGCGGGTAATTGGGCCAGCAACCTCGGCTCCATGGCACGGCGCACGGCCTCGGGTGTCGCCGGATCAAGCATCTGGTGAGCGCAGGCGATGAAGGCTTCCACCGGCGACGCGGCGGCCCTGGACTTCGTGGAAATCAGTTCAATCGGTGGCATGGGCATCCTCGATATGTGGCGTCGCGACATGGCGACACTCTTGCTCAGGACGGGTGAGTCCCGCCCGATGTGACGGTGCTCGGGACAGGTATTTGTCTGCGTGGGAGAAACCGCGAGCGGCGGCAGCGGCATCTGTTCCGGCCGTCAGGCGGTCCGGAAGGTCACAGCTTAGGCAGGCGCGCTGCAATCTGATAACGTTATTTGGTCAACTTATGTCGAGAATCAGCCATGCCACCTTCCAAGGAGCAGGTTCACGAACTGATCGAGCAGGTCGGCGGCCCCGCGCTGATCGCCTACCGGATCGAGCGTGAAGCCGCCAGCGAATACGGCGAGGACACCCAGACCTACGACTGGCACCGCCATCTGCGCGGGCAGTTCTTCTGCGTCGAGAGCGGCCTGGTCCACGTGCATACCGAGCACGGTTCGTGGTTGCTGCCGCCGCACCGTGCCGGCTGGATGCCGCCGGGTGAACTGCACACGGTCAGCATCAGCGGGGTGATGAGCGGCTGGGGCGTGTTCATCACGCCGGACATCGACCACGGCCTGCCCGCGCGTCCCTGCGTGATCGGCATCACCGAGCTGCTGCGGGCGCTGGTCCATCGCGCCAGCTCGTGGACCTGGCACGAGCGGCTGGACGCCGAACAGGAACGGGTGATGGCGGTGCTGCTGGACGAGATGCGCCGCGCGCCGCACGAACCGCTGCACCTGCCGATGCCGCTCGACCGCCGGCTGCTGCGCATCGCCCAGGCCGTGCTCGAGCAGCCGCACGACAACCGCAGCCTGGAGGACTGGGCTACCTGTGCCGGGTTGTCCGCACGCAGCCTCAGCCGGCTGTTCCGCGCCGAGACCGCGCTGAGTTTCGCGCAATGGCGTCAGCAGGCACGGCTCAGCCGCGGCCTGGAACAGCTGGCCGAGGGCGTGCCGGTGGCCAGTGTGGCCGACGCGCTGGGCTACGTCAGCGTCAGTGCCTTCGTGGCGATGTTCCGGCGCAATTTCGGCCAGCCGCCGGCACGCTATTTCGCACGCAAGCCGGCGCCGGCCTGATTGCGGCAGCGGTGACGAACATAAGCGGCGCTTATCGCCACGATCACTAAAACCGCATTGGCTTATCGGATGGGCCGGACTTAGCATGCGCCAACGCCATTCCCGCGTTGTCGACAAACCTGCGAGGCCGCCATGTTCCGTCCCTTCGTCACGATGCTGCTTGCCCTCAGCCTGCTGCCTGCCGCGGCCTTTGCCGGCGACAATTTCTGGCAGACGCCCACCATCCATGGCGCCGGCAAGATGCACGCGTTGCCGCAGGCGGCGTATCAGCCCGATCGCAATGCGACCTACAAGGTGGTGTTCAGCCTTAGCAAGGCGGGCGACAAGCCCGGCGAGGTGAGTCCGTCGCTGGATCACGTGGCGCGTGCGGTGAACCTGTATGTCAGTGCCGGCGTGCCGCTCGATCACCTGAAATTCGTGGCGATCGCCTCCGGCGGTGCCACGCCCATCGTGCTGAACGACGAGCAGTACAAGAAGGCGTACGGCGTGGCCAATCCGAACCTGCCGCTGATCGAGCAACTGCGCAAGGCCGGTGTCGATATCGCGGTGTGCGGCCAGGCCGTCGCCGAACACAAGTTCCAGTACGACTGGGTGGATTCGCATGTCACGCTGGCATTGTCCGCGCTGACCACGGTCACCGTGCTCGAGCAGCAGGGTTATGCCCTGATGCCGCTGTGATCCACGCGTTGCCGGGGAAATACGCGATGCGCCATTTCGTCATGGGCCTGCTGCTGGCGGCCAGCTTCGCCGTCAGCGCGGCCGACAAGAACGACTACCTGCCACCGTGGAATCCGCCGCCGGCCGGCCTGCAGTTCAGCGTGCCGCCGGTGGATGCGATCGCCGACCTGCATGGCGACATCGTCGATCCGCAACTGGTGCTGTTCTTCGCCGGCAACCAGTTCATGGTGGTGCACGACCTGCTGGAGGCGTTCAAGCAGGCGCATCCGCAATACCAGCGGATCTACGCCGAGACCTTGCCGCCGGGCATCCTGGCGAAGCAGATCGAGAGCGGTACGCTGGTGATGGGCAACCTGCGCATCACGCTGAAGCCGGACATCTATACGGCCGGCAAGGGCGCCATCGCCGACAACCAGCAGAAGCATGGCTGGTTCGCCGACACGTATGACTATGCGCGCAATCCGCTGGCGATCCTGGTGGCGAAGGGCAATCCGAAACACATCACCGGACTGGCCGATCTCGGTCGTGCCGATGTACGGGTAAGCATGCCGAACCCGGCGTGGGAGGGTATTGCGAAGCAGATCGAGGCGGGCTACCGCAAGGCCGGCGGCGATGCGCTCGATCACGCCATCATGGACAGCAAGGTGAAGGACGGCAGCACCTTCCTCACCCGCATCCATCACCGGCAGTCGCCGCTGCGCGTGCTGCAGGGCGAGTCGGACGCGGCGCCGGTGTGGTCGACCGAGGCGTACTTCCAGCAGCAGATCCTGCATCACCCGGTCGAGACGGTGGCAATCCCCGCAGCGCAGAACGTCACCGCCACCTATACCGCCGCTCGCATGAAGGATGCGCCGCATGCGCAGGCCGCGAAGGATTTCCTCGCCTTCATGCAGAGCCCCGCGGCGCAGGCGGTGTATCGCAAGTACGGCTTCCTGCCGCCCCATTGAGGAGAGCCGTGATGCCCGGTCCAGATCTGCGATGGATGACGCTCGGCATCGGCCTGGTCGTTGCTGCCGGCTTGCTGGCCGCGCCGGCCCATGCCACCGATGCAGCCGCGATCACCACTCAGGGCAACGGCAAGGGCGCGGCGCCATGCGTGGCCTGCCACGGCGTCGATGGTGGCGGCCAGGCCGTTTCCGGCAATCCGCGACTGGCCGGACTCGACGCGGTCTACCTGCAGAAGCAGCTCGATGATTTCGCTGACGGTTCGCGCAGCAGCCCGGTGATGCAGGCGACTGCGACGGCGCTCAGTGAAGACGAACGCCGGGCACTGGCGAGCTACTACAGCCAATTGCCGATACCACCCGCGCTGGCGAAACCGGCTACCGCGATGCCGGCCGCCGACAGCGTGGGCGGCGTGCTGGCCACGCGAGGACGCTGGAGCAAGCAGGTGCCCGCGTGCGTGCAATGCCATGGTCCTGCCGGCGTCGGCGTGGGCGCGCACTTCCCGCCGCTGGCGGGGCAGCCGGCGGCGTACATCGAGGCGCAGCTCAAGGCATGGCAGCAGGGCACGCGGCACAACGATCCGCTGCAGCTGATGCAGCATCTGTCCGCTGCGCTCGGTGCGCAGGACATCGAGGCGGTGGCGGCATGGTTCGCGGCACAGCCGCTGGATGCGAAAGGAGCCAGGCCATGAGGACTCTGCCCGCATGGGCCGCCGTGGTCATCGCGTTGTGCGTGTCGAATGGCTGCTCGGAGAAGGCCGCGAACACGACGGCCACCGGACCGGCGCCCGCGTCGTCGGTCGCGGCGACTGCGGCCAAGGCCGCCTCGCCCGCATTCACGCCACCTTCCGAAGCGGAGATCCCGAATGGTCCGCTCGGCGACGTGATCCGCCAGGGCCGCGACATCTTCACCGACACGCCGGAACACGCGCAGGCGTATGTCGGCAACGGCCTCAGCTGCAGCAACTGCCATCTGGACGCGGGCCGGTTGGCCAACTCGGCGCCGTTGTGGGGTGCCTACGGCATGTACCCGCAGTACCGCAAGAAGAACGGCCACGTGAACAGCTTCGGCGAGCGCCTGCAGGGCTGCTTCCGTTTCAGCATGAACGGCAAGGCACCGCCGCTGGACAGCGCCGAGATGGTCGCGTTGGAAACCTATGCGTGGTGGATGGCGAAGGGCGCGCCGGTCGGCGTGAAATTGCAGGGCGCCGGCTACCCGAAGCAGGGCTTCAAGCCGCCGCAACCGCCGGACTATGCGCGCGGCGAAAAGGTCTATGCGGCGAACTGCGCGCTGTGCCATGGCGCCGACGGGCAGGGCCAGCAGGTGGCGGGGCGCAACGTGTTCCCGCCGCTGTGGGGGCCGCAGTCGTTCAACTGGGGCGCCGGCATGCACGAGCTGGACAACGCCGCCGCCTTCATCAAGGCGAACATGCCGCTCAGCCGCGGCGGCACGCTGAGCGACCAGGACGCGTGGGACGTGGCGATGTTCATGGATGCGCACGAGCGCCCGCAGGACCCCCGCTACACCGGCAACCTCGCCGAGACACGCAGCAAATACCACGACACGCCGATGTCGCTGTACGGCACCAAGGTCAATGGCCATCTGCTGGGGGCACCACCCACCGCGCACTGACCTTGTTGCCCTGTCGGCGCGCATATAGATTCACACCCCGAACATGCGAAATCATGGCGCATGCAGTTCCTGCCGGCTGACCGTGCAACGAGCTGGTGCCAGGACCCGACCCGGAAGCACATCATGCAGCGGCCCGAAGTGAAGGCGTTCTTCCACGAACCGACGAATACCTTCAGCTACGTGGCGTGGGATCCGGCCACGGGGCAGGCGGTGGTGCTCGATGCCGTGCTCGATTACGAGGTGGCACCCGGGCGCATTCGCCACGATTCGGCCGATGCCGTGGTCTCGTTCGTGCAGGCCGAAGGGCTCGATGTGGCGTGGGTGATCGACACCCATGTGCACGCCGATCATCTCTCGGCGGGTGCGTACATCCAGTCGAAACTGGGCGGCCGGCTCGCCATCGGCGAGCATATCCGCACCGTGCAGCGTACCTTCGGCAAGCTGTTCAATGCCGGCGATGCATTCCGCACCGATGGCAGCCAGTTCGATCATCTGTTCGCGGATGGCGAGCGCTATAGGGTCGGCGGCATCGAGGCGACGGCGATCGCCACGCCCGGCCACACACCGGCATGCATGACGCATCTGATCGGAGATGCGGCCTTCGTCGGCGACACCTTGTTCATGCCCGACTACGGCACCGCCCGTTGCGACTTTCCCGGCGGCGATGCCGCCATCCTGTATCGCTCGATCCAGAAGATATTCGCGCTGCCGGGTGAAACGCGGATCTTCCTGTGCCATGACTACAAGACCGCCGGCCGCGACGCATTCGCGCACGAGACCACCGTGGCCGCGGAGCGCCAGGGCAACATCCACGTGCACGAAGGCATCGGCGAAGCCGAGTTCGTCGCCATGCGCATGAAGCGCGATGCAACGCTGTCGATGCCGCAGCTGATCCTGCCCTCGGTACAGGTGAACATGCGTGCCGGCCATCTGCCGCCGGCCGAGGACAACGGCGTGCGTTACCTGAAGATTCCACTGGACTCGATCTGAGCGCCGATGCCGCTGCATCGGCGGGAGAGAACACCATGCAGATTCACAGACTCACCGAACAGCTCAGCGTGGCTCCGCAGATCTCGCCGGAAGACATGGCCGAGCTGGCGTCGGCCGGTTTCCGCGGCGTGATCAACAACCGGCCGGACGGCGAAGCGGACGGCCAGCCATCGAGCGCCTTGCTGGCGGCGGCTGCGGCCTCGCATGGCCTCGCCTATCGTTATTTGCCGGTGGTCCCCGGCCAATTGTCCAGCCAGGATGCCGTGGATTTTTCCGATGCGCTGCGCAGTCTGCCGTCACCGGTACTGGCGTTCTGCCGCAGCGGCACACGCTCCTGTTCGCTGTGGGTGTTGCAGGCAGACGGTGACGCGGATGCGGTGCTCGACACGGCACGCCGGGCCGGCTACGACCTGCAGTCGTTGCGGCCGAAAATGCTCCGGAGCGGACGATGAGCGCACCTGCCATGCGCCGGATGCCAGCCGAGCAGCTCGCCCCATTTTGCGCGACCCATTGAACCGCGCCCTCGCCAGGAAGCCCCGATGGATCATCTGGCTGTGATGCAGGCCCTGCTCGCCATCGCGTGTGGCTCGCTGGTCGGTTTTTCGCTGGCGCTGATCGGCGGCGGCGGCTCGATTCTCGCCACGCCCCTGCTGCTGTATGTCGTGGGGATACACGATCCGCATCTGGCCATCGGCACCAGTGCGACGGCGGTGGCGGCGAATGCGTACGCCAACCTGATACCGCATGCACGCGCCGGCCACGTTCGCTGGAAGGTCGGATTCACCTTCGCGGCCACCGGCGTCATGGGTGCGCTGGTCGGCTCGACCATCGGCAAGGCGATCAACGGTCGGCATCTGCTGGCGCTGTTTGCGCTGCTGATGCTGGTAGTGGCCGGGCTGATGCTGCGCGGGCGGCGCGGCGGCGGTCCGGATCGCTATCCGCTGCCGCATATGTATCCGCGGCTGGGCGCGGTGGGCTTCGGCGCGGGCAGCCTGTCGGGCTTCTTCGGCATCGGCGGCGGCTTCCTGATCGTGCCCAGCCTGATGTTCGCCAGCGGCATGGAGATCATCCATGCGATCGGCACCTCGCTGTTCGCGGTGGGCACGTTCGGCCTCACCACGGCGGCCAACTACGCGCGCTCCGGCCTGGTCGACTGGCCGGTCGCGGCCGAGTTCATCGGCGGCGGCATCCTCGGCGGCTGGCTTGGCGCGCTGGGCGCCAAGCGGCTGGCGAAGACCCGTGGCGCACTCAACCTGATCTTCGCGCTGGCGATCATCGCGGTCGCGATCTTCATGCTGGTGAAAAGCCTGCGCGCCTGAGCCGGTACTTGTCTCGCAAGCCTGCGCCAGAAACCTCGCGCCGCCCTCTCGAACACCATTCCCCCAAGGTTAGTCATTTCGCCAGGGACGTCATTCTTCCCGGAGCGTTATTCCCCCATGGTCGTCATTCCGGCGAAGGCCGGAATCGCTCTCGAAAGACGAAGAGGTCGTCCACGTTCACTGCCCGATCGGTGTCATTGCCGACGTGATGGCCGTGCCCCCGTTGAAAAGCGATGACCAGCTTCGCTGTTGTAGAGCGCCTCCGGCCTTCGCCGGAATGACGACAAGGGCAAACGGGTATGTCGCGTCGAGAGTGGCGACCTGCAGATCGGCGCACCTTGCGCCAAAACGCTTTCGACGCTACGCCACCGATTTATTCCGGACAGCAGTGGGTCTTCGCCGGGATGACGAGCCAAACGTTCGAGGGGCTCATGAAGAGGTATTCCATCGCTTCAGCCAGTCATGCCGCACAATGACGCCTGGCCGTTCCGGGAATGACGAGTGATCTACGTACTGTTGAGCGTCGTGTGCAGCGTGCTGGTATCGGTGTTGCTGAAACTGGCGCGCCGTTTCGGCATCGACATCGGCCAGGCGATCGCATGGAACTACGTGGTGGCGAGCGCGCTCACCGCGCTGGTGCTGCAGCCGTCGCTGACGGCGTTGCGCGGACCGGGCGCACCGTGGCCAGCCCTCGTCGGGCTGGGCGTGCTGCTGCCGACAATCTTTCTCGCGCTGGGCGCGTCGGTGCGGCACGCCGGCATCGTGCGCAGCGACGCAGCGCAGCGGCTGTCGTTGTTGATCTCGCTGCTCGCGGCGTTCGCGTTGTTCGGTGAACAGCTCAGCGGACTCAAGGCGGCAGGCATCGTGTTGGGACTGCTCGCCCTGCTGTGCATGGTCTGGCGCAAGGAACACGGTAGCGCTGACAGCGGCAGTGCGGGCTGGCTCTATCCGTTGCTGGTACTGGTCGGTTTCGGCACCATCGACATCCTGTTCAAGCGAGTGGCGCTGGCCGGCGTACCGCTGGGTGCGTCGCTGCAGGCGATGTTCGCGCTGGCGCTGCCGGTCGCCTTCGCGCTGCAGCTGTGGCGCCGCTTGCATGGCGACACCCGCTTCACCATGCGCAGCGCGCTGGGCGGCGCGGCGCTCGGGCTGGCCAACTTCGGCAACATCCTGTTCTACCTGCGCGGCCATCGCGCCTTGCCGCAACATCCTGCGCTGGTGTTTGCCAGCATGAACATCGGCGTGGTCGCGCTCGGCGCGCTGGTCGGTGTGCTGGTGTTTCGCGAGCGGTTGAGCCGTCTCAACTTCGGTGGCGTGCTGCTGGCCCTGCTGGCGATCGTGATGATTGCGCGCAGCTAGCATCGCGCAACGGGGAGGTGACTTCTGGGATATGAAAGCCCGTGGCATGGGTGCCTATGCTGCGGCTCCCCGGGGCGGGTTGCGCCTCAGCCAGTCCAGGATGCACCTTCATGCGCAAACTTCCCCTCGCCGCGGCGCTCGCCGCCCTGCTGCTCGGCAGCGTTGCAGTCGCCGCTCCCGACAAGAAGGACGACAAGGCCAAGCCCGAAACGAAGCCGGATGCGGCGCTGCTGCAGCCGCAGTCGTCGAGCAGCGAGGGTTCGGTGTCGGTCGAGGGGCACCGCATCGACTACAAGGCGGTGGCTGGCACGCTGGTGCTGCACGGCAGCGGCGACAAGGAGAACGAGCCGGAAGTCAGCATGTTCTATGTCGCCTATTTCAAGAAGGGTGCCGAGGCGACCAAGCGGCCGGTTACCTTCATCTACAACGGCGGCCCCGGTTCGGCCACGGTGTGGCTGCACATGGGTGCGTTCGGGCCGAAGCGTGTGGTCACCAGTGACGACAGCCATACACCCGCGGCGCCGTACGGCCTGGTCAACAACGACTACAGCCTGCTCGATGCTTCCGACGTGGTGTTCATCGATGCGCCCGGCGCCGGCTTCAGCCGCCTGATCGCGGCTGACGAGGACAAGAGCAAGCGCGAGGAGCAGATGAAGGATCGCAAGAAGGCGATCTATGGCGTGGACGGCGATGGTCACGCCTTTGCCCAGTTCATCACCCAGTTCCTGTCGAAGTACGGGCGCTGGAATTCGCCGAAGTACCTGTTCGGCGAAAGCTACGGCACCACCCGTTCGGCGGTGCTGGCGAACATTCTGGAGAACGAGAACAGTGTCGACCTGAATGGCGTGATCCTGCTTTCGCAGATCCTCAATTTCGACACCAGCATCGACGGGCCCGAGTTCAATCCGGGCATCGACCTGCCTTACGAGCTGGCCTTGCCGACCTTCGCCGCCACCGCGTTCTATCACCACAAGCTGCCGCAGCAGCCGGCGGAACTGGAGCCGTTCCTGAAGGAAGTGGAGCAGTACGCGACCGGCGATTACGCGCAGGCGTTGATGGCGGGTTCGCGGCTGAGCGATGCGCAGAAGCAGACGGTGGCGGAGAAGTTGAACCAGTACACCGGCCTGCCGGTGGCTTATCTGCTGAAGGCGAATCTGCGGGTCAGTGGCGGCATGTTCGAACACGAGCTGCAGACCGGCGAAGACACCACCACCGGCCGGCTGGACAGCCGCTTTGCGGGACCGTCGATCGATCCGCTGAGCAAGGAGTCCGACTACGACCCGCAGTCCTCGTCGATAAGCTCGGCCTATATCGCCGCATTCAACGACTACGTGCGGCGCGACCTGAAGTTCGGTGACGGCCAGCAGTACCGCGAGTATGCCGACATCGACCACTGGGATTTCTCGCACAAGGCGCCGGGCGTGCATGGCGAGGCGCTGCAATCCTCGACCAACGTGATGCCGGACCTGGCTACCGCGATGAAGACCAACCCCAACCTCAAGGTGTATTTGAACGGCGGCTACTACGACCTGGCCACGCCGTTCTTCGCCGCCGACTACGAGATGCACCACCTGCCGATCCCGGCCAGCCTCGATAACAACATCAGCTACTCGTGGTATCCATCCGGGCACATGGTGTACGCGCACGAGGCGTCATTGAAGCAGTTGCATGACAACGTGGCACGGTTCATCGAGCAGACCGACAACGTCAGGCATTGAGGATGCTTTGAATGGCCTGCTTTGCTGGCTCCCCGGTCTCCGGACTTGCGAGAAGACCCGTACTTTTTGTCGTCATCCCGGCGCAGGCCGGGATCGCATCTTGCCGATGACCCACGTCAGCTGTTGTGAAGCGATTCCGGCCTGCGCCGGGATGACGACATTGGGACGATGAGGCTCCCTTGATGTTGCTGTTGGAGGGCAGGGACTTTCGGATTGCCGTCATTCTGGCTAGCGCCGGGATGACGGCAAAAACGCGGGTCATTCGAAGTTCCCGCCCGGACGTTCAGCGTCTGGGCGGCGCGGTATGCCGCGGCGCGGTCGATCCGCGCACCACCAGCTCCGGGCTGAAGCCCTCGTTGATGCTGCTGAGCGGTTCGCCGTTGGCCTCGCGCTGCAGGTCGGTGATCAGGCGTTGTGCCGCGTGCCGCGCGATTTCCTCGGTGGCCTGCCGTGCGGTGGTCAGTGCCGGCCACGATTGCTTGGAGAACGGGCTGTCCTCGAAGCCGGCGATCGACAGGTCATACGGCACGTTGATGCCGTCGGAGTGCGCGGCCGCCAGCACGCCGGCGGCGATCTCGTCGTTCGAGCCGAAGATCGCGCTGGGCCGATCCTTCAGCGCCAGCAGCTTGCGCGCGCCGCGGAAGCCGTCGTCGAAGGTGTAGTCGCCTGGCACGATCAGCTTGCGGTCGAGCGCGATGCCGTAATCCTTCAACGCATCCTCGTAACCCTGGTAACGCTCGGGGCTGGAGCGGTGTTCGCGACCACCCCACAGGAAGCCGATGCGCTGATGACCGAGCTGGATCAGATGCTCGGTGATCGCATAGGCAGCGTCGCGATCATCCACGTAGACGCAGGGGTAGCCGTCCTGCGGGTCCCTGCGCGCCGAGATGATCCGCATGAACGGGATCTTCGCCTCGCTTAGGGTGCGGATCAGTTCCACCTGCTCCGACATCGGCGGCGCCAGCACCAGCCCGGCCAGGCGCGAGCGGCGCACCAGCTCGCACAGCTCGTCCGCAAGCTTCGGCGAGGACGAATCGCACGGATGGATCTGCAGACCGAAGCCGCTGGTACGGCACACCGACAGCACGCCGCGCTGAAGGTTGATGATGTAGTGCGCGTTGGGGTTGTCGTAGACCAGGCCCAGCGCATAGGCACGGGTGCTGCGCAGGCTGCGCGCGGAAGGATCGGGCTGATAGCCGAGTGCGTCGATCTCGCGTTGCACCTTCTCGCGTGTGCGGGCATGCACCGAAGGCTCGTTGTTGATCACGCGCGAAACGGTTTTCAGCGAGACGCCGGCCCGCTCCGCGACATCCTTGATGGTGGCACTGCGCAACAGCTGAACCTCATGCATCGAGTTATGGGGCGCCGCAGCGCCTCGTGCATCCTAGCGTATGGTCATGACCGGAGCGAACACGCGCTTCAGCCGGCATGTTCCTGACCGACCCGGTGACCGCGCATGCCGTAATACAGGATGTACAGGTAGCACGGCACGATCACGATCACGAAGGCGAGCTGGAAGTCGATGTGCTGCTTCAGGTGCACGAAGGCCTGCGGCAGCAGGGCGCCGCCCACGATGCCCATGATGAGCAGGGCCGAACCCAGCTCCGTGTGGCTGCCCAGGCCCTTGATCGCCAGCGGGAAGATCGCCGGCCACATCATCGCGTTGGCGAAACCCAGCGCGGCGACAAAGGCCACCGACGCATAGCCGTGGGTGACGAATGCGCCCAGCGCAAACAGCACGCCCAGCACCGCCGACACGGCCAGGTAACGTTGCTGCGAGATGACGCGTGGAATCAGCAGCGAGCCAAGAACGTAGCCGGCCAGCATGGCCACCATGGTGTAGGTGGTGAAGTGCGAAGTGACCTGCAGCGGCAGGCCGAATCCCTGGCCGTAGGTATTGATGGCGTCGCCCGCCATCACTTCCACGCCCACGTAGAGGAACAGGCACAGCACGCCGAGCCACAAATGCGGAAAGCTGAAGATGCCACCCTTGCCGTGGCCCACCGAACTTTCGCTGTTCGCGCCGGCCGGCTTGATTTCCGGCAGCGCGGAAAAAACGATCACCACCGCGATCACCACCAGCAGCCCGGCCACCGCCATGTAAGGCCAGAACACACGCGCGGCGAATTCGTTGAGCAAGGCATCGCGATCCGGGCCGGTCGGCATCGCGGTGACTTTTTCGAGAAAGGCGTCGATGCCCTTCAACACCAGCACACCGAACGCCAGCGGCGCCAGCGCACCGGCGATCTTGTTGCAGATGCCCATGAGGCCGATGCGCTGCGCGGCGCTTTCGATCGGACCGAGGATGCTGATATAGGGGTTGGACGCGGTCTGCAGCAGCGACAGGCCCGCGCCGATCACGAACAAGCCGGTCAGCGCGCCGGGGTAGATGCGGATGCGCACGAACGCGCCGAACAACGCCGCGCCGATGGCCATCACGAACAGGCCCAGCACCATGCCTTTCTTCATGCCGGTGCGCTTGAGCACGGCACCCGCGGGCAGCGCGAGCACGAAATAGGAAACGTAGAACGCGAACGGCACCAGGAATGCGTTGATGTCGTCCAGCGTGAAAGCCACCTTCACGAAGGAGATCAGCGGCCCGTTGAGCCACGTGAAGAAACCCATGATGAAGAACAGCATGCCGATGATCAGCATCGGCCCGAGATGGGTTTGATCCGTGCGGTCGGACGGCGCCGCCGCCAGCATTGTTGCCATGAACTGCTCTCCCCGATGGTCGGCTGTGCCGGTGCCGGTCGAATGACCGGGACAGCCGCGAATGTCTCCTTAATCGCCGGAAAGTGCAACGTTGTCAATCCGCATTGCGCCAGGGCGGCTTGTCTGACGTACCGATTGAGCCGTAAAGACGGCCGTGCCGCATCACTTTTGCGGCGTTGCGAGATGGCGGTCATGCATCGCAAAAACCTTCTGCAATGCGCCAAATAGAGCCATTGCGAGGATTGCTTCGAGTGGTTTTGCCGAATGCCCCGGCGGCTATGCTGCATTGCCGTATCGAATGTTCGAGAAATTTTTGTCGACCCCGTTGACAACGTTGTCATTTTGAAGACAGACTCCGCCGGAATCAGGTCCATGCCCGGCTACGGCGAACCATCGCTGCACGCATCAGGGCAAGGCCGATCACGGGGAGGGTGTCGAGTGGGGGAAGTCGCCAACCAGCGTCATGCAGCGGAGCCGTCGACGGTGAACCGGGCGGGTGCGTCGTCTTTCGGCGAACCGTTTCTGGCTGCGGATGTCGGTGGCACGCATGCGCGCATCGGCCTGGTCGTCGGCAGCGCTGCCGACCGTCGTCCGGTCAGCGTGCTGCACTATCACCGCTACAGCTGCGCCGACTGGTCGGGTCTCACCGCCATGCTGCAGGATTTCGTCGGGCAGCTGTCCGGTACGCCGCATGCGGCTGCACGCGAAAACCTCCGTCATTGCGCGGTGGCCTGCGCCGGTTATGTGCTGGACGACGCCATCGTCAACGAGAACCTGCCGTGGCCGGTGTCGATCCGCGAGCTGCGCGACGGCCTTGGCATCCAGCGGCTGGCCGTGATCAACGATTTCGAGGCGGTGGCCTACGCCACGCAGTTCATCGAGGCCGGCGAGACACGCTCGATCATCGATGCCGTGCAGCCGGTGGCCAGCGGGCCGGTACTGGTGATGGGGCCGGGCACCGGACTGGGTTCGGCGGTGCTGCTGCCGGGTCAGCCGCGGGCACAGGTGCTGGGCACCGAGGCCGGACAGGTTTCGCTGGCACCGGGCACCGAACGCGAGATCGAGATCCTGCGCGTGCTCGGACGCGAACGTCCGTACGTGTCGTTCGAGGATGCACTGTCCGGGCCGGGCCTGCTCAAGCTTTATCGCGCGCTGTGCGAATTGCGCGTCAGCCCGGCGCGGTTGCTGACGCCGGCCGAGATCACCGGCGCCGCACTGGCAGGAAGTGATGCTGCCGCGGTGGAGGCACTGGAAGTGTTCTGCGGCCTGCTCGGCAGCTTCGTCGGTGATCTGGTGCTGCTGTACGGCGCCCGCGGCGGCGTCTATCTGGCCGGCGGCATCCTGCCGCAGATCCAGCCGTTCCTGCTGGCCAGCACATTCACGGCGCGCTACTTCAACAAGGGCGTGATGCGCGCCTATCTGCAACAGGTTCCGGTACGACTGATCGAGCACGGCCAGCTTGGTGTCATTGGCGCCGCAGGCTGGTTTCTGGACGGACAGCAGGGAGCGTGAGATGAGCCCGATCCAGTGACACGGCGCCAAGCCAACCGCCACACAAATCCACGACCGTCGTCATGCCGGTCCCGATTCGAGCCAGCCTCTGAGGGGAGGACATCATGAATTACCGCAAGACATTGCTAGCCGCCAGCATCATCACCGGCCTGTGCATCTCCGGCACCCTGTTCGCGCAAGACAGCGAACAGGCAACCGGCGCCAACAACACCAACACCAACACCAACAGCCAGAGCAAGCAGGACCAGGCCAAGGCCAGGGAGCAGGCCAAGACGCTGGGCACGGTGATGGTCACCGGCATCCGCGAAAGCCAGGCGCTGTCGCTGAATACCAAGAAAGATTCCGTCTCGCACATCGAGGTGGTGTCCGCCGAGGACATCGGCAAGCTGCCCGCCAAGAACGTGGCCGACACCATCGAGCAGTTGCCCGGCGTGAACATCTCCGACGCGGCCGGCGCCGAAGGCGGCTTCGACGAGGCCGATCGCGCCAGCATCCGCGGCAGTGCGCCCTCGCTCACCCTGACCACGCTCAACGGACATACGGTGGCCTCGGGCGACTGGTTCATCACTGGCGGCGGCGGCAGCCGCAGCGTCAGCTATGCCATGTTCCCGTCGGAAATCGTCAGCCAGGTGGTGGTGCACAAGGGCTCCGAGGCCAGCCTGCTGGAAGGCGGCGCCGCCGGCTCGATCGACATCATCACCCGCAAGCCGCTGGAATTCGGCAAGCAGTTTTCCGCCGAGGCCAGCGTGGGCGGCGTGTATTCCGACCTGCCGGGTGACACCAAGCCGCAGTTCAACGGCCTGGTCAACTGGAAGAACAGCGACAGCACATTCGGTGTGATGCTGCAGGGCTTCTACGAAGATCGCGACCTGCAGCGCGATGGCCAGGAAATGCTCGGCTATTCGTACATTCCGACCGGTTCGGCGCTGGCCAACCAGCTGGGTCTCAAGGCTGCCACGCCTGGCAGCGCCAGCACCGGCGTATTCTATCCCAACCTGCCCGGCGCAGCGCTGTTCACCCAGGAGCGCAAGCGCAAGGGCGGTTCGATCGATCTCGAGTGGAAGGCGCTGGACAACCTGACCTTCAACCTCGATGGCTTCTATTCCAAGATGGATGCCACCGACTACAACCGCAATTACATGCTGCGCCTGCGCGACAAGCTGCCGGGCGACACGCTCTCCAGCTACACCCTCGACGGCAACGTGCTGACCAGCGCGGTGGCGCAAGGGCAGGCCGGGGTATCGCAGGGCATCTACGACATGATCTCGCGTCCGGGCGAGAGCGAATCCAGTTCGTATGTCACGCTGGACGCGGACTGGCAGGCTACCCAGAACCTCGACTTCAAGTTCCAGGGCGGCTTGACCCGCGGCACCGGCAACACGCCGACCCAGGACATCATGGAGATGGATACGGGCTACGGCCAGGGCGCCAGCTACGCGATGAATGGTCTTGGCAAGCCGATGAACTGGACGCTCGGCGGTACCAACGGTGCCTACAACCCGGCCACAGTCGGCCTCGACTGGATCTTCGGCGATCAGGACGTCCACGTGATCGACAAGGAACACTGGTTCCAGGCCGATGGTGAGTTTGATTTCGACGATGCCGGCGCGCTGTCCTCACTGCAGTTCGGCGTACGTTACGCCAAGCACACGCACGACAGCCCGACGGCCGTTGCCCAGGGCCCCAACTTTGCGTCGGGTATCAACCCGGGTGTTCCATTGGATGCCGCGAATTCCGGATTCCCTAACCCACCCGCGGTTGGTGGCAATTATCCGGGCAGCTTCGCCAGTGATCTTGGCGTGGGCCAGATGCCAGGCGGCATCTGGTATTGGTCGCCCAGTCAGCTGGCGCAACTGAACGCGCTGTATGCGAATCGCAAGGTGACCAACGATCCCGGAACCTCGCGTTTTTATCCGAATGACATTTACGCCATGTCGGAGAAGAACGACGCCGCCTACATGCAGGTCAACTTCGCCGGTGATCGCTGGAGCGGCAATGCCGGCGTGCGCTACGTCGGCACCACCGAGAACATCGGCTATACCAGCCCGACGATCCAGGAGGCCAATTACGCCCAAGGCACACCGCCCTCGGCGTTCTATCCTTCCGGCTGGTACTGGAACTACTACGACCATCACTACGGCAAGCTGCTGCCCAGCTTCAACCTGAAGTTCAATCTGAACGACGACGGCAGCCTGCTGGCACGCTTCGCCGCCTCGCAGACACTCACGCGTCAGGACTACGGCCAGCTGGCGGGCTTCCTGTCCCTGAACGATCCGCAGAGTCCAACCGGCGAGGGTTCCGGCAGCGGCCCGAATCCGCGACTGAAACCCATCCTGTCCACCAACTTCGACGCGTCGCTGGAGTGGTACTACTCGGAGCGTGGCCTGTTGTCGGCCAGCGTGTACGCGATGGATCTGAACAACTACTACGATTACGGCACGACCACCGGAACCTATCTCAACAACTACCTGACCTACGGCGGTAGCACAACCTACCCCAACCCCTCGCACACGCCGGTCTACAACACTTATCTGGTCAGCATTCCGGTCAACGTCAATGGCAACCTGAAAGGCGTGGAGCTGAACTGGGTGCAGCCGATTGGCGAGCATTTCGGCACGTCGGTCAACTACACCTACAGCAATGGCCACTCGTCCGGCGGCACGTACCTCTACAACGCCGACGGCACGCAGGGCACCGGTGTATCCGCAGGAAACCGCCCGCTGTTCGGTACCTCCAAGAACACGGCCAACGTGTCCGCGTTCTACGAGGACAAGCAATGGAACGCCCGCATCAACTACACCTACCGCTCCTCGTTCTACGACGGCATGATGCCGGTGACCACCGGCTCGCTCGGCAACACCATGCCGTTGCTGCCGTACTACCAGGCGGGCGCGGGCTACCTGTCGTTCTCGGCGGGCTACAAGCTCAACGACAACGTGAGCTTCTCGTTCGATGCGATGAACCTCAACAACCCGACGCTGCGCTACTACGCGATCGGTTCCCAGGCCGGCCTCGGCTTCGGCAAGGTGCCGGAAGCGTTCTACACGAACGGCCGCCAGTACTACCTCAGCGTGAACTTCAAGCTCTGATCCGCTAGCGCATCACCGCGAGCCATGGACGGCTTCGCATCCTCCCCGAACGGGCCCTGTGACACTTTCCGGGCCCGTCTTTTTTTGAGGCGTCTGCGCAGTCACGCATGGCATGCTGCAACGCCTGCGATGGAGATTGCCGATGACACGCCGCCCGTTCCTGTCACTGTGTGGATACCTGCTGGTCGCTGCCACCCTGGTGTCACGCCCGGCATGTGCCGCGCACGCGGCCGAGACAGCACCCTATTCGCTGATTCCCCTGCCGGCCCGGATCGACGCCGGCGCGGGTCGTTTCACCGTCGATGCGCATACGCCGATCGTGGTCGCCGATCACAGCGGCTCGACCCGTCATGCCGCGGACTATCTAGCTGAACTGCTCGCGCGTACACGCGACCTGCGGCTGTCGGTGCATCGTGGCGACGTGGTAGCGCACGCCATCGTATTGCGACTGGATCCGCACGCGCCGGTAGCCGATCGCGAAGGCTACGCACTGGACGTCACGCCACAGGGCATCGAAATCAGCGCGCGGGATGATGCCGGGTTGTTCTACGGCGTCGTGACGCTGTGGCAACTGCTCACCCCGGATGCGCAGCATGGTGCGGTGCAGTTGCCGGCCATGCATATCCGTGACCAGCCGCGTTTCGCCTGGCGCGGACTGATGCTGGACTCGGCGCGGCACTTCCAGTCGGTCGCCGAGATCGAGCGCTTGCTCGACCAGATGGCCCAGCACAAGCTCAACGTCTTTCACTGGCACCTCACCGACGATCAGGGCTGGCGCATCGAGATCAAGCGTTATCCCGAACTCACCCGCATCGGTGCCTGGCGCACGCCGCCGGATGCGGGACACGACGGCGAGCCGCTGCGCTATGGCGGCTTCTACACGCAGGAGCAGATCCGCCAGGTTGTCGCCTATGCCGGTGCGCGTCACATCACAGTGGTGCCCGAGATCGACATGCCCGGTCATGCGCAGGCCGCGGTGGCGGCGTACCCCCAGCTTGGCGTGACCGGCAAGCGTCCCCTGGTCTCGGTCGACTGGGGCGTCAATCCGTACCTGTACAACGTGGACGACAGCAGCTTCGATTTCATCGAGCATGTCCTCGATGAGGTGATGGCGTTGTTCCCGTCGAAGTACATCCATGTCGGCGGCGACGAGGCAGTCAAGGATCAGTGGCAGGCTTCGCCCGCGGTGCAGGCGAAGATGCATGCGCTCGGCCTTAAGGACGAGGACGCACTGCAGGGCTGGTTTATCAACCGCATCGGTCAGTACCTCGCCGCGCACGGCCGCCAGCTGGTGGGCTGGGACGAGATCCTCGACGGCGGTGTGCCGGCCGATGCCACGGTGATGTCGTGGCGTGGCGTCAAGGGTGCGGTCAAGGCTGCGCAACAAGGACATGACGTGGTGCTGTCGCCCGCGCCCGACCTGTATTTCGACCAGTTGCAGAGCGATAACGCCGACGAGACGGCCGGACGCATTCCCGCGCAGAGCCTGGCCCACATATATGCGTTCGAGCCGGTGCCTAAGGAGCTCGATGCAACGCAGGCGAAACATGTTCTGGGCGCGCAGGCCAACGTGTGGACCGAGCACATGCCGACGATGAAACACGTGGAGCATGCGGTGTTTCCGCGGCTGGACGCCTTGAGTGAGGTGGACTGGTCACCGGCGATGTCGCGCGACTGGAACGGTTTCCTCGCCCGGCTGCCGGCGCAGTTCAGCCGCTATCGTACGCAGCACATCGGCTATGCCGACAGCGCGTTCGCGCCGGACATCCGGCTGGACCACAACGCTGCGCTGGCCAATGGTACGGCGCAGGTCACCCTGTCCGATCAGGCCGATCATGGCGGGCTGCACTACACGCTGGACGGCAGCGTCCCCGATCAACATTCGCCGCTGTACCACGCGCCTTTCGCGGTGAAGCTGCCGGTCACGGTGCGTGCGGCGACGTTCGCAGTCGACGGCGCCGAGCTGGCTGCGCCACGTCAGCGCGTACTCGATCGTGCCAGCCTGCTGAGCCTCGGCGGCAACGAGATGCCGAATTGCCCAGGCAGCGATTTCCGTCTGCGCGTGCAGCCGATGCCCGATGCCGCCACGTTGGCGCCGGTGTACAGCATCAACGTGTTCAACACTTGCCAGTTGTATCCGGCCACGCCGATGGACGGTGTGGCGGCGATCCACGTCGATGCCGTGCGACTCGAACGCAACTACGCGCTGGCGCATGAGCAGAAACTGGTGGTGTCCCGCCCGCACAGCACGCCGTTCGGCGAGTTGGTGGTGCATCAGGATCAATGCGACGGCCGGGTGCTGGCCAGCTTGCCGTTACCCGATCCGGCACACAGTGCGCGACGCTTCGCGCTCGATGCGGCGCTGCCCGCGCAGCAGGGCGAACACACGCTGTGCCTGATCTACACCGCGCCGATCGATGGTCCGTTGTACGCACTGGATCGGGTTGCGCTGCTGCCGGCCTCAACGAAGCCGTGAACGCATCGCCGCCGCGACTCGCTTCGCTCGATGCGTTGCGCGGCTGCATCGTGGCGGCGATGCAGCCGGTCGGCGACTGGGGACATGTCTACGCTTCAAACTTTGATGCCGCTAGCGACGACCGCGCAGCGCCTTGATGAACAGGCCCATCGCCAGCAGGCCGAGCATGAAGCCGGCCCCCGCGCCCCACAGCGCGCCGACGGAGCCGTCGATCAGATAGCCCACGCCAAAGCCCAGCGGAAACAGCAGCAGCAAGGGCAGGCATCCCATCGACGTGGTCCCGCGTCTATGGCGTCGCCGCCGGTTCCGGCAGCGAGGGTGGGTGGCGCAGCAATGCATGCCTGGCCAGCTGGGTATCCGCGGCCGACAGTTCGATCAATGCTGCGACCTTGCCGCCGACCAGGGCGGCGATCGCCACGCCGTCGCGGTACAGCACGCGCGAGCCGGTCAGCGCCGGCACCTTGTCGCCGACCAGCACGGTGCCGACCAGGTTCAGCGGATCGCTGCCGCTGAGGCAGACCAGCTCGTCGTCGTCCGCGCGCTGGCGTACCGCGCGCAGTGGCGCGATCGCCTCGGGAAGGGCGAATTGCTCGCCGACCAACCCCTCGACAAAACGCCCGCCGCGGATTTCCCCGCGTGCTTCCAGCCGGTGATATACGCGCAGCAGTTCGCGCCACGACGGCAGCCACGGTGCCTCGCGTTCCAGCAGCTTCCAGAACACCACGCCGTAACGACGCAGCAGGGTACGGGCGATGTGTTCGATCGCGTCGGGATCATGGGCCGTCTTCGTATCCGGCAATGGCGTCACGTTGCGGGCCAGTGCCCAACGCCCGGCATCCTCGATGCCGTTGAGCAGATGGCGGCGCAGGCGACGGTGGCGGCCACCCTCGCGCTTTGCCGCCGGCAACAGTAGTGCGCGCAGGCCGGCAAAGCTGTCGGCGCTGACGCGACCGGCAGCAACCAGTTCGCCGAGCGCGTCCTCCAGTTCGGTGCGCAGCAGACGGGTGGTGCCGAGCAGCTCATCGAAGAACAGGGCGCCTTGCTCGCGCAGCGCATCGGCGACCGCCTGAGCGCGCGACGACAGCAGGATGTCCTGCACGTTTGCGTCGGCAGCGATGGACGTCCACACGCTGATGTTGCGACGTGGCAGCAACACGATCGGCGTGCTGCGCAGCGGGCCGCCACCACCGCCGGTGCCGGCGCGCAGACGGGCCCAGCTGATTCGGCCGGCACGGCAGAGTTCGTCCAGCCAGCTGATCGAGTAGTCGTCGATGCGCGCCGGCAGGAGCTCCGCTTCCCAGGCACCGGCTGCGGCTTCGTAACCTTCGAGCTGTGCCAGCGTGGCGCTCAGGGCATCCGGCCCGCTGCGCCGGGTCGCCGCCGACACGTGCTGCCAATCGAACAGGAAGCGCATCAGCTCGCGCCGGCTGACCGGTTCGATCTCGCGGCGCAGCCGGCCGATGGTGTAGCGGTGGATGCGCGCCAGCAGATGCCGCTCGCACCATTCCGTATCGGTGGCGTCGGCGCTGAAGCGACCCTGCATCACATAGCCTTCGGACTGCAGCCGCAGCAGGGCATGTTCGATGTCACGGGGTTCGACCGCCATCGACTGCGCCAGCGCCGCCACGGTGACCGGGCCGAGTCCGCCGAGGCGATGGCGCACCAGTTCCAGCAGGGCATCCTCGCGCGACCATGCCTGTGCGGCGTATTCGGCGGGAGCGGCGATCGGCGGTTGCATCGCTGCGGTGGGATGCAGCGTCTGCCACAGCGGCAACTTCTCCGCGGACGTCCAGGTTCCTGTTTCCGCGGAAGCGGCGTTGCCGTCGACGGCAAGCCGGGTCGCGCGCTTCGTTTTTGCGAGCACCTGCAATCGCTCGCTCCAGCCGGTGTTGGCAGCCACTTCCGCCATGGTCACAAAACCCAGCAAGGTCAGTGCCTCGTGCATCTCGTCGGCATCGCGCACCTGCGGCCATGCTTCCTCGCGCACGGCGGCAATCGCCTCGGGATCGAGCCGGCCGAGATCGTCGGCACGGTCGGACTCGTTCCAGCGCCGCGTCTGCACAGCCTGGGTGCGGCGCTCCTCCAGCGGTGCATCGTCGAGGAACGCATACGGCGCGGCATTCAGTACTTCGGCGGCGAGCGGGCTGGGTGCGGTGAGGTCGCGCGCGACGACCGTGATCTCGCCCGCTTCCAGCCGGCGCAGGATCTGCAGCAGGCCATCGATATCCATCGCCTCGCGCAGGCAGTCGTGCATGGTCTGGTTGACCAGCGGATGATCCGGTACTTCGCGCTCGCCGACGATGTTCTCCAGGCAGGCGACCTGATCGGGGAACACGGCGGCGAGCAGGTCCTCGCTCTTCATCCGCTGCAGCGGTGGCGGCGTCTTCTTGCCGCCGGTGAAGCGCGGCAGCGCCAGCGCCGTCACCGCGTTCCAGCGCCAGCGCGCGGGAAACAGCGGCGCGTCGAGCAGGGCCTGGATCAGCACGTGTTCCGCGGTGTTCGAGTGCAGGTAATGCGCGACTTCCTTCAGCGGAAAACTGTGGCTGGTCGACAACGACAGCACGATCGCATCCTCGGTCGCGGCCGCCTGCAGCTCGAAGTTGAACTGGCGACAGAAGCGCTTGCGCAGCGCCAGACCCCAGGCACGGTTGATGCGGCTGCCCCAGGGCGTGTGGATCACCAGCTGGGTGCCGCCGGACTCGTCGAAGAAGCGTTCCAGCACCAGCGTGTGCTGGGTCGGCAGTACACCCAGCGCGGCTTTTGCACGGGCCAGGTAATCGGCCAGTTGCTGCGCAGCCGCTTCGCTCAAACCGAGCTGACCAGTCAGCCATGTCTGCGCGGCGGCCGTGCCGCCGGCATCCAGTTGTTCGGATATTTCATCACGCAGCCGCGAGACGCCGTACGACAGTTCCATGCTGCGCCCGGGCGCCTCGCCCAGCCAGAACGGGATGCTCGGCGGCGCGCCTCGCGCGTCCTCCACCCGCAGGCGATCGCGCTCGACACGCTGGATGCGATAGCTGGTATTGCCGAGCTGGAAGATGTCGCCGGCCATGCTCTCGACCGCGAAATCCTCGTTCACCGTGCCCACGATGATCGCCTGCGGCTCCAGCACCACCTTGTAATCGGCGGTATCGGGAATGGTGCCGCCGGAGGTCAGTGCGGTCAGCCGCGCACCGCGGCGTGCGCGCAGCTGACGATGCACGGCATCGCGGTGGATATACGCCGCGCGCGCGCCGCGCTGGGTGGCGAAGCCCTCGGCCAGCATGCGCACCACTGCGTCGAAATCGTTACGTGCGAGGTTGCGATACGGATAGGCGCGACGCACCAGGTCGTACAGCGCGTCCTCGTCCCATTCGGTGCAGGCCACCTCGGCGACGATCTGCTGCGCCAGCACGTCGAGCGGTTGTGGTGGCAGGATCAGCGCATCCAGTTCGCCACGGCGCACGCAATCCAGCAGGGCGGTGCATTCGATCAGGTCGTCGCGGGTGGCCGGGAACAGGCGCGCCTTTGGCGTGCCGTCGATGCTGTGGCCGGAACGACCGGCGCGCTGCAGGAAGGCGGCGATCGAACGCGGCGAGCCGAGCTGGCAGACCAGGTCGACATCGCCGATGTCGATGCCCAGCTCCAGCGAGGCGGTCGCTACCAGCACCGACAGTTCGCCGCGCTTGAGCCGTTGCTCGGCATCCAGGCGCAGTTCCTTCGACAGGCTGCCGTGATGCGCCGCCACGGTTTCCTTGCCGAGCCGCTCGGACAGATGCCGTGCGGCGCGCTCGGCCATCCGCCGCGTGTTGACGAAGATCAGGGTGGTGCTGTGCGCCTGCACAAGCTGGGCCAGTCGGTCGTAGACCAGCTCCCAGCTGTCGTTCGACATCACCGCTTCCAGTGGCACCGGGGGGACCTCGATTGCAAGGTCGCGTGCGCGGGCGTGGCCCACGTCGATGATGGTGCAGCCATCATCGACAAGATGAGCATGGCTGTTGACGTTCATCTCCTCTCCGCCAAGGGAAGAGACGGGCGGGGCGCCGACCAAAAAGCTGGCGACTTCCTCGATCGGCTTCTGCGTCGCCGACAGGCCGATCCGCAGCAACTGCCGTTGGCACAGCGACTCCAGCCGCTCCAGCGACAGTGCCAGATGCGAACCGCGCTTGCTGCCGGCGATGGCGTGGATCTCGTCGACGATCACCGTGCGCGTACCGGCCAGCATCGTGCGGCCGGAGGCCGAACCGAGCAGTACGTACAGCGACTCCGGCGTGGTCACCAGGATGTGCGGCGGCAGCTTGCGCAGCAGGTTGCGTTCCACCTGCGGCGTGTCGCCGGTGCGCACGGCGGTGCGGATCGCCACGTCAGGCAGGCCGAGCCTTTCGAGTTCCGCGCGGATGCCTTCCAGCGGCGCTTCCAGATTGATGTGGATGTCGTTCGACAGCGCCTTCAGCGGTGACACGTAGACCACCGTGGTGGCATCCGCCAGCACGCCGCCATGCGCCACACCCTCGCGCACCAGCGCGTCGATCGCCGCCAGGAAGGCGGTCAGCGTCTTGCCCGAGCCGGTCGGTGCGGCGACCAGGGTGTGCTGGCCGGCATGGATCGATGGCCATGCCGCGGCCTGCGCCGCCGTAGGCACGGCGAAGGCATGCCGAAACCAGCCGGCGACGGCCGGGTGGAAATCGTCAAGCGGACTGCGGTCCAGACGCATCGGTGGTTGCCCGTGCGGCGATGGGGAGGGAGACACCCGATCTTATATGGGGATGCCTGCAGCCCATGCAATCGGCCATCGAATCCGCCGCAAACAGCGATATGGATGACGGTGCAGGCGCCGTTTCGGCATGTCACTATTCATGTACGGCCGTCGCAGGTCAGGGGCCCCGCAGGGGAATCCGGCGCGGCCCTCATGCGAAGGACTCCCATGTACGTTCTGCCATTGATTCTGCGCAAGGCTGCCTCACGGACAACGGCATTCGGTTGTGTAAGCCTGTTCATGCTGGCGGGCCTGTGCAGCGCCGCCACGCAGGCTGCCAGTCTCGATCCGGCCGTGCTGCCGAAGATCCAGGCGGCCACGTTCGAGGTGGTCGCGGCCAAACCGGTCAATGATCCGCTCACTTACGAAAAGCCGCTGCCGATGGAGTTGCTGCCGTACCAGGAGCGCAACGACAAGTACTACTCGATCGGCACGGCTTTCGCGCTGGGCAACAACCGCTACGTCACCGCCGCGCACGTGCTGCAGGTCGGCATCGGCAGCCTGTGGGGCGAGCCGGCCCTGCGCGATGCCGGCGGACATGTCTATGCGATCGGCAAGATCGAAAAGTATTCGCTGCAGCAGGATTTCGTGGTGTTCTCGCTGGCCACGCAGCCTGCCGGCGCAACGGCACTGGAGATCGACTCCAAGCCGGCATTGAACCAGGTGGTCTATGCGGTCGGCAATGCACTGGGCACCGGCGTGGTGATCCGCGATGGCCTGTACACCTCCGACACGCCGGAGGACCAGGACGGTCGCTGGAAATGGATGCGCTTCTCGGCGGCAGCCTCGCCCGGCAACAGCGGCGGCCCGCTGCTGGACAAGGACGGCAAGCTGATCGGCATCGTGCTGATGAAATCGGCCAACGAGAATCTCAACTATGCGTTGCCGATCGGCATGGTGCTGGATGCGCCGGACGGGCAGGCCGTGATGGACACGCGCGGGGGCTACCAGCTCGACATTTTCGACACGATCCAGAACGGCACCTTCAAGGCACAGTTCGCGCTGCCGATGAGCCTCGGCGATTTCTATCGCAACTTCCAGGCGCGCTTCGACGATTACAGCGATACGCAATTGAAGGCATTGCTCGCCAAGGAATCCGTCAGCCTGTTTCCGAAAGGCGAAGGTTCTGCACGTCTGCTGTTCCAGCAAACCAGGCTCGACAGCTTCCCCACGCTGATCGTGCGCGGCAGCAATGGCGAATGGGAGCGTGTAGGCAGGCAGTCGCAGCATTTCTCGCTGGACGGCAATGGTTATGTGGACGTGGGTGCGGCAGGTCGTAACGGATTATTCCACCTGCGCCGGCCGGACGATGTGGACGCGGTCAGGTTCTACGGCGACGCGAAGTCGCGCATGGACCTGCTGGTCAAAACCGGCATGTTCCGGCGCGAGGTCGGTGGCGAAAAAATCAAGATCACTTCGCTCGGCAAGCCGACCCTCGAATCGATACACATCGACCGTTGGCAACGCCCCTAGAATGTTGATGTCTGGCCGTTGCCTTACGCGAACGCCCTGGTCGTGGTGTATTCGCTACCTGTGCCGGACGGCTGCGTGATGCTGACGCGGCTGGCTCCGGCTGCCAACGCGCACGACACCAGACTGGACATGGATGAACTCAGCAGCTTCATCCATGCTACGTACGAAGGCACCCTGGCGCAGTGGAAGGATTTCCTCAAGGAACCATCTGCACTGCGGCCGGCCGCGTTCAAGAACATCCATATCGGCTTCGACTATGGTCATGGCTTCAGCTACACATCGCAGCGGGTGGCTTTCTCGTACACCTCTGACGTGCAGTCGATCACACCGGGCAACCTGCTGTGGCTTGGGTTCAGGTTTTTCATGGACAACGGTCAACCGGTATGGGATGTGGCGGACGTGGATATCTGGAAGAGCGGGGCCTCCGACGATCACAACAACGTCAACATCCAGCGTTTCGTCGCTCCGCCGGCCGGCCTGGACGACGACATGACCAGTCACTGGCAGAAACTGTCGCAGCGCCAATATCCCTACAACGCCGTCGCACGTTACGAAAACGATCTGATGGAGATCGATGCCGTGGTTGCCCGGAGCACTGCCAGGAACAAGCCGGCCGCGGTGCTGTACACCGCTTTCTATGGCGTTGCGGGCACACACCCGCAGGCCGACATGAAGAGCAAGCTCGACCTGTTGATGAAGGACATGCGGGTCATGGAGCATTGATCGAGGCGCCCTCGCCTGGATGCATGGCGAAGGGTGATTCCTGCCGCAGACAGCTCATGGCGTCTGCGGCAGCGTCGGGCAGGTATCGCGTGGACATCTGATGACGAGCATAGACGTGGAACAGCGAGGGCAATCGGTGCAGCGGGAGAATGGCGCAACTGGGGCGCGGGATGTGGCCTGGCTCACGATGGCCGACGGCCAGCGGCTGTTCCTGCGCGACTGGCCAAAACCGCAGGCGCGCGGTGCGGTGCTGATCGTGCACGGCCTGGGCGAGCACAGCGGCCGCTACGAGCAGCTCGCCGCCTGGTTCAACCAGCGCGGCTACGCGGTGCGCAGCTATGACCAGCGCGGACACGGGCAGACGCCGGGCCAGCGCAGCGCACTGCGCCATGGCGACGATCTGCTGGAGGATCTGGCCACGGTCTACATCGATTACACCAACGGGTTGCCGCATGCACCCCTGCTGCTCGGTCACAGCATGGGTGGCCTGGTGGCGGCGCGTACCGTACTGGATGGCCGCATCGCGCCGCCGGCCCTGCTGCTGTCCTCGCCCGCGCTGCGCAGCTGGGAGTCGCCGGCGATGGTGCGTCTGGCCAGCGTGCTGGGCCGGCTGTTGCCGAACCTGCCGCTGCGCACCAGCTTGAAGGTCGACAAGCTCTCGCACGATCCGCAGGTGGTGCAGGCCTATCGCGACGATCCCTTGTGCACGGGCTGGATCACGCCGAGGCTGGCCAATTTCATCTTCGAGGCCGGTGCGGCGTGCATCGCCGATGCCGCCACGCTGGCGATGCCGACCCTGCTGCTGGTGGCCGACAGCGACGAACTGGTCGATCCGTCCGGCAGTCGTGCGTTCGCCAGGAAGGCGGCAGCCAGCGGCCAGCTGACCACGCGCTTCTTCTCCACCCTGTATCACGAGCTGTTCAACGAAGC
The DNA here is from genome assembly GCF_054782855.1 of Rhodanobacter koreensis. Lineage (NCBI taxonomy): Bacteria > Pseudomonadati > Pseudomonadota > Gammaproteobacteria > Lysobacterales > Rhodanobacteraceae > Rhodanobacter > Rhodanobacter koreensis. The sequence goes on along the minus strand of NZ_BAAGRR010000001.1, from coordinate 997,992 downwards.
CGAGCCCGGGCGCAGCCAGGTGCTGATGCAGCTGGCCGACTGGCTGGGACGGCGGGTATGAGCAACCGCAGCCGCAGGGCGAACCTGAATCTGCAACCTGGACGCCCCGCCGACGCCTCGCCGTTGCCATGAATTCCGGCGATACTCCTGCGCAAGCCTAGGGAGAGGTTTTCATGTCACGTTCGCCGATCGTGTGCCCTTCGCGCAGCGCAACGCTGCGCGCCTTCGTTTTACTGCTGCTGTGCCTGTCCATCGCCGCCTGTCATCGCGGCCATGAGGGAGGCAAACCGCCCCTGCAGGGAGCGCCGGCCAGCAGCACCTCGACGCAGGAGGCAGCAAATACCGCCTTCGCGCTCGTCTCGGCCAGTTCGGAATCACAGGACTCGCGCACCGCACTGACCCTGCGCTTCAATGCTGCGCTGGCTTCGGCCCAGACCTTCGACACGCTGATCGCAGTGACCGGCCCGAACGGCGAAGTGGTCAGCGGCAGCTGGAGCCTGCAGGACGATGGCAAGACGCTGAGTTTCCCCTTCGTGCAGTCGAACACCCGCTATGCGGTGCGGGTGCAGCCAGGCCTGTTGGCGGCCGACGGACACACGTTGGGCCATGAAGTGAGGCATGACGTGTACTCCGGCAACCTGCCGGCGGCAGTCGGCTTCGCCTCGCATGGCAGTGTGCTGCCGGCGCGCGGCACGCGCGGCCTGCCGCTGGTGTCGGTGAACGTGCACGATGCCGACGTGGAATTCTTCCGCGTGCACGACGATGCATTGTCGGACCTGTTCTGCGCCTATCCGCGCAACGGCCAGCGGGACAGTTACGAGCTCGACCACGAGGTGAGTTCCTACAACACCTGTGGCAAGGACGACGACCGGCGCAGCAAGCGACCGATCACCGAGATCGCCGATTCCGTCTACGCCAACCACTACACGCTGGGCGGTGAGCCGAACGAGCGCACGGTCACCTACCTGCCGGTGCAGGGCATTAGCCAGCTGTCCGAACCGGGCGTATACATGGCCGTGGTCAAGGCCGGTGGCACGTTCAAGGGCAACTACGACACCGCCACGTTCTTCGTCAGCGACCTCGGCCTGCATCTGCGGGTGTACCACGACGACGTGCTGCTGCACGTGGCTTCGCTGCGCGACGGTTCGCCGGTCGACGGCGTCGATGTCGAGATCCGCGATGCCAATGGCCATACCACGCTCAAGGCCGGCACCGGTGCCGACGGCAACGCGCTGATCGCATACAAGGTCAAGTCGTCCGACGTGCTGGTTGCACGGCACGGCAAGGACATCTCGGTGCTGCCGTTCAACCGGCCGGCGCTGGATGTGTCCAACTTCGACATCACCGGCCGGCGGCAGGCGCCGTTCGAGGTCTACGCCTGGTCCGGCCGCGACCTGTACCGCCCCGGCGAGACGCTGCGTGCCTCGGCATTGCTGCGCGACTACGACGGCAAGCCGATGAAGGCGCAGTCGCTGTTCGTGCGGGTGAAACAGCCGGACGGGCGCACCCTGGTGGAGAAGCAGTTGCAGCCGCAGCAGCTCAACTACTTCGAACTGAGCCAGCTGATTCCGGCCGATGCGCCGACCGGCCTGTGGCAGCTGGAGTTCCGCCTCGATCCCGCCAGCAGGGAATCGGTGCAGGCCTTCCCGTTCCATGTCGAGGAATTCCTGCCGGAGCGGCTGAAGGTGGAGCTGTCCAGTCCGCAAAAGCAGCTGGCGCCGGACGAACCGTTGAAGCTGAAAGTGGCATCCAGCTATCTCTATGGTGCACCGGCCGACAGCAACCGCTTCACCGCCAAGCTGCTGGTGGCGCCGGAAGTGCACCCGGTCACGACGATGAAGGACACCTTCTTCGGCAATCCGTTGGTCGACTTGCCGAAGAGCGCCGACAACGTGATCGATGCCAAGCTCGATGCGCAAGGCGTGCTGCAGCAGGACGTACCGCTGCCGGATGACGTCAAGCCGGTCGCGCCGCTGGCGGTGACCCTGTCCGGCAGTGTCTACGAGAGCGGCGGCCGCGCGGTGACCCGCCTGCTGCAGCGGACCTACTGGCCGGCCGATACCCTGGCCGGCGTACGCCCGTTGTTCGATCCGAAGCAGGGCGCCGAGAGCGAGAGTCCGGTGGGTTTCGAGATCGTGCGTGCGAACGCCGACGGCAAGCTGGTTGCCGGCACACACCTCAAGGTGCGCCTGCAGCGCGAGCTGCGTGACTTCTATTGGCTGTACGAACAGAGCGGCGGCTGGAAGTCGGATGCGAACCAGCGCCTGCAGCTGATCGAGGAGAAAGACATCGACGTCGCCGCCGGCAAGTCGACCCATGTCGAGTTTCCGGTCGAGTGGGGCAGCTACCGGCTCGAGGTGTACGACCCGGCCACCAAACTCACCACGGTGTTCCCGTTCTTCGCCGGCTATAGCTGGGATGACGAGAACCTCGGCAAGGAGGCGCGGCCGGACAAGGTCAAGCTGGCGCTGGACAAGGCGCGCTACCACGCCGGCGACACCATGAAGGTCACGGTGACGCCGCCGCACGACGGTCCCGGCGTGCTGCTGGTGGAATCGGATCACCTGCTCTATACGAAGAACATCGACGCGAAAGCCGGTGCCACCTTCGAGATCCCGGTGACGAAGGACTGGGAGCGCCACGATGTCTACGTGGTCGCGCTGGTATTCCGCGGTGGCGAGGCGGACGAGCACACCACGCCGGCCCGCGCGATGGGCATCGAATACGTGGCGATGGATCGCAATGACCGGCGCATCCCGCTCAAGCTCGTCGCACCGGCGATGATGCGTCCGGGCAATCCGCTCGATGTCACCGTGCAGGCGAGCGGGCTGGCCGGCAAGCAGGCGTTCGTCACGTTGTCGGCGGTCGACCAGGGCGTGCTCAACATCACCAACTACCCGGTGCCGGACGCGTGGGCGTGGATGTTCGCCAAACGCGCGCTCGGCATCGACGCGTATGACCTGTACAGCCGCATCATCGAGGCGATGGACGGCGAGCAGGCCAAGCTGCGCTATGGCGGCGACATGAGCGGCAAGGCGCTGCCGAAGGCCGCGCGGCTCAATCCGAAGGTGCAGATCGTGGATCTGTTCGCCGGGCCGGCCGCGTTCGACGCACAGGGTAACGCCACGCTGCATGTGACCGTGCCGGACTTCAACGGCAGCTTGCGCCTCGCCGCACTGGCCTATACCGGCGAGCGCTACGGCAATGCCGACGGCAGCGTCACCGTGCGCGCGCCGCTGGTGGTCGAGCCGAGCACGCCACGCGTGATGGCGGCGGGCGACAAGGCCACGATCAGCCTCGACCTGAAGAACCTGTCCGGCAAGGACGGCATCGCCAAGGTCAGCGTGAAGGGCGACGGGTTGATCGCGATCGACAACGCCAGCCGCAGCGTGCCGCTCAAGGATGGTGCCGGCACCACGCTCAGCATGCCGGTCACGGCCGCCGCGGGCGCTGCGGTGGCGAAGGTCGATATCCATGCCGAGCTCAACGACTACAAGGTGGATCGCCATTTCGAATTTGCGGTGCGTCCGGCCTGGCCCGAAACCGTCAGCACCACGCCGCTGGCGCTGGAAGCGGGCAAGCCGCAGCACTTCGGTGCTGCCGTGGTGGCCGGTCTGCTGCCGGCGACCGTGCGTGCGCAGATCACCCTGAGCACGCTGCCGCCGCTGCCGTATGCATCGGCCTTGCGCGGCATCCTCGATTATCCCTACGGCTGCATCGAGCAGACCACCAGCAAGGGCTACGCAGCACTCATTCTGGATGGCCCCACGGCCAAGGCACTCGGCGCGCCGGTGATGAGCGACGACGTGCGCAACGCTGCAGTCGAAGGCGCACTGGGACGGATCGCCTCGTTCCAGGCCAGCAACGGTCACTTCAGTTTCTGGGGCGGCACCAGCCCGATCGAGACGTTCACCACGCCGTACGTGGTCGACTTCATGCTCGACGCCCGCGATGCCGGTTTCGCCGTGCCGCAGGATGTGCTGCAGAAGGCGTTGCAGCGCCTCAACGACGACCTGCTCGCCGGCGGCCATCCGTATTACAGCTACGAACAGCACGATCATCTGCGGATCGCCGACGAGGCCTATTCCGGCTTCGTGCTGGCACGTGTCAACCGGGCACCGCTGGGCACCTTGCGGGCGATCTTCGACAACGACCGCGGCAAGCTCGTCGCACCGCTGCCGCTGGTGCACCTGGGCATCGCGCTCAAGCTGATGGGCGACAACGAGCGCGCGCAGAAGGCGATCGCGGAAGCGTTTGCGTGGAACAAGGAGCGGCCGTGGTACGTCGGCGATTATGGCTCGGACCTGCGTGATCTGGCGCTGATGGTCGCGCTCACCCACAGCTACGGCATGAACAAGCCGGAGTACGACACCAAGCTGGTCGACTGGGCACGCAATGCCTCGGCCAATGTGATCGAACGCCAGAAGAAGGAGGCCGGCTACCGCTGGTCGTGGTCCTACCTCAGCACGCAGGAGCAGGCGGCGATCGCCCGTGTCGCTCGTGCCTTCGATGCGAAGGACAGTGCCCCACTGGCGGCGACGATCAGCGTGAACGGCAAGATCGAGCAGGCGCCGAACCAGCGCGTGTGGAGCCGTGATCTCAGTGTGGCCGAGCTCAATGCCGGTGTCACCGTGACACCCGCCAGCCAGGCGGCGATCTTCGCCACGCTCGACGTGGCCGGCATTCCGCAGAAGGCGCCGGCGGCCGACCCCAGCCAGATCGACGTGCGGCGCAGCTACTTCACCACCGATGGCAAGCCGTGGGCCGGCGACCAGTTGAAGGAGGGCGACACGCTGATCGTCGAGCTGACCATCGAGGCGCGCATGGACCTGCCCAACGCACTGGTCACCGACCTGCTGCCCGGCGGACTGGAAGTGGAGAACCTCAACCTGGGCGGTGCACAGCAGTGGGCCGGTGTGGTGATCGACGGCATCGATCTCGACCAGCACACCTCGGCGGCCAATATCGTGCACGAGGAATATCGCGACGACCGCTACGCGGCCGCACTCAACCTGACCCGCGGCGATGCGGCGCACGTGTTCTACCTGGTGCGTGCGGTGACACCCGGCAGCTATACCGTGCCGCCGCCGCTGGTGGAGGACATGTACCGGCCCGCCGTGCGCGGCATCGGCAAGGTCGAGCCGGCGAAGATCACGGTGGTGGAGCCGTAGCCGCTCCTGCTCTTGAAAAGCTTTGCTCCTCCCTCTGCTTGCAGGGGGAGGCAGGGAGGGGGTAGGCCTTTGACTTTTGCCTTGGCTTGATGAAGAGCAACCCCACCCCAGCCCTCCCCTGCTGAGCAGGGGAGGGAGAAAGGCAGAGCTCTACCGGGCCCATGTCAACGCGCATCGGAACATGACCGCAACCACGCACGACACGCTGTCCACCGCCACACCTCGTTCCAGCGCGTGGCGCCGCTGGCTGCGCGCGGTCGTGATCGCCGTCATCGTCGTGCTGCTCATCGCCGTCGCGCTCGACCGCCTGTTCCCGCTGCGCCTGCCGGCGCCCGACACCGGCAGCACGGTGGTGCTGGCGCGTGACGGCACGCCGCTGCGCGCGTTCGCCGACAGTGATGGCGTCTGGCGCTACCCGGTCACTGCGAAGCAGGTATCGCCGCTGTATCTCTCGGCACTGCTGCATTACGAGGACCGCTGGTTCTACCGCCACCCCGGCGTGAACCCTTATGCGCTGGCACGGGGGTTCGCCGGTGGCTTGCGGCATGGGCACATTGTTTCGGGCGGCTCCACCCTGACCATGCAGGTGGCGCGGATCATCCAGCCCGGCTCCGGTGGGTTCCGCCCGCACACGTTCGGCGGCAAGCTGGTGCAGATCCTGCGCGCGCTGCAACTCGAAGTGCACCTGAGCAAGGCGCAGATCCTCGACCTGTACCTCAATCACGCGCCGTTCGGCGGCCCGATCGAGGGCGTCGATGCCGCCTCGTGGGCTTATCTGGGCAAGCCGGCCAGCCAGCTTTCGCGCGCCGAAGCGGCCCTGCTCGCGGTGCTGCCGCAATCGCCAAGCCGGTTGCGCCCGGATCGTCACCCCGAGGCGGCGCGTGCGGCGCGCGACAAGGTATTGCGGCGCATGCGAGATCTCGGTGTCTGGAGCGCTGCGCAGGTGCGCGATGCGGCGATCGAGCCGGTGGTCGCACGCTCGTTGCGCGCACCGTTGTCGGCGGCCTTGCTGGCCGAGCGTCTGCATCAGCAGCAACCGCAGGCACGTCGCATCACCACCACCATCGATGCCGATCTGCAGCGTGCCGCGGAGGATCGCGTCACCACTTATCTCGCGCGACTGCCGGCGCGCACGTCGGCCGCCTTGCTGGTGGTCGACAATGCCACGCTGGAAGCGAGCGTCTACGTCGGTACGGCGGAGTTCGCCGATCCGGTCCGGCTGGGCCATGTCGACATGGTGCGGGCACCGCGTTCGCCCGGCTCCACGCTCAAGCCCTTCCTGTATGGCCTCGCGCTGGACGATGGCCTGATCACCTCGCAGAGCCTGCTGGTCGATGCGCCGCAGGATTTCGGCGGCTACAAGCCGGGCAATTTCGACGAGGCGTTCAGCGGGCCGGTCAGCGTGGCCGAGGCCTTGCAGCGTTCGCTCAACGTGCCGGCGGTGGACGTGCTGGACCGGGTCGGTCCGAACCGTTTCGTGGCGCGGCTGGCCAACGGCGGCATCGACCTTGGTTTGCCCGATGGCGCGAAACCGAATCTGTCGATCATCCTTGGTGGCGCGTCGACCCGACTGGAAAACCTGGTCGGCGCGTATACAGCGTTCGCCAACGGCGGCATCGCCGGTACGCCGCGCTACACACCGGACCAGCCGGCACAGCCGCGGCTGCTGCTTTCGCCGGGTGCGGCATGGATCATCCGTGATGTGCTCGCGCACAACCCGGCGGATGTCGAAGGCGCGCCGCTGGAAGGCACGATCAACCGGCACGCCGCGGTTGCCTGGAAAACCGGCACCAGCTACGGCTATCGCGATGCGTGGGCGATCGGCGTCACCGATCGCTGGACCATCGGCGTGTGGATCGGCCGTCCGGACGGCACGCCCTCGCCGGGCCAGTACGGTGCAGTGACCGCGCTGCCGCTGCTGTTCCAGATCGCCGACATGCTGCCGCAACGCGGCGGCGTGCACCGCGTGCAGCCGGCCAGCGTGCGTGCGGTCGACATCTGCTGGCCACTCGGTGCTGCCGCTGCCGCCACCCCGGCGAACCTGTGCCGCCAGCGTCACACCGCATGGGTACTCGATGACGCGCTGCCGCCCACCTTTGCCGAACGCGATCTCGGTGCATGGGCCTCCGGCCTGCTCACCTTGCGTGTCGACGCCAAGGGCCAGCGTCTCAGCGCGACCTGCCACGCCCGCCACGAGCACACGATCCGGCTGGCGCGCTGGCCGGCACTGGCCACGCCGTGGCTGAGCATGGACGACCGAGCCAGCTCGGCGTTGCCCCCGCTTGCACCGGGCTGCGCCGCCGACTCGCTCGATGTCGCCGCACCAATCCGCATCGCCGGCCTCGGCAACGGCGCCACCCTGCGCCGCGCACCGAACAGCGCCAATCCGCTGCACGTCACGCTTCGTGCCCTGGGTGCGCAGGGCACCGTGCAATGGCTGCTGGACGGACGCCTGCAAGGCACCAGCGAAGATGCCACACCGCTGTCGCTGACCCTGCAGCAAACCGGACGGCACACGGTCACCGCACTGACGCGCAGCGGCGCCTTCAGCTCGCTGCAGCTGGACGTCGCCGACTGAGTCGCCTGGTCGGAAGCGCAAGAACTACGCGGACCGTGCTGTCGGGCTTCAACCACAAGCTGTAGCCGACGAGGTAGCGTTCCGTGGCGCCTTTGCCCGCCATGCATGAACCCGGGGGCGATTTGGCTGTGCCCGGGTCCATGCCACCGCAACAACGTGCCGGAAAAGAGCATGGTGGCACAGTCCGCCTGCCTCGGCGGAAGCCTGACGCCTGTAAAATGCCAGGCGAATGCTCCAGACAGACGAGGTTCCCATGGTCCGTACCCGAAGCGGGTGGTTACTGCATGCCGTCCTGGTGACAGTCGCCTGCGCTGGCAGCGCACACGCGGCTGCCGCGGCAACGGAGCGCGTACCGGAACCGACCCACTATGCGGACTGGCCGGCAATCAAGAGCCGACTGGTCACCGACCCTGCGCTGGAAGCACGCGTACGCAAGATCGTGGCGAGCATGAGCCTCGCCCAGAAAATCGGTCAGATGACGCAGGCCGAGATCAAGTCCATCACGCCGGCACAGGTGACCAGGTACTACATCGGTTCGGTACTCAACGGTGGTGGTTCCTGGCCCGGCGCCAACAAGCATGCCGGGATCCAGGACTGGCTGGCGCTGGCGGACCGTTATTACGATGCGTCGATGGCGACCGATGCGGCGATCAAGGTGCCGATCATCTGGGGCACCGATGCGGTGCACGGCGACAACAATGTCCTCGGAGCCACGCTGTTCCCCCACAACATCGGCCTGGGTGCGGCGCACGACCCGGCGCTGATCGAAGACATTGGTGCTGCCACCGCGAGGGCAGTGCGCGCGACGGGTGTCGAATGGGCGTTCGCCCCGACACTTGCCGTTGCACAAAATGCCCGCTGGGGGCGCACCTACGAAAGTTTCTCCAGCGAGGGTCCGCTGGTGCGCGAGTATGCGCGCGCCTATGTAACCGGGCTGCAGGGCGACTTTGGCGACCACGACGTCATGGCGACCGCCAAGCACTTCATCGGCGACGGTGCGACCTGGAACGGCACCGACCAGGGTAACGCCAAGGTCAGCCAAGCAGACATGATCAATGTGCACGGCGCAGGCTACTTTGGCGCCATCGAAGCCGGTGTGCAGAGCGTGATGGCGTCCTACAGCAGCTGGGATGACGCAGGCGCAGGCGTCAACTACGGAAAAATGTCCGGTGCAAAGGCGCTGTTGACGGGCGCGCTGAAGGACAAGATGGGCTTCCAGGGTTTTGTCGTTTCCGACTGGAATGCCATTGGCCAGTTGCCTGGTTGCACCAATGCCAGTTGTCCGCAGGCGATCAATGCCGGCATCGACATGGTGATGGTGCCTGATGACTGGCAGGCCTTCATCGTCAACACCACCCGCCAGGTCAAGGATGGCCAGATCCCGATGGCCCGCATCGACGACGCGGTGAGCCGGATCGTCCGGACCAAGTTGCGCATGGGCCTGTTCGGCAAGCGACCTTCGCAACGTGCGGGAGCCGGTGTCGTGAAGTCGCTGCAGAGCCGCGAACTGGCGCGACGGGCGGTCCGCGAATCGCTGGTCCTGCTGAAGAACAATCACGACGTGCTGCCGCTGAAGTCGGGCATGAAGATCCTGGTCGTCGGCAAGAGCGCCGACAGCATGTCGAACCAGACCGGCGGCTGGTCGCTGACCTGGCAGGGAACGGACAACAGCAACAGCGACTTCCCCGGCGGCGAAACGATACTGGCGGGTCTGCGTGACGCCGATGGCGCGGCGAATGTCGTGTACAGCGAAACGGCACAAGGCGTGGACCTGAAGCGCTTCGATGCCATCGTGGCGGTGATCGGGGAGACGCCGTATGCGGAGACGATGGGCGACATCATGCCGTCGGCCACCTTGCGCCACAGTGATCGCTACCCGGAAGATCTGGCGCTACTGAAGACGGTGGCCAAGGCTCACAAGCCGGTCGTGGCGGTGTTCGTGGCGGGACGCCCGCTCTACGTCAACAACCTGATCAATCTCTCCGATGCGTTCGTGGCTGCGTGGCTGCCCGGGACCGAAGGCGGCGGCGTGGCGGATGTCCTGTTCGCCGCCGGCGCTGGCGCCGCTCGCTACGATTTCAGCGGAACACTCGCCAGGCCGTGGCCCGGTGTGCCTTGTCCCGACACGGGTGCTGCCAACGCCAGGTCGGCGCGCTGGCTTTTCGCGCCGGGCTACGGGCTGCGTTATTCCGGCAAGCGTGAGGTGCCTGCGCTGCCCACCTATCCCGATGTCGATGCATGCGCCGGCGCTTCGGTGCTGTCAGTGTTTCACACGCTTGCCGTGCCACCGTTCGCGCTTTACCTGGCGGACGGGAATCCCGAACACCGTGCGCATGAGGTCGGTTCCGATCTGAATGCCGCTATCGACTGGCCGGCCAGTCATCCGGCGCTGCGTCTGCGTACGGTCCAGGTCAACACCCAGCAGGACGCAAAATCCGTCACATGGCTCGGTGCCGGCCGTTTTTTTGCGCAGAGCCCGCAGCCAAGGAACCTGATGCCGCTGGTATCTGCCCATGCGGCCTTGCAGTTCGACGTGGTGATCGGCACGCCCGCAAAAGAGTCGGTGAAGGTGTACATGGGATGTGGTCGCGACTGCACGAGAACGGTTGACCTGACCCGTACCTTCGCCGGCTATGCGAAGGGTGCACGACACACCGTGTCGATTCCGCTGCAGTGCTTCAGCGGGAGCGGTGCCGACCTCTCGCATGTCGATGTTCCCTTTGGCGTTCTGGCATCGCCGCCATTTTCCGCCGCCTTTGCCGACGTGAAAATCGTCGCCGGTGCGGCTGGACGCGTCGACCTGCCATGCGCAAGCCCGGGCACCTTGTGATCGCGGGTTTGCCGCAGCTGCACTGCGGCGGGGACGATACGCTTTGTGTGCAGCATGGGTGAGGGCAGGGGTATTCCTCGCTGGACGGCCATCGCGTCCATAGCAGTGATCACCTTGCTTGCGCTGGCGGCTCTGCATGTGTCCCGTCGCAGGGCAACCACGCCAGCGGTTCCGATCATCCCGGCGATGTATACGCCTGGGCCCGTGGTCCAGCTGTGGCTGAGTACCGAAGGTCGAAGTCTGCGTCTGGCGCGGCAGCCGGATATCGAGACAAGCGCGGCTGATGCATCGCCCGTTGACGTGGTCATCGACACCCGCAAGACCTATCAATCCATCGTTGGCTTCGGGGCGGCACTGACGGATGCGTCGGCGTGGTTGATCCAGAACAAGTTGAGTGGGTTGCAGCGCAGTGCGCTATTGCGCGAACTGTTTGGTCCGCCACCGGGTCTCAATCTGAACATGACGCGCCTGACCATCGGTGCCTCGGACTTCTCGCTGCAGCCGTACACGCTGGATGATGTCCCCTTTGGCGACGTCGACCCTCAACTGCAGCATTTCAATGTCGCGGCCAACCTGCATGACGTCATACCGATCATGCGCGAGGTACTGGCCATCAATCCGCAGCTGCGCATCGTCGCATCGCCGTGGAGCGCCCCGGCATGGATGAAGACCAGCGAAAATCTGATCGGAGGGGCATTGCTCGAGCAGTACGAAAGCACGTACGCGCAATACCTCGTCAAATACGTCGACACCTACCGCAGTTACGGCATCCCGATTTTTGCGTTGACCTTGCAGAACGAGCCTGGCTTCATACCCGTGACCTACCCGAGCATGGAGCTTCCGGCAACCGTACGGGCAAGGATCATCGCGCAGTATCTCGGTCCTGCCCTGGCCAGTCGCAAGCCAAGAACACTCATTCTTGGCTGGGATCACAATTGGGACGAGCCCGAGCAACCGTTGAGCCTGCTGGCCGACCCCGATGCCGCGCGGTATGTCGATGGTATTGCCTGGCACTGCTATCGCGGCGGCCCTGGTGCGCAAACCCGGGTGCATCGGGCCTTTCCCGGGAAGGACAGCTATATCACCGAGTGTTCCGGTGGCGAGTGGGCGTACGGCGAAAACGGTGAACTGCTCTGGTTTGCGCGGGACCTGCTGCTTGCCGGACTCAGAAATTGGGCACGCGGTGTCATCTACTGGAACGTGGCACTGGACGAGCACTATGGCCCGCATTTCGGCGGGTGTGCCAGCTGCAAGGGAATGATCACGATCGACTCGCTCACCGGCGAGGTGAATCGCAACGATGAATACTACGCATTCGCCCATTTCAGTCGATTCATCTTGCCCGGTGCCGTCCGGGTGCGATCCACCGCCACAGGCGATGGCATCGACAACGTGGCATTCCAGAATGCCACCGACGGATCGGTCGTTCTGGTGATGGTCAACAGCAAGGCGGATACGCATCGCGTCTCCGTCATGCAGGACAAAATCTCCTTTCAATATACGTTGCCGCCGCAGAGTGTGGCGACTTTTGTCTGGAACCCGAATCAGACGGAAAACAGGTGGGCACGACTCGTTCGCCGCTATTTCGAGAAGGCGATCGGTGCGCACAACGTAGTCAAGTGAAGTGGACTCGGCAGCTCTAACCCGCACCTGTCCGCGCACGCTGCGTACGCAGCAGCAGGAAGTGTGTGCACCAGTCCGTGGCATCCATGATCAAATGGAACCTGACCGTGGGCAGCTATGTGTCGGGTTCGGCGGGATTGTGTCCGCGCGGGTACCGGGAACGCGCGGGATGCGTCCTGACGCGGAAGCCTTGGTGACGGCGTCAATGGATGCGATGTTCCGACCGGTGCCTTTCTTTATCGAGGGATCGCATGATGTGCTCAACCTCTATCTTGCTTCGGCATGCGTTGGTTACGGCGATGCTCCTTGCGAGCATGGTCTCGCTTCCGTTTTGCACGCAAGCGGCGCCCGCAACGCAGAGGCCGAAGGTCATTGTCATCAGCCTGGACGCCTTCGGTGCCGCCAGCCTGCACGAGCCGGCGCTGCCCGCGCCCACGCTGCATGCGTTGATGCAGCAAGGCGTCTACGCGGTTTCCATGCAACCGATCAATCCGACCATCACATGGCCAAACCACACCGCCATGGTCACCGGCGTCAACGCCAGTCTGCATCACGTGCTGGTCAACGGGCTCATCGTCAACCAGCGCACCGCCACGCCGCCGAGGATCGACATGGGCGCGCCGAAGTCCCGGCTGGTCGCCGTGCCCACCGTTTACGACGTCGCGCATCGGGCTGGCCTCACGACGGCAGAGGTGGACTGGGTTGCCATCGAGGGCGCACCGGGCATCGACTGGCGGTTCCCCGAACATCCCCGTCCCGACGGTGCGGTCGAGCAGGAACTGGTACGACAAGGCGTCCTCACCCATGACGAACTCGTCGATTTCGGCAAGCCCTCGCAGGCATGGCGTGACCGCATCTACACCCGCGCGGCCATCGACATCATCCAGCATCATCATCCCGACCTGCTGTTGCTGCATTTGCTGGCGCTGGACAACATCGAGCACGAGACGGGCTTCGGCAACGACTCGGGGCGCAATACGATTGCCTTTCTCGATGACCGCGTGAAGGACGTCATCGATGCAGTGCGTGCTGCCGGCGAGCTCGACCGCACGACCTTCATCATCGTCTCCGACCACGGCCAGCAGAACGTCCATCAACTCCTGCATCCCAATGTCCTGCTCAGGCAGGCGGGACTGCAGGCAGGCTCTGCGGCCCATCCCGCTTTCTGCATCCCCGAGGGAGGTTTCGCCCTGGTCTTTCAACAGCACGCTACGGATGCTTCGACAAAGAAATTGAAACAGCTCTTCGCGGGCATGCCCGGCATCCGCTCTGTGCTGACTCCCGAGGAGGCGGCGAAAGAAGGCTGGCCGACGCCGGCACAGAGCGATCAGGCTCCCGATCTGCTGCTCTATGCGGCAGATGGCTACGAATTCAGTGAGAAGGACGCCCGAACGGTCGTGACACAGACCGAGGAGGTCGGTGCCCACGGTTACCCCAACTCGGACCCCCTCATGCAGGGGATCTTCATTGCCGCGGGCTTCGGCATTCGGCCCAAGGGTGAAATCCCGCCATTCCCCAACGTCGACATTGCACCGACCATCGCGCAGCTCCTGCACATTTCTCTCGGCACCGTGCAGGGCAAGCCGCTGACGGAAGTTCTGGAACCGCAAAGCCGCACGGCCAAGTAGATGGGTCGGGTCCGCTCCGTTTTCGTGGACAGTCGAGTCAAGGCCATGGACTGCCCCGGGGTCGAAAGCACCTCCCGTCCATGACACGCAACGGTACCTACGTCACCATCGCGCTGCGTGTGGTAGGTGTGCATCCATTATCTGCAGTGATGCTCGTGCAGAATGCATCAGGACATCCTTAAGAAAGCATCCTTAAGAAAGAACTAAGCCGCGCTGTCCAGAATGGACCCATGCACATTGCCAACCAACCACGACACGTGCCCGCCGTGTTGCGCCATCGCCTCCGCGTGATGTCGCTCGCACGCCGACCGCTCCGTACGGCGATGAGCATCGCCATCGGTCTGCTGCTGTCCGCCTGCGCCACTTACGCGCCGGCGCCGCTGGGCGCGGGTCAGGGCGCGGCCAGCGTGAGGCAGCTGGTGGCGCCGGTGGCGGCGATGCCCGCGCTGGCGTTGCCAAGCCATCGCTTCGATCCCTCGGACGGGCTCGATGTCACCGAGGTGGCGATGCTGGCGGTAGTGAACAATCCGGCATTGAAGCTCAAGCGGGACGAGCTCGGCATCGCCCGCGCGCAGGCGTTTGCTGCGGGCCTGCTGCCCGATCCGCAGTTGAGCTTCGGCAAGGATTATCTCGTCCACCCCGGACCCGGCCTGAGCAGTGCGTACAACTTCGGCATCAGCGAAGACATCAGCACCTTGTTGACGCGCTCGTCGCGCCGGGCTGCCGCACGCAGCCAGGCCGAGCAGGTCAATCTCGATCTGCTGTGGGCGGAATGGCAGACCGTGGCACAGGCGCGGCTGCTGTTCGATCAGGTGCTGACTCTGCGCGCGCAACAGGAGCGGCTTGCTGCCGAGAGGGATGCGATGGCCACGCTGGAGCCATCCATTCACGCCGCTCTGGCCGCCGGCAATCTCACCTACGACAGTGCCAGCGCCGGACTCAGTGCCGGTGCGGATATGCGCAAGCGTCTCGCCGATACGGCAGTCGCACTACATCAGGCGGACAGTGATCTGCACGTCCTGCTAGGGCTGGCGCCTGCGGCACCGCTCGATCTGGTCGGTGCGCCATATCAGGCCAGTGCGACGCCGGCGCAGGTGCAGCAGGCGCTGGCCGACCTGCCGCGACGGCGGCCCGACCTGCTGGCGCTGCAGGCCGGCTACCAGTCGCAGGAGGCGAAGCTGCGCGCTGCAGTGCGCGCCCAGTTTCCAGCCCTGAACATCGGTTTCACTACCGCCCGCGACACGACCGACGTGGCCACGCGCGGCTTCAGCATCGGCATCACGCTGCCGCTGTTCGACCGCAACCGCGGCAATATCGCCATCGAGAAGGCCACCCGGCAGCAGCTGAAGGACGACTACGAGGCGCGCATGCTGGATACGCGCAGCGACATGCAGCGACTGCTCGCCGATCTCGCCACGCTGGAGCAGCGGCGCATAGCGTTGAGCGCACATGCGCAGCAACTGGACGATGCACGTAGCGCCGCTGAACGGGCATGGCAGAACCATTTGCTGGATTGGCCAACCTATGTGGCCATCCGCGGCAATGCGCTGGGTGCCGACCTCGACCTGCTCGATCTGCAGCAGCAGCAAGCCACGCAGGCGATTGCGCTGGAAGCCCTGCTCGGCAATACCGATCTCGCCACCGCCCACCCAGTCTCCGCCCAGGCAGCCACGCCATGAACCGCTCCCTCTCCTTGCCGAATCTGTGCGCGCTGCTGCTGTTCAGCCTGCTGGCTGGCTGCAGCCATGGCGCTGCCGATGACGAAGATGCCGCTGCGCCGCCCGGCGAGGTCGCGGTGACCACCGCGATGCCGGTGCAGCAGACCTTCCACGACACCATCGAAGCCTGGGGCAATGCTATCGGTGACCCGCAGCACGCACGCACGATCAGTCTTGCGCATGGCGGGCAGGTGGTGGCCGTGAACGTCGCGGCCGGCCAGACCGTCAAGCGCGGTCAGCCGCTGCTGCGGGTCGCTCCCGATCCGGCTGCGCGCAGCGCGTGGCAGCAGGCACAGAGCGCGTTGACCCTGGCCCGCGGCGAACTCAGGCGCACCGAACAACTGGCCACACAACGACTGGCTACGCAATCGCAGCTGGCGGCTGCCCGCAAGGCGCTGGCCGATGCACAGGCAACGCTCGACGCGCAGCGTGCGCTTGGCGGTGGTTCGGCCGACGAGGCCGTCATGGCCCCGGTCGATGGCGTGGTCACCGCGTTGAGTGTGGGGCTGGGCGAACGCTTTGCGGCGAATGCGCCGCTGCTCGGTTTCACGCCCGCGCATGCGCTGGTGGCACAGCTTGGCGTGCAGCCGGAAATGGGTGCCAGCCTGCGGTCCGGCATGCCCGTGCAACTGCACAGCGTGTACGGCACGGCAGCAGGTTTTGTCGGCACGCTGCGCATGATCGGGCAGTCGATCGATCCGCAGACGCATTTGTTGAGCGTGCAGGCCGAGCTTCCCGCCGAGGCCGGCGCGACGCTGGTCGCTGGTGCGGCGCTGGATGCAAGAATCCGCACCGCCGACTTCAGCGCCTGGGCCGTGCCGCGTGCGGCCGTGCTGCATGACGAAAAGGGCGACTACCTGTTTCAGGTCGAGCAGGGCCATGCCAAACGCATCAACGTGAAACTGCGCAGTCCGGATGGCGATACCGTTGGCGTACAGGGATCGCTCGATGCACGGGCGCAGGTGATCGTGCTCGGTGCCTACGAACTCAACGACGGTGACGCGGTGCGAGCGCAGGCGGCATCCGCGAATGCCACGCCGGCATCGACGACAACCAAGCAGGATGCGGCGCAGTGAGTATCACCGTCTGGATGCAGCGGCACCGCCGTTCGTTGCTGTTTCTCGTGCTGATGCTGACGATCGGCGGCATCGCCAGTGCGTTGTTCATGCCGGTGGCGCTGTTCCCGAATGTGGCGTTCCCGCGGGTGCAGCTGACCCTGGATGCAGGCGATCGCCCGGCCGACCAGATGGCGATCGAGGTGACCACGCCGGTGGAAGAGGCGGTTCGCCGCGTGCGCGGCGTGCGCGATGTGCGCTCGACCACCGGTCGCGGCAGTGCCGAAGTCGCGGTGACGTTCGACTGGGGCGCGGACATGGCGGCGGCACTGCAGGAGGTCAATGCGGCGGCCGGGCAGATCCTGCCGCAGCTGCCGCCGGGAACCCAGCTGAGCACCCGGCGAATGGACCCGACCACGTTCCCGGTGCTGGCCTACAGCCTGCGTTCGCACACGCTGTCGCCAAGCGCCCTGCATGATCTGGCCGAATATCAGCTGCGTCCCCTGCTGAGTGGCGTCAGTGGTGTGGCCAACGTCGACGTGCAGGGCGGCGAAGTGGCCGAGTTCCATGCCGACGTCGATCCCGGCAAGCTGCGCGCGCAGAACCTGAGCCTGAGTGATGTCGCCGGTGCTGTCAGCCATGCCGCCACGATCCAGGCGATGGGCCGCGTCTCCGATCACTACAAGCTGTATCTGCTGCTCGCTGACAACCAGCCGGCCACCATCGCCGCGCTGCGCGATATCGTGCTGCGTGCCGGCCCCGGTGGTGTGGTGCGGCTCGGTGACGTGGCCGCCGTCAGCCTAGATCACGTGCCGCAGTGGATACGCGTCAATGCCGATGGCCAGAATGCCGTGCTGCTGCAGGTCTATCAGCAGCCCGACGGCAACAGCGTGCAGATCGCCAGCGAGGTGAAACAGCGGCTGGCCGACTATGCGCCGCAGATGCCTGCCGGCGTGCGCGTCGCCAACTGGTACGACCAGACCCAGCTGGTGACCGGCGCGGCCAGCAGCGTGCGCGATGCCATCATGATCGGCATCGTGCTGGCCGGGCTGGTGCTGTTCGTGTTTCTGCGCAATACGCGGGTGATCCTGGTTGCGCTGATCGTGGTGCCGGCGGTGCTGGCGATCACCGTGCTGCTGCTGTCCGTGCTCGGCATGAGCTTCAACATGATGACGCTGGGCGGCATGGCCGCGGCGGTCGGCCTGATCATCGACGACGTGATCGTGATGCTCGAACACATCATGCGCCGGCTCAACCAGGGCGAAGGCGAAATGCACGAACGCATCGCCGGCGCGGCGCTGGAGTTTACCCGTCCGCTGACCGGTTCCAGTGCCGCCACCGTGGTGATCTTCCTGCCGCTGGCCTTCCTGACCGGTGTGACTGGCGCGTTCTTCAAGGCGTTGTCGCTGACGATGGCCAGCGCGCTGATCATCTCCTACCTGCTGACCTGGATCGCGGTGCCACTGCTGGCCGAACGCTTCCTGGACCGGCGACATTCGGCCGAACACGCGCAGGGTCGTTTCACCCGAGGCATGATGGAGCGTTACCAGAACGTGCTGCAGCGTTGGCTGAAGCGGCCACTGCTGGTGCTGCTGCTGATCGTGCCGCTGGTGGTGCTGGGCAGCGTGGCCTATACGCGGGTCGGCACCGGTTTCATGCCGAAGATGGACGAGGGCGGCTTCATCCTCGACTACCTGTCGCAGCCCGGCACCTCGCTGGAAGAAACCGATCGCCTGCTCAACCAGGTCGAGACGATCATCCGCGCAAACCCGTATGTAGACACTTATTCGCGGCGCACCGGTTTGCAGCTCGGTGGCGGCCTCACCGAGGCGAACCAGGGCGACTTCTTCGTGCGCCTGAAGAGCGGCGCGCGCCCCTCGACCGAAGAGGTGATGACGCAGGTGCGCACCGAGGTCGAAAAGAAGGTGCCGGGGCTGGATATCGAGCTGTCGCAGCTGATGGAGGATCTGATCGGCGACCTGGTGGCGGTGCCGCAACCGATCGAGATCCAGTTGTACAGCGACGACGCGGCGCAACTGAACACCACCGCCAGCAAGGTTGCCGACGCGATCGGCAAGATCACCGGCGTAGTCGGCGTGCGCAACGGCATCAATCCGGCCGGCGACGCGCTGACCGTGCAGGTCGATCCGGCGAAAGCCGCGCTGGAAGGCCTCGACCCGGTCAGCGTCACCGACCAGGTGGCGGCAGCGATCGACGGCACGGTAGCCGCGCAGCTGCCCGAGGGCGGCAAAGTGGTCGGCGTGCGCGTGCGCCTGCCGGAAAACTCGCATCAACGACTGGAGCAGGTCGCCGCGCTGCCGATCCGCGCCGGCGACGGCCATCTGCTGCCGCTGTCGCGCGTGGCCACGCTGGAGCAGGTGCAAGGCCAGCCGGAGATCACCCGGGACAACCTCAAGCGGATGGTCGCCGTCACCGGCCTGATCAGCGGGCGCAGCCTCGGTGCCACCATCGTCGACGTCAAGAAGGTGCTGGCCAAACCCGGGTTGCTGCCGAAAGGCATGTTCGTCCAGCTTGGCGGCCTGTACCAGCAACAGCAGCAGGCATTCCGCGGACTCACCATCGTGATGCTGGCGGCGATCGCGCTGGTGTTCACCCTGCTGCTGTTCCTGTACGAGAGTTTTCGCGTGGCGCTGACGATTCTGGCGATGCCGCTGCTGGCGCTGCCGGCGGTGTTTGCCGGGTTGTGGTTGACCGGCATCGAGCTCAATATCTCGGCGATGATGGGCATGACGATGATCGTCGGCATCGTCACCGAGGTGGCGATCTTCTATTTCTCCGAATTGCAGGACGCCGAGACCGGCATGGCCTTGCACGATGCTTTGCACGAAGCCGGTCAGCACCGTACGCGGCCGATCCTGATGTCCACGCTGGCGGCGATCCTCACCCTGCTGCCGCTGGCCCTGGCGATCGGCCAGGGCTCGCAGATGCAGCAGCCGCTGGCGGTGGCGATCATCTCCGGCATGCTGGTGCAGCTGCCGCTGGTGCTGCTGGTGATGCCGGTGCTGTATTCCCTGCTGCGGCGCCGCGATGCGGGAAGTACCGGCTAAGGGAAGGGCGGGCTAAGGCATGCATAAGCCTGCGCCCGCATGCTGCAGCGGCGCTTCATGGTTTCCGTCCCCCTTCATTCCCCGTCCAAGTGAGGTGTCACCATGCAACTGTCACGCAGCATCCTCCCAGCCTTGCTGACCTTGGCCTGCCTTCCGCAAGTCGCAGCCGCGGCCGCGCCCAGTGCGGCCTACCAAGTGGTTTCGCGATTGCCGCTGGCCGGTGCGGGCGGCTGGGATTACCTGAGTTTCGATGCGCAGCACCGTCATCTTTTCGTCAGCCGTGGCGACCGTGTGCTGGTGATCGATGTCGATGCGCACAAGCAGGTCGGCACCATTCCCGACACCCAGGGCGTGCATGGCATCGCGATCGCTGCGGATCTGCAGCGCGGCTATACCAGCAACGGCAAGAGCGCGTCGGTGACCGTGTTCGACCTTGGCTCGCTGAAAACCGTCGCGACGGTCACGGGCACCGGCGAGAAACCCGATGCAATCGTCTATGACGGCGCCTCGCATCACGTGTTCACGCTCAACGGCAAGAGCGGTACCGCCAGCGTGATCGACCCGGTCAAGAATGCCGTGATCGCCACGATTCCGTTGCCGGGCAAGCCGGAGTTCGCGGTGTCCGACGGTGCCGGCCATGTCTACGCGAACATCGAGGACAAGTCTGAACTGGTGCAGATCGACTCGACGAGCAACAAGGTATTGCAGACCTGGCCGCTGGCACCATGCGAGTCACCGAGCGGCCTGGCCATCGACACGCAGCATCATCGCCTGTTCTCGGTATGCGACAACCGCACGATGGCGGTCACCGATGCCACCGACGGCCATCAGGTGGCCACCGTTGCGATTGGCGACGGCCCGGACGCCGTGGTGTTCGATGCCGCCGATGCGATGGTCTACAGCTCCAATGGCGAAAGCGGCACGATCACCGCGGTGCACGAGGATGATCCGAACCACTTCACGGTGACGGCGACGATTCCCACCCAGACCAGTGCGCGCACGCTGGCGCTCGATCCGAAGCTGCATCGGCTGTATCTCTCCGCGGCTCGCTTCGGGACCACGAAGCAGGCAAACGGTCGCCCGACGATCGAGCCGAACAGCTTCAGCATTCTTACCGTCGGGCGTCACTGACGCCGATATCACCTTGCCGTTGTTGCGGCGGGCACCTGCTCACGACGACAGCGGCAAGGTCACGCGTACCCGCAGGCCTTGACCGTAAGGCGAATCGAGCAGCTCGATCGTGGCAGCGTGCAGCTGCGCCGCACGCTGCACGATCGACAGGCCCAGCCCGTAGCCGTCGCCGCGGCTGCCGGTTTCACGATGGAAGCGCGCGAACACGCTGGCCCGGCGTTCGGCCGGAATGCCGGGGCCATCGTCGATGACATCCACCAGTGCTTCATGCTCACCCTGTGCGATCGACAGCTGCACCTGTCCGCCGGCGGGTACATGGCGCAGGGCATTCTCCAGCAGGTTGCGCAGCAGGGCCGCAATCGCCGCCTCGTAACCGTGGATGATCACGCGTGACGGCAGTGGTGCAATGCTCAGTTCCACGCCGCTCTCGGCTATCACCGACGCCAGCTCCTCGACCACGTCCATCGCGACGGCCACGAGATCGACGGCTGTACGCTGGCCCGATGCGGCACCCGACTCCAGCCGGGCCAGCGCCAGCAGCTGCTCGATCCGCCGGGCCAGTGCGGCGACACCGTGTTGGGCGTTCGCCAGGGTCGCATTCACTTCGACCGGATCGGTCGTCGTCATCGCGCTCTCGATGTTGATCATCGCCGATGCCAGCGGGGTGCGCAGTTCGTGCGCCACATCCGCACTGAAGCGGCGTTCGCGCTCCAGTGCATCCTCCAGACGCACGAGCTGTCCGTTCAACGCAGCCAGCACCGGTTGCAACTCCAGCGGCGCATCATCCAGCGCCACGGGCTCGCGATTGCCCGGCTTTCTTGTGGACAGGGCACGAGTCAGCGATTCGAGCGGACTCAATCCACGCCGCACCGCCCAGCCCACCAGCAGGGCCAGCAGCGGCAGGCTGATCAGCAGCGGCAGGCTGTGCTCCAGCCACACGGCATGCGTGATGTCATGGCGGCTGTCGTAGCGCTCGCCGGTGCGGATCACGATGCCATCGGCGGGGTCGGGCAGCGTGAACACGCGCCAGCTGTAACCGCCCTGCTGCACGTCGCGGAAACTGTCATCACCCTCCGCCGGTGGCGGCAGCGAGGCCAGGTTCGCGGTCGCCAGCGTCGTGCGCCCCGAGCGGTCGAAGATCTGGAAGCCGACCTCGGACTCGTAGGTATGGTCGTGTACCTTCAACGATCGGGTCGGAGACACGTCCGTCGGCACCACGATGCCCTCGGCAGCGTGACCGCGCAGGACGCTGGTGCCGGCATGTTCGATCAGCACCTGCAGCGTCCGCGCCGACTGCGCCAGCCGTCCGTCGGACAGTTCGTCCACTTCATGAATGGTACGGTGGTAGCTGTACACGCCGAGCGGCAGCAGCACCGCGGCGATCACCAGGACGATCAGCCAGCGCAGCCGCGAGTGCAGGCTGGCCAGCTTCACTTCGGCTCCCGCGGAATCATGTAGCCGAAACCCCGTACGGTCTGGATGGTGTCGAAACTCAGCTTGCGGCGCAGGGTGTGCACCAGTACTTCCAGTGCACTGTTGCCCACCATGTTGTCGATGCCGTACAGCGAATTCTCCAGGCTCTCGCGGCGCACCAGCCGGCCGGTACGCTCCATCAGGATCTGCAGCAGCGAGAATTCGCGGCGGGTCAATTCGACATGCTCGCCGCGGAAAGTCACCTCGGATGTGCCCAGGTCGATGCTCAGCGCGCCGGCCTCGATGCGGTTCTCCGCCAGGCCGTGGGCACGTCGGGTCAGCGAGCGGATGCGTGCACCCAGCTCATCGAGGTGAAATGGTTTCACCAGATAATCGTCGGCGCCTGCATCCAGGCCGCGCACGCGGGCTTCCAGCGCGTCCCGTGCCGTCATCACGATGACCGGCGTCTTCACGTGGGAACGCCGTGCCTCGACCAGCACGTCCAGACCATCCTTGCCGGGCAGGCCCAGATCGAGCAGCACCAGATCGGCG
This sequence comes from Rhodanobacter koreensis, assembly GCF_054782855.1. NCBI lineage: Bacteria > Pseudomonadati > Pseudomonadota > Gammaproteobacteria > Lysobacterales > Rhodanobacteraceae > Rhodanobacter > Rhodanobacter koreensis. The sequence continues at coordinate 975,225 of NZ_BAAGRR010000001.1, read as the reverse complement.
GTCTGGTCGCGCAGCGCCAGCAACGCCTCACGACCGTCGCGCAGCCAGCTCACCGTATACGAGAGGTGCTCCAGCGCCCGTTGGATCGCGGCACCGAGCTGAAGATCATCTTCCACCAGGATGATGTGCACGAACAGACTCCTTCACCGCGCCACGTCATGATCGCATGACGGTACGCTGCTGCCGGCAGATTATCCGGTGGTCCGCTTACGAAGTGCTTAAGCGGAAGAGGTGGCTTGTGGATCCCGGCAACGGCTTGTCGGGTCAGCGGGCTCTGTCGTATAGCGTGAAAGCATAATCTGGTCATTCATCTGGTTGGCATGGAAAACCTGACGTCAGTCCGGCTCGCCGAAGATGGGGGTGCCTTGCGCACTCCAGTGGAACTGCTTGATATACGGTGCGCGGCGGCCAGTGCATTTCCAGCCGGCGCCACCGTTGGCGTGGTAGATGATCCAGTCCTGTTTGCCGTCAGGCGACTTGAAGAAGCCGTTGTGACCGGGCGCGTAGATGCCGTGGCGCGGTGAACTGGCGAACACGGGCGTGGGCGACTTCGTCCACGATCTCGGATCGAGCAGGTCGGCATGAGTGTCTGCAGTCAGCAAGCCCAGTGCATAGTCGTCGGACCAGCAGGCGCTGGCGGAATAAGTGAGGAAGACCTTGCCGCCCGGACCATCGAGGAATTCGGGTGCTTCGAGAATCTTGCGGCCGCCCTGCATTTCCCACGCGAACGTGGGGTGTGCGATGTCCACCTGCGGCTCGGCCAGCGTCCAGGGGTTGCTCATGGGTGCGATCACCAGATCGCTGTGATCGTCCACGTAAGCCGAGTAGACGAAGTAGCGCCTGCCACCATGCTCGAATACCGTGCCATCGATGCCGGTGAAGTGCGTCTTCAGCATGCCTTTATCGATCCATCGGCCCTGCGTGGGATCGGGCGCGGCGTTTTCCAGCACGAACACATGGCGGTGTGCGTCATCGTCATGTGCCTTGTCTGCCGCGGTGTAGTAGAGATACCACTTGCCGTCGAGGAAATGCAGCTCCGGCGCCCAGATGGATACCGAGTGGTCGCCTTTGGCCGGTGGACGCCAAACCACGACGGGCGCGGTTTCGGCGAGGCGCCTCATGTCGGTGGTTTTCCACAGCGAGATACGGTCACCTTGCGTATTCGTGTAGTAGTAGAAACCGTCGCGCTGCGTTACCCATGGATCGGGGCCCGAGGGAAGCAAGGGGTGCTGCACAGTCGGCGTGCCGGCGAGGGCGACACTGACGAGGAGCGAAAACAGCAGGGCGGCGCGGGTCTTCATGCGTGGTCGGGCTCCGTTGAAGGCATGGCGGGACGATCGGCGACGGCTTGCGCGTTTACGGTTCGCCATCCAGTTGCAGATAGTCCACGTCGAGTGCGTGGGCGCCGCCATCCACGTCGATCGTATTGAAACCGGGCAGCAGGGCGGCCGACGCGTTCACCATATGCCAGCCGTCCGATGTGGCGCTCACTTTCGGTGGCGCCAGGCGCGCACCGTTCACGACCAGTGCCGGCTCGGCGGCGAGGCCAAGGTCCGCATAGCGCACGCGCAGCGTATGCGTACCGCCCGTGCTGTTGACGATGAAACGCAGTCGACCCTGTGGGCCTGCACTCAGGCGTGCCTTGCGCAGGTTTGACGCCGTGGGATCGGGTATGGCCACCGCGCCGGCGAACCCGGCGTCTTCGGCTTCGTAGCGATCGAAATGCAGCGTGGCCGCGCGGTAGAGGATCTCGTTGCTCGCCACGCGCGTTGGCGCGTCCGGCGACGAAGAGGTGGTCACGTGCAGCAGCTTGCCGTCATCGTGCAACAGTAGCGCCTGCGTCCAGCCCGCGTGAATGTTGCCCGTGCGCTTTTGCACCGGTGCGCGTACTTCCCACCACGGGCCGCGGCCCGAGGCGTTGTTCCAGTACAGGTCCCGGCCGCCTTCGTCGCCACCGCCACCACCACGCTCGGCGGACACCACGATGACGCCCTCGGGACCGCCCAGCGGAAACCAGCTCACTACCGGACATGCCGCGGGCCAGAAGCCGGAGAGCGTCATCACCGGCTCGCCATGCCGCTGCGCATCGCCCCAGTCGAGGCCGTCGCGGCTGGACTTGATGAACACCTGGCCATTGCGCGGGCCGTCGATGTTCTCGTAGGTCATCGCATAGCGATGGTCCGGCAGGCGCGTGACGGTGGCCATGCCCGGGCGCTGCACCCCGCCGGGAATGGCCACGTCCAGCGTCTCCTTGCCCCAGTGGCGTCCGCCATCGTCGGACACCTTGTGTGCCAATACCTGGTTGTAGCCCTCGGCCTTGTGCTGTTCGCTGGAGTAGTAGGCCACCATGCGGCCGTCGTCGAGAATGTGGACGTTGGGCTCCCACACGCCCTTGTTGTCCTTGTCCTCGGGGCGGCCGCCGCCCTTGATGATCGAGCTGCGATACGTCCAGGTGCGACCACTATCGGTCGACACATAGAGCTGCAGATCCTCGCTGCGTATGTGCCCGCGCCCGTCATTGCCCGTGGCATTGGCAGCCATCAGCAACGTGCCTGGCTTGAGGTCGCCGCTGTCGCGCGGCACTTCGCTGAGGTTCGGCTGCCAGCGCAGCTGCCAGTTCTTGTCAGAGTTGTGCGCCCGGTCAGTGATGTTGGACATGAAGGTCCAGCTGTCGCCGTTGTCGTGGCTCACGTACAGCGGGATGCCGCCCATGCCGTCCTGTTCGAACACCATCATCAGTGAACCGTTGGTCTGCCGATCGGACTGGTGCGCCAGCTTCACCATCGACACGTAGCCGCTACCGGCGGCCAGATGCGTGCCGACCACCTGGTCGGCGTCGCGCAGCGGTGCAGCCTGCACGGTCATCAACGCGAAGCTGCAGACAATCGCGATTGCAGTGAGGTGGACGACATTCTTCATGACGATCACTCGTGGGTCAGTGCTGGGCGGATTCAGGACGGGGAGACGTGATGGAGGCGGTGCAATCGAACAGCGTCAGTGGAATCGCCGCCGCCATCGCGCGATAGCCGTTGTCGTTGGGATGAATGTGATCGCCGCTGTCCAGATCGGCACGCAGCTGTTGCGGCTGCGCGGGGTCGCGCGTGGCCCGATCGAAGTCGATCACGCCATCGTAGGCGGCATGATGGCGGACCCAGTCGTTGATCGTTTCGCGCGCCTTCTCGCCCTGCGCGGAATACGCATCGCGCGTGCCGGCGAACGGCAGGATCGTGCCGCCGTAGATCAGCAGGCCTGCAGCATGGGCCTTGACGACGATCGCCTGCAAACCCGCGATGACGTGCGCGGCCAACAGGCGGCCGTCGATGGTCTTGCCCTGCCCACGTGCAACCATGGTTGGTTCACCGATGTCATTGATGCCGCCAAGCAGGATCACGGAGCGCACACCGCGCTGCCCGAGCACGTCACGGTCGAAACGTTTCACCATGCTCTCTCCGGGACCGATCGCGCCGTCCGACGTGGTTACCTCGTTACCGTCGATGCCTGTGTTCAACACGGCATGGCGGCAGGTGCCGGCGCGGTCAGCATCGTGCAGGCGCTCAGCCAGTACATCGGGATAGCGGCGATTGGCGTTGACGGTGGAGCGGAAGCCATTGGTGATCGAATCGCCGAGTGCCACGACGGCCGATGTCGGCATCTCCGGCGCGACCTCGACGCCCGACAGCCACAACGTGGCCGCGATCTTCCGCGCCACGGGCATCGTGGCGGAGGCGGTGTAGTTGCCGCGGGTCGAAAGATATTGGTCCTGCACCGGATCGGGATGCCACGTTGAGGGCACCGTGGCCTTCGCCACGTGGATGCTGATGCCGAGCATGTCGTTCGTGCGCACGTCGAAACGTACGGCGTCGCTGTCGACGGTTTCGCCCGGCGCGATGGTCACCGTCGGGCGGCCGTGGAAATGCACGACATGCAGGCTGGCTTTTTCAAGTGCGCCGCCCCCTTCAGTGGCTTGTCGGCCGATGCTGACCGCATCCAGCGTCACCGGCTGCGTGCCGAACGTGTTGGCGAGGCGGATGCGCATGTGGCGGCCATCCATGCCGATGCGAACCATCTGGCGCAGGGTGACGTCGGCGAGCACGGGCGCTTTCTGCGTGGCGTCGGTCGACGCGTCAATCATCGCCGTGCTCCAGCCACCGACCCAGATCGTGGTGTCCTGTGCGTGTGCGGCAGGCGGCGTCAGCGTCGCAGCCAGCAGGAGAAGCACACAACGTTTCACGGCATGCATCGCGATACCAACCTCATCAAAGGCAGACAGGCAACGACTTGCGCCGTTGCCTGGGAAGAAAGAAGCAGCGGTGACGGCAGGGGAGGGGCGCCGCCACCGCTGCAAGCCGCTCAGAGTTTCAGGCGGATGCCCAGACCGATCGTGCGGTCCTGGTAACGGATGTCGCGTGGACGCGTGGTGCCGTCACCCCAGTACTGGTGCAGATCGTTGCCGAGCAGGTTGGTCGCCGTCGCCACCACGGTGGTGTATTTGTTGAGGTCGTAGCCGATCGAGAAATCCAGTTCGTTGGCCGGTACGATCTCGTCGTACACGCCGGCCACGTTCGGCTGGTTGAAGCCATCGATGAAGCGGCTGCGGTAATCGTAGGCGAGGCGAGCGGAGATGCCGTACTTCTCGTACATCAGCACCGCGTTGTAGTTGGTCTTCGACACACCCTGCAGCGGCGACGCGACCACCGGTCCGCCGATGTACTGCGGCGAGCGTGTCGAGCCCTGGATGAAGGTGTAGTTGAGCTGCAGACCCAGACCGCTCAGTGCACCGGGCAGGAAATCGAAGAATTGCTGGTACGCCAGCTCGGCACCATCGAGATGGCCACTGCCTGCACTCTGCGGCGAGTTCAACTGGTAATCGCCGCCATTGATCGTCACGTCGGTCACGTAGTTCTGGATGTAGCCGTTGATGTCGCGGTAGAACGCGCCGGCGCTGACATAGCCGGCCGGTGCGAAGTACCACTCCAGCGAGGCATCGTAGTTGGTCGACTTGATCGGCTTCAGGTACGCATTGCCGCTGGAGGCCACACCTTGCCGGTTGATGGTGGCGGGGTTGAGCGACAGCGACGGATTGAGCTGGCCGAAGCCGGGATAGGTCACCGTCTTGGCACCGTCCAGTCGCAGCTGCAGGTTGTCGGTGAAATGCCAGTTGAAGCTGAGGTTTGGCAGGTAGACCGGTGCGCTGGTCGACAACGACAGTGGCGAATAGATGCTGGTGGACGCATCGAACGAGTAGGCATCGAGGTTGCGCTTGACGCGCTCCATGCGGAAACCGATCAGGCCATCGAACGGCATGCCGAACAGATCATTGCCGTAGCCGACCTGGGCGTAGCCTGCGTAGGTCTTCTCGTCGATATTGAAGAAGGCACCGGGATCCTGCGGCGCCAGTCCGGCGGGCAGACCATAGAAGTTGCGCAGCGCATTGGCATTTTCGGTGAGGTAGTTGTAGCAACCGGTGAGCCAGGTGGTCGGCAGTGCCGAGGTGGTCGGCATGGCGCAGAAGTAGCCGTTCGGGAAAACCGCGGTCACCTGGTTCGCCGGATTCGGAGCAGCCGTGCTGCCCGACCCGCCCGGCGGCGGTGTGGAAACCTGCGTGCTGCCCTCGGACTCCGCCTTGTGATCGGCATAGCGCACGCCGAAGTCGAGGTACTGGAAGAAGCCGTTGTTGATGTCGAACGTGCCGTCGGCGCGCCAGGCATATTGATGGCTGCGCTGATTGCTCCAGCTCTGGAACAGGCCATTGAGGTAGTAGTTGTTCGGATCGAGCTGGGGATTGCCGCCGAGCGACCAGTTCGAATGATTGCCCGCGGTGCCGCTCCAGATGCTGTCGATGGGTCCCTTGAGGAAGGTGTCGATGATGAAATTGTCCTCCTGGAACGAGGACTGGTTGTACGACAGGTCAGAGGACAGTTGCAGCCGGTCGCCATGCCACTTCACGCCAATGGCGTGTTGCAGGTCGTGGCCGCGTTCGGAGTGCGCTTGCGTGCTGGTAGCGGTGTAGTTGTTGCCGGACCACTGGCCACTGGTTGCATCGCAGATGGTCTGGCCCTGGTAGGGCGAGCCGGTCAACTGGTTCGCATAGCAGTTGCTTCCGACGGTGAGGTTGCTGGCGGGGATGCCGGAGTTGCCGGCACCGGTAAAGTAGAAGGGCTGGTCGTAATGGTCCGACATCCAGTCGTACAAGGCTTCGTAATAGAACTCGGTGCTGTCGTTCGGCTTCCACTGCAACGCATAGTTCAATTCCGGCCGCTGGCGATAGCCGATGTTGTAGTCGGCACCGAGCGCATTGGGCACCGCCACCAGGTTTCCATTGGCCGTGCGCACCGGAATGGGATTGCCGTTTGTGTCCACCTGGCCAGTGTTGGCGATCACCGGCACGTCGTCCCAGACCGCGTTGTACTGGTAATGCTGCGCCATGAACGAGGCATTGAGCAGCGCGCCGAATTCACCGGCGTCAGTGTTCCAGCGGTCGCTCATCAGCACGCTGAAGTTGGGATCGCTGTGACCGCCGTACTGGCTGTGCGTCTCGGTGAACGTGGCGGCGAGCTTCGGACCCTGGAAATCGAAGGGGCGATAGAGCTGCATGTCGACTACACCGGCGATACCTCCATCCGGCTGGCTGGCATCGCTGGATTTGTAGACGCTGATGGTCTTCACCGCGGTCGCCGGCAGGTTCTGGAAGGCGAAGCTGCGACCGGTGCCGCTGTCGATTTCGCGCCCGTTCAAGGTGGTGATCACATTGGGGAGGCCGCGGATCACCACCGAGGTGGTTTCGCCCTGGAAGCCCTGCGCCACCTGCACGCCGGTGATGCGCTGCATCGCATCGGCCACGCTGTTGTCCGGCAGCTTGCCGATGTCCTCGGCGACGATCGAGTCGACCACCATGCGTGCGTCCTGTTTCAGCGACTGCGCGCTCTGCAGGCTGTTGCGCAACGGTGTCACCACCACCCCGGAGAGATTGACGGCATCCTTCTGCTTCGAGTCGCTGGTGGTCCCGGGCTTTTTGGCGGGCGCTGACTGCGAATTGCTAGCGCTCGTGTCGGTCGTCTGCTGCGGGTCATTCGACGGCGCTGCTGTGGATGGCGCGTCGGCCGCGTGTGCCGATGCGAAAGCTGTGGCGATCATTGCTGCCAGCAGCGTCGTGGGAATGCGATTGCGATTCATGGGTAAGCCTCCCCTCAGAGGTCGGTGTGCACCGGCTCATGCCGGTGGTTGTCGTTGTGTCGGTTGCCCACGGCATGGCCGCAGGTGGATCAGGAAAGTGATGTGCGCGTGGCGCGCGTCTAAGGCGTCTTCTCGCTGACGGTGGCCGGGTAACTTGCCGCTTCCGCAGGCACCATGCCGCGAGGTGCTCGTGACAGCATTCGCAGAATGTCCGCCTCGCGCTGCCTGTATGGCGTGCCGTCGCCGTGCAAGAGGTCGTGGAACCACAGCGTCGGCGGCTGCAATGTGTAGGGGCGCTGCCATGAGTCCCAGGGCAGGGTGGTCTGCGAACGTCCCTCCACGAAACCCCAGTTCACCATGCCCACGTCGAGCTTCTTGGCCAGAGGCAGCACGCCGTCGATGGTCGAGCCGGCTCCACGTGCCATGTACTCGGTGCAGATCAACGGACGGCCATAGCCCTTGAGCTGCCGGACGCGACTGGCGAATTCCTCGGGCCAACCGTAGTTGTGGAAGCTGATCACGTCCGACTGCTCGACCTGCGTGCGTTCCACTGCATTGAGGTGCGACGGATCGGACCAGTCGTCGTCATGCCACAGCCCGCTGGTGAGCGGCTGCATGGGCGAGGTGCTGCGTGCCCAGGCAAATACCTGCGGCAGCAACTTCGCCACCAGTTCGACCTTGTTCTTCGGTTCCTTCGAGTCGTAGTTTCCGCCGCCGGGATTGTCCGGTTCGTTCCAGACGTCCCAGGCCAATATGCGCGGGTCCCTGGCGAAGCTGCCCACGACATCCTTCACGTAGTGTTCGAAGCGCGGGTACTGGCTGGCATCGGCCAAGGCCACGCCCGGGCTCTGCACCCAGCCGGAGTTGTGCACGCCGGGGATCGGCGGATGTTGCGGGCCCAGCTTCGGCTGCGGATCCCAGCATGAGTCGAACAGCACGAAGATCGGCTTGATGCCGTGCTTGCTGGCGATGGCGAGGAAGCGGTCGATGCGTTGCTTGAAGCCGGTGGCATCCTGCTGCCACAAGAGGTCATGCAGGAATACGCGCATGGTGGTCATGCCCAGCTTCTGCGCCCAGCCCAGTTCCAGGTCGATGCGCTTGGCGTCGAAGGTATCGGCCTGCCACATCTCCAGCTCGTTGATGGCGTTGGCAGGCAGGTAGTTGCTGCCCAGTGGCCACGCCTGTTTCGCGTACCAGGCATTGGCTTCGGCGGGCGTCCAGCGCGCGGCTTTATCCCGGGCCAGTGCCGGCGTGGCGAATATTGTCGCCAGTCCCATCGCCATCGCCAGTAGTGCGTACTTCATGACTTCTCCCCGCATGGTCGCGGGATGACAGCCGCGACGCGTTGGTTGATGCACGGCCGCGCTTGCAGAGGGCAAAGCGACCCCGTGGACGCTCTTCGAAAGGCGCCCATGCAACGGAAAATGCTGTGTCAGTGCGTGCTGTGCGCCGACTCGGTGGTGAATTCGTAAACGATCAGATTGCGATAAACATGGCCAGGCTCCAGTCGTGCCGAACCGAAGGACGGCTGGTTCGGCGTGTCCGGGTAAAGCTGTGGTTCGAGCACGAAGGCATCGCCCTGACGGTACACATGGCCGCCCGTGCCGACCGTCGTGCCGTCGAGGAAATTGCCCGAGTAGAACTGCAGGCCCGGTTGCGCCGACTTGAGCGTGAGCACGCGTCCGGATGCCGGATCTTCCACGCGCGCGACGATGCGTGGCGCACTGGCCGCCGAGCGGCTGATTACCCAGTTGTGGTCGTAGCCGTGTCCGTTGAGCAACTGTTCGTCGTGCATGCGGATGTCGCGCCCGATCGGCTTGCCCTGCCTGAAGTCGAACGGTGTGCCTTCCACCTTGCGGATCTCGCCGGTGGGGATCGAGGTAGTGTCCACCGGGAGATACGCATCCCCCAGAATGGTGAGGCGCTCATCCATCACGCTGCCCGAACCTTCACCGGAAAGATTCCAGTACGCGTGGTTGCTCAGGTTGACGATGGTCGGCTTGTCGGTGGTGGCGCGGTAATCGATCGATAGGCAATTGTTGCTGTCGAGCGTATAGACGGCCGTGACGGTGAGCTTGCCTGGATAACCCATGTCGCCATCCGGGCTCACATAGGTAAGCGCCACGCTCGCCTTGCCGGCGTCGTGCTTCACCTCGCCGATGGTCCACAGCACCTTGTCGAAACCGCGGGTGCCACCGTGCAATGTATTGGGTCCGTCGTTGATCGGCACGTTGTAGCCGTGACCATCGAGCGTGAAGTGACCTTTCGCAATGCGGTTGGCATAGCGCCCCACCGTTGCGCCGAAGTACTGCGGCTTTTTCAGATAGCCGTCCAGCGACGGGTAGCCGAGCACGACATTCGCAACCTTGCCGTTGCGGTCGGGTACCGTCAGTGATTGCAAACCTGCGCCGAGTGCTATGACGCGCGCCGACATGCCGTGCCCATTGCTTAGCACCACGGCGTCCACGCGCGTGCCGTCGGGCATGCTGCCGAACGTTTCGCGCTTCGTCTCCGTCGTGGCATGCACCGCCAGTGACAGTGCCGCCAGACCAAGTATCGAACCCATCAATCCTGCACGCTGCATGTCCCTTGTGTCCCCTTTGCCGTATCACGGGATGAGGCATGCAACCACATTGTATGATTATCGTGCAAGTGTTCTTTGGCATCAAAAAAATCTTTGTGCGATGCGCCACTGCAGGTGATGTACATCATGGGCGAGTCGCGGTTGGCGTCATGACGCGCGATGCAAAGCTCGTCGCCTGGCATCGCGCAATCCTGCATTGCGCGCAACTTTCCGCAACGCATCATGACGCGTTTCGGGCGATTCGCTGCCCCGGCACGTTTGTCACTCATGTCCCGCGTCCGTGCTGAACTCGAAAGGCCGCAAAAAAACATCTTGGCAGGATGCCGGCAAAGTGCTTATAGTCGATTTGTATGACAATTCGGTCGAGCCTTCTGTAGGCTCGCCAGAATGGATCGATCATCGCTAGGACCGGGGCCAGAGGATTTCATGAGGAAGCCGATCGCAGTTCGCAGCCTGTACGGGCATGTCATGCACGAACTTGGGCAACGCATCGTCAGCGGCAAGGTGAAGCCTGGCGAAATCCTGCCACGTGAGGAAACCCTTGCCGAAAGCCTGCATGTCAGCCGCACCGCCTTGCGCGAGGCGCTCAAGGTGCTTTCTGCGAAGGGCCTGATCGAGTCGCGCACCGGTGTGGGCGCGCGCGTGCTGGAGGAGCGTTCCTGGAACCAGCTCGACGCCGACGTGCTCGCCTGGCGTTGCGCTTCGATGCCCACCGACGATTTTGTCGACAAGCTGGTGGAGATGCGCGAGATCATCGAGCCGGCCGCCGCCGCCACGGCGGCGCGGCGACGTACCAGTGTGCACCTCGCCGCCATCGACGAGGCCTACAAGGCGATGGACGCGGCGCAGACGCTGGAGGAATGGACCGAGGCAGATCTTCTCTTCCACGACGCCGTGCTTCACGCCACCTGCAACGAACTGCTGCAGTCGTTGTTCTCGGTAGTGGAGACTGCGCTGGGTGCATTCTTCGCACTGTCCGCGCGCAATGCGAGCAACTTCAAGTATTCGCTGCCGCACCACCAGAAGGTGCTCGAAGCCATCCGGCGCAAGCAGCCTGAAGTGGCGCGCAAGGCCATGCACGCCATGATCGTCGACTCGCAGGCCAACCTGCAGCGCAGCCGCAGCCGTGCCCGCAGGAAGGCGATTGCGTGACCACGCAGCTGATCGGGCTGGATTGGGGAAGCACGCATCTGCGTGCCTACCGCTTCGACGAGCGCGGCCTGGTTGAAGACGTGCGCGCACTGTCCTGCGGCATACGTCAGCTTCCCGCGGGCGGTTTCGTCGAGGCATTCACGCAAGCCTTGAGCGGATGGCCACAGGTACCCGTGTTGGCTTGCGGCATGGTGGGCAGCCGCAACGGCTGGCTGGAAGTGCCTTATCTGGATACGCCGGTTCGCATCGAGCGTCTCGCCACGGCACTGACGCCGCTCGCCGCGCCGGATGGACGCACGGTGCACCTGGTGCCTGGACTGCGTGATCCCAGCCGGCCCGACGTCATGCGCGGTGAAGAAACCCAGGTCGCCGGCGTGCTGGCGCAGTTTCCCGAGGCGTCGCATCGTGGCCAGTTGTTGCTGCCGGGTACACACAGCAAGTGGGTAAACGTGCGTGACGGCGCAGTCACCGGTTTTGCGACCGTGATGACGGGCGAGCTGTATGGCCTGTTGAGCCAGCATTCGATCCTCGGCGCTTCGCCTCCACGGGCGACTGACGATGACGAGGCCTTCCGCCGCGGCGTCGCCACGGCGCGCGACAGCGGTGCCGCAGGTGTGCTTTCGCGTGTGTTCTCGGCGCGCACCTTGATGCTTGACGGCACCCTGGCATCTGCTTCCGTGGCGGATTATCTGTCCGGCCTGCTGATCGGCGACGAATTGCGCATGGCACTTGCCGCCGGCTGGATCGACGCGCGCGAACCCGTGCTGATGGTGGGCGACGCGGCGCTGTGCGCCCGCTACATCAACGCCGCCGGCGCCTTTGGCCTGCATCTGGCCAAGGCACCCGATGCCACCACCGCGCGCGGCCTCTGGCTCATCGCGGTCGAGTCCGGCCTGGTTACCACCCACGCAACGGCATGAATTCATGAAGTCCTGGCTTGAACCGCTCCCCCTGGTCGCGATCCTTCGTGGCCTGCATCCCGACGAGGCCGTCGACATCGGAAGCGTACTTGCCGATGCGGGCTTTCGCATGCTGGAAGTGCCGCTCAATTCGCCCAGGCCGTTCGACAGTATCCGTCGCATGGTCGATGCCCTTGGCGACCAGTACCTGATTGGTGCAGGCACCGTGCTCGATCCAGCACACGTGAAGGATGTCGCCGATGCCGGGGGACGCCTGATCGTGATGCCGCATGCGGATGCCGTGGTGATCCGTGCCGCCAAGCAGGCCGGTCTCTACTGTGTGCCCGGCGTAGCTACGCCTACCGAGGCGTTCGCCGCACTTGCCGCGGGTGCCGATGCACTGAAGCTCTTCCCTGCCGAGCAGTTCAGTCCCGCCGCACTCAAGGCTTGGCGCGCCGTGCTGCCGGCGGACACTGCCGTGCTGCCGGTGGGCGGTATCGCACCCGATACCATGCTGCCGTGGTTGGCTGCCGGTGCCGCCGGTTTCGGGATCGGCTCATCGCTTTACGCACCCGGCCGGCCGGCCGGCGACGTCGCCACGCGCGCGCATGCTTTCGCCGAAGCCTGGCAGCGCCACCACGTTTCGAAAGGACCTGTTGCATGAAGATCACCGGATTGACCACCTTTATCGTGCCGCCGCGCTGGTGTTTCCTGCGCATCGACACCGATGCCGGCATCAGCGGCTGGGGCGAGCCGGTGGTCGAGGGCCGCGCGCATACGGTAGCCGCCGCCGTCGACGAGCTGTCCGACTATCTGATCGGCAAGGACCCACGCCACATCGAGGACCACTGGAACGTGATGTATCGCGGCGGCTTCTATCGCGGTGGCCCGATCCTGATGAGCGCGATCGCCGGGATCGACCAGGCGCTGTGGGACATCAAGGGCAAGGATCTCAACGTGCCCGTGCATGCATTGCTGGGCGGCCCGGTGCGCGACCGCATCCGTGTCTACTCGTGGATCGGCGGCGATCGTCCGGCGGATACCGCCCAGGCTGCGCGCGACGCGGTGGCGCGCGGCTTCACCGCAGTCAAGATGAATGCCACCGAGGAAATGCAGTACGTCGATACCTATGACAAGGTCGAACAGGTATTGGCCAACGTGCAGGCGATCCGCGATGCGGTCGGACCACATGTCGGGATCGGCCTCGACTTCCACGGCCGCGTGCACAAGCCGATGGCCAAGGTACTGATGCGCGAGCTGACACCGTTCAAGCTGATGTTCATCGAGGAGCCGGTGCTGTCCGACCACCTCGAATGCCTACCCGAGCTGGCCGCGATCGCACCGGCACCGCTCGCGCTGGGCGAGCGGCTGTACTCACGCTATGACTTCAAGCGCATGCTTCAGGTCGGCGGGGTCGACATCATCCAGCCCGATCCTTCGCATGCCGGTGGCATCACCGAGACGCGCAAGATCGCGGCGATGGCCGAGGCGTACGACGTGGCGCTTGCCCTGCATTGTCCGCTGGGCCCGATCGCGCTGGCCGCGAACCTGCAGCTGGACGCGGTCTGCCACAACGCGTTCATCCAGGAGCAGAGCCTGGGCATCCACTACAACGCGGCGAACGATCTGCTCGACTACGTCAGCGACCGCAACGTGTTTGCGTATGAGGAGGGCTTCGTCACGATCCCGAATGGTCCGGGCCTTGGCATCACCGTCAATCAGGAATACGTCACCGAGCGCGCCGCCCTCGGCCACCGCTGGCGCAATCCGATCTGGCGGCATGCCGACGGCAGCGTGGCAGAGTGGTGAGTCCGATGCTTTCACAGAACGCGGCTTATGCCAGCTATCCCAGCCTGGTCGATCGCACGGTGCTGATCACCGGGGGCGCCAGCGGCATCGGCGCCGGCTTCGTCGAGCACTTCGCGCGGCAGGGTGCCCGGGTGGTGTTCCTCGATGTGGATACGGCATCGGCACAGTCGCTGCTCGATGATCTCGGCAAGGTGGCGCACCGGCCGCTGTTCATAGCCTGCGACCTGACCGATCTGGACGCACTTGGCCAGGCGATCGCTCAGGCACGCACCGCGATCGGCCCGATCGCCGTGCTGATCAACAACGCCGCCAATGACGCACGGCACGATTTCGCGGCCACCACGCCGGCCGATTTCGAACGCAACATGGCAGTGAATCTGCGCCATCAGTATTTCGCCACCCAGGCGGTTGCCGAGGACATGAAGGCGCTGGGCGGCGGCTCGATCATCTGTCTCGGCTCCACCGGCTGGATGAAGAAGAACGGCGGCTATCCGATGTATGCGATGGCCAAGGCTGCCATCCACGGCCTGGTCAACGGGCTGGTGCGCGAGCTGGGTCAGCACCGTATCCGCATCAATTGCCTGGTGCCCGGCTGGGTGATCACCGACAAGCAGCGGCGGCTGTGGCTGGATGCCGAGGGCGAGGCCGAGATCGCTCGCGTGCAATGCCTGCCCGGTTACCTGATGGCCGAGGATCTGGCGCGTGCGGCCTTGTTTCTCGCTGCCGACGACAGCCGCATGTGCACCGGCCAGGACTTCATCGTCGATGGTGGCTGGGTGTGAACGGCACGGTCCTGCATGCACGACCGGTCGTCGACGCGTGCAACCAGCTGGGCGAAGGCGTGCTGTGGTGTCCGCGCGAACAGGCGTTGTACTGGACGGATATCCATGCGGCCATGCTTTGGCGCTACACGCCTCGTGACGGTGCTGCACGGCAATGGGCCCTGCCTGAGCGGCTGGCCTCGCTGGCATTGTGCGAGACGGACGGCTGGCTGTTGCTCGGACTCGCCACGCAACTGGCGTTTTTCCATCCGGACAGCGGCCGGCTGCAGCCGATTGTCGAAGTGGAGGCCGGCTTGCCGACGCGCCTCAATGATGGTGTCTGCGATCGGCAGGGCCGCTTCGTGTTCGGCACCTTGCACGAACAACCCGCCGGTGAATCGAAGCGCTGCATCGGAGGCTTCCATCGCCTGAATGCCGACCTCACGCTTGAGCGCCTGCCACTGGCTCCGGTGGCGATCAGCAATAGCCTCGCCTTCAGTCCCGATGGCACGACCATGTATTACTGCGACTCGCCTGCACGACGCATCCTGTGCTGCGACTATCACGCCGACGGCCGTGTTGGCCCCTCGCGAATCTTCGTCGACCTGGCCGGCATCGAGGGCGAGCCCGACGGTTCGACCGTGGATGCCGATGGCGCGTTGTGGAATGCGCAATGGGGGATGTCGCGCGTGGTGCGTTATCGCGCGGATGGCAGCGAGGACATGGTCGTGCAGCTGCCCACGCGGCAGCCAACCCGGGTGGCCCTGGGCGGCGTTGCACTCGACACGCTCTATATCACCAGCGCCCGCGATGGCCTGTCTGCCGATCATCTGCGCACCGAGCCGTTGGCCGGTGCCTTGTTTGCCGTCGCGGTGGAAATGCGCGGTATCGAGGAATCACGTTTTTCCGGTACGCCGGCACCATCGGCAGTCACCGCGACGAGGCAGTTGCATTGAGTGTCGTCGTCTACATCTTGCCCATCATTGCCGCCGGTCGTGGCGGATCGCATTCTGGATACGGGGAGCATTCATGAGCGCCATCGCTGAAAAATCCATCGCCGTGCGGCATAGCTCCGCGGCCTTGTTCACCTGCGTGCTGGCTGCACTGGCCGGATTGATGTTCGGCCTGGACATCGGCGTGATATCCGGTGCCACGCAATTCATCCAGAAAGAGTTCCAGATCTCCGACCACATGATCGAGTGGATCGTCAGCTCGATGATGCTCGGCGCGGCCGTCGGCGCCCTGGGGGCGGGCTGGATGTCTGCCGCACTGGGCCGCAAGCGCTCGCTGATCCTGGGCGGCGTGCTGTTCGTGCTCGGTTCGCTGCTGAGTGGTGCGGCCTGGTCGCCGGACACGCTGATCGCTGCGCGGCTGATCCTCGGCCTGGCGATCGGCGTGGCCACGTTCACCGCGCCGCTGTATCTGGCCGAGGTCGCGCCCGAATACATCCGCGGCGCCATGATCTCGCTGTACCAGCTGATGATTACCATCGGCATCCTGGTGGCATTCCTGTCCGACACCGTATTCAGCTACAGCGGCAACTGGCGCTGGATGCTCGGCATCATCGCGGTGCCCGGCATCCTGTTCCTGCTTGGCCTGTTCGTGCTGCCGGACAGTCCGCGCTGGCTGATGATGCGCGGCCGCAAGGGTGAAGCGACGGACGTGCTGCAACGGCTGCGTGGCGACACGGATCAGGTTGCCCGCGAGGTGGCTGACATCGAGGAGCAGTTGCGTACGCCACAGAAGGGTTGGCACCTGTTCCTGGAGAACCCCAATTTCCGGCGATCGGTCGGGCTTGGCGTGCTGCTGCAGATGATGCAGCAGTTCACCGGCATGAACGTGGTGATGTACTACGCACCGCGTATTTTCCAGGACATGGGCTATGCCACCACGGCGCAGATGTGGTTCACCGCGATCGTCGGCCTGACCAATGTGCTGGCCACCTTCATCGCGATCGGTCTGGTCGATCGCTGGGGGCGCAAGCCGATCCTGTACACCGGCTTCATCGTGATGGCGCTCGGTCTGGGCGTGGTCGGCACGATGATGCACCTGGGCATTGCCACGCACAGCGAGCAGATCTTCACGGTGGCGATGCTGCTGACCTTCATCATCGGTTTCGCCATGTCGGCCGGCCCGCTGATCTGGACGCTGTGTTCGGAAGTGCAGCCGCTGAAGGGGCGCGACTTCGGCATCGGCTGTTCGACCTTCACCAACTGGGTGGCCAACATGATCGTCGGCGCCACCTTCCTGACCCTGCTCAATGGCATCGGCAACGCCGCCACGTTCTGGTTGTACGCCGCGCTCAACCTGCTGTTCCTGCTGATCACCTTTGCGCTGATCCCGGAAACCAAGGGCATCACCCTGGAACAGATCGAACGCAACCTGATGGCCGGCAAACCGTTGCGCGAGATCGGGCAGTAGGCAGGGGCATGACCATGACGGCAGGTAGCGATTGGGTGGTGCTGGTTGCGGGCACCGGCGCTGCACAACCCCTACGGGTGTCCGCTGTCGACGATCTCCAGCTTCACCATGACGCGCCTGCCATCTCATCCGATGAGGGCGTGTGCAGGTTTCGTGTCGACGCCATACGGCAGGCGCCGACCATGGCGGTGTGGCACTGATTACGGGGAGCCGAAAGGAACAGCTCGCGAGCGCGATAGATCTGAATCAGAACGGAAATGACGGTCAAGCCCGGCAACGTGCAACGTGCAACGCGCACGACGCAAACGGGCAGTGCATCAGACGAAGGAGATATTCGCATGCGTGTGGAGCAGCTCAGTGGGTCTCCTGACGTTGCATGCGATTCACCCCCACCAGGCGCCACGTATGGCCACCGTCTTTTGAAACCTCAAAGCGTCCGGTGAACGAACCGGGACGAAAATCTCCGGTCGACCAACGCTGCAAAACGCCTTGCTGATCGTTGCCGGTAAGCACGATGCGGCCATCCACTTCGCCGCCGCTGATGGAGTAGTTCATTCCCTTTTCGGGAAAGATCCAGATCGCGGTCCAATGTTTGCGCTTGGCATCGTAAAACTCGACGGTCATGCCGTAAGGTTGCGCTTTGCGACCGTGATAGTCCGATGTCCAGATTTCCTGTATCGCGGCGCCGTCGAGAATCCATCGATAGCTTGCGGTACCGAGGTAGTGCTTGACGTTGCCGTGCTCGTCGTAGATGGCGTAGTCGACATCCCAATTGCCGATCATGTGATCCAGCAACTTCTTGTCGGGGCGCGTATATGTCTGTTCGGACTTCGCGGCATTTGCGCCGACAAACGTGGGTGCCGCCGAAGCCACCGCGAGATTTGGACTCGACAGCATGGAAACCAGCAGAACGGAGATCAGCGTTCGCATCACGGTACTCCTGAAGCGTGAGAATGATTCATTAGCGTGATCACGTGCGCGACGTATGTAATGCGCGAACGCCATGCGCGATGCATCGAACAATCGAATGTGCAGAATGCAAGCCGGAGTCCCGCTCCGGGTCATAGATCGCAAAATCGGCTCCCGCGATCTGCCCTGAAGCGCACAATGCGTGAACAAGGTCGGTGAGCTGTTCGAAATTCAATCCGGGGCTGCCAGGCGAATCCACCGCCCCCATCACGTTCTGATCCAGCACGTCGAGATCAACGTGCAGCCAAGCGCGTTCGATGCCCGAGGCTTTCAGCTTTTCGATCGCACCGAGCGCGACCGCCTCAATCCCTTCAGAGAGCGCATGCTGCGCCGTGATCTGCGCGATTCCGGTGCCGGGGATCCGATGGCGATCATTCGGAGAATTTCGTTCGCCGATCTGGATGATGTCTTCATCGCGCGCCAGCGGTGTGCCCACCTTCGGCCAACTTGTCAGCAGCGCATCACCGCGCCCACTCGTCAGCGCGAGGTCCATGCCGGCGGCCGTACCGAGAGTCGTCTCCGCATCGCCCAACTGATAGAAATCGCTGTGTCCATCCACGTGTACCAATCCGCGACCGCCCGAGAGACGCAGCCCGTACATGCAACCCAACAGAATGCTGCAGTCACCCCCTACAACCACGGGAAATCGACCTCTCTCCAGCACGCCTTGAACGGCGTTCGCCAATTGCAGCGAGAACGTGCGAATCGATCGGCCGTTGCGGACGCGGGTGCCGGGTTGTGCTTCGAACGCGTACGTGGGCCGCTCAAGCGGCAAAACTTCGCTTGCACCCACGGCCGCCGCCAAGCCCGCCGCCATCAAGGTTTGCGGGGCGCGCCAAGTACCCGGTTGATGGGCGGCCCGCGGGGGGCGCAGCCCCAGGTTGCTCGGTGCAAGAATGATGCTGAGCGACTTTTCCCGTGCAAGCAGCTCAGGTGCAGGCAACATCGCCATCAACGCTGTTCCGGTTGCCTGCAGGAACCAGCGGCGCGTTATTTTCATGGCTTATGTGACCCGCGGCTTAAACCTGTAAAAAGCATTACACTGGTTGTAGAGGTTGTCAACCCATGAAGGAACTTTTAATGGTTATAGAGGCCCACGACTTCGCATCCAAGGATTTCGTGGGGGGCGAGGTCGCGCTGGATTTCATCAATACCGTCACGGGCCGGGACCAGACTCCGCGCGATTGGCTGGACGGCTATCCGCGGCTGCTCGAATGGGCGAGCCGAGCGGAACTGTTGCCGGAAACCGAGCTGGGCGTCCTTGGAAAAGTGGCGCAGACCAGTCCCGACGCGGCAAGCAAGGCGTTGCAGCGCGCGAAGCGTTTGCGTGAAGCGTTATTTGCAATTTTCACAGGCATGATCTCCGGCGACGCGCCTCCTGAAATCGCGATGGCCCTGCTGAACCAGTACTGGCAAAAAGGTGTTGCCGCTCACGAGTTGAACTATGGAAAGCACGACGTGCGGCTGGAACTACGCTCCAGCGCCGTTGATCTCGATCTTATTCCCGCATTGATCGCATATCGCTTTGTCGAGAACGTCCTGCCGGAATCGCGCGATCGTCTGCGCATCTGCGCGGGCAACAACTGTTCGTGGCTGTTTCTGGATCGATCGAAGGCCGGGCGCCGGCGATGGTGCGACATGGCGGTGTGCGGCAATGCGGCAAAATCGCGCCGCTTTTACGCGCGTGCTACCGGGAGAAAAGCAAAGTAGCCGAAAATCATCCGTACCCAGACTGCGGAATCTTGGGATCCGGGAAGCAAGGAAAGCGGGCAGGCGATCACCTTTCAGCTTGGCCAGCCGTTGGGTTTCGGGGAAACGCTGGATTGCTTACGAGTTGTCGGTCGCGAAAGCTGCCAGCGCCTCGGATAGATAGTCGTACACCAGCCGCACGCGGTGGTCGGCACGCAGGTCTTCGTGCATCACCAGCCATGTTTCCATGTCCAGCGCGCATGCATCTGGCAGCACCCGAACCAGCCGCTCGCGCCGTGCGAGTGCGTGTTGATACACGCCGATGCCGTAACCTGCGCGTATCGCAGCCAGTCGGACCAAGCCACTGTCGGTGCGCAACGCAAACTTGTCGCGGGCGTACACGGCGCCACCCCGCGCACTGCCGCGCATTTCGCGCAGGGCAGGTATTTCGTGATCGAAGCCGATGAGCGTGTGCTGTTGCAGCTCGGCCAGCGTGTGCGGCGTGCCATGTTCCTTCAGATATCGCCGATGCGCGTACAGCCCCACCCCGAAATTCCCCAAGCATCGCGCCACCAGTGCGGCTTGGCTCGGCCGCAGCCTGCGCACTCCGATATCGGCGTCCTTGCGCAGCAGGTCGTCGGTGGTGTCGGACAGCGAAAGTTCGATCACGATGCCGGGCTGCCGCCGACGCAGCTGGGTGAGGATCGCCGGCATCGCTTCGCCGCCGATCACCTCGCTGCAGGAAATGCGCACCACGCCGCGCATTTCGCCCTGGCTTCCGGCAGCAGCGCGACGCAACGCGGCAGCCGCCGCCTCCATGCTGCGTGCGTGTCCCGCAACCTCGACCCCTGCTTCGGTCAGCGCCAATCCTCGTGGCGAGCGCGTGAACAACACCACGCCCAGCTTGACTTCGAGTTGCCGCACATGCCGACCCAGGCTGGGCTGGGTCATGTCCAACACCTGCGCTGCAGCGGACAGGCTGCCAGCGTTGGCTACCGCAAGAAACGAGCGGTACAGATTCCAGTCGGGCTCATCGGAAGCCATGCATATATGTATAGCAGATGTTTCCAATCTGTGATTCTCAAATAGCTTGCACCGCATCAGACTTGCGCAGTTCGATGGGCGCCAACCGCTTCCTGAAACGAAAGAAGGTTGGCCGATACAACATCACTCGCTATACAGCAGCAGGAGACGACGGATGATACTTCGCTCGCGACTGTCCTTCGGCATCATCGCAAGCATTGTGCTTTGGGCTGGCTTTTTGTTGCTGCCCTTCATGGTGCCCGGCTACAACTCCGTCAGGGAGACGGTCAGCCTGATCGGAGAAATGAGTTCACCGGCCCGGATCCCCTTCGCAGCCATGCTTTGCGTCCTGGCGGCCTGCCTGCTGGTTTTTTCGTGGGGCCTAAGGGATGCCTCGATCAAGCTTGGTCGGTCAACGGCGGCCGCATACCTGACGGGATTCATGGCGATCTCGTCTGTAGGCGTGGGGATCTTTGCCTTCCCCCACCCACTCCACAACGTCTTTGGCTTGTCCGAATTCGTCGGCTATCAGGCGCCCTGGGTGCTTGCCTTGACGTGGCGACGCGAGCAGAGCGTGCGTCGTGTCGTGACGTTTTCGTGGTGGATGGGCATCTTGATGTGGTGCGCGATTGTGGCGAACCTGAGCGCGATCGATTTCCACAGCTGGCTCTGGCAGGTTGAGAAACCGGAGTATGGTCTCGTCCAACGCGCGTTGTTCTTGACGTGGTCTGCGTGGCTTGTCGGCACCAGCATCATGCTGATGACCAATCGCGCCATCGACGATGCGCAGCTGCGTGCGACATTGCCGGTAACCGAATAACGCGCGTTTGAATTCCAACGTCTGCAGTGGGTCGGTTTCCGCCGATCGACGTGGATCTGCAGCTGATCATGCTGGCCGACGGGCTGGTCATCGTCGATCGGTCGTGTGATGCATTCGATCCGGTGCACACAGGATAGCCAATTGAAGTTGCGGTAGTAGCCGAGAGCTCGTCTCACAAGACCGAGGCACTGGCCGGCCGCAGAGTAGAGAGCAAATGCGGGAGCCGCCTTGCGAGAGCGTCGACGACGGGCACGGACAACAGCCAGAATCGAGCGTTGGCGCCGTTTGCAATGGCATGCCCGTGCTCCAGGCGGACACTTTATGCTTTAACGAACAGATGCGCGGTTAACCATACATTGGCCGATCAGATAAACCATAGTTTGGCCACCTGATTATCCAGGTGGCGCAGCCAGCTGACTACACCGGCCGAGTTTGTCATCCAAGCAGTTCGTTCGGTCAGTCGCTAAGGTTGATCGTGGCCGCAGCCAACTTGCTCCGTTGACGTTAAGCCGTTTTGCCTAGCTCACGGCACATCCGCAGGGTGAGGTACCCAACATATCGCCCGGATCAACGCTGGGTGCTGTTGCATGCGGCTGATAAGCCCCTGATTGCTTTGCGCGCGATGGTTATCCGGGTCAATTAGCGAAGATATTCCCCGAAGCTCTGCCAAGTAGTCGACTGGAAAGCTGTAAAAATCGGCGCCAAGCACGACAAGGTCTCGATACCAGTCATAAGGCAAAAGGTCGTGCCCAATGCTGCCTGGCGCGGCGATGTAAACGATCGCCATGCGGACCTGTCCGTCGAGAACAACCTTGACCTGCTGCTGGATGTACCCGGGGCCTTCCGAAGCATGCAACGCGGGCATTTCTGAAGAATCAATCTCATAGAGGACGCCATAGGCGACAGACACTTTGTCCTCAATCAGGTTGCACTTGCCGGAGCCGTCCTTGCTTTGCTTGTGGAACGTTAGCCGCTGACCGGCCAACTTGATCAAGGCAACAGCCTTCGCCGACGGAGTTCGCGCCTCAAGGCGATAAGGGTGGAGATTAGATCCATACGCGAGGTAGTACTGTTTGAGCACAAATTTGTCCCTGTCCTGGTTGCCATGCGCTATCGGCAAGCGCCATCACGGATGGAGGTTGCTCCTTTCAAACTTGAACCTGTCAGCCCTCTAGGTTCCGGGAACCCAGAGTGAGCAACGCGATCGACTATGGCCTATTTCTTTCTCCAGTCTTTGACATAGAGAACCGAATCATTGCTCAACTGCAAGACACATCTCGCCATGAGCAGATCAACGGTGTCCTTTCCGTACTTGGCTATCTCATCAATCGCAACAAAGGATTGTTTCTTCGTTCCTGCGTACATCTTGAATAGCTTAGCCACCGAGTCGTTCTCAATATTTTTGTAAAGAATGGAATCGTGAGCGATCGCAGGAAGGGCGGTCAGCAAAAACACTGCCAGGTCGAATATAACCAAGCCGGCATAAGCGGTTCCGGTGCCAGTGTCCTCGTAAACCTCAAATGTGTAGCTATTCTCCCGGAGTTCTAGCCGCGGACTCTTTCGCTCGGGACCGAATACTAGGGATACGATCCGTCGTAGCTCGTCGTTGACCTGTCTCTGTACCAAATCGAGCACCTTTTGCTTGCCGGCCGAGAGGCGATCTTTAAGCTCTTTCACTTCGTCTTTGAACTTCTCGGCAGTGTCAAACAGATTATTTTCGTGCCTCGCTGTGCTTAACTTGTTGGCAAGGTTGTAGACCCGATCCACAACCAGCGCAGGCTGATCAATTGCTTTCAGTACATCTCCAAGGCGAGAATCAATCTCAGATATTCCTGTGGCAACTCTCTCCATCTGTGCCTGCAACTCTTTTTCCGCGGCCTTCAACTCAGAGCGAAGTAGCCCAACAAGTTTGCTATGAAACTCCTCGACCTCGGCTAATCTTTCCTGGTTGATTGAGGGGAAAAACTTGACCAAGCCTTCAAAGCTTGCACTCTTAACATGTCTGTTGTTTTGCAAGTTGCCTTTGATCCGAGCCAGCTTGCTTTCTAAGATCAACTTGCTTGCGAGAAGCTTATCCTTTTGGATTTTTAGCTCAAGAACCTCGCGATTGGCCAGTTCTCCGATATTCGTTGCAAATTTCGCCAGATTTTCTTTTATTTCTTCAATTTCCAGCTCCATCTGAGCAATTCGCTCAGCATTCGCCTTATGCTCTCTTTTCCCAATCTTTGGGACAATTTGCTTTCGAAAGGCTTTCTGAAGTGCGTCGCGCTCGTCGTTCTTTCGAGCCAACTCAATAGTAAGTTCCCGAATCTCATCATATCTGCCAAAAGTCTTCAGCAAGTTATTGACGCACTCAGAAGCCGCCTGATTAGGAACAACATGCAAAGGGCGATGTACGTCCAGGTTCTCTTTTCCCCAGACCCGCATGTACAGCCCAACCAGCGAGCGAAAAGAAAGGTCTTCCAATCCAATAGCGTAGCTCGCCTTCAAAAAGGCCGTGTAGTCCTCGACGGTCATCGCACCTTCGGGCGTAAAATCTGCCGTGCAGCGATAAACTAGCTCGGGATCGTTAGTTCCGCGCCTGAATCGATATTTTTCGTCTTCGAAATTAAAGGTAAAAAAGTAATAGTGATGTTCTAATTCTACCACCAAATCCTTATTATGATCGAGTAAGGAATTCCCGCCAAAAGCAAAATCGACGATCATCAGTAAGGTGGATTTTCCAATCGAATTCGTTGCATTCTCGTCACCTAGAATGACGTTTAGACCCTCTTGGAATACCACCGGTCCTTGGCGAAAGACGTCGGCTCGAATCTCAACCAGCATGGGAAATTTTCCCAGTGGTGAAATCGACGCTAATTTTTCCCAAAACAAACAGGAGATCGATGGTCAGCAGGAACTGATCGATACTCTCGAAATGCTTGGAGGTAAGATGTTGAAGATCCAAGATGGAGTCAGCTCCTGGTGCCTGCTCGAGCACTACCCGTGAAAGCCCCAACGCGGACTCTCCCAATGCAACGACTTTATTTGGCGTGATCATTCGAAAACCTCGCAATTTTGCACAAAATAGGAAGCCACTATCTCCGCAGCTTCGAGTGTCTTGGGCTTGGTCTTGGCGACGAACCAATTAACAACATTCGTGAATATAACGTGTTGCGATAGTTGCAGCGTCTTTTGTTGTGTGTAAAAGGCTTTGACCTGGATAGAAATGAGTTCCGACAGGTTCGGCGTTTCGCGTTCCATCTCTTCAAAACGCAAACGGACGTATTGGTAGTAGTCAGAAACGTTGTGCTTGATTTTGTTCTTGGTGGAGAGAGGCATGCCTAAATCTAGCTTGTCATCAATTTTTTTCGGGTCGTAGTTCAAGGCGGCGTTGGGTAAAAGCACGGTAAGTGAGTCGAGGCCTTCAATCACGCGACCAATATCTTCTTGAAGTTGATATTGGGTCTGGATTTGCTGCTGTTCCGCCCGTCGAATTAACGACGTCTTGATCGCAATTAGGCGCCTGTACTCGGCCGCTTCACGTGGTTTATCGAATTGGTTGTGACACGCGACGCAGAGCGCAATCAGATTCTCGAATGCGTTTAGGTCGGGACTAAGGCGTTCCTCATCCTTTAGCTCAAGGATTTCTTGTGGCTTGGCGTTGAGGGGATAGATATGTGCAATTTCGTATCCCTTGAAGTGACTTTTGCCCTTCTTGTAAAAAAGCATTTTTCCGCAAAGCGGGCACTTGCCATCTACCTCAGTCGTGAAGGCGTTTTCGTCCGCTGCGCTGTAAGTCCTTCGTGTCTCCGCCATCATGCGCCCCCTGTCTGCGCTCCTCCGCTTTACCGCGTGAGAATGCCTAAGCCTAGCTTATTGATTGACAACAGGTAGAAATTTGACCATTGCGGTACGCAGGAACGGGGCAGAACCGCTCGGCGCCCACGGAGGGGGTATATCTCGACAAGCACACACAACCGGTGCCTGAACCAGGGCGAGGCGGGGCCGCCCCTGTAAGCACTGACTTCGCGATGCAGTGAGATAGCCAGGGTCAGCGAATTAGCAAGGGCTTACAACTTTAGGGGAGAGGACTCAGTGACCAAGCCGAGGGAGAAGTGGGTGCCGAGAGGCAAGTCACCCAGTTCACTAGCATTGTCAACAGCCTGCTAGGCTTCTCGGCTCGACTAGGCATCGCCATTTCAAGTTTTGGGATTTTATATGTTCTATTCGCGCAAGCTAAACAGAGACACCGGCCGTGTAGAGGTCTGGGAATGTGAATGGTCGAATCCCGGTACGGGGATGGCGAGGAAGGAGTTCATTCGCAAGCACGGCGACGAAGATGAAGTCGAATTTGAGCATGAGCAATACTCCGCTGCGGCCGCTGTTTGCTGGGCACCGGGAAGAACCATCGGCAACATAGCCGTTAGCTCTGAGGAGGTCTTCGGCCACTTCGACGGCAAGTTCGGGACCGACGCGGTACTCCCGTGCCATATCGTGCCGTGTGGGAAATTCAGGAACGGAGCCCAACGTTGGTACTGTAAGACACACCAGATTCACTGGGGCACGAAGGCTGACATTGCGGCCCTGCCAGAATCGGGTGAGGTGCTATGCAGCAACCACTTGATGGAAATGAGCTACGTCGTCGATCCTCTCGAAGTCGAGTTCAACGAATACGAAGAAATAGGAATCTGGTGCTCATTGCCGCCGGCGATCTCTAGTAGACCAATTGTGAAGCGCGCGCCGAAGATTCACGTGCATAAGCGATTCTCGGGTGCTGACAAGAAGGTGCTGGATCGGGACTTTGATGCGATCGTGTGTTCGTACAACCAGGACGCTGGTCTTTTCGCGAGTACTGACATAACGTTGATCCAAGTAACGCCGCCTGCTGCGTTCGAATTCGTTCGTTCCCTCGAATTGGGGTATGAAACGTCCTGCGTCACCTGCAAGAAGTGTGGATATCCTCACCTCGATCTTGGGAGCTTTGCACGTACTCCGCATGCCAAGCACTTTTGCGGAAACTGCGGCAACGACAGCATTTGGAGTGGCGAGAAAATCGTCTCAACGCCCCTCAAGCCGCTCCACGACCAGTTCAACAACAGCAACACCTATGTAACGCCGGACCGGCAGCTCAATCTCGACGAATATGCTGATCACCACTTTGATATGTGGTCATCGACTCCGTCAGTCCTATGGACCGCGGACCGTCCCCAGGAGCACGGCATCCACGTGCACGTCTATGAAGGTGATGGCCCTCGCCGCATCGTCGATGACACGTTCGGCGAAGTCATCTTGAATGGGCGGGCGATGGATCGTAAGCAGCTATGGCAGCTCATGACTGAGAATACACTGTATTAGCGCATGCGCTGCTGGATGCTAGTCCTGACAGATGCAGATCGAACAGCGAGTTGGATGAAGGCGCCATGCGCCGGGCTGATGAGCGTCATCAGCCTCGCGGCGGCCGACAACTTCAGGCGCGAGTGCCTCGCGATTGTCGTTGGCCAAAGTCTTCGCGGCGAGGATGTTGTGGCCACTAGGGCCACATGGGATCCCGTACGAATTCGTTCTCAATCAAGGTTGCGAACAGCCAGACAGCAACTCCGGGCAAGATCCAAGCCATCGCAATAACGCCGTAAAGGTAAAACTGCGGGGCATAAATCAGGCCTGTATGCTCGTGCTTTAAACTTGATGCCACCCGGTACGCACTAAGCATCGTCAGGCCAAAGACAGCCTCAAGTGCAACAATGAATATTGAATTGCCATGCTCTCTGAGGTGTCTATACGATGTAATCAGTTCGCCCGCGTCACCTTGGCGCGCCCTTGCTTTAGAAAGTTGCTTATAGAACTGGTACGACCTGTTTCGGAAGAAGATCAAGGAAAAGGTTAGGCCAACGGGTACCATGATGGTGAAGATGAAAGCAAAGAAGCTCAAGTTTGCGATTCGTTTATCAAGCTCCGGCGAACGCAGCAGTTCTAATGCCCCGAAAACATACAGTGCTGAGAAGGCGTACACCATGACCGTAAACAGCGCCGGTAGTGCTTCTTCGTATAGCTTGCGCAATTTGGTCCGCTTGACAGGTCGGACGCCAATTGGAAGAAGCGAGCGACCAGCATGAAAAACCAGTATCGGAATACTAGACACATAACAATAGACAAGGCCAAGGCCGCCAAGCGCAGCGAAACGTGAGCCGCCATCGAGCCCAACCAAGAGTCGCTCAAGCACTCGGTTTAGTGCGGGATCGATATGCATGAGGTTGGTGACAACCAGGGCGCCGATTACGGTGCCCATTGCGTACCTGACAAAGTAGAACTCCCACCATCTTCCGTTCGTCACCGAGATTCCCTTTTTCAACGGCCTTACTCTTAATGTGGCCCGTCTAGATATAACGCCGCTTCGGCCGTGATCTTCATATTCACTAGCCGAATAAGGCCCAAACGCTTAGGCAGGGGAACCCTGGCTCCCACCCTTTGGCGCGTCAGTAGATATTGTGACGGCGAAAGATACCCATTGGCGCGGCAGTGGACTACCCATTCATTGTATGGTCCTCCGCGTCCAATGCGACGGGAAGGAAGCGATCCTCGCGACAGAAGTAAGCCACACATCAAAGGGGGGCGCGTTTTAGTAGGATCAAGTCGGTTGTGGGCATGGTCACCCGGCTGAAGAAAGCAACATGCCTCGCACCCGGTCGATCAAGAGCCGAGTGCCAGTAGGTAGCGGCTGCGGTCCTGCCAACTCGGTGGGGTCGAGTCGATCCTCAAGCACCGCGAGCACTCGCTGCAGGATTTGACGCGTTGGGCGCAATTCCTTTGGGCTATCCGTCCACCAATCCAGCATGGCGGAGAGTTCATCGGGGTGTAACTTGGCGACGCCGGCCTTGTCGGGTATGCGGACTGTCGTGCCCTTCTGCCTCGTAAGCGAAACAGCCTCTTCTAGCCCAAAGTAATCGCTAAGCGAACGTGCTGCACGAAGGTAGCGTGCTGTGCGCTGGCGATCCGCTTCCGTCTGATAACGCTTCGAGCCGTCGGGATAGAGGTAGTAGGCACCGCCACCATCGCTATGGCACGTCGCAAGGCCGAGCGCGTGAGTGCCCTGGATCGCATCGACGACAGCGTCGCGCGCAGGTGCCTCGATGGCTTCCAGCGGCAGATTTTTCATCCTCTCGACGTAGCTCATGAACACCCCGACAGAAGTTCGGCGTCAAACTCTTCATCTAGAAGATGTATAGCTTGTAGCAGCCTGCGACTCAATCGATGAAGAATTCTAGACTGATATATATATCAGTCTAATCAATGAGTTATTGTAAAAGTTTGCCGTCAGTGCCAGTCTACGCTGAATTGCGGGGTTGGTCTTTGCTGAGCCAGCTAGGGCCGCCCTATCCGGACAGAACTGGACGGAGGGACGCATCGATGCTCGAGCGCCACGTGCCCCAAGTCGGTCTAGAGCTGTACTTACCGCGCTCCCCAATTCTCAGCGCGGCCGAAACGGCGCGCCTCATGGGGTTTCGATCCGGTGAAGCGCTCAGCAAGGCCAGACAGGCTGGCCGTCTACCTATCGAAATGTTTCAACTACCAGGGCGCCGTGGCTGGTTTGCAGCCACCCATGTGGTCAAGGCGTGGTTGGAAGCGTCGCTCACGTCCCAAGTCACACGACCGTCCAGAGTGGAGGGCAACGACATGAGCGGATAGCGCCAACGATTTCGGGCGCTGAAACAAGAAGAGCCCCGCACTGACATGCGGAGCTCCTCGATTTGGCGGGTACTTGCAGCAACCGCTCGTCTAATCTTCAGAGCCTAGTCCATCGAAGTCAATCCCCTCGAAGTCAAGCCCCTTTCTCGAAATTCGGTGAGAGGCGGCCCAGCGCGACTTTTGTCAGCAACGAGTATGACGGGCATGTCGCAACTGTGACTTCGTGTATTCGATCGAGCGCCCTACTTGGCGCCGCAGCGAGGACCTGAAGATGAACTTGATCGACGTGTCAGTGCAACAGCATAACTTTGTATCGAACACACATTTCTCGTCATCGAGCCTTGAAGCGCTACGCGATCACATAGGCCGCATGGCGCTAGCGGAAGAAGGCGAGGCCTATGTGATGTCTGTGGCGTCATCTCCTCCCAGCCGCTCGGTGGGCGAGCACCGTGTCCGCAATCTGGTCGGCGACATACCCATTCCTCATCTGGGCGTCGTGCTTCAGATGGAATCCGGATCGGGGGAATACTTCTTCCTGCTGGAGATGTTGCGGCGAGGGGATGTCATCGCCATCTATGACCAACCCCAAGGTGTTCCGCTCCTCATCACCAACAAAGCAGGGGTTAGAACTCGGACTACCCACACACCCGACTTCTTGGTTGTCCACGAAGATCATGTCGCAGTCTATGAAGTCAAGGCAGATGAAGCGATCGAGTCCAACTGTAGACAGAGGAAGGCTGATTGGTATGAGGAGTCCGGAAAGATCGTCTATGCGCCGGCACGGGCCTACTTTGAAAGATTGGGCATCCAACATCGCGTCATTGCGAATAGCGCGACCTCCGCAGTACGTGCAGACAACTTGCGAACGCTGATAGCTGTTCGTTCTTTTGATGACACTCCCCGTCTTGCGCGCCTTCGGGAGCGCATCGCGAACATGGTTCAAAGTGCGGATCTCATCCAGATCGGTCAGGTACTGGACCGCCTACACATCGAAGACAGCACGGCGATGTTTCAGCTTCTCGACCGAGGGGCAATTTATGCTGATCTAGATCATTGTCTGCTCAGCTCCCCGAGGGATGTCTGGGTTTCGCATGACCCATCGTTGCCTAGTCTCCTCAGCAATACGGGTTTTCGATTCAAGGACGCGATCGCCACTCAAGGATCAGTCTCAACCGAGCACGCACCACATCCAAAGCACATTGGAGAGGTGGCGGCCCGGTACGCAGCGTGCGGCCTGATCGATCAGGTCGATGGCCTCGCGCAAAAGTCAGCGCGAACGAAGCGCAGATACAAGAGGACGCTCCGGGAGCATGGCGGTGATCCGTGCGCACTATTTCCTCGTTGGGATCGCTGCGGCAACCGAAGATCTCGGATCTCAGTCGAACACAAAAAGCTACTAGACGAGGTCATCGAGGCGACCAAGGGAGATCCGAACCTTTCCACGCCATCCAACGGCTACCTGGAGTACTGCTCCCGCTACCGAAACTCTTCCATCAAAGATCATGATCGCCCGATTGCAGGCTCGACCTTTCACCGTCACTACCGGTACTACGGAGGCCACGCAGATCTCGCGCGAAGGCGTGGTGGACGCCGCGCCGGTAACGCCGCTGCTTCATCTATCGATCCCCTCCGTCGGACGCTTCTCCCGACGAGGGCCTTTTCAATTGCCCACATAGATCATTACAACGTCGACGTCGCCTTGCTACTGGGGCACGCAAAGGACAAGCCAATTACTAAAAGAGCGTGGTTGACCGGCATGGTCGACGCCTATAGTGGCGAAGTCCTGGGGTTGTGGCTTTCTTACAAGGCCCCATGCAGAAATTCTTGCGCGATGGTCATTAGAGACTGCGTCGCGCGGCATGGGCGGCTGCCGGAAATTCTCGTTGTCGATGGCGGTCCAGAACTCGATAGCGTTCATTTCACCACCCTGCTTGCCAGCCTTTCCGTGACACGGATCCAGAGGCCGCCTGAAGATCCGCGGTTCGGCAAGGAAATTGAGCGCCTTTTTGGGGCATTCAAAGAGAACTTCGCAAGGGGCCTGCCGGGCTTCATCCCAGGAGTTGCCCATGCACGCAAGATGTCCGGAAAGCTCAGTGCGTCCAAGCGAGCGCGTCTCAAGTTTCACGAGCTCATCGACCTTCTGGACGCATATACCTTCAGGGGATACAACCACGAGCCTAAACCTGATGCTATCGAGTCACGCTTGAGCATGCGGGCCAAGTGTGACGCTGCTTTTCCGTTCAGCGGTCGAAGAATCCTCCTCGACACCAGGTTTCTCATACAAAGCGCCGTAGATGCGCCAGCAAACTGCTACCAACTCGTTGCAAGCCGAGGTATCAGGGTTTACGGGACATGGTACGGCAGCCCAGCTCTCTACGATTACAGGGGGCCAAAAAAGCACGTTCAAGTAAGGATTGAGCCCTTCGACAGTTCCATAGCTTATGTGTGTCTTGCGGGTCTGTGGCACGTCTGTCGAAGCACGTCGGCCGCAATCAATGACGCGCGCCCCACCACGGAGGTCATTTGGCGAACCGCTGAACACCACGAGCTCAGAAGCTTAGCCGCCTCACTTGCCCGAGATGCTGAGCTGGCAGCCTATGAGGAGAAGAGGTCAGCACTCCATTCTCTAGTTGGGATAGGTAGCGCCCATGCCGGGAAGAGAAAAGCGACAGGTGCGTCTCATGCTTCACCGAAGGCGAGGGGCGAGCGCACTTCGCAATGCATGGATGACGTCGATGACTTGATGATGGATGAGGAGCCGGCATGAAACCCATGCTCTTTCCTGCACCACTCCAGCATCGCCATTTCGTGAACGCCCGACACCAATTCACCGAGCTCGTGAGAGGTTCACCAGGCGGGAAAGTACTCGCTTTAGTGGGACCAACGCAGGTCGGAAAGTCACTCATATTCGAGCAACTTGTCAGAACGCTCAACCAGGAACTCCGAACCGAGGAGCCCGGAGCCATGCCCTTAGTGTCGCTGGTTGTGGCGACGAGCCAAGACGGACGTATCTCAACAAAACATCTGAACTTGAAACTCCTCAAGGCGCTCCGGCATCCCATTTACGAGCACATTGGGGAATTCGACGAGTTGAAGCACTACCGGCCTTCCCGTGGTAGAGACGAGGGTTCCATGAGGGTCGCTCTAGAAGCCGCGCTTGCTGCCCGTTCGACGATGTACGTCATGCTCGACGAGGCCCACCACCTGACCCATACAAACAATATTGGTCTCCGAGCGAATGTCATTCAGTCAATCAAATGCATCGGCGCCATCGATCGGACGCTCGTATTGGTGGGTGGTTACGAGCTTGCTTACAGAGGGCTCTTTGACTCCGCACACTTCGCCGGCCGTCTGGTTTGTGTCGAGCTCGCGCCTTACGCAGCAAACAACGACGATCTGGCGGAGTGGGTCCGTATCCTGAAATTTTGTAGCAAGCATGTCACGGTCAAGCCGGAGTCGCTTCTTCTGGATGAGGCAGAGCAGCTCCTGGAGGCAACAAACGGCTGCTTTGGTCTCCTGGAAAAAATTCTTTGGGTCGCGCGTTCGCTGAGTGGATCTTGCAGCATAGATCGTACGCGCCTGCGCGCCGCGTTCCCTCTTAGAAAGGAGCACGGAGCGGTCAAGATAGACATCGATGCCGGCAAAAAGGCACTTGCCTGTATCGCCACTGGCGAATTAGCCGGATCTGTGGGGAACGGTCCACCGAAATCGCAGGAGCCTCGGAAATCGCCTTCCCGCCCTTTCAAACGAAAGCCAAACCGAACGCTTCCTTCTCGTCCGGTGTTGGCCGATGACTAACTACTTTTCACTTCAGCCACTGGGCTGGGGAACCGAAGATGTCGAGCAATTTCACTCATTCTTCTATCGGTTCGCTGCAGTCCATGCCACAACAATGATCCCGATGGCCAGGCATCTTGCGGAGTGGTGGGCGTGCGATACGGGTGAGCCCATCGCTCTCAAAGATGTCTTCCTCTATAAAGCGAACCGCTTGCCCTTGTGCGGCTACGGCGATGCCGTTGCGAACTACGTGAGGGTTGTCTCGGCCGCGGCTCGTCAAGCGGAACTTTATCGTACGACTCTGCTTCCTCTCCGCAACGCAGCCGATGCTGTTGCGCACGGAGCGCTAAGAAAGGGCCGAGCATGGTGCCCAGCTTGCATGTATTGGGCTGATCGGCGCGGCGAGCCTTACTACGACAAGTTGTTATGGGCT
The DNA here is from genome assembly GCF_054782855.1 of Rhodanobacter koreensis. Taxonomy (NCBI): domain Bacteria; kingdom Pseudomonadati; phylum Pseudomonadota; class Gammaproteobacteria; order Lysobacterales; family Rhodanobacteraceae; genus Rhodanobacter; species Rhodanobacter koreensis. Next base: position 942,050 of record NZ_BAAGRR010000001.1, on the reverse strand, counting down.
ATCGCTGCCGTTGAGCGCTGCCCGATACATCAAGTAGCTCTGGAGAACACGTGTCACCGCTGTGGCAAACATCAACTTGCCTACCATCCCAAGGCGGGCATGTCTTGCTGTGCAAAGTGTGCCGGGTCGCTGGTGCAGAACCCTAAAACCTGGACTAGAGCTACACGCCCGCCTTTCGGCGAAAGCGACTGCAGGGCGCTGATTGAGGCCATCGCTGATGGGTCACTTTGCGCAACCGTGCCCAAGGCGTTTTCAATCTTTTGTGAAGAGCTTCGGTCATTTGCCGGCCCCCTTGTTGCCTACGAAAGAGGGGCCTCCATTCGATCGGCGTCGAGGACGTGGCGCAAACTGGCGAGACCCACACTGTCGACCATGCTAAAGCGTTGTCATGTTGCTGGCGTCAAGCTGCCCGACGTGTTGGCCGACCCCTACGGCGCAGCAAATGCGGCTGGTCGGCTACTGATTGATAGCCACCCCCTTCCTCAGGGCATCAAGCCACGTCGCACCCTAGAGGTGGTCGAGCACGCCCGCATGCGTCTGATCGAAGCGATCTCTGCGTACCCGGAAAAACCGCTGATTTCCTTCGCTGCATTCGCGCAATCTCTGGGTGTTTCCAAGGGTTTTCTGGGCTACCGAGAGCCAGTTCTTTGCAAGGTGTACAAAGAGGAATATGCGGCGCAGGTAAGTCAGGCTAACAAGAGCAGGAAGCGGCAGGCGAAAGCAGAGCTCACTCATGGTCGTGCATTTCTTCGCTATCTCGGGGGCGAGTTCCGCAGTCAGGATGAGCTCGTGGATTACCTCCACGCGAGCTTCGAGGTGAAGGAACATGTTGCAAGGCTCTTGGTGTCCGAAGTGCTGAAGACGCACTTGAGGATAAAAGCACTCAGCGAAACGTCGGGGCTTAAAAAGAGTGAGAGGACCATGCTATTGAGAGGTCGGGCCGCGGGGTACCTATGATTTTCGACGTGTCTCGATGGTCACGCCGATAAGTGCCATCCGCGGGTACGACTCCGTCAGAAGACCGCAATCGGCCAGGAGCCGCCATTGGCGGGAAGCGGCATTTTGGCAAGCGTGGCGAGTCGAGCGGTACCATTCGCGCATGGATAAACTCAAAGCATCCCTGCCCGACTCCTCTGTTGTAGGCATCAAGAACCTCAAGGATGGCGAAGACATCAGCCATTTCTTCAAGCGGTTTTATGAGAGCGAACTAAGCCGGGACTTTGGCGTCTACCGTCTGTCGCTGGGGGCGCTTCGCCCGCACATCCAGCAGCACATCATCGAGCACGGCTTGTCGTCGCTCTTCTATAACCACATGACCTGTGATGCGATCATGCATCCGGGCTTCACAACCGACGAGATCGAGGCAGTCGTCCTCGGGATCATGAGCAAGTTGGACGGGGTAAAGCACCTCCTCATCATTGATGCCTTTTTCTATGACAACAAGCCTGAGTGCTTGCTGTTGCTTGAGAAAATCGTCAGGTCGATGTCCAGCAAGCTAGAAAGGGTCACGCTCATCACTCATGGCAAGAGAGCGAGCATGCGATCGGGGATGCACAACGTCTTTTCCACGGTAGTTCCCGGCATCCAGATCAACGATGTGGTCACGGAGGATTTTCACGATCGCTACTGGATCGACGTTGAGAACACCAAGGGAGTGATGGTGGGCACGTCTCTCAATGGGATTGGGAAGAAGATCGCGATGATCGATCATGCAAATGTTGCAGATACCCGAGAGATTGTTCGCCTCGCCTCTGACCTTCTGTAGTCAGTTCAGACGCGAGCCTGAATTGCCCGGTATTTCCCAACGCGACGAGATGGACTTCAGCCTCCGGGCGTCCAAATCTGCGCAGCAGATGTTGGCTTTGGGTCGAAAGTTGTCGTTCGGGCCGAGAAAAACCTTGCCCGGACGTTGGTCTAGCCGCAGCGAATCGGCCAAGGTGGCCGAACTTTGCGATTGAATCTCATAGATTGGCCAAAGCGGCCAAACTATGGTTAACCGCGCAACAGACGCCGTTGGATGGCTAGATGGTGGGCCCACCAGGACTCGAACCTGGAACCAAAGGATTATGAGTCCTCTGCTCTAACCATTGAGCTATAGGCCCGCACAGGGGAGGAAGTTTACCGTAGCAGTGCCTTGCACACGATGCCGGAGAGGCTGATGGAAGCGCGCCGCTTCCATGCCGTTGCGGTGGAAGACGGTGGTGGCATTTGTCCGGGAACAGGAGACTGCCGCGGGATGGGTCGCCTGCATCATGCTGTCACGTTCGTGGGCGTACGCTTGGGATTTCCACAACCTGGAGAATGCGCATGAATACCGAAGCGATTGCGAAGCGGCTGGTTGAACTGTGCCGCGAGGGCAAGTACGAAGAAGCGCAGCGCGAGCTGTATGCCGAGGATGCCGTGAGCATCGAGCCGGAAGGGTTGCCACCCGGTGCGCTGGGCAATGTGGAGGGGTTGCCGGCGATCCTGGAGAAGGGGCGCCAGTTCAGTGCATCGATCGAGGCCGTGCATGGTGGCAGCGTGAGCGAGCCGGTGATCGCGGGTAACTGGTTCAGTGTCGCCATGGCGATGGACGTGACCATGAAGGGCCGCGGCCGCATGAACATGAGCGAGATCTGCGTGTACCAGGTGCGCGCCGGCAAGATCGCGCTGGAGCAGTTCTTCTTCGACATGGGCTGATCCCGCCCGGTTGAATCCACCGTCATGAAACGAAGAAGCCCCGCTGTTGGCAGGGCTTCTTCGTCTGGCCGCTGGCGGGGTTTGCCCAGCCGGATCAGTCGACGTCGAGGAACGAACGCAGCTGCTCCGAACGGCTCGGGTGACGCAGCTTGCGCAGGGCCTTGGCTTCGATCTGGCGGATGCGCTCGCGGGTGACGTCGAACTGCTTGCCGACTTCTTCCAGCGTGTGATCGGTGTTCATGTCGATGCCGAAGCGCATGCGCAGCACCTTGGCCTCACGCGGCGTCAGGCCGGCGAGCACGTCGCGCACGGTTTCCATCAGGCCGGTCTCGGTGGCCGAGTCGATCGGCGAGCTGGCGTTGCCGTCCTCGATGAAGTCGCCGAGATGGGAATCCTCGTCGTCGCCGATCGGGGTCTCCATCGAGATCGGTTCCTTGGCGATCTTCAGCACCTTGCGGATCTTGTCCTCGGGCATCTCCATTTCCTTGGCCAGTTCTTCCGGCGTGGCCTCGCGGCCGAACTGCTGGAGCATCTGGCGCGAAATGCGGTTGAGCTTGTTGATCGTCTCGATCATGTGCACCGGGATGCGGATGGTGCGTGCCTGGTCGGCGATCGAGCGGGTGATCGCCTGGCGGATCCACCAGGTGGCATAGGTCGAGAACTTGTAGCCGCGGCGGTATTCGAACTTGTCGACCGCCTTCATCAGGCCGATGTTGCCCTCCTGGATCAGGTCGAGGAACTGCAGGCCGCGGTTGGTGTACTTCTTGGCGATCGAGATCACCAGGCGCAGGTTGGCCTCGACCATTTCCTTCTTGGCGCGGCGGGCCTTCGCCTCGCCACTGGCCATGGCGCGGTTGATGTCCTTGATGTCGATCAGCGGCAGGAACAGCTTGCGCTCGATGGTGGCGAGCTTTTCCTGCTCGGCGTCGATCGCCTCGCGGTGGGTCTTGATGTTCGGCGACCATTTCTGGCGCTTGCGGCCCAGTTCGGCCGCCCACTCGAGGTTGCCCTCGTTGCTGGGGAAGGTCTTGATGAACTCGGCCTTGGGCATCTTCACCTGCTTGACGAAGATGTCCATCAGCACGCGCTCGTGGTGACGGATGTCGTTGACCACTTCACGCAGCTTGCGCACGAAGCCGTCGATCAGCGCTGACGGCAGCTTGAGCTTGAGGAACTCCTCGGCCATCTGGTCGCGCAGCTTGACGATCTTCTTGTCGGTGATGCTGGCGGCCTTCGGCGCGGCCTTCTGGAACTTGCTGTAATGATCGCGCAGCAGCTCCATGCGGCGCTTGACCTCTTCCGGGTCGGGACCGCTGGGGCCGGCTTCTTCCTCGTCCTCGGTGGTGGTCTCGTCGTCATCGGTGTCGGCGTCGTCTTCGCTGACTTCCGGTTCCGGTGCCAGCAAGGCGGCGGCTTCCTTTTCCTTGCGGGCGAGGTCGGCGGCTTCTTCCAGGTCGAGGAAGCCGGCCAGGATTTCGCTGAGGCGGCGCTTGCCGTCCAGGTGCTGGTCGTACTCCTCCAACAGCAACTCGATCGTCAGCGGGAAGCTGGCCAGTGCGGTCTGCACCTGGCCGAGGCCTTCCTCGATGCGCTTGGCGATGGCGATTTCGCCCTCGCGGGTCAACAGCTCGACCGTGCCCATCTCGCGCATGTACATGCGCACCGGATCGGTGGTGCGGCCGACTTCGGCGTCCACGGCGGACAGCAGAGCCACGGCTTCTTCGGCGGCGGCATCATCGTCACCGGAGGTGCTGCCGGGTGCCGCGCCATCGGCGATGGTGTCGGTGTCGGGTGCAGCGTCATGCACTTCAATGCCGACGCCCTTGAGCACCGCCATGATGTCTTCGATCTGCTCCGGATCGACGATGTCGTCGGGCAGGTGGTCATTGATCTCGGCGTAGGTCAGGTAGCCCTGCTCCAGACCCTTGGAGATGAGCGCCTTGATTTCGGACTGTTGCTCGTGGGGAGCTTTGCTGTTCATTAATTAACCGACCGCCGCAGGGTTCAAGAACCGGACATTATAGCGATGTGCTGCTTTTTTGACCAGTTTTCAAGTGAGAAAAAGTTCCAGCAAGCCACGCAAAAATCACGCCAAATCGCGGCTTTGCGCTGTTTTTGCCGACTGCAGGCTGCGCATGCTTCGCACCTGCCTGCCTTAGCCGGTGTCGAGCCAGAAAGTTACCGGGCCGTCGTTCACCAGCTGGATCACCATATGGGCACCGAAGCGTCCGGTTTCCACCCCTTGATGCGCGACGCGTGCCAGCTCCAGCAGGCGTTCGAACCAGCGCCGACCATGCTCGGGCGGCGCGGCGCGGGTGAAACTGGGGCGCATGCCGGAACGGGTGTCGGCGGCCAGGGTGAACTGGCTGACCAGCAGCAGGCCACCGCCGGTGTCGGCGAGCGAGCGGTTCATCCGGCCTGCGTCGTCGGCAAACACGCGGTAGCCGAGCAGGCGTTCCAGCATGCGTCTGGCCTGGGTCTCGCCGTCGTCCGGCTGCACTGCCACCAGCGCCAGCAGGCCCGGACCGATGGCGCCGACGGTTTCCTCGCCGACATCGACGCGGGCGGAAAGGACTCGCTGGATCAGGGCAATCATGGCGGCACGGTGAGTATGATGCGGCTAGCTTACGGTGCGGCCGGGGGTGGTGAAAGATGCTTTGGGCACGCAGCATACGGCGCAACCATCCTCGGTGTGGCCGAGCGACTCCCGTAAACTGTCCGGATGCGTGCCGACATCTACTTCCTCTATCTGCTGCTGCGCCTGCTGGCGCTATTGCCCCTGCGTGCGCTGCACGCCATCGGCGGCGGGTTGGGTCGCCTGCTGCTGTGGCAGCGCGGTCAGATGGTGCAGAACACGGCAGTGAACCTGCGCATCGCGCGGCCATCGCTGGATGATTCGGCACAGGCGGTGTTGCTGCGCGAGGTGGTGATCGAGAGCGGCAAGTCGGTCAGTGAGATCGTCAAGGTCTGGGGCGCTGGCGCGGAACGCGCGCTGGCCCTGGTGCGCGAGGTGCACGGCGAAGCCCTGCTGGATGCCGCACTGGCTGCCGGCAAGGGCGTGATCATCGCGGCGCCGCACCTGGGTTGTTGGGAGCTGCTGAACTACTGGCTGTGTCGCAAGACGCCGATGGCGATCCTGTATCGGCCGCCGCGGATCGCCGCGGTCGAGCAGCTGCTGCGCAAGGTGCGTGGCGCGCTGGCGCCGGAGCAGGTACGTGCCGACGGCGCCGGCGTGCGTACCTTGTACAAGCGCCTGGCGGCCGGTGGCACGGTCGGCATTCTGCCGGACCAGAAGCCGCGTGCCGGCGAAGGCGAGTTCGCACCTTTCTTCGATCGTCCGGCGCTGACCATGGTATTGCTGCCGCGGCTGGCCGCGCGTACGGGCGCGACCGTGTTGTTTGCGTTTGCCGAACGCCTGCCGCGCGGCGCCGGCTACCGCATCCACTTGCTGCCGGCGCCGGAGCGACTGACCGATGCCGAGCCTGCCATCGCTTGCGCTGCGTTGAACAGGGGCGTGCAGGACTGTGTCGAGCTGGCCTTTGCGCAATACCAGTGGCAATACAAGCGCTATTCGGCCATTGGGCTGATCAGCCCGTACGATCGGGAGCAGGAGTAGACACCCCAGGCTCTCTGGTTACGGATGTTCCCTGTCCAGTCGGCGCAGAAATACAGTCATTTCCTTTTCGGCCTGCTTGTCGCCGCGTTGCGCGGCGGCGGCGATGCCGCTGCGCCAGGCCGTGGCGGCAGCCTGTAACTGGCCGGCTTCCAGGCGGGCCTTGCCGAGCAGCTTCCACGCCGCCGAGTAGGTCGGGTCGAAGGTCACGGCGCGTTGCAGTTCATCGATCGCGGCGTCGATCTCGCCATCGCCCAGCAAGGCGTTGCCCAGCGAAAAGCGAAGCAGCGCCCCATCGCGTGGACCGCCGCACTGACCGCGCAGACTGGCGATCAGTGCCGCATTCATGGCTGGGTGCGGTAGCGTGAGGCGTCGGCCGCCGGGTAGACCTGGGTCGGTTGCGCCGGCTCCGGCGGGGCCACGCCAGCGTGCAGGTCGGCCAGCGCGGTGGCCGGCCAGACCACCAGCCACGACGAGCGGAACGGCTGCACCAGCAACGCGTAACGCAGATCGTTGGCGTCGAGTTTCCCCGGATGCACCACGATCAATCCGTCCGGATGGGCGCGGGCGAAATCCTGCAAGGCCTGGTCCCCGAACAGCTCGGTAATCGGCTGGGTCAGCCTTGCGTCGAAATGGAACTCGCCCTCGTAATTGCCCAGGTAGCCGATCGGCCGCTGCGCCTGTCCGGCGCCGCCGAGTAACTGGGCGGTCGGGCGCAGGTCGTAGCGCGACCACAGGGTCAGGGTGAACAGGGTATTGAGGGTAAGTGCACCGACCAGTCCGGCCACCGCCAGCCGGCGCAGCTCACCCCGGCCGCGCAACAAGAGCAGGCCCCCGAGCAGCAGGAACACCACACTGAAATAGCGGCTGTACGGTGCGGCGGCATCCGGCCATTCGCCATGCAGATGGTTGCTGGCCACCAGCATCGGCAATGCAAGCAACAGCAGTCCGAACACGATGCCACCCACACCCAGCGGCCAGGTGCCGAACCAGGCGTTTTCAGCGAGCGCCTGGCGCTGTTCGCGCAGCACGGCAATCGCGCCGGCCATCAGCAACACGATGCCGCCGAATTCCGGCAATGGGTAATACAGTTGCTTGCCGCTGATCAGCGAGAACACGATGAAGCTGGGCAACAGCCAGCACAAGGCAAAACGCAGTCCTGGCTCCAGCGGCCGGCGCAGGCTGGCCAGGGCGACCCATACCCGCGGCCAGCCGCTGAACGGAAACAGCAGCAACGGCAGCCACTGCAGGTAGAACCAGAACGGCTCGGCATGGTTCTGCAGATCCTTGCCCTTGGACAGCTTGTCGACCACGCGACCGGCGGTCTGGGTGAAGAACAGCCGTTGCCGATAGGCTTCGCCGCCCGAAAATCCGGCTGGCAGCGCCCACGCCAGCAATATCACGCCGCCAAGCAGGATGGAAAGCACGCCGCCGCCGTACCAGCGGGCGCGATGCTGGCGTGCCCAGTCGTTCCACAGCGGCCCGAGCAGCCACGGGAACACGACGTGCAGCAGCATCACCGGACCTTTCGTCAGCAGGCCCAGGCCGATGCACAGGCCGAACAGCAGCCAGCGCGGTTCGGCCCGGTGCATCTTCGGTGTCAGGCACAGCAGGGCGGCCAGCGTCCACACCGCCAGCAGCACGTCGTACATGATCTGCAGGCCGAACAGAAACGCGTAGGCCAGTGCCAGCAACATCCAGGGTGCCGCCTTGGCCATCCATGGGCGGCTCGGAAACAGCCGGCGCGCGAGCATCGAGATCAGGATCAGTTGCGTGCCGCCGATCAGCACCTCGAGCACACGCGGCCAGATGTCGCTGACACCAAATACGAACCAGCCGGCATGGATCAGCCAGAACAGCAGCGGCGCCTTCTCGCTGTAGGGCTGGCCGTTGATATGCGGTACCAGCCAGTGGCCGTGCGCCCACATCTCCCACGCCACCGCCAGCGTGCGGGTGGAGTACAGCGGCATCGGGCCGTGCGAGAAGATCGCCAGCAGGGCCACGAGTACCCACAGCGGCAGCCATGGCCATGTGGCGCGCAGGTGTTCGGAACGGCTATAGGCGCTGACTGACACGTGGCTGGCTCTTGGCGAATTGGGGTGATTCTAGCTTGCGTGATGTATGGGCAAGGCGATGGAGCCGGCGACTGATGCGTCAGGCCGGGCCCCAGTAGCCGATGCGGCGGCGGATCTTCAGTTTGCGCCACAGGTTCAGCGGCTTGCGCTTGCGGTTTTCCGCGCCGGCGGCGATGAAGGTGTCGATCGCGTCGAGCACGCGTTCGCTCGAACGGCCGTCACGGTACGGATGGAGCGTGTCGGCAAACTCGCGGATTGCCTGCAGCAGCTCCGCTGGTCGCGCCAGTGCGCGCTCGATCGCCGGCTCGAACTGCGCCGGATCGTCGATGTCGATCAACTGCGGGCCGGGCCGGCGATTCTTGTACGTCACCACAGGCTTGCCAGTGAGCAGGAACTCGCTGAGTGCGGACGAGGTATCCGAGCACATCAGGTCGACCTGCGGGAACAGTTCGAGGATGTTGTCGTTTTCGGCGAAGGTGAGGTACTCGTTCTGCAGTGCCTTGAACTTCGCCGTCGTCTGCGGGTTCATCTTCGGATGGAAGGTGACGATCCAGCGCCAGCGACCGTCGCGCGACAAGCGCTTCACTTCCTCGTACAGCGCTTCGGCGGCGCTCCACGATGGTGAAAAGGTGGAGTGGTACAGGATCACCGGTGGCTGGCGCACGGGCGGGAGCGGGCCGCTGATCTCCTTCATGAAGGGGTCGAGCTTGGGAAAGCCGGTTTCGATCACGGAAAAATGGCCGACGCGATCGGCGATTTCCGTGAACTTGGCAGTGTCACGCGGGCCGGTGGTGCAATACAGGTCGAAAAAGCCGCGCACGTAGATGTGCCGGGGCTTGCCGGCGTCGAAACCGTGGAAGGTCTCGACCTTCACCCCGGGAAAGAAATGCGGCACCGCATTGCTGGAGGTGATCACGGCAATCGGCTTCCACGCGCGCACCTCGGCGACCGTGAGCAGGCGTTCGCCTTCGACCAGGTCCTCCGCCCCGGGGCCATCAAAGAACCACGCCGCCTCATCGCCACGGGCACGGATCGCATCCTGCAATGGACGCAGGATTGCCAGCGCGTAGCGCTCCGAACCGTACAGCAGATAGTGCTTGACTGAATCGGGCTTCTTGCTGCTCATCAGCGATCGATGCCGTGTTGGGTGAGGATGTGCGCCGCGCGCGACACCGACTCCGGGTTGTTGACCATCTCGTAATAGCGCATGCGCTTGTACAGTGCGTAGCTGGCGGCGGTTTGCGCCATCATGAAACCGCGCCAGCCATCCATGAAGGCGAGCCGGAACAGATAATCCTTGAGGAACGCCAGCACAAACACGAATGGTGCCTGCCACATCCGCACTGGCTTGCCTTTGTCCAGCCAGTCGCGGCATTTCAGTTCGGCATAGCGCAGCACCTTCAGTTGCTTGTGCGGCAGGGTGGGGTTGTTGACGTGGTTGAATGCGGCTTGCAGCGTGGGGGCAACACCGTCGAAGCGCAGCGATTCGTGCACCCGTGCATCGCTCCAGCGCGCGTGGTCCCGGTGATAAAGGCGCGCCATCCGCTCGCCCACGGCCGGGCGATACCAGCGCATCGGTCGGCCCATGTAAATCGTGCTGCGGCGCAGGTATGCGGCCGGCGCACTGCCAGCCATCAGTCCAGGCAGGCGTTGCTGCAATTCCGCCGCCAGCTCTGGTGTGAGGTATTCATCCGCATCCAGCACCAGGATCCAGTCATGCGCGCATTGCGTCGTGGCAAAGTTGCGCTGCGGACCGAAACCGAGCCAGTCCTGGTGCACCACGCGGGCGCCGTGTGCCTTCGCAATCGACACGGTGTCATCGTCGCTGCCGCTGTCGATCACCAGTTTTTCAGCCGCGAACGGTACGCTGTCAAGGCAGCGGGCAATGTTGTCGGCCTCGTTATGGGTGATGATGGCGAGGGTCAGCGGGAAGGATGGCATGCCGCAGATTCTAGCCGATAGCTCCCGCTGCCCGATCACGCGGTCGGCCAGCAAATGGCAGAATGAGGAGCACCCCGATAGTGGATGTAAGCTTTGGTCGGATATGATGCAAAGCTGGCATGGGAGGCCAGCAACTAGTGCACTGAACACGTTGTCACAGCATGTGGCAGTGATCTCGGGGATGTACACGAATGAGCGACAACATGAGCGAAGATGTCCCGACGGAACCGCTCTTGTCGAAAGAGGCCGTAGTCGATCCGGCGACCGCGGGTCACGATCGGGGGCGGGCGACCACGTTCGCCGTGGTCATCACCAGCTACAACTATTGCGATTTCGTGCTGGAAGCTGTGGAAAGCGCGCTGGCGCAGAGTCGCAAGGCGACTCAGGTCATCGTGGTCGATGACGGCTCTACGGACGGCTCGGACGTATTGCTGCGCGAACGCTATGGCGCGGACGGGCGAGTCACCCTGATCAGCGGCGTCAATGGCGGCCAGCTCAGCGCGTTCCAGCGCGGCGTGAATGCGGCGCATGCGGACGTGATCAGCTTTCTCGACTCCGACGATCGCTGGGAGCCGGAGTATCTGGCCCGTCTTGGTGAACTGTACGATGCGCGGGCAGATATCGATTTCGTGTTTTCCGACCTGCAGCTGTTCGACCAGCAGGATCGAGTGATGCGGTTTCATGATCGGGCAGTCGACCTCGGCTATACCGCGATCAGTACCTATGTGCTCACGCAGTGGTACGGCGCCCCCACGTCTGCGTTGTCGATGCGGGCATCGTGGGCACGGCAGGTGCTGGATCTTCCCGAGTCATTCCAGAGCACCTGGCGACTGTCGGCCGACAACTGCCTGGTGTTCGGCTGCAGTGTGCTCGGCGCACACAAGTACTACCTGCCGACCGGTTGCGTCGCGTACCGTATCCACGGCAAGAATGGCTGGTGGTCGAACCAGTCGGCGCGGATCGAATACATCAACAAGATGACCTCCAGCGTACTGATCCGGCATTACGCCGCAAGAATCGGCATGGGCCCGGAATGCATCGAGTTCACCAAGCTGGAATTCATGACCAAACCCCGGCCGCCGTGGAGCGAAACCAAACGCTACGCCAGGCTGGTGATGATGCGACGCGTGTCGCCATGGCGGAAATGGGAACGTGCCTTGAATATTCTGCGGCGCGGCTGGAGGTTGCGTGGCTGATACCGAGGGCGTGCGCGAGGGGGCTGCGGCGATGCGCATCAGTGTCGCGGTGATCACCTACAACTGGCCGGCGGCGCTGGAGTTGGTGCTGGCGGCGCTGGCGGCGCAGAGCGAGCTGCCATATGAGGTGATCGTCACCGACGATGGCTCGCAGCCGGCCACGCGCGAACTGCTGGAACGCATGGCTCAGGACTATCCGGTGCGTCTGGTGCATCTGTGGCAGCCGGACGATGGCGCACGCATGAGCCGTGCGCGCAATCGGGCGATCGCCGCCGCACAGGGCGATTACATCATCCTGTTGGATGGCGACATGGTGGCCGAGCGCCACTTCATTGCCGATCACCGCACGTTTGCGCGCAGCGGCTGTTTCGTGCAGGGCTCGCGCGTGCTGACCGATGCCGGACTGACTCGTCACATGCTGGAACATGGCCTGATCATGCCGGGCTTTTTCAGCCGTGGTATCGAGAGACGGCGACATACGCTGCACCTGCCGTGGCTGGCGCGCTGGTATGCCCGGCCCGGCACCAAGCGTCGCGGCATCAAGAGCTGCAACATGGCGTTCTGGCGCGACGATCTGTTGCGTGTCAACGGTTTCAACGAGGCAATGACTGGCTGGGGCCGCGAGGACACCGAGCTGGCGGCGCGGGCCTTCCACGCCGGCCTGCTCAGGCGTGATCTCCGCTTCAGCGCGCTGGCGGTGCATCTTCACCATCCCACCCGCAAGCACGTCGTCGACAATCCGAACGACCGCATCGTGGACGATACGCGAGCGCGTCAGTTGGTCCGTTGCGAACGCGGCCTCGACCTGCACCTGGCTGAATTTGCCGCCGCCCCGGCCGACCTTCGTCCAATGCTGGGCAGTCGAGCCTGAGTAACATCCGGGCAATCTGAAGAAACTGCATCGCTGCAGATGAATCAGGCTCGTGCTGATCAGGTGCGGGGAGCGACGCGTGATTCCGGGGAAGCTTTTACAAGCCTGGGGCTGAGGGCAGGGTCGCGCGCAAGTGCAGAAGTTGTTGCCGAATAGCCCCACGCGACCCACTTGATGAAATGCCTGCGCTGGAAGAGCAGCGCGTAGGCCAGTGCGAGAGGTACCGAGGCCAGCATGATCTTGATGAGGTAGCGCCAGCCGGCGCCATCGCCCAGATACTTGCGGATGGCAAGGTGGCGCGAACGTGCGTAATGAAAAGACCTCGTGAAGCTGACCTTCAGGCCCGGTGCGGAAGATGTCCCTCCGGCATGCCAGGCGTTGGCCGCCGGTTCAAGCAGGCATTCAAAGCCCGACTTCTGCATGCGCAGGCACAGATCGTCATCTTCGTAAAACAGGAAAAATCTTTCGTCAAACCCGCCGACATGACGGAACGCATCCGTTCGCATCAGCAGGCAGCAGCCATGCAGCCATTGCGCGCAGCAGGTGGCGTCCGCCACTCGATAGGGGGTTTTCAGTGGCGGTTCGTAAAAGGCGGGGCGGAAACACTTCTGCGGCCTCTGGCCGCCGCGCCAGCTTTGTGGCGCCACGATTCCCGCGGAAGGGTAGCGGCCCAGCGTATCCATCAAGGTCAGCAGCCCATCGGGCTTGATGTCGCAATCGGGGTTGAGCAACAAGGCAAGCGGGGTCCGGACCTGGGCCATGGCTTCATTGTTGGCCTTGCCAAAACCACCGTTGTCCGTTCGTTCGATGATCCTGGCGTGGGGCAGCCATTTGCGTACGGCTGACACCGTGCCGTCCTGGCTGGCGTTGTCGATCACCAGCACATGGGGAAAAGGCTGCAAGGTGGCGGCGAGGGACTCGATCAGCGCCTGGCTCTGATAGGTGACGCAAACGATCGTCACTTGTTCGAAGGGAGAGCGATGCATTACCGGGGCCTCATTTGTGTCTCATCCTGATTCCCCTGAGCCTCATCCTGACTTGAGCAGTTTTCGCATCGGTGCCTGCCTTGCATTGTGGGCAGGCGAATGCAGCGTACTTGCGAACGAAAGCCAATTATCGTGTGCAGCCTATTTGTAGCGTAATAATCATGAATGGAGCGTGTTGGTCATCGCGGTGCCTTGACGCGATGTCTGTCTCTCGATCAACGGAATGCAAGCCAGCAGAAGAATGAACAAATGACGATGTGAGAAGTCGGCCCAGAGACAGTTTGCGAGCCCAGCCGTGACGTAAATCAACAGGATGCAGGCATAGATATCTCGCGCAGGCTGGTCGAGTTGCGAAATGTAGCGTGCCAGTGCTACCAGTAACAACAGATAAACCAGCAGGCCGGCAAATCCCTGTTCGGCCAGGATCAGCAGCATTTCCTGATGTGGATGCCCCATCAGGAAGGCATTGAAATCCGGAAGCCCCTCAATCGATTGGCGGTACAAGGGGGCCCATTGGCTCAAACCATGACCGAACACCGGGGCGGCGGCAATGATCGGAAGGGTGCGTCGCCAAAGTTCAAGGCGAATCCCGGTGGAAGTGGGTGTCCGCTGGCTGGCATAGAGCTCGGCTTCATGCGCAACCGATAATACAAGCCGCTCCCGCATAGGCGGCGTGAACCATACGATGGCCAAGGCGGCGACCATCAGGGTGCAAGCAATCAGCGTGGAGCGCAAGATCGCGCGACCCTTGAGGAGGATTCGCCAGATCCAGTACCCCAGCAGGGGAATGAGCGTCACATAGGCGGTGCGGCTTTCAAGCATCCACACAATGTTGATCATCGCCAGCAGGGCTGCCGCCGAGAAAAGGATCCTTCGGAGGGTGGATCGCGTGGCAATGGCCGCAGCCAAAGCTATTGACCCAAAAACAAGCAGGGCAATGCCTTGCTGGGTGTATTCCTTGAACACGGTATTGCGCATGGTCGGGTCTGAGTGGACCATCGAACGCTGGGGGATCAAACCCAGATCCATGCCACACGAGATCAGCAATACCAATCCGACGGCCAAAGCGAAGGCAACGAGTGCACGGCGACGCCACTGCGGTGTCTGGAGCAGCGAGCCCAGGACCAGGGGGTACCAGCATGCCCATACAAAGGAGCCGGCCAGCGGCAGGGTGGAAGTGGCGTACCAGGTGTGCAAAGCGCTCAGCATCAGCACGACCCACCAGAGCAGGGCTCCCTGCGCCACAGGGTGGCGCGCGGCCGCCAGCCACCGCTGGCGCATGTCATTGCCCAGCAACGAGAAGATCAAGGCCAGCCCAATCGCGACATTGGTCGCAGGCTTGTTCAGGGGGACCACAAAAAGGCTCGCGACGGCGCACCATCGTCCTGCGACGGACATGGCGTTGCGCATGCGGGTGAAGCGGTTGGCTTGGGTGCTCATCTAGAGGATATGTCACCTGCAGACATACGCGGTGACTGACATGCTGGCCGACGCAGGGCTCAACGTGGGCGCCACAAGAATGCGTGATCTTAGATGAGGAGCGATGCTTCCTGCAAAGGCTCAACCCTCAGTATTCAGTGTCGTCGGTGCCATTTTCACTCATGCGAGGGATGCAGCCGGGCATCACCGCATCGATCCTGAACATCCACCATTCGCGACGGTTGGCGTGGCCGACATAAATGGCATGGTGGCGGTCCACGCAGGTGCCCATGGCGTCGTCGAGGCTGAAGATCCAGCGATGCGCAGGATCCTGCTGCAGCCAGCTGACTGCATCGACATATTGCTGTGGCCAGGATTTCAGGAACCCGAATTCGGTGACCGGTCCCTGCGCCATCAGCAGGTTTTGTTCCTTCCAGGCGAGCAGGCCGATGGTAGCGTCGGGTCCGGCGATGGCGCGTGCATGCAGCATGACGTCGCGCGCCGAACGGTCGCCGTTGAGCATCGGATAGCCCCGGATGCCGTACATACCCCACAGGACAAAGGCGAACAGCAACCAGCCCAGTGGCGCGTGACGCAGCCGTGTGAGCGCGGCGATCAGCAAGCCGGTCAAGCCCATGCCCAGCAGCAGCCACCAGATCTGCGGGTCCAGGCTTAGCTCGATCTTGCCGGCCCAGGCTGGATGCCAATGGATCGCCAGTACGGCGGCGACAGTGAGCCCCGTCGCCAGCAGCAGAGTCAGCGCGAGCACCGCAAGACGCACGCCGCGCCGGCGCAGCAGGCCGGGCAGCAGAGGCGCCAGCGCCAGCGCGGTCATCGGCAGGGCCGGCAAGATATAGACATCGCGCTTGCCGGGACTGAACGAGAAGAACAGCAGCACCAGCACGATCCATCCCAGCGGCAGCAGGAAGCGTGCATCGCGTCGCTTCAGTCGACGCCACCAGGCCGGGAGTGCCCATGGCAGCAACAGCGAAAGCGGCAGCCAGTCGACCACGATGATGCCGAGAAAATAGAATGGCGAATGGATATGTCCGCTAGGTGCGGCGTAGCGATGCACGGTTTGCCCGAACAGGATGTTCTGCACATATTCGGCGTGCTGCGGATCGCCGTCGGCGCGGGCGACCAGCAGCATCGGCAGCAGCCACGCCAGAATCGGTATGAGGAACAGTGCCAACCCGCCGGCCCAGTGCCAGCCACCGCGCGGCAGCGCCAGTTGGCGCCAGTGGCCACGACGCGCGACCACATAAGGAATCAGCAGCAGCAGCGCCAGTACCCCGACACCCTTGGTGACCACGCCGACGCCGGCGAAGAAGCAGCCCACGCCAAACCAGCGCCATGACGGGCCCAGCAGCAGATGGCGCAGCAGGCCGTAGTTGGCCAGGGTGATCCAGCCCAGCAGCAGCGGGTCGATCTGCGCGTTGCGCATCTGGTAGCTGAAATGGATCGTGACCAGCAGCGTGGCTGCGGCAAACAGGGCACTGCGGTGATTCCACAACCGGCGCGCGAGGTCGTAGACCAGCGCCAGCGTACCCAGTGCGGCAGCCAGTGACGGCAGCAGGAACGCTACCCGCCAGTTGCGCACAAGAAAGTAGCTGAGCGCCTGCAGCCACATGAATACCGGCGGCTTGTCCGGATACAACTCATGGCCGCGGTGCGGGAACAGCCATTGGCCATGCTCGACCATCCATTGCGCGACCAGTGCGAAGCGCGGCTCGTCGGACGGCCAAGGGTCGCGCAGACCGATACCGAGGCCAAGCAACAGCAGCGCGAACAGGCCGAACAGGAGCAATTCCTGGCGAGCGCTGTGCAACCACAGCGGGCGGGCATGGGACAGGAGGGGGCAAGGTTTCACGTGTCGGCGGTTTCAGTCAGCGGCAAACAATGGCAATCAATGTGGTCAAGCATAGCCCGGTGGTTGGAGACTCGGCGCGAATGCAGGAACGTCGACAGAGTTCCGTGACCGACCGAG
This sequence comes from Rhodanobacter koreensis, assembly GCF_054782855.1. Taxonomy (NCBI): domain Bacteria; kingdom Pseudomonadati; phylum Pseudomonadota; class Gammaproteobacteria; order Lysobacterales; family Rhodanobacteraceae; genus Rhodanobacter; species Rhodanobacter koreensis. The sequence continues at coordinate 925,283 of NZ_BAAGRR010000001.1, read as the reverse complement.
GATCGTCTTAGCGGCGCTTCTGCAGCACTGCGTAATACATGCCGTCGAGGTCGCCGTCGCCAGGCAGGATCTGCCAGCCCACCGATGCGGCGTGGCCCTCAGGCAGGGTGAATGCCACGGCCTGTACATCGGGCTGGGTGGCAAGCAGTTCGCTGACGATCGCCTCGTTCTCCGTACGCAGTACCGAACAGGTGATGTAGAGCAACCGGCCGCCAGGTGCCAACAGTGGCCACAGTGCCGACAGGATCCGGCGCTGCTGCACCTGCATGGCGGCGATATCGCTTTCGCGCCGATGCAGGCGTACGTCGGGCCGACGGCGCAACACGCCGGTGGCCGAACAGGGCGCGTCGATCAGGATGCGGTCGAAGGACTGGCCTTTCCACCAGCCCTTCGGCGCGCCGGCGTCGCCAATCACCAGCTTGGCATTCAGTCGCAGGCGCATCAGGTTCTGGCGGATGCGCTCGGCCCGTTTGGGGTCGAACTCCAGCGCAGTCAGGTCGATATCCGCGCGTTCGAGCAAGTGGCAGGCCTTGCCGCCGGGCGCGGCGCAGGCGTCGAGTACGCGCAGGCCATCCCTGAGATCGGCCAGGTCGGCAGCTACCTGCGCGGCGCCGTCCTGCACGGCAAACAGGCCGTCTTCGAAGCCGGGCAGGCGGGTGACATCGGTGCTATGCGGCAGCACCAGGGCATCGACCAGCCAGGGGTGCGCCTCGGCGCCGTGACCGGCAGCTTGCAACTGTTCGATCAGGCCTTCTCGTCTGCTGCGCTGGCGATTGGCGCGCAGCATCAGCGGAGGTTCGCGGTTGTCGGCTGCCATCACCGCGTCGGCCTGCTCGGGCCAGTCGCGCTGCAAGGCGGCAGCCAGCCATGCGGGATGCGCATGGCGGGTCTGCGGCTTGGCATCGAGTCTGGCGAGCAGGCCTTCGCGCTCGCGTTGCCAGCGACGCAATACGGCATTGACCAGCCCGGTCAGTTGCGGCCGCTGCAGTGCACGGGTGGCCTCGACCGTGGCCGCCACCGACGCATAGTCCTGCAATTCGAGGATTTCCAGCTGGACCAGACCCAGCACCAGCAGGGCATGGATGGCCGGATCCTTGTGCCGCAGCGGCTTTTCCAGCAAGGCATCGACCGCCGCATCGAAACGCAGCCACCAGCGCGCACCTTCGCTCAGCAGGGCCATCAGCAAGGCGCGGTCGCGTGGATCGGCCAGGCGTGGCGCGTGGCGCTCCATCACGTCGCGCAGTGAGGCGCCGCGCAGGGCGACTTCGGCCAACCCCCTGGCCGCCAGTGCGCGGGTATCGGTTTTCATCGGCCGCACTTCATTCGGAGTTGGCCTCATCGGGGCTGGCGCAGTTCGGGACGCGCGTTGAGGTAGTCGAGCGCGCCGATGCGTTTGCCACCCGCGCGCTGCAAGGCTGTGATGCGCAGTACGCCGTGGCCACAGGCCAGATCGATACCGTCACGGCCGGCGGCGAGCACGCTGCCCGGTGCGGCATGGTGATCGAGCTCGATCGCCTGGGCGGCCCATATCCGCAATGATTCGCCGGCGATTGCGCTCTCGGCGACGGGCCACGGATCAAACGCGCGCACCTGGCGTTCCAGCTCGATTGCGGGCTTGTTGAAATCGAGTTTCGCTTCGGCCTTGTCCAGCTTGTGTGCGTACATGACGCCTGCATCCGATTGCGGCGTGACGGCCAGCGTCTCGCCGGCCAGTGTGCGGCGCAGACCTTCGGCCAGCACGTCGGCGCCCAGCGCAGACAGGCGGTCGTGCAGTGTGCCGCCGGTGTCCTTGTCGGTAATCGGGGTGCGCCGTTGCAGCAGCACCGGACCGGTGTCGAGGCCGGTTTCCATCTGCATCAGATCGACGCCGCTTTCAGTATCGCCGGCAAGAATGGCGCGCTGGATCGGCGCCGCGCCGCGCCAGCGCGGCAGCAGGCTGGCGTGCACGTTCCAGCACCCCAGGTTCGGGATCGCCAGCACCTTGCGTGGCAGGATCAGGCCGTAGGCGACCACCACCAGCAGGTCGGGCCGGTACGCCGCGAGCCGCTGCTGCGCCTCGGCGGACTTCAGCGATTCGGGCTGTTCGATCGCGAGGCCGGCGGCCAGCGCGGCCTGCTTCACCGGACTGGGGGTGAGCTTGCGGCCACGTCCGGCCGGTCGGTCGGGCTGGGTATACACGGCCACCACCTCGGCGCCGCTGGCGCGACAGGCCTTGAGACAGGGGACGGAAAACTCCGGGGTGCCGGCGAAGACCAGCCGCAAGCCTGGACTATTCAAGCACTCGCCGCCTGCTTGCGCTGCTTGTCCAGACGCTTCAGGAGCAGTGCCCGTTTCAGCGGCGAAAGGTAGTCCACGAATACCTTGCCATCCAGGTGATCCAGCTCGTGCTGGATGCATACGGCCAGCGGGCCTTCGGCCTCGACGACGATTTCCCGGCCATGAACATCCTGCGCCTTCACTTTCACGCTCAACGCACGGGTGACATCGGCATACAGACCGGGAAACGACAGGCAGCCTTCCTGATAGACCTGCGAGCCGTCCTTTTCGAGGATCTGCGGATTGACAAGCGCCAGCGGCTGCTTGCGGTCGTCACTCATGTCCGCCACCAGCACACGCTGGTGCACATTGACCTGGGTCGCCGCCAGGCCGACGCCGTTGGCGGCGTACATGGTTTCGAACAGGTCGGCGACAAGCTGCTCCAGCCTGGCGTCGAACACCTGCACCGGTGTGGCACGGGTACGCAGGCGCGGGTCGGGAAATTCAAGAATGGATAGTACGGACATGGATTTTGCCTCGGCGCCGAAAGTGCGGGCGGTTTGGTAAAACCCATCCCCGGCGCGATCTAGAATGTGCCTTATTGTACGTCGGCAAACATCCGAGCGCAGACGATTTTTGCCAACTGAAACCTGTTGCGCACTTTAACCATTCGGTTACACTCGGCCGAGCTCTGGGGAAGGGGGATTCCCGCCAATGTTCAGAAAGCTAATCGTCTTGCTGGCCGGCATGCTGGTCACCGTGGCCGTGTATGCGGCGGGCGCGCAACTGCGAGCCGATCACCCGGACAGCTATACCGTACGCCGGGGCGATACCCTGTGGGCCATCTCCGCCAAATTCCTGTCCAAGCCGTGGCTGTGGCCGGAGATCTGGCAGGCCAATCCGCAAGTGCGCAATCCGCACCTGATCTATCCGGGCGACGTGCTCAACCTGTCCTTCATCAACGGCCCGCGTCTGGGGTTGCAGCCGAGCGTGCATCGCGAAGGCGAGGCCGTGCCGGCGATTCCGCTGTCCGAGCTCAAGATATTTCTCAAGGACATGCGGGTGATGGATTCCAATGCCGTCAGCTCTGCACCGTATGTGGTCGGCCTCGAGGAGGCGCGCCTGCGCGGCACGGTGGGGCAGAACATCTATGTGCGTGGCCTGCAGGGCGAACCTGGCCAGCGCTGGGCGATCGTGCGGCCAACCCATATGTTCCGCGGCTTCGATCAGAACGATCCGGCCAAGGCTGATCTGGTCGGTCACAGTCTGGACAGCGATGCGGCTATGGTGAATGCCCCCTGGCGCGAGGATACCGAGAACTACGGGCATTACGGTGGTAGCGCCGACCTCGGTGTCGAAGTCGGTGACGGGCATCATGGCGGTCGTGGCGCCGACCTCGGTGTCGAGGTCAGCGTGATCGGCACGGCCGAGACGCTGCGCATGGGTGATCCGTCGACTCTGCTGCTGCTCGATTCGACCATGGAGATCCGCAGTGGCGACCGCATCATGCCGGTCGACGACACGCCATACGATCCGTACTTCTACCCGCATGCACCGAAATCGGTGCCAGCCAATGCCAAGGTGATCGGGTTTGCCGATGCGATGGACGCGGCCGGTTCGCGCCAGGTGATCCTGTTGTCGATCGGTGCCAGGGACGGGGTCGACAATGGCCAGACATTCTCCGTCTACGAGCCCGGTGAAACCGTGCACGACGACGTCGCCAGCAACAGCTGGAACCGGGGTATCGGCAAGACGGTCAAGCTGCCGGACGAATATGTTGCCCATGTCATGGTGTTCCGTACTTTCGATCGGGTCAGTTATGGTCTGGTGATGGACGGTCTGCGCCCGGTGCATATCGGCGGCCGCCTGCGCGCGCCGGATTGATTCGGACCGATATCGGCCCTTTCCTACAGCACGGCGCGGCCACCACCGCGCCGTTTCTGTTTGCACTCGATCCTTAAACTGCATGCATGGACGTCATGGATGAATTGCGCGCGTGGCTGATCGCATTGCGGACGCCGGGGCTGGGGCCGGGTGGCTTGCGCGAGCGATTGGCTGCGGCAAGTGGTGATATCGAAGTAGTGCTGGCGCAGCTGCAGCACCACGCCGTATCGCTCGGCGAACTGGCGCAGGCATGGCTGAAGCAGCCCGACGAGGCGTGCCTTGTGGCTGACCTGGCCTGGCTGGCCGCGCCGGGGCATCGGCTGCTGCGCTGCACCGAGGCGGATTTCCCGCCGCAACTCGAGAACATCCCGCAACCGCCAGCCGCACTGTTCGTGGCAGGTGACGCCAGCCTGCTGCTTCATCCGCAGGTCGCCATCGTGGGAGCGCGCAGCGCCAGTGCGGCCGGGTTGGCGCATGCCCGCGCTTTTGCCGATGCGCTGGCTCGGGCCGGCTTCGTGATCACCAGTGGCATGGCCGATGGTATCGATGGCGCGGCCCATGCGGCGGCGCTCGATGCCGGTGTGCCGACGCTGGCGGTGATCGGTACCGGACCGGACCGGGTGTATCCGCGCAAGCATCATGCACTGGCCCGTTGCATCGCCGGACAGGGTGCGCTGGTCAGCGAGTTTCCACCCGGCACGGCGCCGCGTGCCGATCATTTCCCGCGACGCAACCGGCTCATTGCCGGTCTGTCGCTGGGTACGCTGGTGATCGAGGCCGGCCTGCAATCAGGCTCACTGATCACGGCGCGACTGGCCGCCGAGCAGGGCCGCGAGGTGTTCGCGCTACCCGGTTCCATCCATAATCCGCTCGCCCGTGGCTGCCATCGTCTGATACGCGAAGGTGCGCGACTGGTGGAGACCGCCGCCGAGATTATCGAGACATTGACTCCGGCAGCGCGCATGCTTGGCAACGAACTGGCTTTGCGGCTGGGCACGGAAATCGGCAACGGCGAAACCGAACAGTCCGCGAAAAGGTCTGCAGTGCATCACCCTAGCGGACCTTCCCAGTGGCTTGTCGATCCTGAATATCAGCAGTTGTTGACTGAACTTGGTCACGATCCAGCGACGTTGGACGAACTTGTTCAGCGTAGCGGGCAGTCCTCCGCGGCGGTGTCATCGATGCTGTTGATGCTGGAACTGGAGGGCACGGTCGAGAGTCTGCCGGGCAATCGCTACCAGCGGTTGCAGGCTTGATGGATCGCACCTGTCCGTGCTGGTCGGAGCGTGTTGCCAGGTGGCTCGGGCTTGACAGCCGCTGGCACGGCATGGTTTCAACTATATATATATGTCCGGCGCCGCAAACGCCGGTGGTTCGCTTCTGGAAACCCCGCTTCATGGCAAAAAACCTGCTCATCGTCGAATCACCGGCCAAGGCCAAGACGATCAACAAATACCTTGGCAAGGACTTCCAGGTTCTCGCCTCCTACGGTCACGTGCGTGACCTGAAGCCGAAGGAGGGCGCGGTCGACACCGAGCATGGTTTCACCATGGCCTACGAAGTGATCGAGCGCAACGAGAAGCACGTCGACGCGATCGCCAAGGCGGCCAAGCTGGCCGACGACATCTATCTGGCGACCGACTTGGATCGCGAAGGCGAGGCGATCAGCTGGCACATCAGCGAGATCCTGAAGGAACGAGGTCTCACCAAAGGCAAGCAGTTGCACCGGGTGGTGTTCTCCGAGATCACGCCGAAGGCCATCAAGGCCGCGGTGGCCGCGCCGCGCCAGTTGTCGCACGACCTGGTCGACGCACAGCAGGCCCGTCGCGCGCTGGACTACCTGGTCGGCTTCAACCTGTCGCCGGTGCTGTGGCGCAAGGTGCAGCGCGGCCTCTCTGCCGGCCGCGTACAGTCGCCGGCATTGCGCATGATCGTCGAGCGCGAAGAAGAGATCGAGGCGTTCAAGGCACGCGAATACTGGACGATCGAGGCGCAACTGAAACACGCCGAAGGCGATTTCACCGCGCGCCTGAGCAAACTCAATGGCAAGAAGTTCGAGCAGTTCGACCTCACCAACGAGGCCGATGCGTTGGCTGCACGCACTGCGTTGAAGCAGGCTGCCCACGGCAACCTCACGGTCAGCGATGTCGGCTCGAAAGAGCGCAAGCGTCGCCCGGCCGCACCATTCACCACCTCCACCCTGCAGCAGGAGGCCGCACGCAAGCTCGGCTTCACCACCAGTCGCACGATGAAGGTGGCGCAGGGGCTGTACGAAGGCGTGGCGCTCGGCAGCGAGGGCAATGTCGGTCTGATCACCTACATGCGTACCGATTCCACCATGCTCGGCGACGACGCACTGGCCGAGTTGCGCCAGTTGATCGCGCGCGACTTCGGTGGTCATGCGCTGCCGGATGCGCCACAGGTCTACAAGACCAAGTCGAAGAACGCCCAGGAAGCGCATGAGGCGATCCGCCCGACCTCGGCGATGCATACGCCGAAGTCGATTGCGGCCTTCCTCAACGACGATCAGCGCAAGCTGTACGAACTGATCTGGAAGCGCACCGTCGCCTGCCAGATGATCCATGCCACGCTGAACACCGTCTCGGTGGAATTTGCGTTGCGTGAGGTCGCCGGTGGTGACGCCTCGTTCCGCGCCAGCGGAACCACCGTGATCGACCCCGGCTTCCTCGCCGTCTACGAGGAAGGCCGCGACCAGAAGACCGCCGAGGATGACGACGAAGGTCGTCGCCTGCCGCGACTGACGGTGGGCGAGCAGGTGCCGCTGCACGAAATCGCTGCGGACCAGCATTTCACCGAACCGCCGCCGCGCTATTCCGAAGCCAGCCTGGTCAAGGCACTGGAAGAGCATGGCATCGGTCGCCCGTCGACCTACGCCAGCATCATCCAGGTGCTGCAGAACCGCGAATACGTTTTTCTCGACAGTCGTCGCTTCAAGCCCAGCGACGTCGGCCGTGCGGTCAGCAAGTTCCTCACTGCGCATTTCACTCGCTACGTCGACTACGACTTTACCGCGAAGATGGAAGACGAACTCGATGCGGTCAGCCGTGGCGAGGAGGCCTGGGTGCCGTTGATGGAGCGCTTCTGGCTGCCATTCAAGCAGCAGGTGGAGGAGAAGACCGAGTCGGTCGATCGCAGCGAGGCCACCGGCGCGCGCGAACTCGGCAGCGATCCGAAAACCGGCAAGCCGGTGTCGGTGCGGCTGGGTCGTTTCGGGCCTTATGCCGCGATCGGCACCAAGGACGACGAGGACAAGCCGACCTTTGCCTCGCTGCGCCCAGGCCAGAGCATGCATACGATTACGCTTGCCGAAGCACTTGAGCTGTTCAAGCTGCCGCGTCAGCTTGGCGTTGCGGAGAACGGCGACGAGGTGATGGTCGGTGTCGGCCGCTTCGGACCGTTCGTGAAGCAGGGTAGTACCTATGCCTCGCTCAAGGCCGAGGACGACCCGTACACGATCGAATTGCCACGCGCACTGCAGATCGTGCAGGAAAAACTGGAGATGCTGGCCAACCGACTGATCCTCGATTTCGGCAACGGCGTGCAGGTGCTGAATGGCCGCTATGGCGCCTACATCACCGATGGCGAGAAAAACGCGCGCATTCCGAAAGAGCAGGAGCCGAAGGAGCTGACGGAGAAACAGTGCCTCGAACTGCTTGCAGCCGCACCGGTGCGCAAGGGCCGCTTCGGCAAGAAGACGGTTGCCAAGAAGACGGCCACCAAAAAAGTTGCAGTGAAGAAGGCAGCGCCAATGGCAAAGAAGGCAGCTGCCAAGAAAACCGCGACGAAGAAGACTGCCTCCAAGAAGGCGGCGACGAAGAAGGTCGCAGCAAAGAAGGCGGCAACCAGGAAGACGGCTGCCAGCAAAACCGAGGCCTGAGTGCGGCGCACCTTCACCCTGGCTGACCTCCATGCTCCCGCTCGATTGCTGCGCAAGGGAGGTGTGCTGGCTTATCCGACCGAGGCGGTATTCGGTCTCGGCTGCCATCCGCATGATCGCGAAGCCTTCGAACGGTTGTTTGCCCTGAAGCAGCGCCCGCCGACGCAGGGCGTGCTGTTGATCGCCGCCGATCTTGCCCAGGTCGAGCGCTATATCGAACGGGCTGCTGTGCCGCCCGAAGTCATGCAACAGGTGCTGGCCAGTTGGCCGGGACCTCATACCTGGGTGTTTCCTCGTTCGGCGGATGTACCGGAATGGGTCGCCGGTGCACACGCCGGCATTGCGCTGCGAGTCACCGCGCACGAACCTGCGGCTGCGTTGTGTCGGGCATTCGGCGGTGCCCTGGTATCGACCAGTGCGAATCCGCATGGCCAGCCCCCGGCGCGCTCGGCGCAGACCGTGATGGATTACTTCGGTGATGCGCTGGACGGGGTGCTGGATGCGCCGCTGGGCGGACAGGCCAGCCCCACGGTGATCCGCGATGCGCTCACGGGCGCTATCATTCGCCCGTGAGCGTCCTGGGGAACGCGCCGGATCGAAAGCCGCCATGCGGCAGCTGAACCGCTGCGGGACGACAGTCTGTGCCATTCACGTCGGCGTTCATCAGCTGGCGCGATGCTGTATCCCGACGCAATGCACCGGATAGCAAGGGAGACGGCGAGTGGCCATCGTTTACGACACCTACCAGCATGAAGCGCCAGAGTTGTTGCCATTGCTCGATGCGGCCGACTCGGCGCGGGTGCTGGCATGGCGTCAAGACTACGCGGTGAGTGCCGCGCAGTTCCTGACGCATGTGCGTGCCGTGGCTGCCGGGCTGCCCTCGGCCACCGCTGCCGTGAACCTGTGCGAGGATCGTTATGCCTTCCTGGTAGCGTTCTGCGCGGTCGTCTTGCGCGGTCAGACCAATCTGCTGCCATCGTCGCGTGCGCCACAGGCGGTGGACGAGGTGATGGCAGCGCATCCGGGTTGTTATGCGCTGGGCGAACAGCTGCTGGACCCGGCACCGCGGGGCTATCACCCGTTGCCGGTGCTGGAGGCAGCGGTTTCGTCCGCAACGGATGCAGTGTGGGATGCAGTGTGGCCGATGATTCCAGCCGACCAGGTAGTGGCGATTGGCTACACCTCCGGTTCCACCGGGTCGCCTAGTGCGAACCGGAAGACCTGGCGCAGTTTCCACGCCAGCAATGCGGGAAACCTGGCGATGCTGCAGGCGGTCGTCGGAGCGCATTTCACGGTGGTCGCCACGGTACCGCCGCAGCACATGTACGGGATGGAGATGTCGGTGCTGTTGCCGTTGCTCGGCGGAGTCGGCATCCATGCGGGACGACCGTTCTTTCCTGCCGACGTGGCTGCTGCACTGGCTGCGGTACCGGCGCCGCGGGTGCTGGTGACCACGCCGGTGCATCTGCGTGCCTTGGTCGAATCCGGTATTGCGCTGCCGCCGCTGGCTGCGATGGTCTCGGCTACCGCGCCGCTGCCGGTCGAGCTCGCGCAGTCTGCCGAGAGCTGCTTCGGAGCGCCGCTGCTGGAAGTATTCGGTTCTACCGAAACCTGCGTTTTCGCCAGTCGTCGTCCCACCGTGGACGAGAACTGGCTGCTGTACGACAGTGCCGTCCTGCATCCGCAGCCGGACGGCACCGCCGTCGAGGCGCCGCAATTGGTCGAGCCGGTCACGCTGGCCGATATCGTCAGCCTGTCCGATGGCGGACGCCGCTTTCGCCTGCGTGGTCGTCATGCCGACATGCTGGAGATCGCCGGCAAGCGCGCTTCGCTAGGCGATCTCAGTCGTCGCCTGCTGGCGATACCCGGAGTACGGGACGGTGTGGTGTTCCAGCTCGATGATGGCGATGCACTCGGTGTGCATCGGATTGCTGCACTGGCGGTGGCGCCGGGGCTGGACGAGCACGTCATCCTGAATGCGCTGCGCCGTGCGATCGATCCGCTGTTCCTGCCGCGTCCGCTGCGCCTGGTGACGGCGCTGCCCCGCAACGAGACCGGCAAGCTGCCGCGGGCGGCGCTGCTGGAGTTGCTGCAACATCACGACTGAAGGGCGGCGGCCATCACGTACTGCACGGCTGATCCACCGCTGCCGCTACAATGCGCGCCTGCGCTGCGTGGCGCATGGGTGGTTCTCGGAGTGCAGGCATGAAGGTTCTGGTGATCGGCGGCGGTGGCCGCGAACACGCGCTGGCGTGGAAGCTCAGGCAGTCGCCGCAGGTCGACGAGGTGATCGTGGCGCCGGGCAATGCCGGTACCGCGCATGAGTACGGCATGCGCAATGCCGATGTCGCCATGGGCGATCTCGACGGCCTGCTGCAGCTGGCGAAACGCGAGAAGATCGGGCTGACCGTGGTCGGTCCCGAGGTGCCTCTGGTCGCCGGCGTGGTCGACCGTTTCCGCGCCGCCGGCCTGCGCATCTTCGGCCCGCGCGCGATCGCCGCGCAGCTGGAGGGCTCCAAGGCATTCGCGAAGGATTTCCTGCAGCGTCACAATATTCCCACCGCACGCTATGCCGTGTTCACTGATCTGAATCCGGCGCTGGCCTATGTGCGTCAGCATGGCGCGCCGATCGTGATCAAGGCCGACGGTCTGGCCGCCGGCAAGGGCGTGGTGGTTGCACTGACCCTGGCCGACGCGGAGCTGGCGCTGCACGACATGCTCGGTGCACACAGCTTCGGCGACGCCTCGGCACGGGTGGTGATCGAGGAGTTCCTCGATGGCGAGGAAGCCAGCTACATCGTGATGAGCGATGGCAGTCACGCGTTGCCGATGGCCTCCAGTCAGGATCACAAGCGTCGCGACGAAGGTGATCTCGGCCCGAACACCGGCGGCATGGGCGCGTACTCGCCAGCGCCGGTGGTCACGCCCGAGGTCGAGCAGCGGATCCTGAAGGAAGTGATCGAGCCGACCCTGCACGGCATGGCCGCCGAGGGAGCTCCCTTCATCGGATTCCTGTATGCCGGCCTGATGATCGACAAGGCCGGCAACCCGAAGGTGATCGAGTTCAATGTCCGCTTCGGCGATCCGGAAACCCAGCCGATCATGCTGCGCCTGAAATCCGACCTGGTCGAATTGATCGACGCTGCGCTGGATGGTCGGTTGAAGGACACCACGGCGCGCTGGGATCCGCGCCCGGCGATCGGCGTGGTGATGGCTGCCGGCGGGTATCCTGGCAAGGTACGCAGCGGTGACGTGATCGAGGGACTGGACGCGGCCATCGACAGCGATACCAAAGTCTTTCATGCCGGCACACGGCTCGATGGCCAGGGTCGCGCCGTTACCGCCGGTGGACGCGTGCTGACCGTGTGCGCGCTGGGCCGGGACATCGCAGCCGCCCGCGAGCGGGCCTATGCCGCAGTCAGGCAGATCGGTTACGAAGGCGCCTTCTGTCGGCGTGACATCGCGCATCGGGCCTTGCGGCGCAATTGATCGTATACGCGGATCTCGGTCGGCTACGCGTGGTGAGCCGCGCTGATCAAGAATTGCCGTGATCGCGCAGAGATTTGCGTACGCTTGCGCATGGTATGCCATTGGATGGCTTGACTTTTCCGTGCCCGGCTTTTTGGGCTATGCTTGGAACTTCCCCCGCGTAGAGTTGCGGCGCACAGGCGCCTGACAGCTTTCGCGCTTGCTTTCACGTTGATGAGGTTTTCCCATGCGCAAGACGGTTTTGTCGCTGATGTCGGTTGCAGCGCTGGCCCTGGCCGGTTGCAATAATGCTTCTTCCCCGTCGCAGTCGACGGACACCGGCGCGGCGCCTTCCGCCTCGGCAGACACGGCAGTGGCGGCCAAGCCCGCCAACGAGGTGAGCGGCACGATCTCGGTGCGCGGAGCCACCCAGCCGTCGGCCACTGCCCAGCTAGTGATCAACCTGGTCGACGTATCGGCCGGAGCTGCGGGTTCCGCTCCGCTGGCGAGCAAGACCTCGCCGGCAGGTACGTTTCCGCAGCCGTTCCAGTTGACGTTCAACCCGGCCGAGGTGAAGTCGGGTGACCTCTACGTGGTGCAGGCCAACCTGACCGACGGCGAGCGTCATTACGTGATGAAGATCCAGGCGCCAGTGCTGGCCAAGGGCGGGAAGAATGACGGCGTGGCGATCGAGCTGGTGGCGGAACAGACAGCCGGCGAGAAGGTGCTGGCCGCGTTCACCGATGCTCAGAAGCAGCTCGGCGGCATGAAGGTCACCCACGGCACCAAGCTCGAGCCGAATGCCTCGCGTGGCTGGCAGGTGTTCCGTCAGGCGGGCCAGATCCAGTTCATTCGTGAGCTGGTCGACTACGGCGACAAGGGCTTCACCAGCACCGATTACGCCTACAAGGACGGTAAGCCGTGGGCGATCGTGCAGCAGACCATGGCCAACAGCAATGCGAAGCCAAGTGCGATCGATCGCGCCGGCTGGAGCGATGACGGCACGCTGGTGTTGAAGCAGCATCAGGTGGGCAGCGACGTGCAGACGCTCGATNAGAACAAGTAAGTCAGTCTCCGCACATCCGGAATGAAAAGGCCGTCCGCGCAAGCGGACGGCCTTTTTACTTTTAGTACTGCGGGGCAACGGGCTCAGAAGCCGATCTTGAAACCCATGTTGAGGCTGTTGTATTTCTGGCTGTTGTCGCTGAAACGACCGCTGTAGCCGATCCAGCTGGTCACGTTGGGGGTGAGCTGGGCGGACAGGCCGACACTGGCGGTACCCCAGGTCTTGTCCGGTACGAAACCGGCGAGAGCGAACGAACCGTTCATGGTGTTCAGGCCGGTGCTGATCTCGCGCGGATCGGCCTTGCTGTCATGGTTCCAGGCCAGCTCGGCATACGGTGTCATGACCAGGCTGCTGACCTGCCACTGACCCTGCAGGCGCCAGCCAAGGGTGGAGATCAGCGCCGGGCGGTGCTGGCTGCCGAACCACATGGCGGTCGCGTCATTGCCATTCTCGTGGTAGCTGTCGATGTTGATGTCCTGCCATTCGATGTTCGCGAACGGACCCGTCTTGAGGCTGCCGACATCGAACCACCAGCCACCGGTCAGGCCGACGCCGCGATGCGAACCATCGGTGCTGCCGGTTTCAGTGACGCTGGCGGCACCCACCTGGAAGTTGCGGTTGATGTCATCGAAGCTGGATTCGCCATAGCTGGCATAACCGCCGACATAGCCCCCGCCGGCGTGATAGGTGAGATAAGCCAACCCGGAGTAATCCTTCAGCGTGTAACCGCCGCCGCCGGACATGCCGGCATTGTTGTGCGCCACGCCGAGGGCGATACCACCCGACAGGTTGTTGCCGAACTGCATGTCGCCGCCGAGCGTGAGGTTCAGGTTGTTGCTGTTGGTTTGCGGCAGACCGTTGCTGCCATCGAAGCGCTGCTGGGCGTAATCGATGTTGATGAAGGCGCGCTGGGTGGCGCCCAAGCTGTCCTTCGCCATCTGGTTGCGCAAGACACCGGTCTGTTCGGTCGAGGAGGCCAGCGGTGCCTCGCCGAGCAGCGATATCTGCTGTGGCGCGGCCAGTTCGGACAGCACCACCTGCGCCAGCATGGCGTGCGCGGCGGTGGTCGGATGCACGCCGTCGGCAAACAGGTAGGTCTGATTCGCGCCGGGCGCAACCAGGGTACTGCCATCGCAGTCATGCGAGCTGGAGGTGGTGCAGGCTGGCGTGGTGATGTTGGTGAAGCCGTACTTGGCCGGGTTGGCCACGACCTGGTCAAACAACGCGTAGGTATTGACCGCGAGTGTGTGCGAACCCAGTCCGGCATTCAGCGTCTGGTTGTAGGACTGCGACACACCGGTGAGGAAGGCCTCAATGCCCGGAACCAGCGCGGCATCCTGGTGCGCCGACGGTGTCGCTCCGATGTCCGGCAGGTTGAACACCACCAGATAATTCGCGCCGGACTGCTTGAGCTGGTTGATCAGCGCCAGCTCCTGGGTGGCTGCCGCATTGATGTTGGCGGTCGCCTGCGCCGCCGTCTCGCCAGCGCCGGCAATGATGGTGCCAATGCCGTACTGGGTGGAGTGATAGAAGATGTCGTTCGCGCCACCCCAGACCATGTAGAGGCTGTGCGGATCGGCCTTGGCGCCATTGGCGAGATAGCCGGTGACCTGCTGGGTGATGGTTGGAATGGTCGGATCCGGTCCGTTGTCGTCAGTCACCACGCCGGCCCCGCCGTACGCATAGTCGCTGCCACCGACACGTGATGGCTGCAGGTTGAAGCCGTACTTGCTGGCCACGAACTGCACGGTCACATCACCGGGATTGGTGGTGAACTTGGAGTATTCGTTGAGCGATGTGGAGAAGAACTGGCCGGCATCGCTCAGGCTGTCGCCGAACACCACCACGTTGTCGAACGGGCTTGTGCCGGCATGCGCGACGCTGGCACAAGCCAATGCCAGAGCCAGGGCACTGGCGATCTTGCGCGGATGGAACATGGTGACGCTCCTGTGTTCGTTAACGAGAAGTTAGCCAAGACATATCGTGAAGCATTCCATACGTAAGCGCATGCTGCGCTGCAATCATGGAATGCCGGACCTGCGGATGCTGGTTCCGGCGATCTTCGTCAGCGCTTGATGGCGCGCGACAGCGCATCGGCAAACGCGCTGTTGGCAGGTGCCGCCGTTGCCACCTTTGGCACGTTGCCGCCGGGTCGTGCTCCACGTGTGGCGCGTTGGTCGCCGGCATTGTCGTTGCCACGCCCGCCGCGTGCCTGTCCGGGTTCGTCGTCAAGGCGCATGCTGAGGCCGATGCGCTGGCGCGGCAGGTCGATCTCCATCACTTTGACCTTGACGATGTCGCCGGCCTTCACCGCATCACGCGGATCCTTCACGAAGGTGTGCGACAGCGCGGAGACATGCACCAGACCATCCTGGTGCACGCCGATGTCGACGAAGGCGCCGAACGCGGCGACGTTGGTGACGCGGCCTTCGAGGATCATGCCGGGCTTGAGATCCTTCACGTCCTCGACGCCTTCGGCAAAGCTCGGCGCAACGAACTCCGGGCGCGGATCGCGGCCGGGTTTCTCCAGTTCCTTCAGGATGTCGCGCACGGTCGGCACGCCGAACTTCTCATTGGTGAACTGCTCGGGCTTCAGAGCGCGCAGGAAGCCGCTGTCGCCGATGATGTTGCGCACCTCGCGGCCGCACTGCGCGATGATCCGCTCGACCACCGGATAGGCTTCCGGATGCACCGCGCTGGCATCCAGCGGATTGTCGCCGTTCGGCACGCGCAGGAAGCCGGCGCACTGCTCGAAAGCCTTGTCGCCCAGGCGAGGTACCTTAAGGAGTGCCTTGCGGTTCGCAAACGGACCATTCGCATCGCGATGCTTCACCACGTTCTCGGCGACCGACGACGATAGGCCGGCCACGCGCGACAGAAGCGCGGCGGAGGCTGTGTTGACGTCGACGCCGACCGCGTTGACGCAGTCTTCCACTTTCGCGTCCAGCGCACGGGCCAGCTTGATCTGGTTCACATCGTGCTGGTACTGGCCGACGCCGATCGCCTTCGGTTCGATCTTCACCAGTTCGGCCAGCGGATCCTGCAGACGACGCGCGATCGAGACGGCGCCGCGCAGGCTCACGTCGAGATCGGGGAATTCCTTCGCGGCGGTCTCCGAGGCGGAATACACCGAAGCGCCGGCCTCGCTCACCACGATCTTGGACAGTTTCGCCTCGGGAAGTTTCTTGATCAGCTCGCCCGCCAGTTTGTCGGTTTCGCGCGAGGCGGTGCCGTTGCCGATCGCGATCAGGTTCACGCCGTGCTGCCTGCAGAGTCTGGCGAGAGACACCAGCGACTCGTTCCACTGTCGCCGCGGTTCGTGCGGATAGATCGTGTCGGTGGCGAGCAGCTTGCCGGTGGCGTCGACCACCGCGACCTTGACACCGGTACGGATGCCCGGGTCCAGGCCCATCACCGTGCTCGCGCCCGCCGGTGCGGCCAGCATCAAATCCTTGAGGTTGTCGCCGAACACGCGGATCGCCTCGTCCTCGGCACTCTCTCGCACGCGACCGAACAGATCGAGTGTGAGGTGCAGATGCAGTTTCACCCGCCAGGTCAACCGTACGGTTTCGCGCAACCACGCATCGGCGGCACGGCCGCGGTTGTGGATGCCGGCGTGTGCGGCGACGCGACCTTCGCCTTCGGCGTGACCTTGCTCGCTGTCAGCAGCTGGCGCGAGTTCGAGTTCGATCACGCCCTCGTTGCGGGCGCGCATCAAGGCCAGCAGGCGGTGCGAGGGAATCTTGCCAACCGGCTCGATGTGGTCGAAGTAGTCGCGGAACTTCGCGCCTTCGTTCTGCTTGCCCTCGACTACCTTGGCGCGGATCTGGCCCTGTGCCCACAGCCAGTCGCGCAGCTCGCCGACCAGTTGGGCGTTCTCGGCGATCGATTCCATCAGGATCGCGCGAGCGCCGTCGAGTGCGGCGCGTACATCGACCACGCCCTTCCCGGTGTCGACAAACGACTCGGCGAACGTTTCCGGCGTCAGCGTGGGGTCCTCGCGCAGGCCCAGCGCCAGCGGCTCCAGCCCGGCCTCGCGCGCGATCTGCGCCTTGGTACGGCGCTTGGGCTTGTAAGGCAGGTACAGATCCTCCAGCCGCGCCTTGGTGTCGGCGGCGAGGAGATCATTCTTCAGTGCATCGGTCAGCTTGCCCTGTTCCTCGATGCTGGCGAGGATCGCGCTGCGGCGGTCCTCCAGTTCACGCAGGTAGTACAGGCGTTCTTCCAGCGTGCGCAGCTGGGTGTCGTCCAGACCGCCGGTCACTTCCTTGCGGTAGCGTGCGATGAACGGCACGGTGGCGCCACCGTCGAGAAGATCCACAGCCGCCCGCACTTGGTCAGGCTTGGCGGCGATGTCGTTGGCAATGCGTTGTTCGATGCTGAGCATGGGTGACTTTCTGTTCCTTGCAACGACGCGGCGCGTCGAATGAATGGGATCGAGCCGATGATGATAGCAAGCGGTCCCCCGACTTCATCGATGCGCGATAGGCACCAATGAAAACGGCGCCGCGACGGGGTCGCGGCGCCGTGGATGAACAACGCCAGCTCAGGCGCTGAACGAGTTGCTGTTGCCGGATGAGGCCTGGGTCGACTTGAACTCGCTGGCGCGGCCATTCAACACCAGGGTGCCGACGATGAGGTCATGCAGGCCCTGCTTGCGCTGGGTCCAGGCGACCATCAGGTAGCCGATGCACAGGATGATGCCGCTGAGGATCTTGGCCGCATAACGTCCCAGCGCACGCGGGAAGCTGATCCGGTTGCCCTGCATGTCGGTGACCCGGATGCCCAATGCGAGCTTGCCAAGGGTTCCCTGCCACGCCGAACTCTCGCATATGGCGAAGTACAGCCAGCCGATCACGATGCCCAGCAGCATGGCAGGCCACATGGCGGCGTAGAACTGCTCCTGGGCGGCGATCATCAGGTGAGGGTCGCCGGCCGCGTTGACGGCGGCCTGTTGCAATGCCTCTTTGGCCGCGTCAACACCGAGCGCCTTCTGGATCAGCGCCTGGGGGAAGTACAGGATGATGGCATCGAGGATGTACGCGCCCACACGCTTCCAGAAGCCGGCATAGTCCTCCAGCGCGGCAGCGGTGGTTTGCGGCAGCACCTGCAATGGCGCGGTGGGTGCCGAATAGGGATTGTCGGCTGCCGGCGGCGCACTGTGCACTTCATCGGGAAACAGCACGGACAGCGGCTGCCAGTCAGCAAGGCCTTCATACCAGGCCAGGTCGTCGCGACTGACCTGGCCGCTGCGCAGCCACTGCCGGATATCGTCTTCCTTGTACGGGCCATGCCGTTCGCCGTCCCGACCGATCCAGATTTCCATCGCGCACTCCCCATGCTGGTCAAAGTGGCATGATGCCATGAGAGCAGCCGAATTCTGCATGCCACAAGTCCAGATGGCATGCGGAGCGAGGCGACTCAGGCGGCGTGACGCTTCAGGTGTACCAGCAGCAGCGAAATGGCGGCGGGCGTGACACCGCTGACGCGGGCTGCCTGGCCGATCGTGGCCGGCTGCGTGCGTTTGAGTTTCAGCAACACCTCGGCCGACAACCCGCGCACCTTGTCGTAATCGAAACTGGTGGGGATCGTGGTGTGCTCGTGCCGGCGCTGGCGCTCGATTTCCTCGTGCTGGCGTTCCAGATAGCCGGAATACTTGGTCTGCACCTCGACCTGGGCGGCGACATCTTCGCGCTCCACCGCAGGGCCGAGTTCGGCCACGCTGGTGAGCCTTGCATAATCCAGTTCCGGACGACGCAGCAGGTCCAGTGCATTCGTTTCGCGGCTCACGGCAATGCCGAGTTCGCGCTCGATTGCCGCGCCAAGCACATTGGTGGGCGCGGCCCACAACGCACCCAGGCGTTGTGTCTCGCGTTCGACCGCCTCGCGTTTGATGCGCAACGCATCGAAGCGTGTCTGCGGCACCAAGCCGAGTTCATGGCCTTTTTCGGTCAGGCGCAGGTCGGCGTTGTCCTCGCGCAGATGCAGGCGGTACTCGGCGCGCGAGGTGAACATGCGGTACGGCTCGATCGTGCCGTTGCTGGTGAGGTCGTCGATCAGCACGCCGATATACGCCTCGTCGCGACGCGGATACCACGGCGCCTTGCGCTGCACGGCGAGAGCGGCGTTGAGACCGGCGATCAGGCCTTGTGCGCCGGCTTCCTCGTAGCCCGTCGTGCCGTTGATCTGGCCGGCGAAGTACAGGCCGGGTATCGCCTTGGTCTCCAGCCACGGATGCAGCCCCCGCGGATCGAAGTAGTCGTACTCGATCGCGTAGCCGGGGCGGGTGATGTGGGCATGCTCGAAGCCCTTGATCGAACGCACCAGGGCCAGCTGTACGTCATATGGCAGCGAGGTGGAGATGCCGTTCGGATAGATCTCGAACGTGTCCAGTCCCTCCGGTTCGATGAAGATCTGGTGCGAGTTTTTCTCGGCGAAGCGCGCCACCTTGTCCTCGATCGACGGGCAGTAACGCGGGCCGATGCCTTCGATCTGGCCGGTGTACAGCGGCGAGCGGTCGAGAGCGCCGCGAATCAGTTCGTGTGTGCGCTCGCCGGTATGGGTGATCCAGCAACTGACCTGGCGCGGATGATCGGCGCGTGAGCCCAGATAGGAGAACACCGGTGCCGGATCATCGCCTGGCTGTTCCTCGAGTCCGCTGAAGTCGATGCTGCGCAGGTCGATGCGCGGCGGCGTGCCGGTCTTCAGGCGATCGGCGGCTACCGGCAGCTCGCGCAGTTTTGTGGCAAGCGTGCTGGCCGGCGGATCGCCGGCACGGCCACCGGCGTACTGTGCCTGACCGATATGGATCTTGCCGGCGAGGAAGGTGCCGGCGGTGAGCACCACCGTGGTCGCGCCGAACGACAGGCCCATCTGGGTCACCACGCCGGTGACGCGGCCATGCTCGATGATCAGATCGTCGACCGCCTGCTGGAACAGCTCCAGGTTCGGCTGGGTTTCCACCATGCGCCGGATCGCCGCCTTGTACAGCGCACGGTCGGCCTGACAGCGGGTGGCGCGCACGGCCGGTCCTTTCGATGCATTCAGGGTGCGCCACTGGATACCTGCGCGATCCGCTGCCTGCGCCATGGCACCGCCAAGCGCGTCGATTTCCTTGACGAGGTGCCCCTTGCCGATACCGCCGATGGCCGGGTTGCAGCTCATCTGGCCGATCGTCTCGATGTTGTGGCTGAGCAGCAGGGTGCGTGCACCGGTGCGTGCGGACGCCAGCGCGGCCTCGGTGCCGGCGTGGCCGCCGCCGATCACGATGACGTCGTAGTGGGTCGGATGGCGCATGGAACTGACCTGAGCGTGCAAAAAGTGACAAAACGGGGCGCCATGGTAACGCCTTCAATACTTTGCCGGCTGATCAGGATGGCTGGCATGTTTCATGCTTCAAACCCTCTGCACTTTCAGGGGCAGACGCTGCGCGAATACGCGCGCCGAGATCGGACGGACAGGGGTTCGATCGCGTACCAGGAAAGGAAGCAAGACGGCACCCTTCGGGGTGCCGTCGCCTTTTGTGCGGTCAGCAAATTTTCCGAAGCCCAAAAGACAAGGCCCCGCGGCTGGTGGCCGCGGGGCCTTGTGCTGATAGATCTGGCGCCCGGCGGTCTCAGGAACAGGGGGAATCCAGGATGACCGTATTGCCGAGCGCCAGAAACCGGAATGTCGCTGGCGCAGACAGCGAACGCTGTCGCGAAGTACGGGGCGATATTCGCCGAGTAAGCGTGAACAAGGGGTGACTGAAAGGGGATTTTGTGCCGGGCCGCGGCAGCAGATGACGTGCAGCGTCAGTTGCGCGATCCGAGCCGCGAATTGACTGTGATGGACATCACACATTGGCACGGGCGATGCATCGTTCCGCTCACCAACACAAACCCACGCGAAGGGGGCACACCATGGACATGGACATGAACTTCAACTTCGAGCCGGTTTATCCGCACCACGATCTGCTGATCGAGATTGGCCAGGTCGAGATGGCGATGGAAAGCCTGGACGAGCGCGCGGACAACGAGCGCGTTGCACTGCAGCCGGGTCTGGAGTCACGCATGCAGAGCCTGCTCGACGCACTGGATCATCTGGCCGTCTGAATCAAGTGCAGTGTGCGTGGCAAGCATGCCACGCACACCGGGAAGACAACCCGGATGCCTTGTAATCAGGCTGTCGTCGCTCAGTGATTGAGCACGTTGCCGATGATCTCGGCCAGATTGCGCGAAAGCCCACCGTGTCCGGCCAGTCCGGCAATCGCCATACGCGCTGCTTCGCGACGCTGCGGTTCCAGCCGCTGCCAGCCATTGAACGCCGTGGCCAGTCGCGCCGCGAGTTGCGGATTCAACGCATCAAGCATGAGCAGCCGTTCGGCGAGCAGACGGTAACCGGCGCCATCGGCACGGTGGAAACCGCTGGGATTGCCGCGCACGAAAGCACCGAGCAGCGCCTGCACCCGGTTCGGGTTCTTCAGCGTGAATGCCGGGTCCTGCTCCAGCAACCGCACGCGTTCCAGTGCGGCATCGCCTGGCAGCTGCGCCTGGACCGCAAACCATTTGTCCAGCGCAAGCGCATTGTCGGCATGGCGTTCGCGATAATCCGTCAAAGCGGCAGCGGCCTGCCCGGCATGGCTGTGTACCAGCACGGTGAGCGCGGCGAGCCGGTCCGTCATGCCGGGTGCGCTTCGATATTGCACGGCCGCCAGTACACGAGCACTACTGTTGTCCACCAGATTCAGCAGCTCCAGCACGCGACGCTTGAGGCGCCGCCGCGCCTGGCTTGAAGCATCGAGCAGCGCATTGGTATGCGTGTCGAGCATTTGGAAACGCTGGCGCAATGCCGCTGCTCCCAGTCGCTCGGCCAGCTGTTGCTGCAGGCGTTCACGCAGAACGTGAATATGCTGAGGGTCGATCGCCATCTCGCGCTCGGCCAGCTCGATCTCGCCCGGTGGAGTCAGCACGTCGGCCAGCAGAGCGTCGTCGATGGCGTCGTCGTGGAACAGATGCGCCAGCGCTTCACACCAGGCCTGCAGTGCACCATCTGCGTCGCCATCACGCAGATTTTCATAGGCCCGGATGGCAAGCTGCTGACCGGCCTCCCAGCGATTGAAGCCGTCGATGTCGTGGCGCAGCAGCAGTGCCAGATCATCCGGCGTGTAGTCACAATCGAGAATCACCGGTGCGGAGAATCCGCGCAGCAGCGACGGCACCGGTGCGGTGATGACGTTGTTGAAGACGAAGCGCTGCTCGGCCTGTGTCAGCACCACGATGCACTCGGTTTCCGGTTTGGCCGTCTGGCCATCCATCTGCAGCGGCAGCATGTCGCCGTTGCGCGTGAACAGCGCCAGCTTGACCGGGATCGGCAACGGTGCGCCGGTCTGCTGATGCGTGCCGGCCTGGATCTGCTGTGCCAGGGTCAGGGTGTATTCGCGGCTGGCTGCATCGTAATGACCGTGTGCTTTCAGGCGTGGTGTGCCAGCCTGGGCGTACCACGCCAGGTATGGGGTCAAGTCGGTTCCGTTGGCCTCGCCCAGCGCGGCCAGGAAATCCTCCAGCGTCGCGGCGCGGCCGTCGTTGCGTTCGAAGTAAAGATCCATGCCGCGACGGAAGCCGTCCCTGCCCAGCCGTCCGGCCAGCATGCGCACCAGCTCGGCACCTTTCTCGTACACCGTGGCGGTATAGAAATTGTTGATCTCGCTGTATTGCGCCGGGCGCACCGGATGCGCCAGCGGGCCGGCATCCTCGGGGAACTGCGCACGACGCAGCAGGGCCACATCCTCGATGCGCTTCAGCGGTGCGGAGTTCATGTCGGCGGAGAAGCTCTGCTCGCGGAACACCGTGAGCCCTTCCTTCAGCGACAACTGGAACCAGTCGCGGCAGGTGACGCGGTTGCCGCTCCAGTTGTGGAAGTACTCGTGCGCGACCACCGCCTCGACATGGCGGTATTCGTCGTCGGTGGTCGAATCCGGATCGGCCAGCAGGTATTTCGCGTTGAAGATGTTGAGACCCTTGTTCTCCATCGCGCCCATGTTGAAGTCATGGGTGGCGACGATGTGGAACACGTCCAGATCGTAGTTGCGGCCGAAGGTCTGCTCGTCCCAGCGCATCGAGCGCTCCAGCGCGTTCATCGCGTAGTCGCAGCGGTCGATCGCGTCGGCTTCGGCCCAGATCTTCAGCTCCACCGCACGGCCATCGGCGGTGATGTAGTTGCGTTCGACCTTTTCCAGCTTGCCGGCTACCAGCGCGAACAGGTAGCTGGGCTTCGGGTGCGGATCGACGAAACGCGCCCAGTGCCGGCCACCCTCCAGCTCGCCGGCGCCGTCGGGATTGCCGCCGGCCAGCAGCACCGGGAAGCGCGTGCGATCGGCGCGCAGGGTGACGGTATAGCGCGACTGCACGTCGGGTCGGTCGGGAAAGAAGGTGATGTGGCGGAAGCCTTCGGCCTCGCACTGGGTCAGCAGGAAACCCGCCTCGCGCGAGCCGGACAGATACAGGCCTTCCAGCGTGGTGTTTGCCGCCGGCCGCAGCCGCACGCGGGTTTCCAGCACGCTGCCGTCCCGGGTGCCATCGACTTCCAGCACGTTGCCGATATAGCGGTACGCGGTGGCGGGAAGAGTCTGGCCATCGAGTGCGATCGACAGCAGTTGCAGGTTCTCGCCATCAAGCCGCAGTGGTGCCGTCTGCGCGGGATCGCGGCGAAGCAGCAGGCGTGCGACCAGTTCGCTGGCATCGATGCCCAGGTCGAAATCCAGCTCGACTGTTTCGACCCGCCAGGCGGGTGCGCGGTAATCGTCGAGGCGGATCAGCGCAGGGGCTTGCTCGGAAAGTGAGTTCATGCGGACAACAGCGGGGTGGGGAATGATCAGGCTAACATGGGCACTTTAACGGCAGGAGAAACCCATGACGCCATCGAACGTCACGCGATATGCCGCCGAGCGTGCCCGACTGGGCGAGCAGCCGGTCGTGGTGCTGACCAGTCCCGACGGCAGCCGGCGCCTGCGTATCGCGTGTCATGGCGCGGCGCTGTTGAGCTTCGAAGTGGCCATGGGCGGAACCATGCATGATCTTGCCGATGGTTACCGCGACGCCACCGAAGTGACCGGCCGGCCGGGCTCGCGTTTTGCGATCATGGTGCCGTTTGCCGGACGGATTGCCGATGCGCGCTACACCTTCGACGGCCAGCCGCAGGATCTGCAGCCCGGCGTCGTCGGTGCCGGGCGCGCCAGCCGGCATGGTTTCGTGCGTGATGCGGAGTTCGCCGTCACGGCACTGGAGGCGGACGGCCAGTCTGCGCGGGTGACGCTGGGCACCAGCGTGATCCGCCCGCAGCCGGGCTACCCGCACGCGATCGACCTGGCCGTGACCTTCACGCTGGATGCCGGCGGCCTCACCCTGGAAGCGCGGATGCGCAATGTCGGCGGCAGCGTGGCGCCGTGTTTCTTCGGCTGGCATCCGTATTTCCGGCTGGCCGACAGCACGGTCGACGGCTGGCAGCTGCAGATTCCTGCGCAGACATTGATTCGCACCGATGCCGAGCTGATCGCGCTGCCCGGTGCGGCCGCGTACGTGGCGCTGGATGATGCGCCGGCACTGGATTTTCGCGAGCCGCGGCTGCTTGGCGGCAGCATTCTCGATCAGGGTTATACCGACCTGGACGCTGACGCCGATGGCCGCATCCGCACCCGTCTGCGCGATCCGTCGAGCGGACTGGGCCTTGCGTTGTGGCAGGAGCGTGGCGTGATGCACGCATTCACCGCGGACACGGTGAGCCGCGATGTACGCCGCGCGATCGCGCTGGAGCCGATGGAGTGCATGGCCGATGCGTTCAACCGGCCGGAATGCGCCGAGGCGATCCGCCTGCTGCCCGGCGCCGAACGCAGTTTCCGTTGCGGTGTGGAGGTGGTGTTGCCATGAGTTCCTTGCCGGGAGCGTTGCCGAGTTTCGAACAGATCCGTGACGCCGCCGCGCGCATCGCGCCGCATGCGCGGGTCACGCCCGTTTTGCGCAGCGATGCGCTGGACGCGCTGAGCGGCGCCGAGCTGCATTTCAAGTGCGAGAACCTGCAGCGCGGCGGCGCGTTCAAGTTCCGCGGCGCCTGCAATGCGGTGTGGGCGCTGAATGACGAGCAGGCCGCGCACGGCGTGGTCACCCATTCCTCCGGCAACCACGGCAACGCGCTGGCGCTGGCCGCGGCGACACGCGGCATCGCCGCGCATGTGGTGGTGCCCGAGGGGGCGGTGCGCGCCAAGGTCGAGGCGATCGAGCGTGCCGGTGCCGTCCTCCATCGCTGCGCACCCACGCAGGCGGCGCGCGAGGAAATGTCCGCCGAGGTGCAGCGCGCCACTGGTGCGGTGATGGTGCATCCGTATGCCGACACCCAGGTGATGGCCGGGCAGGGCACCCTCGTGCTGGAGTTGTTGCAACAGGTGCCAAGACTGGATGCGCTGATCACGCCGGTGGGCGGCGGCGGTCTGGCCAGCGGCGCGGCAATCGCCGCACATGCGATCGATCCGTCGCTGCCCCTGTTTGGCGCCGAGCCGGTGGGCGCCGACGATGCCGCGCAGTCGCTGGCGCATGGCGCCCGCGTGACCACGGTGGTGCCGGACACGCTGTGCGACGGCCTGCGTGCCTTGGTCGGTGAACAGAACCTCGCGGCGTTGCGCGTACATCAGGTCGACGTGATCACCGTCAGCGATGCGGAAACCATCGCCGCCATGCAGCTGCTGTGGTCGGAGCTGAAGCAGGTGGTGGAAGTGTCCAGCGCCATCGTGCTGGCGGCGATCCTCAAGCAGCGCGAGCGCTTCGCCGGCCGTCGTGTTGGCGTGGTGCTTACCGGTGGCAACGTCGATCTGCAGGCGTTGCCCTGGTATTAGAGAGGGTCTGAATCAAGCTTTTGCCCGTCATTCCAGCGAAAGCTGGAATCTAGCGTCTTCGGTGACTTGCAGCGGCACTAGATTCCAGCTTTCGCTGGAATGACGAGTCTTCAGACCATCCCTAGGTCACGCTACTTCCGCGGAAGTGGTGCTGCTCGCAAGATCCGCTTCGGCGATGGTCGCGACTGGCGGCTTGTGCTCGAACGCATGCAGGTCGAGTTGGCTGACCGGGATCGGCCGGTAGCCTTCGCCGAACGCCACCTCGCCCGGTGTCCAGCCCTCGATGCGGCGCACCGCACCCCAGAAGCGCTTCAGCGCGGCCCAGTGCAGGCCGACCAGGCCGTGGTCGTTGTCGGCATCGACGACCGGGTCGCCCACGCCGGTTGGTCGCGGCGCCATGCCGTACAGCGACGTGCCGAACAGCACGTCCCAGATCGACAGCACCTGGCCGTAGTTGCAGATGTGCAGGGTCGGTCGCTCGGGGTCGACCAGCATGTGGTGCAGGCGGTGGAATTTCGGATCGACGAATACCCGCTCGAACACTCGACCAAAGCCGATGCGCGTGTTCGTATGCGAGAAGTTCTGCACCAGTTCGCCGATCAGCATCAGCCACGCGAACTCGTCCGGGTCCACACCGATCACCAGGCCGACCACGGCCAGGATCATCGACTGGATGAAACCGTCGACCAGGCTGCCGCGGTCGTTGGTCCAGCAGCTCATCTGGCGCGTGCTGTGATGCATGCTGTGCAGCGCCCACCACCACGGGATCGCGTGCTGGGTGCGGTGCATCCAGTAGTACACGAAGTCGTACACCACGTAATACGTCGCGAACAGCGCGTAGGGGTGCTGATTGAACCAGGGTATCCAATGCGTCAGCGCCAGCGGTGAGCCGGTGCTCGAGGTGTCGGTGTCGGCGCCGCCGAACAGATGGCTGAACGGGGTCAGCACCAGATAGGTGAACAGCGGAAAGATGCCGAGCAGCATCAGCAGCGTGTAGTTGCGGTCGACCAGGGTCAGCTTGCGATCGGCCCACTGCTCGGCCGGAAACCAGGTCTCCAGCGGGCGGAACAGCAAGCCGATGATGCCCACCTGCAGCGCGGCAATCATCAGTGACGCGGCGATGTCGTTGGGGTCGCCGGCCAGCCCGTTCAGATGCACCACATCCAGGAAGGGCACGACCGCATGGGCGCTCAGCCAGCTGACCCCGTGAGCCCACCATTGAGACAGATCAAACATCGGCATTTCTTCAGTTCCGGCAGCGTTACATGATATCGCTGCATGCAGGCCCGGAGGCTGAATGGCCACCCCGGCCTGGCAGACTCAGCCGCGTTGCCGCACGCCGATGCCGCTGACTGCCACCAGCCCCAGCAGCACCAGCGCGATGCCGAACACCTCCATCATGGATGGCTGTTCGTGCAGGATCATCCACGCCAGCAGCACGCTGACAATCGGCACGCCCAAGCTGGACAGGCTGGCCACGGTGGTGGGCAGCCGCTGCAGCACGATCGACCACAGCCACCAGGCCACGGCGGAAGCCAGCACCACGCTGTAGGCGAGGCCGCCTATGAAGGCCCAGTCCCAGTCGATCGGGCGCTGCGGTACCGTCAGCGCCACGATGCCGAGCGCCACGCCACCGGCCAGCATCTGCCACGCGGTGAGGTTGAGTACCGAAAGCGTATGTGTGCGGAACAGGCGCTTGCTGAGCACGGTGCCGGCCGCCCAGGCGGCGCCACCGGCAAGCGCCAGCGTGGTGCTTATCACGCTACCCATCCGATGCCACGGCTCGATGATGCACAGCAGTCCCAGCGCGGCCAGCGCCAGCCCCAGCCAGTGCCGCCGGGTCGGCTTTTCGCCGAGCAGCAGCCACGCCAGCAGCACGGCCCAGAACGGCATGGTATAGGCCAGCAGCGCCACGTGGCCGGCACCGCCATCGAGCAGCGCCCACTGCTCCAGCCCCTGGAACGCGGCGGTCTGGCACAGGCCGATCAGGATCGTCGGCAGCAACGGCGGTGGCCGCAGTGATTGCCGCGAAACCAGCAGGACAGCAAACAGCACGGCCGCGCCAAGCAGGTAACGCAACGCGGCGAAATCGAACGGTCCGGCATGCGCCAGTACCTGTTTCATCACGATCCAGCTGTAAGCCCAGAGCAGGATGGTGACGAGCAGCGCAGGGACGGCACTGCGCTGTGGCGACGAAAGAGGGGGCATGACGAAACAATCGGGAGGGAGCGACAAGTCTAGCGGTGTCGGCTAGGGTGTGCCGGCGACCTCGCGCGCCTTGTTTCCCACTCAGTCAGTGCCTGCCATGACCAAGCCGTCCGATCTGCCACGTTGCCATTGGGCCATCAGCAGCGATGCCCTGATGTGCCACTACCACGACACCGAATGGGGCATGCCACTGCACGACGATCGCGCCCTGTTCGAGTTCCTGTGCCTGGAGGGCGCGCAGGCCGGCCTGTCCTGGCGCACCGTGCTGGCCAAGCGCGAGAACTACCGCAAGGCCTTTCACAATTTCGAGATCGCCCGCGTCGCCGCGATGAAGGATCGCGAACTCGAAAAGCTGCTGCTCGACCCCGGCATCATCCGCAATCGGCTGAAGGTGACGGCGACGCGTGACAACGCAAAAGTCGCGCTGGAAGTGATCGATGAGTTCGGCAGTCTGGATGCCTATCTGTGGTCGTTCGTCGACGGCAAGCCGCTGGTCAATCGCTGGCGCGACAAGAGCGAAGTGCCGGCCAGCACCGAGTTGTCCGATCGCATGAGCAAGACGCTGAAGAAGCGCGGCTTCCGCTTCGTCGGCACGACGATCTGCTATTCGCTGCTGCAGGCGACAGGGATGATCAATGATCACTTGGTGGGATGTTTCCGGCACAAGGCGTGTGGCGGGAAGATAGTGAGTGGTGCTTCTTGTGAATGACTGCTTTCGACCCTGAGGAGTCATCCGACGTCCTGATCTGGCTGCCACAAAGCCGCTGGTCGGAACTTTGCCCACGCTCGCATGCGCCGCTTGGGTCCGGAGCGGCAGAGGAGCTACGTGCGATTTGCGCCCGTGGGGTCATCCGCTTGCAAATCACCCATGTGCGCTTTACAGTGAACCATATGGTTCACTATCAAGCCCGCCTCGACACAACATTCGCCGCGCTCTCCGATGTCACCCGGCGCGGCGTGCTGGAGCAGCTCGGGGGTTCGGACGCCTCGATCACCGACCTTGCCCAACGGTTTCGCATGACCCTCACGGGCATGAAGAAGCACGTCAGCATCCTGGAGCAGGCGGGGCTCGTGACCACCGAGAAGGTCGGGCGCGTACGAACCTGCAAGCTCGGACTACGCCGGCTGGAAGAAGAGGCTGCCTGGATCGAGCGGCACCGCGAACTCTGGAGCGCGCGTTTCGACGCGCTGGACAAGCTTGTCGAGCACTTGAAATGCAAGGAGAAGGCAGATGTCCAAAGCAAAAGAAGGTAGTCCCGCCGCCATGAACCGCACCGTTGTGGAGCGCAAGTCCAACCACGAACTCGTCGTGACGCGAACGTTCAATGCCCCGGCGCACATCGTCTTCGAGGCGTGGAGCAAACCCGAACTATTCAAGCTCTGGTGGATTCCGAAGTCGGCGGGCATGTCGCTGGTCTCGTGCGACATGGATGCTCGCACCGGGGGCGCGTATCGCTTCGTGTTCAGCCATCCGGCCTTCGATCAACCGATGGCGTTCTTCGGCACGTACAAAGAAGTAACGCCGAACGAGCGCATCGTGTGGACGAACGAAGAAAGCGATCAGGGCGCCGTGACCACGGTGACGTTCGAGGAAAATGCCGGCAAGACGTTGGTCACCTTCCACGAACTCTACCCCACGGAAGCGGCCCTCGACGAAGCCCTCGCCGGTTCGGCGGAGGGCTTGCCCGAACAGTTCGCGCAGCTGGATGAGCTGCTCGCAGACAGATAGTGACCACACCGCGGCCAGCGGCGTATGGGTAGAAACGGGGTCAGGTTTACTTATCGGCCGATCAAACTGGATGTCCGCTTTCGACCGTTGCGGACATCGCTGACAGCGCGCATCCCTTCAGGCGTCTGGACAGTTTGTGCGACGACAACTCACCCAAATTCCGGCCCGTGCTTCCAAAGCTCGCTCAATGGTTTGCGTGTGGGGCCGCACACGAAGATATCGGGGTGGTCCAGGCTTTCCTCGTTGGCCACGCCCCATGCGTTGGCCGTGTGGCCAGCAAGGCGGCAATCGGTGAAAAGCTCATCGGCGCGTTCGTGTGAACTGCCCAGCACGATGAAGGTGGTGGGTGGCGTCTGCGGATAGCCACGAAGCCATCCGGAGTTGACCGCGGTGATCGGTGTGGGCAGGTGGTAGCGCTGACCCAGCAGGGCAATGGCGCCGTACTCGCCATAGTTGCCCACGACAATGCCCAGGTTGGCTTGCTGTTCGGCAGGCAGGGCATCACGAATAGCTGCCACTCGCGCGACGATTTCGTTCCAGCCGATTTCTTCGCGAAGGTCGACGTTGTTTCGGAGTGCAAAGTCTCGCAACGGGCCGCTTGATGCGATGGGTACGATGCGCAGCGTCGCAAAGATGCCGATGGTGAAGACGCCCGCAAATACCAGCGTAGTGATCCCGACGCGCCATGCCGGGCGCAGCGTGCGCAACCATCGCTCGCCCATCACGGACCCCATGGCCAGCAGCATGGGATAAGCACCGCCGGTGTAATAGAAGCGCCCCTGGGCCAACAGGAACAGCAGCACCGGCACCACGTACATCCAGGCAAGCATGCGATAGCGGCGGTCGTTGAAGCAGGCGAACAAACCGGCCAGCCAGACAGGCGCGGCGAACAGGTTGGCACCCAGCAGGAACTGATCGCGCAGGAAACCGTCCGCGCGCCCCTGATGTACGTCGCGCGCATGGATGCCTTGCAGGAAATGGTAGGAAATGAAGTCGTGCCGGATGAGCCAGGCGAGGTTGGGGGCAAAGATGAGTAGCGCGACGGCGCCGCCGACCCAGAACCAGCGATTCGCAACATATCGCCGTGCGTCGGTGAGCAGCACCCCCGCCAGCACGCCAGCGAGCTCGAATGCCATCGAATACTTGGTCTGCAGGCCAAGGCCGGCGACTATGCCAATCGCCACCCACCAGCGTGGCTCATCGTCACGCCTCAGGCGAATCACGCACCAGGCGATAAGCACCCACCACAACAGGTCGAAGGAGGAATACTGGAATTCCGTCGCCCAGAACATCGGCAATGGCGACAGCGCTACCGCGATGGCCGCAAAGGTCTGCGCCAGCCGGCCGCCGCCCAGGTCGCGAGCCATCAGGCCGCTGGCGAGAACCACCAGGACTTGCGCGAGCACCGAAAACAGTCGCAGGCCCACGAGTGACAGACCGAACATCTTGAGGCCCAGGTGCTCCAGTGCAGCGGTCAGCGGCGGATAAGGTACGAAGCCCCAATCCAGATGCTGTGCATCGCTCAGGAATTGCCATTCGTCCCGGTGAAAACCGTACTGCCCGTTGGTCAGCATATGCGCTGCGCCGAAGAGCACGGCGATGACGAGCACCGGCGTGACACCTCTCCGGTAGCCCGGCGTTACGCTCTGAACTGGAGTGCCGGTCACGATCATGGACGCATCCTTGGAGGTGGATCGACTGTTCGCCCGATGCCTGTGCGGACATCGGGCGGCGATTCTTCTACTTCCCTAAGATAGCCAATGTCCGCTTTCGACCCAAAGCGGACATTCCGATTCCGCAATATCCTCGATTTCAGCGCCGCCTCGACCCGCGCAAGCTGTCGATCGAGAAGCTGGCTATTTCGCCGCCGTCGGAACCACGTCGCGGCTGGCCAACGGGCGGACCCCACGCATGCGCAGTGACCACTTCCCATGTCGCCGGAATGCGGCCGTCCACACGCATCGTCTCGTAAGCGGCAAGCATGCGCCGGTAGCGTGACTTGCCGGTTAGGCCGCGTTCGCGCGTGCTGTCGGCATTCGTGGCGCCGAGGCCTTGCAGTTCTTCGAGCAGCTTGCGCGGTTCGCTGTAGGTCAGGGTGTAGCGGAATACGTCCAGCACCGGGTCGCGCAGGCCGGCGGCGAGCATGGCGTCGCCGACATCGTGCATGTCGAGGAAGCGGCTCACGTGCGGTTGCTGGTCGGCTTCGGCCCATGACGCGCGCAGTTCCTTCAGCGTGTCCGGGCCGAACGTCGAGAACGCCAGCAGGCCGCCGGGTTTAAGCGCACGCACGCATTCGTTGAACAGCGCGGGCAGATCGTCGATCCACTGGAAGCACAGGTTGGAATGCAGCACGTCGACGCTGTGGTCGGGCAGCGGCAGAGCGGTGGCTTCCGCGCAGACGCGCTGGAAGGGCTTGAGCCAGCTTGCGTGCTGCTTCGCCGCGCGCAGCATCGGCAGGGCGAGGTCGACGGCGATCACCTCGGCCTTGGCGTAGCGCTGCTTCAGCAGCGCGCTGCCGCGGCCGGTACCGGCGCCCACGTCGATCACGCGTTGCGGTGTTTGCGTATAGAAGTCCAGACGCTCCAGCAGGGCGGCCTGCACTTCACGCTGCAGCACGTCGTGCTGTTCGTAGCTTTTCGCGGCGTGGCCGAAGTGACGGCGCACCAGCTGCCGGTCGAGGTGGAACTCGCTCATCGGGCGTGCTCAGGGTGAGTGTGTGCCAGCAAGGGCTGGAGTGCCTGCGCCACCGCATCGGCATGGCCGAAGAACGGCGCATGGCCGGCGCGCTCGATTTCGTCGTAGCTGCCGCCGCATTGGCTGGCCGACCATTGCATCGCCTGCGGATGCACCAGCCGGTCGCGGCGGCCGGCGATCCATGCGCTGGGCACGCTGAGGTCAGGCAAGGCGGCGCGGCGGTCGCCGGTATCCAGGATACGGATGCCTTCCTGCAACACGCGCAGGTCGGGTTCGCCGCGGGCGAACACCAGCGTGCGCAGCTGGCGCAGTTCGGCGCGTGGATCGGCACTGCCCATCGCCTCCAGCGCGAGGAAGCGCTCGATCGTGCCGTGGTAATCGGTTTCCAGGTCGGTGGCCAGTTGCTGCACCATCGCGGCATCGTTGCCATACGGCCAGCTGGCATCGCGTACGAAACGCGGCGTGGCGCACAGCATCGCCAGGCCGCGCACCTGCTGCGGCAGGTCCAGCGCGGCGGTCAACGCGATCAGTCCGCCCAGCGACCAGCCCAGCCAGATCGCCGGCGGGGTGATGGCGGCAATCGCGGCGGCGCAGGCACTCGGCTCCAGCGGCAGCCCGCAGTCGCGTGAATAGCCATGGCCGGGCAGGTCGACCACGTACATCGTGCAATATTCTTCCAGTGCCTCGACCAGCGGAGTCAGCACGCCACCGTGCATCGCCCAGCCGTGCAGCAGCACCATCGGCACCGGGCCGTGGCCGTGCGTCTCCATGTACAGGCTCATGCGTCGGAATCCTTGTCCTTGGCGCGTGGTGCGGGCATCGGAATGCCAGCCGGCGTCAGCGCGTTGTCCACCGCAACGCGGCCATCGAATACGAAGCAATCGCCGCGCCAGTGGCTGCCGTCGGTCTGTTCCAGATATTTCAGGATGCCGCCTTCGAGCTGGTAGACGTGCGGCATGCCGATATCCTGCATATGCAGCGCGGCCTTCTCGCAGCGGATGCCGCCGGTGCAGTACGACACGATGGTCTTGCCGTCGTAGCGCGTGCGGTCGGCGGCAATGGCGGCGGGAAACTCGGTGAAGCTGGCGATGCGGTAGTCCACCGCCTGCGGGAACTTGCCGACATCGACCTCGTAGTCGTTGCGGGTATCCAGCAGCACGACGTCGCGGCCTTCATCGTCATGGCCCTGATCCAGCCAACGCTGCAGCGTGGGTGCGTCCACCGCCGGAGCGCGACCGCCCTCGGGACGGATCGTCGGCAGCCGCATGGTGATGATTTCATGCTTCAGGCGTACCCGCAGGCGGCCGAACGGCACCTCGTCCGACAACGACTCCTTCGGCTCGATATCGGTGAAGCGCGGATCTTCGTGCAGACTGGCCATGAAGCCGTCGATCGCTGAGCGACTGCCGGCGAGGAACAGGTTGATGCCTTCGGGTGCCAGCAGGATGGTGCCTTTCAGCGCCAGCGCTTCGCAGCGTTCGAGCAGCCGTTCGCGCAGCGTGGACAGCTCGTCCAGGCTGATGAATTTGTACGCGGAAATGTTGACGATCGACATGCAAGGTTATCGGCAGAGCGAGCGGGCAATTATACGCGGCGGCGGCTGGAAGGCCGCCTTCCGGGAACCTTGAAAAACCCTCAAATGCCCGTCATTCCAACGAAAGTTGGAATCCAGCGCCATGGCTACTCAAGGGTTTGGAGTCGCTGGATGACCGGCTTCGCCGTCGTAAAGCACTTCCAGCGTTCGCTGGGATGACGAGCAAAAAAGCCGAGTTATTCGAGGTGTCCTTCATGGCGATAGGCGCAGGGTCTCCAGCGCAGCTAGCAGGTGATCGACGTGGGCTTCCTCGTGCGCTGCCGACAGCGTGATGCGTAGCCGCGCATGGCCTTGCGGCACGGTGGGTGGGCGGATCGCGCTGATCAGCAAACCTTGTCGTTCCAGGGCCAGTGCTGCAGCCAGTGCGGCATCGGCCTCCCCCAGCAGCAGGGGCTGGATCGCGCTGGTCGAAGCCGCCAGCGGCAAACCGAGTTCGGCGGCGCCGCGCCGGAAGCGATCGATCAGCGCGGCGAGCTTCTGACGCCGCCATGCTTCGGATTGCGCCAGTTGTACGGCGGCGAGTGCGGCAGCGGCGAGTGCCGGTGGCATCGCGGTGGTGTAGATGTAGGGGCGTGCGAACTGCATCAATCCGTCGATCAGTGCGGCCGGCCCGGCGATAAACGCACCGGCGCAACCGAGCGCCTTGCCCAGCGTAGCCATCAGCACCGGTACTTCGCGCTGGCCCAATCCAGCGGCGCGCACGCTGCCGGCACCATTCTCGCCAAGTACGCCCAGGCCATGCGCATCGTCGACCATCAAGGTGGCCTGTTCACGGGTACACAAGGCGGCCAGTTCTCGCAGCGGAGCGACATCGCCATCCATGCTGAATACCCCGTCGGTGGCCAGCAACGCCGCCGCTTCGTTGCGCGATGCCAGCTGGCGCGCGGCGGCGGCCACATCGGAATGCGGATAGCGTTTCAGCTCGGCACCGGAAAGCTGTGCCCCATCCAGCAGGCAGGCATGGTTGAGCTTGTCCTGCACGCACACGTCGCCACGCGTCAATACGGCCTGCAACACGCCGAGGTTGGCCATGTAGCCGGTGGAAAACAGCATGGCACGCTCGCGCCCGGTCCACGCGGCCAGCGCTTCCTCGAGAGCCGCGTGCTCGGCGCGATGGCCGCAGATCAGGTGCGCCGAGGTGCTGCCCACGCCTTCGTCATCGGCCACCCGCTTGAACGCCGCGATCAGTTGCGGGTGCTGCGCGAGGCCGAGGTAATCGTTGCCGCAGAACGACAGCAGGCGCCGCCCGCCGGTCTCCAGCCATGGGCCGTCGGCGTGTTCGATCGTGCGCAGCCGGCGCAGCAGCTGCGCACGATCACGTTCGGCTGTCTGGATCGCCAGCCGGCCGAGCAGATCAGGCCGCAGCGCTGCAGCCACAGCTCTGTCCGCAGCTGGCCTGATCCATGCCGGGATGATCCGTTTCGAGGATATCCGCGTGCACGGTGCCGGCCTCCTCGACTACCTGCAGCGGGTGCAGATCGAGACGGCGGAACAGTGCGCGGTCGTGTTCCACGTCCGGGTTGCCAGTGGTTAGCAGCTTCTCGCCGTAGAAGATCGAGTTGGCACCGGCGAAAAAGCACAGCGCTTGCACCGCATCGTCCATCTGCTGGCGACCGGCCGACAGGCGCACCATCGAGGCCGGCATCAGCAGACGCGCGACCGCGATCGTGCGCACGAATTCGAATGGATCCAGCGCCGCGGTGCCGTTGAGTGGCGTGCCTTCGACCTGCACCAGCTGATTGATCGGCACCGACTGCGGGTGCTCGGGCAGGTTGGCCAGCGTCTGCAGCAGGCCGGCACGCTGGTCGCGCGATTCGCCCATGCCGACGATGCCGCCGCAGCAGGTCTTCATGCCCGCATGACGGACATGCTCCAGCGTGTCGAGCCGGTCCTGGTACTGGCGGGTGTGGATCACCTCGCCGTAGAACTCCGGCGCGGTATCGAGGTTGTGGTTGTAGTAGTCGAGACCGGCGGCCTTCAAGGTGTCGGCCTGCGATCCGCTCAGCATGCCCAGCGTGGCGCAGGTTTCCAGGCCGAGGCCCTTCACCGCGCGGACGATCTCGGCCACCTTCAGCACGTCGCGATCCTTCGGGCCACGCCAGGCCGCGCCCATGCAGAAGCGGCTGGCGCCGGCATCCTTGGCCGCCTGCGCACGTTCCAGCACCGCTTCCACGCTCATCAGCTTCTGCGCCTGCACACCGGTGTCGTAGCGCGCCGCCTGCGGGCAATAGGCACAGTCTTCCGGGCAGCCGCCGGTCTTGATCGACAGCAGGGTGGACACCTGCACCGCGTTCGGGTCGTGATGTTCGCGGTGCACTGAATGCGCGCGATGCAGCAGCTCGTTGAACGGCAGCGCAAACAAGGCGGCGACGTCGGCGCGAGTCCAGTCGTGGCGGATAGTGGTGTCGACCATGGATCAGCAACTCCCGTACATGAGGCGGGAGAGTGTGGAAGTCGCCCCGAAGTGTGTCAACTTGATCTGTGCCACGAATGGTTGACGCAGACAGGGCTATCGTCCAACCGCTACCATCGCACCAAATGCGACATGGAGCGGATCGGCATGAGTGAAGGACAAGGCAGCAGCGGCAACGTACTCGCGGCCATCTGCAGTTTCTTTATCCCCGGGCTGGGCCAGCTGGTGCAGGGACGTTTGCTCAAGGCGATCGTCATGTTCGTGCTGGCCGCCCTGCTGTGGATCATCCTGCTCGGCTGGCTGATCCATCTGTGGTCGATCCTCGACGCCGCGCTGTACAAGCCCGGCCGCTGACTGGAGTGCGCATGGATGCGCTGATGACGCCATTTCGATACCTGCAGCGCTTCGTGCTGCCGTGGCGTTGTTTGCTGTGCGGCGCCGCCGGATCCGACAGTGTCGACTTGTGTGCCGATTGCGCTGCTGAACTGCCACGCAACCGCAGCTGTTGTGCATGCTGTGCGCTGCCGTTGGCGGTACCGGCGGCGATGTGCGGCGAATGCGTGCGTCGTGCGCCACCCTGGGACACAGCATGGGCGCCGTTCCGCTATGGCTGGCCGCTGGATCGACTGGAATCGCGCTTCAAATTCGGTCGCGATCTGGCCGCCGGCCGCGTGTTGTCGACACTTTGGCGACACGAACCTTGCCCGGTCGATCTGCCGCAACTGCTGCTGACCGTGCCGCTGCACCGCAGTCGGCTGCGCCAGCGTGGCTACAACCAGGCGCTGGAACTCGGTCGCCCGCTGGCGCGCGAACTTGGAGTGGCCCTGCATCACGACGTGCTGCAACGCCTGCATCGCACCGATGCGCAAACCGAACTCGATGCGCCTGGCCGCCGTCGCAACGTGCGTGGTGCGTTTGCGCTGCGCGCAGACATCGAGCTGCCCGCGCATGTGGCGATCCTCGATGATGTGATGACCACCGGTGCCACCTTGGCCGAATGCGCTCGCGTTCTGAAGCGTGCTGGCGTAATGCGGGTGGATGTGTGGGCACTGGCGCGTGCGCCGAGTAAAAGGAGTGGGTAGAAGAAGCCAGAAATGAGAGTGAGTAGAGTCGTCGCGACCTCCGTTTTTACTCGTTTATCACCCTCTCCACTCACTTCTCGTTCGTTGTCACTTCACCGCCAGCGCCAGCACGATACCGATCCATACCGCCAGTCCCAACCAGTTGTTGTGGCGGAACGCCGTGAGGCAGGCATCGCGGGCGCGAGCGCGGATCAGCCACAGCTGGTAGCCGAACAGGCCGACAGCCACGGCGAGACTCAGCCAGTAGGGCCAGCCCAGTGCAGCGCGCTGGCCGACGAACAGCATGGCCAGCACGAAGGTGCCCATCAGCACGCCGAGGATCGGCAGGTCGGCATCGCCGAACAGGATCGCGGTGGACTTGGCGCCGGCCTTGAGGTCGTCGTCGCGGTCGACCATGGCGTATTCGGTGTCATAGACCACCGACCAGATGATGTTGCCGATGAACAGCAGCCAGCCGACCGGCGGCACGCTGTTCGTTACCGCGGCGAACGCCATCGGGATCGACCAGCCGAACGCGGCGCCGAGCACCACCTGCGGCATATAGGTGTAGCGCTTGGTGAATGGGTAGATTGCCGCCAGCGCGGCACCGGCGAACGACAGCTCGATGGTGAGCTTGTTGGTGAACAGCACCAGGACGAACGAGAACACCAGCAGTGCGGAAAACACCAGCAGCGCCTCGCGCGGCGTGACCCGGCCCGAAGCGATCGGCCGCCCCGAGGTGCGTTCGACCTGCGGGTCCAGCTTGCGGTCGGCAAAGTCGTTGATCGCGCAGCCGGCCGCGCGCATCGCGAATACGCCGAGGGTGAAGATGATCAGTGGCTTCCACGGCGGGAAATCACCGGCCGCCAGCCACAGTGCCCACCAGGTCGGCCACAGCAGCAGCAGGGCGCCGATCGGCCGGTCCATCCGGGTCAGTACCAGATAATCCAGCGCTTTCTCGCGCCGGCGTGCCGGCAGCTTCTGCAACAGCCAGTTCAGCACCCTCGTGGCGCGGGTCGAGCTGTCGGCGGGCCGCGCTGGTTTGGCGGCGGGTTTCGCGGGGCCGGGCCGCGATCGTGTCGTCGCTGAAGGCGCGGTACTGCGTCGCTGACGTTTGCGGGTGGGAGAGGCCATGTCCGGAAGTTTAGCCTGAGCCCTTGCCGCGGGTCGCGTGACACATCGCCCGAAATGGAGCGGCCCCATCGTGCGGCAATCATCAGTGCGTCAAGGCCAAGACGCTGTGCCTGCCATTCAGGGCCCCACGCTGAACGTGGCCATCTTCATCGGATGCGGGGCTAAAGTCCGCCACCGGGCTGCCGCTAAAGTGCAAGAGCGATACCGATCCGGGTAGCGCCACACATGCGCCGCGTGGCTACGCTTCCGGTGCTGGAATACCGATGACCGAGTGCGAAGACGCCGCTCATGACCTTGCTTCACCGGGTCATGCTTCTGCCGTGGCGGAGCGTATATCTACAAGCAGCGAATCACCGGCACAAGTGGACCTGCTGGCCCATTCGCGCCTGCTC
This sequence comes from Rhodanobacter koreensis, assembly GCF_054782855.1. Classification (NCBI taxonomy): domain Bacteria; kingdom Pseudomonadati; phylum Pseudomonadota; class Gammaproteobacteria; order Lysobacterales; family Rhodanobacteraceae; genus Rhodanobacter; species Rhodanobacter koreensis. Next base: position 886,624 of record NZ_BAAGRR010000001.1, on the reverse strand, counting down.
GATTCGGTAGCGGCATTCACCCATCACCGCGATACCGACGCGCTCGATCGCAGCCTGGTGCTCTCGCTGGCCGAACTGGCATCCGCACGCAGCGTGTCACTGGCCAAATGCGGCATCGACAGGCATCCCCGGGTGGACAGCATCGTGGAGTGCACGCCGGATACACAGGGCAACTACAGGCTGCAGGTACTCGGCGCGGACGAGTCCGATCCCGCCACGGCATTGCTTTCGCGCTGCATGGAACACCAGGAAGCGCATGCGGAAATGCGCGACGGGGTGCAGCGCCTGATCGTGCCGATCCTGTGCGAAGGGCGCGCCATCGGGGCATTGCAACTCGACAGCACCGTTTCGTTGAGCGTCAGCCGGCCATTGACCGACGGTTTCGCCCGTATCTATGCCAACTACACCGCACTGCTCAGCGAGAGCGAACGCGACAAGCTGACCGGCCTGTACAACCGTCGCAATTTCGAGCGTCATCTGCAGCGCCTGCTGCGCCAGCGCGAGCAGATGCTGCATGCTGTGGGGTCCGCCGGGCAGCATGGCGATGCGCCAATGCCGGGTGAGGCGCAAGTATGGCTGGCGATTCTCGATATCGATCAATTCAAGCGCATCAACGACAGTTACGGACACATCTATGGTGACGAGGTGATCCTGTTGCTGGCCCAGCAGATGCGCGCCTGCTTCCGTCAGAGCGATGTGCTGTTCCGCTTCGGCGGCGAAGAGTTCGTGATCCTGTTCAGCGCCATCGACGAGGCCACCGTGCATGCCGTGCTGGAGCGTTTTCGCAAGCACGTCGCCGAACATGTCTTTCCTCAGGTAGGATACATCACGGTCAGCATCGGTTATGCCTGCGTCGGCAGTCATGACTATCCGGCCACCGTGCTCGATCGTGCCGACAAGGCGTTGTACTTCGCCAAGGAAAACGGCCGCAACAGCATTTATGGTTACGAGAGCCTGAATACTCGCGGCATGCTGGGCCAGACGCTGGCGGCAGGTAGTATCGACCTGTTCTGAGTCGGTCGCTCAACCCAGCAGCAGGCGGTACGCCGGATGCTCGCTTTCGTCGACATACGGGTAACCGAGTGCGGCCAGGAAACGTCGGAGCAGCGCCTGCTCGGCGTCGGGCACCTGGATGCCGACCAGGATGCGGCCGTAGTCGGCGCCATGGTTGCGGTAGTGGAACAGGCTGATGTTCCAGTCCGGGTGCAGGTGGCCGAGGAAGCGGGTCAGCGCACCGGGACGCTCGGGGAATTCGAAGCGGTACAGCCGCTCGTCGTGTGCCAGTGGCGAACGCCCACCGATCATGTGGCGCAGGTGCAGCTTGGCCAGTTCGTCGTCGGTGAGGTCGAGCACACGGAATTGCTGCGCATGAAACGCTGCGATCAACGCCTCACGCTCGTCGCGGTTGCCGATCTGCACGCCGACGAAGATATGCGCGGAACGGGCATCGCCGATGCGGTAGTTGAACTCGGTGATGCCATGCTGGCCTAGCGTGGCGCAGAAACGGCGGAAGCTGCCGCGTTCCTCCGGGATCGTCACTGCGAACACCGCCTCGCGCTGCTCGCCGACCTCGGCGCGTTCGGCGACGAAGCGCAGACGGTCGAAATTCATGTTGGCGCCGGAAACGATCGCGACCAGCGCGCCATCGCCAGCGCCGTGGGTGGAGACGTATTGCTTCAGCCCGGCCAGCGCCAGCGCACCGGACGGCTCCGGTACGCTGCGCGTGTCCTGGTAGATGTCGCGGATCGCCGCGCAGATGGCATCGGTATCCACGCGCAGCATCGCATCCACGTGCCGTCGGCACAGCGCGAAGGTCAGCGCACCGACCTGTTTCACTGCGGTGCCGTCGGCAAACAGGCCCACTTCGCCCAGCGCCACCCGCTCGCCGGCTTCCAGCGAGCGGGCCATCGCATCGGCATCGTCGGCCTGCACGCCGATGACTTTCACCTCGGGTCGAAGTGCCTTGATGCACGCAGCCACGCCGGCAAGCAGCCCGCCGCCGCCCACCGGTACGAACACCGCCTGCAACGGGGCTGGATGCTGGTGCAGGATCTCCAGTGCCACCGTGCCCTGGCCGGCGATCACCGCCGGATCGTCGAACGGGTGCACGAAGCTGGCGCCTCGCTCGACCTGCAGTTGCGCCGCCGCGGCCTGCGCATCGCTGTAGGAGTCGCCGCTCAGCACGATCTCCACCATCGCGCCGCCGAAGCGGCGCACCGCGTCCACCTTCACCTGCGGCGCGGTGATCGGCATCACGATGGTGGCATGGATGCCCAGTTTCGCCGCAGCCAGCGCCACGCCTTGGGCGTGGTTGCCGGCGGAGGCGGCGATCACTCCACGTGCGCGTTGCGCCGTATCCAGTTGCACCATGCGGTTGTACGCACCGCGCAGCTTGAACGAGAACACCGGCTGCTGATCCTCACGTTTGAGCAGCACCTGTTGGCCGAGTCGGGCGCTGAGTAGCGGCGCTTGCTCCAGTGCCGATTCCTGTGCGACGTCATAGACACGCGCGGCATGGATCTGTGCCAGCAGGTCGCTGGCCGTTGCTTCATCGGCATCGATCGCCAATGGCGCAGCTGCATTCATGCGGCGAGTGCCGTCGCCGGATGCGCTACCTGCAATACGTCGACCAGCTTGCGCGTTTGCTGCAGGATCTGGGAGATGCCGGCATCGTCGCACTGCAGGCTCAGCGTCAGGCGCGAGACCGCGGGATCATGCGTTGCAGCTACGGTCAACGTGTCGATGTTGTAGCCGCGCGCGGCAAACAGTCCGGCCACACGCACCAGTGCGCCGGCTTCGTTCTGCAACAGGATGGACAACGTGTGGTTCATGGCGGTTCTCTCTCTGTGCGGAAGCTCCGGACTGGGCCGGGCGGCTTTAAAACATGTCTGAGGTTGCGGTTTCACGCACGACCGGCGCACTGCGCGAGGCAATGAACTCGCCGGTGATCATCTGCGCGTAGCTGGCGCCGGGGCCGACCATCGGATACACACCGGCATCCGGATCGATCATCACTTCCAGGAAGGCGGGGCCGTCGAAGGCGAGGAAGGCGGCGATCGTCGCTTCCAGTTCCTCCGTGTGCTCCAGCCGTTGCGCCCAGGCGAAGCCGTCGGCCTGCGCGGCCAGCATGAAGTCCTTCTTGTGCAGGCTCTTGTCGGACGCGGCAAAGCGGCCCTTGAAGTACAGCTTCTGCCACTGCCGCACCATGCCGTCACCGACGTTGTTGAGCAGCACCACCTTGATCGGCAGGTTGTAGGTGGTGACGGTTTCCAGTTCGCCGAGATTCATGCGGATGCTGCCATCGCCGTCGATGTCGATGACCAGCTTGTCGCGATGCGCGAACTGTGCGCCGATCGCTGCCGGCAGGCCGAAACCCATCGTGCCCATCGAGCCGGAAGTGAGCCAATGCCGCGGCGCACGGAAGTCGAAGTACTGCGCTGCCCACATCTGGTGCTGGCCGACGCCGGTGCTGATGATGGCGCGGCCACCGGTGTGCCGGTTGATTGCCTCCAGCACCGCATACGGTTGGATCAGCGTACTGGCATGGTCGTAGTTCATCGCGTGCGCACGCTTCAGTTCAGCGACGTGCGCATGCCAGGCGTCGAGCGACGGCCGCAATCCATGCGCGCGACCATAGGCAGTCAGCCGCTCCAGCGCGCGCACCAGCGGGCCGACGTGATGCCAGTGCACCGATTTCACCTTGCCGATCTCGGCCGGGTCGATGTCGATCTGTGCGATGAACTTCGCCCGCGGCGCGAACTGGTCCGGCACGCCGGCCACGCGGTCGTCGAAGCGCGCACCCAGCGCCAGCACAAAGTCGCAATCCTCCACCGCGTAGTTCGCGTACGCAGTGCCGTGCATGCCGAGCATGTGCAGCGCCAGCGGGTCGGTGGTGTCGAACGCGCCCAGGCCCATGAGGGTGGTGGTCACCGGCAAGCCGAACGCATCGACGAACGCGCGCAGCGCGGTCGACGCTTCCGCTGCGATCACGCCGCCGCCGGCATAGATCAGCGGCCGCTTCGCCTGCATCAGCGCAGCGAACAATGCGGCGCAGTCGGCATCGCTCAGCGCCGACTGTTCCACTGCACGCAATCGAGTGCGATAGCCGGTCAGTGCCAGCTCACCGGTGCCATGAAAGTTCAGCGCGGCGTTCTGCACATCCTTCGGTATGTCCACCACCACCGGGCCGGGTCGACCGCTGCGGGCGAGGGTGAACGCGGTGCGCAGGGTGGCCTCCAGCTGGGTCGCGTCGGTGACCAGGAATACATGCTTGGCGCAGGCGCCCATGATGTTGCTGATCGGCGCCTCCTGGAACGCGTCGCTGCCGATCGCCACGGTGCTGACCTGTCCACAGATCACCACCAGCGGGATCGAGTCGGCCATCGAATCGCGCACCGGCGTGACCATGTTGGTGGCGCCGGGGCCGGAGGTGACCACCGCCACGCCGACCTTGCCGGAGGCGCGCGCATAGCCGGCGGCCATGAAGCCCGCACCCTGTTCGTTGGCCGGTACGATCAATGGCATCGACTCGCTGCCGTCGGCGCGTGGATGCTCGGCGTTGTAACGGAATACCGCGTCGTACACCGGCAGGATCGCGCCGCCGGAATAACCGAACATCACCTCGACGCCTTCGTCGGCGAGTACCTGCACGATCACGTCGGCCCCGCTCATCGCATGGCCGGCAAGCGGATGGTGGCCGGCGATGATCGGAGGTGCGGTGTCGGCTGTCAGCAATGGCATCGTCACAATGGTTCCCTGGATACGCCGGAGGTGCCGGCGGCTTGACGGAGATTCGGGCGGCGGATGTGGCGACCGGGGTCGCGTCCAGCCGATGCCGGAAGCGTCTAGTTGCGGATCAATTCGTCTTCGGTGGCCGATCGTGCCGGCACGCCGTAGGTCGACACGATGCGCAGGTCCTGCGCGAGGGCCGAGAAGTTCTCCCACGCGATGCCGTTGATGTCGGCATCACTGGTGAACCCGCGGGCCTCGTCGTCCTCGAAGCCCACGTGACGCAGCTGACCGGCGCGTTCGGGCTGCCGGTTGATCGAGAAATTGAGCAGATCGGTGCGCCACATCGCGTACGTGCCCGCGACCACCGCTTGCGGTGGCTGGCCGAGTCGGGCGCTGTAGTCGGCGATCGAGGCCTCCAGGTCGGCGACGGCCAGGGCGATATGGAAACGTTTCACGGTTAACCTCCTCGTTCAATGCATGGGATAAGGCTTCCCGCCACGACGGGCGGAAAGCTTGTGGTTGGCTGTCAGCCGACCTTCTTCAGCGGTGCGGCTTCGGTCTTGGCGACAGACGGCTGCAGCCACGGCATCCGCGCGCGCAGCTGCGCGCCGACTTTCTCGATCGGATGGTCGAGGTCGGCCTGCTTCAGTCGCTTGTAGTTCGGCAGCCCGGCGGCGTATTCGGCCGTCCAGTTGCGCGCGAAGGTGCCGTCCTGGATATCGGTGAGGATGTCCTTCATGCGCGCCTTGGTGCCGGCATCGACCACCCGCGGGCCGCTGACATAGTCACCGTACTGCGCGGTCTCGGAGACGAACTGCAGCATCTTGGTCAGGCCGCCCTCGTAGAACAGGTCGACGATCAGCTTCAGCTCGTGCATCACTTCGTAATAGGCGATCTCGGGCTTGTAGCCGGCCTCGACCAAAGTCTCGAAGCCCTTGATCACCAGCTCGCTGGCGCCGCCGCACAGCACGGCCTGCTCGCCGAACAGGTCGGTCTCGGTCTCTTCCTTGAAGTCGGTTTCGATCAGCAGCGCGCGACCGCCGCCAATGCCATCGGCATAACCCTTGGCCTTGGCCTCGGCGTGACCGCTGACATCCTGATGCACGGCGAACAATGCGGGCACGCCGCGGCCACGCTCGTACTCGCTGCGCACCAGCGCGCCAGGACCCTTCGGGGCAACCAGGATCACGTCAATGTCCGCGCGTGGAGTGATCTGCTTGAAGTGCACATTGAAGCCATGTGCAAACAAGAGCGCGGCACCGGGCTTGATGTTCGGCTCGATCGCTTCCTTGTACAGCGTCGGCTGCACCATGTCCGGGGTCAGCACGGCGACCAGGTCGGCGCCACGCACGGCGTTGGCCGGCTCGACCACGGCAAAGCCGTCGGCTTCGGCGCGCTTCCAGGTCGGGCCGCCGGGGCGCAGGCCGACCACGACATCGAGGCCGGAGTCACGCAGGTTCAGCGCATGCGCGCGGCCCTGGCTGCCGTAGCCGAGCACGGCAATGCGGGCGTGGGCGAGGGTGTTCGATGTGTCGTTGGTGCTCATGCGGTGACTCCTTCGGTGGTTTCGGTCTGGATGCGTTTGGGGATGGATACGGCGGTGTTCGGGTGAGTGGTGGCGCCGTCGGAAGCGGAACCGACCAGGCGCGCGTACTTGGCCAGCGCACCCGCGGTGACTTTCGGTTTCGGGACCTGCCATGCGGCGCGGCGGCTGTCGATGTCGGCGCTGGTGCGCAGTTCGCGGCGGCCGGCATCGATGGTGACGGTGTCACCCTCGCGCAACAGGGCGATCGGGCCGCCACGCACCGCTTCCGGTGCGATGTGGCCGACCATGAAGCCGTGGGTGGCGCCGGAGAAGCGGCCATCGGTGATCAGCGCCACATCGTTGCCGAGGCCACGGCCGACCAGCGCCGCGGTGACGCCGAGCATCTCGCGCATGCCGGGGCCGCCGGCCGGGCCTTCGTTGCGGATCACCATGACGTCGCCAGCGCGGATGCGGTCACCCTGCACGGCGGCGAAAGCGTCTTCCTCGCTCTCGAATACACGCGCGGTGCCCTCGAAGTTACCGCTCTTGCCGGCCAGCTTGAGGATGCAGCCCTCGGGCGCGAGATTGCCGTACAGGATCGAATAGCCGCCGCGGGGTTTCAGCGGCTGGCTGACCGGATGCACCACGTCCTGGATTTCCGCGCGCGGCGCGGCGGCGGCTTCGGCGAACAAGTTGCGGCCGGTGACGGTGGGTGCGTCCTCCAGCATGCCGGCGGCGATCAGCTCCTGCGCCACGCGCGCACTGCCGCCGGCGCCGAACAGTTCGACCGCGGTGTAGCGGCCACCCGGCAGCAGGTCGGCAATTACCGGCGTGTGTACCGAAGCGGGTTCGAAGTCCTCCAGCGCCCACTGGACGCCGGCCTCGCGCGCGATCGCCAGCAAGTGAAGTACCGCATTGGTGGAGCCGGCGGTGGCGGCGACCATGCGCGCGGCGTTGCGGAACGAGGTGCGCGTCAACATGTCGCGCGGCGTGCGGTTCTCACGCAAACATTCCATCACCAGCTCACCGCAGCGATAGGCGGCAGCACCCTTGGCCGGGTGGGTGGCGGGGATGTCGTTGTAGCCCATCGGCGACAGGCCCAGCGTGGTCAACACCATCGCCATCGTGTTGGCGGTGAACTGGCCACCGCAGGCGCCGGCACCGGGGCAGGCATCACGCTCGACCGAGCTCAGTTCCTCGTCGTCGATCTTGCCGGCGCCGTGTGCGCCGACCGCCTCGAACACCTGCTGGATGGTGATCGGATGGTTGTCGTGGGTGCCGTGCGCGATGCTGCCGCCGTACAGCGCCACGCCGGGGATGTTCAGGCGCGCCAGCGCCATCGCCGCGGCGGGAATGGTCTTGTCGCAGCCGCACAGCACCACCATCGCGTCGAGGCAGTGGCCATCCACCGCCAGCTCGATCGAGTCGGTGATCACCTCACGGCTGATCAGCGAGGCGCGCATGCCGGGTGTGCCCATCGCGATGCCGTCGGTAACCGCGATCGTGTTGAACTCGATCGGCGTGCCACCGGCGGCGCGGATGCCGGCAGCGGCTTCGACCGCCAGCTCGCGCAGGTTGAGGTTGCATGGGCTCACGTTCGACCAGGTGTGCACCACCGCGACCAGCGGCCGGGCAATCGCCGCATCGTCCAGTCCGGTGGCGCGCAGCATCGCGCGGGCAGGGGCGCGGTCGGGGCCGCTCTTGATCAGGTCACTGCGCATGGGTGTTCCGTTGGTTTGACGAGAAAAAGCGTCCCCTGCGCGCCAGGAAAGCTGGCGAAACGGACAGGGACGTGCGCCTTGGGAACGCACGGAGGGCATCCGGTGCCGGAAGCACGCAGGGGACGGCAGAAAATACGGAGACGTCCGCAGATCGACGGGATACGTCTCCGTTGGGAAAGTGTTGATGAGCGTCGGGCGTCCGCATCAGCCGCATGCGCGTGCTCCACAGAAGAACGCGGCGGCGCTGTCGGCGTGCTTCTCGATCGCCGTCAGCACGGCGTCGCACACCGCGGCGGTGCCGGCGATGCCGCCGATGTCGCGGGTGTGCGGACCATGGCGCAGCACCTGGTCAACGGCCGTCTCGACGGCCACGGCTTCGGCTTCCAGCCCCAGCGAATGGCGCAACAGCAGTGCGGCAGAAAGGATCGCGCCGACCGGATTGGCCACGCCGTGGCCGGCGATGTCCGGGGCCGAACCGTGGATCGGTTCGTACAGGCCGGCCTTGCCCTCGCCCAGCGACGCCGATGGCAGCAGGCCGAGCGAACCGGCCAGCGCGGCCGCCTCGTCGGTGAGGATGTCGCCGAACAGATTTTCGGTGACCACCACGTCGTAGCGGTTCGGCTGGGTCAGCAGCAGCATCGCCATCGAGTCGACCAGCTGGTGTTCCACTTTCACATCGGGATGGTCGGCGGCGATGCGCTGCACCGTGCTGCGCCACAGCCGCGAGGTTTCCAGCACGTTCGCCTTGTCCACCGACGTGACGTGGTGACGACGGCCGCGTGCCAGCTCGAATGCGCGGCGTACCACGCGCTCGACTTCGGCCACGGTGTACTTGCATTCATCGGTGGCGGTATCGGTCGTGCGGGTCTTGGCGCCGAAGTAGGCGCCGCCGGTGAGTTCGCGCACGAACAGCACGTCGACGTTTTCCAGTTTCTCGTTCTTCAGTGGCGACAGATCGGCCAGCGCCGGATGCACCTGCAGCGGGCGCAGGTTCGCGTAGACGCCCAGGGCGGCGCGCAGGGCCAGCAGCCCTTGTTCGGGGCGCACCGGAGCATTCGGGTCGGACCACTTCGGTCCACCGACGGCGCCGAGCAGCACCGCATCGGCGCTCTGACATGCCGTCAGCGATTCGGCTGGCAGCGGCGCACCGGTGGCGTCGATCGCGGCGCCGCCGATCAGCTGCTCGTCGAAGGTGAATACGTGCTCATAACGCGCAGCTACGGTTTTCAATACGGCCACGGCGGCGGCAGTGACCTCGGGGCCGACGCCGTCGCCGGGCAGGGTGACGATGTGAGCTTTCATGTGTTTGCTTCCGCAGTGTGGATGGATGGGAGCAGAGCCTGACCAGGCCTCACGTCATCCCAGCGTTCGCTGGGGCGACGGGCATGGAGATCGCGATTCATGCCGCAGCCTCCACGCGCTGTTCGTACTGACTGACCGCATCGCTTTGTTGCAGCAGGTAGCCGAGCTGGTCGACGCCGTTGAGCAGGCAGTGCCGCGCGAACGGTTCCAGCCGGAACGGAATGCGGCCGCCGTCAGGCAGCGCGATGAACTGCTCGCGCACGTCGATCACCAGTTCGATGCCGGGATGCTTGAGCAGCCAGCGGTGTTCCAGTTCGTCGATGACGATCGCCAGCAGGCCGTTCTTCAACGCGTTGCCGCGGAAGATGTCCGCGATCTCGCTGCACAGCACCGCTTGCACGCCGTAGTCCAGCAGGGCCCACGGTGCGTGCTCACGCGAGGAGCCGCAGCCGAAGTTGCGTCCGGCGACAACGATCGAGCAGCCCTGCGCCTGCGGCTGATTCAACGGGAAATCCGGATTTTCCTTGGCCGGGTTGTCGCTGCCATCGGCCTGGTAGCGCCAGTCGTGGAAGCACAGCTTGCCCAGCCCTTCGCGGGTGGTGGTGGTGAGGAAGCGCGCCGGGATGATGCGGTCGGTGTCGATGTTCTCGTCAGCCAGCACGGCGGTGCGCGAGTGGATGCGGGTGATGGGCTTCATGCGGCTTGCTCCCGGCAGTGATCGGCGGTGGTCAGGTAGTCGCGCGGATCGGCAATGCGGCCAGCCAGTGCCGATGCTGCGGCGGTGGCCGGGCTGGCCAGTACGGTGCGCGCGCCCTTGCCCTGGCGGCCTTCGAAGTTGCGGTTGGAGGTGCTCACCACCAGCTGTCCCGGCTGGGCCAGGTCGCCGTTCATCGCGATGCACATCGAGCAGCCCGGCACACGCCACTCGGCGCCGGCGGCGGTGAACACCTGATGCAGGCCTTCGCGCTCGGCGTCGCGGCGTACCGCTTCGGAGCCCGGCACCACCAGCATGCGCACGCCGTCGGCGACGCGGCGGCCACGCAGCACGCTGGCAGCCTCGCGCAGGTCGGACAGGCGCGAATTGGTGCAGCTGCCGACGAACACCACGTCGACCGGCGTGCCCTGCATCGGCTGGCCGGGCTTGCTCTGCATGTAGTCGAGCGCGCGGTGTTCCTGCGCATTGGTCGCGGCCGGCACCGGCGCATCCATCGCAATCGCCATGCCCGGATGGGTGCCGTAGGTGACGGTGGGTTTCACCGCACTGGCGTCGATGCGCACTTCGCGGTCGTAGGTGGCGCCGTCATCGCTGCGCAGCGCGCGCCACGCCGCCACGGCGACATCCCACGCAGCGCCCTGCGGCGTGCGGGGGCGACCTTTCAGCCACGCGAACGTGGTGTCGTCCGGCGCGATCAGCCCGGCGCGCGCGCCGGCCTCGATCGACATGTTGCAGACGGTCATGCGCTCGTCCATCGACAGCGCTTCGATCGCCGCGCCGCGGTACTCGAGCACGTAGCCGGTGCCGCCATCGACGCCGATGGTGCCGATGATGTGCAGGATCAGGTCCTTCGCACTGATGCCGGCAGGCAATTGGCCATCCACATGAATCGCCATGGTCTTCGGCTTGCGTTGCAGCAGGCACTGCGTCGCCATCACGTGGCCGACTTCGGTGGTGCCGATGCCGAACGCCAGCGCGCCGAACGCGCCGTGGGTGGACGTGTGGCTATCGCCGCAGACGATCGTCATGCCGGGCTGGGTGGCGCCCAGTTCCGGGCCGATCACGTGCACGATACCGCGGTCGGCACTGTCCCAGCCGTGCAGCTCGACGCCGAACTCGCGGCAGTTGGTTTCCAGCTGGGTCACCTGTGCCTGCGCCTCGGCATTCGCATACGGGCGGCTGCCGTCGGCATTCGTCGGCAAGGTCGGGGTGGAGTGATCCAGCGTGGCCAGCATGCGGTCGGGGCGACGCAGCTGCAGGCCACGCTCACGCAGTTCGCTGAACGCCTGCGGTGAGGTAACTTCATGCACCAGATGCAGGTCGACGTAGAGGACGGCCGGCGTGTCGACGGTTTCAGGTACGACGACATGCGCGTCCCAAACTTTCTCAAATAAAGTCTTGCCGCTCATGCAGCCTCCTGTGCAGTGACGTTGGCGTGGATTGGCGTTAGCCATCCCCAGCGATCTTCGGTGCGCCCATCGAACAGGCCGAAGAACGCCTGCTGCAGTTGCTTGGTGATCGGTCCGGGTATGCCCTTGCCGACCGGCTTGCGATCGACCGAACGCACCGGTGTGATCTCGGCGGCAGTGCCGGTCATGAACATTTCGTCGGCGGTGTACAGCGCCTCGCGCGGCAGGTCACGCTCTTCCACCGTGATGCCGAGATCGGCAGCCAGGGTGAGCACGCTGTCGCGGGTGATGCCGGCGAGGATGCCGGCGCTCGACGGCGGCGTGAGCAGCTTGCCGCGCTTGACCAGGAAAAGATTTTCCCCCGCGCCCTCGCTGAGCAGGCCGTTGTGGCCCAGCGCGATGCCTTCGTCGTAACCGCCGCGGCGTGCTTCCAGTCCGATCAACTGACTGTTGAGATAATTGCCACCGGCCTTGGCCCAGCTCGGCAAGGTGTTCGGTGCGGGGCGATGCCACGAGGACACGCAGACGTCGGCGCCTTTTTCCACCGCATCGCCCAGGTACGCGCCCCAGTCCAGTGCCATGATCGCCACCTCGACAGGCGCCCCATTTTTCGGCAGCACGCCCAGGCCACCGGCACCGCGGAACACGATCGGCCGCACATAGGCCGAGCGCATCGCATTGGCGCGGATCAGCTCCACGCAGGCGGCGTTGATCTCGTCCTCGCTGTAACCGATCTCGATCTCGTAGATCGCGGCGGATTCGAACAGCCGGCGCGTGTGCTCGGCCAGCCGGAAATACGCAGGGCCTTGCGGCGTGGCGTACACACGCTCGCCCTCGAACACCGAGGAGCCGTAGTGCAGGGCGTGCGTGCTGACATGGACGCTGGCATCGGCCCAGGGCTTGATGCGGCCGTTGTGCCAGAGGAAGGGCGTGTTGCTCATGAAGGCTCCTCGGGTGATTACAGGTTGGCGACGGCGACCGGTGGTGCGGCCGGTGTCTGTCGTTCGATGCGGTTGACGATGGCCAGCGCGGCCTGCGCGGTGGCCTCGACGATGTCGGTGCTGACGCCGTGGCCGCGCCATTCGCGCGCGGCGTGGCGCGCGGTGAGTTGGGCCTGGCCCTGGGCGTCGCCGCCTTCACTGACGGCGCGCACCTTGAAGTCGGTCAGTTCCAGTGCGTTGCCGGTGGCGCGTTCGATCGCACGCAGCACGGCATCGACCGGGCCGTCGCCGATCGCCGCTTCGCCGGCTTCTCGGCCGTCGTCGTGGCGCAGCTTCACCGAGGCCGAGGCGCTGCCGCCGAGATGCGTGCTGGTATTCAGCTGCACCAGCCGCCATGGACCGGCGGCGTCCGGATCCAGGCCCAGTGCGATCGCCTCCAGATCCTCGTCGTGCACTTCGCGCTTCTTGTCAGCCAGCGCCTTGAAACGTGCGAAGATCACGTCCAGCGCCGCGTCATCCGGCATGTGGCCAAGTGTCTCCAGTCGCTGGCGCAGCGCGGCGCGGCCGGAGTGCTTGCCCAGCACCAGCCGCGTCTCGGCGATGCCGACGTCCTGGGGGCGCATGATTTCGTAGGTACCGCGGTGCTTGAGCATGCCGTGCTGATGGATGCCCGACTCGTGCGCGAACGCGTTGTCGCCCACGATCGCCTTGTTGCGCGGTACCGCCTGCCCGGTCAGCTGGGTCAGCAGGCGCGAGGTGGGATACAGCCGGCGCGTATCGATGCGCGTGCCGACGCCGAAGTGCGGCGCGCGCACCTTCAGCGCCATCACGATCTCCTCCAGCGCGGCGTTGCCGGCGCGCTCGCCGATGCCGTTGATCGTGCATTCCACCTGGCGCGCACCGGCGCTCACCGCGGCCAGGCTGTTCGCCACCGCCATGCCCAGGTCGTCATGGCAATGGCTGGAAAAGATCACCTTGTCGGCATCGCGCACATGCCGGCGCAGGTACGTGAACAGCTCGACGATCTCGGCCGGCGTGGTGTAACCGACGGTGTCCGGCGCATTCAGCGTGGTGGCGCCGGCAGCGACTGCGGCGCTGAACACCTCGGCGAGGAAGTCGGGTTCGGTACGCAGTGCGTCCTCGGCGGAGAACTCCACCTCGTGGCACAGCCCGCGGGCGCGCTCCACCGCCGCCACCGCGGCATCGACCACCTGTGCCTTGCTCATGCCCAGCTTGTGTTCGCGATGCAGCGGACTGGTCGACAGGAACACATGGATGCGCGCATGCCGCGCCTGTTCCAGTGCGCGCGCGGCACTGTCGATGTCGCCGCTCTGGCAGCGTGCCAGCGCGCACACCGTGGTGGTCTTCAGCGTGCGCGCGATTTCGGCGACCGCGGCGAAATCATCCGGCGAGGCCTGCGGGAAACCCGCCTCCAGCACGTCGACGCCGAGCGCTTCGAGTGCTTGTGCGATGCGCAATTTCGTACGCCGGTCCATCGAGAAGCCGGGCGCCTGCTCGCCATCGCGCAGGGTGGTGTCGAAGATGCGTACGCGATCATCGGCAGCTTTGATGCTGCCGGTGGCTGATGCTGTTACGTCTGATTCGGGGTTCATCGCTGGCTCCGCTGATGCGAGCTGAGAGCAACAAAAAACCCCGCGCCGTTGCCGGTGCGGGGTTCTTTGGGAGTCTTCAGGTTACTTTCTAGCTACCTGGACACATGCCCTCAGCCCGCACCTCCGTTGGTAATGAGGAGTACGAGTACGAGAGTAAGAAGGAGCGTGCCGCGAAGCTGCAGCAGACCGGTAACCGTCAGGAGACGGCTGGTTTCGGTGGTGCGGCAATGGCTGTTGCGCTGCGACATGTGATCGACCGTAAGTGATGCCCGCATGGACTGTCAAGCATTTTGTTTATGACGATCGCTTCTAAGCCGTGAATTCGGGTTTGGACGGCTATCCGTCTATATGGATTCATATGAAACTATCTGTCGTCTGGCAATGATTTTGCCCGTGTTGGCAGAGGTTTCCACTCCTTCCAGGTACTCAGGCGGTGGTCTGTCCACGAAGCCACTGGTTCAAGGCAGCATTTTCGGCCACCAGCGGTTCCGCGCTGGCGCTTCGTTGCAGCAAGGCTGCCAGTGCAGCGGGTACAGTGACAGTGTTGCCGGTCAGCGGTTCCACCACGCTCTCGAACTTCGCCGGATGGGCGGTAGCGACCACCGCCCATGGTGCGTGGTCACCTTCGTCACGCAGGCGATCGAGCTGGTGCATCGCGGTGGCGGTGTGCGGGCAAAATATTTCGCCATGTTCGCGCGCATGGCGAATGATGGTCTGGCGGATCGCTGCGTCATCGACGCTATCGGCCCGCAGCAAGCTGCGCAGGCGATCTTCGCCGGGAAACGTCCAGCGCAGCCGCTCGAAGTTGCTGGGTGCACCTACATCCATCGCATTCGCCAAGGTCGCGACCGCTTCGCGTGGCGTGTACGCGGCGCCGGCGAAATAGTCGGGCAGGGTGGCGTTGGCGTTGCAGGCCAGCTGCACGGTGCCGATCGGCAGACCCAGCTCGCGCGCCCACAGGCAGGCCAGCGCATTGCCGAGGTTGCCGGTGGGTACGATGAAGTGCAGCGGCGTGTTGTGTTCCCGCCACCAGCCCAGCGCGGCATGCGCGTAGTAGCTCATCTGCGGCAGCAGCCGTCCGAGGCTGATGCTGTTGGCCGAGGACAGCGGCACGCGGGTCTGCAGCGCGCTGTCGTTCAGCGCGGCCTTGACCATGCGCTGGCAGTCGTCGAAACGACCAGCCACGCGCAGCGCACGGACGTTGTCGCCGAAGCAGCCTAGCTGGTGGGCCTGCCGCGGCGAGACCAGTCCGTCGGGATACAGGATCACCACGCGTATGCCGGGCTGGCGATGGAACGCGGCGGCGACCGCCGCGCCGGTATCGCCGGAGGTGGCGACGAGTATCGTCAGCGGCCGTGCACCGACGCGCGGCAATCGGCGCAGGCAGGCAGCGAGAAAGCGCGCGCCGAAATCCTTGAACGCCGAGGTCGGGCCGTGGAACAGCTCCAGCAGCAGCGTGGCCGGATGTGCGGGCAGCGGGCGCAGCGGCGCGCCGAACGTGAATGCCTCGGCGCAGATCGCCGGCAGTTGCTCAGCCAGTGCATCACCGGCAAAGAACGGTGCCAGCAAGGTGGCTGCAGTGTCGGCCAGCGTGCCGTGCGGATCGAACGCAGCCGGGTCGATCGTCGGCAATGCCTCGGGCACATACAGCCCACCATCGGGCGCCAGTCCGGCGGCGATCGCCTGACCGATCGGCACGGTCGGGCCGGCGTTCCGCGTGCTTTGATAGCGCAACGGTTCGATGCCGCTCACGCGCCGGCCTCGAGCGAGGGAATCAAGGTGGCGGCCGGTCCATCGATCGGCGAGACCCAGGCATCGCTGTCGAGTCCGGCCTCGGCGAATGCAGCCTGCATGGCGCCGGCGGCGGCGGCGGCGTCGGCGCGGTTGACGTACCAGCCGAACACGCTGGGGCCGGCGCCGGAAATGCTGGCGCCGAGTGCGCGATGATCCAGCGCGGCCTGCTTCACCCGCGCGAAGTTCGGGATCAGCGGTGCGCGGCGGGGTTCCACCAGCACGTCCTTCAACCCTTCGCGCACCAGTGCCGCATCACCGCGATAACAGCCGGCCAGCACCAGGGCGAGGTTCGTGCTCTGCGAGACGAACTCGCCCAGTTCGTAGTGACCAGCTAGTGCTGCCCGCGCCTTGCGCGTCTCCAGGACGTAGTGCGGATGCACTAAGGCGCAGTGCCAGTCGGCCGGCACCGGAATGCGCAGCAGGCGCTCGTGGGTGGCCAGCACCAGGCCGCCGAGCAGCATCGAGCCGAGGTTGTCGCCATGTCGGCTGCCGCTGGCCACCGCCTCGCCGTCCAGCGCAAAGCCGTACAGCGACTCGCGCGGCAGCGGCTGTGCCAGCAAGGCGTTGGCGGCCACCAGTGCGGCCACGCAGGACGCGGCCGAGCCGCCCATGCCCGAACCCAGCGCGATGCCCTTGTGCAGCACCAGTTCGAAACCGTGCTGCAGGCCGAGTGCCTTGCGCAACGACAGCAGGGCGGTACCGGCGGTGTTCTGTCGCGGGTCGGTCGGCAGTTCGGTGACACAGCCGCGGATTCCCGCGATGCGCACCACCGGTTCGTCGATGCGGCGCACCTCGGCGCGATCGCCGGCACCGGCCACGCTGTGGCCGAGCAGGTCGAAGCCCACACCGACGTTGCCGACGCTGGCGGGTGCAAAGGCGCAGGCGGCCTGCGGAAGTTTGGGGCGACGCGATGAAGCCATGACGGGTTCCAGCAATGATGAGTTCATGCGCGCACCTCCAGCGATTCGGCGATACGCAGCAGGTCGCTGAACACCCCGGCGGCGGTCACTTCGGGACCCGCGCCGGGACCTTGCACGAGTAACGGATTGTCGCAGTAACGGCGGCTGGTGAACTGCACCACGTTGTCGGTCAGCCGCGTATGCGCGAACGGATGCCTTGCCGGCAGCACGACCAGCTTCACGCGGGCGCGGCCGTGGCGGTCCAGGCTGGCGACATGGCGCAGCACGCCGCCGAGGGCCTGCGCCTCGGCCAGCCGCGCGGACATCGACGCATCCAGCTGGTCCAGCTGCTGCATGCAGGCATCGAGCGGAAGGGCGGCCAGCGCGGATGGCACCAGGCTTTCCACCGCAACCTCCTCCAGCGACAGCGGCCAGCCTGCCTCGCGCGCGAGGATCACCAGCTTGCGTGCCACGTCGAGACCGGACAGGTCGTCGCGTGGATCGGGCTCGGTATAACCCAGCGCATGCGCCTCGCGCACCAGCGCCGAGAACGGCTGCTGCCCATCGTGGCGGTTGCACAGCCAGGCCAGGGTGCCGGAGAACATGCCCTCCACCGCCAGCAGTTCGTCGCCGGTGTCGAGCAGGTCGCGCAAGGTCTGCACCACCGGCAACCCCGCACACACGGTGGCCTCGTAGCGAAAGCGCGTGCCGTCGGCACAGGCGGCGCGGATCGCCTGCCAGCGCTGCAGAGATCCGCTGCCGGCCAGCTTGTTTGGCGTCACCACGTGCAGGCCGGAGGCCAGCCACGCGGCGTAGTGCCCGGTGACCACGTCGCTGGCGCTGCAGTCGATCAGCAGCGCGTGGCGTCCATCGTTGCCGCGCACATGGGCCGCGAATTCGTCGAGGTTGCCCGGTCGCCAGATCTGCGCGCGTTCGCCGAGACGATCACGGCCGGCATGGTTGAGCCCGACCCGGTTGAGTTCGGGATCGTCGCAGTCCAGCCACATCCGTCGGCTGGCGGCGACACCGCACAGCTGCAGTTCCAGCCCGGTCTCGCGCAGCAGCCGTGGCTGCGCGGCGCGCAGTTGCGCAAGCAGGGCACTGCCGACGCGACCGGGACCGATCAGCCCGACCGCCAGCACGCGCCGCCGCGTGGTCGGCGGCGGCAGGCCGGGCGACGAGGGCAGGGCGGCAAGTTGGGGTGCACAGACATTCACGATGACCTCCTGGTGAGGCCCGTGCTCGCTGGCGGATCGGCTTGTGCTGGGAGTGCACCGGCCCGCCTCATCGAGGGCGGGGCCGTTGCGTAGTGAAGAACCTATTCGCGCACGGACACCCACCCCGACCGGGTCGTGGTGGTAATCGTAATCGTGGTGGCGATGGAGCAGGCGTTGACACCCGCCGGCAACGACACATGCCCGGCGGAAACCGGGGCAGGATGCATGCGTGCTGGCGTGGAAAGCGGCGACATGGAATCGACCTTAGAGCGATTGCTGCAGTGCGGTCAACAGGTTCATTTGCAACTTTTGGCTATATGGACGACGGCAGCGATCAATCCGCCACCTGCGCGATGAAGATCACCGACACCGGCTTCCTTGTCTCTGGATGCAACGGCTCGCGCATCTCCAGCAGCTGCAGTCCGCTGTCCGCGAGCAACCTGATCCAGCTTTCCAGCGTGCGGAAATACCACGGCGCCGGATCGCTGAAGTCGGTGCTGAAACCCGTCCACGAACCGTGTCGCCAGCCGTCCCGATAGGGTTCGTCGCCGCAGGCGACGAGCGGATGCAGGGTCTGGATCAGCAGGCTGCCGCCCGGGTTGAGCAGCGAACGGACAGCGCCGAGCAGGCCGGCCACGGACTCGTTGCCGAGCAGCGCGAAATTGCAGACGACCGCGTCGGCCGATGCATCGAGCCTGCCCGCAGCGATGTCCTCGTACGACATCGCACGGAAATCCCCGTTGCCTCCCTGCCGCGCCTGTTCGATCAACGCGGGAATGGCATCGATCCCGATCACCTGGATTCCATGAGCCGTCAGTGCGCGGGCCAGCCAGCCTTCGCCGCAACCGATGTCGAGCACCGACCGCGGCGAGCGGCCGAGCGTGGCATCGACGATGGCCTGGTCGGTGACCAGCCGGCGACTCTCGATCTGCCGTTCGCGCACGGCGATCGTCCACGGCATGGCGTTCGTTTGCCATGAGTCGACGATCTTCGCATCGCTGAGCGGATCGATGCTCATGCCACCTCGTATGGGTCGATGTCTGGATGTGGCGCGCTCAGAAAAGCCGTTTGCGTGAGCTGCCGATCAACGCATGATCCCGGTATGGCCCAGCGAGTAACGGCCGGGTTGTGGCCAGACCGCCAGCCCGTGCGGCTCCATGCCGACCTTGATCGATTTGACCGCGCCCGTGGTGGTGTTGAACGCATAGACAACGTCGTCGAAACGTCCCGACAACCACAGCCATTTGCCATCGGCGCTGACATTGCCCATGTCCGGGCTGCCGCCGCCGGGAATAGGCCAGTTCGCCACCACCTTGCGCGTGGCGAAGTCGATCACCGACACGCTGCCTGGCCCGTGACGCGGCCCGTGAACGCTATTGGAGCCGCGGTTGGCGACGTAGAGCTTGGTGCCATCGCGGCTCGGATACATGCCATGCGTACCGACACCGGTCGGGATGAATCCGATCCTGGTGAAGTTGTCGCCGTCGATCAGATAGACACCATCGGCCATCATGTCGGCCACATAAAACACCTTGCCGTCGGGCGAGACGCGAATGTCCTGCGGCATGCCGTGCTTCTTGAGCTGGATATAGCCCATGACCTTGCGATGGACCATGTCGATCTTGGCAATCGTTCCGTCGAATTCACAGGTGAAGATCGCGTATCTGCCATCGATCGAGAAATCGGCGTGGTTGATGCCCTTGCAGTCGGGCACGGGCAATGACGACTTCAGCGCCATGCTGTGCGCATCACGAAAATCCAGGCGTGCCTTCGCTTCCACCACGACGATGGCTTCCTTGCCGTTCGGTGTGAAGTACATGTTGTACGGGCCGTCGACGGGAATTGCCTTGCCGGGCTTGCCCGTCTTCGGATCGATCGGTGTCAGGCTGCCATCGGTGTGGTGTTCCGCATTGTTGGTCACCCACAGCGTCTTCAGATCCCACGACGGAACCACGTGCTGCGGACTGCGCCCGACGGGAAATTTGCCGACCACCTTGAACGTCGTCGGATCGATGACGTAGACATCGTCCGAGCGCAGGTTGGGGACATAAATTCGCTGCAGGGCACCGGCGACCGCCGGACTGAAGTGATTGACGCCCGCTTCGCTGTACATGTTGCGGGCATCGACCACCGGCGGCATGCCCGGCACGGTGACCACCGGCGGTGCGGCTGAAGCGATGCAGGCGATGCCCGAACCTGCCAATACGGCACCCGCGAAGCATGCGCGTCGCAACGAACGATTGAAAAACATGGAAAGCGACCTCTGATCGAATAGCGCTGTAGTGTAGATCAAGCCAGATTCACGAGACGGCATCAGCGCCCTGCCGTGTCTTTCCGGATGGCATCGACCGTGCGTGAAACGATGGCGTCGATGCCCAGCTGGCCCAGCGCCGCAGTCGAGCGTCGCGGATCGCCACCGTAGACGCCGTCTGCAGGGCCGAGTTTCGGGCCCTTCCGCAGTCGATCCGACCGGATCATTTGCGGGGCGACGGCAAGCTGCAGAGAGGTATCCGCCAGTCCGGCATGCGTGCCGATCTCGTCATCGCGGAAGCCATGCTGGCGCAGGATCTGTGCGTAGCCGTCCGAGCTGGCGTCGTAGTACTCCGGCGGCACGAAGGCGCGCGCCTTGGTGGCCGCCCATGTCTTGTTGAGATGAGCCACCACCAGCTTGATGTCCTTCTGGTAGCCGCCGTGGTCGCCCAGGAACACGATGTTGGTGAAGCCATGCACCGCAAAACTGTTTGCCGCGGACTCCAGCATCTTCTCGAACACGTCGTCCGGGATGGTGATGGTGCCGGGAAAGCGCATGTGCGAGGTCGGCGGAGCGTAGCCGCCTTCGGGCACATACGCGATCACCGGCGCCACGAGGGCGTTGCCGAGTTCTTCCGCGATCTTCCGTGACAGCCATTGCGCGCGCGCGTTGTGTTTGCCCACCGCGATGTCGGGACCGCTCTGCTCGGTGCCGCCGATCGGAATGATGATGGTGGTGGTGCCTGCCCGGACCTGATCGCGGATTTCGGTCCAGGTGAGATCCTGCAGCTGCACGGTCTTCGGAGTCTGCGCATGGGAGAGCTGCGTGGCGATCAGCAGGATCGCCGCCGCGAGGGTTTGCCACAATGGATGACGCATGATGAAAAGTCCTTGCAGGTGCCAGGGCCCGCGCTTGCGTGCAGACGCCGGCAGCGCGCGCAGTGTGACCGGGGATGGGACAGGGTACCTGCATCCGTCGACGCCATTCGAACTGCCGGCTGACTGGAGGCGAGCCGTGTCCGCATGCCGTGGGCCGGCCATGCCTGCCGCGCCGCGTCGTGACCGCATGGGCCGGGGCAGATAGCCTGCCATTCCAAGCCGATTTCTTGACGACGACTTCCCGCGGGACACGAACGATGGCCGACTCGGTGGACTATGTCGTTGTGGGCGCCGGCCCGGCCGGCTGCGCGGTGGCCGCGCGACTGGCCGCGGCCCGGCCCGACCTGACTGTCGCCATCGTCGAGACCGGGCCGGAGCGCACGCCGCTGCGCTCGAAAGTGCCGCTGGGTATCGCCGCCCTGGTGGGCCTGAAAGGCTCGGCGAACTATGCCTACACCACGACCCCACAGGCGGGGCTGCAGGGACGCCAGGGTTTCCAGCCGCGCGGGCGCGGCGTCGGCGGCTCCAGCCTGATCAACGCCATGATCTACATGCGCGGCCAGCCGCAGGATTACGACGGCTGGGAGGCATTGGGCTGCCACGGTTGGGGCTGGAACGATGTGCTGCCGTATTTCAAACGCGGCGAGGACAACGCGCGCGGCGCCTCGGCGCTGCACGGCGTCGGTGGTCCGTTGCGGGTCGAGGATCTGCGCGAGCGCAATCCGGCGACGCAGGCCCTGATCGAGGCCACCGTGCAGGCGGGCTTCCCGCGCAATGACGATTTCAACGGCGCGGTGCAGGAGGGCATCGGCGCGTACCAGGTCTTCCAGAAAGCCGGCCGCCGCTTCCACGCCGCCGAAGCCTATCTCGGTGCGGCCGGTGCGCGACCGGCCAACCTGCAGGTGATCGCCAACGCCCAGGTCCGGCGTATCCGTTTCGATAGCAGGCGCGCCACCGGCGTGGTCTATCGCAAGGGCGGTGCCGAGCATTCGCTGAGCGCACGTTGCGAGGTCATCCTGTCAGCCGGTGCATTCGGCTCGCCGCAATTGTTGATGGCCTCGGGCGTGGGTCCGGCCGAACACCTGCGCGAGCACGGCATCGATGTCGTGGCGGATCGCGCACAGGTCGGGCAGAACCTGCAGGACCATGTCGACTACACCTTGAACGTGCGAGCCAAGGCGCCAGGCCTGTTCGGCATCACCTTGCCGGTGCTGTATCAGGGCATGATGAGCATGCGCGCATGGAGTCGCGACGGGCGCGGCATGCTGACCACGAACGTGGCCGAGGCCGGCGGCTTCCTCAAGAGCGATCCCTCGCTCGACCGGCCGGATCTGCAACTGCACTTCTGTATCGGCATCGTCGACGACCACAACCGCAAACTGCACCTGGGCTCGGGCTATGCGATCCACGTCTGCGTATTGCGCCCGCACAGCCGCGGCCAGGTTCGCCTGTCCAGTGCCGACATCAGCGATGCACCGCTGATCGATCCGAATTTCCTCGGCGACCCGCGCGACCTCGATACCCTGGTCGCCGGCGCCAGGATCAGCCAGCGCATCATGGCCGCACCCGTGCTGGCCGGCTGGAACGGGCGCACGCTCTACGGCACGGGACATGATGACGACGAAACCCTGCGCCAGCTGATCCGTGCCCACGCCGACACGATCTATCACCCGGTAGGCACTTGCCGCATGGGCGACGACGCGCAGTCCGTGGTCGATCCCGAATTGCGCGTGCGCGGCATCGAGCGCCTGCGCGTGGTCGATGCCTCGATCATGCCGCGCGTGATCAGCGGCAATACGCAGGCGCCTTGCGCGATGATCGGGGAGAAGGCTGCCGACATGATTCAAGAAAAGAGACTGGCGAACGGATGATTTAATTTCCTCCGTCCCATTTTGCCTCGTTTTGCCTGCCCGGCCCCCGATGGCGTCCTGGGTGCCTCTACCAAGCGGGGCCGTCGGGAGCCTTGCGATGGCGACACGACACTGCGATCTTGTTTACACTTCAGACCAAAGAGATAAATTTCCACTTTCTGTTACGCAATATACAGAAGTAGGTATATTGTTCGAGTTATTTAATTCATCTTCCAAAGATACTTTCCATAGCCATTCACCCTCATCCAGGTCATCGGGTCGTATGCACATATTCATGGTTACATTTTCTTCAACGGTTATTAACAAATTAAAGTTTTCATCTACGCGTACCGAAGTAATTTCGCGTCCAATTAGCGCATAGATTTCAGACAAAAATTTCGCGCGCTCCTTAAAAAAATTGCCATCGAAGTGTTCTGTGTCATTTTTTTGATTGGTACCACCAGAGACATACGCACCACAACCGAAAATTAATTGAATTGCAATTAGGCGGCCATCCAAAGGATCATCCTTAAGAAAGCGCATCTGAAGCTGGGTGCTGTGCACATTAAACTCATCCAGAGCAGCTCCGTCTAGCATTTGAATCAAAATAAAGTTAGTTTTTTCTTTATCTAGTTGCACAATCATATATCTCGACTAAATGTTATTGGCCATCAAGCGGAATATGTGCTTGATCTCGCTGCTGCGCCTTACTCATATCATTTCCGAAGTTTTTACCTGTATTCGGATCAACCAATTGTTTTGGATTACCCGTGCGGTTGGTGACGGCCCGGGGGCTATTATTTGCGTTTCCGTCCATAACGCGAACATCCATTTTCTTGTCTGAAATCGTATGAATTGTTCCCTGTTCTGTGCCTTGTGGATTTGATATTGGCTCGCCGGGATGCCCAGCGTCTGTAAGAGCCTGTCTAGCAGACGACGGCGTATTGCCTACATTTATCCCCCCAACACTTTTACTTTCGCTGGACGAATCCGACAACACCCTGTTAAGAGTTGCAGCACCTTTCACTACAGCGACCACATCGCCCACACCCGAAGCTACCAACATCGCCGTAACGCCAGGCACACCAACTGCGCTGCCTATCTTGTCGGCTTGTGCCGGGTTAGCAGCGGCCCACTTTCCATAGGACTGCACCATCTGATCGCAAGTGACGCCGTCAGCACAACGTCCATCCGGATCGATGTGATTGATCGGGTTGTTATTGGTGTAGTCGTATCGGTTGAAGTTGAACGAGTTACCAGCCGTAGGCTGAACCGGATCTACGCTAAGGAATCTTCCTGTGCTGGGATCGTAGTAGCGCGCCTGCATATAGACGAGCCCGGTGTCCGGGTCGTTTACGTGACCCGTATAACCAGGTCCATTTGGCGGTGTGCCCAAGGCTTGGCTGCCATACGGCGCGTAGTCGTAGGTCGCCGTGATATTGCCATGGGCATCGGCTTCGGCCAAAGGGGTGCCCTGCGGGTCGGTATAGACGTAGGTCACCGTGCCGGATTGCGCGTGCGCGATGCCACATAGCAATACCAAAGGCAGGACTGATCGCCAGAATCCCTTCCTCATAAATGCTCCCCCAGTCAACGTCGTCATGTTGTCCGACTTAGCCACGACACGCAAGTAAGAAACAGGGGCTGAGGAAGTTAAATATTAAAACAAGTTCACTTGCTGGATGACTGCATCGCGGATTCAATCGATCAATGCGAAAGATCGATCGCATAAGTCGCCGTGCCATCGCCATGATCCTTGAGCTGCCGGATATCGTCGAGCCCGGCTTCATGCGCCAGCGCCTGCTTGTCGCTGGCGCCCTTGAACACCACCGGGCCTTGCGTCTTCAACCGTGCGAACTTCCATGAAGTCGGTTCGAGATCCTTTGCGCTGATCGTCCGATGCTGCTCTAGCCATTTCGCCAGGATCTCGCGGGTGCCATCCGGCGCTGACAGCACGATGTTCTTGCCGTCGAGGCCGGGGAAGTTGCCGCCGCCGCTGGCGCGATAGTTGTTGGTGACGACGATGAACGGCTGGCTCGGGGTGACGCGCTTGCCGTGGTAGGTCAGTGAAGTGATGCGCTGGCCGACCGGCTTCGAGACATCGATGACGTAGTGGATGCCGCCCTGGATCTGGTCGAAGTTGAAGCCGGGGTAGTGGTCGTTGATCAGGGCCTGTTCGCCGGTCTTGCCCGGGTCGACGCGGTTGAAGCGTTCGGCGGATTTCTCCAGCCAGGCCTTGAGGCCGGTGCCGTCGATCTTCACCGCCGCCAGCGTGTTCGGATAGAAGTACAGGTCGGCGGCGCTGCGCAGGGTGAGTGGGCCGGGCGCCACGTCGGTGTAGTCGTCGGGGCCGCCGAAACCGCTGCGGAACGCGGCGGCGGCGGACAGCACCGGCACGTTCGCCAGCTCCGGATGCAGCCGCGGCAATTCACTGCGCACGTAGTCGGCCTGCGCGGCGTTGACCGCAGCCAGCGCGGTCATGTTGCCCTCGTCGGTGAAGTAGCTGCTCATGCGCGGCGTGCTGTTGCCGATCGGCGTGTTGACGTAGGCGATGGCGGCTTCATGCGCCTGCTGCACCAGCGGCGCGATCTCCGGATCGACCGGCACGCACTGATTCTTCTGCGGACAGATCGGCCGCACTTCGCTGTGCGTATTGTCGAGGTCGACCACCCAGCGGCCGTTCTGGCGGTTCAGCACCAGCTGGATCACGCCCAGATCCTTGCCGAAGA
The DNA here is from genome assembly GCF_054782855.1 of Rhodanobacter koreensis. Taxonomy (NCBI): domain Bacteria; kingdom Pseudomonadati; phylum Pseudomonadota; class Gammaproteobacteria; order Lysobacterales; family Rhodanobacteraceae; genus Rhodanobacter; species Rhodanobacter koreensis. The sequence goes on along the minus strand of NZ_BAAGRR010000001.1, from coordinate 861,049 downwards.
AACCGCCCATTACCGCGGGCACATTGCGCACGAAACCAAGCCGGGCGTCGACATCCTTCATGCCGGCGTAATGCGGGCCGGGGAATTCGGTATGCGAATGGCCGAGCAGCAGCACGTCGATGCCTTTCACGCCGGCCAGATACCAGCCGCCGTTTTCCATCTGCGGCGTGTACGGCGAAGTATCGAGGCCGCCGTGCAGGATCGCCACGATCAGGTCGGGATGCTGCACCTCCAGTTGTGGCAGGTATTTCTGCGCCGCCTCGACCACGCCGCTGACGGTGACCTTGCCGGCCAGGTTCTGTTTGTCCCACTGCATGATCGGCGGCGGCGTGAAGCCGATGATGCCGATCTTCAGCGGCACGCTGACCTTGCTGCCGTCCGCGGTATATGCCTCGATGTTTTTGGTGATCACCGCCCACGGCCTGAAGATCGGCTGGCCGTCGCGTGCGCTGTCGACATTGGACAGCACCAGCGGGAAATGCGGGCCGTCGCAGCGATCGCTATGCCCGCCCTCGACATTCATCGGCGTGCCGGTGACCTGCGACAGGAAGCCAAGGCCGTAGTTGAATTCGTGGTTGCCGGCGGTGCCGCCGTCGTAACCGAGCGCATCCATCGCCTGGTAGATCGCCAGCTCCTGGTCGCAGCCGACCGGCTTCACCAGCGCCTGGTAATCGGCCAGCACACTGCCCTGGATGGTGTCGCCGCTGTCGAACAGGAAGGTGTTGGGAAACTCGGTGCGGGCGCGGCGGATCAGGGTGGCGGTGCGCTCGTAGCCGAGAGAGTCGTCCGGCTTGAGCTTGTAGTAGTCGTAGCTCAGCACGTTGGCGTGGATGTCGGTGGTCTCCAGGATCGCCACGTTCGCGCGCGCGCCATCCTGCAGCAGCGGGTTCGGCTTGGCTGCATGGCTGGCGCAACCGGCGAGCAGGGCGGCGGCAAGGATGGCGGGAGAAAGGTGACGTAAAGACATGGCGGTTCCGTGGGGCACGTGCGGGTCCAGACCGTGAAAACTAACAGATCGGGATGACTGTTTGCCCTGCACCAGAGGCGGCAAAACCCAACGCCGGTGGAACGGTGTGCCGGGCAAACCGCCTGTTGCCGGTGCAAGACCGTAAGATGGCGCATCTAATGACACACCGGGTCCTTACAGGGGGACTTTCCACTGATGCGTCGAATCTCATTTCATTTCACACGTGCCCGTGTGGTGTCGCTGTGTGCGCTGGTGTTTTTCGCCGGCTGCCTTGCGCTTACCGCGCTGCGCGAACCCGAGCCGGTGCAGCAGGCCTTCGTCACGGGGTTGATGCTGTCCACGGTCATCGTGCTGCTGTCCGTGTTCGGGCGGTTCGCCAGCGCGCTGGTGGTGGGTGGCGGACTGTTCGTCGCGCTGCGTTTCATCTCCGAGCTGAAGGAGCGCTACCTCGAATCGCAGCTGATGCCGTCGGACTTCATCTATTACGCCAGCACCAGCCTGGTCGATACGCTGCGCCATTACCCGCACCTGTTTGGGCTGGGGATCGGCATCTGCGTGGTGGTGCCGCCGTTGCTGTACCTGGTGTGGCGCTGGGACTGGCGCATGTTGGCCGGCCTGCCACGCCGGCCGGGGCTGGGCGTGCGCGCCGGCGGCATCGCGCTGGGCGTGTTCGCGTTCTGGCTGTGCATGCTGCCCGCCGGGCCGTTTGCACGGGTGCATTCGCGCAATGTGTGGGAGAAGATGTCCGACGACGCGCAGCTGACCAACTTCTTCATCAACTTCCGCGACTCGGCTGTGACCTTGCCGGCGATGGCGAGCGAAGCCGTCGCCGAGCAGCAGTGGGGCTCGACCGCGGCGGGCGAGCCGGGCACCACGCATCCACCGTATCCGGACATCGTGCAGGTGCTGGAGGAGAGCACCTTCGATCCGTCCAACTACACCGTGTGCACCGTGCCGGCCTGCCACCTGACGATGTTCCAGGCCGATGCGCGCACCCGCGGCACCGGCGTGCTGCGCACGCATACGTTCGGCGGCGGCACCTGGGTCAGCGAATTCGCCACCCTGACCGGCATGCCGCAGGACATCTTCGGCGCGGGCGGCATGTATGCGCCGTTCGTGCTGGCGCCGCATGTGCACGATGCACTGGCGCTGCAGCTGCGCCGGCTCGGCTATCTCACCATCGCGATCTATCCCACCGATGGCGGCTTTATCAATGGCCGCAACGCGTACACGGCATACGGCTTCGATCACATGTACGACGTCAACGAGCTCGGCCTGGACGAATGGGACGAGACCGACAAGCAGATGTTCGATGCGGCCAAGCGCATCTACGACAAGGTGAAGAAACCGGGTCAGCCGGTATTCGTGATGATCCTGACGATCAACCAGCACGGACCACACGATGACCCGATGTCGACCCTGCCGGTGCCGTTCCGGAACCTGCTGCACGGCCTGAAGCCCACGCCGGCGCTCAACTTCGATACTTATTTGTCGCGCCTGCACGATTCCGACGTGGCGATGAGCGGGCTGGAACACGACTTCCTCGATCGCGAACAGCCGACCCTGCTAGTGCATTTCGGCGACCACCAGCCGTCATTCGACGGACTGATCCGCGGCCTGCAGCGCACGCTGCCCGTATCGTTGCAGCCGTACCGTGACTACCTCACCTACTACATGATCAAGAGCAACTTCGCCGGGCCGGTGCTGCCGAGCTATCCGATGCTCGACATCGCGTTCCTGCCCAGCATGGTGCTGCAGGCCGCCGGTTTGCCGAAGGATCCGTACTTCTCCGCGGAGACGGTGCTGCGCGCGCGCTGCAATGGTCTGTACGACGATTGCAGCATGCCTGGCCTGATCGAGTCCTACCACGCGTGGACCTTCGAGCGCTTGCACGTGTATCAGTGATGGACACCCCGGTTGCCCGGGAAAGCCGGGATACACGTGTTCATCCTGACCCTGGGCGTCAGGCAGCGGCAGTTTTCGTCGTCATCCGCGGCAGGCCGGTGCGCAAGATCGCGCGATGACTGTTTCGTCTGATGCACATACCTTGCGCCATTTCCGCTGGCGCGAACATTTGCATGGCATGCTGGAACGATGACTGCACGGTCCACGGCATAACCGCGGTCACGCCGGTACTGGCAGGTGTCTTGCTTGGTGACTGTCATGAACGACATCACTTCCGGCACGCCCATGCTCACCGAAACCACATCCATAAATCAGCCGACACGGACGGCGGACGACGAAACAGGCCTGGAGCAGCAGATGGCCGAACTGGGTCTCTCGAACGACACCAGGCGGTTCCTGCGCAACCTGCATCTCGCCGAAAAACAGATCAACGATGCCTTCAGCAGGTCCCGTCAAGGCGGCGAGCTGGAAGAACGGGTGAGTCAGGTGTATCGCGACCTGTATGGGGCGGGTTGTGCGGAGCGCACTCCGCGCTAGAAAAACCGCCTGGTCAGCGCACCTCGACCCTTACGTCTGCATGCACACTCTGGCCCGCACTGCACGTGAAGGCAGGCGCAATGCCAAGCACGGAGCGTGTCGGGATGTAGGAGCCGGTGACTTCGGTGGGTGGGCTCAGTACATCGAGTCGGTAGCGTTGCCCACTGGCATCCACGGGTAGGTCAGCGAATGCGAACGCGGCATTCGCATCGGCTGCACGATAGACGGTCAGCTGCGTTTGCTGGTCGATCAGGCGGATCACGGCGGCGGGCAACGGGTGTCCGCTGTAGTCATAAGCGGTGCCGGTGATGTGGCAGGTGTCGGGTGAGGCCTGTGCGTTGATTGCCAGGGTCACGAGCAAAGCGGTCAGAGCCAGGCGGATCATGGTGGTACCTCCAACTGCGAGGAATGCATCCCTGCGAGATGGACTCCGCCTCCGATTTTACGCGCTTTGATGGGAAAAGATTCGCCGTCATATGCGATTTGGCACGGCGCGCAGGCGCCACGCCCGCACGAAATCGGGTGTGGCGGGACCCGACGGAAAGTCTTGCGAGGGTTTCCTATCGTTTCTTCACCCGCGTTGGCTTGGCCTCGTTGGCGACGATGAGTTGCTGCAGGTAGGCGATGCCTTCTTCCTCGGGGAAGAAGGCGACGACGTCGGCGACGGTCAGGCCGTAGCGTTTGCGCAACGCCAGAAAATCGGACCGGGCATGGTCGAGTCGGGTGAGGCTGGATGTCTTCGATGACGGTGGCTCGTTCTTGCTGTCGAGCGCGGCGAGTTCTTCCTGAAAACGTCGAAATGCGTCTTTTGGAACGGTCATGGAATATGCGAATGGCCTGCCTGAAGCCCCATTGTCGCATAGGGCATGGCCCGAGGTTCTGCTTGTCGCATTGACCATCCAGTCGGCGCCAGGTCGTGCAGCACGATATGATCTGCGGCATGGATCGCGCCGCGGAAATCCGCAGCCGTGTCCTTCGCCAGGCCGCTCGTTGCGTATTGCAGATGGCAGTCGACGACAACAGCCATGGTCCGGCGGTCCGGCCTGATGCGCTGCCGATGGTTTTGCTGCCATGCGACATGCAACTGTCATGGACACCGGACAGCATCGCGGGTCAAACTTCGACCCGCCATTCCATGCGGCATCAAGGGGAAAACATGTCGATCCAGATCGCCAGCAAAACGCTGTGGGCGCCGCGTCGTCGCAGCCTCTCTCTGTGCATCGCATCCCTCCTGCTGGGGACTCCGTGGCTGGCGCTGGCGCAACCAGGTGCACCCGATGCGCCGGCAGCGGCATCCAGCACGCCGCCGCCGGCCAGTGCCGTCAGCCTGAACACGATCGTGGTGACCGCGCAGAAGCGCGAACAGCAGGAAAAGGATGTGCCGATCTCGATCTCGGCGTATTCGGGGGCGTTCCTCAAGACGCTCGGCGTCACCCACATGGATGACCTCGGTCGTTATGCGCCGGGCGTGCAGGTGCAGGTGCAGAGCCCGAACACGCCGAGCATCGCGATACGCGGCATCACCTCCGACGATACGTCGGCCAACACACCGGGGCGGGTGTCGATCTTCCAGGACGGCGTGGACATCAGTCGGGCGGTCGGTTCGGTGGTGGCGCTGTACGACATGGACCGCATCGAGGTGTTGCGTGGCCCGCAGGGCACGCTGTTCGGCCGCGGCGCGGAGAGCGGTGCGTTGTCGCTGATCGACAACAAGGCCAACGACACCACCTCGGGCGGTTTCACCACCGAGTTCGGCAATTACAGCAGCCGCATGCTCACCGGCTTCTTCAATACCCCGCTCAGCGCCGACGTGGACGCGCGCGTGGCGGTGTACGACAGCCAGCACGACGGCTACATCAAGAACCTTGCCGGCGGCACGCTCGATGGCGAGGACACCAAGGCGCTGCGCGCCAGCCTGCACATCAAGACCGGCCAGCAGAGCGCCATCGACCTGGTTGCCAATTACCAGCGCGACGCGCAGCCGGGCACGGATTTCCGCAGCCTGCTGCCCGACAGCCAGGGCTCGACCAATGTGTTCGGTCCCGCCGACCTCAACGAAGGCACCGCGCTCGGCATCCGCCGCAAGATCTACAGTCTCGCCGCGCTGGGCAGTTTCCAGCTCAGCGACGACTGGACGCTGTCCACCACCACCGGCCTGCGCCGGTTCAATTCCACCGAATCGTTCGACGCCGACGGTTCTCAGCTCGACATGCTCAACTTCGGCAATCACTCGCGCAGCCACCAGGCCAGCCAGGAGGTCCGCTTCAACTTCGACAACGGCGGCCGCTTCACCGGCTTCATGGGCGCCAACTTCTTCTACGAGAACGGCAGCCAGGCGGTGCCGTTCAACACCGACGAGCGCAGCCTGCTCATGGCGATTCTGCCGATCGCACGCGGTCTCGATCCTGGCCTGGTCGATCTGCTGTTCGGCCCGACCAATCCGCCCTTGCTGACGTCGAACTTCCAGCCCAACCAGCCGTACAGCGCGATCCCGCTGCTCAACACGCCGCTGAATCCGAACGAGAGCGAAGGTTTCGAGAACTACGGCAGCACGCGTTCGTACGAAATCTTCGCGGACGGCACCTTCCACGTCACCGACAGCTTCGACATCACCGCCGGCCTGCGCGCGTCGCGTGAAAACATCACCGCCGGGTATCAGGTGTTCAACGCCACCGGACCCAACGCCGCCAGCATCGGTCCGGCGCTGGCGCTGTTCGGCGCCGGCGTCAACGGCATCACCACGCCCAACGACCTGTTCGCACCGACCAACGGCATGCTCACCAACGCGAAGAGCACCAATTCGCTGGTGGGCCGCCTGATCGGCAGCTGGCGCGTCAATGACGACATCAATGCCTATGCCAGCGTGTCACGCGGCCGCCGGCCGGATGCGTTGACTTTCAACGTCAATCCCGATGGCAGCTACACCAAGGCGGTGTTGCCGGCAGAGACGCTGTGGAATTACGAGATCGGCGTCAAGGGTTCGGCGGATGCAGGCAAGTTCGCCTATGACCTGTCCGCGTTCTACTACAACTACACCAACTTCCAGAGTCAGGTGTACCAGAACGGCCAGTACATCGCGGTGAACTCCGGCCGCGCCCACGCGCCTGGCTTCGAGGCCTCGCTGCAGCAGGCCTTCACCGACGATGTCAGTGCCTTCCTCAATTACAGCTACCTGCACGCCCGCTTCGACAAGACCGACCAGAACGGCGACCCGCAGCAGTACGCCGGCAACCATCTGCGCCTGGCGCCGGACAACTCGGTGGCGTTGGGCCTGTTGGTGAATGTCCCGCTCGACAGCGACAAGGCGTTCTACTTCCGCCCGAATTTCACCTGGCGCTCGAAGGTGTACTTCGAGGACGACAACAATCCGGACTACGTGCAGGCCGGCTACGGGCTGCTCAACCTGCGCACCGGCGTGACGTTCGACAAGGGGCGCTGGGATGTGGGCATATGGGGCAGCAATCTCGCCAACAAGAAATACCTGATCGACGGCGGCAACACGGGCGAGAATTTCGGTGTGCCGACGTATATCCCGGGTACGCCGCGCACCTTCGGCATCAGCATCTCCGGCAAGTTCTGAGATTACCCATGACCGGCAGCTGGTCGGTGTCAACGTGGTTTCATCTGCGTCGTGCAGCATGCCGGCATGTTCCGCGCGCATGCCGGGTGAATCCATGAAGCATCTATGCTTGGCCATCGCCCTTGCCGCCGGGATGTCGGCCATGCCGTCCAGCACTGCGTCCGCCCATGAAAAGCCGCTCGCCGCGAAGGTGCTGGTAATCGGCCATCGCGGCGCGCCGGCGTTGCGGCCGGAACACACGCTGGCCTCCTACGGCAAGGCGATCGCCGATGGCGCCGATTTCGTCGAGCCGGATCTGGTGATGACGAAGGATGGCGTGATGGTGGCGCGCCACGAGAACGAGATCGGCGGCACTACCGATGTCGCCAGCCATCCCGAGTTCGCCGCGCGCAGGATCACCAAGACAATCGACGGCCATGCCGAGACCGGCTGGTTCACCGAGGATTTCACCCTGGCCGAGCTGAAGACGCTGCGCGCGCGCGAGCGCCTGCCGCAGCTGCGAAGCACGAAGTATGACGGCGAGTTCCAGATTCCCACGCTGGACGAGATCATCGACTTCGTCGCCGCCGAATCGGCGGTGGTCGGGCGGCCGATCGGGATCATTCCGGAGATCAAGCACGGCAGCTATTTCCAGCGGCTGGGCCTGCCGATGGAAGACCAGCTACTGGCCACGCTGGCGGCGCACAGCTATACGCGCACGGCGCCGGTGGAGATCCAGTCGTTCGAGATCGCCAACCTCAAGTACGTGCGCGGCAGGCTGGGCAAAGTTCATCCGAACATCCGCCTGCTGCAGCTGATCGACACCGCCGACCAGCAGCCGTATGACGTGGCGAGTGCCGGCGGCAAACTCAGGTATGGCGACATGACGACGCCGGCCGGGTTGCGCGAGATCGCCCGCTATGCAGATGCGATCGGTCCGAACATCAATGCGATCATTCCCTTCACTGCCGATGGACACCTGGGCCAGCCGACCGCGCTGGTGCACGATGCGCATGCGGCCGGACTGGAACTGCATCCATACACCTTCCGTCCGGAAAACGAGTTTCTGGCGAAGGATTTCTGGCGCGGTGCCGACCCGAAGACATTCAACGAAGATGGCCTGATCGCCGAGATCCGCAGCTACCTCGACGCCGGCATCGATGCGTTCTTCACCGACGATCCGGCGATCGGCCGCAAGGCACTGGACCATCGCTGACGGGCGCCGCTCGGAGCGTAGTTCCCGGCTATGATCGGATGCCAGTCATCCCCGGGTATCGTGAATGTCGGTCAGCACTTCGCAACTCGCGCCCGGATCAGCATGGCACGTGCATGCGGTGATCACGCTGGTCACCGCCATCGCTGCCATCATCGGGGCGCTGCTGGCAGCGGGTGAGTCGGGCCTGGCCTGGCACTGGCTGCACTGGATTTGCAAGCCGCTGACCACCGCGCTGATCTTCACGCTGGCATGGCGTGCACAGCCGGCGCTGTCGATGCGTTATCGGCGCTGGATTTCGACCGGAATCGTCTGCTCGCTGCTGGGGGACGTGTTGCTGATGCTGCCGCAGAATCTGTTCGTTCCAGGGCTGGTGGCGTTCCTGTGCGGCCATCTGTGCTTTCTCGCGGCCTTCCTGGGTGACAGCCGTTTCGCCGCGCGACCGCTGTGGCTGCTCGCCAGTCTGGGCTACGGCACGGTCAATCTGTGGTTGTTGTGGAATTCGATCGAGGCATCGCTGCGGCTGCCAGTGATCGTCTATGTCGTGGTGCTTGCCGGCATGGGCGGGCAGGCGCTGGTGCGTGCGCGGGTGTTCACCCAGCGTGACGATGCGCAGGCAGGTAGTGCGCGGCGGGCCGCCATGGGGGCCACGCTGTTCATGCTCAGCGACAGCCTGCTGGCCTGGAACCGTTTCCATGCGCCAATCCCGCTATCGAGCCTGTGGATCTTGTCGACGTATTATCTGGCACTGTGGTGGATCGCACGCTCGGTGCAGCGTAGCGACTTCACGCTTGAGACGAGCATGGTCAGGACAGGTGCAGCGCAGTGAATACGCAGGAACTCATCATCACCTGGGCGACCCCGGTGTTCTTCCTGTTGATCGGGATCGAGCTGCTGGTGGCCAGGCTGCGCGGCCGTCGCGCCTATGCCAGCAGCGATGCGGTCAACAGCATCGGACTGGGCGTGATCTCGCAGATCGTCGGGGTGTTCAGCAAATTGCTGACGTTCGGCATCTATGCGTGGTGCGTGCAACACCTGGCACTGTTTACGCTGCCAGCGGACAACCTGCTGGTCTGGGTCGGCGCGCTGCTGCTGTACGACCTTTGCTACTACTGGCTGCACCGTTGCGGTCATGAGGTGAACATCCTGTGGGCGGCGCATGTGGTGCATCACCAGAGCGAGCACTACAACCTGTCCACCGCGCTGCGCCAGACCGGCAGCGGCGCCTTGCTGGGCTGGCTGTTCTATCTGCCGCTGGCCCTGCTCGGCGTGCCGCTCAAGGTGTTCGTGATCGTGGCGCTGATCGATCTGCTGTACCAGTTTTGGGTGCATACCGAGCAGATCGGCCGGCTCGGCTGGTTCGACCGGGTGTTCTGTTCGCCGTCCAACCATCGCGCCCATCATGCGGTGAACGACCGTTATCTCGATCGCAACTACGGCGGCATCCTGATCGTGTGGGACCGATTGTTCGGCAGCTTCGTCGAGGAAGACGACAACGACCCGCCGGTGTACGGCACGCGCTCGCCGCTGCGCAGCTGGAATCCGCTGTGGGCGAATGCCGAGGTGTACTGGAAGACCACGGTGGACATGTGGCACGCAAGGCGCTGGCGCGACAAGCTGCTGTTGTGGCTGAAACCGCCAGGCTGGCGACCGGCCGAACTGGCGGTGCGCTACCCGAAGCCCGCTTTCACGATGATCACCGAACGCTTCAATCCGCCGTTGTCGAAGGCGCTGACGATTTACGCGCTGCTGCAGTTTGCCCTGCTGCTGGGCATGACCACGCAGTTTCTCGGCATGGCCGGCGCAGCCAGCCTGTCGGCCCTGCTGGCTTATGCGGCGTATCTGGTGGTCAGCCTGTGGGTGCTCGGCGCGCTGATGGAAGGGCGGCGCTGGGCACTATGGGTGGAGGGCCTGCGCACGCTGGCGACGGCGCTGGTACCGGTACTCAGTAGTCGCTGGTTCGGCATCGGCCATCTGGACGGCCATGTCGCGTTGGCCTTTGCCGCGGTGTTCGGCCTCAGTGCGCTGGCTTTGCCATGGCTGGGTGGCTCGCAGCGATCCATCGCGATCCACCGTGGCGCCGCCGCAAGCTGAGTGTCTGCTCCGGCGTGCCGCAATGACCTTGGCCGGGTGAGTGCAGCGGACCAGTCGACGGCTACAAACCGTCCTGGAACTGCACCTCGGCGGCGGCGTGGCTGCCATCACAGAAGGGCTTGTTGCGCGAGGCGCCGCAGCGACACAAGGTCACCCGGTTGCGTACTTCGTAGGCATGGCCATCGGCGCCAACGATACGGATCATCCCGCGCACCCACAGTGGGCCGCTGACCTGTTGTTGCGGATCCTCGACCAGACCGATCGCCGGCGGCAACTTGGCCTCCAGCGGTTCGTTGTCACCACGCTGCCACGCGCGCAAACGGCCGCCCGGACAGTCGTTGACCTGACGCACGAACTGCTCGGCGATGGCGGGCTCGTCGCTGCGGCGCACCTGGTTCCACACCTGGCCGTGCGGATCGCAGAAGCGCGCGAAGGCGCATAAGGGCTCGGCATCGGTGAGTGACAATGCCGGCCCCTCGGTCAAGGCCGCCTGCTGCAGATAGGGTTTGCGGCTGGCGGTTTCGCGGCCGTCGAATTCCGCCTTGGCGTGGCTGCCATCGCAGAACGGTTTGCGCCTGGACTGCCCGCAACGGCACAGCGCATACGTTGCGGTCGTAGGCAGCGCCGGACCAGGCAGCCATTCGGCCGAGCCTCCCTGCTGATCGACGCCGATGGTGAATTTGGAAAGCGGGATCGAGCCGGTCACCAGATAGGGGCCGTTTTCGGTCACCATGATCTGCATGTCGTCGCGTCTGGACATCACACACTCCCGGCCTTCCTCGGATCGAGGGGTTCCGATGGACGATGGTAGTCCGCTTTGTGGAAAGAGGGCCAACTCGACGGCTGCCGCAACGGCTGAGCAGGTGGGAGAGCTGCACTGCGGCATGGCGCCCTGGCGATCATTCGCTATCATCGGCCACTGTTTGCCTAACCGATCAGGGTCACCGTCGATGAGCTTTCTGAGCAAGTTGCTGCGCCACAAGTCCGTCGAACAGTTGCAGGCGGAGGTCGGATCGCGTGGCGATTTCCGGCGCGTGCTGGGTTTGTGGCAGCTCACCGCGATCGGCATCGGCGGCATCATCGGCGTCGGCATCTTCGTGCTGGCCGGTCAGCAGGCGGCCACCAATGCCGGCCCGGCGGTCGCGCTCAGCTTCATCATCGCGGGCCTGGGGAGTGCCTGCGCGGCGTTGTGCTACGCCGAATTCGCCGGGCTGATCCCGGTCACTGGCAGCGCCTACACCTATGGTTACGCGGTGCTCGGCGAGTTCGTCGCCTGGATCATCGGCTGGGATCTGCTGCTGGAGTACGCGCTGGTGGTCGCGGTGGTGGCGATCGGCTGGTCCGGCTACGTGCAGGTGCTGCTGAACTCCGCCGGCGTGCATCTGCCTGAGTGGGCGCAGCAGAGCATGAGCGCGCAGACCATGCAGTATTACCTGCAGCAGATTTTCGGTACGCACGGCGCAAACCCCATTGCGGCACCGAGCGACGGCCATCGTTTCAATGTGATCGCCGCGGGCGTCTCGGTGGCCGTGGCCATCCTGCTGACCGTGCGCACCGAGTGGGGTGCGCGCTTCAATACGGCGGTGGTGGCGATCAAGGTGATCGGCGTGTTGCTGGTGGTGCTGGTGGGCGTGTTCTACATCAACACCGCGAACTGGCATCCGTTCATTCCCGCGCGCGTGGTCGACGCCACCACCGGGCTCGGCCATTTCGGCTGGCAGGGTGTGCTGACCGGCGCCAGCGTGGTGTTCTTCGCGGTGTTCGGTTACGACACGCTGACCACGGCGGCGGAAGAGGCCAAACACCCGCAACGCGACCTGCCGCGCGCGGTGCTGCTGTCGCTGGCGATCGCCATGGTGCTGTATATCGCGGTATCGCTGGTGCTCACCGGCATCACGCCATACAGCCACCTCGGCGGCGATGCGTCGGTGTCCGATGCGTTCGAATCGATCGGCCTGCACTGGCTCAGCATCATCATCGCAATCGCTGCGGTGATCGGCGTCACCAGCGTGCTGTTCGCCTTCATGCTGGGCGCGGCGCGGATCTGGTTCGCGCTGGCGCGCGACGGCCTGCTGCCGGGCTGGTTCGCCAAGGTCAGTCCGCGCTTCGGCACGCCGGCGCGGCCGACCATCATCCTTGGCCTGTTCACGGCACTCGTCGCCGGCCTGCTGCCGATCGGCGAGGTGGCCGAGCTGGTGAACATCGGCACGCTCAGCGCCTTCATCATCATCTGCGGCTCGATCATGCTGTTGCGTGCACGCCGGCCGGAACTGCAGCGCAACTTCCGCACGCCGGCGGTATGGTTCACCGCGCCGCTCGGCATCGTGTTCTCCGCCGTGCTGATCTACGGACTGCCGTGGATCACCTACGAGCGCTTCGTGATCTGGATGGCGCTGGGTTGCCTGATCTATTTCGGCTACGGCATCCGCCACAGCAAGCTGGCGCATGCCGGCGGATCGTGAGGCCCGCGAACGGTTCGATCAGTCACTGACGACGCGGTCGCGCCCACCGTTCTTGGCGCGACGCATGGCCTGGTCGGCACGCGCCAGCAGGCTCTCGATCGCCTCGTCGACGTGACTGCATTCGGCAATGCCGATGCTGACGGTCAGCGCGCCGTCCGGGCGCTGGATCGAGTGCACGGCCAGCCGCAGCTGCTCGGCACGCTGGCCGGCCTGGCGCAGATTGAGTCCGGGCAGCAGCAGCGCGAATTCCTCGCCGCCGATGCGGCCGATCAGGTCGGTTTCGCGCATCTGCGCGCGCAGGGTCGCGGCCAGCGCGATCAGTGCGGCATCGCCGGCGGCGTGGCCATGGTCGTCGTTGAGCTGCTTGAAGTGGTCGGCATCCAGGAACAGCATGCACGCCGGCTTCTGTTGGCGGCAGATATCGCACAAGGCGAGCCGTCCCAGTTCGAGGAAGCGGTTGCGCAGCAGCAGGCCGGTCAGGCCGTCGGTATTGACCTGTTCGCGCAACTGGCGTTCCAGCCGGAACTGTTCGAACAAGGTACGCGCCATGAACGCACGCAGCACGGTCGACAGCGCGATGGCGATCACCATGTAGACGAGGTACTGCACCATGTGCATGCCGCTGGTGGTGCTGGACAGCAGCATCGGCAACGGTCCGAAGGCGCACAACGCCATCGCGATGGCGAAGTCCCAGGTTTCCAGCCAGACCACCGACGACGCCACCGGCAGCAGCAGGCCCGGCATGATCCATGGCTGTCCCGGCAGGTGACCGATACCGTCCAGATTGACGCCGATCTCCAGCAGCGCCACGCACAACAAGGCGAGCAGGCTGAGCAGGCGCGGATGCTGCACGCGCCGGGCCACCGCAGCCAGCAGCAGCAGAGGAAGCACCGGGGCCAGCCGCAGCGACAGTGGCAGTGGCGAAGCGTGGACGAGTGTGCCGGCAACCATCGCCACCAGATAGGCCAGTCCGGCCATCAGCATCAGCGCGTGGATCATCGGCCCCATCCGTTGCGCCAGATAGCGCGTGTAATCGCGGTGCTGGTCCGGGTTGTCGGCGAGCTGCCGGTTGGTGAGCAAGGCGTGCATGCGGATAGGGACGAACCGGACAAGTGGGGACATCGCAGGATCCAGCAAGATGGATGCCATGATCCCGGTGGCATGGTGGTGGAGGGAAGGGCGGCCCGCGTTCATGACCTTCGGCATGGGTTAAGCGTGGCGGGACCGGTCTAGCATCGATGCCTTGAGTCCATGCCGTGGCAGCTTTCACGGTGCCGATTTCCTTGGCCTGACGGGTTTGGCAGCCCGGCGGCCACGGGCCTGTCCCACAACCCATCTTCGCCGGAGAATGCATTTGAAAGTCACCCGCCTCGCTTCCGCCCTTGCTGTCGCCGCCTTCGGGCTGGCCAGTTTCACCGCGCTGGCGGATGTCCCGGCACCGCAGAATGTGCCCTATCAGGGCACCCTGAAAATCAATGTGGATGCCACCGACGTGGCCCACCGCATCTTCCGCGTGCACGAGACGGTGCCGGCCGCTGCAGGCCCGTTGACCCTGCTGTATCCGCAGTGGATTCCCGGCAACCACTCGCCGACCGGGCCGATCGACAAGATGGCCGGGCTGGTGGTGAAGGCAAACGGCCAGGTGCTGCCGTGGACGCGCGATCCGCTCGACGTCTACGCCTTCCATGTCGACGTGCCGCAGGGCGCGACCAGCGTGGACGTGACGTTCCAGTTCCTGTCGCCGCAGGACCAGCGCCAGGGCCGCGTGGTGATGACCCCGGAGATGCTCAACCTGCAATGGAACGCGGTGACCATGTATCCGGCCGGCCACTACGCGCGCCAGATCAATACCGAACCCAGCGTGACCCTGCCCGCCGGCTGGCAGGCCGGCACCGCGCTTGAGGTCGCCTCGAAGGACGGCGACACGCTTAATTTCAAGCCGATCAACTACGACGACCTGGTCGATTCGCCGATCTATGCCGGCAAGTACTTCAAGCGCGTGGATCTGGATCCGGGCGCCTCGGCACCGGTGCACATGGACATCGTCGCCGACGACGCGAAGTATCTGGACATCAAGCCGGAACAGGTGAAGCTGTTCCAGAATCTGGTGCAGCAGATGTACAAGATGTACGGCGCGCACCATTACGACCACTACGACTTCCTGGTCTCGCTCAGCGACAAGATGAGCGGCAATGGCCTGGAGCACCACCGTTCCAGCGAGGACGGCACCGGGGCCGACTTCTTCACCGAGTGGAAGAAGAACGCGATGAGCCGCGACCTGTTCTCGCATGAGTTCAATCATTCATGGGACGGCAAATACCGCCGCGGTGCGGATCTGGCCACACCCAACTACAACGTGCCGATGAGTGACACCCTGCTGTGGGTGTACGAGGGCCAGACCCAGTTCTGGGGCCAGGTGATGGCGGCGCGCTCGGGTCTGTGGGATGCCGACCAGACCCGCGACATGCTCGCCCTGGTGGCTGCCACCTACGACAAGGGTCGCCCGGGCCTGGCCAGCTTCCGCAATGTGCAGGACACCACCAACGATCCGATCATCGCCGAGCGTGCGCCGCTGCCGTACCGCAACTACCAAGCCAGCGAGGACTATTACTCGGCCGGCCAGATGATCTGGCTCGACGTCGACGGCAAGCTGCGTGAGCTCAGCGGCGGCAGGAAGAGCATCGACGATTTCGGCAAGGCATTCTTCGGCGTCAATCCCGGCAAGTGGGACGTCGACACCTACACCTTCGAGGACGTGGTGAAGACGCTCAACGACATCGCGCCGTACGACTGGGCGAAATACCTGCGCACGCGGCTGGACGGTCACGGTCCGCTGATCGGTGGTCTCAAGTCGCATGGCTGGAAGCTGGTCTATACCGACAAGCCGTCCGACGCCGTGAAGGCGGTCGAGGCCCGGCGCCACTTCGTCGATCTCACCTATTCGCTCGGCCTCTCGATCGGCAAGGGCGGCAGCATCAACGACGTGCTGTGGGATGGCCCGGCGTTCAAGGCGGGCATCTCGCCAGGCATGACCGTGATCGCCGTCAACGGCCACGACTATGACGCCGACGAGCTCAAGGATGCCGTCAGCGCCGCCGCGAAGGACGGGAGTCAGCCGGTCGAACTGCTGGTGAAGAACTTCGACGAATACAGGACCGTGCGCATCGACTACCACGACGGCCTTAAATACCCGCACCTGGTGCGCGACACCGGCAAGCCCGATACCCTGGCCGACCTGCTCAAGGCCCGCTGAGGCTGATCGCCCCGTGTTCCCGGACTCATATCCGGGGACACGGGGCGGATCAATGGCGGCCGTCAGTGCGAGGCCATCCCGGCCTGCCATCGCGCCGTCCACGACCGTCGGCTATACTGCGCTCCCCGCGGTGCCGGCCTCCGGCCACAGCACCACACGCGGCCATACATGCGCCCGTAGCTCAGCTGGATAGAGTACTGCCCTCCGAAGGCAGGGGTCGTGGGTTCGAATCCCGCCGGGCGCACCAACTTTCTTGATGCCACCATGGCGCCGCGTACTTCCACATAAGTTGGCCGTTTTGGCCAATTTCGTTTTGGCCAATTTATGGTGAAACGCTGCCCATAAAGTGTCATGCGGGCCTGCGCTTCACGATGCGTTGCCCTTGTCGACATCGCAAACGTACCTCCGATACGTGAGGCAAGGAGGCCTGGGAGGGTGCTACCTCTCATGTGGAAGCCCCGCTCCCACCTAAATCACAAGCATGATTGACTGTTTGTTTTACTCAGACTAGGCTTCAGTGCAAGCTACCGCCCAATCGGTAGTTTTCCGCCTCGATCGCCGGCATAGGATCGCGAAGACAACGAATCATCGTCTAAAGCTGGGGGGCCGTAGCTTTGAAGATCAACCGTCGAGAGTTCCTCTCCCGCAGCGCGTTGCTTGCGGCGTTGCCTCTTGCGGCCATGATGGAGAGGACCGTACAGGCGCAGTCCGGTGCATCGTCCGCCGCGGCGCTGACGGATAGAGCAGTCGACACCGCTGCAGGTGGAAAGCGCGCGGGCTTTTTGTGGGGCACGGCATCATCCGCCTACCAGTGCGAGGGGAACAACATCGGCAGCGATGTCTGGGCCCTCGAGCATATGAAGCCGAGCATATTCGCCGAACCCTCGGGCGACGCGGACGATACCTACCATCGCATCGACGACGATCTGGCGCTGGCGGCATCGCTGGGTTTCAACGCGCACCGCCTCTCCATTGAATGGTCCCGCATCGAGCCCGAGCCCGGGCAGATCTCGCTGGCCCAGTTGGCCTATTACCGGCGCGTGCTCGAAGCCTGTCATCGTCATGGACTGTCGCCGGTGGTGACGTTCAACCATTACACCGTGCCGCGATGGTTTGCCGCGGCAGGCGGGTTCGAAACGCGGGCGGGCATCGAACCTTTTGTCCGCTATTGCGAAACGGTAACGCATCATCTGGGCGAGCTGATCGCCCTGGCCGCCACCTTCAACGAACCCAACATCAACGCGTTGCTGGCATGGTCGCCGGCGATCAGGAAACTGGCGCCGGTCATCGGTGCCGTACGCAAGGCCGCCGCCGTGGTGCAGGGCTCTCCGCAATGGTCGAGTCCCATCCTGGGAGATCATCGCGTCCAGCAGCCAATCATGATCGAGGCTCATGATCGGGCGTACGACGCCATCACCAAGCTGTCCGCGGGGCGGTTCCCCGTCGGCATCACACTCGCCCTTACCGATGACAAGGCAGCGGATGGCAGCACCGGCGTGGATCGAAAGCGCGCGCAGGTTTTGACCCCATGGCTTGCGGCCAGGGGAGACTTTGTCGGCCTCCAGGTCTATACGTCCGCCGTCGTTGCCGCGGATTCCGATCTCCCGCCCGCCGCCGGCGCAGAACTCACGCAAATGAATTATCCGTATGCGCCGGAGGCTCTGGAGGGCGTCATACGGATGGTGGCCACGCAGACCCGGCGACCGATCTATATCACCGAGAATGGCATAGCGACGGAGGACGACGGCCGTCGTATCGCCTTCATCCGTGACGCGGTGAGCGGCATGCTCAAATGCATGGCCGACGGCATTGACGTGCGCGGCTACATGCATTGGTCATTGCTCGACAACTGGGAATGGATGAGCGGCTATCGGCCCAAGTTCGGACTCGTGTCGGTCGATCGCACGACATTCACGCGCACGCCCAAACCGAGCGCGCATTACTTTGGCCAGATTGCCAGGACAGGGAAGATCGCCGGATGACCAGCAAACCCCAACGCCGCACACAGGCGGAGCGCAGCGCCGCCACCCGTGCCGAAATTCTCAAGGCCACCGTCCATAGTCTCTTTACGCATGGCTATGCCGCCACCACCACCTTGCTGGTGGCCAAGGAAGCCAAGGTGAGCCGAGGCGCGATGCTTCATCACTTCCCGACCAAGGTCGACCTGATGCTTTTCGTGGTGCAGGCCGTCTACGACGAAGAGATCGAGCTCTATCGCACGCGTCTGGCGGAAATCGGCGATCCCCTCCAGCGTCGCTCGATGTTCCCGAGGATCGTATGGGACGTGCTGAGCCGCCCGCCGGGCGTGGCCGTACTCGAGATATTGCAGGGATCGCGCAGCGACTCCGTGCTGGCCAAGAAGCTGGCGCCTCTGCAAGCCAAAATAGAGCGTGACTCGATCGACCGCATCGAGGAGCTCGTTCCCGGCAGCGGCGCCAAGCCAAGCCTCGCCATGGTCCGGTTGGTCGTGTGGGCGATCCGGGGTCTGTCGATTGCCAACGTGCTTGTCCACAAACCAACCGAGATCGTGCAGTCGGTCGAACTGCTGCGGGAGCTTTTGCACGCCTATTCCGCGACGGCAAACGCAGTTCCCGCGCAGCCAAAGAAAGTCGTCGAGAAGGTTGCCTCTCGCCCGCCATCGGCACGCAAGGGCGGCCATTGAATCAAAAGGAGACACCATGAAGAACCGCACATGGGTGATGGCGGTGGCGTTAGCCATGGCCGGAACGCAGGGCAACTGCCTGGCTGCCAGCAGTCATGCATGGGACGACAGCGCACTGCCGGTGGATCAGCGCGCTGCGCAATTGGTCGATGCCATGACATTGCAGCAGCAAATTTCACTGTTGCATCCGCAGAATGGTGCCTCGCTGGCTTCACTCGGCATTCCGTTGCCGCCGTCGATCCCGGAGTGGATGCGTCAACCAAAGCCGGCAGGGGCGATTGGTTCGGCTGGTTTTGTGGCGGCCATGCCGGATCTTGGCATGCCGTCCTTGCAGGAATCGGATGCCGGTTTGGGTGTAGCCAATATCGGTTACCAGCGCCCTGGTGACCAGTCGACCGCGTTGCCGTCGGGCCTGGCCCTTGCGGCCAGTTTCGACCGGGCGATGGCCCGCCAGGTCGGCGTCGCCCTGGGTGCCGAAGCGCATGCCAAGGGCTTCAACGTGCAATTGGCCGGTGGTATCAACCTGACGCGCGATCCACGTGGCGGACGCAATTTCGAATACGCCGGCGAAGATCCCCTGCTCGCCGGCCTGATGGTGGGCGAGCAGGTCGCCGGCATTCAGAGCCGTCATGTCGTATCGACGGTGAAGCACTTTGCGCTGAACGATCAGGAGACGGGTCGCGCCGTGCTCGATGCGCGCATCGATGAGGCGGCGCTGCGCGAATCGGATTTGCTTGCGTTTCAAATCGCGATCGAACTCGGCCAGCCGGGCGCCGTCATGTGCAGCTACAACAAAATCAACGGAAAGTATGCCTGCGAGAACGATTTCCTGTTGAACCATGTACTCAAAGGGGAGTGGAAATTTCCCGGCTGGGTGATGTCCGACTGGGGTGCTGCGCACGGCCTCAAGTCCTCGGTGGACGCCGGGCTCGACCAGCAGTCGCCTCAGGGTGGTGATCCCGATTACTTCGCCGGTCTCCAGGCTGCCGTGGAAAAGGGAGAGATTCCGCGTGCCCGGGTGCGCGAGATGGCTTATCGCATCGTGCATTCGCTATTCGTCGTGGGGGCGATGGATGATCCAGCCCAGCCGGGTGGGTTCATCGACAAGGAGGCTCACGCGGCCTTGATGCAGAAGGCCGCGGAAGCTGGCGCCGTGCTTCTCAAGAACGATGGTCTGTTGC
Organism: Rhodanobacter koreensis; assembly: GCF_054782855.1. Taxonomy (NCBI): domain Bacteria; kingdom Pseudomonadati; phylum Pseudomonadota; class Gammaproteobacteria; order Lysobacterales; family Rhodanobacteraceae; genus Rhodanobacter; species Rhodanobacter koreensis. Next base: position 841,216 of record NZ_BAAGRR010000001.1, on the reverse strand, counting down.
CGCTGGCGTCGTCGGTCAAATCGGTGGCCATCATCGGTGGCCATGCGGATGTGGGCGTGTTGTCGGGTGGTGGCTCCTCGCAGGTCCAACCTTACGGCGGCGTGTTCCGCGATGCCCGCGGGCAGAAGGGTGTCGCGGCATTCCTCGCTCCCATCTACGGTTTGTCGTCGCCGCTCAAGGCGCTGCAGGCATTGCGACCGGGGATCAGCATCGCCTATGACGACGGATCGGACCCCCAGCGGGCCGCTGCCGTTGCGGCCAAGGCAGATGTTGCACTGGTGTTCGCGGTCAAGCCGCAGATCGAGAGCCTCGATGCGCCCGATCTGTCCTTGCCGGATAACCAGGACATCTTGATCACGGCCGTTGCGAAGGCCAACCCGAAGACGGCCGTCGTCCTGGAAACGGGCAACCCGGTAGCCATGCCGTGGCTGGGCCAGGTACATGCCGTTCTTGAGGCGTGGTATCCGGGGCAGCGCGGAGGCGAGGCGATTGCGGCGCTGCTGGATGGCAAGGTGGCGCCTTCTGGGCGCCTGCCCATCACGTTCCCCGCGGCTCTGGCGCAGTTGCCCCGTTCCTCGATTCCCGGTTTCGATCCCGCCAAGCAGGTGCCGTTCGACATGGCTGGCAAGCCGGAGCCCTTTGCTCTCGACCAGAACGAAGGCAGCGACGTCGGCTACCGCTGGTTCGAGAAGCAGTCGGCCACGCCACTGTTTCCTTTCGGGTATGGCCTGACCTATACGCACTTCGACTACTCGCATCTACACGTGAAAGCGGGTGATCGGCTGAAGGTGGTGTTCAAGCTGCGCAATACCGGCAAGCGTGCCGGCGTGGAAGTGGCGCAGTTGTATGCGGCGCCGCCGGGGCGCACGCATCGCCTGGTTGGCTGGGCGCGCGTTGAACTGAAACCCGGTGAAACGCGCACGGTGTCGATTGCCGCCGATCCACGCCTGCTCGCGTCCTATGACCTCGCCTCCGCACGCTGGGGGCGTGCGGCGGGATCGTTCGACGTCTATGTGGGCACGGCAGCCGGGCGGCCGCAACTTCAAGGCAAAGCCGCGCTCGACGCGGCGCCGTGAGCGAGGCAGGCAAAGATGATCACGAAGAGGCGTCTGATCCTGCTTGCATCGGGTTGGCTGGCCCTGCACTTGGGGGGTGCGCTTGCGCAGTCCGTGACGGAGGTCGTGGTCGATAGCGGTCGCCTGCACGGCGTGGCCAGCGGTGACGTGGTGTCCTTCAAGGGCATCCCCTATGCGGCGCCGCCGGTGGGGAGTCTGCGCTGGCGGCCACCTCAACCGGCCGCGCATTGGCAAGGCGTTCGCGAGGCCACCGATTTTGGCCACGATTGCATGCAGGCGCTGCAGCCTGGCGATGCAGCGGTCCTGAAGTCGCAGCCGGCCGAGGACTGTCTTTTCCTCAACGTGTGGCGCCCCGGCAAGGCGGCCCACAAGCTGCCCGTCATGGTATGGCTGCATGGCGGCGCCTTCGTCAACGGCGGTTCCTCGCCGCCGATTTATTCGGGCGAGTCGTTTGCGCGCAACGGCGTGGTATTCGTCAGCCTGAACTATCGGCTGGGCCGTTTCGGTTTCTTCGGATTTCCGGCGCTGACCCGCGAACATCCAGACGAATCCAAGGGCAACTATGGATACATGGACCAGATTGCGGCGCTGAAATGGGTCAAGCGCAACATCGCGGCCTTCGGCGGCGATCCCCGGAACGTGACGGTATTTGGCGAGTCGGCGGGCGGCATGTCGGTGCACATGCTGCTGACCTCGCCACAGGCGAAGGGCCTGTTCGAGAAGGCGATCATCGAATCGGGTGCGGGGCGTGGCGGGCCCTTTGGCCCTCGGCGACTGAGTGAGGATGTACCTGGCTATCCGTCAGCCGAGCACGTCGGCGTCAACTTCGCGCACCAGCACGGTGTCGAGGGCGACGATGCGGCGGCCTTGGCGAAGCTTCGTGACCTGCCAGCCGACCAGATCGCTTCAGGCCTCAACATGACGAGTCTGGCCGTGATGTGGCTGACCGGACAGACGCCGACGGTGTCCGGGCCGATGCTGGATGGTCGCATCGTGGTGGAGACGCCGGACGAGGCCTACCTCGCGAAGCGACAGGCGCGCGTCCCGGTCATGATCGGTGCCAACAACTCCGACATGGGGTTGAGCATCGCCCATTCGATGCAGGAAGCACTTGCTCCGTTTGGCACCCATGCCGCGAAAGCGGGTGCAGCCTATAACCCCGAGGGCAGTGCGGACTACGCCCTGGTCAACGCGCGAGTGGGTGCGGACAAGTACATGGTGGAGCCGGCGCGCATGACCGCGCGCGCGATGAGCGAACAGGGGATTCCCGCCTACGAGTACCGCTTCTCGTATGTGGCGACCGGCATGCGCAAGGAGTGGATCCATGGCGCGCCGCATGCCAGCGAGATCCCCTATGTCTTCCGGACGCTCGAGCAGCGATACGACGGACTTGCCTCGGCGGAAGACAAACAGGTTGCCCGCGTGATGCAGGCCTACTGGGTCAACTTTGCCCGCACTGGCGATCCCAACGGGACCGGCTTGCCACACTGGCCGCGCTACAGCACAAAAGACGAGCTGCTTGAGTTCACCGCTGACGGGCATGCGACCGCCAAGCCGGACCCTTGGAGAAAGCGCCTGGATCTCACGGAGCAAAGCCTGCACACGCAAGCGGACCCGGCGCATTGAGCAGCATGCGTTCATGGCTAGGTGCGGCCGACGGGCTTGTGCCTTGTGAAGGGAGCCTCGAAAAAACCTGCTCCAAGTTCGTCATCCCAGCGAAAGCTGGGATCCAGCGTCTCCAGGCCTTTGAAGCACAAGGGCACTGGATTCCAGCTTTCGCTGGAATGACGTTTCGTGGAAGGTTTTTCGAGGTTCCCTGAAGCCAGCGGTCAGCCCGTTGTCGGTCCCGAGGCACTTGAACAAGCGTGGGTGGCCGTGCGGGCGGAAACGAGCTTGCGCATCTAAGTAGCGCGGATGCGCTGCCTGGAGAGAGCTGTTTTCAAGTGATTCCAGGAGCGACGTCGCCGTTCCGATCTTTGTTGCGGGCAACCTTGATTGAAAACATACAGTCATGCTTAACTTTAATTACAGTCAGAAATGACTGTAAGTTGAACCGCGGCAGGCGGCGGTGCCTATCGACGCCTGCCGTCAGGGGAAGGGCTGCATCCAAATCACCGATGTGGTCGGCGGGCTGCTTCACATTCGGTCAATGACCTGGGAGTTGGAGGGGAGATGAAAACGTTGGCCACGGGAAAAAAAAGGGTGATCCTCGCTTTGGCGCTCGGTGTCGGCGCGCTGGCCGATCCACTGGCAATCGTCCATGCACAGAGCAATGGCTCGGAGAGCGCAAAGGCGCCGGATTCGGCAACGACGTCCGCAGCGTCCAAGCCGAAGGACAGTGATGCGGTGCAGCTCCAGGGTGTCACCGTCACGGCCACTCGGCGTGAGCAATTGCTGCAGGTAGTGCCCGTTTCGGTGACGGCCATTTCGGGCAAGGAGTTGGCGAGCTCCAATTTCCAGGACGCGAGTGACATCCAGTACCTGGCGCCGAACGTCACATTCTCGGCGAGCCAGCCGGTCTCCCACGGCGGTGGCTATCAGATTCGCGGCATCGGAACACAAACCTACGACAGCGGCGTCGAGCAGTCCGTGGGCCTCGTTGTCGACGATGTAGTGATTGGACTGCCGCGGGATCCCGGCGTATCCGGCTTCAACGATGTGGAGCGGGTGGAGGTGTTGCGCGGGCCGCAGGGCACCCTGTTCGGGAAGAACGCATCGGCAGGTGTCATCCAGATCGTCACGAACAATCCGGACATCGGCAAGACGTCGGCCAATCTCAACCTGTCATATGGCGAGCGCGGCGAGCAGATCGCCAACGGAAATCTCAATATTCCGATCGGCAGCACGAGTGCCTTGCGTCTCTCGGCGTTCTATCAGTCGCAGGATGGCAACATTCCCTATGTGGTGCTGCACGGTGACGGCGACATCGGCGATCGCGACAGCAAGGGATTTCGCGCGAAATATCTCTGGCTACCCAACGACAATCTCTCTGTTCTGGTGACGGCGGAACATCAGTCGGCATACATCCGCGACGGGTTCACGATCCAGTCGCTCGGCATCGACCCCATGTATGACTCGACCTTCAATGGTTTCGCGGTAAAGCCGGGACCGAACGTATTCGCCAGCTATCAGGATCGCGATTCGTTCTCCAACACCTCGATCAACGGTGCGTCGGCGAAACTGGACTACAGCCTGGGCGACTACACCATCACGTCCATCAGCGCATTCCGCCAGATGAAGTTGACCCAGCAGGCCGACGGCGATCTTTCGCCCGTCGATATCCTGGATATCAACGACGGCGGCATCCGCGGGAACCAGCTGACCCAGGAGTTGCGCCTGACCTCGCCTTCGGATCAGAAGCTGGAATACGTTGCGGGAGCCTATTTCTATCACACGGATATTTCTGGCTCGATCCTTCAGATGGGCAACTACTACGGCCTGCTTGGAGGCATTCCGCTCGTCGTTGGCGGCGGCAATCGCATTCAACACGACAAGACCGACAGTTACGCCGGGTTTGGCCAGGCGACCTATGCACTGACCGACAAATGGAAGCTGATCGGCGGCCTGCGTTACACGAGTGACCTGGTCGAGGGTGATCTGCACGTGATCCCTGTGGCGGGCTTTCCCTATGGCACCGCGGTGCCGTACATGGGCAATACCAATGGCACCAATGTGTCCGGCAAGCTCGGCGTCCAGTACACGCCGAACGAGAGTGCCATGCTGTATGGAACTATCTCGACGGGCTACAAGGGGCCGGCGCTGGACGGCACCACCGGCACACTCAGGAGCGTCAAGCCCGAATCGGTGCAGAGCTACGAGTTTGGCATCAAGTCGACACTGCTGGATGACCGGATGACGCTTGATGCCGCGGTCTATCGCTCCGACTTCAAGAACTTCCAGACCAATGCGTTGTATACGGGTGGCGGAACGGTCCAGTTCGTCCTGGCCAATGCCGGACTGATGCGTTCGCGCGGCGTCGAACTGGAGTCCACCTGGCTGTTGGTCAAGGGCTTCACGATCGGAGCCAATGCGGCCTACAACGATGCCCGCTTCAAGAACTATCTCGGGGCGTGTTATCCAGGCCAGCCCCTTTCCGGTGTCGTCGGCGTAGGCTGCTACGTGGACCCGGCGTCGAGTTCGGAAATTGCCAACTATGCCGACGTCGGCCTGCCGAATTCGCCGAAGTGGACGTATGGCCTGCACGGTTCGTATGAGCATCCCCTGGGGCAGAACCTCAAGTTCGACGCTGGCGCCATCTGGTCATGGCGCAGCAGTTCCTTCACTACGCCGTCCGATCCCGGGTCGGTCACCGGTGCCTACGGACTGCTGAACGCGAACCTGGGTATAGGAAAGAGCGACGGCACCTGGCGAGTGGGTCTTTACGCGCGCAACCTGCTGGATAAGCGGTTCTACGGGGTCTATGCCTTGCCCACGCTCAACACCAATGGTTACGTGCGCTATGTCAGCCCGGATGCATTCCGCACCGTGGGGGTAAACCTCAGCCTGAAGTTCTAGCGGAACATTGCTCGCTGATTGTTCCGTCAATGATCGGAACAACCAGCGGGCGGCTGCTTTCAACGATTGACAAGATCCCCGGTCGAGCCTTTCTGAAACCTATGCAAACTTCACCTGCCTGCAAAAGTGAGACAACGACGGCACGTATTGCTGAAGGCATTCGGAGATCGTCTCGTCGAAAGGTTGTAGCCAACGCTGCAAGGCTCGCCGCGATGGTCCTGGCCTCGTTCATTGCCGGGTCGGCATGGGCGCAGCAAGGGCCGCTCCCCACGGCGCTCATGCCAATGCCTGCTTCCATCGAACTGGGCGATGGTGCACTTCGCTTCAGTGGCCGACTCCAGGTACGTTGGGACGGTGAAGCCAATGCATTCGTCAACCAGGCCGTGGAGCGGACGAATGCCGATCTCCAACGCCTGGCAGGGAAGGTGGACAGTGGACCGGACGTCACACTGACGATCCGCTGCTGCCGTCGCATGGTGATGGACACCACGCATCTGGATATCGGCGAGGAGAACTACAGGCTGCTGGTCGATGGACATGCCGTGACGCTTATTGCGGACACTCCCATTGGCGCATTGCGTGGTCTGGCCACCCTGCGGCAGCTGGCGGAACCCGGGCAGGGAGAGCCCAGCCTGCGCCGCGTGGACATTCGTGATGAACCACGCTTCGCCTGGCGTGGCTTGATGATCGACGTAGCCCGGCACTTCGCATCCATGGAGAGTCTCAAGCGCCAGATCGACGCGATGGAGCGGCTCAAGCTCAATGTGCTGCATCTGCATTTCAGTGACGACGAGGCGTTCCGCATCCAGAGTTCGGCATTTCCCGAGCTCACCAGGGGCCTTGGCGGCGAGTTCTATACCCAGGCGCAGATTCGGGATCTGGTGTCGTACGCGTTCCAGCGTGGTGTACGCGTCGTGCCGGAGCTGGATGTGCCGGGACATGCCGGCGCCATTCTCAGGGCTTACCCGCAATACGCATCGGGCCAGTCGCCTGCCGGTGGCGGCACGCTGAATCCTGCACTGCCTGCGACGTACGCGTTCCTCGAAAAGCTGTTCGGCGAGCTCGGCTCGCTGTTCAGTGACCCGGATTTCCACATAGGTGGCGACGAAGTAAAGGGACTCGATTGGGCAGCCAATCAGGACATCCAGAACTTCATGGCCGCGCAGGGCTTGCACAGCAAGCAAGAGTTGCAGGAGTACTTCTTTCTGAAGGTCAGGGACATCCTCAGGCGCCAGGGCAAGCACGTGATCGGATGGGAGGAGGTCGCCACCGGCGCGACACCTCGCGACGTGATCGTCCAGGCGTGGCAGAGCTCGAATGCCATCGACAACGCCACACGCCACGGCAACCGGGTGATCGTTTCGGCCGGTTACTATCTCGATTACCTGCTGCCTGCGTCGGCTTATTACAAAGTCGATCCGCTCGATCCCTCGGCCGCCGGCATCGACCCCGCCATCTTCGCCAAGGTCCAAGCGAGCTATCCCAAGCTGATACCGTACTTTCCCAGGGATCAGGTCAAAGATCCCTCGCTGAAACTCACGCCTGCACAGCAGAAACTGGTCATCGGTGGCGAGGCGGCGCTATGGAGCGAGCTGGTCACGGATGAAATGATCGATGGACGGCTGTGGCCACGCTCGGCGGCCATTGCCGAGCGCTTCTGGTCGCCCCGGAATACGACCGACGCGAACGATATGTACCGGCGTCTGGCGGTGATCCAGGACGAGCTGAGAATCCTGGGTCTGGACGATCAGGCGAATATGGACAGAATGCTGGCACGGCTTGCGCCGGGCGAGTCCGATGCGCTGGCCGTGTTCGCAAACGTGGTCACACCGGTGCGCAACTTTGCGCACATGCACAAGCTCGTGGCTTATGCGCACCACCAGCCGCTCACGCCACAGTATTTCAACCAGATCGCCGACGCCGCGTTGCCGGACAATCCCGTGGCGACGTGCTTCAACCGTGACGCCGATGCCTATGCGCATGGTGACCACGGCAGGCAGGAGGCGCTGAAGGCGCAGCTGATCCAGTGGCGTGACAATCATGCCCGCTTCCTTGTCTTGGCCGAGCGCCATCCGGACCTGAAGCCGGCCGTCGCCACGTCTGCCGATCTCTCGGCACTCGCTCGCTGCGGGCTTGAAGCACTGGACATCATCGCCTCGGGAGGTGACGTCGATCCGCAGTGGAAGGTTCAGGCGCGAACGTTGCTGGACCGGCAGCAGAAGTACGTCCAGGCTTCCGACTCGTTCTTCGCCACGATCGTTTCGCCCTCCCAGCCGCCCGCGGATCTGCTGATCGCGATCGAGCCAGGCATCGGCACGCTGGTCGACGCCGCCATCGAACAGACCAGCCGCAAGGCACCCCATTGAACCACCGAGGCGATTCCCGATGAGACGTATGGCCAGGATACTGGGCTGGTGCCTGTTGACCATCGTGCTGTTGTTTGCCGCATCGTTTCTTGCGACCCGGTTGAGCCCGTGGCCCGACGTCTGGCTATTGCGACATGTTTCCCTGGTTCTCGGCGACCAGGGTGCCAAATCGGCAGCCGCCTTGGCCAGGCATGTGCCGCCCGGCGTGGAGTCGCATCTCGATGTAAGTTACGACAGCGACGATGCGGACGGACGCATGGACGTGTTCTTCCCCTCACATGCGGGTGCCGCCCAAGCGACCATCGTGTGGGTTCATGGAGGCGCGTTCGTCGCGGGAACCAAGTCGGACATACGTCCCTATCTCGCCATCCTTGCCTCGCACGGATACACGGCGGTAGGCATCGAGTACAGCAAGGCGCCGGAGCGAACGTATCCAACGCCTGTGCTCCAGCTCGGCAAGGCACTGGCGTATCTGCAGAGCAACGCTGCCACATTCCACGTGGACCCGAGTCGCTTTGTCCTGGCGGGCGACTCCGCCGGCGCGCAGATTGCTGCGCAGATGGCGCTGGTCATAAGCAACGCCAGCTACGCATCGGCAACGCGGTTGACTGCGCCCATGCAGCCGGACCAGTTGCGTGGAGTACTTCTCTTTTGCGGACCCTACGATTTGAGCCTGATACCGCGGGAAGGGAAGTTTGCCAATCTCACGCAAAAGCTGCTCTGGTCCTACTTTGGGCAAAAGGATTTCGAGAAGAGTCCCGGGTACAAGTACTTTTCGGTGGTCGACTTCGTTACGGCCAGATTTCCTCCCAGCTTCATCTCGGCCGGCAATACTGATCCCTTGCTCGAGCATTCCGAGCATTTGGTGCAGGCGCTTCGGCGAGCGGGCGCCACACCTCGTGTTCTCTTTTTCGAGCACGCCGGTGTGCCGGTGCCCCATGAATATCAGTTCGACCTGGATACTCCGGCGGGGAAGCAAGCGCTCGGCCTCGTACTCGGCCGTCTGTCCGATTGGACCGCGTCGCCAGAGCCTTGATGATGCCAGCGCGGCCCTCACGCTCGAACGGGCTTCGACGCCAAAAGCAGATCGAGGATGATCTCCGAGCCCGGAAGCCCAGCCGGGCGCGGCGAGGGTAGCGCCAGGCAGTGCTCCACTCTCAAGCCGCAAGCCTTGTGCATCGATTGGGCTCCGCGCGGTCGGGCGGCGCTCTTCTTGAGTGCATGTGCGATGCCACATCGGGCTGCACCGGAATCAGGCGTTCGAGTGACATGACTGCAATCCCGATGACAGGATCGTGATGCAACCGAAGCGTATTCAGTGCCTGGCGATCTCGAAATCCCGGGTAACTACCGGCTTGCCATCGAGCGAGATCTCGACCTTGTACTTGCCTTCCGGCCACAGGTCCGGGTTCCGCACCATGAACGTGGTGACGGCGGGACCATCGGTGGCGATCGCCTGGCTGATGCTGCTGATCAGCTGGCCCGTGCCTTCGAGATAGCTCCACTTGGCGTTGAGCGTGGCACCACTACTACCGCCCACGGTAGCGACACTGGCGTAGATGGTCTTGTCACCGGGGATGAAGCGGTTGCTGGCCTGGGTCACCTGGCGCGCAGCATTGACTGCATTGCCGAGCGTCACGCTGGCCACGCTGAGCGCGGTGCCGGCGGATGGAGGAACGGCCGGCGTACTGGCTGAGGTGGCCGGCGCAGTGACTTGGGCTGTTGTACGGGCTGTCACCGGCGCGTCTGCCGTCGTGAGTGTCCTGGCAGCGCTTGCCGGGGAGGGTTTGCCTGCTGCGGCTGCCGTTCGGGTCGTGGCCGGCTGATCGGTTGGCGTCGCCGGTGGGTGTTTGCTGCAGGCACCGAGCAGGAGGCCTGCAAGGCAGGCGCCATACAGCGCGGCTGAACGTGCGGAACGTGTCATGCGAAACTCCAGTGGCAGTGTCGCGGCGCCGTCTCCAGCGCTGTCCGGATGCCTTGGTCAGGCATTGACGCTAGCCCCGTCGATATGAAGCGCCGATTACCGAGCGATCATCTCGTCAGATCATCGCTTGCCATCTACTGGCGGACCGTGCGCGGATTGCCCGGCATGGCCGCGGTGCTGCTGCGGAACGGGTTGATGTCGAGACCTCCCCGGCGGGTGTAGCGCGCATACACGCTCAGCTGCTGCGGGGCGCAGCGCTGCATCAGGTCGACGAAGATGCGCTCCACGCATTGCTCGTGGAATTCGTTGTGATCGCGGAACGAGACCAGATAACGCAGCAGGCCGGCATGATCGATCGGTGCGCCGCGATAGGCTATCTGCACGCTGCCCCAGTCCGGCTGGCCGGTGACCGGGCAGTTGGAGCGCAGCAGGTGCGAGACCAGGGTTTCCCCGATCGGTGTGGCGCTGGCATCCGCACTCAGGAAATCCGCCTGCGGTGGACCGTAATGGTCGATGTCGAGGTCCTGCGCATCGAGCAGATGGCCGTCCAGATCGGTCACGCCAAAAGCGGCGGCGTTCGCCTCGGCGAGCCGCACGGCGACGGCGGCGCCTGCAGCAGCAGACAAGTCCCGCGTCAGCGTGGCGACGAGGGTGGCCACGTCGGCCATGCGCTCCTGCGAGAAACCGTTCAAGTACAGCTTGAACGACTTCGATTCGATGATGTTCGGCGAAGCCGCCGGCACGCGGAACTCGGCCAGCGCCACCGCCGGTTTGCCGCGCAGATCGAGCCATGACAGCTCGTACGCGTTCCAGATGTCCACACCGTGGAACGGCAGCGGTTCGGCCACGCCGATTTCCGCGCGCTTGTCGGCGCGCGGAATCGGAAACAGCAGGCTGGGGTCGTAGCGGTCGGCGTAGACGGTGCTCTTGCCGAGCGGGGAATGTTCGGGAGTGCTCATGCCGCCCATTCTAGCGGCTCGCATCGCCGGACCCGTGCGAAGGCCGGCGATGTGGGGCGGATCAGCGGTTGATATGCGTCATGCTGGCAGTCGCATAACGCTCGCCGGCCACTGCCTCCGGCGGAAAGATCCGGTCGATCGCCGCCAGTTCGTCGCTGCTCAACTGCACATCCAGTGCGCCGAGATTCTCGTCCAGCCGCGAGCGCCGCTTGGTGCCGGGGATCGCCAGCACCTCCCGGCCCTGCGCCAGCACCCAGGCCAATGCAAGCTGGGCCGGTGAACACCCCTTGTCTGCCGCCATCTGCCTCACCTTGTCCACCAGCTGCAGATTGCGGGCGAAGTTGTCGCCGATGAAGCGCGGGTTGCTGCGGCGATAATCGTCGATGTCGAAATCATCCGGCGTGCGGATCGCGCCGGTGAGGAAGCCGCGGCCCAGCGGCGAGTAGGCGACCAGTGAAATGCCGAGGCGACGGCAGGCGTCGAGCACACCGTTGTGTTCCGGATCGCGCGTCCACAACGAATACTCGCTTTCCAGCGCGGCGATCGGATGCACCTTACTGGCCCGTTCCAGCGTCGCCGCCGAGGCTTCGGACAAGCCCAGGTGGCGCACCTTGCCGGCCTGCACCAGCTCGGCCATCGCACCCACGGTTTCCTCGATCGGCACCTGCGGATCGACCCGGTGCTGGTAGTACAGGTCGATGGTGTCGATGCCGAGCCGCTTCAGGCTGCCCTCGCAGGAGGCGCGCACGTACTCGGGCCGCCCGTTGACGCCGCGTGCCTGCGGGTTGGCCAGGTCGCGCACGATGCCGAACTTGGTAGCGATGAAGGCCTGGTCGCGGCGCCCCTTGATCGCCTTGCCGGTCAGTTCCTCGTTGATGTGCGGGCCGTACATGTCGGCGGTATCGAGCATCGTGATGCCGCGATCGAGCGCATGCTGGATGGTGGCGATCGATTCGGCATCGTCGCGCTGGCCGTAGAAATCGCTCATGCCCATGCAGCCGAGGCCGAGGGCGGAAACTTTGGGGCCCGGCTTTCCGTGGGCGTCTTTGCCGAGAGTGCGGGTCTGCATGGTGGTTGCTCCGGTGGGTGAGGATGGCTGCATGGTGCGCTGTACCGGCATCCGGATAAATGCTCAATAATGGCCATCACCATTCCATAGACGACAACAATCATCATGGACCGTCTTGAAGCGATGCGGCTGTACACGCGGATCGTCGAACTGGGCAGTTTCACCGCCGCGGCTGATGACCTGAACCTGCCGCGCGCCACCGTCACCCATGCGATCAAGCGGCTGGAGGCGCGGCTTGGCGCGCAACTGTTGCAGCGAACCACCCGTCGCGTACGTACTACCCGTGACGGCGAAACCTACTACGGCCATTGCGTGCGCCTGCTGGCCGACATGGACGAGGTGGAGACGGATTTCCGCGAAGCCGTGGTGCAGCCGAAAGGTCGCCTGCGCATCGATCTGCCGGTCTCGCTGGCGCGCCAGCGGGTGATTCCCGCGCTACCCGAATTCTTCGCGCGCTTCCCGCAGATCGAACTGGACATCGGCACCGGCGACCGCTTCGTCGACCTGGTGCGTGAGGGCGTGGATTGCGTGTTGCGCATCGGCGAGCTGGGCGATTCCGGCATGGTCGGGCGCCGCGTCGCCATGCTGGAGCAGGTGACCGTGGCCAGCGCAGGCTACGTGCGCCGGCACGGCATGCCGGATTCACTGACCGCCTTGCACGATGGCCATTTCGCGGTCAACTGGGCTTCGCCGACCACGCGTCGCAGCGAGCCGCTGGAATTCATGGTGGCTCGTCGTCGGCGCGAAGTGGCGTTGCCGGGGCGCGTCACGGTCAGTGGCGTCGATGCCTATCTCGGTTGCTGCGAGGCGGGCCTCGGCATGGCGCAGATGCCGCGCTACCGCATCAGCGAGGCGCTGGCGAGCGGGAGCTTGCGCGAGATCCTGCCGGCGTATCCGCCACCGTCGCTGCCGATGACCGTGCTGTATCCGCAGCAGCGCCAGATGCCCGCACGCCTGCGCGTGTTCGTCGACTGGCTGGTCGAGCTGACCGGCCATCGGCGTTAGCCGGTCAGGCCTGTGTGTTGTCCGTGACTGCCGCTTGCGACAGTCGTTTCGGCGCGGTATTTCCCTGCGGCTCGACATGCACGCTCAACCGCCCCTCCCGCAGCGACAGGTCGAGCTGAATCAGTTGTGCGCGTGCCGCGGCTGCCGCCAGGGCCAGCCCGAGGCCGGTGTGTACGCCGGCATCCTTGCCCTTGCGCCAGAAACGCTGGCCTATCAGCGCCACATCCCCGGCCGTCAGGTCGGGTGCCTCGTTGCTTATGCACCAGGCATGCAACCCGCAGTGCAGCAGCACGCGGCTACCGGCAGGCGCGTAGGCTACGGCGTTGCCCAGGAGGTTGCCGAGCAGCACGTCGAGCAGCGTGACATCCCCCCGCCACGTCACGCCAGGTTCAATCCGGGCGTCCATCTCCAGTTGCCGGCCAGTCACCTCGTACCGGTAGCGCTCCAGCAATTTCCGGGTCAGCGCGGTGACATCCACGGATTGTGTCTGTACCCGTTCGATGCCCGCCTCGATCCGTGTAAGCAACAACAAGGCACCGACCATGCGTTCCATCTCGACGCCGATCTTGCCGATCTCGGCGAGCAGGTCGCGCAGGTCGCGCCCGCTCGGATAAAGCAGCTCCACCTCGATCAGGGTCCGCAGCTCGGCCAACGGTGTGCGCAGCTCGTGCGCCACGCCGCTGGCGAATTGCCGCTCACGCACCAGGCCGTCCTCCATGCGCGCCAGGACCTCGTTGAAGCGCGTCATCAGGGGTTTCAGTTCCTGGGCATTTGCTCCCACGAGGCGTTGCTCGGGTGTCTCCGGCCCGATCCCCTGCATTGCTTCGGTCAGCTGCGACAGCGGACGCAAGCCACGGGATACCAGCAGCGGGGCCAGAATCAACACCGTCACCACCGCCAGCACGATACTGCCGACGAAGATGGTGTCCATCGTGCCCTGGAAGTCCTGCACTTCGCTGCGGTCGACCGCCAGGCGAAGACTGCACGGGGCCGCGGGACGCTCATTCACTTGCGCTGTTGTCGCGCCCGCCGTGCCGGCAATGCTGCGGCGGGCCAGCGCGGATTCGGGCGTGAAGGGGAGCACCACGCCGCGAAGCACCGAACCTTCCTGATCCGACAGATCCGCGAAATTCGGGTTCCCGTCGTCGGCCGCCGGCCACGACAGTGCGCGGGCGGCAGCGGATGACGCGACATCCTGCCCGTCACAGCTAATGACGAAATAGACGCGTCCGTCATCAGCGAGGAACTCCGGCAGTTGACCGGAGGAAAACGGCCTCATCCCGCTGGCGCGTCCGACCCGATAGATATCGGAGAGCGCCTGTGCACGTTCCAGCAGATTCGCGTCGGCACGCTGGGAAACCTCGGTGTCGACATGCGAATCGATCACCCAGACGGCGGCACCCAGCGTGAGCATGATGGCCGTGGCCAGGAACAGGGTGATGCGCAGGCGCAGCGATATGGCGCGTTTCATGGATGGATCTTCATGCCGACGGGAGTTGCAGCTTGCGCTTCATGAGATCAGGTAGCCGGCGCCGCGCCGTGTTTCCACCAGGCTGCTCATGCCCGCCTGATCCAGTTTGCGCCGAAGGCCGAACACGAGCACCTCGATGCTGCGGTCGGAGGCGCAGGAATCACTGCCCGCCAGCCGATCGAGTATCTCGCTGCGGGTGAACACACGCCCGCGATGGCGCATCAGCAGCTCGAGCAGGGCGAGTTCGCGTGGCGTAAGCGGCAGCGGCGCTCCATCCACTTCAACGATGCGCGATTGCGGATTGAGGCTGAGTCGGCCCAGTACCAGGCACAGGGGGCGTGCCTCCTGCGGACGCCGTGCCAGTGCATGCAGGCGGGCGAGCAGTTCGTCGAAGGCAAACGGTTTGACGAGGTAGTCGTCCGCTCCCTTGTTGAGTGCGCCCACCCGGTCCGTCACCAGATCGCGTGCCGACAGCACCAGCACGCGCGGACGCACGTTGCGTCCGCGGATATGCTGCAGCACGGCCAGCCCGTCCTTGCGCGGCAGGCCCAGATCGAGCACGACCAGTTCGTAGTCGTAGGTATCCAGCAGATGGCAGGCGGCCACACCATCGGCGGCCACCTCCACATTGAATCCCGCAGCGACGAGGCCACGCGCAAGCGAATCGCGCAGACGCGCCGAATCCTCGACGATCAGGACGTTCAGTGCCGTTCTCCCGTTGATGCATGCGTACCCGGCATTGTGCGTTGACAGCAGCGGGCGGGATAAGTGCCGGTGGCAAACCATTCCCGGCATCCACTCCGGAAACTCACCGGCAGCCTTCCGACGCGAGAACTCCTGCCAGCGTCAGGATTCTCCCATCAACGACGGGTGCGCGATATCCACCCGCTGCGCCGGACAACGACATCCGACGTGTCTGTGCGGAACAGGTGGAAGGATCGAGACAGCAACCTGGTCTGTGGCTCTCGCTGACTTGCCGCATTCAATCCGATGAAACCGCGCTCCATCGATCGACACGGCCTGCGGCCAGTATCGGTGCTGGCCAGATGGCCAGCCAGACGCCGCGAAACGGTTGCACATAGAGCGCGTCGCGCCGGTCGGCGGCGGTAAGGTGCAGCGGGTAGTCGACGATCAGGCCGTCAGGGTGCGTCTTCGCCCATGCCTGCAACTCCAGATTGTCATGCAGTGGTTCGATCCGCTTCGTCAGGCGTCCGAGGAAGTGAAACTGCCCGTCATAGGATTCGAGATTGGCAAGCGGCAGGCCATGCGATTCGGCGCGAGCGAGGAATGCCGCGGCAGGCACGAGGTTGAACGCGGGCCACATGGCGATGCTGAAAAGACCATTCGCCGCGACAGCACCGATCAGCCCTGCCAGGGCGATCCGTTGCAACTCGGCTTTGCCGCGTACGAGCAGCAGTATGCCAAGTGCCGCATAGACCAGGCCGAAGCGCAAGTGGACGGGCATCAGACTGTCCACATATGCGCCATGGATGATGCCGGCGCTTGCCAGTTGCGGCAGCAGGATCAAGCCCAGCGCCACCCCAAGACTGAGCAGTGCCAGCGGCCACGGCCCCAGCCAGGGTATGGTCGCCAGCGATGCGCGGCATTGACGCAGATGTGTCAGCGCTGCCGCCAGCAGCAGGGCAAAGCCACCGTATTCCGGCAGCAGGTAGTAAGGCTGCTTGCCACTGATGAGCGAGAAGATCAGAAGCACCGGGCCAAGCCATGCAAACAGAAAGCGCAGGCCGGGCTGGAATGGCCGCCGCAGCATGCCTGCGGCGACCCACAGGCGCGGCCACAGCGCAAATGGAAACAGCAGGACCGGCAGTACGGACAGATACCACCAGAACGGTTCTGCATGCGCGAAGGCATCGACTACCCGTCCGGCCGTCTGATGGAACAGCAACTGGTCGCGATACTCCGGGCCGCCCAAGGCTGCTGCGCTGAACGCCCAGAGGCACAGCAGTCCGAATGCTGCAAGCAGGGCGAGTGAACCGTGCAGGTACCAGTGACGTCGCTCGCGTCGTGCCTGGTCATTCCATAGCGGGCCGAGCAGCCATGGAAACGCGACGTGCAGCAGCATCACCGGTCCCTTGGCCAGCAAGCCCAGTCCGACGGCCACGGCGAACCAGCCAAAACGTGGTGCTTCATGGTGCGGGCGGGGCACAAGCGTCAGCAAGGCAGCAAGTACGCAGTCCGCCAGCAGCACCTCATACATGATCTGCAGGCCGAACAGAAAGGCATAGGTGAAAGCCAGCAGCATCCATGGCGCAGCCCGGGCATTCCAGGGTTGTTCGGGAAACAGCCGGCGGGCAAGAACCACAATCAGTACCAGCTGCGTGCCGCCCAGCATCACCTGGAGCAGCCGTGGCCATATGTCGCCCACTCCCCCTGCGGCCCAACCCAACTGGATGAGCCAGAACAGCAGTGGCGACTTGTCGCTGTAAGGCCGCCCGTTGAGATAGGGAACAAGGAAGCTGTGCCGGTGCCACATCTCCCAGGCCACCGACAAGGTTCGCGTGGAGAACATCGGCATCGGGCCATGCTGGAAGATGGCGATCGTCGCGACCATCAACCAGAGCGGCAGCCATGCCCAGGGAACTCGCAGGGTTTCGAGACGGTGGAGCAAAGGGCGCATCGCGTGTTCGTCATGTCATGGCGTGGCGGGAATATACCCGAGCGCCGACGAGGCTGAAGGCAGGCATCGAGGTATCAGGGCGGGAGCATCGGTAAAAACCCATGGGATCCGGGGGAAGGTTGCGGCTTGCACCCATGGCGTGATTACAAGGATCTAACAAGTGCCTAAGTGCAGCCTAAGCGGCGGCAATGACAATGACATGCCGGCATGAATCGGCTGATTCCGCTTGTCCGCTCACGCCAGCCGGTTGATGCCGGGCGCGTGAGCGGTTTCATGACAAGGCCGTCGTCCATCGCCAGGTGAATCTTGAACACAGCTTGCCCAGACACCCTCCCTGGCCTTCTGCCGAGAGACGGGATTTACCGCGTCCTGGTATGTCGGCCGAATCATCGCCTCGGCAACATTCTTCTGATCACGCCATTGATTGCCGAGCTCGAGCGGCTCTACAAGGGGGTGGAGATCGACATTGTTGCGGAGGGTCCTGCTGCCTCCGACGTGTTTGCCACGTTCTTCAGCGTCAAGAACATCTACTGTCTTCCAACACGCGGTTTCAAGCACCCTGTCGCGTTCCTCTCGCTGATATCGAAGATACGCAAGAACCGCTATGACCTGGTCATCGACCCTTGCATCGGATCGGGTTTCAGTCGCGCTCTGACGAGAATCTTCAGGGGAAGATACAAGCTGGGTTTCGACGACGCGCCGGCGCCCCGCGGCCTCACCCACGTCGCCCCGGAATCGATGGCGCCCCGGCACATGGCCAAGCGTCCGGTGAGTCTCGTTCGCTGGCATGGGTCGTCCGAAAAGGACGCGTGCAGGGATTTTCCCTCTCTCGACATACGCCTGAGCGATGCGGAACGTGCACAGGGCCGGTCCGTGGTGTGCGAGCTGCTCGACGCGTCGGAGCAGTCTGCCGCGGAACCGGTGATCGGCATCTTCGCCAACGCTACCGGCGCGAAGCGCTATCCGGGCCCATGGTGGCATGAGTTCATCACCGCGCTGCAGGAGTCGTGTCCGCATTGCGGCATGATCGAGATCATTCCCGCGAATGGCCGATCGATGCTCGATTCCCGCTGGCCGGGTTATTACTCGAGCAAGATCCGGCGCATGGGTGCCGTGATGTCCGGCCTCGACCTGATGATCAGCGCCGACTGCGGCGTCATGCATCTGGCCGTGGCTTCGGGCGTGCCAACCGTGGGCATGTTCTCGGTCACCGACGCCAACGTCTACGGCCCTTATGGCCTCGGCAACAGCGTGCTGGCCACTAATGGCAGCACGGCCAGCGACGTTGCGAGGAGCGTGGTTGCAGCCTTCCGGCAGCTCATGGATCCCTGCGCGGACGTCACCGCAAGCGTCGCGCAGCCGTCAAGCAAGATGCCGGCTGCACCTGCACCTGCCCCGGTTTCCGGCGGACAGGTGGTTTAGCCATGTTGGCGTGCCTGCCACTCCATCGTCGCGTATCCGGCGAGGGAGTGAACAGGGTCAGTTCGAGATCGCATTCGTGAACTACCTGTCAGAACCTGAGCACGCGGCCGAGCCACTTGCGGCAGGCAATCCTCGACGATCTTCTTTCGCATGGCTCCTGAATGCGTTGCCGGTCGTGTGGCTTCTTGTCTGGTTTGCCGGCCTGGGTATCCGTCCTCTGGGCGAGCCGGACGAGGGGCGCTACGCCGAGGTCGCACGGGAGATGTTTGCCACGGGTGATTGGGTTACCCCCAAGCTTGATGGCTTCAATTTCTTCGACAAGCCAGTACTTCATTACTGGGCCACCAGCTTTTTCTACACCCTGTTCGGTGTGCATGAATGGACGGCCCGCCTGTGGGTTGTCCTGACCGGCCTGCTCGCGATCGTGGCCTCCGGATGGGCTGCCGGACGGCTGTATGACCGACGTACCGGATGGATCGCCGCGGCGGTACTCGGCAGCACGCTGCTGTTCTTCGCTGGCGCCCGGATCAGCACGATGGACATGAGCGTCGCCGCGTTCCTGTTTGTCGCCATCGCGCTGTTCATGGTCTCGCAATTTGACCCTCGTGCCGAGCCATACCGTGTCCACCTGAACCTGCTGGGCTGGGCATGCCTCGCGTTGGCCGTACTGTCAAAAGGCCTGATTGGACTGGTACTGCCGGCCTTGGCGTTGCTGGTATTCATGTGCTGGGAAAGAAGCACGGACGTCCTTCGCCGGATGACGGTGGGCTGGGGACTGGTGGTTGTCGTTGCGATCAGTGCGCCATGGTTCGTCGAGATCTGCAGGCGGCACCCCGACTTCTTCGATTATTTCTTCATCAGGGAACATTTCGGGCGTTTCCTCACGGGTGCAGATGATCGCAGGCAGCCCGTGTGGTTTTTCATCGGGGTCGTGCTGCTGGGCCTGTTTCCGTGGGTGGTGTTTCTTCCCTTCGGCCCGGCCGGCTGGCGCAAGCTTTGCGCGGCAGGTCGCCCCGAGCGATTCCTTGTGTGCTGGATCGTCGTGGTGCTGGTGTTCTTCTCGGCATCGCACTCGAAGCTGCCCTTCTACATCCTTCCGATATTTCCGGGTCTCGCGATCCTTATTGCGAGAAGGGTATCGACACTCGCGGATCGCGAACTCGCCTGGCGTTTTCTGTCGATTGCGGTGATTGCGGTCATCCTGGCTGCGGCGGCGTGGTTGAGCCCGGTCAGTACACGGCACCTGTCGCAAAACACGGACCTGCACCCCGTCCTGATCTGGTTTGCACGTGAGCTGGGCGCACTGGCTGGAGTCGGCATGCTGGGCTTTGTGGTGCTCATCTGCTGGCGGCAACGCCAGGTTGCACTGGTGATGCTTGGATTGGGCGCGCTGTGTGTGTGGCAGTTGCTGTTCGCGAATATCGGCGGGGTGGCCAGCAAACTCTCTGCAAAGCCTGTCGCGCAGCTCATGCTCCCGCTGATGCGTGACGGCACCGAAGTATTCACAGTGCGAGCCTATCTGCGGGGATTGCCTTTCTATCTGCAACGGCTGGTTACCGTGGTCGATGAAGACCCTGCGGATATCCTTCCGGGAAGGATGTCGCGCACGGAGGGTTTCCTGCCGTCCATCAGCGGATTCGAAACCCGCTGGATTGCGGCATCGAGTGCCGTCGCGCTGGTCGATCCGCGTCTGCTTCCACGGTTGCGCCAGGATGGATTGCCGATGCAGATCGTCGGCACGGCACCGAGCGGTGTCGTGATCAGTCGAACCGCACCGAATCGCGCCGCGGCTCGCTGAGTGGCGACAAGCGTGTCTCTCGGATCGACCTGATTCCGCAGACAGGAGGGCGTCAGTCGCGCGACATGCCGTGGCGCGGCGTGGCGGTGCCGAGGGTGTCGCTGGTCAACGGTGCGCCGGTCTTGAGCAAGGCACCGCGTTGCTCGGCCAGCGGCAGGCGCAGCATGCAATCCTCGAAACGGGCGAGTTTCTGGAACACGGGCAGAGCCTGTACTCGCGCAACGAGTGCCGCGCAGCGTGGCCAGCGCGCTTCATCGATCGCGTAACGGACGAACGAGGCCGTGCGGAAGAAGCTGGCGATGCTGATGTCGGCGATCGAGAGCGGGCCGAACAGGAGGCCGTCGTCCGGCAGCTGGTTTTCCAGATAGTCCAGTGCGGCGGGAATTTCCACATCGCGGGCATGCTGCACGATCGCCTCATCGGTGGCCTCACCGAAGATGTGGCGCCTGATCGCCAGCTGATAGAACAGCCGCCAGATCAGTCCGTTGGCCAGGCGTGTGTCGGCGTACTCCTCCAGCCAGCGTGCCTGCGCACGGTCGGCGATGTCGGCGGGATACAGCGCCGGTGTCGGATGCCGGTCCTCCAGGTACTGGCAGATCACCGAGGAGTCATTCAGCACGAAACCATCGTCGATCAGCACGGGGATGCGCCGCAGTGGGCTGAGCCGCGAGAACTGGTCGTTGCCGACGAACGGCGCGATCGGGTCGATCTCGTAGTCGAGCCCCTTCAGCTCCAGGCACACCAGCACCTTGCGCACATAGGGCGAAATGTAATTGCCGATGATTCTCAGGCGGGCAGGCATCGAACGGCTCCGGACGACACATGCGGATGAGCGTGTGCGAAGCCACGATGGCACGTCAAGCCGGTGTCCCTGCCTTCAAGTTCTTGCGTTCAGATCGGCGACAGGCAGCGCCGGGATGGGCGTGGGAGAACCGTTGGAATCGAGAGCGATCATCACGAAGCGGCCGGTGGTGCACACACGGCGATCGCCGGTCAGCGGATCCTCGGCGGTCATCTCCACCTCGACGTGCATCGAGCTGCGGCCGACCTTGACCACGCTGGCGACCAGCTCCACCAGCTGGCCGGTGCGTACCGGCACGCGGAAGTTCACTTCCTCCGAACGTGCGGTGACCACGGTGCGCCGCGCATAGCGCGAGGCGACGATGAACGCGGCCTTGTCCATCCACGCCAACGCCTGGCCGCCGAACAGGGTGCCGAGGTGGTTGGTGTGATCGGGGAAAACCATTTCCAGCAGGCGGGCTTCGATCGGGGCAGTCATGGGATCTCTTGGTGTGGGGACGCAGGTTGGAGCAGGGCGTCAGTGTAGTTTGCCGCATGCGGCGCAACGGCATGGCGGCATCAACCTTTGGCATGGGGCTGTGGCGCGATATCGGGTTAGCATCGGCAGGCTGGGCAGCAACGCGGTGAAGGGGCGCTGCCATGCCATTCCGGATCCCTTGGAGAAACACATGTATTTGATGATCGGCAAGCCGCGCCTGTTCGGCGCGCTGGTGATGGGATTGCTGTCGACCGGCGCCGCCGCGCAGGGCCGCACGCTGGGCACCGGCGACTACGCGCAGGCGGAGCGCTTCATGAGCTACAACGTCGCGCCACTGGTCGATCATGCGGTGCAGAAGGTCGACTGGCTGGACGACACGCACTTCTGGTACCGCGACCACGACAGCCATGGCGATCATTTCATGCGGATGGATGCGGCCAGCGGCAAGGCCGCGGCGCTGTTCGACCAGGCCAGACTCGCCACCGCGCTGACCAGGCTCACCGGCAAGCCGGTCGACGCGGACAAGCTGCCGGTCACCGGCTACGGCATGAAGCCGGATGGCCGTCTCGCCATTGTCGTTCGCGATAAGCATTACCTGTGCGACCTGAAGGGCACCGGCGTGTGTATGGCCGACAAGGGTGTGCAGGCGCACGACGCGGCAGGCAAGGTGATGACCGGCGACGAGCCTGGCGTGCTGTCGCCTGACAAGCACTCCGAGGCATTCATCCGCGACTGGAACCTGTGGTTGCGCGACGTGGCGACTGGCAAGGAAACCCAGCTCACCACCGACGGCGTGGAGAACTTCGGCTACGCCACCGACAACGCGGGCTGGAAGCACACCGACAACGCGATCCTGGTGTGGTCGCCGGATTCGACCCGGATCGCCACGTTCCAGCAGGACCAGCGCAAGACCGGCGACATGTACATGATCAGCACGAATGTCGGACACCCGAAGCTGGAGGCGTGGAAATACCCGCTGGTCGGCGACAAGGACGTGACGATGATCGAGCGCGTCATCATCGACGTGCCGACGCACCAGGTCGTGCGCCTGCAGATGCCGCCGGATCAGCACCGCTCCACCTTGTGCGACGACGTCAGCTGCGGTCCGGACGGTGGCTGGGACGACGTGCAGTGGGCGCCGGACGGCAAGACGCTGGCCTTCGTGTCCACCTCGCGCGACCACAAGAGCGCCACCCTGCGCGTGGCCGATGCACGCAGCGGCAAGGTGCACGACGTGCTCAACGAAACCGTGCCGACCTATTACGAGAGCGGCAACGGCAAGGTCAACTGGAGCTACCTGCCGCAGTCGAACGAGGTGATCTGGTTCAGCGAGCGCAACAACTGGGGCAACCTGTACCTGTACGACCTCGCCAGCGGCAAGCTCAAGCACGCGATCACCACCGGCGAAGGCAATGTCACCGAAGTGCTGCGCGTGGACGACAGGAGCCGCACGCTGTGGTTCCGCGGCGTCGGTCGCGAACACGGCGAGAATCCCTATTACCAGCAGTTCTACAAGATGGGTTTCGACGGTGGCCAGCCGACCCTGCTCACCCCGGAAGACGCCGATCACACGGTGACGCTGTCGCCTGACGGCAAGTATTTCGTCGATGCGTATTCCACCACCGACATGCCGCCGGTGACCGTCCTGCGCGGTAGCGACGACGGCAAGACCGTGGCCAGCGTGGCGAAGGCCGATATCTCTCGCCTGCGCGCCGCCGGCTGGGTGCCGCCGCAGGTGTTCACCGTGAAGGCGCGTGACGGCAAGACCGATCTGTACGGCATGATGTTCAAGCCGACCCACTTCGATCCGCACAAAAAATACCCGGTCATCGACTACATCTATCCGGGTCCGCAGACCGGCTCGGTACGCACGTTCGGCTTTCTGGCCGCCAACGGCGACAACCAGTCGCTGGCCGAGCTCGGCTTCATCGTGGTCGCCATCGACGGCATGGGCACGCCGTGGCGTTCCAAGGCCTTCCACGATGCGTACTACGCCAACATGGGCGACAACACGCTGCCGGATCAGGTCGCCGGCATCAAGCAGTTGGGCAAGCAGCATTCGTGGATCGATCTCGATCGCGTCGGCATCTGGGGCCACTCCGGCGGCGGCAATGCCACTGCCGATGCGCTGTTCCGTTATCCGGATTTCTTCAAGGTCGGCTGGGCCGAAAGCGGCAACCACGACAACCGCAATTACGAGGACGACTGGGCCGAGAAGTGGCAGGGTCTGCTGGTCACGAACAAGGACGGCAGCAGCAATTACGACGACCAGGCCAACCAGAACCTGGCGAAGAACCTCAAGGGCCACCTGATGCTGGTGCACGGCACGATGGACGACAACGTGCCGACCAGCAACACCCTGCTGGTCGTCGACGCGCTGATCAAGGCCAACAGGGATTTCGACCTGTTGCTGATCCCGAATGCCCATCACGGTTACGCCGCGGCCACGCCGTACGCTACTCGTCGGCGCTGGGACTATTTCGTGCGCAACCTCGCCGGCGATACGCCGCCGAAAGAGTACGAGTTGAAGGCGTGGCCCTGGATGTAAGGCCCGCAGCGACAAGCGAAGTCCGGAACGGCTCCGCTTGTCGCTATCCGTGCGTATCTCGCGCCCGGGCTGGTCAGTCCGGGCGGGTGGCCATCACCGGTGGCACCGCTGACGCGCGCAGCGCCGGGCCAAGTACCGCGCACTGACCGAGCAGCCACAGCAGTAAAGCACCGATGGGCAGGTAGAGAAACGGCAGCCGCGGCAGCTCGTAATGCGTCATCAACCACAGGTTGAGCGCATAGGCCAGCAGCATGCCCGGCACGATGCCGCCGCCGACGATCAGGAAATTCTCGGCCTGGAAATAGCACAGGATGTTGCTGCGAGTGGCGCCGATCGCGCGACGGATGCCGATCGAGCGTCGTCGTTGCTGCACCCAGAAACTGGCGAGGCCGGCGATACCCAGTGCGGTGACGAACAGCAGCCCTGCCGCCGCGGCCAGCAGCAGGCCGATCATGGTGCGATTGCGCCGGAAGAAGTCGCTACGCAATTGGCTGAACGTCTGCGCCTGTCGCAGGATGCGATTGCCATCGAGCTGGTTCAGCACGTCGGCCATCTGCTTCAGCACGCGCTCGCGTTCCTGCGGTGCCGTGCGCAACACGTAGGTGACATCGTTGCTGTCCGGCAGCATGGGAAACAGCGTGCTGTAATCGTTGCCGGCGGCTTCGCGCAGATGCGGCCGCAGCAGATGGTCGACCACGCCGACGATGCGCACCGGGTTGTCGCCGGGATAGATGACCTTGCCCAGCGCGCTCTGGCCGGGGAACAGGCGCTCGGCCAGCGCCCGGGTGATGATGGTGACCGGCACATGGTTGATGCCGGCCCAATCGTGCGCGCTGTCCATCGGCAGGTATTCGTCAGGCAGGAAATCGCGCCCCTCGACTAGGTGCAGCCCCAGCGTGCCGAGCTCGCCGGGAGTGCCGTTGTAGGCGGTGGCGGTGAGGTCGGTATCGGCGTTCGGCGTGGTGGCGATGCCATTGCTCCAGTCGTTGCCGTTGAACGGCAACGCATCGACGGCGGTCACCGCGGTCACGCCGGGGATGTTGCGCAGCGCCGCCACGTCCGCGGCGTGCCGGGCCAGCGGGTTTTCGTTTTCGTCGAGGCCGATGCTCTCGATCATCACCAGCTCGTCTTCGGCCACGCCGCTGGGCTGGCGCATCTGTGCGGTGCGGTTGACGATCATGAACACCACGTTGCAGACGATGGCGCAGGTCAGGCCGACCTGCAGTGCCAGCAACAGCACGGTGAGCTTGTGACGGGTGAGGCTGGAAAGCAGAGGGCGCAGTGGCATGGGACTACCTCACTGGGTCTTGAGCTGCAGGGCAGGAGTGATGCGGCATGCACGCCAGGCAGGCAGCAGCCCGGCCAGTACACTGGCGAACACCGCCAGCGCGAAGGTGCCGAGCAGCATGACGGCATCCATCTGAGCCAGTTGCGCGTAGCCGTCGGGGCGCTGCCGCACGCTCCACAGGCCAAGCTCGGCAATCACCAGGCCCAGTACGCCGCCTGCCACGCCGATCACGGCCGACTCGATGCCGAATTGCAGGAAGATGTCGCGCCGCTGCGCACCCAGCGCCCGGCGCACGCTGACCTCGCCACTGCGGCGCAGGAATTTCGCCAGCAGCAGGCCGACGATGTTGACCATGCATACACCGAGAAAGCCCAGAGCCAGCCACAGTTGCAGCCGCAGGTCGGACGGAATCACCTGCTGTCGGGTGAGCCAGTCCATCAGGCCGTAGAGTTGTGCATTCACCGGGCGCGGAAAGCGGCCATGCGTCTGCTGCTCGCGCCAGTAATCGCCAAGGAAGTCCCGATAGGTGCGTGCCCTGGCCGGGTTGTCCAGTTGCACCCAGAACTGCAGCCATGTGCAGTGATCGCTGGTGCGGCCACCGGCGCCGTTGCCCCAGCACATGAAATTGCCGCTGAAATCGAACTGCAGATCCAGCGCGGTCTGCAGTGGCAGGAAAAACTGGTCGGTCTTGCCGAAGGAGCGATCGTTGACCTGGGCATAGAAGGTGGGTTGCGGATACCACTCATCGAGTACGCCGACCACGCGGAAATCGGTGTTCTTCAATCGCACGGTGCGGCCGATGCCGGGCGTGTCGCCGAACAGCTTGCGGTTGAGTTCGGCGTTGAGCACGACCACGTGTGCGCGCTGCTGGTCATCTTCGGCGGTCCAGCCGCCACCGGCGCGGAACGGTGCGCCGAACATCGCGAAGAAGTCCGCCGTGACGTAATGCCCGGGCTGGAAGAAGGGTCGCAGCGAAGCCTGCGCGGGACGGATCGGCACCGAGCCCGCCACCATCGCCGCCTGCCGGTCCGCGCGATGGGTGCGCAACAGGTTCATCGCATCCGGCCAGGTCAGGTTGCCGTTGGGCGCACTGTCCTTGGTGGTCTTGCTGCGCTCCAGCGGGCGGGCGTCGAGCTGTGGCACGAACAACTGCGCGCTGCGCCCGGGCAGCGGATCGCCCGACATCACGTGCAGCACGGTGATCATGGTCATGCTGGCACCGATGCCCAGGCCGATGGCGAGGATCATCAGCGCGGTAAGCACCTTGCTGCGTTTCAGGCTGCGCAGCGCGAGTGCGAAGTAGTAGCCGAACATCGGGGGCCTCCTGATAGCCATGCCGGGGCGTTGGCGGACGCAGCCGCCCCCGCCGCCTGCGAAGCAGGCGGTATGTGCGCGTTTTCAAACGACCGGCAGCGAGCGCCGGTTACTCACTCAGCGGCGGCTGACTTCCTGCGCCAAGCCCTTGCCGAGCGCCTCGTCGATCAACTGCGACGCCTGCAGATCGGCTTGCGCGACGACTTGTTGCTGGCGCTGTTTCATCGCGGCCAGCTGCGGCTGCAGCGCGGCCAGTTGCCGGTTGAGATCGGCCATCCGTGCGGTGATCTCGCGTTGCTGTGCGTCCAGACTTGCCAGGCGCTGGGTGGCGGCGGGTGCCTGCGGGTCGGCGAGCAGGTCGCGACGCTGCTGCTCGACACTGCGTTGCCGGCTGAGCAGACCTTCCAGCGGCCCCTTGAATTTCCACTGCTCACCTTCGAGCTTGCCTGCATCACGCCAGTACGCACTCACCGCAGCGTAGGTGGCGTTGGCGCGGTCGACGTAGGCGGGATCGCGGATCAGGTACGCCTGGTCGCCGCGGCGGAACCAGAACATCGGTGTCGTATCCGTGGTGTGCAGGCGCTTGGCCAGCGCGACATCGGCGCGGTCACCATTGATCAGCACGGTTTCGCCGTGGGCGTTGTTGTCGTACAGGGCATAGGCATACCGGCTGCCGGGTTCCACCGTGGTGATATCGCTGTCGCGTTGCCGGGTCTGGTTGGCGGATGTCGTTGTCGTGGCGGTCGGTGGCGGTGGCGGTGCCATTGGCGCCGGTGGCGCGGGCGGCAGCGCCGGCATTTTCGAGAGCGGCGGCATCGGTGGTGTCGGCGGCAGATTGGGCAGTTGTCGTGCCTGCGTGGTGACGGGCTGCGGCATCGGGTTCATGCCGAGCTTTTGCGCGGCGCCATGTGCAATCGCCTCGTCAAGCAGTTTCCCGATCTGCTGATCCGCTTGTTCCGTCGCCTGCTGCTGGCGCTTGCCCAGCGCTTCCTGTTGCGCGCCGAGTGCTTCCTGCTGCTTGCCCAGGACTTCCTGTTCGCGGCCGAGTGCATCCTGCTGGCGACCGAGCTCGCTCTGGCTGGCTTCCAGCCGGGCTCGCTGCGCTTCAAGCTTGGCCGAAAGCTGATTTTGGCTGGATTGCACGGTCAGCTTGGCCTCCTCGCCAGCCAGCTGCCCTTGCCTGCTGCCGAGCGCACCTTGGCGTGCGCCAAGTGCGCCCTGCTTGCCGCCAAGCTGGCCTTGCTGACGGCCGAGCTGGCCCTGTTGCCTGGCCAGCGCCGTGACCGGTGCATAGGCAGCCCTGGCACGCTGTATGTAGCTCGCATCACGGATCAGGTAGGCCTGGTCGCCGCGGCGGAACCACAGCATCGGCTCGTTGCCCTGGTGCAGCCGCTGCGCGGCGGCCAGATCGTTGTCCGTCCCGTTGACGGTGATCGAATCGCCATCGAACAGCGCGAATCCATCGCGGGCATTGGTGCGGGTAGTAATGTCGACATGATGGGCCCGGAAGCCGCTGGCGAGAGGCGAGGGAGCCGGCGGTGCGGGCGGCGGCGGTGGGACCGGCGGGGTGGGCGGCGGTGGCGGAAGCGGAGGCACCGCCGTCAGTTCATTCGATTGGGTGGTGGCCTGCACCGCGGTCGCGCCGGTGGCCGTCACGCGATACGGCAGCACGCCGACGAGCGCAATCAGCACGACAAGCCACCAGCCGCGCGCGTGCAACTGCGAAGGGTTCACGCCTTGCTGCAACATGGTCAGTCGCCTTTTCAGGTTCTGGAAGGTGGGAGATGCCCCGGCGAGGCCGGAGTGCATGGGCTGGGCCACGCCAAGGCGCAGCAACAGGCGCCCGTAGTCCTGCGGCGCCGTGCAATGCTGTTGCAGCACCTGCGCATCGCAGGCGGCTTCGCGATGGAGCGCGTACTCGCGCATCGCCCACGCCACCAGCGGGTGGAAAAAGAACAGTCGCTGCGCAATCGCCGGTGCCCAGCCCAGCCAGAGATCGCCGCGGCGCAGATGCGCCAGCTCGTGGGCGAGCGCCATCGATGACTCTTCCGGCGTGAGTACCTCGTTGGCCGGAAGCAGGACGGTGGGATGCCACAGACCGGTCACCTGGGGCGAGGTGATCGCATGCGACACGCGCAACTGCGGGCAGCGGCGCAAGCCGAGCATGCGGGCCTGCTGCGAGCAGGCTGCCTGCAGCGTTTCGTCGTGCGGTGGCGCGGATTCACGCAGCAGCAGACGCGTTTTTCGCCATTGCCGGGCAACCAGCAGCAGCTGCGCCAGCAGGCCGGCGAGCCACAAGGTCACCACGAACGAACGCCAGGGAAACGGGCGCGTTGGTATCGGCGCGGGCATTGTCGACTGCGCCGTCGTCATCGCCGAAGTAGTTGGCAAGGACGGCTCGGCAACCTGCGGGGGTACGGTGGATTCGCCCGATGGTGCAATCGCGGGGCCCTGTTGGCTGGCCGTTGCCGCGATGGCGGCGGCCGGCGGCGCCGGTGATAGCAGTGGCAATTCCACCGGCGTGCTGGCGAGCAGGCCGACGATCAACTGCACGCTGAGTACCCACCACAGCATGCAGCGGATCGCCGGTGACAATCGTGGCATCAAGCGGCCAAGCAGCCATAGCGCTCCGATCAGCAGCACGGCTTGCCCAGAGGTCCAGGCGAGACGGGTCAGCAAGGTATCGGTGAGGGTGTGGATCGTGTCCATCTCACGACTCCTTGCGCTTGGATTGCAGTTGCGCCACCAGCGCTTCCAGCTGCGCCAGTTCGGTGTCGGAGACTTCGGCGTGCTCGGACATCCAGGCCACGAACGGCGAGACCGAGCCGCTCAACGTCTTCTCGACGAAGCTGCCGACCGCGCTGCGCATCGCCTCGCCGGGCCCGGTAGCGGTGCTGTAGCGGAACATGCCCTTGACCTGCCGGCGCTTGAGATAACCCTTGCCGCGCAGGCGTTCCATCATGGTCAGCACGGTGGAGCGCGCCAGTCCGCGCGGCTCGCCGTAGCCGATGGCCACTTCACCTACCGAGGCGTGGCCGCATTCGTCGATGTGATGCAGCAGCGCCAGTTCCTGGTCGCCGATGGTGGATTTGAGCATGGCCGGAGGTTCCGCGTGACTACAGATGTAGTCACGCTACGCCATGCCTACACGTGTAGTCAATAGGCCGGGCGGCATCCTCGGTGCCGGCGCGGCGGCCTGCCAGGTGAATCGAGCGGGACCGGCCGCATCGTGCTCGTCAGAACGCCATGTCGAACGCCACTTCGCCCTGTACGCCGACCTGGTACGCCGAGACGCGACGCTCGAAGAAATTGGTCACTTCCTGTACGTCCTGCAGATCCATGAAGTCGAACGGGTTCTTCGCGCCGTATTTCTTCGGCAGGTCGAGCTGGGCGAGGCGCTGGTCGGCGCAGTACTCGAGGTACTGGCGCATGTCCTTCACCGACAGGCCGACCACGCCGCCGGAAAGCACGTCCTCGGCGAACAGGGTTTCGCAGGCGATGGCGTCTTCCATCATCTGCTCGACCTGCGCGCGCATGGCATCGTCGAACAGCTCGGGCTCCTGCTCGCGCACGGTGCGTACGACATCGAAGGCGAAGGCCATGTGGCCGCTCTCGTCGCGGAACACCCAGTTGGTGCCCGCGGCGAGGCCATGCAGCAGGCCGCGTGAGCGCAGGTAGTAGACATAGGCGAACGCGGCATAGAAGAACAGGCCTTCGATGCAGGCGGCGAAGCAGATCAGGTTGAGCAGGAACTGCCGCCGCTGTTCGCGGGTTTCCAGCCGCTGCAGGTTCTGGATCGAGTCGATCCACTTGAAGCAGAACTCGCCCTTGGCGCGGATCGAAGGGATGTTCTCGATCGCCGCGAATGCCTTGTTGCGCTCGGTCGGATCAGGAATGTAGGTGTCGAGCAGGGTGAGGTAGAACTGCACATGCAGCGCCTCCTCATACAGCTGGCGCGACAGATACATGCGCGCTTCGGGCGCGTTGATGTGCTGGTACAGGTTCAGCACCAGGTTGTTCGACACGATGGTGTCGCCGGTGGCGAAGAACGCCACCAGGCGATGGATCAGGTGGCGATCGGCGGCGGACATCTTCGACGAGAGGTCGGCCGTGTCCATCGAGAAATCCACTTCCTCGACCGTCCAGGTGTTCTTGATCGCGTTGCGGTACATCTCGTAGAAACCGGGGTAACGCATCGGGCGCAGGGTGAGCTCGAAGCCGGGGTCGAGGATGTGGGCGTTGCGGACAGGTTGAGCGGACATGGGTTTTCCTTGGTGGTTCGCAGCCGATGAGGCGCGAGTGCTTTGGCTCGTCATCCCAGCGAAAGCTGGGACCCAGTGACTTCAGTTTTTATCGTGTCGCCATGTAGGCCAAAGGCTCTGGATCCCAGCTTTCGCTGGGATGACGGGCGTTTCATTGATAGGTTTTCGGACACGTGAGCTGTAGGAATGGATTCGCCGTATGCGAGAACGAACACCTTGTGTCTATCTCCTTGCCAGTGGTCGCAACGGCACGCTTTACACCGGCGTCACCTCCAATCTCCCGGCGCGCATCTGGCAACACCGGAGCAACGTGGTCGACGGCTTCACCCAACGTCATCATGTGCACAACCTTGTCTGGCTCGAGTTGCACGAGACGATGGACTCCGCGATCACCCGCGAGAAGGCGATCAAGGCATGGAAGCGGGCGTGGAAGATCGAGCTCATCGAGAAGTCCAATCCGTGCTGGCGTGATCTTTATGTGGAGATTTGCGACTAAGCCCCGCGCCTTCTCTCCGTCATTCCAGCGAAAGCTGGAATCCAGTGCCCTTGCCTTGTTTTATCGAAAGACGCTGGATCCCAGCTTTCGCTGGGATGACGAGCGCGGTGCTACTGGCAGGCCTCGCAGTACTCGGGATTTTCCAGCGAGCAGAACACCGCGGCATTGGCCTGCGCCTGATCCACGACCAGCACGGTCTTGTCGGTGGACACCGTGGTCTTGGTGATCCTGGTGGCGGGGCGCGAGCGCAGGTAGTACGTGGTCTTGATGCCTGCCTTCCACGCGTACATGTACATCGAGCTCAACTGGCCGATGTTCGGGTTTTCCATGAACAGGTTCAGCGACTGGCTCTGGTCGATATAGGCACCGCGCGCGGCACCGAGTTCGATCAGTGCCTTCTGCGGCAGCTCCCACACCGTGCGATAGATTGCGCGCAGGCGCTCCGGAATCGCCGTGATGCCCTGGATCGAACCTTCGGCCAATTTGATCGCGTCGCGGATCTCCGATGTCCACAGGCCAAGGGTCTTGAGTTCGTCGGCGAGGTAACGATTGACCTGCAGGAAATCGCCGGACAGCGTCTCGCGCTTGAACAGGTTGCTGACCTGCGGCTCGATGCACTCGTAGCAGCCGGCGATCGAGGCGATCGTGGCAGTTGGCGCGATCGCGATCAGCAGCGAGTTGCGCAGGCCGTGTTGCTTGATGCGTTCGCGCAGGGCATCCCAGCGCGCGCTGTCTTGCGGCGTGGCATTCGCCCAGTAGTCGAACTGCAGTTCACCCTTCGCGGCGCGGCTTTCCGCAAAGCCCGGGTGTGCGCCTTCGGCCGCGGCCAGCTCGGTCGACATCGACAAGGCGTGGAAATAGATCTCCTCGGCGATGCGGGTGGACAGTGCCAGCGCTTCGGTTGAATCGAACGGCAGCCGCAGCTTGAAGAACACATCCTGCAGGCCCATCACGCCGAGACCGACCGGACGCCACTTCATGTTGGCGGTGCGTGCGGTGTCGATCGGATAGAAGTTGAGATCGATCACCCGGTTGAGCTGGCGCACGGCAGTGCGCACGGTCGAGGCGAGCTGCTCGAAGTCGAACACGCCGTCGACCACATGCCGCGCCAGGTTCACCGAGCCCAGATTGCACACGGCCGTCTCGCTGGCCGAGCTCACTTCGAGGATCTCGGTGCACAGGTTGGACAGGTGGATCACGTTGTCGGGATGGGCGGTCTGATTGCTGGTGGCGTTGCAGCGATCCTTGAACGTCATCCAGCCGTTGCCGGTCTGCGCCAGCGTGCGCATCATGCGGGCATACAGCTCGCGTGCCTTCACCGTCTTCACGGCGAGGCCGTTCGCTTCGGCTTCGCGATAGGCGCGATCGAAGATTTCGCCCCAGCTGTCGACCAGATGCGGCATCACCTTCGGATCGAACAGCGACCAGTCGCCATCGCTTTCGACGCGGCGCATGAATTCGTCGGGAATCCAGTTCGCGATGTTGAGGTTGTGCGCGCGCCGCGCGTCGTCACCGGTGTTGTCGCGCAGCTCGAGGAAATCCTCGATGTCGGCATGCCACGATTCCAGGTACACGCAGGCCGCGCCCTTGCGCTTGCCGCCCTGGTTCACCGCGGCGACCGAGGCATCCAGTGTATTCAGCCACGGCAGCAGGCCATTGGAATGGCCGTTGGTGCCCTTGATCAGCGAGCCGCGCGAACGCACGCGCGAATACGCCAGGCCGATGCCGCCGGCGAACTTGCTGAGCTTGGCGACGTCGGCGTACTTGTCATAGATCGACTCCAGCGAGTCGATAGGCGAGTCGAGTAGGTAGCACGAGCTCAGCTGCTCATGCGCGGTGCCGGCATTGAACAGCGTGGGCGAGCTGGCGATGTATTCCAGCGAGGACAGCAGCCGATAGAGCTCCAGCGTTTCGCCGATCTCGTTGCCGCCGAGCGCGCAGGCGATGCGCATGAAGAAATGCTGCGGCGTCTCGATCACGAAGCGCAGCTGCGGATGGCGCAGCAGGTAACGGTCGTACACGGTGCGCAGGCCGAAATACTCGAAGCGGCGGGTGGCCAGTGGATCGATCGCGTCGTTCAGCTTGCGCGCGTTGGTGGCGACGAAGTCGCGCAGGCGTGCGTTGAGGATGCCCAGTTCCGCGCCGCGCGCGATCGACTGCGAGAAGCTCTGGATTTCCTGGCCGCTCACTTCCTTGTCGATGTAGGCACCGAGTAGGCGCGCGGCGAGCTGACCGTATTCCGGTTCTTCGGCCGTCAGTGCCGCGGCGGTGCGGATGGAAAGCTGGTCCAGCTCCTGGGTGGTGGCACCGTCGTACAGGCCGCCGATGGTCTTCAGCGCCACGCGCAGCGGGTCGACGCCGTGCAGGCCTTCGCTGCTGCGGGTCACCGCACGCACGATCTTGTTGACGTCGACGGTTTCCTGGCCGCCGTTGCGCTTGGTCACGCGCATCTGGCCGGGATTGTGTGGTGGGGTCAGGGTGAAGCTGTCATCGAGCGACGCCGCTGCAGCGGTCGCGGCATCGGCGGGCGAATCGACGCGCGCGGCGGTGCGCTCGCGGGTAGCGGTATTCTGAGGTTGCATGGCTGTGGGCTCCCGGCATGGACATCAAACACCTGCTCCCGCGCGCAGGGCCTGAAGCGATGGATTCCGGGAACGGGTCACAATGCAGGCGCCATGCGGCCTACTGCACTGCGACGTGCCTCCCCGCGGAAGCCGTCACTACGCACCGGGACACGTTCGTCCCGATGTGCCGGCAGGTCTTCGGACTTGCGGACATGGATCTTGCGATCCGCCTACTTGTCCCCGCTTCCCAGTCATTGACGACCAGTGCATGTGGTGACGTTCGTTTCCGCTTTACCGCTGCGGGGCAGTTCCGGATTCACACCGGATTCCCTTTTAAGCCCGACCGACGATCGCGTCTGGACGGGCACCGACGGACACAACATATCGGGTGCGCCGGGCAGGGTCAACCCAACAAGTTGTGCACAAGTCGGGGGATAAGCCGCGCGCGGCAAGGCGCAATGCGGGCTGTCGCGGGATTACTTTTTTTCGTGCCCGGGGTTGCTGCGGAGCCGGAATAATCCGGCGCAGGCAGGGGGCGCCGGCAGGGATCAGAGCGCATCGTGATCAAGCTCGCCGGTGCGGATGCGGATCACCTGTTCCAGCGTGCTGACGAAGATCTTGCCGTCGCCGATCTTGCCGGTGCGGGCGGAGTGCTGGATCGCTTCCAGCACGCGATCGAGCTGATCGTCGGCAATCGCCACCTCCAGCTTGATCTTGGGCAGGAAATCGACCACGTATTCGGCGCCGCGATACAGCTCGGTGTGGCCTTTCTGACGGCCGAAACCTTTCACCTCGGTCACCGTCACGCCCTGCACGCCGACCTCGGCCAGCGCCTCGCGCACATCGTCCAGCTTGAATGGCTTGATGATCGCCACGACCAGCTTCATGGGCTTTTCCTTGAATCGACAGAGATCGACACGATTAAAGCGGCATTCTGCCTGCCCGGCGCAGGCTTGTCGCCTGAGTGCTGCCCGTGTAGGACAATCCCTACAGTTTTTGACGGAGCGTACCGATGGCAGCCTCGATTTCCATTCACCTACTATTTATCTCGACGAGCTTGAGGCGCTATCCATGATGGATAGGCAGGATATCGATCAGATTGCCCTGCGCCTTGTGTCGTTGGTACCGCCAGGGTTGGCACAGGCGCAACAGGATTTGCGAGCCAACTTCCAGGACGTTTTGGCGCAGGGATTGCGCCGCCTCGACCTGGTCACCCGCGAAGAATTCGAAGTCCAGACGCAAGTGCTGGCGCGTACCCGCGCCAAGGTCGACGAATTGGAGCGACGTGTAGCCGAACTTGAGGCTGCCGTGGTTGCCCGCGGGGGCTAGCAACAACCAACCTCCCGGGAGCCGCCCCCGATCCGTCACCCTCACCCCGAGAACGATCGGGGGCGGTTATTTATTCAGCACTGCGGATGGAGTCGCTTGATGTACGTGCATGGCAGCGACCCATCCGTGCGTCGGCGACCTTCGGCTGCATGAGCCTTGCCGTTACCCTCAGCCGGGCCCAGGAAGGGATCGCCGCGCCGCAGGTGATGGTCGAGGTGCATCTTTCCGGCGGCTTGCCGGCGACCAATATCGTCGGCCTGCCTGAGGCGGCGGTGCGCGAGGCGCGCGACCGTGTACGTGTGGCGATCCAGAACACGGCCTTCGAATATCCCAACCGCCGGGTCACGGTGAACCTGGCGCCGGCCGAGCTGCCCAAGGATGGCGGGCGTTTCGATCTCTCGATTGCGCTGGGCATTCTCGCAGCCAGCGGTCAGGTGCCGCGCGAAAAACTGGATGATTGCGAATTCCTTGGCGAGCTGGCCCTGACCGGCACATTGCGCAGCGTCTCCGGCGTGCTGCCGGCGCTGTTGCGTGCCCGGGCGCGCGGCCGGCGCGTGGTGGTGCCGCGCGAGAATGCTGCCGAAGCCGCACTGGTGCCCGATGTGGACGTACGGGTGGCCGATACGCTGGCGGAAGTGTGTGGCTGGCTGCGCGGCGCGCAGGAGTTGTCCGCGCCGATCGGCATTCCCAGTGATGGTGGCGCGGACGGTGGCCCGGATCTGCGCGATGTACGCGGTCAGTTGCAGGCGCGGCGCGCGCTGGAGATCACGGCCGTCGGTGGCCATCACCTGTTGCTGATGGGGCCGCCCGGCACCGGCAAGACCATGCTGGCCGAACGGTTGCCGGGTATCCTGCCGCCGCTGTCCGAATCGGAGGCGCTGGAAACCTGCGCGGTGCTGTCGGTAGCTGGCCAGAACACCGATCTCGCGCAATGGCGGCGTCGGCCGTTCCGGGCGCCGCACCACACCGCGTCGGCGGTGGCGCTGGTCGGGGGTGGCTCGTATCCGCGGCCGGGCGAGATCTCGCTGGCGCACAACGGCGTGCTGTTCCTGGACGAGTTGCCGGAGTTCAGCCGGCACGTGCTGGAAGTGTTGCGCGAGCCGATGGAGTCCGGCCATATCGTGATCTCACGGGCGGCGCGGCAGTCGACGTTTCCTGCACAATTTCAACTCGTCGCGGCGATGAATCCGTGTCCCTGCGGTTATGTGGGCGATCCGCGTCAGCGCTGCCAGTGCACTCCCGATCAGATCCAGCGTTATCGCTCGCGCATTTCCGGGCCGTTGCTCGACCGCATTGATCTCTGCGTGGAAGTGCCGCAGGTGCCGCTGGCCGATCTCGGATCGCCGCGTAGCGAGCGCGATGAGGATTCCGCTACCGTGCGTGCGCGCGTGCTCAAGGCACGGCGGCAATCGCTGATGCGGGCCGGCCGGCCGAATGCCGAAATCAGCGTGCGCGAACTGGAGCGCGATTGCGCGCTGGGTCCGGCCGAACGGCGCTGGTTCGAAAGCGCGCTGGAGCGCCTGGGGCTGTCCGCACGCGCCTATCATCGCGTGCTGCGGGTCGCCCGCACGATCGCCGATCTCGATGGCGGCGCCGCCCTGCTGGAACGTGAGCATCTGGCTGAGGCACTGCAATACCGGCGGCTCTGAACCGGGCCGCTGGACGCGTGCCCATGGCACATGCTCCGATAGTGGCCTGAAGTTCGCCCAGGGACTGCGATGACGATCGAGCTCGGCCTGATGCTTGCCGGCATGTTGATGATCGGCTTTCTGGCGCAGTGGCTGGCCTGGCGGGTCAAGCTGCCGGCGATCCTGTTCCTGCTGCTGGCCGGGATCCTGCTGGGGCCGGTCAGTGGCCTGCTCGATCCCGACAAGCTGCTGGGCAGCCTGTTGTTTCCGACGGTTTCGCTGGCGGTGGCACTGATCCTGTTCGAGGGCAGCCTGACCCTGCGCTTCCACGAGTTGCCGGGTATCGGCCACGTGGTGCGCGGGCTGGTCAGTTACGGCGCGGTGACCGCGTTGCTGCTGCTGGCGCTGGCGGCCCATCTCGTGGCCGGCCTGAGCTGGTCGATCGCCCTGCTGTTCGGTGCGCTGGCCTGCGTGACCGGCCCGACGGTGATCGCGCCGATGTTGCGCACCTTGCGGCCGACCGCGCGCATCGCGAATACGCTGCGTTGGGAAGGCATCGTGATCGATCCGCTTGGCGCGTTGTTCGCCGTGCTGATCTTCGAGGCGATCGTGTCGCGCCAGGAAGGCCACACCATCGGCATCTTCATCGCCACGATCGGCTGTGGTGCGGTGACTGGCGTGTTGAGCGCGCTGCTGACCGGTTTTCTGCTGCGCCGCCAGCTGATTCCGGAATACCTGCAGAACTATGCCGTACTGGCGGCAGTGCTGTTCGCTTTCAGCGTATCCAATGTACTCACTCACGAATCGGGCCTGCTGGCGGTGACCATCATGGGCATCGCGCTGGGCAACATGCGTGGCGTGCATATCGACGACATCCTCGACTTCAAGGAAAGCCTCACTACGGTACTGGTGTCGCTGCTGTTCATCCTGCTGGCGGCGCGACTGCACTGGCCGTTGCCGGACGGCATGTTGGGTGCAGGCATCGCGCTGTTCGTGATTGCGCAGCTGGTTGTGCGGCCGTTGACCGTGCTGCTGTCGAGTCTGGGCAGCGGATTGAACTGGCGCGAGCGGGCACTGATCGGCTGGGTGGCACCGCGCGGCATCGTGGCGGCGTCGGTATCGGCGCTGTTTGCCTTGCGACTGGATGCGTTGGGCATGCCTGGCGCCGGGGCGCTGGTACCGCTGGTGTTCATCCTGATCATCGGCACGGTGGTGCTGCAGAGTGCCACCGCGCGGCCGCTGGCGTTGTGGTTGAAGGTGGCCGAACCGGAGCCGCGCGGTCTGCTGATCTTCGGCTCCGACGAGGTGGCTCGTGCAATCGGCATGGCGCTGGGCGAGGCGGGCTTTCGCGTGATGCTGGCCGACGATGACTGGGAAGGCATCCGCCGGGCGCGTATGGAAGGACTGCCCACGTTCTTCGGCAATCCCGCCTCACCGCATGCCGAGCGCCATCTGGATCTCACCGGGATCGGCCGGCTGCTGGCGGTGTCTACCCATCGCGAGCGCAATTCGCTGGCCTGCGTGCATTACCGGCAGGAGTTCGGCCGGGACAAGGTGTATCGGTTGCGCAACCTGACGCCGCAGGAAAGCACGGATCGCGCGGCCTTGTCCGGCACCCTGCTGGCGCCGCCGCTGTTCGACGAGGAGATGACCCACGGCCGTTTTGCCGAAATGCTCGGCCACGGCTGGCGCATCAAAACGACCCGGCTCAGCGCCACGTTCGACTGGCCGCACTTCATCGAGCAATACGGTTCGAATACCGTGCTGATGTTCGGGGTGGAGGAAAAGGGCGCGTTGCGCGTGGCCTCGACCAAGCGCGAGCTGGAACCTAAGCCGGGCTGGACGGTGATTGCGTTGGTGCCACCAGCATTGCCGGAAGCGAGCGTGGTTACGCCCGCTTCCTCCTGAGCGTGCCGCCCTGCGCGAGCAGGGCGGCACGCGTGGTGTCAGCCAACCGCGTGACGCGGCGCGAACTGCGCTTCCTCGGTCGAACCGGTCAGCGCGGTGGTCGAGGACTGGCCCTGCTGGATCGCCTGGGTCACCTGATCGAAGTACCCGGTGCCCACCTCGCGCTGATGCTTCACCGCGGTGAAGCCGCGTTCGGCGGCGGCGAATTCCTTCTCCTGCAGTTCGACGAAGGCGCTCATCTGGCGACGCGCATAACCGTGCGCCAGATCGAACATGCCGTAGTTGAGGCTGTGGAAGCCGGCCAGGGTGATGAACTGGAACTTGTAACCCATCGCGCCCAGTTCCTTCTGGAACTTCGCGATGGTGGCGTCGTCCAGGTTCTTCTTCCAGTTGAAGCTGGGCGAGCAGTTGTAGGCCAGCAGCTTGCCGGGGAACTTCGCGTGGATCGCCTCGGCGAACTTGCGTGCGTCCTCCAGGTTCGGCTTGCTCGTCTCGCACCAGATCAGATCGGCGTATGGCGCGTAGGCGAGGCCGCGGCTGATCGCCTGGTCCAGGCCCGGACGCACGCGATAGAAGCCTTCGACGGTGCGCTCGCCGGTGATGAAGGCCTTGTCGTTCGCGTCGATGTCGGAGGTAAGCAAATCGGCGGCATCGGCATCGGTACGTGCCACCAGCAGGGTTGGCACGCCGACGACGTCGGCGGCGAGGCGCGCGGCGTTGAGCTTATCCACCGCTTCGCGAGTCGGCACCAGCACCTTGCCGCCCATATGGCCGCACTTCTTCACCGAGGCCAGCTGATCCTCGAAATGCACACCGGCGGCACCGGCTTCGATCATCGCCTTCATCAGCTCGAATGCGTTCAGCACGCCGCCGAAACCGGCCTCGGCGTCGGCCACGATCGGCACCAGCCAGTCGGTATCGTCCTTGCCTTCGGCGTGATGCAGCTGGTCGGCGCGCAGCAAGGTGTTGTTGATGCGCTTGACCACCAGCGGCACCGAGTTGGCCGGATACAGCGACTGGTCGGGATACATCTCGCCGGCGACGTTCGCATCGGCCGCCACCTGCCAGCCACTGAGATAGATTGCCTGCAGCCCGGCCTTGACCTGCTGCATCGCCTGGTTGCCGGTGAGCGCGCCGAGTGCATTGACGAAGTCTTCCTTGTGCAGCGACTTCCACAACCGCTCGGCGCCACGGCGGGCGAGCGAGTGCTCGATCGCCACCGTGCCGCGCAGGCGCACCACGTCTTCGGCGCTGTAGTTGCGCTGGATGCCGGACCAGCGGGTGTTGTTCTTCCAGTCCAGCGAGATCTGTTCGGCGGTGGGCAGGGTGTTCTTCATGATGAGTGGCTCCAGATGGAAAACGAGGACGTGGCGCGCGCTCAGGCGAGCTGGTCGTAGGCGGGCAGGGTGAGGAAATCACCAAGCTGGTCGGCATGGATCAGGGCGGACAGCAGGGCTGCGGCTGCATCGACGCGCCGGGCGCCAAGTGCGTCGCTGTGGCGCAGGCGGTGGCTGTGCGTGGCGAGGGCGTGGTCGAACAGCGCCAGATCGATCGGCGCGTGGTCGGGGAACTCCAGTTCGCCGTGATGCACCCATTGCCATAATTGTGCGCGGGCAATCTCGGCGGTGGCGGCGTCCTCCATCAGGTGATGGATCGGCACGCAGCCCTGGCCGTCCAGCCACGCGGCGGTATAACGCAGGCAGACTTCCACGTTGTTGTCGAAACCGGCGCGGCTGATCGTGCCGTTCGGCGTGGCCAGCAGCTGTTCGCGGGTGACCTGGACGTCCTCGCGCAGCACGCCGAGCTGGTTCGGCGCCGGCATGTACTCGTCGAAGACCTGCTGCGCGACCGGCACCAGCGCCGGGTGTGCCACCCAGGTGCCGTCATGGCCAGCCTGCACTTCACGCAGCTTGTCGGTACGCACCTTGGCCATGGCGGCCTCGTTGGCGGCCTCGTCACCCTTGATCGGGATCTGCGCTGCCATGCCACCCATCGCGAACGCGCCGCGACGGTGGCAAGTCTGGATCAGCAGCTCCGAATACGCCTTCAGGAACGGCACGGTCATCAGCACCTGGGCACGTTCCGGCAGCAGCCGGTCGCGGTGGCCGCGCAACGTCTTCAGGTAGGAGAAGATGTAGTCCCAGCGGCCGCAGTTGAGGCCCACGATACGGCCACGCAACGCGTGCAGGATCTCGTGCATCTGGAACGCCGCCGGCAGCGTCTCGATCAGCACGGTGGCCTTCATCGTGCCGATCGGCAGTTGCAGTTCGTCCTCGGCGGTGGCCATCACCTCGTCCCACAACGCGGCCTCCTCCATCGCCTCGAGCTTGGGCAGGTAGAAGTACGGACCACGGTCGCGGCGGTGCAGTGCGCGTGCGTTGTGGAACACGAACAAGCCGAAGTCGACCAGCGCGCCCGCCATCGGCTCGCCATCCACGCTGATGTGCTTGTCGATCAGGTGCCAGCCACGCGGGCGCACCACCAGTACCGCCGGATTGTCGTTGACGCGGTAGGCCTTGCCTTCGGGCGAGCGGAATTCGATCGTGCCGTTCACCGCGTCGCGCAGGTTGATCTGGCCACCGAGCTGGTTGGCGAAGGTGGGTGCGGACGAATCCTCGAAATCGGCCATGAACACCTTCGCACCGGAATTCAGCGCGTTGATGATCATCTTGCGCTCGACCGGGCCGGTGATTTCGACGCGGCGATCCTGCAGCGCGGCCGGAATCGGTGCCACGGTCCAGTCGGATGCGCGGATCACCGCCGTATCGGAACGGAAGTCCGGTAATGCGCCGGCGTCGTATCCCAGCTGGCGCTTGCGCCGGGCCTGCAGCAGGCGCTGCCGCGTAGCCTCGTGACGGCGGTGCAGCCGGGCCAGGAAAGCCAGGGCTTCGGAGGTCAGGATGCTTTCGTAGCCGGCGTCGTCGGCATGGACTTCGATGGCGCCGATATCAAGTCGTTCCCGCGGTACTGCCATGAGCTTGCTCCGTTCTCGTTGGAGGCTCGAAGCTAGGGCAGGAATCGTGTATTTGACAAAGTGAATGTTTCAATCAATATTATGAGCAATGCCAATATTAAATTTAAGCCATTGAAAAATAGCATGAAGCTGCCCGGTGATTCGCTGAATAAACCCAAAAAGCTGCGCCGCAGTGCATCAAAAAAGCCTGCGAAGCGCGATCTGGTGGGTGAGGCTGGCGGTCGTTACTACTACAAGGGCAACCGCCACAAGCAGTTGCGCGCGTTCGTCAGCGTGGTGAAGCTGGGCACGCTGACCCGCGCCGCCGAGGCGCTGTACCTGTCGCAACCCACGATCAGCCTGCAGTTGCAGGCACTGGAGCGCGAGCTGGGCGTGAGCCTGCTCGAACGTCGCCGTCGCCGCATCAATCTCACCGATGCCGGTGAGGCGCTGTATGAACTGGCGCGACCGCTGGTCGAGGGCTGGGAGACGCTGGACCGCGACTTCCAGGCGCGGGTGCAGGGCCTGCAGGGTGGCCGGCTGACCATCGCAGCCGGCACCTCGACCATCCAGTACCTGCTACCTGATCTGGTTCGCCGCTATCGCGAACGCTTTCCCGCCGTGCAACTGCAACTGGCCAACGTCACCGGCAAGGACGGCCTGGCGCTGCTGCGCGCGGACGATGCCGACTTCGCGGTCGGTTCGATGCTGGACGTACCGAACGACATCGCCTGGGCGCCGGTGCACCATTACGACCCGATGCTGATCATGCCGCCGGATCATCCGTTGGCGGCGAAGGACAAGATCACGCTGGAGGATCTGTCACCGTATGGCCTGATCCTGCCACCGCAGCGGCTGTCCACCTACCGACTGGTCGACCTGGTTTTCCAGCAGCGCCAGGTGCCGTACCACGTGGCGATCGAGGTGGGCGGCTGGGACGTGATCAAGGAATACGTGGCGATGGGGATGGGCATATCGATCGTCACCGGCATCTGCATCACCGAGGCCGACCACGGCCGCCTGGCCGTGCACAACATGAAGCAATATTTCCCGCAGCGCAGCTACGGCGTGGTGATGCGCAAGGGCAAGTTCCTCAGCGCCGAAGCGCGCGCCTTCATCGATCTGATCCGCCCCGGCCTGCTGACCCATCGCGATTACGACGAGTCGGGGCATTCACAGCGCTGATGCGCGGTGACAAACGGTTCACACGTTCCGGTACTTGCCCTTGAACGGCGCGTAAAACTCACGCAGACGGGCGATGTCGGCGTTCATGTCGGTCGTGGTGTCGAACAGCGGGCCGAGCTGGATGGCCTTTTCGGGATAGTGGAATGCCACCGGGAAGATCGGCACGCCGGCATCGCGGGCGATATGCCAGAAGCCGCTCTTCCAGCGCGTCACGGGCTTGCGCGTGCCTTCCGGTGCAATGCCCAGCCACAGACGGTCGCGCCGGCGGAACTGGTCGATCATCTGCTCGACCACGCCCTTGGCGGCGCCGCGGTCGATGGCCATGCCACCCAGCCGGCGCAGCAGCCCGCCGAGCGGCCCGCGGAACAGCTCCTGCTTGGCCATGAAGTGCACGTCGGCACCGATCGCCACCTTGATCAACAGCCCCCAGACACCGTCCCACCATGACGAATGCGGTGCGGCGATCAGGACCAGTCGCGGCACGTCGGGAAATTCGCCAAGCAGGCTCCAGCCACACAGTCGCAGGATGCCTCGGCAGGTGCGCCGCCGCAGCCCGTCGCGCAATCGTGGCATCTGCGGTGGCAATTGCGCGGGGCGAAAAATCTGTCCCTTCATTCGAAATCCGGTTTGCGCGAGCGGGTCTGCTTGATCCTGCCGCGTTGCTGCTTGCCGACCAGCCGGCGCTCTTTCGAGGCTCGGGTCGGCTTGGTCGCGACGCGCTTTTTCGGTGGCAGCAGGACGCCACGGATGACTTCGACCAGCCGCTCGCGCGCGTCATCGCGGTTGCGTGCCTGGTCGCGGAAGCGGCGGGCCTGGATTACCAGCACGCCGTCACTGGTCAGCCGGCGATCACGTCGCGCCAGCAGCCGTGCACGGATCTCCTCCGGCAGCGACGGCGAGTTGATCGCATCGAAACGCAGCTCGACCGCACTCTCGGTACGGTTCACATGCTGCCCGCCGGGACCGTCCGCGCGCAGGAAGCGCTCGACCAGTTCGGACTCGGGCAAGGTGATGCTGGGGCTGACGATCAACATGCAGAGAGTGTAGGGGGCAAGAAGTGAGTAGGTGAAGCGAGGAGTGAGAAGTGAGAGAAAAGCGGCCGTGCGTCCCGCCCCTGCTTTCTCTCACTTCTCACTCCTCTTCACTCACTCCTGGCAATACCCAGCCGAAGCGATCAAGCAACCCGGCATACGCGGCGTCCAGCGGAGCCTCGATTTCCATCGCGGCGCCGGTCAGAGGATGCGCGAAGCGAATGCGCCACGCATGCAGCAGCATCCGGTGGCAGCCGAAGTGCTGCTTGTACAGCCGGTTGTGGTCGCCACGGCCATGCTGGCAGTCGCCGATAACCGGGTGGTGGATGTGCGCCAGGTGCTTGCGGATCTGCCGGAAGCGGCCGCTCTCCGGTTCGGTCAGCACCAGCGCATAACGCTGCTGCGGATAGCGGCCCAGCTCGATCGGCACCTCGATCGTGGCCAGTCGCTGATATTGCGTACGTGCCTCGCGTCGCGGACCGGTCTCGCGTGAGCCGGGCAGCGGATAGTC
Source organism: Rhodanobacter koreensis (assembly GCF_054782855.1). Classification (NCBI taxonomy): domain Bacteria; kingdom Pseudomonadati; phylum Pseudomonadota; class Gammaproteobacteria; order Lysobacterales; family Rhodanobacteraceae; genus Rhodanobacter; species Rhodanobacter koreensis. The sequence continues at coordinate 796,677 of NZ_BAAGRR010000001.1, read as the reverse complement.
GATCACACCTTCCAGCGGGTCGGGCCAGCCGCGCACCACCGCCAGATATTCTTTGTGCACCGAGCGGCCCATGAACTGCTCGCCCAACGCGGCGGCGATGTCCTTGTTGCGCGCGACCAGCAGCGCGCCGCTGGTCGCGCGGTCGAGTCGATGCGCCAGATACACGCTGTCGCCGATCTGCTCACGCAACTGGTCGATCAGGAATTCCTCGGCGTTGCCGACCATCTTCGAGCGATGCACGGCGAGGTTCGCCGGCTTGTTCACCGCGATCAGCGCGTCGTCCTGGTAGAGAATTTCAATCGGGGTCATGGTGGTGTCGTATTTATTCCCTCCCCTGCTGCAGGCAGGGGAGGGTTGGGGCGGGATGCTTTTGATGTTGCCGGCAAGCCCGGGCCGCCCCCTCCCGGCCTCCCCTGTAGGCAAGGGGAGGAGCAAAAAGTTAGCGGCGTGGCCAGCCGATGGCGAAGGTCAGCAGGCCGGCGACACCGGCAAGCAGCGGTGGCCAGTTGCCGTGTTGCGGCGCCATCGTCCACAGCAGTGCGGCGGCGATCAGCAGCGCGCTGCCGAGCAGGCTGCAGGCAAGCAACTTGTGCAGACGCCTGGCATTCTCGCGCGCCAGCTCGAGCGCCTGCGGATCGCTGATGCTGCGCTGTTCGCCGCGGGCGATCTGGCGCAGTGCGTCGCGCACCAGTTCGGGAAATTGAGGCGCCTCGTGCAGCCATTCGGGCAGGCGTTTACGCACCTCGCGCAGAGTGCGCCGCGGGCTGTAGCGCTCGCGCAGGATGCGCTTGAGCACCGGATGCGCCACCGCCCAGATGTCGATCTCCGGATCGAGCATGCGGCCGACGCCTTCGATGTTGAGCAGGGTCTTCTGCAGCAGGATCAACTGCGGCTGCAGGGTCAGCTCGAAGCGGCGCGCGGTCTGAAAAAGTTTGACGACCAGTTCAGCTAGCGAGATCTGCGACAGCGGGCGGGTGAAGTACGGCTCGCATACGGTGCGCACCGCGGCTTCCAGTTCATCCATTCGTACATCGGCGGGCATCCAGCCGGCGGCGACATGCAGCTGCGCGATGCGCGCGTAGTCGCGCTCGAACAGCGCGATGAAGTTCTGCGCCAGCCAGTACTGGTCGGCTTCGGGCAGCGAACCCATGATGCCGAAATCCAGCGCGATGAAACGCGGTTCGCCGGTATGCGTGGGGTCGACCCAGATATTGCCGGGGTGCGCGTCGGCGTGGAAGAAGTTGTCGCGGAACACCTGCTCGTAGAACACCCGCACGCCTTTCGCGGCGAGAGCCTTGCGGTCGAGGCCGGCGTCGTCGATCGCCGCGATGTCGTCGCTGCTGATGCCGTGCACGCGTTCCAGTGTCAGCACGCGCTGTGCGGTCAGCTCCCAGTGCACGGCCGGCACGTACAGATCCACGCCGCTGTCGAAGTTGCGCTTGAGCAGGCTGGCGCTGGCGCCTTCGCGCTGCAGGTCCAGCTCGTTCTCAAGCATCTTCTCGACTTCGGCCACGACATCGAGCGGGCGGATCTTGTCGGCGTTCGGATGCCAGCGCTGGGCCAGCTCGCCGAGCGAGCGCAGCAGCTTCACGTCGCGCGCGATCTGCGCGTCGATGCCGGGTCGCAGCACCTTCACCACTACCTCGCGGCCATCGTGCAGCGTGGCCGCGTGCACCTGGGCGATCGAGGCCGAGGCCAGCGGGGTTTCGTCGAACGACGCATACAGCAAACCGATCGGCGATTTCAGTTCAAGCTCGACGATCGCGCGTGCCTCGCTGCCGGGGAACGGCGTGACCTGATCCTGCAGCAGGGCGAGTTCGTCGGCGATGTCGGCCGGGACCAGATCGCGGCGGGTCGACAGCACCTGGCCGGCCTTGACGAAGATCGGCCCCAGTTCGGTCAGCGCCAGCCGCAAGCGTTCGCCGCGTGGCAGCAGCGCCACGTTCGCGCGCGGACGCGCCAGCAGCGGGCGCAGCAGTTTCAGCGGACGGTATAGATGCGCAGCGTCGACCAGCTCGTCGAGGCGGTACGCCAGCAGGACCGAGGCGACCCGCAGCAGCCGCGGCACCACCCTCAGCGGCGTCACGCGGCGTTGCCTTGCAGGCGCTGGATCAATCGTTGCACGCGCGACTCCAGCCGCTCGCTGCGTTCGCGCAGGTGGTCCACGCTATCGAGGAAGCCCTCGACTTCGCCGGGCGCCAGCGCGATGTACGCCTCGTCGCGCAGCCAGTCGGCGCTGTCTTCGGTGAGATGCGTGGCGGTTTCGCGGGCGTGGGCCAAGCCTTTGCGCACGGCCTTCGCCAGCGGCACGCCGAGCACGTCGCCGAAGGTGCGGGCGAACGCCTCCTCGAAATCCGGGGCGAACTTGCTGACGAGTTTCTCCAGCCGGCGCGCCAGCTCGGCGTCACCGGCGATCTCCACCTTGCCCGGCGCGATGCCGTCGTCATCGCGCCGGAACATCATCGCCAGCAGGCTGCCCGGTGTGGCGGCGACGCGCAGCTGGCTGTCGTCCTGCGGCGGCCCGACGCGCAGACGTGCGTCCTCGACAGTCACCGCCAGGGCGATTTCCGGTCCACGCAGATGCAGCTGCACGCTGCGGCCGTTCAGCGCGGCAAGCCGCTGCTGCGTGTCCGGATCCAGCGACAAGGTGTGGTTCAGCGCGGTTTCCAGCGCGCGGCCGGCGAGCTTGCGCAGCGGTTGCGGCAACCAGGAATTGGGAGTGACGGAATTCATCCGGCGATTGTAGCCCGGCGGCCGCGTACTAGCCCTGCTGGACGTCTGCGGCACCGACAAAGCCGAGCTGGCGCCAGGCTTCGTACACTGCCACGGCGACCGTGTTCGACAGGTTCAGGCTGCGGCTGTCCGCACGCATCGGCAGACGCAGGCGTTGTTCGGCGGGGATCGTCTCCAGCATCTCCTTCGGCAAGCCGGCGGTTTCGCAACCGAACAGCAAGGCATCACCGTCGGCAAATTGCGCATCGATGTGGGCGACCCGACCGCGGGTGGTGAAGGCGAACACACGAGGCGTGCCGATCACATCGAGACAGCCGGCCAGGTCATCATGCACCGTGACGCGGGCGTACTCGTGGTAGTCCAGTCCGGCGCGGCGCAACCGCGCATCATCAAGCTCGAAACCGAGCGGTCGGATCAGGTGCAGCGCGGCGCCGGTGTTCGCGCACAGGCGAATCACGTTGCCGGTGTTCGGCGGGATCTCGGGATGGAACAGGATGACATGCAACATCCGGTCATTATCGCGTGCCCGCAGCGCCTGGCGGTGATTCGCGCAGCGAATTCAGCCATTCAGACGCGGGCAGACCACGCCGTCCGGCGGCAGCGCACAGCTGCTCGGTGCCGACAGCAGGACGGAACTGACACTGCGGCTGGCTGCCAGCTGCACGGCGGACGGGGTAGTGGTCAGCATGGCGCCCATGATCAGCGAGCAGACGGCCATGCAGGCAACGAACAGCGTGCGCAACATCAAGGTTTCGAATTTCATGGTCATTCTCCGATGAAGGGGTAGGTCCCTGTAGTCATGGAGAGCAATCACCGTGCCAAGTCCGAAGTTATCATAAGTAATTGATAATAAATAATATATTCTCGTCTGTCGGGATGACTTCACTGTCCGCGGACAGCCGGACAGGCATGCCCGGACAGCCGGACAATCAACGGGCAGAGCCTTGCCGCAAGTTATTGCGGTTGATCCTTCGCGCCGCTAGCCTCAAGGGTCACATCCGTGAAACAGGAGGTTCATCGTGACGAGGAAACCCATGGTCCTGCTATTGGCGGGACTGCTTACCCTTACGGCCGCTGTGCTGCCGGCGCTGGCAGCTCCAGCGGCCACGGCATCCAACCAGATTCCGGATATCGCCTACACCCGTTTCACCCTGCCCAATGGCCTGACCGTGGTGGTGCATGAAGACCACAAGGCGCCGGTGGTGGCGGTGAGCATCTGGTACCACATCGGTTCCGCCGACGAGCCGAAGGGCAAGACCGGGTTTGCGCATCTGTTCGAGCACCTGATGTTCTCCGGCTCGGAGAACCACAAGGGCACCTATTTCGAGCCGTTCGAGAAGGCCGGCGCCACCGACATGAACGGCACCACCTGGTTCGACCGCACCAACTATTTCGAGACCGTGCCGACCACGGCGCTGGACATGGCGCTGTGGATGGAGTCGGACCGCATGGGCCATCTACTCGGCGCGATCGGTCAGAAGGAACTCGACACCCAGCGTGGCGTGGTGCAGAACGAAAAGCGCCAGGGCGAAAACCGCCCGTATGGCCGCGTCGACGAGAACATCCTGGCCAACACCTATCCGGCCAACCACCCATACCAGCACGACACGATCGGCTCGATGGCCGATCTCAACGCTGCCTCGCTGGACGACGTGAAGTCGTGGTTCCACAGCAATTACGGTGCGGCCAACACCACCCTGATCCTGGCCGGCGACATCACCTTGGCAGAAGCGAAGGAAAAGGCCGCGAAGTATTTCGGCGACATTCCGGCTGGTCCCGCGGTGGCGCGTCAGCAGGCGTGGATCACGCCGCTCGCCAAATCCACTCGTGGCGTGCAGCACGATCATGTGTCGCAGCCGCGCATCATCCGTACCTGGGTGGTGCCGCAGCTGGGTACCGACGATGCGATCCAGCTCGATCTCGCCGCCTCAGCACTGGGCGGTGGCAAGACCTCGCGGCTGTACCAGCGCCTGGTCTATCAGGACAAGCTGGTCGATGACGTTTCCGCCGGTATCAGCGAATTTGCACTGGCCAGCCAGTTCCAGATCCAGGTCGACGTGAAGCAGGGTGTCGACCCGGCCAAGGTCGAGGCGGTGATCAATGAGGAGCTGAAGCAGTTCCTCGCCAACGGTCCGACCCGGGATGAACTGGATCGCGCCAAAGTGGCCAATCGCGCCGGCTTCGTGCGCGGTCTGGAGAAGGTCGGTGGCTTTGGTGGCAAGGCAGTGATCCTGGCCGAGGGGCAGGTCTACCGTGGCGATCCGGGGGCCTACAAGAAGGATCTCGTGCGTTCCGAAGCAGCCAGCATCGCCAGCGTCAAGGCAGCGTCCGACAAGTGGCTGAGCAAGGGCGATTACCTGCTTACCGTGCTGCCTGCCGACAAGGGTTTCGATCCGGCCGCCGAAGCCGCCAAGGTCGTTGCCTTGGGCGCGGCCAGCGGTCGTCCGCAGCCGAAGCTGCCGGCGAAGCATGCCTACAGCGTGGGCAAGAGCGATCTCGATCGCAGCGCCGGCGTGCCGCAGGTCAGCCAGTTCCCCGAGTTGAGCTTTCCCAAGCTCGAACGCGGCAAGTTGAAGAACGGCATCGAGGTGATCCTGGCCGAGCGCCACACCATTCCGGTGACCCAGGTGCAGTTGCTGTTCGATGCCGGCTACGCCGCCGATCAGGGCCGCAAGCTCGGCACCGCCAGCTTCACCTCCCGCCTGATGAACGAGAGCACGACGGATCTCGATTCGGTGGAAGTGGCCAAGCGCAAGCAGCGGCTGGGTGCGATCGCCAACGTGGGTTGCAGCCTGGATAGCTGCGTCGCCTCGCTCAATGCATTGAACGATCAGTTGCAGCCTTCGCTGAGCCTTTTTGCCGACATCGTGCGCAACCCGGCATTCAAGGCGGCAGACATCGACCGTGTGCGCGGCCAGTGGCTGGCCGGTATTGCGCAGGAGAAAACCCAGCCCACCGGACTGGCTCTGCGCACGTTGCCGCCGTTGTTGTATGGCGAGCATCACGCCTATGGCATCCCGTTCACCGGCTCGGGTACCGAGAACGAGATCAAGGTGTTGACCGATGCGGATCTGGTCGCGTTCCAGCACGACTGGCTGCGCCCGGACAACGTGAAGATCCTGGTCGCCGGTGATACCACGCTGGCGCAGATCATCCCGCAGCTCGATGCCGTGTTCGGCGACTGGAAGGCTCCCGCCACGGCGGTGCCTGAGAAGAACATCGCCAAGGTGGCGGCCCAGGCCCAGCCGCGGGTGTTCCTGATCAACCGTGCCGACGCACCGCAATCGCTGATCCTTGCCGGCCTGCTGGCGCCTTCCACCCGCGCCGACAACAACCTGGCGATCCAGGCGGCCAACGGTGCGTTCGGTGGCACGTTCACTTCGCGTCTGAACATGAACCTGCGCGAGGACAAGCGCTGGGCGTATGGCGCAAACAGCATGCTGATGGATGCGCAGGGCCAGCGGCCATTCCTGTTCTTCGCGCCGGTGCAGACCGACAAGACCGCCGAGTCGGCGGCCGAGGTGTTGAAGGAAGCGCGTGCGGTGATCGGCGACAAGCCGCTGACCGCCGCCGAGATCGCCAAGATCAAGGACCAGCGCGTGCGTGCGCTGCCGGGCAGCTACGAAACCACCAGCGCCGTGCTCGGTGCGATCGGCGGCATCGTGCAGTACGACCGTCCGGACGATTATGTGCAGACCATGAAGTCGCATCTGGAGGAGGTCACTCCGGCTGCTGCTGAAGCCGCCATCAAGGAGATCGTCAAGCCCGAAGCGATGACCTGGGTGATCATCGGCGACCTCAAGAAGATCGAGGCGCCGGTGCGTGCACTGAACCTTGGCGACGTCCAGGTGATCGATGCCGACGGCAAGCTGGTGAAATGAGGAAGTAAGCCGGCGTACAGCACGCCGGCACATCCTCGCGTTAGGATGGAGGCTGGGTCGGCAAGACCCGGTCTCTGTCATATCCAAGTCCCCTGCTGCGGAGTTACCCATGCGCAAGACCCTGTTGTTGCTCGTCCCCACGTTGTTGCTTGGTGCCTGCAGCTGGGGCATCACCCTGGACGATGCCGCCAGGAATGTCCGCACGGCATGGAGCGGTGACGTATCCGCTTGCCGCGATCTGGGCAAGGTCACTGTCTCAGTGATGGACCATGTCGGTCCGGTCGACCGCAACACCATCACCGTGCGCGACGAACTCGAAGTGATGGCGCGCAACGAGGCCGCCAAGATGCATGCCGATACCATCAAGCCGCTGGCCGAGCCGAGCGACGGCTCGCAACCGTGGGGTGCCTATCAGTGCGGTGCGCACACGATCAATCCGGGCCGTCCGCCAAACGCGCCGGCCAACTCCGGTTCTGCTCCCGGCAACACACAGACTTTCCCGATACATAGCGGCTGAACTGAACAGCATGCGAAATCGAAAGGCGCCCCCGAGGCGCCTTTTTCGTGTCTGCCGAGGACGAACTTGTACCTGTCCGTGGATCGGCATAATATACACATGTAGATATTACATTTATGTATTAAATAACAACAACCGGGCATTCCCATGAGCAGTTTTCTTTCCACCGAGCAGCGCCTGGCGATCACTTGCCGACAGCACCCGGCGTTCCCGCGCGAACCCGCGGTGCTGGTGCGACTGATCAAGCACATCCACAAGCGCGTGCATGATGACGCCAACGCGCTGCTGAAGCCGTGGGGAATCAATCACCCGGAATACAACCTGCTGATGATGCTGTACGGCACCGACGGGTATACGCTGAACCCATCGCAGCTGGCGGAGGCGGCAGGTGAGAAGTCCGCCAACATCACGCGACTGACGAATGAGTTGTGTGACAAGGGGCTGATCGAACGTACCGCCAGCGACGAGGATCGTCGCAAGATTGCACTCACCCTGAGCAAGGCAGGCATCGCGATGATCGAGGGCTTTCTGCCGGACATCTGCAACTTGCTGGAGCGCCAGACTGCCGGTCTGCAACCGCGCGAGCTGGTGCAACTGGAAAAGCTGTTGAAGAAGTTCCTGGACCAGCTCGAGCAGGCCTGAGCGATGTCGACCGTTCCTGCCAGCGAATCCGTGCCGGCATCGGCGCGCTGGCCATGGCTGGCGGATTTCCTGGCCGGCGAGCGGGGGGCATGGATCTTTGTCGGCAAGTCCCTGCTGGCGATCTACATCGCGGCGTGGCTGGCGATGTGGCTGCAGCTGGAACAGCCCTCGACCACCATGATCACGGTCTCGATCGTGATGCATCCGCATAGCGGCATGGTGCTGGCAAAGAGTTTCTACCGCGCGATCGGTACGCTCGCCGGCAGCCTGTTCGGCCTGGCGCTGATGTCGCTGTTTCCGCAGCAGCGCGAGCTGTTCCTGCTGAGCCTGTCGCTGTGGGTGGCGCTGTGTGCGGGCGGCGCGACGCTGTACCGCAACTTCATGTCCTACGGCTTCGTGCTGGCTGGCTACACGGCTGCGATCGTCACCCTGCCGGTGATCAACAATCCGCTCAATGTGTTCGACTCGGCGGTGATGCGCGTCAGCGAAGTATTGCTCGGCATCCTGGTGGCTGCCGTGGTCAGCGACCTGGTGTTTCCCGAGCGACTTCGCCTGCTGTTGCGCCAGAGCGCGCGCACGCAGTTCGCGCAGTTCATCGACTTCGTGCGCGGCAGCACCGGCGGCAGCATCCCGCGTGCACAGATGGAACAGGCACATCTGGCGTTCGTGCGCAGCGCGGTACGGCTGGAAGACATGCGCGCGTCGGTGATCTTCGAAGATCCGGAGGTGCACGCGCGAAGCACCCGCATGCGACTGCTCAACCAGCGCTACATGTCGGCCGCGACCAGCTTCCAGTCGTTGCACCACCTGATCAACCGACTGCAACGCAGCGGCAGCCATGCCGTCGCGGATGCCCTGATCATGCTGTATCGGCCGATCGGCAGTGCGCTCTCGCCCGAACCGGCACTACAGCACGAAACGGTAGTACTGGCGGTACGCCTGACCGAGTGCATGGCGCAGTTGCCGGCACTGGCCGCGACCCTGCGCACGCCGTTGACCGAACCAGCGGCGCAGCTGGAATTCGACACCGGTGCCGCGCTGACGCAGCGCTTCGCGGTCGAGCTGCGCGATTTCGCCGCGCTGGAGGGCTCGCTGCGAGGCACGCAGACGCGCGGCAGCGTGGAGCGGGTGCACTTCCAGCGTGGCAACGACATTCCGGGCGCGGCGATCGCCGTGCTGCGCACCTTCCTCACCATGGCGGCACTCAGTGCGTTCTGGCTGGCCAGTGGCTGGGCATTCGGTGCCAGCGCGATGCTGCTGGCGACGATCTTCAGCGGACTGCTGGCGGCCTCGCCGAACCCGGTCAGCGCCGCCACGCACACACTGTATGGCTATGCGGCCGGCATGCTCGCCGCGTTCGTGGTGGTATTCGGGCTGCTGCCGGGCAGCGACGGATTCATCACGTTGATCGCTGCCAGCGCCGCATTCCTGCTGATCGGCCCGTACCTGAGCACGCGCGATACCTTGCCTGGCGTCGGTGCCGGCTACACGCTCGGCTTCGTCTATATCCTCGCGCTGAAGAATCCGATGGTGTACGACCCCGAGCACTTCTTCAACGACGCGATCGCGCAGGTTGCCGGCCTCGCGCTGTCGGGTCTCGCCTTCGTGTTCGTACCGAAGGTGACCGGTACCGGCTGGCAGCGTACGCGCCAGGTGCGCCGGCTGCGCGAACAGGTGGCGCTGGCCGCGACCGCGCCGCTGGAAGGTCTGGCATGGCGCTTCGAAAGCGTCAGCCGCGACCTGTTTCAGCAGGTGGTGATGTACACGCGGCCGGGCAGCGCGGAGTCGCGCAGCCTGCTGGCGTGGGGACTGGCGGTGCAGGAAAGTGGTCGCGCCGTGCTGGAGCTGCGCCAGGATCTGGCTGACGATCACGACATCACTTCGATGGTGCGCGTCGCCGCGAACAAGGCGTTGCAGGCTGTCGCCCGGCTGTATCGCCAGCCTGATGCAGCGCGCTGGCGTGAAGCCGATGATGCGGTGCGCGAGGCGATCGCCGTCGCGGTCACCGCGCAGGTGGTTCGCCAGCATCTGTATCAGCTGCGCAGTGCGTTGCGCGATGACGAGTCGCCACTCGCCGCTTACATCCCGTCACCTTCGCCGGAGCCTGCCGATGCCGCATGAAGTCGCGATCTACGGCGTGCTGATGCCCGGCCTGCTGCCGGTGTTCATCGGCTGCCTGCTGCTGATGGTGCTGCTCGACATGGTGGTCGGCCGTTTCGGTCTGTACCGCCATGTCTGGCATCCGTCATTGTTCCGTCTTGCCCTGTTCGTCTGTCTGTTCGGCGTTGCCGGACTGTTGCTGATCCGCTGAGTCATTCCATGAAAACCCAATCGCTGTTGCGCTTCCTGATCACCGCCGCTGTCGTCGTCATCGCGCTGCTGCTCGGCCATGCACTGTGGAAGCACTACCTGTATGCGCCATGGACACGCGACGGCCGTGTGCGCGCGGAAGTGGTGCGCATCGCGCCGGATGTATCCGGGCTGGTGACCAGGGTGTCGGTGATCGACAACCAGGCCGTGCACAAGGGCGACGTGCTGTTTGTGATCGACCCTGACCGTTACAAGTACGCCGTGGCGCAGGCAGCGGCGAACCTCGCCGCTGCCGAGGCCAGTGCACGTGCCGCCGGGGCCAATATCAATGCCGCGCAGGCCGCCGCCGCCGCGCGCAAGACCGAGTTCGAGATGCGCCAGCAGCAGGCTGCGCGGCGCCAGCAGCTCAGTGACGTGATTGCCAAGGAAACACGTACCGACGCCGCTGCCGCCGCCGAAGCCGCCCGTGCCAGCTGGCAGCAGGCACAGGCCGGCGGCAACCAGGCCAACGCGGCACGCGAACAGGCGCTGGCCGCCGTGCAGCAGGCGCAGGTTGCGTTGGACACCGCCAGGCTCAACCTCGCCCGCACCGAGGTGCGCGCACCGGTGGACGGTTATGTCACCAATCTCGATGTCCGTACGGGCGATTACGCTGCGGTCGGTAGCCCGCGGCTGGCGCTGATCGACAGCCACAGCTACTACATCTATGGCTATTTCGAGGAAACCAAGCTGCCCCAGCTGCGCATCGGCGATCCGGTCGACATCCGCCTGATGAGCGGCGGCGTGCATCTCAAGGGGACCATCACCGGCATCGCCCGCGGTATCGGCGACCGCGACAACCCCACCGGGAGCGACCTGCTCTCCAATGTTAATCCCACCTTCAACTGGGTGCGGCTGGCGCAACGCGTGCCGGTGCGCATCGCGATCGACGACGATCATCTGCCGCCCGACCTGGTACTCGCCGCCGGCATGACCGCGACGATCGAGGTAAAGCCGCATTAGCTGGCCGCCGGACGACTACGGGTAGGCGCATGCGCGACGGTTTGCGATGATGGGTGTCGTTGCGGATGCCATGCCACCCATGAACAAGCTGATGACCACCCCCCGCCGCCTGGCGCAGCGCCTCCTTTCACCGCTGCGCAAGCCCAAGGCACAGGCATGGCTGGAAGCGTTGCCGGCGTTTGCGGTGTCGGCCACCGCGATCGAGGTGCTGCCCGAGCCGGCGGCGTTCCGGCAGACCCTGTTGCAACTCATCGCACGGGCCACGCGCCGCATCGTGGTCGTGACGCTGTACCTGCAGGATGATGAAGGTGGCCGCGAGGTGCTGGACGCGCTGTACGCTGCGAAGGCGCGTCATCCGGCGCTGCAGGTTTCCGTCTTCGTGGACTGGCATCGTGCGCAGCGCGGACTGATCGGCAAGCAGAAGAGCGAAGGCAACGCGGGGATGTACCGCGAGTACGCCACGCGGCTCGGCCCCGGCGTCGACATCTACGGCGTGCCGGTGCAGAACCGCGAACTCTTCGGCGTGCTGCACCTGAAAGGCTTCGTGATCGACGATGCCGTGCTGTACAGCGGCGCGAGCATCAATGATGTATATCTGCAGCGGCACGGGCGTTATCGGCTCGATCGTTATCACCTGTTGCGCCATCCCGGGCTGGCCGATGCGATGGCCGGTTTCGTGCAGCATTGCTTCGTCGAGAGCGACGCGGTGCGCCGGCTGAATGTGCCGGATGTTCCTGCCACGCGGACGCTGCAGGCGCCGATCCGCGAATTCCGCCAGGCCCTGCAGCAGGCCCGTTATGACGTGGTGCGCGACGCAACGGGATCGACCGAGGTGGCGGTGACACCGCTGCTTGGTTTCGGCCGTAACGACAACGAACTCAATGACACCTTGCTGGCCTTGCTGCGCAGTACGCGCGAGCGCGTGATCCTGCTGACGCCGTATTTCAACTTGCCCAGGCCGGTGCGCGTCGTGCTCGGCCAGTTGTTGCGGCGCGGCTGCACGATCGACATCATGGTCGGCGACAAGACCGCCAACGATTTCTACATTCCGCCGGGGCAGCCGTTCAAGACGATCGGCCTGCTGCCGTACCTGTACGAGAACAACCTGCGGCGCTACGCGCGAACGCATCGACGGCAGATCGCCAGTGGCCAGCTCAACCTGCACCTGTGGCATGACGGCGACAACAGCTATCACCTGAAAGGCCTGTTCGTCGATGACGACATGGCCGTGCTGACCGGCAACAACCTCAACCCGCGTGCCTGGGCGCTGGACCTGGAAAACGGCCTGTTGCTGCGCGACCCCGCGCGCCTGCTGCACGCGAAACATCAGGCCGAATGGGCCGCGTTGAAGCGGCATGCCACCCGGCTATCGGATCATCTCGCGCTGGAAAGTCCGCGGCATTACCCGGCGGAGGTGCGCAAGCAGTTGAAGCGATTGAACCGCACCCGCCTCGACCGCCTGGTCAATCGGCTGCTTTGACGGGAGAGTGCGGTGCCGGTATCGGCGAGACGAGTCGACTCAGCCGCATGTCGAGCCAGCGGCTCACGTCCGGCCATTCGCCGGCGATGACGCTGAAGCAGACCGTGTCACGCAATGAGCCGTCAGGCCGGCGCTTGTGGGCGCGCAGCACGCCTTCGCGGCGCGCACCGAGGCGCTCGATGGCGCGTTGCGAGTCGAGGTTGCGGCTGTCGGTATGGATTTCCACTGCCACGCAGTCCAGCGATTCGAACGCGTGTTGCAGCAGCAGGCGCTTGCATGCCGTGTTGACATGGCTTTTCTGCCAGCGCTTCGCATACCAGGTGTAGCCGATGGCGACGCGCGGCAGTTCCGGTACGAAGTCGTAATAGCGGGTCGTGCCGACGATGGTGTCGCTGGATTTCTCGCGCACGGCGAATGGCAGCATCAGGCCGCTGGCCTGTCCCTGCAGCGCTTTCTCGACATAGCTGCGTGCGTGGCCCGGCGCCGGAACGCTGGTGAACCACAGATTCCACAATGCACCATCGGCGGCAGCGGCCTCCAGTGCGGGTACGTGATCGAGACCAAGCGGTTCCAGCACGACATGTTCGTCATGCAGGCGGATGGGAATGAGTCGGCTCATCGGGATTCTGGTGGCGGGATGGGCGGGCGGTGCTCAGGCGTCGAGGTCGGGAATCAGCTTGCTTTCGAGCCGGGCGATATGGTCCTTCAGCAGCAGCTTGCGTTTCTTCAGCCGGGTCAGCTGCAATTCGTCACGGCCGATCGCGCTGGCCAACTGCTCGATCGCCGCATCGAGATCGCGGTGCTCCATCTTCAGCTCGGCGAGCAGATGGACGATTTCGGCGTGATCCTGAACCTGCATGGCCTGAACCTGTGTGGCGTGTCGCGACGGCTAGGGAGAACTACCCTAGTCTAGCGCCGATTGGCGTCGCCGGAAGTCGGCCGGCCAGCCGGCTACAATGGGAGTTCTCTCCGCCCGATTGACCGTCATGTCCGCCCATCCCGATCACTCCCGCACGCCAGCTGCCGAGGCCGACAGGCTGACCCGGCGCCTGCGCCACCAGGTGGGGCAGGCGATCACGGATTTCCGCATGATCGAGAACGGCGACAAGGTGATGGTATGCCTGTCCGGCGGCAAGGATTCCTACACCTTGCTGGATATGCTGCTGCAGCTGCAGGCGAAGGCGCCGGTACGCTTCGAGCTGATCGCGGTGAACCTGGACCAGAAGCAGCCGGATTTTCCCGAACACGTATTGCCTGGGTACCTGACGGCGCGCGGCGTCCCGTTCCACATCATCGAGCAGGACACCTACAGCACGGTGACGCGGGTGATCCCGACCGGCAAGACCATGTGCAGCCTGTGCTCGCGGCTGCGCCGCGGCGCGCTGTACAGCTGGGCGGCCGCCAACGGCATCACGAAGATCGCGCTCGGCCATCATCGCGACGACATCCTCGCCACGTTCTTCCTCAACCTGTTCTATCAGGCACAACTGAAGGCGATGCCGCCGAAACTGCGCTCGGACGACGGCCGCCATGTAGTGATCCGCCCGCTGGCATATTGCAGGGAGGCCGATATCGCCGAGTACGCGGCGCAGCGGAGGTTTCCGATCATTCCGTGCAACCTGTGCGGCTCGCAGGACAACCTGCAGCGCAAGGCGGTGCAGCGCATGCTGGCCGAATGGGAGCAGGTGCAGCCTGGGCGCAGCGAGAACGTCTTCCGCGCGCTCGGTCATGTGTCACCTTCGCAGCTGGTAGACCGTACCCTGTTCGATTTCGCCACACTGGGTGCGCAGCCCGGCGTAGCACCCTCATGGCCTGCCGACGCAGTCGATGAGACCGTAGCCACGCAAGCTTGAACATTCCGTCTCCCCTCCACCCCACCCATTGAGTACCCGCCGTGTCCTTCTTTGCATCCGTTGAAATGGCCCCGGGCGATCCGATCCTGGGCCTGACCGAGACCTATCTGGCCGATCCCCGTCCGGGCAAGATCAATCTGGGCGTGGGTATCTACATCGACGAACAGGGCCGCATTCCGCTGCTGCCGTCGGTACGTGAGGTGGAACAGGCGCTGGTTGCCGCCGCAAAACCGCGCGGCTATCTGCCGATCGACGGCCTGCCGGCGTACAACCAGCTCACCCAGCAACTGCTGTTCGGTGTCGGGTCACCGCTGCTGGCCGCTGGCCGGGCAGTCACTGCGCAGACCGTCGGAGGCAGTGGAGCGCTGCGGGTGGCAGCTGACTTGCTGAAGCAGGTGGCCGGCACCGGCGCGAAGATCGCGATCAGCAACCCGAGCTGGGGCAATCATCACGTGGTGTTCCGCACCGCCGGCTTCGAGCTGCTCGAGTACCGCTATTACGATGCGACCAGCCATGGCCTGGACTTCACCGGCATGCTGGAGGATCTCGGCAAGCTGGAGCCGGGTACCGTGGTGCTGCTGCATGCGTGCTGCCACAACCCCACCGGCGTGGACCTGGATGCGGCGCAATGGCAGCAGGTGATTGCACTGCTCAAGGAGCGCCGGTTGTTGCCATTCGTCGACATGGCCTACCAGGGCTTTGATCAGGGTACCGATGCCGACGCCACCGCCGTGCGCCTGCTCGCGGCGTCTGGGATCGAGGCGTTCGTAGTCGCCAATTCGTACTCCAAGTCGTTCTCGTTGTATGGCGAGCGCGTCGGTGCGTTGACGATGGTCGGTGCCGATCGCGACGAGGCGGCGCGGCTGCTGTCGAAGATCAAGCAGACCATTCGCGCCAACTATTCCAGTCCGGCTACGCACGGCGCCAGCCTGGTCGCTGGCGTACTCGGCAGTGCCGAGCTGCGCATACGCTGGGAGCAGGAGCTGGGCGAGATGCGTTCACGCATCCATGCGATGCGTGCGGGATTCGTCGACAAGCTGGCCGCGCTCGGCGCGCCGGATTTCAGCTTCATCAACCGGCAGGCCGGCATGTTCTCCTACTCGGGCCTGAGCAAGGCGCAGGTGCGCCGGTTGCGCGACGAGTACGCGATCTATGCACTCGACAGCGGCCGCATCTGCGTTGCCGCACTGAACCGTGCCAATCTCGATACCGTGGCTATGGCAGTCGCTGCCGTTAGCTCCTGACATCCTCACGGCCGTCATCCCGGCGAAGGCCGGGATCCAGCGTCTTTGGTCTTTATCAAGGCACTGGATTCCGGCCTTCGCCGGAATGACGGCGAAACCACCTGCCTCCTGGCAGCACTCATCCGGATCTTGAATGTTCTTTCGCAATCTCACGCTGTTCCGTTTTTCCCCCGCTGTAGCCACCGATCTGAACCGCCTCGACGAGGTGCTGGCCGAACACCGCCTGCGTCCGTGCGGGCCGCTGGAAATGTTCACCAAGGGCTTCGTGCCGCCGGCCGGGCGCGGCGAGGACATGCCGCTGACCCATGCGGTGAAACAGTGCACTTTGCTCACTGTCGGCGGCGAGGACAAACTGCTGCCGGCCGCGGTGATCAACGACGAACTGCATCGCAAGGTGCAGAAGATCGCCGAGGAAGAAGGCCGCAAGGTCGGTGGCCGCGAACGCAAACGGATCAAGGAGGACCTGCTGACCGAGCTGCTGCCGCGTGCCTTCGTGCGGCAGTCGCGCATGTCCGCCTATGTCGACAAGAAGAACGGCTGGCTGGTGCTGGATACCTCCAGCCGCAAGTCGGCCGAGAACGCGCTGACCCAGGTGCGCGAGGCGCTTGGCAGTTTCCCGGCGGTGCCGCTGGCACCGGAGGAAGGCCCGCGGGTGCTGATGACCGACTGGCTGGCCAACGGCAACCTGCCGGCTGGGCTCGCCCTGGGTGACGAGTGCGAATTGCGCGATCCGGCCACCGCCACTGGCGCCATCGCCCGTTGCCGCCGGCAGGATCTGGATGCGGAGGAGGTCAAGGAACATCTGCGCAACGGCAAGCAGGTCTTCCTGCTCGGTCTCACGTTCGATGAGCGGCTCAGCTTCGTGCTGGGCGAGGACCTGATCATCCGCAAACTGAAATTCCTCGATGTGGTGATGGACGAGCTGGGCGACAGCCAGCAGGACGCCCACGCCGAGATGGACGCCAGTTTCGCCCTGCTGACGCTGGAGCTGGAGCGGCTGCTGGGCAAGCTGGAGGAGTGGTTCGGGCTGCCGCGTCCTGCCGATAGCTGAACGAAAAATCCATTCCCGTTTGACCCGTCACCGCGCCATACTGGGCGTCCGCCCGCTTGCGTGCGTGCGGACTCCCCACTGACACCCAGACAGGCCGAGGTACGAACGGCAGGCTTATGGCGCAGCATCTGGAAGGCGATTGGCTGGAACTGGCGACGGCAGGCGGCAGCATCATCCGGGTGCTGAAGGCCGCCCATCCGCGCGCGCGCCGGCTGCGACTCACCGTCACGCCCAAGGGTGCGCGGGTGACTTATCCGTACGGCACGCACCCGGCTCAGGTCAGTGCGTTCCTGCGCAGCCACGCCGACTGGCTGGAGCAGAAGCTCGACGAACTGCACCTGATCGTGAAGCCGCTGCCGCCGCTGCGTCTGGGCTATCCCTGCAATTTTCCGCTGCGTGGCGAGACAGCCGAGCTGGATTGGGCAGAGGGGGCTTATCCGAAGATCGAGCCCCATGCGACCGGGCTGACCCTGGTGATTCCGCGGCCGCATACCCGCGCACTGCCGATCGCGCGCGGCCTGCTCGCATCCCATCTGGAGTCGCTCATCCGCCGGGATGTTTCGCGCTGGCTGGCCGGTTACGTGCCACAGCTGGGGCTGGCGCCGACTGCGCTGAAGATCCGTCCGATGAAGAGTCTGTGGGGCAGCCTGGATACCCGCGACCGCATCAATCTCGACCTCGCGCTGGCTCTGGCGCCCCCGGCCGCGTTGCGCTACGTGCTGGTGCACGAGCTGTGTCATCTCAAGGTGCGTAACCACTCGCCGCGCTTCTGGGCACAGGTCGGCAATCTGTTCCCCGACTGGCGCGAACAGCGCGACTGGCTGCGCCAGCATGGCGCCGTGTTGAAGGCGGAACTCGACCGGCTGATCGACGACGTCGCCGATTGAGAAAGTGCGGACAGGGTCTTGGCTGCTGGCGGTCGATCGCGACGGGCTGTGCAGCATCGTCAAGTACGGAAAGCAAGCATGTCACACGACACCGTCACCCAGGGCTGACCCATGCATATCTCGTTTACCACGATGGCCGTGGCAGCGTGGCTGTTCTTTCTGGCCTATTGGCTATGGAGTGCACGGCGGCTGAAGCGGCCAACGCGTGCGGAGCCGGCACTGCCGCGCTTTTTCAAGTACTGGTTGCCGATCATCGTGGCGATCCTGCTGATGTGGCCCACGCCGTGGCTTGACCATACCGTGCTGGGCCATCGCCTGCTGCCGGATACGTACACGATCGCGTTGGCCGGCCTGCTGCTGATCGTGGCCGGCGTGCTGTTTGCCTGTTGGGCGCGCTACATCCTGGGCAGCAACTGGAGCAGCGAGGTGCAGCTGAAGCAGGACCACGAACTGATCGAGCGCGGGCCTTACCGATACGTGCGCCACCCGATCTACACCGGCATCCTGCTCGCCCTGCTGGGGACCGTGGTGCTGATCGGCGAATGGCGTGCCCTGCTGGGGTTCGCCATCATGTTCATGTCGTTCTGGCGCAAGCTGCGGCTGGAGGAAACCTGGCTGGGCGAGCACTTCGGCGCGGCCTACGCCGACTACATGCACCGGGTGAAGGCGCTGATCCCCGGGATTCTCTGAAGGACGATGGCGGGAGCGGTTTGCTCCCGCAGGGAATGACAAGTCGCCTCAGACCTTGCGCGGCTGGCGCACGTAACGCGTGCCCAGCAGCACGTCCCACAGCGGCGTGGTGACACCGAAATTGCTGTCCGGGTGGTAGTGATGAACGTGATGGGCGGCCGCCCAGCGCCGCAGCAGCGGTTGCTTGAAGCGCACGTGGTGGATGGTGAAATGGCTCAGTCCGTAGGCGATGTAGCCCAGCGTCATCGCACCGGCCATCAGCAACGCAAGAGCAGTCGGCATGATCAACGCGAGCAGGCCGGTCAGGCACAGCAGCACCGCCGATGGCAGGAAGAACGGCAGCGAGTCGTAGCCGAGCGGTTGCGCATGGTGCATGCGGTGACCCTGTTCGAACAGCGGGATGCGTGTATGGAACATCCAGCGGTGGAAGAAGTATTCGATGAAGCTGAAAGCCAGCAGGCCGAGCCCGAACGCCAGCAGCGCCCCCAGCGGGGTGCCGTCATGCAGGCGCCAGCCTTCCGTCAGCAGCAGCAGGCACAGTGCGATATCCAGGCCCACTTCGGTCCAGTAATTGGCACGGGTGGCGGACATCCGCACGATGGCATCCACGCCCGTACGCACCAGGTTTCGTTTCATGGGTTGCTGCATGATTTCGTTTTCTTGCATGAAAGCACGCCAACTCTCGGGGCCATGCCGTCATTCTCCCATGTTGTCATCAGCAATTCACAATGATCTGCATCGGAAAGCTGACTCCCATATAACCAGGCGTGTGCCGGGCGCCCGGTTATACGGGCTGATTCAATGCGATAGCGTGAATCCGGTGAGGATCTGCGCGGTTTCCTCGGGCTTTTCCAGCATCGGCATGTGATTGCAACCGTTCAGGGTACTGGTGCTGATGGCAGGGGCATGGGTCAGGCCGTTGCGCAGGCTGTCCAGCGCCGAGATGTCGACGATCTTGTCGTCGTGGCACCACAGGCCCAGCACCGGCATGCTCAGCTGGCCCAGCCGGTTCTGCAGCGCGAGGTATTGGGAGGGGTCGCGCAGTTCGTTGAAATTGCGTTCGATGAAGCTGCGGTCTCGCTGGTTGCGCTTGATCAGCACATCGACAAAGCGGCCGGGGAGGTCGAGTGGCTTTTCGAAGGCCAGCGCGGTGGCGCGTTCGAAGCCGGCACGGTCGTCGAACAGGAACGGGTCCCTGCCGGCCATCGCCTCGCGGGCAAATGCGTTCTCCTTGAACTTCAAGCCGTATGCATCGAGCAGCGCCAGTTCGCGGACATGCTCCGGGTGTTCGGTCGCATAGACGCCGGCCACGGCGCCGCCCAGCGAATGGCCGACCAGCACGAAGCCCTGCACCCCCAGTGTCTGCACAAAGGCCTGCAGCCGCGAGGCCTGGGCGTCGACGTTGTAGCTGGCATCGGGATTGCGTGATGACTCGCCCCAGCCGGGCAGGTCGGGGATGATCAGATGGAAATGCGGCGTCAGCAGCTTGGCCGTCTGCAGCCAGACCTCCTTGTTCGCGGCAAAGCCGTGCAGCAACACGATGGTCGGGCCGTCGCCGCCTTCGTAGTACACCCAGCGCGTGTCGCCGGCCTGCACCGAATGCTTCTCCAGATGCGCGGCCATCGCCTCGCGCGCGAAGTTCGCGCGCATCAGCAACTGTGGCGCGAACAGGTAGCTGCCGCCCAGCACGATGGCGAGGATCGCGGCCAGCCACGCCAGGAATTTCAGCCGGCGCAGCAGCATGCGTTTCCACAATGGCGTGGCAGAGGGGGTTGCGGACGAGAGCATGACGGATGCCTTGAATTTGATGTCTTGAGTGGATCGGACGGGCAGTGCGCCAGCCCTGCAGGGCTGGCGCACGATGGACATCCTACCTGGCGGCTTTCTTCGCCTTGCCGAAGAGCGTTTCCACTGCCTGCTGGGTCAGCGGGTGGTAGCCGGACTTGGCCTTGGCGTATACCTGTTCGGCGTAATCCAGGCCCTGCGGCGTTTTCACCAGCGCCTGGTAGAGCGGCAGGGTGAGGTAGAGCCGGCCGATGCGCGTCATGTGCTCGGCGGCGGCCGGCCAGACGGCCTTGTCGCCGGCAGCGATCGCGTGGCTGTACCAGCGCATGCCGATCTCGGCGTTCGGCGTGCCGGTGAGGTGCCAGGCAGCGTCGAGCTGCTGCATTCTGGCGAGCGGCGGTGCGTCCGGCAGGCGGTCGAGGAAGTACATCCATTCCTGGGTGTTCCAGCCTTTCGCATCGAGCTTGCCGGCGGCCAGCTGGCCGCCGAGGAAGGCGGTGCGCTCGTGGTCGATGGCGTCAAAGCGCGGCGAATCGGGCAGCGGTGCATCCTTCGGGATGCCTGCGCTGTAGACCCACGCCTTCACCTCGTCCCAGCTCATCTTGCCCGGGTACTTCTCGATCAGGTTCGGCTTCATGTAGTCGAGCATCTGCTCGGTGGTGATGCTCCGGAAAGCGAAGTGGTCGAAATAGCCCTTGAGATAGTTGTCGAACGTGGCGCGGCCGAAGCGCTGTTCCAGCGTGCGCAGGAACCACGAGCCCTTGTCGTAGGCGACGTCGGACAACGAATCGTCGGCGCCGATGCCGCGTGGATCCGGTGCCAGCTTCTGCGAATTGGCCGGCATCCCGCCAATCTCCTTCTGCAGCGAGCGGGCGGACAGCAGCGCCTCTTCGTCGGCCAGCGACTTGCCGTATAAGGCTTCGGTGATGCGGCCCTGCACGTAGGTGGTCACGCCTTCGTTGAGCCAGATGTCGCGCCACGATGCGGCGGTGACCAGGTTGCCCGACCACGAGTGCGCCAGCTCATGAGCGACCAGCGAGACCAGGCTCTTGTCGCCGACCAGCACGGTTGGCGTGGCGAACGTCATGTTCGGATTTTCCATGCCGCCGTACGGGAACGACGGCGGCAGCACCAGGATGTCGTAGCGGCCCCAGCGGTACGGACCGTACAGCTGCTCCGCCGTGGCGATCATCTTCTCGGTGTCCTCGAACTCGTGCGCAGCCTTGTCGACCACGGAGGGTTCCGCATAGACGGCCGAACGCGGGCCGGTTTCCTTCGCCGCGATGTCGCCGGCGCCGATAGCCAGCAGGTAGGACGGAATCGGATGCGGCTGGTCGAACGAAAAGTCGCCATTCAACGGATGCTTCGCGTCGTTGAGTGCACTCATCACCACGCGCACGTCTTTCGGCGCGCTGACGTGGGCGTCATAGGTGAAGCGGATCGCCGGTGAATCCTGCAGCGGCACCCACGAGCGCGCATGGATCGACTCGGACTGCGAGAACATGAAGGGCAGCTTCTTGTCAGCCGTTTGCGCCGGGGTCAGCCATTGCAGGCCGGAAGCATCCGGCGAGGTGGTGTAGACGATGCGCACCTGTGCCGGGTGATTCGGTGTGGCGATGGTCAGCTTGCTGCCGAGCTGCTTGTCGCACGGCGCCAGCGCGTATTTCAGCGGCGTGGTCTTGCCGTCGGCTGCAAGCGCCTCGATCTTCGCGATCTTCAGGTCGCGGGTGTCCAGCACCAGCGATGGTGCCTCCGGGTTCTTCCAGTCCAGCTTCAGGGTGGCCTGGCCGTCCAGCTGCCGGTGCGGGAAGTCCAGCTTGAGATCGAGATCCAGATGGGTCACGACCACCTGTTCGGGCTGGGCATAGGAGTGCGGGTCGGCGGCATGGGCGGCCAGCGGCAGCACGAACGCGCTGAGGGCAACGGTGGAAAGCAGGCGCATGGAAAACTCCGGCACAAAGGGGAAACCGAAAGCGCTGAGTATGCCATCGACGTGTCCGTGGCCGCCTGTGCTGAATATGTCCAGGCAATATCCCGATTCTCAGTTGCCGATCGAACGCGGCTGTAGCGTGAGTGTTTCCGGTCGTCTATAAGGGCTGCATGAACGTTTGGGCTTTAGGGTTGATGCCGCTGATGTGGCGAAGATCTAAGGAGATGTAGATGGATTTGTGGCGAAAACTGACGATTGATTGGCCATGTGCGCTGGGTGACTGGCTATGGTTGAACCTGGTCGTGGCGGTTGCGATTTTTCTTGGGCAGCTCACTTTCAGGCGCGTTGTCCTTTTCGCCGGATTGTTGATCCTCACGATTGCCTTTGCGCAAATTGCTTCGATTGATTTCGCTTTTGTGTTTGCGGGCGACATGATGTTTTACTTTGAAATCGCTTCGGCGGTTGTGATTGTCGCGACGCGAGGGCACGTGCGCCGGGCAATGAATGTTGCCGCACAAGTAGGTCACAACAGCTTGCAGCGTTTGGCGTCGACCTTGCTGAGGCGTGGCCGTCGTGAGCGTCGCAAGGCCAGTGCGGTGAAACGCACTGGCTGTAGTGGTGGTACTGGGCAATCCGATGATGAGCCAGCCGTATGGGGTTGCTCGTATGCCTTCGCCTAGGCAGGCCGAATCCAGTCAGGGTGCCTCGCAACTCATAGATGTGCCCACTTATTTCGCAAGGTCGGTACAGGCAAATTTAAGGTCAGCAGTAGCGATCGGCCAGCTTGTCAGTGGCCTGCACGAGTTGATCGACGATCGCCGGTTCCGACGCGGCATGTCCGGCCAGCACGATGTGGAAGTCGGCTTCCGGCCACGCGGCAGCGAGTTCACACGCACTCTTCGCCGGGCAGATGATGTCGTAGCGGCCGTGCACGATGGTGGCGGGGATGTGGCGGATCTTCGCCACGTCGCGCAGCAGCTGGCCGGGTTCGAGCCAGCCGTGATGGCGGAAATAGTGCGCCTCGATGCGCGCCAGGCTCAGTGCCACGTCGGGCGCGGCAAAGCTCGCCTCGGTTTCCGGACTTTCTTCCAGCGTGATGCCGCCGCCTTCCCACGCGCCCCAGGCCTGTGCCGCGGCGAGTCGTACCGCTTCGTCGTCCGAGTTGAGCCGGTGCCAGTAGGCTTCCACCATCTCGCCGCGTTCCTCCGGCGGGACCGCCGCGGCGTAACGTTGCCATTTCTCCGGCAGGATCCATGACGCGCCGCCTTCCTCGAAGTACCAGCCGATCTCTGCCGGCCGGGACAGAAAGATGCCGCGCAGCACCAGGCCGAGCACGCGCTCGGGGTGCGCCTGCGCATAGGCCAGTCCCAGCGTGGAACCCCACGATCCGCCGAACACCACCCAGCGTTCGATGCCGAGCTGCTCGCGGATCGCCTCGATGTCGGCGACCAGGTGCCAGGTGGTGTTGTCGGTGAGATCGGCAAATGGCGTGGAGCGCCCGGCACCACGCTGGTCGAACAGCACGATGCGGTAGCGCGTCGGGTCGAAGAAGCGTCGGTGATAGGCCGCCAGTCCCGCGCCGGGGCCGCCGTGCAGGAAGATCACCGGCAGGCCGGCGGGATTGCCGCATTCCTCCACGTACAGCGTGTGGAGCGAATCGACCGCGATGCGATGGGTCCGGTACGGCTCGATCTCGGGGTACATCTCGCGCATCGTGATGGTTCCGGTAAGGCGATGGAGCTGAGGAGACGCGATCAGCCAGCGTCGAATTGCAGCGCCGCGGTGAGATCGCCGGGCGGCGGTCCGCCGGCGGCGATCATCGCCTCGTCGCGCAGCTTGAGGCCGGGCAGCTGCCGCAGGCCGAAGCGGCGGGTGATGAAGCGCAGGATCGAGCCGGTATCGTAGATGGTGTGATCGACGAAGCCCTTCTTCGCGAACGGCGACACGATCAGCGCCGGGATGCGCGAGCCCGGTCCCCAGCGATCGCCCCTGGGCGGCGCCACGTGATCCCACCATCCGCCATTCTCGTCCACCGTGACTACCACCAGCATGTGTGGCCATTGCGGACTTTTCTGCAGCGCCTCGATCACCTGGGCGAGGTGGCGGTCGCCCGCCTCCACGCTGGAATAGCCGGCGTGCATGTTCAGGTCACCCTGCGGTTTGTAGAACGACACCGGCGGCAGCGTGCCGGCCTCGATCGCGGCGATGAAGTGATTGCTGTCGGCGCTCTCGCCGATGCCGGCATCGCGCAGGTGCTGCTGCCGCGCCGGCGTGCCGGGTGCGAACTGCCGGAAGTAGTTGAGCGGCTGGTGGTGGATCTGGAAATTCGGGACCTCCGGAAACACGTGGTGGTCGCCGTCGCCATGGCCGTCCAGCGCGAGCTGCCAGGCGCCGGCGTACCAGGCCCAGTCGATGCCGGCTTCCGACAGGGCATCACCGATGGTCCGGTGCACCTGCGGCGGCAGGGTGGTCGGGCTGTCGGGATCGGCCAGCAGCGGATTGTCCCTGGCGTGGGTATGGGCTGGCGCGTAGGCCGGACCCATCGTGTTCACCGCCCAGAAGTCCGGTGTCAGCGCGTCGGGCGAGGCGAATTTCGCGCGGCCCTGCATCGCGCTGAGCGGCGAGTTCTCTGTCAGTACCGGACGGATCCCGGTGGGATCGTCACCTTCTATCTGGGCGAGCTGGAATTTTCCGGGCCGCTGGTCCGCGTTCGGGTAGAACGGCGGCTGCGCGGCGACCAGGTACTGATGGTTGAGGAACGAGCCGCCGAAGGCGCCCATGAAGAAGTTGTCGCACAAGGTGTATTGCCGCGCGAGCTGCCACAGCCGCAGGTTGGCTGCACTGTCGGCGTAATGGCCCATCACCATCGCGCCGGTGTTGCCCCAGGCGACGAAGCCGTCGTTCCTGCCGCCGTTGATCTGCAGCTGGTTCTCGTAGAAGCGATGCACCAGGTCGCGGGTGATCACACCTTGCGGTAGCGATGCGCCCTCCGGCGTGCGCAGTGCAAACGGGCGGTTGGGCAGGCCGGTGATGGCGTGTTCGTCGATCTGGTAGTGCCTGCCATCGACGGTCTGCGCATGCGGCGCCAGGCCGCCCCAGATCGGTGGCAGGGTATCGAGCAGGCTGCCATCGCGGTCGCGCTGGCGATATTCGGGCGAGCCGAGATCCTTCAGCGGCTGCGCAAGTCCCGGGTAGTGCGCGAACAGGTTGTTGAAGCTGCGGTTCTCGGCGTACAGCACCACTACATGCCCGATGTGCCGGCGCAGCAGGGCGTCGAGTGCATCGGCCGAGGGTTCGCTGCTGCCGGACGCCGTCGCACGGCTGCCGTCGAGCCGGCAGCTACCCAGGGTCAGCGCCGCGCCGGCCAGCGCGATGCTGCCGAGCAGGCGTCGGCGTTCGGGATTGGCCGGTGCCTCGTCGGGCACCGGCGGTTGCGGGTCGGTGGGCTTGTGCGTCATCGAGCGAGTTGGTGGAGACTAGTCAGGATTGTGGCGCAGTCTCGTCGTAGAAGCGCGCCAGATCCGCCTTGACCTGCTTCAGTGCATCCACGTCGAAATAGATCATGTGCCCGGACGGGTAGAAGCCGAATTCGATGTTCTTGCTGATGGCCGGGTCGAGACCGAGATGGCCGAGGTCGAACTCGGTGGCATAGAACGGCGTGGCGAGATCGTAGTAGCCATTGGCCGAAAACACCTTCAGGTGCGGATTGCGACGCATCGCGGCGGCCAGGTCGGTGCCGACGTACGGTGCCTGGGTGAAGCCGTGACCTTCCTTGCGCTTCCAGTCCCAGCCGCGGTTGATCACGCCGTAGTTGTTGGGCAGGTAGGTGTGGTCGGTGGTGTATTTCAGTTCGGTGGCGGCGTACTGGTTGAACGCGGCCAGATAGGCGCCGGTGGCAGCGTCGCTGGCGGCATCGCCATCCGGCGTCTCGCCGGCGGCATCCGGGTCGATGCCTTCGAAACGGCCGTCCAGACGGCCGACCGTGCGGCGCTGGTCGCGCAGCAGCTCCTTGCGGAAGCGGCTGGGATCGATGCGCAGGTTCGCTTCCTTGATGTAGGTCGGCGACAGGCCGATGTACTGGCTCAACTGGTTGGCGATACGGTCGGCCTCGGCCGGTTCGAGCGCATCGCCCTTGGCCAGCGCCAGCGTGTAGTCGGTGCTGGCGAAATGGCGCACCCCGGCGAGGAAGCTGGCGAGGTCGGCAGGCTTGTTGGGCACCTTGTTGTGGTACCAGGCGATCGCCGCTTCGCTGGGCAGGTTGACGATGTAGGCGTGGTCGACACCGGTGCTGGACCACACGTTGAAATCGAGGATCGAGGACATCAGCACGACGCCGTTGAATTCCATGCCCTGTTCCTGCAACACCTTCACCAGCACGGCCGAGCGGGTGGTGCCGTAGCTCTCGCCGAACAGGTACTTCGGCGAGTTCCAGCGATGGTTGTCGCTGACGTAACGGGTGATGAACTTCGCGAACGCGTCGGCGTCCTGGTCCACGCCGTAGTAATCCTTGCCCTTGGCGGCACCAACCAGTTGCGAGTAGCCGGTGCCCGGCGCGTCGATGAAGACCAGGTCGGTCTTGTCGAGCAGGCTGTAGTCGTTCGGCACGGTTTCATACGGCGGCGGCGGAATCGGCTGGTCGCCGCGGTTGGCCACACGCACCGGACCGAACGAGCCCATGTGCAGCCACATGCTGGAGGAGCCGGGGCCGCCGTTGTACATGAAGGTCACCGGCCGCTTGCCCGGCTTGCCACCGTCGACCGTGTAGGCCACATAGAACATGCTGACAGCCGGCTTGTCCTTGTCGTCCTTGATCAGCAGGGTGCCGGCGGTGGCCTTGTAGCTGACCGTGCGGTTGCCGATGCGCACGCTGTGCTTGCTGACCACGCTGCGTTCGGGCGGAACCGGCAGCTCGTCCTTCTTGCCGTCCTTGTCGGCCTGCGCCGTCTTGGCGGCATCCTTCGGCGCGTCATCGTCGGCGTGGGCAGGGCTGCCGAAGATCAGCAGCAGCGCGAGGGCGAACGGAGAGAAACGGGATAGGCGCATGGTAGGTAGTTCCGTATCAGCGCTGCGGAGCGGCGTGGTCGTAGAAGGGGACGAGATCGGTCTTGAGCTGCTTCAGCGCGTCGGTGTTGAGATAGATCATGTGTCCCGAGGGGTAGTACAGGAATTGCAGGTTGCCGCGCAGCGACGGGTCGAGGTTCATGTGCGCCAGGTCGTATTCGGTGATGAAGAACGGCGTGGCAAAGTCGTAGTAGCCGTTGACCGACAGCACCTTGAGGTTGGGATTGGTGCGCATCGCATGGGCGAGATCGCCGGCCACATACGCCAGCGGCAATGGGCGTCGCATGTCGGCGGCTTTGTGCTTCCAGTCCCAGGTCTTGATGATCTCGCCGTAGGTGGGGCGGTAATCCAGATCGCTGTGGTAGTGCAGCTGCTGGTCCAGGTAATCGTGGAACGCGCTGACGAAGGCACCGCTGATGCCGGCGTCGGAGGCGTCGTAGTCCGGTGTCTCACCGGCCGCATCGGGGTCGGTGCCGGTGAAGCGGCTGTCGTAGCGGCCCAGGGTGAGGCGCTGGTCGCGCAGCAGTTCCTTGCGGAAGCGGCTGGGGTCGACGCGCAAGTTGGCCTCCTTGACGTACTGCACCGACAGGCCGGTATACGCGGCCATCTGGGTCGCGATCGCATCGACCTGGCTGGCCGGGAGGTTCTGTCCCTGCGCCAGCGCGGAGGCATACGGGCCTGCGGCCCAGGCGCGCACCTGGTCGAGGAAGGTTTTCAGGTCGGCCGGCTTGTTTGGAATCTTGTCGTGATACCACGCGGCCGCGGCGAAACTCGGCAGGTAGCCGACGTAGCTTTCGTCGTAACCGGGGATGCGGATGCCGTAGTTGAGGATCGACGACATCAGGATCACGCCATTGAACGCCATGCCCTTGTCCTGCAGCGCATCGACCAGTGCGGCGGAGCGGGTGGTGCCGTAGCTTTCGCCGTACAGGAACTTCGGCGAGTTCCAGCGCTGGTTGATGCTGACGTAGCGCTGGATCGCGCGGCTGAACGCGGAGATGTCCTGATCGACACCCCAGAAGTCCTTGCCGGTGGCCTTGCCGAGCGGGCGCGAATAGCCTGCGCCGACGGCGTCGATGAAGACCAGATCGGTCTTGTCGAGCAGGCTGTCGTTGTTCGGCACCAGGTGGTACGGCGGCGGCGCGGTTGCCTCCGGGCTGCCGGTCTCGATCCGCATCGGGCCGAACGAACCCATGTGCAGCCATACGCTGGAGGAGCCGGGGCCGCCGTTGTAGAGGAAGGTCACGGGGCGCTTCCCGGGCTTGCCGGTATCGACGGTGTACGCCACGTAGAACACGCTGGCCTGCGGTTCGTTCTTGTCGTCGCGGATGATCAGCGTGCCCGCCGTGGCGGTGTACTTGATCGTATGGCCACCGATACTGACGCTGTGCTGCGTACGGATGGCGCTTTCGGTATCGGCGGGCTTGGCGTCACCCTTGGCGTCACCGGCGCCATGGTGCTTGTCTGTGCTGGCCTTGGTTGCCGCAGGCGCCTCGTCGGCATGGCTGGGAGTCAACGGCACAAGCGCAAGCGCGCCGGCCAGCAGCAGGGAAATCAGGTGGCGCATGGGAACCCCATCTCAACGAACCAGTGACGGAGTATGCGTGCCTGACTACGACGGCGACCGTGACAAAAGTACTGGGTGGTTGGCCGGACGTCCAAATTCGCAGGCGTACGTGGCACCTGAGGATGGCATCACATGCTCGACATCGCGTGCGCGGCATTCCACATCGCGTGCGTCAGCGGGCGGTTCTCGTGCGGCGTCTGCAGCACGATCAGGGTAGTGGTGCTGGTACTGGCACCGGTTTTCAGCAGGCGGTCGAGCACCGATTCGAGGTGGTTGATCGACATCGCCACCACATGTAGCAGGGCGGAGTCTTCGCCGGCCAGGCGCCGACACTCGAGTACCTCGGGGATGTCGGCCACCAGGCTGCCGATGCGCGCGCAGGTGATGCCATCACAGCGCAGTCGGATCATCGCGCTGATCCCGTAACCCAGCCGTTTCGGATTGACTGTGGCGCGATAGCCGCTGATCACGCCGGCTTCCTCCAGCTGTTTCACCCGCTCGGCCACCGCCGGCGCGGACAGCCGTACCTTGCGACCCAGCTCGGCATAGCCCAGGCGGGCGTCCAGCTGCAGCGCCTCCAGCAATTGCCAGTCCTTGCTGTCCAGTTCCGGCTTTGTGTCCATGACTTTCGATTCCAAGGCAGGGTTGCTTGCTGGTTGATTCGTTCGACGGCGAAACATCGGGAAAGCGATTCGATGCATTATTCCTCGGCGCCATCGCCAAGACTAGGATGCGCACTTCCCCACACCGGAATTCGCCTGCATGGACACCTCGGAGCGCCTTGACGGGCGTGCACTTTTTTACATCGGCATCGCGTTGCTGACCTGGTCGTCGGCCTATGCCGCGATTGCCTATGCGCTGGCCTCGTTCACGCCGGGCGAAGTGGCGCTCGCGCGGCTGGCGATCGGTTCGCTGTGTTTCGCGGCGCTGCTGGTGGTGAAGCGGGTGCCACTGCCGGCACGGCGCGACTGGCCGCAGCTGGCCCTGCTCGGCGTGATCGGGCTGACCGTCTACCACCTGTGCCTCAACTACGCGGAAACGCGCATCGCCAGCGGCACCGCGGCGATCCTGATCTCGCTGGTGCCCGCGGCCACCGCGGCGGTCTCGGCGGTCTGGCTGCGCGAACGCCTGCCGCCGCGTACGCTGGCCGGTCTCGGCGTGGCCTTTGTCGGTGTGGTACTGGTGGTGCTGGCCAGCGGCAAGGACGTGAAGTTCGAGCCGATGGCCGCGCTGGTGCTGGTCAGCGTGCTCGCGTGCGCGATCTATTTTGTGGGCCAGAAGCCGTTGTTCGCGCGCAACAGCATGATCGGCGTCACCGCGTTCACGTTCTTCGCCGGCACGCTCGGCGCGCTGCCGTTCGGCACTGGTTTGCCGCATGCGCTGACGAGCGCGCCGTGGTCGCATATCGCCGCGTTGCTGTGGCTGGGCATCGCGCCCACCTTCGTCGGTTACCTGGCGTGGAACGCGGCACTGCGTCGTGCCCCTGTTTCGCAGGTGTCCAGCTTCATCTATTTCTCGCCGCCGATCGCGGTGCTGATCGGCTGGGTATGGCTGGGCGAGCGTCCCGGTGTGCTGACCCTCGTTGGCGGCGTGGTCACCGTGGCCGGTGTGGTGCTCGCGAATGCGCGCAGGCGTTCTGCAACGGTGGTACCGTCGGTGGGGGCCGCCGAGGTGCGCAAGCCTGGTTGAATCCCTGAGCGATACAGCAGAGGACCGCGGATGTACGAGCTTCATATCGCCAACAAGAACTATTCGTCGTGGTCGTTGCGGTCATGGGTGCTGCTGAGCGAACTAGGCATTCCGTTTCACGAGCGGCTGGTGCAATTCGCGCCCGGTACGGGATCGAGCTGGAGCGCCTTCCGCGCATTCTCGCCGAATGGCAAGGTGCCATGCCTGCATGATGGCGATACGGTGGTATGGGATTCATTGGCGATCGCCGAATACCTGGCCGAACGGCATCCGGGCGTGTGGCCGGCCGATCCCCAGGCGCGCGCCTGGGCGCGCTGCGCCGTCGCCGAGATGCACTCGGGCTTTGATGGCCTGCGCACGCATTGCGCGATGAACTGCGGCCTGCGCATGCGGCTGCCGGATGATTGGCCGACGGCGCTGCGCGCCGATATCGCGCGTGTCAACGAGTTATGGGGCGAAGGGCTCACTCGCTTCGGCGGACAGTTTCTGGCGGGCCGTGCATTCGGCGCCGTCGATGCCTTCTTCGCGCCGGTGGCTTTTCGCATCCAGACCTACCATCTGGTGATGGACGATGCGGCCGCCGCTTACGCGCAGCGCCTGCGCGAGCTGCCGGCTATGCGTCGCTGGTACGCGGATGCGTTGCAGGAGACCTGGCGCGACCCGGAGCACGAGGACGAGGTGAGGAAGTCCGGCGGCACGGTGCTGCAGGATCTACGCGCACCGGCAGGCTGATACGCTCGTCGTGTCAGGGCTGTGGCGGCAATGCAGCGACCTTGATGGATCGCTGCACCTGTCGGCGCCCCAGTGAGACCAGCAGCAATGCCACCACGACGAACACCAGCAGCACCGCGCACGCATTGATCAGCACGTGCAGGTAACCGAGCGTGGTGACGTCGAGAAATGGATACGGATACCAGCCGTTCACCGCGCCGCGTATCAGCACATAGGCGAAATACACGGCCGGGTACGCCTGCCAGACGATGACCTGCGACCAGCGCAACGTTGCCTTTGGAATCGCCAGCCACCAGTGCAGCAGGAACAACGCCGGCATCACGACGTGCAAGGTGTTGTCGGCAACGATCTGCCAGCCGTGCGGGTGCCACAGCTGGCGCAGCAACAGGTTGTAGATCGCCGCGACGATGACGATGCTCATCGCGATCGCGGTATGCACATCGGCGCGCCCGAAGAAGCGGGTGACTGCCCCGTGCAATCCGCGCGCAGCTGCCGTCAGCGCCATTGCCGCCAGTACATTGGTCAGGATGGTGAAGTAGCCGAGATAAAGCCACACGCCGGTCAGCGCGCCTTGCCCGCTGGCGCTGGTCAGCTGGATCGACAGCAGCAATTGCAGCGCGAGTGCCAGCCAGCCGATGGCGGCGGCAGTGGCGGCAAGCAGGCGGTAGCGGTTCGGCATGGACTTCGACTCGGTCGATTTTGATGAGGTCGGTGCGCGAACCGGTTGTGTCAGAGCTTGTACGCCCGGTGGATCGCCACGATGCCGTTGCTGAGGTTGCGCACTTCGACGCGGCCGAAGCCGGCACGCTCCATCATGCCCTTGAGCGTTTCCTGATCCGGATGCTTGCGAATCGACTCGGCCAGGTACTGGTAACTGTCGGCGTCGCCGGCGAACAGCTGGCCGAGCTTCGGCAATACCTTGAACGAGTGGAAATCGTAGAGCTTGCCGAACAGTTCGCTCTGTACCTTCGAGAATTCCAGCACCAGCAGGCGGCCGCCGGGCTTGAGCACGCGGCAGATGTCGGCCAGCGCCTTGTCCTTGTCGGTGACGTTGCGCAGGCCGAACGCCATCGTCACCGCATCGAACGAGTTGTCCGGAAACGGCAATACTTCGGCATTGAGTTGCGCCCAGCGCAGCCCGGAGACCAGGCCGCGGTCGGTCATGCGGTCGCGGCCGACGCCGAGCATCGCCGCGTTGATGTCGCCGACCACGACTTCGCCCTCGTCGCCGACGACGGGTTTCAGCAGGGCGGCGATGTCGCCGGTGCCGCCGGCCAGGTCCAGCACGCGATCGCCGCGGCGTACGCCGCTGACGGCCACGAAGTGGCGCTTCCACAGCCGATGGACGCCAAACGACATCAGGTCGTTCATCAGGTCGTAACTGCGTGCGACTGAGGTGAATACCTGGCCGACCAGCTTCTGCTTGTCGCCGACCGGCACATCGCGGAAGCCGAAATGGGTGGTTTTGGGCTGTTCGTTCATGGGCGTAATGCTACAGGATCGGGCCGGTTTCCTCTGTAAACCGACCTTCTCCAGTGGCGTGTTGCCCCAACCTGCAACGGGAGCCGTCGATGCATGGGTTACTCGACTACCGGTTTGCCCGCTTCCTTGTAGATCACGCCGTCTTTCATCACGAAGCTGACATGCTGCATGGTGGTGATGTCATCGAGCGGATTGCCCGGCACCGCGATCACATCGGCGCCGCGGCCAACCGCGATCCGACCCAACTGGTCCTGCTTGTGCAGCAGTTCGGCGGCATGCATGGTGGCGGCCTGCAGCACGAACATCGGTGGCATGCCGGCCTGCACCATGTACTCGAACTCCTTCGCGTTCTCGCCGTGCGGATAGACGCCGGCATCGGTGCCGAACGCGATCTTGACACCGGCCTTGTAGGCCTTGCCGGCGGTAGCCTGGATGATCGGCCCGACCTGTTCCGCCTTGGCGGTGACCTGCGGCGGATACCAGCCTTCCTTTGCTTTTTCCTCGGCGAACTTGCCGGCGATGATGGTCGGCACATACCAGGTGCCGTGTTCCTTCATCAGCTTCATGTCGGCGTCGTCCATGAAGGTGCCGTGCTCGATCGAATCCACCCCGCCGATGATGGCGCGGCGGATCGCCTCGGCGCCATGCGCGTGCGCTGCCACGGTGAAGCCATAGTCGTGCGCCGCGGCGACGACGGCCTGGATCTCCGGGATCGTCATCTGCGCATTGTCGGCGCTGCTGCTTTCATCGAGCACGCCGCCGGAGGGCATGATCTTGATCAGGTCGGCGCCGTCCTTGTAGTGCTGACGCACCGCCTTCCAGGCATCTTCGGGCGAATTGATGATGCCGTCCTTCGGGCCGGGATCGCCGGCCAGATCCATGCGGAAACCGTTGGTAGGATCGGCGTGGCCGCCGGTGGTGCCGATGAACTGGCCGGCGCTGAAGATGTGCGGTCCGGGCACGGTGCCGGCATTGATCGCATTGCGCAGCGCGATGGATTCGTTGTGCTCGTCGCCGAGATTGCGCACCGTGGTGAAGCCGGCCATCAGCGTGCGTTTGGCGTAGACCGTGCTCAGGATCGCATAGTCGGCGGGATTGAGGCGGAACTTGTCGCTGTAGGTGGAGCGGCTGAACTGCATGGTCAGATGGACGTGGCTGTCGATCAGGCCGGGCAGGCAGGTCGAGTCGGGCAGGTTGATGTACTGAAACGAGCCACCGGCCGCGACGGCATCTTTCCGATACGGCTCGATGTCCACCGCGCCGGCATGCAGCTCCTTGATGCGACCGTTGTCGACGATCACGCTCGTCTCGCCAAGCATCCTGCCGGCGGCAGTGTCGAGCAGGCGCGCGCAGTGCAGCACGCTCACGTCGCGATGGATCGTAGCGTCGGTGGCCATCGCAGTGGCTGGTAGCGACAGGGCGATGGCAGCAAAGACGAGTGCACGGCGCATGGTCATGGATGGTCTTTCCGTAGGATAGGCAACCATCTTAAGCATGCTTGGCGATCTGCGTCACCCCGACATTCAGGACGGCGATCCGTCCATTGGCAGTCGCATTGCATCTTGCGCGGTGGGTATATCGCCGTGCTCGATTCGTTCTTGCTGCGGCCAGAAGTGACCCTGAGGATGAAGAGTGCCTCGGGTTTGTCGGGAACGTTTTTTGGCCGATATATTTATTGCGCGAGCAACGCTGCTTGATGCGGAGCGGTAGTGCAATCAGAACCTGTTTTCATTTTCGCGCTGGGCAGGCAGCAGGCAGTATCTGCTTATGTCTTTGGGTTGGCATTCCGGGTGTATCGAAAAATAATGCGGAATTCACTGTAATTCGCATTTATTTGCGACTTAGTTATGGCCTCGTCGCGGATATTGCCGGATCATGTAACCGTGTAGCATATTGGATCAAACAGGGGCCTCGATTGGCGCATTAAATTTGCGCTGTATCGCAGGAAACAGGGCGGTATACGTAAGCACTGCACGAGCACGAGAGTGCGGGACTTACGGCATGAGTTCACCCAGTTTTGACCTCGCTGGTTTGCCCTCCAGGTGAACCAGTCGGGTCGATTGCGCGGTGTGACGGGCGATGAGTACCTAGGGAAACGAATTAGATCGGATAAACGGGCCACTTCCGTCTGTTTATTTCATTCCGGGATTTCGAAGGATCGACTGCTGATGCTTCAGCCTCGCACTACTCATGCCAGCGCCGGGATACACGTCGTCGGGCAAGAAAGTCGACTTCAGTCTTGCGGGGGCACTTCCTGGCAACTGTCTTGCGCTGAAACCGCTGCGTCAATTCCGTCCACTAACTGCAAAGTGCATATCACCAACAGCGAACAGCAATCGGGCGCTGAGGAGTGCGCGTATCCCGATTTCGCCTGTTGTCGATACCGCACAAAGCCTGCACGTCTTGCGACGTTCTGCATCCACACATTCAAAGCATGGAGCTGTATCGATGAGCTTGCTTGACCGTCACAATACAGTCGCTTTCGCAGTGGCAATTGCGTTGGCAAGTACATTGACAGCTTGCGGAGGCGGAGGCGGAGGCGGCAGCAATGTCCGGCCGACTCCCGCCGCACCTGCACCACCGCCTGCACCACCGCCT
Organism: Rhodanobacter koreensis; assembly: GCF_054782855.1. Lineage (NCBI taxonomy): Bacteria > Pseudomonadati > Pseudomonadota > Gammaproteobacteria > Lysobacterales > Rhodanobacteraceae > Rhodanobacter > Rhodanobacter koreensis. Next base: position 761,543 of record NZ_BAAGRR010000001.1, on the reverse strand, counting down.
GCACCACCGCCTGCACCACCGCCCGCACCACCGCCTGCACCACCGCCCGCACCACCGCCCGCACCACCGCCCGCGCAGCCGCCGTCTTACTACAACCCCAGCCAGCTTGATCCGGAAAACGTTCCGCAGGCGTGGGCGATCGGCGGTAGTCCGACCAGTAATCAGGGGCAGGGCGTGGAAGTAGGCATTCTCGATTCGGGTGTGCAAGCAGACAATCCCGCACTCGTAAATCGCATCACTTGGTTCAAGGACTACGTCGATCCCACCAATACGACGCCGCAGGACCCCTATGGCCACGGTACGGTCATGGCCGAGATCATCGGCGGCACGGCGAACGCGGACGGTTCCGGCGGGTCCTACAACTACGGTGGCGTGGCGCCGCAGTCCTCGCTGTATATGGCGCGGGTGGGCGACGGCTCAGGCAACGTCGACCTCAATCTGGTACCGCAGGCACTGTCCGATCTGACCGCACAGGGCGTCAAGCTGATCAACAACTCCTATGGCAGCAGTACGCCGATCACCAGTGTCACTGCCACGGATTCCCATGTCACGCAGGACTACTCGACCTTCTCCTCGACTGCCGGCAATGGCCAGCTGATGGTCTGGGCGGCCGGCAACAATGGCAACGCGCAGCCCAGTGTGGAATCGGCGTTGCCCTATTACGAGACAAGTCTCCAACAGAACTGGCTCACCGTAGTCAACGTGGCATTGAATTCCAGCGGGCAGGTGACGGGCCTTGATTCCACGTCCAACGCCTGCGGCGTGGCGGCATCATGGTGCCTGGCGGCTCCTGGCTACACCTACTTCACACCTGTAACCGGTACGGTGTTCTCGACGGGAGCCGGGGACGGTACCTCAGGCGCTGCTGCGGTGGTCACCGGCGTGGCGGCGCTGGTGTGGCAGCGTTTCCCGTTCTTCACGGCGACGAACGTGCAGGAAACATTGTTGGGGACAGCCACCCCACTCTTACAGAACACCCCCGCGCTGTACGGCTATGGACTCGTGAATGCGGCTGCGGCGGTCAATGGTCCCGGTCAGCTCAATTGGGGCGTATTCGACGTGAACATTCCTGTTGGCCAATCGGCGACGTTCTCCAACAATATGAGCGGCACCGGCAGCCTTCAGCTGGACGGTAGTGGTTCACTCACGCTGACCGGATCGGATGGTTTTGGCAATCTTACGGTGAATGGTGGCACGCTCAAGATTACCGGGAGCGATGGTTTCACTGGCGGCATACAGGTTAACGGCGGGACATTTATCACGCAGAATATGGTGAGTATGCTGAGTACATCAGCTATATCAGTAGCTCAAGGCGCAACGTTGCAAGCGTCGGGTTTCGTCATGGGAAACATCACGAGTAGCGGAATCGTCGATACCCGGCCGCCATCGAACGCTTCAATGCTGCAGATCAGCGGTAACTACACGACGTCTTCAACGGCAAACACCATCTTTCAGATGGGGGGAAACGGGGGGAGTGTACAAGTCCAAGGACGAGCGACTCTAAACAACTCAAGCGCCACGGTGGTTGTTTTGCCCAGCATGTATCCGACTAGCAATGGGTCGTTATTGGAGACCGAATTCGGCGTGTTCGGTCAGTTCGGATCGCTGACAGTTGAGGGTGGGGTATTCACCACTGGCAGCTTGAGCTATACACCATTAAATGTCGATGTAACTCTTACGAATCAATCGGTTTCTGATGTAGCAAAAGCATCGATGCCGAATGTCGCCACGACACAGCAGACAGCACACCACATCCAGACGGCATTGGCCCAGGCGAATACTTGGGCGGTGTCCGATCCTGTGGCACATCAGGCGTTCCTCAACGCCGCTGGCGACTTCCTGCGTGTGGATTCGATTGCGGAAGCGGCAGCATCGATCAACAGCCTGTCCGGTCAGCTGCTGGCATCGTCGCAAGGCTTGACGTTCGAACAGGCCGGCATCGTGAATCGCACAGTGGCCGACCGCCTGACCGATATCGGTAATGGCGGTTCGCAGCAGGGTGCGTGGTTCCAGGGTACCGGTGCGAGTGGCGATATCGCGCGCAGCGGTTACGCCACGGGCAGCTACACGGGTGGTGGGGCCGTCATTGGCTACGATGTTGCTCTTTCCGACTCTTTCAACCTCGGTGCCGGGCTGGATTGGAACCGCCTTGGTTCCACCTACACCATGCAGGGCGGTACCAGCAGTTCGCGCAGTACGGGCGGGATGTTGTACGGCAAGTGGGCGCAGAACAACGTGTACCTCTCCGGTCGGCTTGGTCAGGACTCGATTTCCAGTACCGTCAGTCGGTGGGCAGATCTCGGCACCACGCCAGCGGCTATCTACAGCACGCGCCATGACCGCATGGACTCGGCCTATCTGGAGGCAGGTTACAACGCCCGATCGGACGCGTGGACGACTACGCCATTCGTGTCATTGGGTGATGGATATCTTTCGCGTGGCACGATTGCCGAGCAGGGTGCGGGTGGCTTTGGCATAGCGGCAGGTAGTAAAGACTTCAATCAGAGCAATGCCCAGATCGGTGCACGTATCGCCTATCACTGGATCTGGAATGGCGGCCAGATGTCGATCAAGGGCTTTGCCTTGTACCAGCACATCCTGGCCGGTAGCGATCTTGGCTTCACCGCCGCCTATGCCGGTGCGCCGGATGCAACGTTTCAACTGGAAGGCGTGAATTCGCCGCGGAATTCAGGCTGGATCGGCATAGGCCTCAGCACCATGCTGGATAACCACTGGTCGTGGTTCGCCAATCTGGACGGCCAGATCGCGGGAGGGGGCACCAGGGCCAGTGTGCTTAGTGCGGGTGCGCAATACAGCTTCTGATCAACTGCTGGTTGCATGGTGTCGGTCCATGTCGATGCCATGCAACCAGCAGGCGATGGTTTCTGAAGGATGCTGGAAATGGGTACTTGTTGTGTGCGGTCGATGAGATTCGGCAAGTAGAAGGAATCCAGATCCCATGCATAGCACGCTCAGGATTTCTCGCTATCCATCGGCGCATGTTCCTGCTGTTCGGCGATTACATGTCGCTCGTGCAGCTCTTCACTGATGTTTGCTGTCTCAGCAAGCCCCGATTGCAGACGCGCTTCTTCGACGTTGCCCTGCGACATATCCTTCTCGTTGCCGCCAGGCGTGATCTTGAGGATCGAATGGCGCACCTCGCGCGACAGGATCACCCGGGCGTCGCGTACGATGCCGTCCAGTGCGCTGTCGTAGTCGAGCTTTCCGGCGTCGTCGGTCCACACCACGCGGCGCTCGCGCAGCTTCTGGATGAAGCCGCGGAACAGCGCCTTGTCGAAGAATTCCGGTGCCGACAGTTCGTTGAGCAGGCTCAATCGTTGTGCGGTGAGCGCGCAGGCGTTCTCGAGTTCGGCGCCGGTCATCGTGTGCGGGCCGTTCTTGGCAAGCGCGGCGATGGTGATGTAGTAGCGCTCGAATGCCTGGATCAGGCTGCGTGCAATCACCTTCAGCTGGAAGGCGCTGTCGTCCTGGCCCGGCGCGCGTTCCAGCACGCGGCCATCACCGGTGGATTCGAGCAGACCGCGGCGCACGAAGAAGTCGATCGTGGCCTGCAGCTGCGTGCCGAAGCCATCATCGTCCCACGCCAGGAACAGCTCGCCCTGGATGAACGGGTAGATGATCCGGCCCAGCCGCAGCACCGAGGCACGTGACATGCGCCGGTTGTTGAGGAAGCAGCACGCCACCCATGCGGCGGCGGCGGTGAGGTGCAGCACGTTGTTGCGGAAGTAGCTGAGCAGCACGGCCTGCTCGCCGTTGGCGGTCAGCACGTCGCCCAGCGGGTGCTGCACGCGTTGGATCCAGCCCATCTGCTCGCCGTAGGCGATGATCCCGGCCGGGTTCATCGGGGTCAGCGTGACGCGATCGGAATACGGCAATTCCTCCAGCAGCGCCTTGCTCAGCTCAAGCTGGGCCAGCAGGTCGCTCTCGGCCATCGCGTGCTTGGGCGTAGCCAGCAGGGCGAGCGCGAGCAGGTTGATCGGATTGACGTCGGCGGCGCGATTGATGTTGATCTGGATCTTTTCGGCGAGCTGGTCGACCACGCCGTTGAGCCATTCGGGCTTGGCATCCGGGTCGGCACTGGCGGCGCGCCAGTCGGTGCTGGCGGCGTCCAGTAGCGGGGTCAGTTCGATCGGCTCGCCGAAGTTCAGCGCGACATGACCATAGCGTTGACGCAGCACCTTCAGCCCGCGCAACAGGCCGAGCAGGGATTCTTTTTCCTTCGGCTTGCCGCTGAGCTCGCCGATGTAGCTCTTGCCCTCCATCAGTTTCTCGTAGCCGATGTATACCGGCTGGAACAGCACGGGTCGGCGCGGCGCGCGCAGGAAGGCGCGTACGGTCATCGACAGCAGGCCGCCGCGTGGCGCCAGCAGGCGGCCGGTGCGTGAGCGGGTGCCTTCGGTGAAGTATTCGATCGGTACGCCGCGGTCGATCAGCTGGGCCATGTACTCCTTGAACACCACCGAATACAGCGGATTGCCGGTGAAGCTGCGGCGCATGAAGAACGCACCGCCGCGACGCAGGATCGGTCCGATCGCCGGCAGGTTGAGGTTCACGCCGGCGGCGATATGCGGCACCACCACGCCGGACACGTGCAGCTGGTAACTCATCAGCAGGTAGTCGGCGTGGCTGCGGTGGCTGGGTACGTAGACCACTTCGTAACCGGGCGCGGCGGCACGGGCCTTGTCGAAGTGGTGCATGGCAATGCCGTCGTACAGCTTGTTCCAGAAATTCGACAGCAGGAACGACACCGAGCGCACCACCGGGTGCGAATAGTCGGCGGCGATTTCCATGACCAGCTTGTGCGCCTTGCGCCAGGCCTTGGCGTAGCTGATTTTTTCCTTGGCCGCGCTGGCGGTGATCGCGGCACGCACCGGTTCGGCATTCAGCACGGCATCGACCACGGTGCGCCGGTGCGACAGATCCGGTCCGATCACCGCGGCACGGATGCGGTGAAAGTGGGTGCGCAGCACCCGCGCGATCTTGCGTGTGAAGCGTTCCGGCGCGAGTTCGCCGGATTCGGCCAGTACGCTGCGCAACGATACCGGTGCGGAGAAATGCACGACGGTGTCGCGTCCGTTCAGCAACAAGGCCAGCATCCGGCGGAAGCGGCCGACCATCACCCAGTTTTCCGAGAACAGCACACGGAACCAGCCGCTGTCACGGCTCGGCGCGCGGCCGACGTAGATCGACACCGGCACGATCTGGATGTCGCGTTCCGGCATGCCTTCCAGCGAGCGCACCAGCTGTCGCAACGGTTCGTTTGGCGCGCGCTTGCGGTTGCGGCCGAAGATCCAGCCGTCGCGCCGCGTCAGTGCAAACACCGAGCGCCGACGGCGAGTGCCGGACAGTGCCTGCATCGGGTTGGGCAGGCCGGCTTCGCGGCAGGCGCGCTGGAGGATCAGCGCGTCGGAGAAGCCGTCGCGCTCGATCACATAGCAGACCGGCACGCCGGCCTGCAGCAGGGCGGCCGGCTCGGCCGGGTCGCGGCGGATGCGCACCCAGGGCTGCAACAGTTGCCCGGCCAGGTTGAACCACCAGGGGGCGCGCTGGCGTACGGGGGAGTCCGCGGTATGGATATTCTGCATCCGTCTATTCTAACGGCTGCGATGTTCAGTCTTTAGTGGGCGCGGTGCCGGCAGCAGCCGGTGCGCTGGCGCTGCCGGCCGGCAGTTGGCTCACCTGCTGGTGCGATTTGCGTACGTTGTTCAGCATGTCCTCGCTGTACCAGCGGCCGTTCTCCTGTACCAGCGTCGATTCGGTCGACAGCGGCTTGCCCAGCAGGGTGTAGTCGATCTTCACCACGGCATGGCCGTTGCTGCTGGATACCGGGGTGAGCTTGACCGAGTTCAGCGTGTCGTCCAGCGACAGACCGTAGATCGCCAACAACTGCTTGGCACCGCTGAAGCCGGTCGAATACTTGGCCATCGCGGTGTCGAAATTCATGCTGCGCAGCTGGTCCGGGTTCTTGAGGTCCAGTTTGCGCGCCGTGGTCACGGCCACCCCGACGGCCTGTTTGGCCTTGGCCTGGTCGAACCATGGCGTCTGTTGTGCCCATGGCGTGAGCACATCGAGCGCGCTGCTGGTCTGGGCCTTCTGTGCGTCGGTGAGGCTCTTGTTCTGCGCGATACCGTTTTTCACGAAGGCTTCGCCGACGCTGATCAGCACCGGCAACTGGTCCTTGTATTGCTGTTCCATCGCCGTCAGCTTCGGCTGCAGCTCGCTATACAGTTTGTTTTCGGCGTCGGGCGCGGTGAATTGCTGCATCGTCTCGGCGAACTTGGCGCGATCCTCCGCGGTGATGGGTTCCGCGTTCTGCCGCTGCTTGCTCCAGTCCGCGCGCAGGTTGGCGTAGTCGGCCGGCGGCAGGGCGTGCTTCCACAGGCCATTGAGATCGTTGGCCTTGAGCAGGTCGATCGAGCCTTGCAGGGCGGCTTCCGGCGTGCTGCCGCCTGGTTGCGAGGCATCGTCCTTGCCGTGGCAGGCGCTCAGCAGCAGCGCGGCAAACAGCGGCAACAGGGCATGACGAAGAGTGGGCAGACGCATGGAAGGCTCTCGCGATAGGGCGACGGGCAGGGAAGGCGCCGATGTGGCGCGGTGAGCGGGCAGGGTAAGGGTCGTGGCAACAGGGAACAAGACCGGGCGCAGGATTTCACGCCGAAAGTTGCTGCGGCACATAAAGAAAACCCCGCGGGCACAGGCCTCACGGGGAAATCCGGCTGAGCCGGAAGGGAAATGGCCTTGCCTGCAAAGTTTTTGGTCAGCAGGTGTTGGCAGGCAGATATTATTTGTTCGTTAAAGTTAAGGCAACGCTTTTGTTTATTTATGTAAGTACATGATATACAACAAATATATTTCGCACATGATCACTGATAGCGCAGCGCGTCGATCTTCTCTTGCCGCCGCTGCTGCGCCGGGGCGCTCCAGTCGTTGTTGAACAGCGCCGGCTCCCAGGAGCCATAAGTGGGATTCGGCAGCACGAACCAGCGGGTGCCGATCCACGGCAGGTAGTCGGCGACCGCCTTGCGGCGGCCGTCGGCGGTGTTGGCGAGCACGTCGACGAAGTCACCGATCTGGTCGCCGAACTGCATCAGCACGCGGTAATGCTGGCCGATCAGCTGGCGGCGGCAGCCCTTCTCGGTGCCGACCTGTTCGCAACCGTCGAGCACCGTGCCGAGGCCGAGAAAGGCCTCCGGGCCGCTCACCGGAAATCCTGCCTTGCGCAGGTTGGCCAGTGTGGCCTGATCCAGATCCTTGGCTCGGTTGGAAATGTAGATCACCGCGATGCCGTGCTTTGCGGCGAACTGGGTGAACTCGACCGCGCCGGGCATGGCGCGGGCCTGCTCCTCCTTGCACCAGGCTGCCCAGTCGGCCTCGTTGAACTCGCCGCCGCTCCTGATCACGCGTGCCTGATACGGCGAGTTGTCCAGCACGGTTTCGTCGATATCCAGCACCACGGCCGGCTTCAGACCCTTGATTGGTGTGGTTCGATCGGCCTTGCCCAAGGCATCCCACTGCCTGTCGTGCAGCGCGGCCAGCAGGCGCGATTCGGCGTCACGGTAGGTCTGCAGGTAGATCAGGTCGTGCTCGATCGCGGTCTGGGTCCATGCCACCGCATTCAGATTGTCGTTGGCAGCGATCGCGGGGATTGTCGTCGGTGGCTGAGTCTGTGGCGTCGTCGTGGCGGGGTGCGATGGCGCGGTGGCACAGCCGACGAGCAGGGCGCATACGACCAGGGCCGAGGGCAAACGAACGAACATGCGGGAATCCTTGAGTGAAAGGCCGTGACAATGCGCGGAGTTTACGACAGCCGCATGTCAGGGCTGGTCGTGCGGAGTTGGCGGCTTTCGTGGCCTGCTGACAGACTGGTGCTCCTGCCACTCACGGTTGCGACCTGCATGAATTCCCCTACGACTGCATCGCGCGAGCAATCATCGGTGATCCGCTACGCGAGCTACTTGCTGGCGGCGGCGGCGTTGCTGTCCGTCATCGAACTGCACCTGCTGTCGGCGTTGCTGTCCGGCCTGCTGGTCTACGAACTGGTGCAGGCGGTGGCACCGTTGTTGGGCAAGCGCATCTCCGGCGAGCGTGCGCGGGTGCTGGTGGTCGCGGCACTGGGGGCGATCGTGGTGGGCTTGTTGATCCTGCTGATTCTCGGCGCGATCAGCTTTTTCCGCAGCGAGATTGGCAATCCCGAGCTGCTCTGGCAGCAGCAGCTTATGCCGCTGGTGGAAAAGGCCCGTCAGCAATTGCCATCGATCGTGGTCGATCATCTGCCGGACAGCGTCGATGACTTGCGCGAGGGCGCGGTCGAGCTGGCCCGCAAACATGCGGCGACGTTGCAGCTGGCCGGCAAGGGCGCAGTGCGGGTGTTCGTGCACATCCTCATCGGACTGGTGCTCGGCGCGATCATCGCGCTTGGCCGCACCCGCCCGGCACACCAGGTCGGTCCGCTGGCCGCAGCACTGGGTCAGCGCTGCCAGCGGCTGGCCGAGGCGTTCCACAACATCGTGTTCGCGCAAATCAAGATTTCGTTGATCAATACCGCGTTCACCGCGATCTTCCTGCTCGGTGCACTGCCGTTGCTGGGCATCCACGTACCGCTGGCGAAGACGCTGGTGGTGCTGACCTTCATCGTCGGCCTGCTGCCGGTGGTCGGCAACCTGCTGTCCAACACGGCCGTCACCGTCGCCGCCCTGTCGGTATCGCTTGGGGTTGCCGTCGCCGCGCTCGGCTTCCTGATCCTGATCCACAAGCTGGAGTACTTCCTCAACGCGCGCATCGTCGGCACCCAGATCAACGCCAGCGCGTGGGAGCTGCTGATCGCCATGTTGCTGATGGAGGCCGCCTTCGGCCTGCCCGGCCTGATCGCTGCACCGGTTTACTACGCCTATCTGAAGAGTGAGTTGGTAGCAGAAAGGCTGATCTGAGCGTCCCTCGAACTGACGGTCTTTTCGCGGCCTGCAGGAACGGACCGGCCACAATCTTACGTGCGTGTGAAGAAAATGTTGCAAGATCTTTCGATCGCATGTTAAAACTACCCCGTCATGAGTCGACCAGCGGCGTGGAACTGCTGGTTTTTGCATCATGGATGCCGATTTGTGTGCCAGGCGCCTGCTGATTCATGGGCGCTAGCATTGGCCGCACGCAGGAATATTCTGCAGGGAAAACAGGCAGAAGCGGTCAATGCGAGGAAGTTGAAGGCGGCAAGGGAGCCGATTTAGTCCAGTCGCTCGGAAGTTAAATCAATATTTGATTCCAGTTAAGCATGCTCCGGAAGGAGCAGGATTTCGCATAGCTCAGAATCGAAAGTATTTACGTTTTGAGCGGCACAAAGCCAGGCGGATGACGAGTTCGGACCGTCTTTCGCAAGATCCAACGAAGGATGTTGGTTGGTATCACCAAGTTCTCCGTTTGCCAGTCCCTGCAGGGACGACTTCGGAGGTTTTGCTAATTGCAGTTCGGGGAGTTTCTTTATGTATTTGCTCGATAACAAGCTTACGTCTGCCGTGCGCATTGCGCTTGCCGTCGGCACCTTCATGGCGGCCGGTTCGGTGTTCGCCCAGGACAACAGTGGCGATCAGGCCAGCCCGGAGAAAGCCAAGAGGCTGGAGACCGTGACGGTCACCGGTTCGCGCATTCGCAGTGTCGATGTGGAGACCGCGCAGCCGGTGTTCACCATGACCCAGACTGACATCCAGAAGACAGGCCTGGTCAATGTCGGCGACATCCTGCAGAACCTCTCGATCGCGGGCACTCCGACGTTCAGCAAGGCTGCCGTGCTGATCTCCAACTCGGAGCAGGGTGGCCAGTACATCAACCTGCGCAATCTCGGCGAAAACCGCACGCTGGTTCTTGTGAACGGCAAGCGTTGGGCGAGCAGCCTGGCGGGTTACACCGACATGTCGACCATTCCGGCATCGCTGATCGAGCGCATCGACATCCTGAAGGACGGCGCATCGGCGGTATACGGTTCCGATGCCATTGCGGGTGTGGTCAATATCATCCTGAAGGATCACTACGACGGTGCTGAGGTTTCCGCCTACGTCGGCGAGAACGAGAGTGGCGACGGTACCCAGCAGTCTTACGCCCTTACCCTGGGCACCTCCAGCGAGAAGTCCTCGCTGATGTTCGGTGCCAACATGACCAAGGGTGGTGTGGTCTGGTCGAAGAGCCGCGATCTCACCGCCTACACCTATGGCCCGAACCATGCTGAAGATGGCTTGAGCGGAACTGGCCCGTGGGGCCGCATCCGTCAGGTTACGGCTACCGGCGGTCCGACTGGTGTCAACCTTGTGCGTAATCACACGGGTACGTGGAACGGCGTCGGTGTGGCCGAAGGCCCCTCGAACCAGCTGACGAGCTACCACAACGGTCTGACCGAGGACGATTACTTCAATCCGACCCAGCAGATGATGTTCACGCCGCCCAATGAGCTGAAGTCGATCTTCACCTCGGGGCGTTACGATTTCAACGAAAATGTCTCGTTCAAGTCCAATGCGATGTATGCCGAGCGCGACAATCGCCGCCAGGTCGCCGGCTACCCGCTGAACAGCCAGAGCCAGCCCGTCCACCCGGTCTATATCAGCGGCGACAGCTACTACAATCCGCTGCCGGGCGAGGATCTGTTCTTCTATCGTCGCACCATCGAGCTGCCGCGCGTCACCGACAGCAACGTGAAGTCGTATCACTTTGACGGCGCTCTCGAAGGCGTGTTCGAAGTCGCCCAGCGCACCTGGAACTGGGACGTCGGCTTCGACTACAACAAGTACGATGTGACCGAGACCACCACCGGTAACCTCAACCTGCTCAACCTGACCCAGGCGCTTGGGCCGTCCTTCCTCAATGGTGCTGGCGTGGTGCAGTGCGGTACGGCCGCGAGCCCGATTTCGCTCGACACGTGCGTGCCGTTCGACATTCTTGGCGGTCCGAGCAACTCGACACCGGCAGCCCTGAAGTATGTCAATACCATGGGTCAGAGCACCCAGCAGAGCCTGTCGCAGGACTACACAGCCAACATCACCGGTAGCCTGTTCGATCTGCCAGCCGGCCCGCTCGGTGCCGCGGCGGGCTTCGAACACCGCCAGATCTCCGGTTACGATCGCCCCGATCAGCTGTCCTCTTCCGGCTGGAGCACGGATCTGGCAGGTGGCGGCACCAATGCCAAGTACCACACCAACGAGTTCTACGTCGAGTTCAATGTGCCGGTGCTGAAGGATCTGCCGGGCGCGAAGGAACTGTCGTTTGACGTCGCCAGCCGCTATTCGAAGTACAGCAATTTCGGCAGCACCACCAACAACAAGTACAGCCTGGTCTGGAAGCCGATCGACGACCTGCTGGTACGGGGTACCTACGCCAAGGGCTTCCGTGCGCCGACGCTGGACGATACGTTCGGTGGTGGTTCGCAGACGTTCGACCAGTACACCGATCCGTGCGATGCCCGCTTCGGTGCGGCGGCGACCAACCCCGCCGTGGCAGCCAGCTGCGCTGCCGCTGGCGTACCGGCCGGTTTCCGCCAGCTGGCCACGACGGGTCTGCCAATTACTGCGCCGAACACGCAGAGCACCTCGCCGTTCAACGCCGGTGTGGGTAACGACAAGCTGCAGCCGGAGTTCAGCACCACGCGTACTGCCGGTCTGGTATTCAGCCCGCAGTGGGTGCCGGGGCTGGATGTGAGCGTGGATTGGTACAACATCCGCATCGACAACAAGATCACGGCTCTCAGCGCCAACTACGTCTTGGGTCAGTGCTATGTGCAGAACGTCGCTTCGTACTGCGATGATTTCAGCCGCAATGCCGCGACTTATCAGGTGGAAAACCTGAGCCGCGGCAACATCAATCTGGGTATGCTGCGGACCGAGGGTTACGATTTCGGTGTGAATTACCGGTTGCCGGAATTCGGCTTCGGCAAGTTCAGCGTTCGCCTGGACTCCAACTACCTGAAGGCCTATGACACGCAGAGCACGACGGGTGCCGAGGTGCTGGGTTATGTGGGCCAGTTCGGTCTGCCGCGCTGGCGTGCGAACCTCGGGTTTGACTGGTCGCTCGGCAACTGGGGCGCGACCTGGGGCATGCGCTACTTCGGTGCCTACCGCGATGTGTGCTGGGAATCCGATGTCGAGTGCAACCAGCCGAACTACGAGGGCAAGAGCTGGGGTGATGTGGGTGCGAACCGCAAGGGCGCGATCGTATTCAACGATGCGCAGGTGCGTTACAGCTTCCCGTGGAACGGCAGGCTTTCGGTTGGCGTGAAAAACATTTTCGACAAGAAGCCGCCGACTTCCTACGAAGCGTACCTGGAGGGAGCCAACAGCGCATCCGCCGTGGATCCGCTGCTGGACATCGATCGTTACATCTACGTCCAGTACACCCAGAAGTTCTAAGCTGTATAGCCTGAAGGTGTAAGCAACCGGGGCTCCGCGAGGAGCCCCGGTTTTTTGTACGCATGTGTTACGTGCCTGCTGAATTGCGGTATGACTGCACGAATCTGATACAGGCTCCTCTCAGTTCCCGGACAACTTGCCGATGACGGTCTCGGTGTCATGAAATAGCCCGACGACAAGACAAGCACGATCTGTGGCGAGTACTGCTTCGCCCGCCAGGTTGGTTTTCGAATGCATCTGGTTTTGCAGCAGCGTTGCAACGTCGGTGCGCCTGGGATCCAGTTGCGCAGACACTCCATCGGCTGAGCCAGGTGTTGCAATTTCAGGCCGACCACGCCTGCGATGCGATATATGCCTGGCTACTGCAAGTACGGGGAAGAGTTAAGGATGTCTGGCTATCGTCAACTCAGTTGCTTGCCAGCATGGCGGCAATCTTCGCCATATGCGATTCAGCGGTCTCGCGCACGGCTTCCTTGTCCGCCTCCGGGTCCTTGCCCTGCCAGTGCAGATCGGCCTGTGGCAGTTCGTGCAGGAAGCGGCTGGGCTGGTTGTTGTGGATCTCGCCGTAGCGTTTGGTTTTCGCCGACCATGACAGGGTCAGCAATTCCTTGGCGCGGGTAATGCCGACGTACATCAGGCGGCGTTCCTCGTCGATGCGGCCCTCGTCGATCGCGCCTTCGTGCGGCAGGGTGCCGTCCTCGCAACCGACGATGAAGACGAAGCGGAACTCCAGGCCCTTGGCCGAGTGCAGGGTCATCATGCGCACCGCGTTGCCGGGTTCGTCGCGGTCGGCGTGACTCAAAAGGGCGAGTTGCGAGGCGAGGTCGCCGGCTGAATTGCCGCCCTTCTGCATCGCGCGGAACCAGTCGGCGAGTTCCTTCAGGTTGCCGAGCTTGCGCTCGCGCACGCTGGCATCGGGCGTGCTGGCGGCGATCTGCGCGGCGTAGCCGGTGCGCTTGAGGATCAGTTCGACCAGGTCGGCGGCGCTCTCGTGCAACGAGGCGCTGCGCAGTTCGTCGAGCAGGTTCGCGAACGAGGCCAGTGCTGCGGCCGGGCGCGGGGTGAGCTGGCGCAGCACGCCGTCGCTACGAGTGGCATCGAGCAATGATGAATGCCGCGATTGTGCGATCTGGCCGAGCTTCTCCAGCGTGGTCGAGCCGATCTCGCGCTTCGGCACGTTGACCACGCGCAGGAAGGCGGCATCGTCGCTGGGATTGGTCAGCAGGCGCAGGTAGCACAGCAGGTCCTTCACCTCGACGCGATCGAGGAAGGAGAGCGCGCCGGTGAGGTGGTAGGGAATCCGTGCGAGCCGTAGCGCCTTCTCCAGCGGCCGCGCCTGGAAGTTGCCGCGATACAGGATCGCGATGTCATGCCAGCGCGCCTTGTGCTTCTCCGCCAGCGTGGTGGCGATCGCGGCGACGCGTTCGGCCTCGTGCTCGGCCTCCTTGCATTCCAGCACGCGGATCGGCGCGCCTTCCGGGTGCTCGCTCCACAGCTTCTTGTCATGCAGGTGCGGGTTGTTCGCGATCAGCTGGTTCGCCGCGCGCAGGATGCGCTTGCCGCAGCGGTAGTTCTGCTCCAGCTTGATCACACGCAGGCTCGGCCAGTCGCGGCCGAGCTGGTCGATGTTCTCCGGGTTCGCACCACGCCAGGCGTAGATCGACTGGTCGTCGTCACCCACGCAGGTGATCCCGCCGCGCTCGCCGGTCAGCGCCTTGAGCAGACGGTACTGCGCGTCGTTGGTATCCTGGTACTCGTCCACCAGCAGGTAGCGCAGGCGCTCGCGCCAGGCGCTGCGGCATTCGGCGTCGCTTTCCAGGATGCGCAGCGGCAGCCGGATCAGGTCGTCGAAATCGACCGCGTTGAACGCGGCGAGGCGCTGCTGGTACAGATCGTAGATCGTCGCCGCTTCCAGCTCGCGCGGGCTGCGTGCGGCGGCCAGAGCCTCCTCCGGCGACAGGCCGCCGTTCTTGGCGCGGCTCAACAGATTGCGGATGCCGAACAGCACGTCCGGCTTCACGCCCTTCGGGGACAGTTCCTTGACGATGCCCTCGCTGTCGTCCGCGTCCAGCACCGAGAAGCCGCGGCGCAAACCGGCGCGCGCATGCTCGATCTGCAGGAACTTCAGCCCCAGCGCGTGGAAGGTGCAGACCGTGAGCGCGGCGGCGTCCTCGGCGCTGACCAGCTTGCCCACGCGCTCGCGCATCTCCTTCGCGGCCTTGTTGGTGAAGGTGATCGCGGCGATCTTCGAGGCGCTGAGCTTCTTGCGCGCGATCAGGTACGCGATCTTCTGCGTGATCACCGAAGTCTTGCCGGAACCAGCGCCGGCCAGCACCAGCAGGGGGCTGTCGCAGTGTTCGACGGCGGCCAGTTGTTGCGGATTGAGCATGGATCGAGGCGATACGTGAGGCGGCGGTCGATGGTAGCAGAGCCCTGCTGGCTGGCCGACCGCTTGCGTCATAATTGAGCGCGGGAGACGCTGTCGGGGTGACGGCGCCGGGCGGAGCGGGCATGACAGATCAGACAGTCGAACAGTGCGATGTGGCGGTGATCGGCGGTGGCCCCGGCGGAAGCACGGCAGCCGCGCTGCTGGCACGCCGCGGTTACAAGGTGATCGCGTTGGAAAAGGCGCGTCATCCGCGCTTTCATATCGGCGAATCGCTGCTGCCGATGAACTTGCCGGTGTTCGAGCGGCTCGGCGTGCTGGACAAGGTGCGTGCGCTGGGCGTATTCAAACCTGGCGCGGATTTCGAGGCGGACAACGAACGCGGCTACAACACCTATGCGTTTGCCCGCGCGATCGGGCAGAGTCCGCCGCATGCGTATCAGGTGTGGCGACAGGACTTTGACCAGATGCTGTACGAGCACGCGCGCGAATGCGGTGCAGATGCGCGCGAGGGGCACGAGGTGATACGGGTCGAGCAGCGTGGCCCGCGCGAGACCTGGCTGGACGTGAAGACCGACGATGGTCGCAGCTACGGTATCGAGGCGCGTTACGTGGTCGATGCCAGTGGCCGCGATGCGCTGCTGTCGACAAGGAACAAGTTGCGGCGCAAGAACGATCAGCACCAGAGCGCGGCGATCTTCGGCCATTTCCGCGGTGCCGACTACCGGCCCGGCGAAGACGCCGGCAACATCAGCATCTACAGCTTCGATCATGGCTGGATGTGGATGATCCCGCTGCCGGACGGCGTGATGAGCGTGGGCGCGGTATGTAGGCCGGATTACCTCAAGCAGCGCAAGGGGCGCACGGTCGAGTTCCTGCTCGACACGCTAAAACTCAACCCGGCGTTGTGGCGGCGCGTGCAGCACGCCGAGCTGATCGGCAACGAAGTGCGCGTCACCGGCAACTATTCCTACGATTCCACGCAGATGGGTGGTCCGGGTTGGGTGCTGGTCGGCGATGCGTTTGCCTTCCTCGACCCGGTGTTCTCCTCCGGCGTCTATCTGGCTATGAGTGGCGCGGAGCAGGCGGTCGCCGTGGTCGATCAGGCCTTGCGTAAGCCGAAACGCGAGATGACTTTGCTGCGCAAGCTGGAGAAGCGTCAACGCGCCGGCATGGCGCGTTTCTCGTTCTTCATCTACCGCTTCAACGGGCCGGTGATGCAGCAGATGTTTCGTCAGCCGCGCAACACCTGGCAGCTGGAGCAGGGCGTGATCTCGATGCTCGCCGGCGACCTGTTCGACACGCCGAAGGTGTTGTGGCGCCTGCAACTGTTCAAGCTGGTTTACGCGATCTGCGGTCTTCGCGACTGGCGGCGTTGGCGTGCCGAGCACAAGTACCGGCTGGCGCAGGCGCACGCGCAGTTCACGGGCGGCAACACGCCACTGGACAAAGTCTGATTTATTGCACGGCGTCACCGCCGGCGGCAATATTCTGCCGGTACGACAAACCATGCACTCCCCATTACCAAGGGAGCGACTGTTTGCGAACGGGGTTCGCTATCAACGTGGCTCAAGGAGGAAATCATGGGGAAGCTGGAAGTTTCTTGCGTCATCGGCGCGTGGCTGATGCTGTCGTGGACCGGTGTGGCCATGGGGCAAGCGAATGCCGATTCGGCGGTGAAGCCTACGCGCGTCGAACTGGCAAGAGTGAATGCACTCGAGGATGCATTGTTCAGTGTCCGTGACAGCCATCCCGATCAGCGCTATCGCAATGCAGGCATCGTGGCTTACAAGCACGGTGACAAGGCACTGGCCCTGCGTCTCTTCATCAAGGCAGCAAGCTATGCCGACAAGGTATCGCAGGCCATGGTGGCGATGATGTATTGGAGTGGCGACGGTATCGGCGCGGATCGGCCGCGTGCCTATGCATGGATGGACTTGGCCTCGGATCGGAACTACCGCGATCTGCTGGTGCAGCGAGAACTGTATTGGCATTTGCTCAGCCAGACGGAGCGCGAACAGGCACTCGTCATAGGACGCGAGATCTATGACGAATATTCCGATGAGCAGGGATTGGATCGCTTGAGGCTGAAATTGAGCAGGGGCATGCTCAGTGTCACCGGCAGCCGCACCGGCTTTGCCGGGAACGGATACAGCATACTCAAGGACGGGGGCGCCGGAAGCCTGCAGGACCTGATGGGTGGCACACATGTCGATTTTGGCAGGATGTATGATCCGATGCTGTGGAATCCGGAGCAATACGCGCGGTTGAAAGATCTGCAATGGGAGCTGAAAAGACCCTTGCATGGGCATGTGGTGGTGGGTGACCCGGAAGTGGTGCAGAAACCCGAGCGCGATTCGGATTCTGGTGGTTAGCAACTAGCCTGCATTGCGCGTGCAGCGACGCGGCATTCGGCCGTGATCGCATGATTCGGGTCATCCGCTGCGTTTATGCGGTGGTGACCGCAGTACCATGTCACGCTTGCTCCTGGAGGCGTCATGGCCAAGTTGTACTTCTATTACTCGGCAATGAATGCCGGCAAGACCACCACGCTGCTGCAGAGCGCTTACAACTATCACGAGCGCGGCATGCGCACGCTCATCCTCACTCCGGCACTGGACAATCGCTACGGTGAGGGCGTGGTCGCCTCGCGGATCGGCCTGAAGGCGAACGCGCGGCGGTTCGGCACTGACGAAAACCTGTTGTCGCTGGTCGAGGCCGACATCGCTGCACACGGTGCGCTGCACTGCGTGTTCGTCGACGAGGCACAGTTTCTGACCAAGGCGCAGGTGTGGCAGATCAGCGACGTGGTCGACAAGCTCAGCATCCCTGTGCTGGCATTCGGCTTGCGCACCGATTTCCGCGGCGAGCTGTTCGAGGGCAGCCGCTATCTGCTGGCTTGGGCCGACAACCTGGAGGAGATCAAGACGATCTGCCACACCGGCCGCAAAGCCACTATGGTAGTGCGGGTGGACGAACAGGGGCGCGCGGTGACCGAGGGACCGCAGGTCGAGATCGGCGGCAACGATCGTTACGTCTCGGTCAGTCGCGCCGAGTTCAAGAAGATCAGCGAAGGCAGCGGCCGTATCGAACTGCAGCAGTCGGTACTGCCGCTTGGCGAAAACCGTTGAGCGGCGCCCATCATCAAGGAACCCCATGAACGCTCCAACTCCCCTTCCCGCCTGGCAACGTCCGCATTGGCAGCCCAGCGCCGAGGAAATCTTTTTGCAGTTCTACGTGTTCGGCAAGTTCGATGCGGTGCGCGTGCCATCCGAGCCATACGGCAGTCCCGGCCTGCCGGCGGGCATCGAGTCGAACAACCACTACCATAGCGCGCTGCGCCAGTGGGATGGCTATCCGCTGAAAGGTGCGATGGGCCGCATGTTCAAGGACGATGCACCGGAAGCCTACCGGCGCGCACTCGATGCGCCTGAAGTGCTGATCGTGCGCGGCAGGCTCAAGGACAGCGCGGACACGGGTTATCTGCGCGATACCCTGGGCGTACTTGCCGGCTTGCTCGACATGGGTGGCGTGGCGATTCTCGATCCGCAGACCCTCAGTCTGCTCGATGCCGATGCCTGGCGCAGGCAGTATCTGATTCGGGACGGCGCGCCGATCCGCAACCATCTGCTGATCCTCCGTGACAACGAGGATACGCCGGATCATTCATGGATCCACACGCGCGGCATGCGCAAGTTCGGCCGCCCCGACATCAGCATCCGTCAGGTGCCCGATCGCGCGATCGACCGTGCCGGTCTGCTGTGCGAGCGGCTGGTCGAGCTGGAAGCGCTCGGTGCGCACTTCAGCGAAGGCCAGTCGCTGGACATCGAGGGCGTTCCCGGTGGCGTCACCGTGCATCTCGGCGGTGGACTGGAGCATCCGGACTTCAACAACACCTACGTCGAGTTCAACTGGCCGAAATGAAAGTCCGTCGCGTCGCCTAGCGTTGGCAGCGCGGGCACCAGAACGTCGAGCGTTGTCCCAGCACGACTTGCCTGATTGGCGTGCCGCACACATGGCACGGTTCGCCGGCACGGCCGTAGACGTTCAGCTCGCGGAAGAAGTAGCCGGGCGCGCCGTCGGGATTGAGGAAATCGCGCAAGGTGGTGCCGCCGCGCTCGATCGCCCAGCCCAGGATGCGCTTCACTTCGGCGGCGAGTCGCGCATAGCGCGCACGCGAGATGGAGCCGGCGGCGCGGCGCGGATCGATGCCGGCGGCGAACAGCGCTTCGCTGGCGTAGATGTTGCCCACGCCGACGACAATGGCGTTGTCCATCAGGAACAGTTTCACCGACGCCGTGCGACCGCGCGAGAGGTGCCACAGCAGGTCGCCATCGAAAGCATCGGTGAGCGGCTCCGGGCCGAGGTTCGCAAGCAGGGTGTGGACCTCGCCAGGCGCCTGCCACAGCAGGCAGCCGAAGCGCCGTGGATCGGTGAAACGCAGGATGCGCGGCGCCTGTGTCGGCGTACGTTCCAGCGCAATGTCGACATGGTCATGCCTGCCGACCGGTGCATCCGGCGGCAGCACGCGCAGCACGCCGGACATGCCCAGATGCAGCAGCGCACTGCCGGCTTCGGTGTGCAGCAGGAGGTATTTCGCGCGCCGCTCCACGGCATCGATGCGCTGGCCGGGCAGCAGCGTGCTGATCTCGGTCGGGATCGGCCAGCGCAGATCGGGTCGGCGCAGGATCACGCCGGTGACGCGTCGACCGATCAGGTACGGCGCGATGCCGCGGCGGGTGGTTTCGACTTCGGGCAGTTCAGGCAAGGACGGTTCCGCGGCTCAGTGCAGCTCGGTGGTCTGGAGGGCCGGCGACCGCGGCATGTAGCGCGTCGATATCAGCGCAACGCGCTGGCCGACACGCACGTAATGCTGTGGTCCGGTGACCGAGGATTCGCCGAACTCCAGCGGATGTCCATCCAGCTCGAGTACGGCCTGCGGGGGTGCAAGGCCGATCTTCGCGGGATCGAAGTCGCTGGCCGGGCGCCAGCTGAGCACGTGTGCCGCAGCGGTGTCGGTCAGTTCATTCAGACGCCCGTCGATGGCCCGCGCTGGCGTGCCATCGACGCGCCACCAATGGCCGTCACGCTTTTCATAATGCATGGGCGGCGAACCGCGCAGAGTCAGAGTGACGTGGTCGATGCTGGCCGGATCAAGCGTGAGCAGAGTGCCGGGGTCAGTCTGCGCATCGCGCCGCAGCTGCCAGCCGGCCAGCGCCAGCAGCGCGGCCACAACAAGCAGCAGGAACAGGCGCTGGCGCGTGGCACGCTTCATGGCTCAGCGCCGGCGCCGACGCCACACGATCAGACCGCCGATGAGCAGCAGCAGCAGCGGCAGCACGAGCAGGAAGCCGAGGCTGATCGTGTTCAGCCCGGCCTGCGAGATCTCGATCAGACGGTCCGGCGCACCGCGCGGCGGCAGGTCGACCAGCTTGTCGTCGCCGAGCAGCCAGTCGAACACGCGCTCGCCCAGTGCATGGTTGCCGCCATTGCCGAGGAAGGTATTGGACAGGAAGTCGCCGTCGCCGATCACCACCGCGCGCTGCTCGCTCTTGTCGGGGCTGGGTGAAAGCCGACTCAGCGCGAAGCCGAAATCCAGCGGTCCCTTCAGTTCGCCCGCGGTCGCGTCGAAACGGATGTCCGAGGGCTTGGCATTGTCGATCGGGTGGAACTCGGTCCAGCTCTGCGCGCTGGAACGCAGGAACGGTTTGACCGCCCAGCCAGCCTGCGTCACCTGCGCCAGCGCGGACACCTGCGGGAACAGGGTGGTCAGCGTGAAGCCGCGCGTGATCGCCTGCGGCGGGTAATCACCCAGCGCGATCAGGCGCGGGTCGTGCAGGCCCAGTGCCGCGCCGGAGCCGTCGACCAGCACGCCCGGCAGCACGCGCACGCCTAGTGCCGTGGCCAGCGAAGCGAGGCCGAGGTCGTCATTCGTCGGTTCGGTCAGCCACAGCAGGTTGCCGCCACCTTGCACGTAGCGGACCAGTGCCTGTACCGCGCCCGATGGCAGTGCCAGTGCAGGGCTGGCCAGCACCACCAGGTCGGTGTGCTGCGGCACGTCGGCGACCTGGGTGAAGTTCAGCGGCACCGCACGCATGCCGCGTCCTTCCAGCTGGGTCACGAAGGTACCAAGGTCGGCGTTCGCCTGGCCGTCGGCGCGACGCTCGCCATCACCGGTAACGAAGGCGACGATACGGTCGCTGCCGCGGATCAGCCGTTCCAGCGCATTGGTGAGGCTGCGTTCGGACAGCTCGTCCAGTCGTTGCTCGCGGTCCTGGTAATGCAGGATCAGCGCGCCATCGACGGTGATGCCCAGTTCGCGCATCTTGGCCGGGTCCAGCTGCGGATCGACGAAGCGCAGACTGAGGTCCGGCTTCACCGCCTGATAGCGCTGCAGGAAGCCGGCCACGGTCTGGCGCAGGTTGCCCTGCGGGTTCGCATAGCTGACGATCTCCACCGGCCCGCGCAGCTGCGCCAGCACGGCACGGCTTTCGGCCGACAGGCTGGTGCGGCCGTTGGCGGTCCAGTCGGCCTCGTGCGCATAACGCGTGCTGAGGTAGCCGATGGCGGCCGCTGCCAGCAACAGCAGCAACGCGAACAGCCAGCCATCCAGACGTCTGAACAGGTTGCGCATCAGCCACGCTCCCTGTCGGCGGCCAGTCGGCGTGAGGCCAGGGCCAGCGCCAGCCCGATCAGCAGTACGAACCACACGATGTCGGTGGTCGATACCAGTCCGCGCAACAGCGGCTGCAGGTGGCTGCTCATGGCCAGCCAGTTGATGGCGCCACCGTTGATGCCGGCCATCTGTGCGCCGAGGTTCACGCTCCACAGCGCCAGCGCGATGACCAGCGCGGCGGCGGCGGCGAGGGCGGGATGCGAGGCGAACGCGGAACAGGCGACGCCTACTGCCCCCAGGGCCGCCAGCATCAGCGCCAGACCCAGCGTGGCGGCGCCCAGCTTGCCCCAGTCGAAATGGGTGGTATGCAACAGCACCAGCGGCATCGCCAATGTCAGCAGCAGCCACAGCAGCAGCCAGCCCAGCACGGCAAGATACTTGCCCAGCACGATGCGCCAGGCGGGCACGCCGGCGGCGAACAGCAGCGGCAATGTGCCATTGCGACGTTCGCCGGCAATCACCGACATGGTGATCAACGGCACCACCAGGAACGCCAGCTGGGCGAGCTGGCCCAGCAGCGGGACGCCGACCAGATCGACAAAGCCCGGGCCATCCGGTTGCGCGGCGCGCTGGATTTGCGAGGAAAGGAAGCTGCCAAGCATCAGCGTGAAATTCCATGCCAGCCAGGCCAGGGTCAGCCCCGCCAGCACCCAGGCCAGTGGTCGCACGAGCAACCGGCGCCATTCCAGTCGTGTCACGGCGACCGTGTTCGTCAGGGCATGGCTCATGCGGCGTGCGCCGATTGGGCGTGGCTGTTCATCGCTATCTCGAAGAAGCTGCGTTCCAGTGCCGCGTGATCGTCGCTGTGCACCGGGCCATCGTGACGCAGCGTGCCGTCGTGCAGGATCGCCACGCGATCGCACACGGCGGTGACTTCGGTCAGCAGGTGGGTGGACAGGATGACCGTGGTGCCTGCGGCGGCCTGTTCGCGGATCAGGCTGCGTAGTGCCGCAACCTGCACCGGATCGAGCGCATTGGCCGGTTCATCAAGCACCAGCAGAGCCGGTTTGTGCAGCAGTGCGCAGGCCAGCCCGAGGCGCTGGCGCTGGCCCTGCGACAGTACGCCGGCGAGGCGCCGGGCCAGTGGCTGCAGTTCCAGTCGTTCGATGATCGCCGCACGGGCCTGCTTCAACACGGCACCACGCAGGCCGCGCAGGTGACCATGTGCGTCGAGATGCTCGCTCACCGTCAGTTCCGGCCACAGCGGGGCACGTTCGGGCAGCCAGCCGATCAGCTCGCGCGCCAGTTCCGGCTGCTCCAGGAAATCCATGCCGTTCAGCTGGATGTTGCCGCTGTCCGGACGCAGCGCGCCGGCAATCATCGACAAGGTAGTCGACTTGCCGGCACCGTTGACGCCCAGCAGGCCCAGCACCTGGCCGCGCGGCAACGTCAGGCTCAGGTTCTGCACGGCGGGTCGGCCGGCGCGGCGGCGGCTGAGCTGGTCCAGATGCAGCATTGGTGCTGCGGACACGTCGGTTGGCAAGATCATTGCGTGATTGTCACGGCGCCCCCACTGTTTAGACAACAGGCGATTGTCGGGTGCGTGAACTAACGACGTATTAGCTTCTCCCCCTTGACGGGCTGCTACTATTGTGGGCTAGGCCATGCTGGCGGGTATGGAAACCCCTCGACTAGACTGAATCTGTCCCTTACCCGGTGCTTTCCATGCTCGATGCAGTGCTCAATTTCCTGAACAACGGCCTCACCGGCGCAAGCTGGGTGCAGATGGTCGTCTACCTGCTGATCGTGACCCAGCTCACCATCTTCACCGTGACGCTCTATCTGCATCGCAGCCAGACGCATCGCGGCGTGGATTTTCATCCGGTGCTGGCGCATTTCTTCCGTTTCTGGGGCTGGCTGACCACCGGCATGGTCACCCGCGAGTGGGTGGCGGTGCATCGCAAGCACCACGCCAAGGTCGAGACCGAGGAAGATCCGCACAGCCCGATGATCTACGGCATCAAGAAGGTGTTCTGGGACGGCGTTTCGCTGTACCGCGACGCCTGCGAGTCGAAGCAGGACATGGAGCAGTACGGTCGCGGCACACCGGATGACTGGGTCGAACACAAGGTCTACGGGGGGCACCCGTACTGGGGGCCGACCCTGATGTTGCTGATCAACCTGGCCTTGTTCGGCGTGATCGGTGCACTGCTCTGGGCGATCCAGATGGTGTGGATTCCGTTCTGGGCCGCCGGCTTCGTCAACGGCATCGGCCACTGGGCCGGCTACCGCAATTTCGAGAGCGCCGACACCGCACGCAACCTGATCCCCTGGGGTTTCTGGATCGGCGGTGAGGAGCTGCACAACAACCACCACGCCTTCCCAAGCTCGGCCAAGTTCGCCCTGCGCAAGTGGGAGTTCGACATCGGCTGGGCGGCGATCTGCGGTCTGCGCGCGATCGGTCTGGCCAAGGTGCTGCGCGTGGCGCCGTCGCTCGACGTGCGCCCGAACGTGCGCCTGCCCGATGCCGAGACATTGAAGGCCGTGCTGACCCACCGCTTCCAGGCGATGACCGACTTCTATCGTGGCGTGATCGTGCCGACCCTCAGTGACGAAGCATTGCATGCCGGTGAAAGCCTGAAGTCGATGCCGCGTCGCATCCGCCTGGCCATGGCCGACGGTGGCCGCTGGCTGGACAGCGAGGGTCGCGAGCGCATGCAGGCCGTACTGGCCAAGCGCCCCACCCTGAGCATCGTGTGCGATTTCCGCAACCGCCTCGCCGCCCTGATGGAGCAGCGCGGCGCCGAGCAGGCGCTGAAGGGCTTGCAGCAGTGGATTCACGAAGCCGAGGAAAGTGGCATTCGCGCGCTGCAGGACTTCGCCCAGCGGCTGAAGGGTTACGCAGTCGCAACAGCCTGATCGCGCAACCACCTAAGCAATCGGAACAAGCCCGCCGCATGGCGGGCTTTTCTTTTGCGCGGAGCTGCAGGCGTGCGAGAGTTGGGGGAAATAGCCAACAGGCAACGCGTGTCGAGTATTTCTCAGGGAACGGGTATGGCTTTACGAGTAGTCTTGATTGGCGCTACGGGTGTATTCGGCTCGCGTATCGCGCGACGGCTGGCGGGCGATACGCGTTTCAGGCTGGTACTGACCGGACGGCAGCGGCCGGCATTGGAAGCGTTGTGCGAAGAGCTCGGGGATACCTCAGCAGAGGTCGCCACACTCGACGCCACCAGTCTCGACCTGCCGGCAGCGTTGGCGCGGTTGGCGCCGCAGTTGGTGATTCATACCGCCGGCCCGTTCCAGGGCCAGGACTATCGGGTCGCCGAGGCCTGTCTGGCCTGCAGCAGCGACTATATCGACCTGGCCGATGGCCGCGATTTCGTCAGCGGCATCGGGCGCCTGGACCAGCGTGCCCGCGAAGCCGGCCGATTGCTGGTGAGCGGTGCGTCGAGCGTGCCGGCGCTGAGCAGTGCCGTGGTCGATGCGTTGCTGCCGCGTTTCCGTGCCTTGCAGTCGATCGAGCACGCGATCAATCCCGGCAATCGCACACCGCGTGGTGATGCCACGGTGGCCTCGATCCTCGGCTATTGCGGGCGGCCGATCCGGGTCTGGCGCGATGGTCGCTGGCAGCATGTCCATGGCTGGATGTCCGGCAAGCGGCAGCTGTTTCCGTTCGGGCGTCGTCGCGTCGGCGTTTGCGAGGTCCCGGATCTGGAGCTGTTTCCGGTGCGTTACGCGCAGGCGCGCACGGTGTTGTTCCGCGCCGGGCTGGAATTGCCGCTGCTGCAGGGCGGCACCTGGTGTGCGGCGTGGCTGGTGCGGCTGGGGCTGATCCGCAATCTCGCCGCCTACGCGCCACGCTTGCGCCGCTTCAGTGAACGCTTCATCCGTTTCGGCTCGGATGTCGGCGGCATGGTGGTGGAAGTCACCGGCTCCGGTATCGATGGCGTGCCGTTGCGGCTGCGCTGGTGGCTGGATGCGGCGGCGGGCGATGGCCCACAGGTACCGGTGACACCTGCCGTGGTGCTGGCGCGGCGGCTGGCCGATGGTCTGGTCACGGCGAAAGGTGCGCAGCCATGCATGGGTCTGCTCACCCTGGATCAGCTGACCGACGGTTTCGCTGGCTATGCGCTGCGTACCGGGCTGGAGGTGCTGGATTGAGTGGAATCAGTCCAGAAACCGTGCGGCATGCGCGGCGTCAGGCAAACGACATTGCTCGCGTCGCCCGAACAGTCGATAGCGGTGCCGCGCAATCCAGCGATAGGCCGGGTCGCGCAGGAACCGCGGCACGGCGCGCAACAAGCCGCTGACAAACGTCCAGCCACTGCCCAGTTGGCGCAGCACGTGTGCGATCGCATCCGTATCGGTATAGCCACGGCCGTCCTGCACCAGCAGGAACGACGACGGATCGTCCGGGGACAGGCCATGCGACTGCAGCAGATGGCTGCCGTGACGACCCTGCATCGCGGCAAGCCGGAAGCGACCATCACGGTCATGCCGCAGGATGAAGTCGACCCAGCGGCTGCACAGCAGGCAGACGCCGTCGAACACGATGACCGGCCCATCTTCAGTCGCCATCGATGATCTCCAGCCAGCCTTGATAGGCGACCAGACGGCCGAGCAATGGCAACCGGGTATCGATGTGGAAGGCGTAGCGACCGTCCTCTGCACCGCTGCGTGACAGCACCTTGCCGAACAGCGCACGCGGCAGCGGCAGGCCGAACATTTGCACACCGCGCAGTTGCCAGTCGATGACTTTGTCATCGCGTAGCAGTTCGAAACGCAGAGTGATCAGACCGAGTCGTTCGCTCAGCAGCGGCGAGTCGGTCACGCGATCGAGTACCGAGCGCATGTGCTTGCAGGCGAAGCGGCGCGTCCAGATTTCGCGTGTGCCATGGCGCTCGATGGTCACTTCCAGTGGTTGCTGCAGGCCGGGCTCCGGCAGCCCCAGCAGGTGCCGCAGCCAGCGGATGGGCAGCGTCCTGGAGCCTTCCACGTCAGCTGCGCCGCGCGCCAGCACATGCGATGCGTTGCCATGCATCTGCTGTACGGGCGTGGCTAGCTGGTGCCAATGCTCGCCAAGTAGGCTGGGGAACAAGGCCGGGTTCGAGGTCATCGCAGGATGATGCCGGCTGCGTCGCGCTGGCGGCAAGCGTGAAAAAGAAAACCCGCCACGTGGGCGGGTTTTCTTGGGCATCAGTGTCGCTGATGCAGATGCGGGAGCAAAAGCAAAAGCGATCCCTGCCTTCGCAGGGATGACCAAATGGCTAGCCACGCGCTGCGCGCGTGGGCCATTTGGTCACTTGATCTTGCCTTCCTTGTAGATCACGTGCTTGCGCACGACCGGATCGTACTTCTTGAACTCGAACTTTTCCGGCGTGTTCTTCTTGTTCTTCTGCGTGGTGTAGAAGTGGCCGGTGCCGGCCGAGGAGATCAGGCGGATCTTGTCTTGGGTCTTGTTAGCCATGGTTTGATCCTCAGACCTTTTCGCCGCGGGCGCGCATCTCGGCAATCACGGCTTCGATGCCATTCTTGTCGATCGTGCGCAGGGCGTTGTTGGACACACGCAGCTTGATCCAGCGGTTTTCGCTGGCCACCCAGAAACGACGCTCATGCAGGTTCGGCAACCAGCGGCGACGGGTACGGTTGTTGGCATGCGAGACGTTGTTGCCGCTCTGCACACCCTTACCGGTGACTTGACATACACGGGCCATGACTTGCCTCCGTTGAATGACTTCAGAAGCCGTGGCTTTGAAAGTCGGTTTAGCACCCGTTAGCCAGGGTGACATCGGCCCAGCGGCGCTGTGCGCCACGCGATGCTGGAGAGTGTTGCCACGCATGATCGTGAGGTCCGTACCGCGTGGCGGACTACCCGGAAGCTCCGGGCCGATCGAGGCGAGCCGCGTATTCTCGCAGAAAAACAAGGCTGTGCGCAATCTTTCCGGGGATACAGGATTCCGCCCGGCGTGCGCCGCGTGGGGATGTATGGAACAATCGACCTCTTTTGACCGACCGAACTCGAGGGATTCCCGATGGCAGAAGTAGGCACCAATGACCTGGCCAACGGCCAGGACGACCAGCCGCAGCTGGTGCTGCAGAAGATCTATGTGAAGGATGTTTCCTTCGAGGCGCCGAATGCGCCGCAGATCTTCCAGGAAATCGACGAGCGGGAGCAGCCGCAGGTGCAGCTGAACCTGTCCCAGAAGGCGACCGATCTGGGCAACAGTCTGTACGAAGTGGTGCTGAGCCTCACGCTGACCTGCACGGTTGGCCAGCGCACCGCCTATCTGGCGGAGGTCGAACAGGCCGGCCTGTTCGGCGTCTCCGGTTTCAACGCGATGGACCATGCCGGGATCATCGGCAGCTACTGCCCGAACCTGCTGTTTCCGTATGCACGTCAGGTGATCTCCTCGATGGTGATCGAAGGTGGTTTCCCGCCGTTCCTGCTGCAGCCGATCAACTTCGACGCGCTGTTTGCCGAACAGCAGCGCCGCATGATGGGTGGCGAGCAGCCCCCGGCCACGCTCAACAGCTGATCGATCCGACATGGCTGAACGTCCGACTCTGGCCGTCCTCGGTGCCGGTTCCTGGGGCACCGCGCTGGCGGCCCTGGCGGCGCGCAACGGGGTGCCGACCCGACTGTGGGGGCGCGATGGCGCTGCGCTGGCGGTGATGGCGGCAAGCCGTTGCAATCAGCGCTACCTGCCCGATATCGAGCTGCCGGCAGAGCTGGATTACGTCGGTGACCTGGCTGCCGCCGTGCGCGGTGCCGGAATCGTACTGATCGTGGTGCCCAGCCATGCTTTCGCCTCGATGCTGGGTGAGCTGGCACCGCTGCTGGACGCGGGTACGTCAATTGCGTGGGCGACCAAGGGTTTCGAGCCGGGCACCGGACGCTTCCTGCATGAACTGGTTGCCGCCCGGTTGCCTGGCCGTGCCGCGGCCGTGATCACCGGCCCGTCGTTCGCGCGCGAGGTGGCCGCTGGCTTGCCCAGTGCGGTCACCGTGCATTCGGACGACAGTGCGTTCGCGCACGAACTGGCCGGCTTGCTGCATGCGCCGAACCTGCGCGCGTATTCCGGTGGCGACATGCTCGGTGCCGAACTGGGCGGCGCGATGAAGAACGTGCTGGCCGTCGCCACCGGCATCGCCGACGGCATGGAGCTTGGCCTGAACGCCCGCGCCGGCCTGATCACCCGGGGCATGAACGAGATGCTGCGCCTTGGCGTGGCGCTCGGTGCACGGCCGGAAACCCTGATTGGCCTGTCCGGCCTGGGCGACCTGGTGCTGACCTGCACCGGCGATCTTTCACGCAATCGCCGGCTCGGTCTTGCACTGGGACAAGGCATCGCGATCGACGAGGCCGTGCGCCGGATCGGCCAGGTGGTGGAGAGCATCCTCACCGCCGACGAAGTGGCGCGACTGGCCGACAAGCACGGGCTGGATCTGCCGATCAGCGCCGGTGTACGCGCCGTGCTGCACGGCGAGGTCACCCCGGTCAACGGGCTCAAGGCGCTGATGGCGCGCGAGCAGAAACCGGAATATCCGCGCGGCCTGTTCGGCACCGCCTGATTCTTCCGGCGAGCGGCAGCACGAGCTGACGATATTGCCCGCCAGACGATGTCGCACGGAGCTCAGGCACTGCTAAGCTCAATGTTTTGGTTGTCGCCACGGATCGCATGCGCATGCAGCAACCGGACGAGAAGCAGCACGCCGATACATCGCCAGCCGGCGACGACGAAGCCTTGCCGCAGGCATGGCGACGGTTGCTGGCCGCGCCGAAACCGGTGGTGGTCGAGGATCGCGGCGTACTCGGTTTCTTTCTGGAAGTGATGCCGGAGGAGGGGGCCGCTTTCGCCAGGCTGGACGTGGCGCCGGTGCTTCTCAGTGTGGCCGAGCATGGTCGCTACGCGCGGCCGGTGCCGCTGGACAGCCGGCATCTTGCACAGTCGCCCTTGCAGCCGCACGAGCAGCGGCTTGCCGCCACCATGCTCGGGTTGCCGCAGAATGTGCGCAAGGGCCGCAGCTATGCACGGCTCAGTGGGCATGTCGGTGACACCCTGCTGGCCGAGATCCTCGACACTGCACCGTGTTTCCTCGGCGGTCTGGCCGGGTTGCGGCTGTCGCGTGGCAAGTCGCACCAGCTCAACTGGCACTGGCAGATGGAGCCGGACGGCAGCCAGCGTCTGCTGCCGGTCCTGCCGCACAGCCAGCGTCTGTTGCGCCTCGATGGCCTGTGGTACCTCGATGCCGAACGCGCCACCGTGGGTCTGTTCGATGCGGCGGCCGAGGAAACCCATTGGCTGGAACTGCCGCCGCTCAAGCACGAGCATGGTCGCCGGCTGCGCAATCGTCTGCCGGGCAGTCGGCTGGCGACGCGGGTGCCGTTGCCGCAGGTATTCGGCGAATTGCGTCGCTCGCAACTGGCGCCGAAACCGGTGCTGGTCCTGCATGCGCTGACCCGGCACGCCCGGCTGGCTGCCGGCACGCCGCCGCTGGGCTATGCGCGGCTGGCGTTCGACTATGCCGGCGAGCGCCTGCCTGGTCGTGGCGGCGAGCCGCTGGTACGTCGCGTGCGCAACGGCCAACTGGTCGAGATCACCCGTCGTCGCGCCGAGGAGTTGTCCGCGATGGAGCAGCTCGAACGCACGGGCCTCACGCCGGGCGTGGACACCGAGGGCTTGCCCTGGGATGTGGCCGACACCTTGCCCGACGATGCGTGGCTGTTCCCCGGTACCGGTTATGCCGGTGCGCTGGAGGTCAACACGCCGGCGCGCTGGCTGGCGTTGCGACCGAAACTCGAGGCGGAGAATTTCCAGGTCGAGTACGCGCCGAGCTTCCCGTTCGAGGTGCTGGAAGGTCCGGTGCGCTGGTACGGCCATGCGGTGGAGGACGCCGATGACCACGCGTTCGATCTGGAAATCGGCATCGAGCTGGACGGGCAGCGGCACAACCTGCTGTCCGCCGTGGCGCAGGCGCTGGCCGAGCATCAGTTGAACCTGAGCCCGGCGCCGAACGAGCCGGAAGACGCCGTGTGGTACGCGCCGGTCGACGCACGTCGTCGTGTGCCGGTGCGTCTGAAGGAGCTGCGCGGCCTATTGGCGCCGCTGGCCGAATATCTGGAGAAACCGCGCAAGAAACTGCATCTGCCACGCGTACAGGCCGGGCGACTGGAGGAACTGGTCGAGGCGATGCCGGGCAGCGGTACGCTGGAGGCGTCGGACTCGCTGCGTGGTTTCGCGGCGCGCCTGCGCGATGCCGCCGAGCGCGCCAGCGACGTGGTGCCGGACGGGCTCACCGTGGAGTTGCGCCCGTACCAGCGCGAGGGCCTGCGCTGGTTGAACGCCCTGGCCGAGGCCGGTGTGGGTGGTGTGCTGGCCGACGACATGGGCTTGGGCAAGACCTTGCAGCTGATTACCCACCTGCTGTCGTTGAAGCAGGGCGGTGCGCTCAGTCAGCCGGCGCTGATCGTGGTGCCGACCAGCCTGATTCCGAACTGGCAGTCGGAGATCGCCCGCTTCGCGCCAGGCCTGCATGTGCTGACCCTGCACGGGCCGCAACGCGCCGAGGAATTCATCCAGCTCGGTGCGCAGGATATCGTGCTGACCAGCTATGCGCTGCTGCCGCGCGACGTGGTCACCTTGAGAAAACAGCCCTTTGCGCTGATCGTGCTGGACGAGGCACAGCAGGTGAAGAATCCGCGCACTCAGGCACGCCGCGCGCTGCTCAGCCTGCGCACCTCGCGCTATGTCTGCCTCACCGGCACGCCACTGGAAAATCATCTGGGCGAGCTGTGGTCGCAGATCGATCTGGCCGTGCCCGGGCTGCTCGGCGACGAGGGCGCCTTCCGCCGTTTCTACCGCGTACCGATCGAGAAGCAGCACGACGAGGATTGCCAGCAGCGGTTGAACCTGCGCCTGGCGCCGTTCATTCTGCGCCGGACCAAGGCCCAGGTCGCGAAGGAACTGCCGCCGAAGACCGAGATCACCCGTCGCGTGGTACTGGAGGGTCGCCAGCGCGAGTTGTACGAAGGCCTGCGCCTGTCGCTGGCGGAGGAACTGCGCGAGGTGATCGCCCAGCGCGGTATCGCACACTCGGGCATCGTGGTGCTCGATGCGCTGCTCAAGCTGCGCCAGGTCTGCTGCGATCCGCGCCTGGTGAAACTGGAGGCCGCGCGCGGCGTGCACGAGTCAGCCAAGTTCGAGTTGCTGATGGACATGCTGCCGGCCCTGCTCGATGAAGGTCGCAAGGTACTGCTGTTCTCGCAGTTCACCGGCATGCTCAAGCTGATTGCCGCCGAACTCGATCGCCGACGCATCCGCTATGTCACCCTCACCGGCGACACCCGCGACCGCGCCGAGCCGGTGCAGCGCTTCCAGAGTGGCGAGGTGTCGTTGTTCCTGCTGTCGCTGAAGGCCGGCGGCGTGGGACTCAACCTCACCGCCGCCGACACCGTGATCCATTACGACCCGTGGTGGAACCCGGCTGCCGAAGCGCAGGCCAGTGATCGTGCGCACCGCATCGGCCAGGACAAGCCGGTGTTCGTGTTCCGCCTGATCACCTCCGGCACAGTGGAGGAGCGCATCGAGGAGCTGAAGCTGCGCAAGGCCGAGCTGGCTGCCGCCGTGCTCGAAGGTGGCGGCAGTCGCGAGAAGCTCAGCTTCGACCAGGGCGATCTGGACGCGTTGCTGGCGCCGGGCTGATCCACGCTTCTGCGTCGCGACAGCGCAAACGACGTCAGTCGCGCGCGGCAACCTCGTCGATATGCCATAGCAGGTCGGCCGGGTCGTCGTAGACGCGGAACGCGCCGGACTGCTGCAGTTCGGCGTGGCCGTAGCCTCCGCTCAGCAGGCCCACGCCAAGCGCGCGGGCGCGCTGCGCGGCGAGCATGTCCCACACGCTGTCGCCGACCACCAGTGATTGATGGATGTCCACGCCGAGGCGCGCCGCGGCGGCGAGGAACAGGTCAGGATCAGGCTTGGCGTGACGCACCTGGTCGCGCGTCACCACCGGCACTTTCGACGGGTCGACGCCGAGTGCTTCCAGGTTGTGCGCGGCGGTTTCCATGCGTCCGCTGGTGGCGATCGCCCATGGGATCTGCTGCTCGGTGAGGTAGGCCAGCAATTCGCGTGCGCCGGGTAGTGGCCGTACCGATCCCTGCGTGTGCTGGCGGTTGAATGCCTCCGCATGCCATTGGCGCAGGCGTTCGAGGCGATCTTCGGTGATTTCCAGCCCGGTCTCGCGCAACAGGATGTTGGCGAACAGGCCGCCGCTCATGCCGATCTTGCGATGGATGCGCCACACCGACAGCTCCACGCCTTCACGATCCAGCGCTTCCTTCCACGCCAGCACGTGCTGGTAGACGCTGTCGACGAGGGTGCCGTCGAGGTCGAACAGGAACGCGGTGTCGTTGCGCGGCATGAGGGCGTCCGTCGGTGTGCGTTTCAGCGGCGCGGCAGCAGCGACCGTCCCGATTCCATCACACTCAGCGCGGCCGCGCCGAGCAGGCCCGGTTCGGGATTCATGATCGCCTGGGTCGGTACCTTCTCCATGATGTCGCGGAAGCGGCCCTTGGCCTCGAAGCGTTCGCGGAAGCGACCGCGCTCCAGCCAGGGCAGCAGGACCGGGATCAGCCCACCGGTGAGGTAGACGCCGTCCCACGCGCCGAGCGTGAGCACCAGGTCGCCGGCGACGCTGCCGAAGATGCCGGCAAAGGTTTCCACGGTACGGGTGCACAGCGGGCAGCCGTCCTCCTTGGCGCGCGCGGTGATGTCCTCGGGCTTGAGGTCGTCGGGCCGCGCGCCGACGATGTGGCAGATCGCGTCGTAGAGATTCACCAGGCCCTGGCCACAGATCAGCCGTTCATTCGAGACGCGCCCGTACTTCTGGTTGAGATAGTTGAGGATCGCGATGTCTTCCGGCGAATGTGCTGCGAAACCGGCGTGGCCGCCTTCGGTCTGCAGCACGCTGCAATGACCGCCGCGTACCAGCAGGCCGCCGACGCCGAGACCGGTGCCCGGACCGACGATGGCGAAGGTCTGCTCGTCCTCGGCACCGATCACCGGGCGCGGTACCGTGCCGACGTCGACCAGGTCGTCGCCCTGCAGCAGGGTCACCGCCATGCTCTGCGCGGCGAAATCGTTGACCAGGTGCACGTATTCCAGACCCAGCGCGGCGGCGGTCTGGTGGGCGGAGATCGCCCAGGGATTGTTGGTGACCTTGACCGTCTCGCCGTCGACGATGCGTCCGGCGGCAGCCACGATCGCGCGGCTGACGTGCAGGCCGGTGTCGGCAAGGTACTGTTTTGCGGTGGAGACCAGTGAATCATGCTCGGCCACGCGGTAGCGCCGGATGCTGTCGGTCAGCAGCGGCTTGTCGCGTGATGGATCGGCCACCCCGAAACGGACATTGGTGCCGCCGAGATCGACGAGCAGGGTGGGGGCGGCGGGAACGTGCATCGGGACTCCAGGGGACGACGCGGAAAACAGCAAGCCTGCCGTGAATGCCGGCCAGCGTCCAGCACCCGCTGCATCCGGGATGCCGGTTGCCCCGTTCGCTGCCGGGCGATCCTACGATTTGCCCTTGTGCTTCTTGCCGCCGGAGGCGGGTGGTTTGCTGCCACCGGGTTTGGGTTTGTGGCTGGGAGGCACGGGTGCCGGTGCGGGGCTGGCCGACCCGGCTTGCAACGCACCGAGCAGGGCCTGTCCGTCCGGGCTGCCCAGTCCGGTGCAGGCATCCCAGCCGGAACCGGCCAAGTAGCTGCCATTGTTGCCTTGGGTGATGTCACGGAATGCGTTGCCGCCGACCCCGTACAGGGCGGCATTGGCCGCGCCCAGCGCGTGGCCGAGTTGCTGGTTGAGGCGTGCCACCAGCGCGGCCCACAACGGTGCGACCGCACTGGTACCGCCGATGACCTCGTCCTGGCCGTCGACGCGCACGGCGTAGCCGGTGAGCGGGTCCGCGTTGCCGGCGACATCGGGCACGCCGCGTCCGGCGAAGCCCCCCGTTGCCGTGGGTACCTTCGATGTCGCCTGCCATGTGGGCAGTGCGAACACCGTGCTCACGCCACCGCCAGTGGCGCCCTCGTTGCCGGCCGTCTCGTTCCACACCACTTCGCTGCTGATCGTGCTGCCGCTGCCGAGCAGCTCGGTACCGCCGCAGGCCAGCACCGACGGACTGGAGGCGGGGAAATCCACATGCGGCTGGCCATCGCTCTCACCGTCGCCGGAGCCGCTGTCGCCGGCCGCCGCGGTCACCGTCACGCCAAGTGAGGCGGCATCCTCCAGCGCGGTTTCCATCGCATTGCGCGACGCCGTGCTCCAGCTGTCCTCGGGACCGCCCCAGCTGATCGACATCACCGTGGCCGGCTGGGTGGTGCTGTGCGCAGCCTGCGAGATCGCGTTGTAGAAACCCTGGTCGGTATTCGCAGCGAAGTAGACGACCAGCGCGGCTTTTGGTGCCAACGCGCCGGAGACTTCGATGTCCAGCATCACCTCCGCATCCGCGTCGCCGCCGGGCTGGTTGTTGCCGCCATCGACGGAAACCGCGCTGATGGACGGTGTCGCCAGGCCGAGTCCGCTGAAATAGGCATCCAGGTCGGCCTGCACATAACCGCCGCCGAGCTCGATGATCGCGATGGTCTGGCCGCTGCCATCGGTGCCGGCAGGGAAGTTGTACAGCTGGCCGACCTGCAGCGGGGTGTAGGTCGTGGAAGGCTGCGCCTGCGCGATGCGGAAATGCGGTTGTGCGACCGGGCGCTGATCGAGGCCCAGCACGGCGATGATGGACGGGTCCGGCAGGGTCGGCGCCTGCGTGCAGCCCACATAGGACGTGCCGCCGGGCGTCAGCTGGTAACGGCCCAACTGCACACCGAACGCCTGCTGCAGGGATTGCACCGTGCCGCGCAGATGCAGCGTGCGCCGTCCCGGCTCGCAGGCCAGTTCCTGCAGGCCATGCTGGCGGCTGAAGTTGCGCACGCGGTCCACATCGGCCGGATCGGCACCGTAATGCGTTTCGAAATCGGCATGCCGGGTGGCGGGTGATGAAGGCGGAGCCATCGTGCCCAGCGGGTTCTTGCGCCGCAGTACCAGGGTCACGTCGAGCGACGCATCCGGTGCATGCCGCCCCAGGTAGCGGGCGCTGGACGGCTGGCGCCAGTGGGCAGTCGGGGCGGCAGGTGTGGTGGTCTTGCTCATGATGCTTCCTCCGGTGGGGAACGGCGGCCTGGACGCCGAGGGTGCACCCGAAAACGTGACGATAAAGTGTCGTGGTCGATCGAATCGACGAACGCAAGGTTGCAGGCGATGCCGCAGCGCGGTCGCAGGCAGGGGTTGTGGCCTAAAATGCACGGGATATCACCCGTCAGGATCTGCCATGAGCTTCCCCGCCATCCGCATGCGACGCATGCGACGCGACGCCTTCTCCCGCGCGCTGATGCGTGAGCACACCTTGCTGGCGAGCGACCTGATCATGGTGGCGTTCGTGATCGAAGGAGAGGGACAGCGCGAGCCGGTGCCGTCGATGCCGGGCGTGGACCGGCTGTCGATCGACGAGTTGCTGAAGCTGGCCGCCGAGTGCGTGCGGCTCGGCATTCCGGCGCTGGCGCTGTTCCCTTCGCCGGGTTCGGCAGTGAAGAGCGAGGACGCCGCCGAGGCGTGGAATCCGAACGGGCTGATGCAGCGCGCCACCCGCGCGCTGAAGGCGGAGTATCCCGAGCTGGGCCTGATCGGCGACGTCGCGCTCGATCCGTACACCACGCACGGCCAGGACGGCCTGATCGACGACACCGGCTACGTGATGAACGAGCCCACCGTCGAGGCGCTGATCAAGATGTCGCTGGCGCAGGCTGAGGCCGGCATGGATTTCGTGGCGCCGTCGGACATGATGGACGGCCGCATCGGCGCGATCCGCGACGCGCTGGAAGAAGTCGGTTACATCCACACCCGCATCCTCGCCTACTCGGCGAAATACGCCTCCGCGTTCTACGGCCCGTTCCGCGATGCGGTGGGTTCGTCGGCGAACCTCGGCAAGGGCAACAAGCACACCTACCAGATGGACGTCGCCAACAGCGACGAGGCACTGCACGAAGTCGAACTCGATATCCAAGAAGGAGCAGACGCGGTGATGGTGAAGCCCGGCCTGCCGTACCTCGACATCGTGCGCCGGGTGAAGGATGCGTTCGGCGTACCGACCTTCGTGTACCAGGTCAGCGGCGAGTACGCGATGCTGAAGGCCGCGTCGCAGAATGGATGGCTGGACGAGAAGGCGGTGGTGCTGGAGTCGCTCATGGCGATGAAACGAGCCGGTGCCGATGCGATCCTCACGTATTACGCGATCGACGCGGCGCGGTGGCTGTGCGGGGAGTAGGTACAGGCAATTTATGCCACTTGCTTTCAGCCCATCATGGACACGCGGTCGACTCGGTCCCATGTCGGTTTCAACGCTGGCTATGGGGCGTTCGCGGAATCAACGCGACACGTCGGCACCTCCCCATATGACGCGAAAGCCGAGGTTTCCCTCGACGCTGCGGCGATGCACGGTGTCAAGGTTGGTCAGGTAACTCACTTCGCCGAACAGGCTGATATGGCGCGTCAGATGTGCACTGACGCCACCGCCGAATTCGAAGGCGGTGCTTGCCAGGTTGGTGGGGATGGCATCCACGCCGGCGAAGACGGTGTTGTAGGTGCGATGGAAATCGCGCCATAGGTTGGCCTTCACGTACGGCTGCCATACCTGCTCGTCGTGCACGATGTTGCCCTGCAATCGTAGGCCGATACGCCCGGTGATCGCGTTCATGGGCGTGAATGCAACGGTGGATACCGGATCCTGGAACGCATCGGTGTTGATGTGTTGCCAGATGACTTGCATCTGGGGTTCAAGGGTCAGTTGTTGGCCCATTTGCAGTGGTTTGCCGCCCTCCAGTGAGGCAGTGAACAGTTTGCCGTGCGTGTCGTTGTGGAATCCCTGGACCGAATCGATCGAGGTATGCAGCCAGGTTTGCATGAGCACGGCGTCGATATAGCCGTTTGCCGGGCCGATGTGTGTCCAATACGCACCCACGCTGTTGGCATCCATGCTCAGATCACCGGCGCGGGTATTCGGGAAGCCACCGACATCCCCGTCGACGCGACCATCGGCATGGGTGTGGCCGATGAACACGCCGACATGGTCGCGATCTCCGGCATCGCCTGCGTGTGCGTATAGGTCGTGGCCGGCCTGGATGCCATCGAGGTTGCCGTCGAAGCGCGATGCTGTCGCGCCTTCCTGTGCCTGGTCATTGTGCAATCCGATGACGCGTACCCATGCGGCAGGCAGCAGACCGTCGCCGGCAACGAGCAGTTGTCCGCCCTGCCGTTCGTCGAAGGTGCCGAGTTGGGTGAGGCCCACTTGTCTGGTCAAGGCAGGGATATTCGAATCCAGCGCGGTTTCGGGACGGAACAGCGGCGTTGGCGGATCGCCGGCAGGTACGGGACTCGGCAGTGCCGGCGTACCCATGGCGGCAATTGGCGTGCTCGGAGCGGGGGCTGGAGCCGGAGCTGGAGCCGGAGCCGGAGCCGGAGCCGGAGCAGGAGCCGGAGCAGGAGCAGGAGCAGGAGCAGGGGCAGGGGCAGGGGCAGGGGCAGGGGCAGGGGCAGCAGGCGGTGGCGGCGGTGCAGGCGGTGCACTCGAGCGCAAGTACCAGTTCTGCGATGTTCCCGCGCTTACGCCGCCCTCAAACAGGTAATACGTATAGGCGCCGGCTTGCACTTGTCCGCCGTTGAGTGCGAAGGCGGTCGGCGCGATCGTTGTGCCATGGGTGGCTTCCACCAGGAGGATGCCGTCGGTGGCGGTGAATCCACCGGAGCCGCCCGCGTTCGTGACATGGATATCAGTGCTTCCGCCGGCCGTGCCGCCGCTGAGCACCAGCTTGTCGGAAGGCGAATTGTCGGCACCGAGCGCCGTGTTGAGCAGCAGATTGGCCTGATTGCCGGTGTAGTTGCCCACGATGGTGAACGTGTTGGCCGCAGGCATGCCACCGTTGGTCAGGTCGATGGTGCCGGCATTGGCTACATTCACGAGCTGGCCTGCCGCGAAGGGTTGTATGCCGCCGTTGGCGCCGTTGCCGGCCAGAAGCGTACTGCCGGCGTCGATCGTGACGTTTCCCGTGCCGGAGGTGGCATCACCGACCACCAGGGTTCCATCCATGGTGAGCTGGGTGCCGTGGGTGACGGCGACCGATTCCCAATGCGTGAATCCGCCGACACCGGTCACGCTGGCGTTGTCGAACGTGAGTGTGTCCGATGCTGACCCCGCGCCGCTGACGGTGCCGCTGAGATTGAACGTGCCGCCTTGCACCAGCGCCGTGTTGAATGCGCCGGTGCCGCTCCAGTTCCAGTCGGTGCCTTGTGCCAGCAGTGTCTCGAAATGGGTGAACGCGTTGGTGGCACTCCCGGTGCCTTGCAGGATGACCGTGCTGGGAGCGCTGCCGCTGCCGCCATCGGCGGAACCGGTGATCACCGACCCGGTTTGCAGGATCAGCGTATTGACTCCGTTTCCCATCTGCACCGCGACACCGGTGCTTTGCAACAGGCCAGCGTTGACGATGGTGCTTGCGCCGTTGAGTGTGCGTATCGCGGCGCCTTGCTGGCTGATGATTTTCCCGCCGGCGAGGTTCTGGATATTGGCCGTGAAGCTCGATCCGACGGTATTGGAAAAAACCGCGTCCGACCCTGTTCCTTGCGCCTGGATCGTGCCGCTGTTGACCAGGCTGTCGTTGTTGCCCTGCAGGTAGGCGGTGGGGCTGTTCGCGCCGGTGGTCAGCAAGGAACCGGTATTGGTGATCACCCCGTTTTGCCCAAGGATGGACATCGCCCGCGCATTGCTGCCGGAGGTACTCACCGACCCGTTGTTGATCAGGGTGTTGTTCGCCTGGCCCAAGATCGTCTGGCCCCAGGCGGCCGTCATGCCATAGGCATTGGGGCCTGTCGTGCTGATCGTGCCGTTGTTGGTCAGCGTGTTGAAGTTGCCATTCGCGGCCATGCCGTCGTTGTAGGTGCCAGTCGTCGTGATGCTTGCCTGGCTGGCGTTGGTGAGGTTGTTGTTGTCGCCGACGCCCAGCAGCACGGCGCCGCGATTGGTGCCGGTGCCGCCGCCACCGGTGAGGGCGAGGGCGCCGTTGTTGGTGATCCGGCTTGCATGATCGACGCTGAAGGCCACCGGGCTGAGAGTGCGCGTGTCGGCGAAATTCACGCCCTGGCTGATGTTGATGGTGACATTGCTGCTACCTGTTTGCGCAATCACCGGCGCAATGCCTGTACCACTACAGGTGATCGTGCTTCCGCTCGTCGGTGCATTGCTGGTGCATGTGGCGTAGACGGCGCTTGCCGGCAGCATCGACAGCCATAGTGCTGGTGTCGTGGCGAATACGTAGAGTGGCCTGATGCGCCTTGTTCCCGGGTTCCGGTTTGTACAATCGCGGCGTGGCATGCACTTCCCCGGCGTGAGGTGGAGCGACGGCTACAGTGGATCGTTTGGCATGTCCCTGACGCGGCGAACCACACATCGGAGTGCATGTTTTTGCGCTGCTCGTGTTTTTATGCTGATTCGAGCGTAAACGACACGTGAAAGATCGACATGCGCGGGATCCGAGCACTGTCATGTAAAGCGCAGGCGCAATGACGCCACGAGGTCCATTTATCGCCGGGAGCAATCGTCACCCTTGGTGCTTATGCGTACTGGGCGACACCGTTGCCGAACGACCAGTTCTCCTTCGCCACCTCGACCAGATTGATGAACACGTCTTCGGAGCGCAGGCCGGGGTCGGTGGAAAAATTTTCGGCGATACCCCGGTACAGCGCCTGCTTCTGTTCCACCGTGCGGCCGCTGTTGCAGGTGATCTGCACGATCACCAGATCGTCGCTGCGGGCGATGTCGAGGTAATTCGGGTCGTAGTCGAATTCGTCGGCGTCGTGCTGGCTGACCAGGATGAAGCGGTCGTGCTCCGGCACGTTGAAGGTTTCGCGCATGGCCTGATAGATGCCGTTGCGCAGGGCGGCGATGTGAGCGGGCGACTTGCCGCGGCGAAGCGAGATGCGAACCAGTGGCATGGGGACTCTCCACGAGGATGAAGCAGGGTAGATGGGGTAGGCGCAAAAGGCGCCATCCAAGCCTAACAAGTCGCAGGGAATGCAGGTGGAATGCAGAGCCCGGCACGCACGGGCAGATCCCGGATGCCGACTGCGCTCACTGGCAGCGTTGCCGGGTTGGGTGGTTTTCAGTTCGCCAGCGGCTCGGTCAACGTGGGTCGTTGCACGCTCAACGCGGTACCCGCCGCTGCCACGATGATCGCCACGATGGCCAGCCATTGCAGCAGGCTGAGCCGTTCGCCCAGCAATGCCACGCCGGCCACCGCCGCGACGGCCGGCTCCAGGCTCAACAAGGTGCTGAACGTGCGCGCCGGCAACCGGGTCAGCGCGATCATCTCCAGCGAATACGGCAGGGCCGAGCTGAGCACCGCCACACCGAGCGCATACGGCAACAGCGCCGGCGACAGCAGTGCGCTGCCTGCATGCGCGACACCGAACGGAATCGCCAGCAAGGCACCGATCGAGGTGCCCAGCGTCACCGCGTCCGCGCCCCAGGCCGCCCCTGCCTTCCTCCCCAGCACGATGTACAGCACCCAGCCCACGCCGGCGGCCAGCGCGTACATCACGCCCACCGGATCGAGCGCCCGCACCTGCCCGCGCAGCGGCAGCAGCAGGGCCAGCCCGGCCACCACCAGTGCGATCCAGACGAAGTCGAGCAGTCGCCGCGAGCCGAACAGCGCCAGCGCCAGTGGTCCGGTGAATTCCAGCGCCACCGCGATGCCCAGCGGGATCGTGCGCAGCGACATGTAGAACACCAGGTTCATCGCGCCCATCGAGAGGCCGTAGCCCCATAGTGCTCGCCAG
Source organism: Rhodanobacter koreensis (assembly GCF_054782855.1). NCBI lineage: Bacteria > Pseudomonadati > Pseudomonadota > Gammaproteobacteria > Lysobacterales > Rhodanobacteraceae > Rhodanobacter > Rhodanobacter koreensis. The sequence goes on along the minus strand of NZ_BAAGRR010000001.1, from coordinate 720,209 downwards.
TCGCGTCCGCTACCCGACCGACGCCATGGCCGTCGCCACAGCAGCAGGATCAGCGCGCTGAGCCCCAGCCGATAGGCGGTAGCGCCCTGCGCGCCGACCTGCGGGAACAGATGCTTGGCCAGCGACGCGCCACATTGGTACGAGACCATGCTGATCAGCAGCATGGCGACCGCGAGCGCGACCGGAGCAACGGTGGAACGTGATGACATGACTGCAACCACGGCGGGAGAACAGTCAGATCATGATGCCCGCAGAGCCGAGCGAAGCCCAGCAGTCCGACCGTCATTCCGTCGCCATTGCTGACAGCTTCTGACAGCAGTGCGCGGCACGAGTCAGAGATGGTTGCATTGGCGCCCAGGCGTCAGCCTTTGTCTCGACATGATGATGGTGAAGGCACGACAGCAACTTCCGAGCACGATGCGTGTCGAGACCGTGGATCGTGGTCGAAACAAATCAGGGTGGGCGCGATACCATAGGTATCCCGTGCATGATGTTGGCGCCATGCCAAGGCTACCCGGCATGCGCCCGTCACGCGCACCACCGTGATATTCGCTGTGCCCTTTCTCCATATCTGCCATCCTGAGTTTGCAAGCCATGACCCCCACGCGTCTTGAAATCACCCGTCCCGATGACTGGCATCTGCATCTTCGCGATGGCGAGACACTGGCTTCGGTGATCGGTCATACCGCACAGCGGTTTGCGCGGGCCATCGTGATGCCGAACCTGAAGCCGCCGGTGACGACAGTCGCACAGGCGGAAGACTATCGCCGGCGGATTCTGGCGAGTTTGCCGGCGGGCATGCGCTTCCAGCCGCTGATGACGCTGTACCTCACCGAGGACACTCCGGCCGAGGAGATCGGTCGCGCAAAAAAAAGCGGCAGCGTCTTTGCGGTGAAGTATTACCCGGCGGGTGCCACCACCAATTCACAGTCCGGCGTGCGCGAGCTGTCGCGGGTGTATCCCGTACTTGAAGCGATGGAGCGGCACGGCTTGCCCTTGCTGCTGCATGGCGAGGTCACCGATCCGGACATCGACATCTTCGATCGCGAACGCGTTTTCATCGAGCGCCACCTGCTGCCGCTGCAGGCGCGGTTCCCGGGCTTGCGCATGGTGCTGGAACACATCACCACCCGCGACGCAGTGGATTTCATCAGCGGCGCGCCAGCCAACATCGGCGCCACCATCACCGCGCATCACCTGTTGCTCAACCGCAACGCGCTGTTCGAGGGCGGCATCCGTCCGCACAATTACTGCGCGCCTATCCTCAAGCGGGAGACGCATCGCGCTGCCCTGCTGCAAGCGGCAACCAGTGGGGATTCGCATTTTTTCCTCGGCACGGACAGCGCGCCGCATCCGCGCGAGGCGAAGGAGTCGGCTTGCGGCTGCGCGGGGCTCTATACGGCGCATGCAGCGCTGGAACTGTATGCCGAAGCATTCGAGCAGGCCGGCCGGCTGGATCGGCTCGAAGCGTTTGCCAGCTTCCATGGCCCGGACTTCTACCGTCTGCCGCGCAATCAGGATCGCATTGCACTCGAACGCACGCCGTGGATCGTGCCGGATGAATATCCGCTGGCCGGATCCACCTGCAAGCCGATGCGAGCCGGCGAGTCCGTCGCATGGACGCTCGTGGAGGCGACCGCTTCCTGATTCGGGTGGCATTGGCTCAAGCGTAAGAGCCTCACATGCCGTCATTCCGGCGCAGGCCGGAATCGCTTCAGCACGAAACCGGTTATCGCATTTCGTCACGGGGCCGTATGCGGCCAGCTAAGCTAAATGCGATTACCAGCTGCGCTGTTGTGAAGCTCCTCCGGCCTACGCCGGAATGACGTTATGGGGGAGTTTTCGGCGCAGTGGTGCCGGTGCTTTCAGTACGCAAACTCGCGGAACACCGGGTCGACGCTGCCGTTCCACGCGCCATGAAACAGTTCCAGCTTGCGTTCGGCCGGAGTCTGGTTGGCCTGCACGATCTCGATCATCGGTTCGAGGAAGATGCTCTCGTCGGCACCGTGCTTGTTGAGGCGAGCGCGGCGCTTGAGGCCGTGGCCGGCGATCTTCAACGCTTCCGCGGCGAGGTCGCGCACCGTGCCATTGCGGAACGGCAGCTTCAACGCATGCTTCGGCACGCCGTCGCGCAGCGCGTGGCGTTCCTCGCGACTGAAGTCCTTGACCAGATCCCACGCGGCGTTCAGCGCCTCGTCGTCGTACAGCAGGCCGACCCAGAATGCGGGCAACGCACACAGGCGATTCCACGGTCCACCATCGGCGCCGCGCATTTCCAGGTACTGCTTCAGCCGTACCTCGGGGAACGCGGTGGTGAGGTGGTCGGCGAAGTCCTTCATGCTGGCGCGCGTGCCCGGCAGCATCGGCAGCTCGCCGGCCATGAACTGCTTGAAATCCTGTCCGGCCAGATCGATGTACTTGCCGTCCTGGAAACTGAAGTACATCGGCACGTCGAGGATGTAGTCGACGTAGCGCTCGTAACCGAAGCCGTCGGCGAACACGAAGTCCAGCATCCCGGTGCGGTGCGGGTCGGTATCGGTCCAGATATGCGAGCGATACGACAGATAGCCGTTTGGACGTCCTTCGGTGAACGGCGAGTCGGCGAACAACGCCGTGGCGATCGGCTGCAGCGCGAGGCTGGTGCGGAACTTCTTGACCATGTCCGCTTCGGACGAGAAGTCCAGATTCACCTGCACGGTGCAGGTGCGAGTCATCATGTCCAGGCCGAGCGAGCCGACCTTGGGCATGTATTCGCGCATGATCTTGTAGCGGCCCTTCGGCATCCACGGCATCTCGTCGCGGCGCCACTTCGGCTGGAAGCCCATGCCGAGGAAGCCGAGGCCCATGCCGTCGGCGATCGAGCGGACTTCTTCCAGGTGCGAGTTCACCTCGCAGCAGGTCTGGTGGATGGTCTCCAGCGGCGCGCCGGACAGCTCCAGCTGGCCGGCCGGTTCCAGCGTGATCGAGGCCTTGTCGCGCGACAGCGCCACCGGGTTCTCGCCCTCGCGGGCCACATCCCAGCCGTAGCGGGTGGCCAGGGTTTCCAGCAGCAGCTTGATGCCGCGGTCACCCTCGAAGGTGGGTGGCCGCAGAGCCTGCCCCGGACTTGATTCGGGGGTGTCGGTGAGGAAGCCGAACTTCTCGTGCTCGGTCCCGATGCGCCATGCCTCGCGTGGCTTCTCGCCCGCGGCGAGATAGTCGGTGAGTTGCTGGCGGTCCCGGATCGGGGTGCTCTTGACGGCACTGGGTATGGACACGGGCAAAGCCTCGCTGGATGAGCGAGTCACTATGGGGGTGTTGCGTGACAACGAAAAGGGGGTAGCGGCAAATAATTGGACGGGGCGGTACAGATGGCTCCCCCGTTTGATCCGCAAGGCGGTAGCCGGCCTGCGTGGCAGAAATCACCGACGGTTTTCGCCGTGGCCCGAGTCAAATGCCGGGCAAGTCAGACTGGCAACCACATTGCCAGGAAGTTTTCTCCGACGCCCCCAATCAGCAATTGTGGAGAAGTGATTCATTTTTCGCTCCAGCTGGCGCTGGTGGATCAAGCGATCCTCGATGCAGACGTCGGCACCGTGTTCAAGCAGGCGCTGCACGGTAGCCGTATTCCCGAGGGATACAGCTACTTCCAATGCATTCATCCCATTTGGAAATGGATTCACGTCAACATCGGCATGGTGGTGCAGCAGCACGTCGAGTGTTGCGATGTCGTTGCATCTGGCCGCGATAATCAGCGCAGTGCCGTCGAGGCCGGCTTTGACCGGGAACGACAATACGGCCGCTTCCTTAAAACCCGTGTCGGGCCTCGGGTTCGTCTCCCAGTTTGGGTCCTTCCGGATCTCCTCGACAGCTTGATCGTGGAAGCTTTGTTTGAGGTCGGGCATCCATCCGCTGCCATCTACTGCGGCACCGTCGTTCAGAAGACCTTTCACGATCGTGGAGTTGTTGGCATAGGCTGCGATGATCAGGGCGGACTGCTTCCATCGCGCGGCATCGGCCGTTGACATCGTGCTCAGTTGTTGACGGACCTGTGGCAGCTTGCCGTCGATCACGTTCACCATCAGCGCATTGATTTCGGGTGGCACGTCGAAGGCGCTTTGCAACGCAAGCCTGTGCATCAATACGGTTTGATATTGGCAAGCCATCGGTGGCTGGAATTGTTGACTACCGTCGGCGATGGCCTGCTTAGCAAACAACAACCCAAGTGCAAGCAATGCGATACGCGAAAGCATTGGATGTTTCCCCCTAAAGAGCTGGTCGATTCCAGCCGAAGCAGGGAGGTTCCGCAAGTGCGTGAAAGCAGAAAGGCCGGCATGCGCCGGCCTTTCTGCTTGATACGAACGGATGAGCTCAGCGCTTCATCGAGTTGAAGAACTCGTCGTTGGACTTGGTGTTCTTCATCTTGTCGAGCATGAACTCCATCGCGGCCAGCTCGTCCATCGGATGCAGCAGCTTGCGCAGGATCCAGATCTTGGAAAGCATGTCCGGCTCGATCAGCAGGTCTTCGCGGCGGGTGCCGGAGCGGTTGATGTCGATCGCCGGGTAGACACGCTTCTCGGAGATGCGGCGGGACAGGTGCACTTCCATGTTGCCGGTGCCCTTGAACTCCTCGTAGATCACCTCGTCCATCTTGCTGCCGGTTTCGGTCAGCGCGGTGGCGATGATGGTCAGGCTGCCGCCTTCCTCGACGTTGCGCGCGGCGCCGAAGAAACGCTTCGGGCGCTGCAGCGCGTTGGCGTCGACACCGCCGGTGAGCACCTTGCCGGAGCTGGGCACCACGGTGTTGTAGGCGCGGGCGAGGCGGGTGATCGAGTCGAGCAGGATCACCACGTCCTTCTTGTGCTCGACCAGGCGCTTGGCGCGCTCGATCACCATCTCGGCGACCTGCACGTGGCGCACGGCCGGCTCGTCGAAGGTCGAGGAGATCACTTCGGCGCGCACGGTGCGGGCGATCTCGGTCACTTCCTCCGGGCGCTCGTCGATCAGCAGCATGATCAGGTGCGCTTCGGGGTGGTTGTAGGTGATTGCCTGGGCGATGTTCTGCAACATCATCGTCTTGCCGGACTTCGGCTGGGAGACGATCAGGCCGCGCTGGCCCTTGCCGATCGGTGCGATCAGGTCGAGGATGCGGCCGGTGATGTCCTCGCTCGACCCGTTGCCGCGCTCCAGCTTGAAGGCCTTGCGCGGAAACAGGGGGGTGAGGTTCTCGAACAGCATCTTGTTCTTCGACGCCTCCGGCGGATCGCCGTTGATGTCGTCGACGCGCAGCATGGCGAAGTAACGCTCGCCTTCCTTCGGATGGCGCACGCGCCCGGTGATGTAGTCACCGGTGCGCAGGTTGAAGCGGCGGATCTGGCTGGGCGACACGTAGATGTCGTCCGGGCCGGCCAGGTAGCTCTCGTCGGCCGAGCGCAGGAAGCCGAAACCGTCCTGCAGGATCTCCAGCACGCCTTCGGCCCAGATGCCGCCACCGGAGCGTGCGTGCGCCTTGAGCACGTTGAAGATCACGTCCTGTTTGCGCGCGCGGGCGACGCCTTCATGCACGCCCAGCGACTCGGCGAATTCCAGCAACTGGATCGCGTTCTTGCGCTTGAGCTCAGTGAGGTTGATCACCCGGTCGTTGCTGCCCGGATCGGCGTTGTCGTCATCCACCGGCAGGCCGTTCGGGTTGGGGCGTTGGTTGCCGCCCTGCGGGCGCGGCTGTTGCGGATTGCCGCCGCGCTCGTTGCGCCGGCGCCGGCCGCGGCCATCGCGTCCTTCGCGGCCAGCGTTGTTCTGGTTCTGGCCCTGATTCTGGCCCTGGCCTTGACTCTGATTCGGGTTCTGGCCCTGGCTCGGGTTCTGGCCCTGGCCCTGGCCCTGCTGCTGGCTCGGCGCCTGATCCGGGTTGCGGCCGGGCTGGGCGCCGGGTTCACGCTGTTCCTGTGCGGCACGCGGAGGCGACGATTCGTTGCCCTGCGTCGCCGCGGTCACGGGAATACTGGCCTGCACCGGGACAGGCGCCGGCACCGGACGCTCGGCTGCCGCCGGGGCTGGTACGGGTGCGGCGGGTTTATCGGCATGCGCTGCCTTTTCGGCATTCGCCGCCGCGATCGCTGCGGCCGTGCGGCGCGGCGCGCGTGGGCGCGGCTCGGGCTTGCCTTCGGCAACAGGCTTGGTATCGGCGCTCTTGGCGTCGTTCGACATGGTGTTTTCGGTATCGGACACGGGCAATCCTCGCGGGGCGCCGTTGAATTACAGGAGGGAGGGTGTGCGTCGCGCGGAGGGCGCAAGGGGACAGGACTGTCCCGACGGACGCGATGAATCTAGCACCCGCCGCGTATCGGCGTAAAGCCTCGTGAGTCGGTCGTACTCAGCCGGGCCGGCTCCACACAGCGGGTTTGCAACGAGTGGGTCAGATGGCCTTGTCGATCATCTGGGTCAGCTGGCCCTTGCTGACGGCGCCGATCTGGGTCGCCTCGACCTTGCCGTTCTTGAACACCATCAGGGTCGGGATGCCGCGCACGCCATAGGTGCGGGGGGTCTGCTGGTTCTGGTCGATGTTGACCTTGACGATGCGCAGCTTGCCTTCGTACTGCTGGGCCAGTTCGTCCAGCATCGGCGCAATGGCCTTGCACGGGCCGCACCATTCCGCCCAGAAATCCAGCAGCACCGGGGTTTCGGACTTGAGCACCTGCTGCTCGAAGGCGTCGTCGTTCACATGGGTAATCAGGTCGCTCACCGGGGATCTCCGTGGCTGGGGGCACAAATGCGTGGATGACAGATGGGGGGCAAGGGCGAAAAAACAAGATAAATGGAAGCGGCTGGCAGGCCGTCGATTCCCGCCCGTACAGACGCCGGGTGCCCTCATCAGCTACACTCAGGCGCCCATGAAGCGCGGGTTGGGCAGGAAAGAAGGGGTGCCATGGCGGCAGGTCTTCATTCCAGCGCAACTCCGGGCACGATTCAAGGGCAGCTTGCAAAGCTGCCCGTCAGACCGCCGGCAAATACGGCGTCGCCAGCCGCGGCGCGACCTTGTTGACCCTGACATTGAGCCGCTTCGCTGCGCATCGCGCACCCGTCCTGCACCGCCCTCCGCCGACGTCCGGCGTCTGAAGCGGCACAGCACATCACGCCGCCGTCAGGCAAGGTTTCCACTCCCCTATGTCACAAACCGTACTCACCGACACTTTCTTCGCCAATTTCGATTTGCAACCGCTGCTGCAGCAGGGCCTGGACGACAGCGGCTTCACCCGCTGCACGCCGATCCAGGAAATGACCCTGCCGCTGGCGCTGGCCGGCCGCGATGTCGCCGGCCAGGCCCAGACCGGCACCGGCAAGACCTGCGCCTTCCTGGTCGCGCTGATGAACCGTCTGCTGACCACGCCGGCCGTGGCCGACCGCAAGGACAGCGACCCGCGCGCGCTGGTGATCGCACCGACCCGCGAGCTGGCCATCCAGATCGAGAAGGACGCCAAGGCGATCGGCCGTCACACCGGCCTGCGCACCGCGCTGATCTACGGCGGCGTCGATTACGACAAGCAGCGCCAGCAATTGAAGGATGGCTGCGACATCATCATCGCCACGCCCGGCCGCCTGCTCGACTACCACAAGCAGGGGGTTTTCAGCCTCAACAGCGTCGAGGTGATGGTGATCGACGAGGCCGACCGCATGTTCGACCTCGGTTTCATCAAGGATGTGCGCTTCATTTTCCGCAAGCTGCCGCCGCGCGAGCAGCGTCAGGTGCTGCTGTTCTCCGCCACGCTGAGCCATCGCGTGCTGGAGCTGGCCTACGAGCACATGCACGAGGCCGAGAAGCTGGTGGTGGAGAGCGACAACGTCACCGCCGATCGCGTGCGCCAGCTGGTCTACTTCCCGGCCAAGGAAGAGAAGATGCCGCTGCTGCTGAACCTGATCGACCGCGCCAAGCCGAGCCGCAGCATCATCTTCGTCAACACCAAGGCGGCTGCCGAACGCATCACCGAGCGGGTCAAGCGCCATGGCTGCCGTGTCGGCGCGATTTCCGGCGACGTGCCGCAGCTGAAGCGGCAGAAGCTGCTGCAGCGTTTCCAGGACGGCCAGCTGGACATCCTGGTGGCCACCGACGTGGCCGCGCGCGGCCTGCACATTCCCGCGGTCAGCCACGTGTTCAACTACGACCTGCCGCACGACGCCGAGGATTACGTGCATCGCATCGGCCGCACGGCCCGTCTGGGTGCCGAGGGCGACGCGATCAGCTTTGCCTGCGACCTGTATGCGATGTCGCTGCCGGAGATCGAGACGTATATCGGCCAGAGCATCCCGGTTGCCAGCATGGATCCCGCGTTGCTGGTGATGCCGAAGCCGCGTGAGGTTGACGCCGAATTCGCCGCGAATGCCGCGGCCGACAGCGCCGCGTTCGGCGACGTGGTGCCGCCGCGTCCGGGCGAGAAGCCGCGCCGTACGGGTGGTGCGAGCCGCAGTGGCGAGCGCAGCGGTGCCGGCCGTACCGGTTCGCGTCCGCCGCGCGAGCGCAAGCCCGCCGTCGCCGACCGCAGTGTCGAGGCTGTGACCGAACAGCCGGTGGCGGCAGCAGTGCATGCGACCGAAGCGACTCCGGCCGCCGATGGCGTACGCAAGCCGCGTCGTCGTCGTGGCGGACGTAACCGCCGCCGTGAAGGCGCGCCGACCGACGGTGTCGAGACGACGGGGCACACCGCTGCCGTCGCGGAAGGTAACCGCGCCCCGCGTGGCGAGCGTCGTCCGCCGCGCGAGCGCAATGCGGGCGAATCCGGCAACCGGCCGTCACGGCAGGTGGCGGTCACCGCCGGCATCACCGCTGGCCACGCTCACCCGAAGAAGCCGGGCCTGTTCCGCCGGCTGACCAGGCTGTTCACCGGCCGTTGAGCGCAACGATCGTCGTGGGCTGAATCCACGGCGATCGACGATGGTGCGAAGTCCGCATCTTGGCATCGGCTTCCCTTATCCTTGCAGCTGGTATGACGCCACGCAGGTGCGGGGATACGCGGTGATCCATTTCGATCAAGTCAGCAAGCGCTACGAGGGCGGGCACGAAGCACTCTCGCAGCTTTCGTTCGAGGTGCCGACGGGCGAGATGGCGTTCGTCACCGGTCATTCCGGTGCCGGCAAGAGCACCCTGCTCAAGTTGCTTGGCCTGATCGAGCGGCCTTCGCACGGCACGATCAGCATGGACGGCAAGAATCTCTCCAGGATTCGCCGCAGTGGCATCCCGAAATGGCGCCGGCAAATCGGCATGGTATTCCAGGATCACCGTCTGCTGATGGAGCGCACGGTGTTCGCCAATGTCGAGCTGCCGCTGGTGATCGGTGGCATTGCCAGGCCCGAGCGCGCCCGGCGGGTTCGCGCGGCGTTGGAAAAGGTCGGTCTGCTTGCCTACGAGCGTCAGCTGCCGGATACCTTGTCCGCCGGCGAGCAGCAGCGCGTCGGCATTGCCCGTGCCATCGTGGCGCGGCCATCCCTGCTGATTGCCGACGAACCGACCGGCAATCTCGATCCGCAACTGGCGGTGGAGATCATGGGCCTGTTCGGCGAGTTCCAGCAGGTGGGCACCACCGTGCTGATCGCCAGTCACGACCTGCCACTGATCAAGCGCATGAAGAAACGCGTGATCGTGCTCGACCACGGTCGGCTGGTGGCCGATCTGGCTGCGCAGGAGGTGCTGTGAACACGCCGCCCGAAGACATCCACGCGACTGTCCGCGCCTCGGCCTCCGACGCGCCACCGCGCAACGAGCACAGTCATGGTCGTCGGCTCGGCAGCTGGCAGGAGCATCACGGCTGGAGCGCGGCGTCGAGTCTGCGCCGGCTCGCCTCACGTCCGCTCGGCAGCCTGTTGACGATGGCGGTGATGGGCCTGGCGCTGGCCTTGCCGCTGGCGTTCTACCTGCTGCTGGGCAATGTGCAGAAGCTGGGCGAGGCACTGGGCCAGAGCCAGGCGATCAGCGTGTTCATGCAGCCTGGTCAGAATGCGCAGCAGGCGCAGATGCTGGCCAGGCAACTGGGCGACCGTGCCGAGGTGGCTTCGGTGACGGTGAAAACGCCGCAGCAGGGCATGGACGAGCTGGCGAAGATGCAGGGTTTCTCCGGCGCGCTGCAGACGCTCGACGACAATCCGCTGCCTTACGTGCTGCAACTGCAGCCCAAGGCCGGGACGACTGCCAACGCGATCGAGCAGCTGGTCGCCGATGTGCGCAGCATGCACAGCGTCGAGCTGGTGCAGGACAGCGGCAGCTGGCGGCAGCGGCTGGACGCGCTGCTAGGCGTCGGCAACCGCGTGGTGCTGGTACTGGCTTCGCTGCTGGCACTGGCCGCGTTGCTGGTGGTCGGCAATACGGTGCGAGTGGACATCGCCAGTCGCAGCGAAGAGATCAGTGTGCTGCTGCTGGTCGGTGCCAGCAGTGCGTTCGTGCGCCGGCCGTATCTGTACGCCGGCATCTGGTATGGCCTGTTCAGCGGCATCCTGGCAGCCTTGCTGGCGGTGCTGATCGAGTTCGCGCTGGCCGGTCCGGTGGCGCAGTTGAGCCGGGCCTATGATGGCAAGCTGCAGGTCGGTGGCCTGCCGTTGTGGCTGCTGCTCGCGGTTCCGCTGACGGCCGCCGCGCTCGGCTGGCTGGGCGCGCGACTGGTCAGCGCATGGCAGTTGCGCAAGTTGGGATGATGGGTACTGCCGAAGGTGATGTGAATCGCAGCCATTGCTGTTGCGGTCCGTGCACTATCTGTGTGGAAGCGGTCGCAGGGGGTGCGGTCGCAGGTTCATCGCAAGGATCGCCACGGGTCAGGTGAATGAGCAGGGTAATGAGTACAAATATCAGCAGCCGTCTGCTCACCGAGGCGCCGCGCGTGTTGGTGGTCGACGGCTCGCGTGTAGTGCGGCAATTGATCACCCGGGTACTGCAGGCCGAATTGCCCGGCGTCGAGGTGGTCGGTTGCGGCAGTGGCGCCGATGCGCAGCAGGTGCTCGGCGAAGGCGTGTTCGACTTCATCACCATCGCCTTGCGCCTGCCCGACATGGACGGGCTGGAGCTGGCGCGCTTCGTGCGCGAGTCGGCGCCGCAGGCCTATGTGCCGATCGTGGTGGTCTCGGGGGACGTCGAGGATCGCCTGCACCGGCGTTCGCTGGGCGAGCACGTCACCGATTATTTCGACAAGGCGCTGGGTTTCCAGGCGCTGGCCGCATTCATCCGCGGCTATGTCGGCCCGCAGACCACGGCAGAGGGCACCGTGCTCTACGTCGAAGACAGCCGCGTGGTGGCTCTGGCAACCCGGCGCATGCTGGAGAAGATCGGCCTCACCGTGCGCCACGTGGTCAGCGTGGAGGATGCGCTGGCGATGCTGGAGACCGATCGCGCATTGGGTTGGGTCGGTGCCGATGTGGTGCTGACCGACGTCAGCCTGAAGGGTGAGCTGACCGGCGGCGACCTGCTCAAGCACATCCGCGGCGAGTTCGGTTATGGCAAGGGCCGGCTGCCGGTGCTGGTGATGACCGGCGACGAGAATCCGGCCAATCAGGCCGCCCTGATTCAGGCCGGTGCCAACGACCTGGTCGAGAAACCGGTCGAGGAAAAGCTGTTGATCACCAAGCTGCTGTTCCAGCTGCGTGTGGCGAAACACCTGCGTGAGCACGCGAACAGCGCATGAGCGACGAGCGGATCATGCCGGAGAAGATCAGGCTGGAACCATCATGGAAGTCGCGGCTGGGCGACTATCTGCTGCGTCCGGAGATGCAGGCGCTGTCGACGTTCCTGCGCGCGGAGAAGCAGGCCGGCAAGCGGATCTATCCACCCGGTCCGGAGATTTTTGCGGCATTCGAGCACACCCCGTTCGATGCGGTGCGGGTGGTGATTCTCGGCCAGGATCCGTATCACGGTCCGGGCCAGGCGCATGGCCTGTGCTTCTCGGTGCGGCCAGGAGTGCGGGTGCCGCCGTCGCTGGAAAACATCTTCAAGGAAATCCAGCGCGATCTCGGCATCGCGCGGCCCGACCACGGTTGCCTCACGCCATGGGCCGATCGTGGCGTGCTGCTGCTCAACAGCGTGCTGACGGTCGAGGATGGCCGGGCAGGTTCGCATCAGGGCAAGGGCTGGGAAGGCTTCACCGATGCGGCGATCGATGCGCTCAACCGCGAACGCGAAGGCCTGGTGTTCCTGCTGTGGGGCTCCTATGCCCAGCGCAAGGGACAATTGATCGATACCCGCCGGCACTGCGTGCTGAGCTCGGTGCACCCGTCGCCGCTGTCGGCGCATCGCGGCTTTCTCGGCTGCGGCCACTTCTCCGCCGCGAATCGCTATCTCGAAGCCAACGGCCAGACACCGATCGACTGGTCTCTTCCGCCGCGATCGGTATTGCAGGGCGGTTTCCCGCCCGCTTGAATGGCCTTGCGGGGCCCACATGTCGGGGTGACTGAAGGGCTGGACAATGGGTGTAAATATATATACTATACGGTTCATTATAGCTCGGAATCTTCCGGGCTGAACCAATCGAGGCTTTAGCACTCCAACTACCCGAGTGCTAAACTTCGACGTCATTCAGGAGGTTCCACCCATGTCACAAGCCTTGGTGACCGCCAACTTTCCGCTGCCGAGCGTCGTGGGCAGCCTGGACGCCTATATCTCCGCGGTGCACCGGATTCCGGTCCTCAGTTCCGAAGAGGAGCAGGAGCTGTCGCGCGACTTCCTCGAAGAGGCCAACCTGGCTTCGGCGAAGAAGCTGGTGATGTCGCACCTGCGTTTCGTGGTGCATGTGGCGCGCGGCTACAGCGGCTATGGCCTGCAGCTGGCCGATCTGATCCAGGAAGGCAATATCGGCCTGATGAAGGCGGTCAAGCGTTTCGACCCGGATCAGGGCGTGCGTCTGGTCAGCTTTGCGGTGCACTGGATCCGTGCCGAGATGCACGAGTTCATCCTCAAGAACTGGCGCATCGTGAAGGTCGCCACCACCAAGGCGCAGCGCAAGCTGTTCTTCAACCTGCGCAAGAGCAAGAAGCGCCTGGGCTGGATGAACGCGGCCGAGGTGCGCACGGTGGCGCTGGATCTGGGCGTGCCCGAGGCGACCGTGCGCGAGATGGAATCGCGCCTGTCCGGCCGCGACATCGGCTTCGAGGCGCCGGCCGACGCCGACGACGATGCGAAGCCGGCACCGGCGGCGTTCCTGATCGACGAAGGTGCCGACCCGTACGAGAACGTGGCCGATGCCGACGATGCCGACAACCAGATGTCGACGCTGTCGAGCGCATTGAAGAATCTGGATGAGCGTTCGCGCAACATCATCCAGCGCCGCTGGCTCGACGACGACAAGGCGACCCTGCAGGATCTGGCCGACGAATACGGTGTCTCCGCCGAGCGCATCCGTCAGGTCGAGGCGAATGCGATGAAGAAGATGCGCGGGCTGTTCACAGCCTGAGCGGTCCCTCCGAGCGTCACGTCGAACGGCCTCCCTCGGGAGGCCGTTTCATTCGGCACATCCATGTGCCTCACCCCATGGGCGGCTGTCGCCGTGCAAATCGGCCATCCTGCCGATTTGTCGTTATGCTCGCTCTCAGTACTGCACTTTGGTAAGTGATCGATGCCGCGCATCCTGGTCATCGAAGACGACGACGTCACGGCGCGCGAGATCGCGGCGGAACTGGCCGGCCATGGCATCGATACCGACCGCGTGGCGGAAGGGCATGCAGGTCTGGCGCGTGCGGCGGACCCCTGCTACGACGCGATCACGCTGGACCTGATGTTGCCCGGTCTCGATGGTCTCAGCGTCATCACCCAGCTGCGAGCGCAGGGCATTGCCACGCCGGTGCTGATGATCAGCGCGCTCAGCGATGTGGATGAGCGCGTACGCGGTCTGCGTGCCGGCGGCGACGACTATCTGACCAAGCCGTTTGCCCCCAACGAGATGGTGGCGCGCGTGGATGTGCTGCTGCGGCGGCATCGCCAGCAGGCGCAGCAGACCTTGCTGCGTGTGGCCGATCTCGAGCTTGACCTGATGCGGCATGTGGCACGTCGAGGTGACACGGAGTTGTCGCTGCTGCCCACCGAGTTCAAGCTGCTGGAGTTCCTGATGCGCCATGCGGGACAGGTGCTGACCCGCACGATGATCTTCGAGACCGTATGGGGTTTCCATTTCGATCCCGGCACCAACCTGATCGACGTGCATATCGGCCGCCTGCGCAAGAAGATCGATGCCGCGGGCCATGCACCACTGATCCATACCGTCCGAGGTTCGGGATACAGCCTTGCGCAGACTGACTGACAACTGGCGTTCCACCACCGCGCGCCTGATCCTGATCTACGGCGCGTTCTTCGCGCTGTGGGGCATCGTGGTGATCGGTCTTATCCACTGGCAGGCAGCCAGTTACCTGACTCGCGTTTCCAACGAGCTGATCGGGCGCCAGGCGGATTATTTCTCGATGCTCGACGAGCCCACGCGACAGCATGCGCTGAATGACTATGTCTCGCTGGAGACACGGCGGCTCAATGCGTGGGGACTGTTCGATGCCCACGGAAAACCGCTGGCAGGCATCATCACGGCGCTGCCGCCCAGCGTGGTGGTCAATGGCCCGGTGGTCATCGTGCCGCAAGGCCTGGCACGCACCGATGGTCGTTCGAATGTGAGTGTGCGTGCGGCCGCCGTGCGCCTGGGTGACGGTCGCATCCTGCTGGTGTCGCGGGACACCAGCATCGTCGACCGGATCGGCACGATCATCCTGCAGGCACTGCTGTGGGGCATCTCGCTGACCGTGGTGCCCGGTGTGCTCGGCGGCTGGCTGCTCAGTCGCGGGCCGTTGCGCCGCATCCATGCCATTCGCGAAGCCACGCTGCCCATCATGCAGGGCGATCTGGCCCGACGCCTGCCGGTGAGTCGGCGTGGCGACGAGCTGGACATGCTGGCCGGCATCGTCAATGCGATGCTCGACGAGATCGAGCGCCTGCTCGGTGAAGTGAAGGGCGTATGCGACAACATCGCGCATGACCTGCGTACGCCGCTGACCCGGTTGCGTGCGCGGATCTATCGCCTGCAGCAGCAGTTTGGCGACGACAGCAGCGAAAGCTCGATGCTGGAGGCGTGCCTGGTCGACACCGACGCGCTGCTCGACCGCTTCCGTGCGCTGCTGCGCATTTCGGAACTGGAGAACCAGCAGCGTCGCGCCGGATTCGACCAGATCGACCTGGTCGAAGTTCTGCAGGAAGTGCATGCGCTGTATCTGCCGCTGGCCGAAGATCGCGGTCAGCAACTGGAGCTGGAGTTGCCGCAGTTGCCACCGGTCCGGGCAGACCGTCACCTGCTGCTGGAAGCCTTCAGCAACCTGGTCGGCAACGCGATCAAGTTCACGCCACCCGGCGGTCGCGTGGATATCCGCGCGCGAGCTGCCGAAGATGGTCCATGGGTGGATGTGAGCGACAGCGGGCCGGGCATTCCGGTCGGCCAGCGTGTTGCCGTAACGCGTCGCTTCTACCGCGTGGAGAGCTGCCGCAGCACGCCGGGTTCCGGACTGGGCCTGAGCATCGTCAGTGCCATCGCCCGCCTGCATGGCTACACGCTCGAGATCGCCGACAGCGAACATGGCGCGCGGCTGAGCCTGCATTGCCGCGTCGCAGGCGTCTAGGCGATATAGCGAAAACAGTGCGTGGCTATTTCGATTCCACCGAATCGTTGCGTGCTCTGCGCTGCGCGCCTGCCGAATATGAAAATATCTTCATGCGTCGAATCGGTACCGGCGAGGTGCGGCGTGTCAAAATTTGACGCTACGCAACATTCTCGCTGGACACTCCATGCTGGGCATCGTGCGGATCGCGTTATCGCGACCCTATACCTTCATCGTTCTCGCGCTGCTGATCCTGATCATCGGACCGCTCTCCGCTCTGCGAACACCGACCGACATCTTTCCGGACATCAACATTCCGGTGATCGCCGTGGTGTGGCAGTACACCGGCCTGTCGCCGGACCAGATGGAAGGCCGCATCACCTCGCCGTACGAGCGCGTGCTGACCACCACGGTCAATGACGTCGAGCACATCGAGGCGAAATCGATCGCCGGCTTCGGCATCGTGAAGATCTTCTTCCAGCCGGGCGTGAACGTCGCCACCGCCAACGCGCAGGTCACCGCAGTCTCGCAGACCCTGCTCAAGCAGTTGCCGGCCGGCATCACGCCACCGCTGATCCTCAACTACAACGCCTCGACCGTGCCGATCATCCAGCTGGCGCTGTCCGGCAAGGGGCTGAGCGAGCAGAACCTGGGCGACCAGGCCCTGAACATCCTGCGCCCGCAGCTGGTCACGGTGGCCGGTGCCGCGGTCCCGTACCCCTATGGCGGCAAGACGCGCCAGGTGCAGATCGACGTGGATCCGGCTGCGTTGCAGGCGCGCGGCCTGTCGGCGGCGGACGTCGCCACCGCGCTGGCGGCGCAGAACCTGATCGTGCCGGTCGGCACCGAGAAGATCGGCACGTTCGAATACACCCTGCTGCTCAACAACTCGCCCAACGATCTGGCCGACCTCGGCAACCTGCCGGTCAAGACGGTCAACGGCACCACCATCTACATCCGCGACGTGGCCCACGTGCTGGACGGAAGCCCGCCGCAGACCAATATCGTGCACGTGAACGGCGGGCGCTCGGTGCTGATGAGCGTGCTGAAGAACGGCTCGGCATCCACCCTGGCGATCGTGGCGGGCATCAAGCAGCGCCTGCAGGACGCGAAGGCGACCCTGCCGGACAACCTGCAGATCGCGCCGATCGGCGACCAGTCGATCTTCGTACGCGCGGCGATCACCGGCGTGGCGCGCGAAGGTGTCATCGCGGCTGCACTGACCAGCCTGATGATCCTGCTCTTTCTCGGCAGCTGGCGCTCCACGGTGATCATCGCGGTGTCGATTCCGCTGGCGATCCTCGCCTCGATCGCCGCGTTGTCGGCGATCGGCGAGACGCTCAACATCATGACCCTGGGCGGCCTGGCGCTGGCGGTCGGCATCCTGGTCGACGATGCCACGGTGACCATCGAGAACATCAACTGGCATCTGGAGAACGGCAAGCAGGTGGAACCGGCGATTCTCGACGGCGCCGCGCAGATCGTCACGCCGGCCTTCGTCTCGCTGCTGTGCATCTGCATCGTGTTCGTGCCGATGTTCTTCCTCGAGGGCGTGGCGCGCTTCCTGTTCGTGCCGATGGCCGAAGCGGTGATGTTCGCGATGATCGCCTCGTTCATCCTCTCGCGCACGCTGGTGCCGACGATGGCGAAGTATCTGCTGCATCCGCATATGGACGAGCAGGGCAACCACCTGCAGGAGCAGCGCTCGACCCATCCGCTGGCGCGCTTCCAGCAGGGCTTCGAGCGCCGCTTCGAGAAGATCCGCGGCGGCTACCACGGCCTGCTGGCGCTGGCGCTGCAACATCAGCGCGTGTTCGTCACCGGCTTCCTCGCCTTCGTGGTGCTGTCGTTCGCGCTGGTGCCGATGCTCGGGCGCAACTTCTTCCCCGACGTCGACGCCGGCCAGATCCTGATGCACGTGCGTGCCCCGGTGGGCACACGGCTGGAGCAGAGCGCGAAGCTGTTCGCGCAGATCCAGCAGAGCGTCAAGCGGATCATCCCGGCCGCCGAGCTGGGCACCCTGGTGGACAACATCGGCCTGTCCAGCAGCAGCATCAACAACACCTACAACAATACCGGCACGATCAGTTCGGCCGACGGCGACATCCAGATCGCGCTCAACGAAGGGCATAGCCCGACGGCCGGATACGTGAAGACGATGCGCGAGCAGTTGCCGCACCAGTTCCCCGGCGTCAGCTTCTCCTTCCCGCCGGCCGACATCGTGAGCCAGATCCTCAATTTCGGCTCGCCGGCGCCGGTCGATGTGCAGATCCGCGGACCCAGCCTGCCGGCCAACTTCGCCTATGCCGACAGCCTGCTGTCGAAGATCCGCCGCATTCCCGGCGTGGTCGATGCGCGCATCCAGGAGTCGCAGGCCAACCCCGGTTTCAACATCGACGTGGACCGCACCCAGGCGCAGCTGCTCGGCATCACCGAAGGTGACGTGACCAACAGCCTGGTGGTGAATCTGGCCGGTTCCAGCCAGGTCGCCCCCACCTACTGGCTGAACCCGCAGAACCGCATCTCCTATCCGATCGTGATGCAGACGCCGCAGTACAAGCTCGATTCGCTGGCGGCTCTCAAC
Organism: Rhodanobacter koreensis; assembly: GCF_054782855.1. Classification (NCBI taxonomy): domain Bacteria; kingdom Pseudomonadati; phylum Pseudomonadota; class Gammaproteobacteria; order Lysobacterales; family Rhodanobacteraceae; genus Rhodanobacter; species Rhodanobacter koreensis. The sequence goes on along the minus strand of NZ_BAAGRR010000001.1, from coordinate 702,052 downwards.
AACCTCTCGATCACCGGCAAGAACGGCCAGCCGCAGGTACTCGGCGGCTTGGCCACGATCAGCCGGCACAACACCAATGCGGTGGTCGACCAGTACAACATCCAGCCGGTGGTGCAGATCTTTGCCAGCACCCAGGGCCGCGACCTGGGCGGCGTGTCGTCGGACATCCAGCAGCTGCTCGACCAGACCAAGGAGCAGTTGCCCAAGGGCGCGCACGTCGATCTGCTCGGCCAGGTGCAGACGATGAACAACTCCTTCTCCGGCCTGCTGTTCGGCCTGCTCGGTGCACTGGTGCTGATCTACCTGCTTATCGTGGTCAACTTCCAGTCCTGGGCCGATCCGTTCGTGATCATCACCGCGCTGCCCGCCGCACTGGCCGGGATCGTCTGGATACTGTTCGCCACGCATACACCGCTGTCGGTGCCGGCACTCACCGGCGCGATCATGTGCATGGGTGTGGCGACGGCCAATTCGATCCTGGTGGTGAGCTTCTGCCGCGAGCGGCTCGCCGCGACCGGCGATGCGCATCTGGCGGCGCTGGAAGGAGGTTTCGTGCGCTTCCGTCCGGTCTGCATGACCGCGCTGGCGATGATCATCGGCATGGCACCGATGGCGCTGGGCCTGGGCGAGGGCGGCGAGCAGAACGCCCCGCTCGGCCGCGCGGTGATCGGCGGCCTGATCTTCGCTACCTGCGCCACCCTCATTTTCGTTCCCGTGGTCTTCCGCATCATCCATGCGCGCGACGGCCACGCCACCGTTCCTACTCCCTCGGGAGAGCCCGTCCATGTCTGATTTGAATCATCCCGCTCCCACGCTGCCCGCGCCGGGGCGCCTGCGCCTCGCCGGCCTGATCGCGCTGATCGTGATCGTCGTGGTCGTTGCCTTCGGCGTCATCTCGCGGCTGAGCCAGGCGCGCGAGCTGAGAACCTGGACCGACGCCCACGCGACGCCCACCGTGAACGCGATCATGCCCGACGCCAGCGCCGGTTCGATGCCGCTGGAGCTGCCCGGCCGCATCGAGGCCTACACCCAGGCGCCGATCTATGCACGCGTGGGCGGTTACCTGAAATCGTGGAAAGCGGACATCGGCACGCACGTCAAGGCCGGCCAACTGCTGGCCGAGATCGACACACCCGACCTGGACCAGCAGTTGCTGCAGGCCCGGGCCGACCTGGCCAGCGCCAAGGCCAACGAGGCACTGGCGGCGACCACGGCCAAGCGCTGGCAGGCCATGCTGGATTCCGATTCGGTATCCAAACAGGACGTCGACCAGCGTACCGGCGACTACGACGCGAAGCGCGCAATGGCCAATGCCGCGCAGGCCAACGTCGATCGCATCGAGGCGATGAAGGGCTACGCACGCATCGTGGCGCCGTTCGACGGCGTGGTCACCGCGCGCAACACCGACGTCGGCGCGCTGATCAATCCCGGCAGCAGCAGCGGGCAGGCACTGTTCGTGGTGTCCGACGTGAGCAAGCTGCGCGTCTACGTGCAGGTGCCGCAGAACTTCGCGCCGTCGGTCGCGCATGGCGTCGACGCCACGCTCGCCGTGCCGGAATATCCCGGCCGCACCTTCGCCGCCCGTTTCGATGCGTCCGCCCAGGCGGTCAATGCCAGTTCCGGCAGCACCCTGGTCCAGCTCGCCGTGGACAATGCCGACGGCAAGCTGATGCCCGGCAGTTTCGCCAGCGTCCGCCTCGGCTTCAGCGGCGACCGCCAGTCGTTGCGCATTCCGGCCAGCGCGCTGATCTTCGACGCCAGCGGGTTGCACGTGGCGACCGTGGGCGCCGGCGATCGCGTGGCGCTCAGGCAGGTCACCATCCTGCGTGACTACGGCAAGACGGTGGAGATCGGCTCCGGCCTGGGCGCGCAGGACAAGGTGATCGACAGTCCGCCGGACGGGCTCAACGACGGCGACGCCGTGAAGATCGCCGACAGCCAGCATGACAACCAGCCGAAAGCGGCGAATGACCATGCCAAAGCCTGACCGCCGTCTCCTTGCTGCAGCACTCGCGCTGACACTGGCAGGCTGCAACTTCGCGCCTGCCTACAAGGTGCCGCAGGTGCCGGTGGCGGCAAGTTACCAGGACACCACCGATCGGAGCAGCGGTCCGTGGCAGCAGGCGCAGCCATCCGATCAACTGCCCCGCGACCACTGGTGGCAGCTCTACCACGATGCGCGGCTGGACCAGCTGGAGCAGCAGTTGCTGGCCAGCAATGCCGATCTCGCCGCCGCGCTGGCGCATTACCAGCAGGCGCAGGCCTTCGCGCGCCAGGCACGTTCCGAACTGTTCCCGCAGATTGGCGCCAGCGCCAATGGCCAGCGTGACCACCAGTCGGATACCAAGCCCCTGCGCGGCCCGTTGACCGGACCCAATGCCTCGCCGGCGAACTACAACTCCTTCACCGTGGGCGCCGAAGTCGACTACGAGTTCGACCTGTGGGGCCGCGTACGCAACACAGTCGAAGCAGGCAAGGACACCGCGCAGGCCGCGGCTGCCGACCTGGCTTCGGCGCAGTTGAGCCTGCAGGCGCAGCTCGCCGACGACTACATGCAGCTGCGCGGGCTGGACCAGCAGATCGACCTGCTCAGGCAGAGTACCGACGCCTTCAAGAAGGCCCTGCAGCTGACCGAGAGTCTGCACAGTGGCGGCATCGTCTCGGGGCTGGACGTGGCACGCGCGCAGACCCAGCTCTCGAGCGCCAAGTCGCTGTGGTCGCAGACCCTGGCGCAACGCGCGCTGATCCAGGATGCGATCGCGGTGCTGGTCGGTGCCTCGGCCAGCCAGTTCACCCTGGCGCCGGAAACCACACCGATCGAGCTGCCGCAGGTTCCCGCCAGCGTGCCCTCGCTGCTGCTGCAGCGCCGGCCGGACATTGCCGCGGCCGAACGGCGGACCGCCGCCGCCAACGCGCAGATCGGCATCGCCCGGGCCGCCTACTTCCCCTCGCTAGGCCTGAGCATGCAGGGCGGTTTCCAGAGTGCCGCCTATCCTGGACTGTTCAACGCGCCGAACCATTTCTGGGCGATCGGCCCGACCCTGCTCGAGACCCTGTTCGACGGTGGTTATCGCAAGGCGCAGGTCCGCGCTGCGAGGGCGGCCACCGACGAAGCCGGCGCGACCTACCGGGGCGTGGTGCTGAATGCGTTCGCCCAGGTCGAGGACAACCTGGCGCAGATCGACCACCTCGGCGTGGCACGAGGCGACCAGCGTGATGCGGCGAATGCCGCGCAGCATTCGCTCGACATGGCGATGGTGCAGTACAAGGCCGGCGCGGTGAGCTATCTCGACGTGACCCAGGCGCAGACCGCGGCGCTGGACGCGAAGATCAGCCTGCTCAGCCTGGATACCCAGCAGTTGCGCGCGAGCGTGCAGCTGATCCGCGCGCTCGGCGGCGGCTGGTCGGCCGATCAGCTGGCCAGCCGGAGTGCAACTGTTCCGGCTGGCAGCGCCCGTTGACCGAGCATCAGCGGTTCGTGGCCGTCTTGCCCAGCGCCATGCCCTTCAGCACATTGAGTGCCTGCGACAAGGCGTAATCGCTGGTCGCCAGCTTGCCATCGGCGCTGCTGCCGTCGTCGTTGATGTCGTTGCCGGCCTTGGCGTTCTCGTTGGCCAGGTGGTTCGGCAGGTCGGCTTCGGAGCTGATCAGCACCGGAGCGCTGTCCGCCTTGCTCACGGTCAGGTCGGCCAGCGGAATGTCGGGCTTGATGCCTTCGGCCTGGATCGAGGTGCCGTTCGGCGTGTAGTAGCGCGCCGTGGTGATCTTCACCGCATGGTCGGCGTCGAGCGGCAGCACGGTCTGCACTACGCCCTTGCCGAACGTGCGCTGGCCCATGATCAGCGCGCGATGGTTGTCCTTCAGCGCGCCGGAGACGATCTCGGCGGCCGAAGCGGTGCCGTTGTTGGTCAGCACGATCATCGGTGCGCCGTTGAGCAGGTCGCCGGGATGCGCGCTGAAGCTCAGGTTGGCGTCCTGCAGCCGGCCGCGGGTGGTGACGATGACGCCGGAGTTGAGGAAGTCGTCGCTGACACCCACCGCTGCGTTGAGCAGGCCGCCGGGATTGTTGCGCAGGTCCAGAACCGCGCCCTTCGGCGCCCCGTTTTTTGCAATCAACGCGCCCAGCTTCTTGTCCAGATCGCTGGTGGTATCGTCCTGGAACTGACTGATCCGGATATAGGCATAGCCAGGTTCCAGCTCGCGCACCTTGACGCTGCTGATGGCGATGTTCTCGCGGACCAGGTTCAGGTCGATCAGCTTGTCGCTGTTCTGGTGCGCGATGGTCAGGCTGATCTTGCTGCCGGGCTTGCCGCGCAGTTGCTTGAACATTTCGTCGACGTTTTGCGGGTCGATCAGCGTGCCGTTGATCTTGACGATGCTGTCGCCCGCCTTGATGCCGGCGCGTGCCGCGGGGGTATCGTCGATCGGCGAGACGATGCGCAGGCCGCCATCCTCCTGCATCACCTCGATACCGAGGCCGCTGTACTGGCCGGTGGTGTCCTCGTTGAGCTGGGCCAGGCCGTCCTTGTCCAGGTATTCGCTGTGCGGATCGAGCCCGCTGAGCATGCCGGTGATCGCCGCCTTCATCAGGGTCTTGTTGTCGACTTTCTCGACATAGGCCTGGCGCACCACCTCGTAGACGCGGCTGAAATTGCGAATGTCCTCCAGATCAACCTGGTTGGCAGCCTGATCGGCAACGGAACTGGCGCGGGCCGGGGCAGCAGCGCTGCTGTGGGTAGCCGGCAGATCGACCGGCGGCGCGGCCAGGCTGGTGGCGCTGGCCGGCGCGGTCTGCGCGAACGCACGCGGCACCGTCAGCAGCAGTGGCATGGCCACCAGCAAGGCGATCGGGCTACGGTGGGAAAGACGCATGCGGGTGACTCCGTACGAAAAGCGGGTGCCGCACGGCGGCGCGGCGGAAGAGGTGGACCATAGCCTTGGACAACCGAACGGTGGCGTAATTCATCCCGCCACCGTTCGTGTATGGCATGGCGCTAGCCTGCGGCGCCGCGGCGGTGGCGTCAACGGCGCTGGCTCAGCCAGCTGCGCGGATCGACCGGCTGGCCGCCCTTGCGCAGCTCGAAATAGACGCCGGTGTTGACGCCGGTGGGCGGGCTGGCCGTGCCGATGGCCGTACCGGCCTCGACCTGGTCGCCGACGCCGTGCAGCATGGTCTCGTTGTTGCCGTACATGCTCATCCAGCCGTTGCCGTGGTCGATGATGACCAGCATGCCGTAGCCACGCAGGAAGCCGGCGTAGATCACCCGGCCGCGGGCCACGGCGTGGATCTCGCTGCCGCCATTGGCCTTGATCAGCACGCCGCTGCCATAGCTGTTGACCACGCCGCTGGCCGGCCAGGGCAGGTTGCCGCGGATGTTCGCGCTGGCATTGCCGACCTCTACCGGCGGTGGCGGCAGCTTGTGTCCGGGATGCTTCCTGGCAGCGGCCTCGCGCGCTGCGGCCTCGCGGGCCGCCGCCTCGCGCGCGGCTTCGTCGATCGCCTTCTGCAGCTTGTCGACCAGGTTGTTCAGCGATTGCGCGTTCTGTTTCAGGGCGGCCAGCCGTTCAGCCTGATCCTTGTATTGCGCATCGGTCTCGGCCGCCAGCTTTTGCTGGGCGGCGCGCTGCTGCGCCAGCGTCCTCGCCTGCTGCTCGCGCTGTGCCTTGGTCGCCTGCAGCGCCTGCTGTTCCGTGGTGATCGCGCTTTCCAGATCCTGCAGTTTGGCCAGGTCGGTCATCAGTTGCTGTACGCGCTGCACGCGGTCCTGCTGGAAGTATTTCGAATACACCAGCGCCCGCGAGATGCGGGCAACGTCCTCGTCGCCCAGCAGCAGGCGCAGGTCGGAGCCCTGGCCGAGTGCGTAGGTGGCACGCAACAGGTCGGCGATCGCCGCATGCTGGCGGTCCAGGTTCTGCTTCAAGGCCGTGCGCTGCTGTTCCAGTTGATCCAGCTGCTGCTGCTTGGCGGCCAGTTCAGTGTCGGTCTGGTGCACCGCCCGCGCCGCACTGGCCAGCGCATTGGCCTGCCTGGCGAGCTCCGCATTGGCATTGTCACGCTTCGCGGCGGTGTCGGCCTGCTGCTTCGCCAGCGCCTCCATCTTGTTGCGCAGGTCGGCCAGCTTCTGCTTCGCCTGGGCTTGCTCGGCCTTGCTCTGGCTGTCCTGGCGTGCCAGCGCCGGTGGAGCCATGACGGCGCTGGCGAGGGCGACGCTGGCCAGCAGGCTGGGAATGAACGCAGGGAAGGAGCGGACAGGGTTGGGCATGCCGCGATTATCACCGAGCCGGGCGATGGGAGCGAGCAAGCGAGAAGTCCCATGGGCTGCCGGTCGATGGCGGCTGCCTTCGTTGCTGCCGAGTGACGAGAGTTGAGGCGAGTGCCGCCGTCGGTCCGCCCGGGCCGGTCAAGCATTGCCTGAATGAACGAAGAGACGCAAAAACGTATAGCCGTCCAAATTGTTTTGACGCGACGCAGCAAATGTGTTTTAGTCGGGTCACACCACGTGTGCAGCGACGGTGCCCATGGCACTGCAGGCTGCGCATGCCCAGCACATCCATTCGCCGCGGGGGCAAGATGGCTCAGCCAGACAACAAGACGTTGTACGACCCGGCTTTCGAGCACGACAGCTGCGGCTTCGGGCTGGTTGCGCAGATCGATGGGCGCGCCAGCGCCTGGGTGGTCGACACCGCGTTTGCTGCGCTGGCCAGACTTTCCCATCGCGGTGGCGTGAATGCCGACGGCATCAGCGGCGATGGTTGCGGCGTGCTGGTCCATCGACCGGCGTCGTGGTTGCGTGCCATGGCGACGGAAGCCGGCTTTGCGCCGGCCGAACGTTTTGCCGCCGGGCTGGTATTCCTTGATCCAGCCGACGGCACCACGGCAGTGGCGGTATTCGAGCAGCATCTCGCCGAAGCTGGATTGACGGTGGCTGGCTGGCGCGAGCTGGCGGTCAATGCAGAAGCATGCGGCCCTCTGGCCAGCGCCACTTGCCCAAGGGTGCGCCAGGTCTTCGTGAATGCCGCGGCAGGGATGGATGACGATACATTCGAGCGCGCGCTGTTCCGTGCACGGCGGCGTGCCGAAACAGCGCTCGTGGATGATCCGCAATTCTATGTGGTGAGCCTGTCCGCGCAGGTAATCGGCTACAAGGCGATGGCGGCACCGGGCCAGTTGCGCGAGGTGTTTGCGGACCTGCGGCATCCGGCGCTGGCCAGCGATGCGGTGGTGTTCCATCAGCGCTTCTCCACCAACACCACGCCGCAGTGGCGGCTGGCACAACCATTTCGCCTGCTCGCGCACAACGGCGAGATCAACACGATTCGCGGCAACCGCCGCTGGATGCAGGCGCGCGAGGCGGTGCTGCGCTCGCCGCTGGTCGATCTCGCCGACATCGGCCCGCTGGTGCGCCAGGACGGTTCGGATTCCGAGAGCCTGGACAACGCGCTGGAAGTGCTGCTCGCCGGCGGCCTGGACATGCTCACCGCGATGCGCGTACTGGTGCCACCGGCGTACGCGGCGCGCGAGGATCTGGACGAGGACCTCACCGGCTTCTACGAGTATTACGCGCTGCACAGCGAGCCGTGGGACGGCCCGGCCGGGCTGGTGATGTGCGATGGCCGCTACGCGGTGTGCACGCTCGATCGCAACGGCCTGCGCCCGGCGCGCTGGGCGCTGTCGGACGACAACCATCTTATCGTGGCCTCCGAGGCCGGCCTGTGGGACATGCCGCCTTCGCGCGTGGTGGCCAAGGGCCGGCTCGGGCCTGGCCAGATGCTGGCGGTAGACTTCGCCGGCAAGCGCCTGCTGCACGATGCCGACATCGACGCGATCAACCGCAGTCGCGCGCCGTTCCGCGACTGGCTGCGCGCCGGCGTCAGCTATCTGGAATCGGATCTGATCGACCCCAGCCTGGCGGCCGAACCGTTGCCGGCAATCGAATTGCGTCGTTACCAGAAGCTCTACGGACTCAGCCGCGAGGAACGCGAGAGTGTGCTGAAGGTGCTCGCCGAGACCGAAGCCGAGGCCACCGGCGCGATGGGCGACGACACGCCGATGGCGGTGCTGTCACGGCAGATCCGGCCGCTGTTCGACCGCTTCCGCGAAGGCTTTGCCCAGGTCACCAATCCACCGATCGATCCGCTGCGCGAGCGGCTGGTGATGTCGCTGGTCACCCAGTTCGGCCGCGAGGGCAACCTGTTCGAGCTGTCGGCGGAGAATGCGAAACAGATCCTGCTGAACTCACCGATCTGTTCGCAGCGCAAGTTGCGCCAATTGCTGGCATTGCCGCAGTTCGTCGATGCGACGGTGCAGGTCGACCTGTGCTATCCGCCGAATGAAGGGCTGGAAGCGGCGCTGCGCCGCTTTTGTCGCGAGGCGGAGCAGGGCGTGCGCGCCGGCGCCGGCATGGTGTTCATCACCGACCGTTATCCGGGCAAGGACACGCTGCCGGCGCATGCGCTGCTGGCGGTGGGTGCAATCCACGCGCATCTGGTGGAAAACGGTCTGCGTTGCCAGTGCAATCTGCTGGTGGAAACCGCCACCGCGCGCGACGCGCACCAGTTCGCCTGCCTGATCGGTTTCGGCGCCACCGCGATCTATCCGTGGCTGGCCTACCAGAGCCTGTTCGAGTTGGGGCGCGACGGCTACATCAAGCGTGGCGATGGCGCGCCGCGCGAGATCGGCCGCAGCTACCGTCGCGGCATCCGCAAGGGTCTGCTGAAGATCCTGTCGAAGATGGGCATTTCCACCATCGCCGGCTATCGCGGCGCCCAGTTGTTCGAGATCGTCGGCTTGGCGCCGGAAGTCGTCGCGCTGTGCTTCGCCGGCACGCCGTCGCGGATCGGTGGCGCCGGCTTCGCCGAGCTCGAGCACGATGCCCGCCTGCTCGCGGCCGATGCGTGGAACGAGGCGCAGCCGCTGCGTGCCGGCGGCATCTACAAGTTCGTGCACGGCGGCGAGTACCACATGTACAACCCGGACGTGATCGACACCTTGCAGACCGCCGTGCGTACCGGCGCGATGGCCGACTATCGCCGCTATGCGCAGCATGTCGATGCGCGACCGCCGTCCGCCTTGCGCGACCTGCTGCTGCCGCATGCCGCCGGCGCGGCGATTGCGCTGGACGAGGTGGAACCGGTCGAGGCGATCCTCAAGCGTTTCGATTCGGCCGGCATGTCGCTCGGTGCGCTGTCGCCGGAAGCGCACGAAGCGCTGGCGATCGCGATGAACCGGCTCGGCGGCCGCAGCAATTCCGGCGAAGGCGGCGAGGATCCGGCGCGCTACGGCACCGAGAAGACCTCGAAGATCAAGCAGGTCTCCTCCGGTCGCTTCGGTGTCACCGCCGAATACCTGATCAATGCCGAAGTGCTGCAGATCAAGATCGCGCAGGGCGCGAAACCCGGCGAAGGCGGCCAGCTGCCCGGCCACAAGGTGGACGCGACGATCGCGCGGCTGCGCTATGCGAAGCCGGGCATCGGCCTGATCTCGCCGCCGCCGCATCACGACATCTATTCAATCGAAGACCTGGCCCAGCTGATCCACGACCTGAAGGAGATCAACCCGACTGCGTTGATCTCGGTGAAGCTGGTCTCGCATGCGGGTGTCGGCACGGTCGCCGCCGGCGTGGTCAAGGCCGGCGCGGACCTGATCACCATCTCCGGCCACGACGGTGGCACCGGTGCCAGCCCGCTCACCTCGATCAAGTACGCCGGCACGCCATGGGAGCTCGGCGTGGCCGAGGCGCAGCAGACCTTGCGCCGCAACGGTCTGCGCGGCCGCGTGCGGCTGCAGACCGATGGTGGCCTGAAGACCGGCCTCGACGTGATCAAGGCGGCGCTGCTCGGTGCCGAGAGTTTCGGCTTCGGCACCGGCCCGATGGTGGCGCTGGGTTGCAAGTACCTGCGCATCTGCCACCTCAACAACTGCGCCACCGGCGTGGCCACGCAGAACGAGGTGCTGCGCAAGGAGCATTTCATCGGCCTGCCCGAGATGGTGATGAACTATTTCCGCTTCGTCGCCGAAGACGTGCGTGGTCATCTCGCGCAACTCGGCGTGCGCAGCCTGGGCGAGCTGGTCGGCCGCAGCGACCTGCTGAGCCAGACCGAAGGCAGCACGCCGGTGCAGCGGCAGGTCGACCTGTCGCGGCTGATCGCCAGCGATGGCCTGAGCGCGGACGTGGACAATGCCTGCACGCAGGCACGCAACCCCATGCGCGACGAAGCTGCACTGGCCTCGCGCATCTCGGTCGATGCTGCACCGCTGGTCGAACTGGGCAGTGGTGGCACATTCCGTTATGCGATCGCCAACACCGATCGCGCGATCGGGGCGCGCCTGTCCGGCGACGTGGCGCGGCGCTGGGGCGATCACGGCATGCTTGAGCCGATCACCCTGCAGCTGGAAGGCAGTGCGGGGCAGAGCCTCGGTGCGTGGAATGCCGGCGGCGTGCATATCGACCTGACCGGCGAGGCGAACGACGGCGTCGGCAAGGGCATGACCGGTGGCCGCATCCTGGTGCGGCCGTCACCGGAGTCGCCGTTCGCCAGCCAGGATGCTTCCATTCTCGGCAACACCTGCCTGTATGGCGCCACCGGTGGCGAGCTGTTTGCCGCGGGTCGCGCCGGCGAACGCTTCGCGGTGCGCAACTCCGGCGCGCTGGCGGTGATCGAGGGCGCCGGCGACCACTGCTGCGAGTACATGACCGGCGGCGTGGTCGCCGTGCTCGGCTCGTGCGGACTGAACTTCGGTGCGGGCATGACCGGCGGCTTCGCCTACGTGCTCGACCTGCAGCGTGATTTCGTCGACTGCTACAACCACGAACTGGTCGACATCGTGCGCATCACGCCGGAAGGCATGGAGCATTACATGCAGCATCTGCGCGGCCTGATTGCGCGCCATGCCGAACTCACCGGCAGCGCCTGGGCGCGGCATCTGCAGAACGATTTCCGGGGATTGCTCCAGCGTTTCTGGCTGGTCAAACCGAAGGCGGCGAGCCTGGCCGCGCTGGCCGACGAATTGCGGAGGGCGGCATGAGCGCCTGCGCTGCTCTGCCCTTGCTCCTCCCCCTGCTCGCAGGAGGAGGTCGGGAGGGGGTTGCTCGGGTTGGCGGGAAGATCAAAAGCGAACCCCACCCCAACCCTCCCCTGCAAGCAGGGGAGGGGGCACAAGCCTGCTGCAACAGGGAGAATGCATGAGCGACAAGCTGTTCCGCTTCCTCGATCTGCCGCGACAGCCGCCGAAGGCCGTGCCCGTCGCGATCCGCGTGCTTGGCTACGGCGAGATCAGCAGCGATTTCGCGCCGGCCGCAGCGGTGGGTCAGGCCGAGCGTTGCCTCGATTGCGGCAACCCGTATTGCGAACATGCATGCCCGGTGCACAACTACATTCCCGATTGGCTGAAGCTGGTGCAGGAGGGACGCCTGTTCGAGGCGGCGACGCTTATGCACGAAACCAATCCGCTGCCGGAAATCTGCGGCCGCGTATGCCCGCAGGATCGCCTGTGCGAAGGCGCCTGCACGCTGGAGCAGACCGACTTCGGCTCGGTCACCATCGGCAGCATCGAACGCTCGATCACCGACGAGGCCTTCCGCCAGGGCTGGCGCCCGGATCTGTCGGGCGTGACCGAAACCGGCCGCCGCGTGGCGGTGGTCGGCGCCGGACCGGCCGGCCTGTCGTGCGCGGATCGGTTGCGTCGCGCCGGCATCGCGGTGGATGTGTTCGATCGCCAGCGCGAAATCGGCGGCCTGCTCACTTTCGGCATCCCGCCGTTCAAGCTGGACAAGTCCGTGGTGCGTACCCGTCGCGAGGTGCTCGAAGGCATGGGCGTGCGCTTTCATCTCAACGTGGAAATCGGTCGCGACATCGCGTTCGACAGCCTGCTCGCCGACTATGACGCGGTGTTCATCGGTACCGGTGCCTATACTTTTGTCGATGGCGAATTGCCCGGCCGTGAACTCGATGGCGTGCATGACGCGCTGCCGTTCCTGATCGCCAACGCCAACCGCCTGCTCGACGACCAGCCGGCACCGCCTGCGCTCGACCTCAACGGCAAGCATGTGGTGGTGCTCGGCGGCGGCGACACCGGCATGGATTGCAACCGCACTTCGGTGCGCCTTGGCGCCGCCTCGGTGACCTGCGTGTACCGGCGCGACGAAGCCAGCATGCCCGGCTCGCGTCGCGAGGTGGCCTACAGCCGCGAGGAGGGCGTCAACTTCCTGTTCCATCGCCAGCCGCTGGCGTTGCTCGGCGAGCAGGGCAGGGTGCGCAGCGTGCGTGTGGTGACCACTGAGCTGGTCGACCACGGCGATGGACGGCCGCGCCCGCGCCATGTCGAGGGCAGCGAAACCGAACTGCGCGCCGACGTGGTGATCCAGGCGTTCGGTTTCCGCCCAAGTCCGCCGGCATGGTGCGCCGAATACGGCATCGATCTGGATGCCAGCGGCCGCATCCGCGCCGGCGGCGCTGGCCGGCTGCCCTTCCAGACCGGCCACCCGCAGGTGTTCGCTGGCGGCGACAACATGCGCGGCGCCGACCTGGTGGTGCGCGCCGTGCATGACGGGCGTGAGGCCGCTGGCTCGATCGCGAAGATGCTCAGTGAGTCGGCTCTGGCCGAGGTGGCCCGTGTGGCGTAAGTTTCCTGGATGTGCCTGATTGCATTTGCCTGGAATGCGCACCCGCGCTGGCGCCTGTTGCTGGCGGGCAATCGCGACGAATTCCATGCACGCCCGAGCGCGGCGCTGGCGCGCTGGGATGACGCACCGATCACCGGCGGACGCGATCTCGAAGCCGGCGGTACCTGGCTCGGCGTCACCGACAGCGGGCGCTGCTGCGTGGTGACCAACGTACGCGATCCGCGCGATCCGCAGCTGGGTGTTTCACGTGGCCTGCTGGCGACCGACTACCTCAATGGCCATGCGGACGCGCCGGCGCACGCGCGGCAACTGCTGCGTAGTGCCGGCGATTACCGCCCGTTCAACCTGCTCACCTTCGACAGTGACGCGGCGTTCTATATCGGTAACCGACCCGAGCCGCGTGCGCAGCCGATCACGCCCGGCGTGCACGGCCTGTCGAACGCCGACTTCAACACGCCGTGGCCGAAGACGCGTGCCTTGATGCAACGCCTGCAGCACTGGATCGGCACGGGCGACGAGATGAATTTCGCACCGCTGTTCGCCGCGCTTGCCGACGAGCAGGTCGCGCCGGACGTGCAGCTGCCGGATACCGGCATCGGGCTGGAACGTGAGCGATGGTTGTCGGCCGCGTTCATTCGCGGCGAGACATACGGTACGCGTGCCAGCACCGTGGTGGCGATCGGTCACGACGGTCGCGGCGTGATGGTGGAGCGCCGGTTTGGACCGAATGGCCACTTCACGGGTGAGACGATGCTGCACTTTGCAGGTTCGTCTCCGACATAGCATCCCGCCAAAGGTCGATGCCTACGCGCGCCATCGGCATCGTCGGCTGCCTGTGCGGCTGGCAGCTGGCTAGCCTGCTTGCAATGTCCACGTATCGGAGTGATGCATGCGCATGGAAAGGCTGTTGCCGATGATCGGCCTCGCGTTGTTTGCCACTGGCATCGCCCGAGCGGCCGATTGCCCCGACTGGTCGCCGGCGCAGGCACGGCAGGAGATGACGGCGCTGCGCGACCGGCTCGACGGCTGGAACCACGCGTACCGGGCCGACGGCCAGTCGCCGGTCGATGATGCCGTCTACGATCAGGCGCTGCAGCGCCTGGCGCACTGGCGAGGCTGCTTTCCGGCGCAGGCACCGACGCCACTGGCCCATCTGGCCGATGCCAGCGGTCGTGTGCGTGCACCGGTGGCGCAGACCGGGCTGGCCAAGTTGCCGGATGCCGTGGCGTTGGCGGCATGGATGCAGGCACGCGACGGGAGCGATCTGTGGGTGCAGCCGAAGGTCGATGGCGTGGCGGTCACCCTGCTGTATCTGGATGGCCGGTTGCAGCAGGCGACCAGCCGCGGCGATGGCCTGCATGGCTCGGACTGGACGGCGTTCGCGCATCGCATCGACGCGATTCCGAAACACCTGCCGCCCGCACCGGCGCGCGTGGTGCTGCAGGGCGAACTCTACTGGCGCCTTCCCGGCCATGTGCAAGTGAACGATGGGGGTAGCAATGCCCGCTCGATGGTGGCCGGCGCGCTCGCGCGCGACACGCTGGATGCGCAGACTGCCGCGAAGATCGGCCTGTTCGTCTGGGACTGGCCCACAGGGCCGGCCGACATGCCGGCACGGCTGGCCGGCATGTCGGCGATGGGGTTGGTCGACAGCGCGGCGTACACCCATCCGGTCAAGACGCTGGATGAGGTCAGGCAGTGGCGCGAACCGTGGTATCGCCACGCGATGCCGTTTGCCGCCGATGGCACGGTGGTGCGCCAGGGCCATCGGCCACCGGCATCAACCTGGCCGGCCACGCCGCCGACGTGGGCGGTGGCCTGGAAATATCCGGCGGCGTCGGCACTGGCCGAGGTGCGTGCTGTGAACTTCACGGTGGGTCGCAGTGGCCGCATCACGCCGGTACTGGAGCTGAAGCCGGTGCAGCTGGACGACCATCGTGTGCAACGTGTCAGCGTGGGTTCGATGGCACACTGGCGGGAGCTGGATATCCGCCCTGGCGACCAGGTCGAGGTGGTGCTGGCCGGTCTGACCATTCCACGCCTGCAATCGGTGGTGTGGCGTGCGCAGCAGCGTGCGCCAGTCACGCCACCTGATCCGCAGGCATACGATCCGTTGAGTTGCTGGAAGGCCGCGCCAGGCTGCGAGCAGCAGTTCCGCGCGCGGCTGCTGTGGCTGGGCGGCAGGCAGGGCCTGCAACTGGATGGTCTTGGTGCCGACACCTGGCAGTCGCTGATTGATGCCGGGCTGATCCACGGCCTGCTCGACTGGATGAGCCTGACTCCGGCCCGTCTCGCCAGCGTCCCCGGCCTTGGCCCGACGCGTGCCAGTGCACTGGCACAGACCTTCGCTGCTGCCCGCCAGCGTCCGTTCGCACTCTGGCTGCGCGCACTCGGCATGCCACCCAGCGCGGGCGCGGCGTTGCCGGACTGGGCCACGCTGAGCGTCCGTGACGCGAGCGACTGGCAGTCACTCGATGGCATCGGTCCAGGCCGTGCCGATCGGCTGGCCGAATTCTTCGCGCATCCCGACGTGCGTGCGCAGGCGCAGCGGTTGCATCAGGCAGGGGTGCGGGGATTTTGAGTCGCTTCGTCTGCCGCTTCAGTTTCCGAGCTCGCCATCGAGGTAGAACCAGTGACCGTGCTCATGCACGAAGCGGCTGATCTCGTGCTGTCGTTGTGCACGGCCGCCGCCGAGCCGATAGCGGGCGACAAACTCCACCGTGGCGTGATCGTCGTCGATGGCCTGCCGGTGGCGGATCTCCAGCCCCAGCCAGGTCGGTGCCGGTTGCTGTGCGGCCAGCCGCAGGGACGCCGGGCGTGTATCGGGATGCCAGGTCGCCAGCAGGTAATCCTCGCGCCGCAACACGTAGGCGCTGTAGCGCGAGCGCATCAGCTGCTCGGCCGTGCCGGCGGCGGTGATGCCATCGTGCAAGGGGCCGCAGCATTCGGTGTAGCCGGCCGGGTTGCCGCAGGGGCAGGGGGTCAAGGTGTCGATTGACTTCATGCCGCCTTTGTACCCGGTTCGGCGAATTCATGCAGGCACGTTGTGCAGGCGGGTGCTTACCCGCGCTGGCGCCGCCACACGCGGCAGCGGTTGTTGGCCGGCATCGCGACATCGTCGATCAGGTTGAAGCCGGCCCTGCCTGCCAGGGCGTCAATGGCTTCGGCATCGCGTATCGCCATGTGCTCGCCGCGCGCCTTGAGCCATTGATCGAAGGCGGCATTGCTGTCGCTGCTGTAGCGACCTGCATGGTTGAACGGGCCATAGAAAATCAGCGTGGCATCGGGCGTCGTGATATCGGGCAGTTGCGCGAACATTCGTTCCACTTCAGGCCACGCCATGATGTGCAGGGTGTTGGCACTGAATACCGCATCGTAGTGCCCAGCTGGCCACGTGCCGATGACATCGAGCTCCAGGGGTGCCGGTGTGTTCGGCAGCGCCGCCTCGTCCAGCCATGCGCGGATACCTGGCAGGTTCTCGGCGCGGTCCGAGCTCTGCCAGTCCAGCTGCGGCAATGCCGCGGCGAAGTGCACCGCATGCTGGCCGGTGCCGCTGCCGATCTCCAGCACCTGCCGGCGATCGGCAAAATGCCGGCGCAATACGTCGAGGATCGGTTCGCGGTTGCGCTCGCACGAAGGCGAGAAAGGTTTTTCCATGTTTCGATCGGATCGAAACCGCTGCGATCAGGCCGGTCGGCCGCGCAGCACACGTGCCGGCAGCAGCATCAGCGCGCCGAGGAAGGCGAACACGGCGCCCACGGTGATACCTACCAATCGGAACGGCAGCAACAGCAACCACACGATCGGATACAGCACGAGCGCCAGCAGCGCGATCGGCCAGCAGAACACCAGCAGCAACAGCCAGAGCAGGAAAGCGGCCATGACACGACCTCGCGCAGGTTGGATGAGCGGACTCTAGCGCAGCTGGCACCGGGTGCACAGATGACTCTTGCCACCCTCGCCGTTCATGCTGCGAGTCGGCTCATCGGGACATGCCGGTGGGTCGGGCCATCGGATCAGGCCATGGGATTCACGCCGATCAGCCACAGATGCAGCCACAGAGCGAAAACGACCCAGACCACGATGCCAATGACCACGGTCAGCACGTCACCCTGCACGGAGCCGGCCGGATAGACCGTGCCGGCCACGCGGTCGCGTCGCCGCGATACGGCGAACAACACGATTGCCCACAACAGGAACGCGCCGAACAGCACCACGTCGTGCAGCATGCCGGTGGCCAGCAGGTGGCCGAAGGCCCATACCTTTACCGCCAGTACCTGGGGATGGTGGAGTTTTGCTTTGAGATGGTTGCGCGGCACGCGGGCAGCGAAGAACAGCACGAACGCGATCAGGGTGAACAATGCATTGAGGTGGCGCAGTGCCGGCGGCGGCACATACAGCACTACCGGGTGTTGCCGCGCCAGTCCGAAGCCCCAGCAGATCAGCACGAAGCCGACGATAGAGACCAGCGCGAACAGACCCTTCCAGCGCTTCTCGCCCAGCCGGGCGATCTGCCGGTTGCGCCAGTCGTTGGCGAAAATGCGCAGGGAGTGCATCCCGAGAAAGATCAGCAGGCCGAGAATCAGCACGGACATGACAGGTACCTCGCGGAAGGGGTTGCCCGAGTATAGGCGAGCGTCTCGCGCTATCCGTCAATCGGCGTGCCGTTCGATCCGGATCGCCAGTACCAGCGCACCGTCGCGCAGCGTGACCGGACTCGCCGGCAAAGGTCGCCACGCATCGCCGGCGTGCAACAGGCCTTCAGCCGTCTCGATCACGCCGCGGGCGCAATAGATCAGCACGGTCGACGGATCGGGCCGCTGTTCACCCGGCTGCTGCCACGCCTGCACGTCGCCGCGCGCCTGCTCACGCCGCACCATCAGGTTGAAATCGCGGGTGGGGCCATCGATCAGGGACACGGCTACCCTGGCTTCACCGGCAAACGCGAAAGGAACAAACGGCGTGGTCAGCGCATGGGTGTGGCCATCGTCCAGCGTCATCGTGAAACCGTGGCCGTCGAGCAGCACGATCTGCCGGTCGATGCCGGGGAAGCTGGAGAACGGCGCGGCGCTGTCGACTTCGGCGATGCTCACCCGCCACAGGAAATCGTTGCTGCCAGTACCGGACGGCTGGACGGCTATTTCGCGTGTGCTGCCGAGACCGTTCTTCCACGGCTGTGGCGGACAATCCTGCAGACGGATGATCATGGGGTTCGCTCGATGATGCGTTGAAAGGGTGGCAGTGCCTTCAGCATGCTGCTGCCGTAGTGCTTGGTCACCACGCGGCGATCGAGCAATACAATACGGCCGCGATCGGTTTCGTTGCGGATCAGGCGGCCGCAATATTGGGTGAGCAGGCGCGTGGCTTCGGGAATGCTCACTTCGATGAACGGATTGCGCCCGCGCGATTCCAGCCACTCCGCATAGGTCGCCCCGACCGGGTCGGTCGGCACCGCGAACGGCAGCTGGGTGATCACCACCGTTTCGCACAGCTTGCCAGGCAGGTCGAGGCCTTCGCCGAACGAGGCCAGACCGAACAGCGTGCTGCCCTTGCCTGCCTCGACGTCGGCACAATGCTCCGCGATCAATTGCGATTTGCCCAGCGAGCCCTGCGCGCGCACCTTGCGCACCTGGGCGATCGGCAGCTTCTGCAGCACGCGATCGAGTTTCACGCGTGAGGTGAACAGCACCAGGTTGCCGCCCTCCCAGTCGAGGTTGTCGGCCAGCCATTCGCTGATTTCCTCGGCATGCGCCTCGCGTGCATCGGGCAGGGTACGCATCGTCGGCACCTCCAGTCGCGCCTGCGCGGCGAGGTCGAAGGGCGAAGGCAGGCTCAGTGTCACCGCATCGTCTGGCAGACCCACCGCATCGGCGAAGCCGCGGAAGTTGCCGCCTGCACTGAGCGTGGCCGAGGTCATCACCACGCCGCTGGCGTTGCCCCACAGCACGCTGCGCAGCAGGCCGCCGGCGGACACGGCCGAGGCGTGGCAGACCAGTTGCTGATCGCCACCCAGGGTGACCCAGCGCGCCAGTGGCGGCGCATCGCCGGGATCGTCGCTGGCCCACGCGCGCCAGCAGCTGGCCTGCTTGCCGATGCGTTCCAGCGCAATGCCCAACTCACGCGACAACGCCTCCTGGGTCGGGCCGCCGTCGGTCATCTCGACCACGGCGCGGCGCACCGCAGTGAGCCAGCGCTGCACTTCGCCGGTGAGCAGGCTGAGCACTCGCGCGTGTTCCACCCAGCGTTCCGGCAACTGGCCCAGCGAGCCGCGATACATCGGCTCGGTCTCGGCTGGATCGGGCAGCCAACCGAGACGGATCTCCTTTTCCAGTTCCTCCAGCGCGTTGCTCAGTTCCTGCAGTTTCTCGTCGCCCTTGTCGAGGCTGAGCTTGCCGAGGGTTTCCTTGTCGGTGAGCGAGTACGCCGCGTGCACCTGCCGGCCGAGACGGCTCAGCTGGCGTACCGTCACATTCATGTAGACCTCGGACGCGCCGCGGTCGATCGCCTTGCCGGGCACGTGGTGGCCTTCATCGAAGATGTACAGCGTCTCGTCCGGCCGCGGCAAGATCACGCCGCCCCATGCCTGAACACCGCTGGCTTCGTCTTCGCCTGGCATGGTGAGGTCGGCCAGCACCAGATCCTGGTTGGCCACGATGATCTCGGCGTCGTCCACCGCGCGGCGCGCGGCGAAGAACGGGCAGGCCATGAACTGCCCGCACTTGCGTCCGGTGCAGCCGCCGGCACTGGTGGTCACCATCGGGCGCAGCAGATCGCTGACGACATCCGGGGCGCTGTCCATGTCGCCGTTCCACGCGCCCTTGTCGAAAGCGGTGCTCAACTTGCCCAGTGCCTGCTTGTCGCGCGGCTGTGGCGGCTTCGCCCACAGCGCGAGATCGGCATCGAAACCGGCCAGGCCCATCTGTCCGGAATCATTGAGGCTGTTCGTCGCCATCGCCAGGTTGCGCGGACACAGGTAGCGGCCGCGCCCCTTGGCCAGCGCGACCTTTGCCTCGATGTTGTTGAGCTTGAGATACAACGGAATGTCCCGTTGCACCAGCTGTTCCTGCAATGCCACCGTGGCGGTGGCGATCAGCAGCTTCTTCTTCTGGAAGCGCGCCACTTCCACGCCGGCGATCAGGTAAGCCATCGACTTGCCGGTGCCGGTCGGCGCCTCGATCACGGCGACCCCGCCGGTCTGGCCGAACGCCTTGGCTACCTCGGCGATCATCCTGCCCTGCGACGCGCGCGCGCGAAAACCCGGCAGCCCGTCCTTCAGGCGTGCATAGGCGGCGCGGATGGCGTCTTTGGTGGTGTCGGCAAGCATGGGTGGAACCTGTGGTGCGGGTTATGCGTGGAACCGGCAGGAATGCGGTCGGCCGCCGGAGCGCGCCGGCAGGTAGCAGCAGCGTGCGCGTAGTGCAGGAACACATTTTGCCGAATGCAATAGGACAGTTTATCGGTATTGCCTGTCCCCGGGCATCGAGGCACGCTGATGCCTGCCTCGATGCCGGCCTTGTCGTGCGGATTGAAGGGTATGCTGATCACCGGGTGCTGGGGGCCGGGTTGGGGGAACTCTATCGATGAAGCACGCGGATGCTGTTGAGTCGACGTTGTCCGAAGGCTCATTGCAGCTGACATGGCTGGCTCGCCTCACGGCGGCCCATACTCCGGATGAAGTGGCCGGGGTGATTGCGGGTCTGGCGCAGGCCGGGTCGGGTTGCAAAGCTGCCTGCGTGTTGTGGGGACTGGATCAGCCAACCAGTCATCACAGTGTTCCTCCTACCCGCATGGATCCAGCCGACTGGTCGTGGCTGCACGACGCCAGCCAGTCCGGGCAGCCCTGCTGGAATCCGGACCAGCATCGCGTCGCGATTCGCCTGTGCCAGCAACCCGAGCCGGCGCTGCTGATGCTCACCCTTTGGCCCGGGCATGATGCCGCGAGTTTTCTCGGCGAGCTGGTGGCGGCGCTGCAGCTTGCCGGCCAGCATCTGCGTCGGGCGCTGGAATGGTCCGACCTGCAGCATTCGCATCAACAGCTGGAACGTTCCGAGGCGCTGCAACGTGCGTTGTTCGCGATCTCCGATCTGGCCGGCTCCGCGCGCGACATGCCGGACATGCTGCGCGGCATCCATGCGATCGTCAGCACGCTGATGTACGCGGAAAATTTCTTCATCGTGCTGTACAACGCCGAGCAGGACACGATCCGCTTCCTGTATTTCGTCGATGTCGAGTCCCCATCCGTGTTCAAGGTTGGTGAGGATCTGCCGCTGAGCACGATCGAGCACACATTGACCTGGTACGTGATTCGGGATGGCAATGCGCGCATGGGTGATACCGAGGAACTGCTCGCCCAGGTATCCGGGCCGGTCGCACTGATCGGGTCGGACAGCTACGACTGGCTGGGTGTGCCGATGTTGCGTGACGGTCGGCCACGCGGTGCGCTGGTGGTGCAAAGCTATCGCGAGGACATCGGTTTTTCAGACGAGGATCTGACGCTGCTGCAGTTTGTCGGCAGTCACATCCTCACCGCGCTGGAACGCAAACAGACCAAGGCGGATCTGGAGCAGCAGGTGCAGCTGCGCACCCTGGAGCTGGCTGATGCCAATCGCGGGTTGCAACTGGAAATTGTCGAGCGGCAGCGCGCCGAGCATCTGCAGTCGGCCTTGTTTCAGATCGCCCAGCTGGCCACGGCGGATATCGACCAGGGCGAGTTCTATCGGCGCGTGCATGCCGTGGTCGGCGAGCTGCTGAACGCGGAAAACTTCTTCATTGCCCTGCTTTCCGACGACCGCCAGCGGCTGACGTTTCCCTACTCGGTGGATGCGGTCATGGCGCCGCCTGAGGAGCGGCCGCTGGGGCGTGGCCTGAGCGAATACGTGTTGCGGTGTGGCACCGCCCTGTGGGCCAACAATGCGGACATCGAGGAACTCGTGCGCAAGGGTGAAGTGGCGCCGGGGCGTTCGGGCGCGCCTGCGATGTCGTGGCTGGGCGTACCGCTGATCGTCGGCGACGAGGTGATCGGGCTGGTGACGGTGCAGAGCTACAGTCCCTCGATCGTCTACGGGCCCGCGGATCAGGAATTGCTGAGCTTCGTGGCCTCGCAGGTCGCCAACAGCCTGATGCGCCGCCGCTCCGCGGAATCGCTGCGGCGCGCCTACGAGCAGCTGGAGCATCGGGTGGAAGAGCGCACGCAGGCACTGCGCAAGGAAATCAGCGAGCGCGAACGCATCCAGGATCAGCTGAGGCATCAGGTGATGCACGATTCGTTGACCGGGTTGCCCAACCGCGGCTACCTGCGCGATCGCATCGATCGCGTACTGGGCAGCATCAGGCACGATCCGCATCGCCGCTGTGCGCTGCTGTATCTGGATGTCGACCGCTTCAAGATCATCAACGACAGTCTCGGGCATCTGGCCGGTGACGAGGTGCTGAAGGAGGTCGCGATGCGCCTCGCCGGCTGCGTACGCCACCCCGACCTGGTGGCCCGGCTGGCCGGTGACGAGTTCGCCATCCTGCTGGAGGAGGTCGAGATTCCGTCGGTAGCCGCAGCCGTGGCGCAACGCGTGCTGGACGCACTCGGGGCTCCGATGCTGGTTGTCGGCAAGGAGCTGCAGCCTACCGCCAGCGTGGGTATCGCGATCGGCGATGATCATTACCATGCAGCCGACGAACTGCTGCGTGATGCCGACATTGCGCTGTATCGGGCCAAGGAACTCGGTCGCAAACGCTTCGAGATGTTTGACGAGACACTCGCGAAAAATGTGGTCGATGTGCTGGCGCTGGAGGCCGAACTGCGCCAGGCATTGCAGCAGGATCAGTTCGAGCCGTATTTCCAGCCGATCTGCCGGCTCGACGGCGGCGAGGTGGTGGGCTACGAGGCGCTGATCCGCTGGAACCATCCGCGGCAAGGCCTGCTCAGGCCGGCTGATTTCATGAAGATTGCCGAGGACAGCGGGCTGATCGAGACGATCGACTGGCACATGTTCGAACTCAGCTGCCGCCATCTGATGCAGCACGGCCGGGGCGACACGTTCATGACCTTGAATGTCTCGGCACTGCATTTGCGCCACATGGATTTCGATGCGCGGCTGATCCGGTTGCTTGAACGCACCGGCCTGCCTCCCACGCGCCTGATCTTCGAGGTCACCGAAGGCGCACTGCTCGACAACCCCGAGCGCGTTCGTGCCACGCTCGATCGATTGCGGACGGTCGGCGTGGGAGCCGCGCTCGATGATTTCGGTACCGGTTATTCGTCACTGAGCTATCTGCATTCGCTGCCGCTGCGCGTGCTGAAAATCGACCGCGCGTTCGTGCAGCAACTGGACAAGGATCACAATACCAACAGCACCACCGTCGTGGCGGCGATCCTCGCACTGGCACGCGCGTTGAACATCCAGGTAATCGCCGAAGGCATCGAAACCCAGGCCCAGCGCAGCGCCCTGCTGGCGATGGGTTGCGAGATGGGTCAAGGCTATCTGCTGGGATATCCGGCGCCGATCGGGCAATGGCTGGAAATCCGCGTCGACGACAAATGAGCCAATGGGCCGGTCAGTGTGATGCGTCTGCCGTGATCTGACGCAACGCCTGCTCGAACGCCTCCGGCGGCTGGCCGCCGGAAATCAGGTGCTGGCCGTTGATGATGGTGGCCGGCACCGAGTGGATGCCACGACTCTGGAAGAACTGCTCCTGTGCACGCACTTCGTCGGCATAGGTGTCACTGGCAAGAATCTGCTGCGCACGCCCGGTATCCAGGCCCGCCTCGCCGGCCAGTCGCGCCAGCGTGTCATGCGCGCTGACGTCCTCGCCATCGGTGAAATAGGCGCGCAACAGCACCTGCTTCAATGCGAGGTGGCGACCTTCCAGTTCGGCCCAGTGCAGCAACCGGTGCGCATCGAAGGTGTTGTAGATGCGGCTGCGCCGGTCCATGTTGAAGGTGAAACCCAATGCCGCGCCGCGGTCGCGGATCGCCGCGCGATTGGCGTCGATCTGCGCCGCCGTGCTGCCGTACTTGTGCACCAGGTGCTCGGTGGCATCCTCGCCTTCCGGTGCCATCTGCGGGTTCAGCTCGAACGGCTGGAAGTGGATTTCCGCGGTGACCGCGCCATCCAGTTTCGCCAGCGCCTGCTGCAGCGAGGCGAGCCCGATCGCGCACCACGGGCACGAGACATCCGAGACGAAATCGATGCGGACCGGTACAGGAGTGGCTTGCGTGGACATGGGAGCACCTTCGGGAAACGTGACCGCCGCAGGCAG
Organism: Rhodanobacter koreensis; assembly: GCF_054782855.1. Classification (NCBI taxonomy): domain Bacteria; kingdom Pseudomonadati; phylum Pseudomonadota; class Gammaproteobacteria; order Lysobacterales; family Rhodanobacteraceae; genus Rhodanobacter; species Rhodanobacter koreensis. The sequence continues at coordinate 678,176 of NZ_BAAGRR010000001.1, read as the reverse complement.
CGGTGACTGGGGATTCGCCTTAGATAGGGTCACCTGGCGCTGCAATCAATCGTTGTTTGGCATCCTCAATTGCGAATGCATGACAACGTCATGATTTCGATATGCCCGTCATGCTCAGTGCCACTGCCTCGGCAATCTTGATTCCATCGACAGCGGCGGACAGGATGCCGCCGGCGTAGCCGGCGCCCTCGCCGGCGGGATAGAGGCCGCGGGTATTGAGGCTCTGCAGGCTGTCGTCGCGCTTGATCCGCACCGGCGAGGAGGTACGCGTCTCGACGCCGGTGAGGATGGCGTCGTGCATCGCGTAGCCGCGGATCTGGCGCTCGAACGCGGGCAATGCCTCGCGGATCGCGGCGATCGCATAACCGGGCAGGGCGCTGTCGAGACTGCCCAGGGTCACGCCGGGTTTGTACGACGGCTGCACGTCACCAAACTCCTGCGAGGCACGGCCGGCGAGGAAGTCGCCGACCAGCTGGCCCGGCGCGCTGTAGTTTTCGCCGCCAAGGGTATAGGCATGGCTTTCCAGCGCGCGCTGCAAGGCGATGCCGGCGAGCGGGCTGCCGCCGCTTTCATTAAATGCGGGGTCGAATGGCGCAAAGTCGGCGGGATCGATGCCGACCACCACCGCCGCGTTCGCGTTGCGCTCGTTGCGCGAGTACTGGCTCATGCCGTTGGTGACCACGCGGCCCGGCTCGGAGGCGGCGGCGACCACGGTGCCGCCGGGGCACATGCAGAAGCTGTACACCGAACGCCCGTTGCCCTCGTGACTGCCCTTGCAGTGATGCACCAGCTTGTAGTCGGCGGCGCCGAGGATCGGATGGCCGGCCTGCGGGCCGAAACGTGCACTGTCGATGACGGATTGCGGATGCTCGATGCGGAAGCCGATCGAGAAGGGCTTGGCTTCCAGATAGACACCGCGTGCGTGCAGCATCTCGAAAGTGTCGCGCGCGCTGTGGCCGACCGCCAGCACCACGTGGTCGGTACGGATCTGCTCGCCGCTGGCCAGCGTCACGCCACGGATCTGCTGCTGGCCGTCCGCGCCGGGCTCGAGCAGCAGGTCGTCGACACGCTGGCTGAAACGGATCTCGCCACCCAGCGATTCGATCGTGGCGCGCATGTTCTCCACCATCGTCACCAGCCGGAACGTGCCGATATGCGGCTTGCTGACGTAGAGGATTTCCTCCGGCGCGCCGGCCTTGACGAACTCGGTGAGCACCTTGCGGCCGTGATGCAGCGGATCGCGGATCTGGCTGTGCAGCTTGCCGTCGGAGAACGTACCGGCGCCGCCCTCGCCGAACTGCACGTTGGATTCCGGATGCAGGTTGCGCTTGCGCCACAGGTCCCAGGTGTCCCTGGTGCGCTCGCGCACTTCCTTGCCGCGGTCGAGGATGATCGGGCGGAAACCCATCTGCGCCAGGATCAGCCCGGCGAACAGGCCGCAGGGCCCGAAGCCGATCACCAGCGGGCGATGTTCCAGCCGAGACGGTGCCTGGGCGACAACGTGGTAATTGGTGTCCGGCGTGGGCTGGACGTGTTGATCGCTGGCGAACCGTCGCAGCAGCTCCGCTTCGCGTGACGTCTCGATGTCCAGCGCGTAGATCAGCGCGATCGCGCCACGCTTGCGTGCGTCGTAGCCGCGTCGGGCGACGGTGTAGCGGGTCAGCGCTGCGGCCTCGATATCCAGCCGCTCGAGGATCGCGCTGGTCAGCATGCCCTCGGTGTGATCGAGCGGCAGCTTGAGGTCGGTCAGTCGCAACATGGGCCTGGGAATCCGGAAACTGAAATCAGCCGCGGGATTTTCGCAGATATCGCGTTGCAGTGACGGTTGGAACGGGTGCCACGGCCATGGCCGTGGCACCCGCGTCGGAGCAGCCTGTTCGAATCAGGCCTGGCCGATGAAATCCATCTTGCCGATCTCGGTGCCGGCCTCGCGCAGGATGTTGTACGCGGTGGTGCAGTGGAAGAACACGTTCGGAAGAACGAAGCCCAGCAGGTAGGCCTGGCCCTCGAACGTCATCTCGCCGCTGCGCATCTTGAGCACGATCGTGCGGCCTTCGCTGCCGTCGATCTGCTCGGGCTTGAACGTCTTGACGTACTCGATCGCGTTGTCGATGCGCGAGTAGAGCTGCTCCAGCGTGGTCTCGTTGTCCTCGAACGACTTCGGCTCGACGCCGGCCAGGCGGGCGGTGCCGCGCGTGGCCATGTCGGCGGCGATCTGCACCTGCTTGACCAGCGGCAGCATGTCGGGGATCAGCCGGGTCTGCAGCAGCACTTCGTCGGTGACGCTCTTCGCCTTCGCGTGTTCCGCGCCTTTCTGCAGCACGTGCTTGAGATTGCCGAGCGCGCGGATGAAGACGGGGACGGCGGCCTGATACATGGACAGTGTCATGGGGATTGCTCCGGTGGTACGTGGGGAAGCGGTTCGGACGAAAATTCGTTGAAGGGCAGAGTGGGGACGATCTCGCCGGCCTCCAAGGATGCGGCGCCAGGTACGTGACGGGTCACCTTCATGGCGATCAGTGCCGCGGCAAAGAGCAGGGCCGCGGCCAGCACGAATGCCGCGCCGGGCAGATGCTGCACCGGCGCGTGGTCGCTGATGAACAGTGCAAACAGGTTGGCGAACAGTGCGGGGCCGAAGATGCCGGCCAGGCTGGCCAGGCTGGTCAGCGCACCTTGCAGGCGGCCCTGCTCATGCGGATCGACCTGATGCGTCATCATCGCCTGCGCCGGTGGCCCGGACAGCCCGCCGAGACACAGGAACGGAATGCCGAGCAGGAACAGCCATGCCACCGAGGCGAGGCCGAAGAACACGTAGCCGACGACGCACAACACGAGTCCGGCCAGGATCATCCGCCGCTCGCCCAGTTTCGGCATCAGCCGGCGCACCAGTACCGCCTGCACCAAGCCGCTGCACAGACCGACCAGGCCCAGCGTGTAGCCCACCGCCTGCGGCCCCCAGCCGTAGCGATAATCGGTGTACAGCACGTAGGTGGAGTTCAGCGAGAACTGCGCCAGGTTGATCAGGAAGAACACCGTGGCCAGCCCGAACACCTGCGGATAGCGGCGCAGCAACACCACCGCGCCGAACGGATTGGCATGGCGCCAGTCGAAACGCGCGCTGCGCTTTTCCTTCGGCAGCGATTCGGGCAGCACGAAGTAGCCATAGCAGAAATTGATCAGCGACAGCACCGCCGCCACCCAGAACGGCAAGCGGATATGCAGGTGGCCAAGAAAGCCTCCGAGCGCCGGGCCGATGATGAAGCCGATGCCGAACGCGGCGCCCAGCATGCCGAACGCGGCGGCACGCTTTTCCTTCGGTGTGATATCGGCGATGTAGGCATTCGCGGTCGAGAAGCTTGCCGCACAGATGCCGGATACCGCACGGCCAACGAACAGCAGCCACAACACCGGCGCCAGCGCCATCACGATGAAGTCGATGCCGAGGCCGAAGCTGGAAATCAGGATCACCGTGCGCCGGCCGAAACGGTCCGACAGCGCGCCCTGCACCGGCGAGAACACGAACTGCATCAGCATGAACAAGGTGGCGAACGCGCCTGCCCATACCGCCGCCTGCGAGATATTGCCGCCAATCAGCTGCACGATCAGGTGCGGCAACACCGGGATGATGATGCCGAACGCCAGCATGTCCAGCATCACGGTGACGAAGATGAAATTGAGGGCGGCGCGGTGGCGCGGGGCGGCGAGGGCGGGTGACTGATCCATGGGGCATTGCAGGGCGGTGGGAGATGCACGATAGCCGAATGGCGGCGGCACTACATGTGCGGATGCTGCGTCATGTTGCTGCGTCGATCCAGTCGGCGACGGCGGCGGGATGTTCCAGATGCAGGTGGTGGCCGCCGGCCATGTGGCTGACGCCGATGTCCGCCACGCAATCGGCACGCGCCTGCATCGGTGCGTTGGGCAGGTAGGACGTTGCCGGTTGCGCCAGCAGCAGCGCGGCAGGTGCCTCGATGCCGCGCAGCAGCGCATGAATCTGCGTCTCGGCGAGTCGCACGGGGCTGGGCCGGGTCAGTCGCGAATCGCTGCGCCAGCGCCAGCCGCCTTCGGTTTCGATCAGCCCGCGTTCGACGATGGGGCGGGCCAATTCAGCCGGCAGGCCGCTGACCATGCTGCGTGCGCTGGCTGCCTGCTCGATGCTGCGGAATACCCGCAGCGGTTTGCCGTTGTCGCCACGAGGCGTGAGCGCGTCGCGGAAGCGCTGCAGGGTATGCGAGCCATCGTCACCGAGCGGACCGAGGCCCTCGATCAGCAGCAGCCGTTCGATCCGCCCCGGCATGGCAGCGGCGACCAGGGCAGCCACCCCTGCGCCCAGCGAGTGGCCGAGCAGGCTGTATCGATCCAGCTGCAGGGCATCGGCGGCGGCCAGCACGGTCTGCACGTAATCGAGGTAGTGATAGCCGGCGCCGGTGCCCAGATGACCGGAGTGGCCATGACCGGGCAGGTCCAGGGCGATCACGCGGTAGCGTGTGGCCAGCAGCGGTGCCAGCAGGGCGAAGCTGCCGGCATTGTCCAGCCAGCCGTGCAGGGCCAGCAACGGGGGCAGCGTTGCCTCGCCCCATGTCTGCGCACCGAGTTCGAGATGGGGCAGGGTGATGCGGCGTTCTGTGGGGACGATCACGACGCTGCCGAACCTTCGGGCCAGCCGAGAGTATGCCGCTGTACCAGTGCAGCCAGGCTGTGCACCTGTTCCTTGCTGTCGTTGAGTGCGGGAATATAGCGCAGCGTCGCGCCGCCAGCGGCGATGAAGAAGTCGCGGTTCTGCATCGCGATCTCCTCCAGCGTTTCCAGGCAGTCCACGGCGAAGCCGGGACAGGCGACGTCGAGTTTCCTCACGCCGGCGGCAGCAAGTTCGCGTACGCGGGCATCGGTGTACGGCTGCAGCCAGCGCTCGCGGCCCACGCGCGACTGGAAGCTGACGATCAGCTGTTCCTCGCTCAGCTGCAGTCGTTCGCGCAGCAGTTTCGCGGTGCGCTGGCATTGCTCGGCATACGGGTCGCCCAGTCGTACATAACGCTCTGGGATGCCGTGGAACGACAGCAGTAGCTTCTCGCCACGGCCATGCGTCGCCCACCAGCGTTCGATACGGGTGGCGAGGGCGTCGATATGCATGGGATCGTCGTGATAGTCGTTGACGACACGCAGTTCCGGCGGCCAGCGCAGCGTCTTGAACGTGTCGGCGACGGCGTCGATCACCGAACCGGTGGAGGTGGCCGAATACTGCGGATACAGCGGCAGCACCAGCAGCCGGCGCACGCCTTCGCGCTGCAACTGCTCGATCGTGTGCGCCACCGATGGTTCGCCATAGCGCATCGCCAGCGCCACGCGCAGTTTGCCGGGATGCTGCCGGTCCAGCTCGGCCTGCAGATTGGCGGCAAGGGCCTCGCTGCCGTATCGCAGTGGCGAACCCTGGTCCGTCCAGATTCGTGCATATGCGTGTGCCGAACGCCGCGGACGGGTCCGCAGGATCACTCCGTGCAGGATCAGCCACCACAGCCAGCGCGGATAATCGATCACGCGCGAGTCGCCAAGAAACTCGGCCAGATACGGGCGCAACGCCTGCGCCGTCGGTGCGGTCGGCGTGCCCAGATTGACCAGCAGCACGCCTGCCTGAACGGACGGAACGGCCGGCGGGTGGGAATGGCCGGCAACGTCGGTATAGTGGTTGCTGCGTGGCATCGTGGCAGTCATGGCTGGATCAGCCGTGGAGTCTGCCACAAGCCCTGGCGCGCCGCGGCGCGCTTCCCCATTCCGAATCCGTGGAGCTAGCCATGTTCAAGACACCCTTGCACCGTCTGTTGCTGACCGGTCTGATCCTGCTGCTGCCGGCGATGGCCGTGCATGCCGAGGATCCGCCGCTGGTGCGTGCGAAGAATGCCGTGCGCGTGCTCAACGACATCATGCAGGCGCCGGACAAGGCGATTCCGCAGGATCTGCTGCGCGATGCCAAGGCGATCGCGGTGATTCCCGACATGCTCAAGGTCGGTTTCATCTTCGGAGGCCGCCGTGGCGAGGGCCTGATCTCCGTGAAGAGCCCGGACGGCACCTGGTCCAATCCCAGCTTCATCAGCATGACCGGCGGCAGCGTGGGCTTCCAGGCTGGCGTGTCGTCGACCGACGTGATCCTGGTGTTCCGTACCCAGCGCGGCGTGGATTCGATCGTGCGCGGCAAGTTCACGCTCGGTGCCGACGCCTCGGCGGCAGCCGGCCCGGTCGGCCGCACCACCAGCGCCTCCACCGACGAGCAGATGAAGGCCGAGATCTACTCCTATTCGCGTGCGCGCGGCCTGTTTGCCGGCGTGGCGATCGATGGTGCCGCGCTGCGCATCGACTACGACGCGAATGAGGCGGTCTATGGTGCCGGCATCACACCGCGACGCATCTTCGAGGGCGGTGTAAGCAACGTGCCCGGACCGGTGGTCGATTTCCGCGATCGCCTTGAGGAGTACACTTCGCGATAATTGGCGGGAAGTGTCGGCGCGATGCGCGCCGAGATGGTCTGGCTGGAATCTGCCACGAGGTTGATCATGGGTTTTGACAGTATTTGGCATTGGCTCATCCTGCTGGTGGTCGTGCTGCTGATTTTCGGTACCAAGAAGATCCGCAACCTTGGGCCGGATCTCGGTGCCGCGATCCGTGACTTCAAGAAAGGCCTCAGCGGTGACGACGAGGCCAAGCAGAAGGAAGAGGCCGCACGCAAGGCGGCGGAGCAACTGCGTGCCGATCCGCCAGCGGCCGACAGCGCTGGCACCACGCAGAGTCAGCGCGACTCCAGCGAAACCAAGTAAGCGCGCGGCGGGCGGAGCGCGGCGATGATCGAGATCAGTCTCGGCAAACTGGTGCTGCTCGCCCTGATCGCGTTGATCGTGCTCGGTCCCGAAAAGCTGCCCGGTGCCGCACGTACTGCCGGTGCCCTGCTGCGGCGTGTGCGTAGCGGCTGGGACAATGTGCGCGCCGAGGTCGAGCGCGAACTGGAGATCGAGGAGATCCGGCGCACCGCGCGCGAGGCCGCTGCGCAGGCGGAGGCAGCGCAGCACGCCATGAAGGACACCTTGCAGCAGGCACACGAGCCGCTCGCCGATGCCGCCGCGATGCTCAAGGACGAGCCGGTCAAGGATGCGCCGCGAGCGACGGAACCGGTCGATGCAGGCCAGGTTGAAACGGCTCGCGAGGTGCAGGCGGAACTGCCGTTTGGTGAGCCGTCGACCACGCCGTCAGCCAGCAGTGGAGTTCCGCATGGCGGCACCTGAATCCGAGTCGACGGTCACCGAAGATCTGCAGCAGGGGTTGTTCTCGCATCTGCTGGAACTACGCACGCGCCTGCTCAAGTCGGTGGCCGCGGTGCTGCTCGTACTGCTGGCGCTGGTGCCGTTCGCCAACCGCCTTTACAGCGAACTGGCCGCGCCGCTGGTGGCGCGTCTGCCGCAGGGCGCGCACCTGATCGCCACCGGTGTGACCAGCCCCTTCATCACGCCGCTCAAGTTGGCCTTCTATGCCGCGCTGTTCATCAGCATGCCGGTGGTCCTGTACCAGCTGTGGGCGTTCGTCAGTCCCGGCCTGTACAAGCACGAGAAACGGCTGGCGCGGCCCTTGCTGGTGGCCGCGATGGGCCTGTTCTATGTCGGCTGCGCGTTCGCCTATTTCCTGGTGTTGCCGGCGGCGTTCCGCTTCCTCATCGCGGTAACGCCGCATGGCGTCGAGATGATGACCGACATCACTCAGTATCTCGACTTCGTGATGCTGATGTTTTTCGCGTTCGGCCTGTGCTTCGAGGTGCCGGTGGCGGTGGTAATCCTGGCTGCGATCGGTGTGGTCGACCTGCAGAAGCTGCGCAGCGGCAGGCGTTACGCGATCGTCGGTGCGTTTGCGATCGCGGCAGTGCTCACGCCACCGGACATCACCTCGATGCTGATGCTGGGCATACCGATGTGCCTGCTCTACGAACTGGGTGTGCTGGCGGTGCGCTGGCTGGTGAAGCCCGGTTCGTTGAAACCCGGCGTGGAGTAAAGCAAGGCGTCAATACAGATCGATCGGATCGACGTCCAGCGACCAGCGCACGCGTCGTGCCGACGGCAAGGTCATCAGGGCCAGCTGCCATGACCGCAGCATCGCGTGCAGCGTCTGACGACTGGCCGCCTCGAGCAGCAACTGACCGCGCTGGCGGCCCGCACGCAAGGGCATCGGCGCCGGCATCGGGCCGGCGACCTGCAATGGATGGTTGAGCGGCAACGCGGCATGGGCATCGGCCAGGAAGGCGTCGACATGCTCGCGCTGCACCGCGTCGGCGCGCAGCAGCACCTGGTGACTGTAAGGCGGCAGCTGGATCTGCCGGCGCTCGGCCAGCAGTTCACGTGCGGCGGCGGCGTAGCCCTGTGCCAACAGACTGCGCAGCAACGGATGTTCCGGCTGGTGGGTCTGCAGTAGCACGCGGCCCGGCTTGCGCGCCCGCCCGGCACGTCCGGCCACCTGCACGACCAGTTGTGCCAGCCGCTCGCCGGCGCGGAAATCCACGCTGTGCAGGCCCTCGTCCACGCCGACAATCGCCACCAGGGTGAGGTTGGGCAGGTCGTGGCCCTTGGCCAGCATCTGGGTGCCGACCAGGATCGCCGGCTGATCGTCCTGCAGCGTGGCCAGCAGTTGTTCGAACGCATCGCGGCGGCGGGTGGTCTCGCGGTCGACGCGCAGTACCGGTACCTGAGGGAACTGTGCGATCAGCGCTTCCTCCAGCCGCTCGGTGCCTTGACCTTGCGGCTTCAGCTCGCCGGCACCACAGCTGGGACAGGCGGCCGGCATGCGGCTCTGGTAATCGCAGTGATGGCAGCGCAGCTGGCGGCGGCTCGCATGCAGGGTCAACGGCCGATCGCAGCGTGGGCAGTCGGCATGCCAGCCGCAGCTGTGGCAGAGCAGTACCGGGGCGTAGCCGCGGCGATTGCGGAACACCAGCGCCTGCTCGCCGCGCGCGATCGTTTCGGCGATCGCCGTCAGCAGTGCCGGCGACATGCCGTGCTCCAGACGTTGTGCGCGCATGTCGATGATCTGCACCTGCGGTGGCCGGATCGCGCCGGGTCGCGCGCGCAGGTGCAAGTGGCGATAACGGCCGGCCGTGGCGTTCGCCAGCGATTCCAGCGACGGCGTACCGGAACCCAGCAGCACCGGTACGCCCAGCGTGCGTGCGCGCACCAGGGCCAGGTCGCGGGCGTGGTAGCGGAAGCCATCCTGCTGTTTGTAGGCGCTGTCGTGTTCCTCGTCGACGATGATCAGCCCGGCCCGCGGCAGCGGCGTGAACACCGCCGAACGGGTGCCGAGGATCACCCGCGCGCTGCCGTTGCGGGCGCGCAGCCAGGCACGCGCGCGATCGCCTTCGGACAGGTTGGAGTGCAGCACTTCGACCGCCACCCCGAGCCGCTCGCGCAGGCGCCGTACGGTCTGTGGTGCGAGCCCGATTTCCGGCACCAGCAGCAACGCCTGCTTGCCCTGCGCCAGTACCTGTTCGATCAGCGCCAGATACACCTCGGTCTTGCCGCTGCCGGTGACGCCATCAAGCAGGAACGGCTGGTATTGGCCGAGGCTGGCGGCGACGGCCGCGACGGCCTGCTGTTGTTCCTCGCTCAGTTGCGGTGCCAACGATGCAGGCAAACGTGGGTTGAGTGGTGGTCGCTCGCTACGTTCGAGCAGGCCGGTGTCGGCCAGGCGGCGCGCCGTCGCGCGCCAGCCGGGCAGGCATTCGGTCAGCTCCTGTGCGCTCATTGGACCGGTGGCCAGGAGCGCCAGCAGCGCCTTGCTGCCGCCGCGCCGGCTGCCGGCGTCGTGGGCGCTATGGCCAGCCACGCTCAACGACCAGTATTCGTCGCCCAGCGCCGGCAGCGGTTTCGCCTCGCGCAGAGCCAATGGCAATGCATTCGCATACGCTTCGCCTGGCGCGCCCAGCCAGTAGTCGGCGGCCCAGGCCAGTGTCTGCATCAGCTCGGCATCGAGCAGTGGCGTGTCGTCGAGCAGGCGAATGACCTGTTTCAACCGGCTGCTGCCGACCGCAGCCTCGGCCTCGATCGCCACCACCACGCCGACCTGCTTGCCGCGGCCGAACGGCACCAGCACCCGGCATCCCGCGCGCGCCTCACCGGTTGCGGGCGGCAGGTAGTCGAACAGGGTCGGCAGGGGTACCGGCAGGGCAACGCGAAGGACGGCGGGCATGGCTACCTCGTGGGCGGGCCAGTGTAACCGGGCCGCCTGCAGCGCCTCTGCGCGGCCAGATAAAGTCTTGTACGGGGCTTGCGCGCACTTTCTGCCCGGCAATCGAGAAACCGGGGGTAAGTGGCTCACTTCGGGAGATTTTTGCGCTTATCCACAAGAGCTGTGGATAAGTCTGTGGATGGGGCGGGGAGGGGGGGCTTCAAAGGGCGTCCTGAAGCCTTTTGCGACACCCTGACGAAGTTTTGGTCAGGCAAAAAACACGTTTATATTCAATGATATGTAAATATCGTCCAGCTGCTGTTCACGTAATTGACAAACTGCACCCGGTCGCCTTGACAGGCCGATGACGCTGTGCAAAACCCGCCATGTCGTAGCGGGAAAGTGGCTTCAGTGGGCCATGCCCAAGGCACCGGCGACCACCAGTGCGAACATCAGCAGCCAGAAGTAGCACCACCCGACGAACCAGAATTTCAGCACGGTCATCGGCCATCCCTGGCGGTAAACCCGTTTCTGCATGATCAGCAGGTAGGTCGGCACCCATAGCATGAGCAGTGCCTGTATCCAGCCCAGTGCATAGCCGGTCCAGGCGGCGTGCGGCCGCAGCCAGGTCGACAGCATGCCGGTCAGGGTGATCAGCAGCAGGCTGAGGAACATGAACGCGTGGCTGTGCAGGGCCACGATCAGGTGCTCCATGTACAACCGCCGACGGAACACGTAGAACAACTTGAGCAGGATCGCGAACACCGGGATCAGCACGAACATCGTCGGCGGCAATGCACTGAAGACTCCGCCGATCATCCGCTGCAGGGCGTCCTGGCGTGCTGCCGGGTCGTTCCCCCTGAGCGCGCGCATGTTGTCCTGGACGTGCTTGCCCAGCTCGGTCAGGCGCGCATTGGCCACGTCCGGCAGCCAGGCAATCCGAACCGGACTCGATTCCTGCCTGACGGGCTTGTGGGCATCATCCGATGGGGCAGCAGTAGCCTCCACGTTGTCCAAGGGCTTCGCCACCACGGCGGGAAGGGGAGCGGCGATGGATGCGGCCGATATCGGGGAGGCACCGAGCTCGACCAGGCGTCGACTGGCCTTCTGGCGCAGATCCCGCGCCGCGACGTTGGTCTGATCCAGCATGGTCGGTGACAGCACGCCGGTTGCCCGGGCGCTCTGCAGTCCGTCCAATTGCTCTTGCAGTGCCTTGCGCACTTTCGCCGGGGTGGTGGCATGTTCGATCGCCGCGTTATTCACGTTCACCAGTGGAAAGCCGTGGGCGCCGACCTTGTCACTGATCTGGTCGATCGCCAGGTGGAACACGAAGAACGATAGCAGGCAGAGCACGAACATCAGCCGGAACGGCGCGATGTAGCGCACCCGGCGCCCACTGAAATATTCCTGGGTGAGAAAGCCGGGCTTGGTCAGCAGCGGTGGCAGCGTGTGGACGATGCGGCCGTCGATGTGCAGCACGGTCTCCACCGTCTCCTCGATCATCCCGTGCATCGGCTTGAGCACGCTGTGGATCGACTGGCCGCATTCGTGGCAGAACTCGCCCTGCATCGAGGCGCCGCAGTTGGCGCAGTGCAGTCCTTCGTAACTGGTCAGCTGCTTCATGGCGGTCCCCGTTATTTACAGCGAGCGATCTTCGCACACGGAGGCGACCGGACGAGCGTGACGAATGGCTCAGGTAGAATGACCGGCCCTGGAGTCTGCTGTGCCGATGAAACCCTTCCGTCCCGAACGCGCCCGCCTGGCGCACGAGATGCGCGCTACCGTGCGTCTCGCCTTGCCGTTGATCTGCGCCCAGCTGGCGGCGATCGGCAGCAATGTGATCGATGCTGTGCTGGCCGGGCACGTCAGCGCGCATGTGCTCGGCGCGGTCGCGGTGGGTGCCAGCATCTGGTCGCTGGCGATCGTCAGCGGCATCGGCATGATGATGGCGGTGCCGCCATCGGTGGCGCAGCTCGATGGCGCCGGGCGCCGGCATGAAGTCGGTGCGGTGTTCCGGCAGGCGCTGTGGCTGGCACTGGGGATGGGCGTGCTGCTGTGGTTCGCGGTACGCCACGCGGCGCCGCTGATCGACCTGATCGGGGTGACACCGAGCCTGCGTGATGACGTGCAGCGGTTCCTGCAGGCGATCAGCTGGGGTGCGCCGGCGCTGACCTGCTATTTCGCGCTGCGCGGGCTGTCCGAAGGCCTGTCGCTGACCCGGCCGTCGATGTACTTCAGCCTCGGCGGTCTGGTGCTGCTGGTGCCGCTGGGCTATGTGCTGATGTTCGGCAAGCTGGGTATCCCACCGCAGGGTGCACACGGTTGCGGTGTCGCCACGGCTACGGTGCTGTGGCTGGAGATGCTGGCGTTCGGCATCTATGTGATCATTCGGCGCAACTATCGTGGGCTCGGCCTGTTCGATCATTTCGAATGGCCGGATCTGCGGCGGATCGGTGCGCTGGTGCATATCGGTCTGCCGATGGCGGTGACCCTGCTGGCCGAGGCCGGACTGTTCGTGGCGACCGCGCTGATCATCGCCACGCTGGGCGAGGACGTGATTGCCAGCCATCAGGTGGCGATCAATATCGCCTCGCTGTTCTTCATGATTCCGCTAGGCCTGGCCATGGCGATCACCGTGCGGGTCGGCAACGCGGTCGGCCGCGGCGACGAGCGCGGCGTGCGCTACGCCGGCTTCTGCGGGATCGGCCTGACCCTGCTGAGCCAGCTGCTGTCGGCGGCGTTGATGCTGGGCCTGCCGCATGCCATCGCCACGCTGTATACGCACGACCCGAAGGTGATCGCGCTGGCCGCGCAGTTGATCATGCTGGCGGGATTGTTCCAGTTTTCCGACGGTATCCAGGTCGCTGCCAACGGCGCGCTGCGCGGCCTCAAGGACACTCGGGTACCGATGGCAATCACGCTGTTTGCCTACTGGATCGTCGGCATGCCGGTGGGCTGGTGGCTGGCGTTTCATCACGGCATGGGCGCACGCGGCATGTGGATGGGCCTGATCGCTGGCCTGACCGTGGCGGCGGCAATGCTGTTCATTCGTTTCTGGCGCAGCGCATGGAAGCAACGCTGGCGCCGCGTCGCAGCCACTATGTCGGCGCCCGCCTGAGCGGCTACGCTAGTTGCCATCACCCTTGGAAGATCACGCATGACCCCACCGCTCCCGCCGCCCCGCCGCAACGGCTTCTGGGCTTTCCTGTGCAAGCTCGGGCGCGGCATCAATGTGGTCAGGCTGGTGATCATCAATCTGGTGTTTTTCAGCCTGCTGTCCGTGCTGTTGCTGTTGCTGGCCGCCGGTACGGCTGGCAGCCGGATCGAGCGCACGCTACAGGACAACACCGTGCTGGTGATCAAGCCGCAAGGGCAACTGGTCGAGCAGTACAGCATCGATCCGCTACAGCGCGCGCTGACTGGCCTGTCCGGCAACGATCCGAAGCAGGTGCAGCTGCGTGACCTTGTCGGCGCGATCGATGCGGCGGCGAAGGACAAGCGGATCAGCCGCATCCTGCTGCTGCCGGACGACCTGCAACAGGGTGACGGCTTTGCCGCCATGCGTGAAGTCGGCGCGGCGCTGGATCGTTTCCGCGCGGCGGGCAAGCCGGTGATCGCGTGGGCGGTGAATCTGGACCAGGGTCAGTACTACCTGGCGGCGCATGCCGATCGCCTGCTGGTCGATCCGCAGGGCGGCGTGATGATCACCGGGCTGGCCAACTACCGCCTGTTCTACAAGGACCTGCTCGACAAGCTTGGCGTCGACGTGCACTTGTTCCGCGTCGGCGAATTCAAGAGCGCGGCCGAGCCGTACATCCTCGACCATGCCTCGGCCGCGGCCAAGCAGGCCGACAGTTACTGGATGGGCGGGTTGTGGGACAGCTACCTCGGTGAAGTGGCCGCGTTGCGCAAGCTGGATCCGGCTGCGCTGCGCGCCGACATCGACAACCTGCCGCAGACCATTGCCAGTACCCAGGGCGATCTGGCCCAGCTCGCCGTGAACGAACACCTCGTCGATGGCCTGGCCACGCGTGCCGAGCTCATCGCCATGCTGCGCAAGGAAGGCGTGCCCGCCGATGACAAGGGGCACAGCTTCCGCCAGGTGGATCTGGCGCGCTATGCCGCCAGTCTCCCGGGCGACGGCAAGCTGTTTGCGCCGGGGGTGGCGGTCGTGGTGGCCGAGGGCGAGATTGCCGGTGGCAAGCAGTCGGCCGGTTCGATCGGAGGCGAATCCACCGCGGCCTTGATCCGCACGGCACGCGAGGATCGCAAGACCAAGGCGCTGGTGCTGCGGGTCAACTCTCCTGGTGGCGAAGTGTATGCGGCCGAGCAGGTCCGCCGCGAGGTGGAACTGACGCGCGACGCCGGTATCCCGGTGGTGGTGTCGATGGGCAACGTGGCGGCCAGTGGCGGCTACTGGATCTCGATGAATGCGAACCGCATCTTCGCCGAGCCGAACACCATCACCGGCTCGATCGGCATCTTCGGCATGTATTACACGGTGCCCAACACACTGGCCAAGCTTGGCATCCAGAGTGATGGTGTGAGCACAGGGCCGATGGCCGGCGCATTCGACATCACCCGCCCGCTCGATCCGAAGGTCGGCACGGTGATCCAGGCAATCATCGACAAGGGCTACCGCGACTTCGTCGGCAAGGTGGCCAGGGCGCGCGGCAAGAACTACGACGCGATCGATGCGATTGCGCAGGGTCGAGTGTGGACCGGGCAGCAGGCACTCGACCGCGGTCTGGTCGACCAGCTCGGCGGCCTGGGTGATGCAGTCGCCGATGCAGCCAGCCTGGCCAAGCTGGGCAAGGACTATCCGGTGCGTTATCAGGAGGCTCCGCTGGGCGGCTTCGCGCGCTTCCTGATCGACCTCAATCACAACGCGAGCGTGCACCTGATGCAGTCCTGGGGCATTCGTCTGCCGAACTGGTTCGCCCAACTGCCAGCACTGGCGCCGGAACTGCAGCTGCTGCGCAGCGCCAAGGCCGGTACGCCCAACATTTATGCGGACTGCCTGTGCACGCCGCACTGAGCCGTGATCAGGGCCGTTCCGTTCCTGGCTGTGTCTGAAGGGCGCAACCAGGTGGCCTTATTGCTCCTGCGCCTCGATCTGCTTGCGCTGTTCTTCCGCCTGCTTGTCGACGACCTTCTGCACATCCCTGGCACGCTGCTCGTCCGCATTCAAGGCATCGAACGGGGTGGCGACATCAGCCGGTCTGGCCTGGGGTTGCGGCGGTTTGCCGGAGCATGCGCCCAGAGCAAGTACGCAAAACAGGAGCGGCAGCGTCTTCATGGCGGTTCTCGCATGTGGCTGAGGCGAGGAGTGTCCTGCTGTGTGCGGATGCAGGCAAGGAGATCATGTCGACATGCCGCACTCGCGCTAGGCGCGCCGGCATCGACGTTTTAAGCTGCACGGATGAACAGCCGCATCGACGCCTGGCAGCTGCAAGGCCACACCGCTCTGATCACCGGTGCCAGCAAGGGCATCGGCTACGCCACCGCGCGCGAACTGGCCGGGCTGGGCGCCGACTTGCTGCTGGTGGCGCGCGACGAAGACTACCTCGAACAGGTACGGGTGGAACTGGCTGACGAATTCGACAATGTCGAGGTGCTGGCGTTCGGCGCCGACCTGACCGAGGCCGAGGAGCGCCTCGCCGTGTTCGACTGGATCGCCGATCTGGGTGCGCCGCTGTCCTTGTTGGTCAACAATGCCGGTGGCAATCAACCGAAAGCCACTCTCGACTACAGCGCGGACGAGGTGATCGATATCTTCGGGCAGAACCTGTTGTCCGCGTTCGAGATGTGCCGGCTGGCGCATCCGCAACTGGTGCAGCATGCGAATGCGGCGATCGTGAATGTGGGTTCGGTCTCCGGCATCACCCATGTGCGCACCGGCTCACCGTATGGCATGAGCAAGGCAGCCTTGCACCAGCTCACCCGCAACCTGGCCGCGGAATGGGCAGTGGACGGCATCCGCGTCAACGCGGTGGCGCCGTGGTACATCCGCACGCAGCGTTCGGAGCCGGCGCTGGCCGATGTCGATTATCTGGATGAAGTACTCGATCACACACCGCTCAAGCGGATCGGCGAGCCGGAGGAGGTTGCCGCCGCGATCGCGTTCCTGTGCCTGCCGGCGGCCAGCTACATCACCGGCCAGGTGTTGGCGGTGGACGGCGGGTTTCTCAACGACGGATTCTGAGCCTGTCGTTAGAACTCGGCGACGTGTTCCTCGGCGGCAAAGCCCAGCGTCACGGCGCCTTCGCCCACGTTGACCATGCCGGTGATGCTCATCGGCGCTTCCATCAGCTCGACCCCGGTTTCCTCGCAGGCTGTTCGCAGGGCCGCGTAGCCTGGCAGCTGCGAAAGCACGGCCAGGTCGCCGCCGTAACTGACGCACATCACCGGTACCAGCAGGCCTGCGCGTACCCGCTGCGTGGCATAGCCGAACAGCACTTCGGCACCATGCTCGAAGCCGCGCACCTTGCCGACCGGCCCGGTCTCGCCGCGGAAACAGCGCAGCAACGGTTTGATGTCCAGCGCCGTACCGACCATCGCACTGAACAGGCTGACACTGCGATCGCCCCGCTTCTTGATGCGGTTGCGCAGGTGGATCAGGTCGCGCGGCAGCATGTAGCCGTAACTGTTGTTGGCGATATGGGTGAGGCGTTCGCGGATCGTGGCCGGTGGCTGGTCGGCGGCGATCAGCCGCGCTGCTTCGTAAATGGCCGGCACGGTTCCCGCAAAGACGTTGCGGGTATCGACGACACGCATCATGAACGGGCCGGGGATGCCGGCCTGTTCGCGTACCTGGCGATAGTTCTTGAGGATCGCGAAGCTGGCGCGGTTCACATGTTCGTTGATCGGACTGCGCGTGGCGGTGATGGTCAGGCAGAACACGCAGTCCTGCTCCAGCACCAGCCTGTCGAGAAACAATTTCTGTATCTCTTCTACCGGGCAGGGCTCGGTTTCCGCGGAGTGGCTGCGGCTGCCAAGCCGGCGGTCGATGAAGCGCTGAAGCTCCTCGGGCCTGCGGTCATCCATGAAGGTCTCGCGATCCACTTTCACGGTGATCGGCATGATCGCGACGTTGTGCTTTTGCAGGAACTCCTGCGACAAGTCGCAGGAAGCATCAATGGCCAAGCCCATCCGCATCACGTGTCCCCCCGTCATGAATGGCAATCCGAACATAACACGCAACAAGGGACTGCGGCGTCAGCCGAAAGTTGCTCGGGTCTGATCGTCCGGCGAACCGGATGGCAATCCCGTCGGCCATGAACAGCCTCTAATATGCGGCGATCTTGATATGGCATCCAGCTGGCGCGGCGTCGCCGGTAACGCGTACAGGTAGCACTTCACATGAAAAGCAAGCAAGAAATCGTCTCCAACTGGCTGCCGCGCTACACCGGTACGGCGCTCGGACAATTCGGTGAACACATCCTCCTGACCAACTTCGGTCACTACGTGGAACTGTTCGCGCAATGGCACGGAGTGGAGGTGCAGGGGCGTGACCGACCGATGCCGAACGCCACGGCCGATGGCATCACCCTGATCAATTTCGGCATGGGCAGCCCCAATGCGGCCACCGTGATGGATTTGCTGAGTGCGATCGAGCCGAAGGCCGCGCTGTTCCTGGGCAAGTGCGGCGGACTCAAGAAGAAGAACCAGCTCGGCGATCTGATCCTGCCGATAGCCGCCATTCGCGGCGAGGGCACCAGCAATGACTACCTGCCGCCCGAAGTGCCGGCGCTGCCGGCGTTCCAGCTGCAGCGCGCGGTGTCCACCATGATCCGCGACCTCGGCCACGACTACTGGACCGGCACCGTCTACACCACCAACCGCCGTGTGTGGGAACACGACGACACCTTCAAGGACTATCTGCGGCGCACCCGCTGCATGGCGGTGGACATGGAGACCGCCACCATCTTCGCCGCCGGTTTCGCCAACCGGATTCCCTGCGGTGCACTGCTGCTGGTGTCGGATCAGCCGATGATCCCGGAAGGCGTGAAGACCGAGGCCAGCGACCGTGTCGTTACCTCGCAGTACGTCGAGGCACATATCCGGGTCGGCATCGAGGCACTCAAATTGGTGCGCCGCAACGGACGCAGCGTGAAACATCTGCGCTTCGAGGAAGACACGGAAGCGGAGTGATCGGTTGGGGGATCTGAGTCGGATCTGAACGGATAACAAGTTCATGACCAGATAGTCAAATCGCATTATTTTGCGTAATGAAAGTGAGGCGTTGGTAACGCCATTTTCACGTTGGTTCAATGGTTAAGCAGGGGGTATGACTGAAGCGTGGACCAAATATGAGCCTAGACTCTCGGCGTATCGCAAGTTCTTGCTTGTACAAAATTTGTTGACAATACGTAAAGCAAGCATGATAAAGACCGAGGTCCTTGAACTGGATTGCGCAGGTTGATGGGAGCCATGACGCCACGAGCGGTTCACTGCCACAAGTTATGACTTGGCGGCGAAAGATATGCTGCGTGTTCATGTAGCGTTATTTACCTGTTATTGTCGGCATGGGACAGGAGTTCGCGGGTCTGAAGTTCGTCGGCTTGGGAGATCGGGCCAAGTTGCAGTTTTTTGGGCAGAACGTTTTCTGACCCATGGCAATAATTAATCGGAGGGTGTCTTTATGAAACTTGGGGTCACAAAACTTTCTTCGGCAGTCCGCCTGGCGCTTTCGCTGGGTGCTGTCATTGCGGTTGGCGCGTCGGGTACGGCATTTGCCCAGGACACGAGCAGCCAGTCCACCACCAACAATGGCAGTCAGCCCGATCAGCAGAAGGCGAAGTCGCTGCAGACGGTCGTGGTCACCGGCTCGCTGATCCGCCGCGTCGACCTGGAAACTTCCAACCCGGTCGTCACCATTGACCGTGCGCAGATCGAGGCCACCGGCAAGATGACGCTGGGTGACCTGGTCCAGCAGCTGCCGGCAATGACCGGCGGTGCTGTCAATCCGCAGGTCAACAACGGCGGCGGCACCGGCGGCACCGCGATCAACCTGCGCGGTCTGGGTTCGGTTCGCACCCTGATCCTGGTCGACGGTCAGCGCGTGCTGAACACCGATCCGAACTCGATCCCCGCCAACATGATCGAGCGCATCGAAGTGCTGACCGACGGCGCTTCGGCGACCTACGGTTCCGATGCGATCGGCGGCGTGGTGAACTTCATTTTGCGTCACGACTATCAGGGCGCCCAGTTCACCGCCAACGTCGGCGAGTCCGACCACAATGACGGCGACCAGTCAGGCTACACCTTCACTTTCGGACAGACGTCCGACAAGGGAAGCATCATGGGCGGCATCGAGTACAACAAGCAGGATGGTGTGGAAGCCGCCAACCGCAAGTTCTCCAAGAACTCGATTTCGCTCTACGGCACCAACGGCACCGGCCCGTCTGCACCGCAGCCGCCCACGGCGAACATCGGTGGCTCGTCCTCCTCGCCGTATGGCCATATCCAGCTGCCGGCAGGCCTGCAGTCGACGTTCGGTTGCGGCTACGTGGCGTTGAACCCGGGTGCCAACAGCCAGGTGGTGAGCACGGCCAACTACCACTGCTACCAGAACCACGGCGCGAACGCTGACACGTACAACTACGCGACGGTCAACCTGATCATGACCCCGCAGGAGCGCACCAATGCCTTCCTGATGGGTACCTACAACCTGAGCGACAACGTCCAGGCCTATTTGAACGCGTACTTCAACAAGACGTCGTCCGAATTCCAGCTGGCACCGGCCGTGTACGGCAGTCCCTATGGTGCGGACATCTCGGCGAGCAACTACTGGAACCAGTTCGGCACGGAATACGCCCAGGGCCAGTCCACGATGAATGCGCGTCTTACGTCGCTGGGCAACCGCTCCGCGGCTTTCGGCGCCAACAACGGCCAGTTCAACACCGGTTTCAAGGGCAGCTTCTCGGTCTTCGGCCAGTCCTGGAACTGGGATGCCGGTCTCGACTACGGCCATAAGGACCTGGTCACCACGACCCGTGGCCTGCCCAACGGCAATCTGCTCTATACCGGTGCGTCGTACATGACGGCTGGCGGTACGCTGGCCTGCGGTACGGCGGCAGCTCCGGCGGCCTGCCCGCAGGGTGTCGGCCAGACCCAATTGCAGTTCAACCCGTTCGACCTGAACTCGCCGGGTTCCGTAGCGGCATTGCGGGCGTCCGGCGTGCCCGCGGTCAGCGACTCGTATAGCCAGGAAAAGGTCTGGCATGTCGGTGTCAACGGTGGGTTGTTCGACCTGCCGGCCGGTACCGTACAGCTGGCTGCTGGCGCCGACTATCGCCAGGAACATCTCACCACGATCGTCGACCCGCTGCTGAACATCGACCCGGCCACCGGTACTTGCGTGCTGGGCAGCCAGTGCGCTTCCAGCCTGGCGGGCGGTTACAACGTGAAGGAAGTGTATGCGGAAACCTTCATCCCGGTGCTGTCCAACCTGCCGGGCGTGAGGTCGCTGAACATCACGATCGGTGATCGCTACTCGCGCTTCAGCACCTTCGGCAGCACGAACGACTTCAAGTTCGCGCTGGAGTACAAGCCGATCGACGACCTGCTGTTGCGTGGCACGGTGTCGCAGGTGTTCCGTGCCCCGGACATTTCGGAAGTCTATGGCGCACCGGCCAGTTCGGCGCCGAAGCTTGCTTCTGATCCCTGCGATCACTACACCGGTTCCCCGGTCGACCCGGCCTGCGTGAATGTGCCGACCAACGGCACGTTCCAGAACAACAACGTGGCCACCGGCACGCAGCTCAACGCGATCATTTCCGGCTCCAAGTACGCGGGCTTCCCGATCAAGCCGGAGCAGGGCAAGACGTTCGACCTGGGTGCGGTGTACAGCCCGTCTTGGGCACCGGGCCTGTCGGCGACCGTCGACGTATGGCACCTGTATCTGAACGACGACATCACCAGCGTCAACGCGCAGGAAGTGCTGAACCTGTGCAGTGCGGGTCAGACGGCGTACTGCCCGCTGATCAATCGTGCCGCTTCGGGTGTGAGTCAGGGTCAGATCATCTCGATCCTGCAGCCCACGGCCAACCTCGGTACCTTGAGCACCGGCGGCGTCGACATGTCGCTGAACTACAAGCTGCCGCAGTTCGCGTTCGGCCAGTTCACCGTCGGCCTCAACGCCACCTACCTGAAGTACTACAACCAGGATACCGCGCCGGGTACGGATGGCGATGTCGTCTTCCACGATGCCGGTCACTTCCTGTCGTACGGTTCGGCGCCGGAGGCCTCGTGCCCGGGTGCCGGCACCTGCCTGTTCCCCCGCTGGCGTGCCCAGGGTTTCGTGGACTGGCAGATGGGCAACTGGAGCGCTTCGTGGCGTCTGCGTTACATCGGCCGCTTCCAGATGGGTTCGAAGCAGGCATCGCAGGACGTGTTCCCGGACGGCACCTGCTACTGGGGTAGCTACTGCACGATCAAGGGTGGCGTGTACAAGTACGGTTCGACGACGTACAACGACTTCTCGTTCGGCTACAACATCGAACCGATCAACACGCGCATCGACTTCGGCGTCAACAACGCGTTCGACAAGCAACCGCCGATGCTCTATGCGAACAACACGCTCAACGCCAATACCGATCCGAGCGATTTCGACCTGATGGGCCGTTATTTCTGGGCTCGCGTGACGGTCAAGTTCTAAACCAGCGAAACCTGCGTTAACCTTGAGGGCCGCGTGAATCAATCACGCGGCCCTTTTTATGCCATGACCCCAGAATCCACTCAACTGATCGTCGCCTCGATGACGGCCGGCAACCCGCTCGAGGCGGAACGCCTGTGCCGTGCACAATTGCGCGGGCAGCCGCATGATGAAAACGGTCTGGTATTGCTCGCGCTGAGCCTGCAACACCAGGGGCGTCTGGCCGAGGCGACAACCATCTACCATCATCTGACCGAGTTGTTCCCTGATAGCAGCCTGCACCTGTGCAATTACGCCACGGCTCTGCACCAGACAGGTTCGCTGCCGGAGGCGGAGGCTGCCTATGCGGCCGCGATCCAGCGGGATCCGCACAACATCAATCCGAAAATCCAGCTGGGCCTGATGCTGCTGGATCGCCACGATTATCTGGCGGCTCGGGAGATGCTGCTCGACGCGTTCGAACTCGATCGTCATCTGCCGTTGGCACGCATTCATGCGGCGCGCGCCTGCAGTCTGAGTCAGGATTTCCAGGGAGCCCACGATCTGCTGAAGCCATGGCGCAACTGGCTGCCCCTCAATGACGACGCCTTGCAGATGGAATTGGCCAGGCAGCTGAACCTGTTGAGCAACGCCCCGGCGTCGGCAGAGTTGCTGGAAGATCTGGTCGACAGGAACCCGTCCCATTTCGAGGCTCGCTTGCTGCTGGGTGGTATCTATGAACGATTGAACCGGGTGGCCGATGCCGAGGCCATGTTGCAGTCGGTTGCCGCCGTGAGTGCGACGACATCCGGCGCGACACTCCGCGGCGAGGTTGACCACCTGGGGGCCACGCTGGCGCTGCGTGGCGGTGATGTGGTTGCGGCCCGGTCATTGCTGGAGCGTGGCGGCCCACGGCATGCGAACGACTACACCCACCATTTCGACCTGGCCAGGGCGTATGACAAGCTGGGCGAGACGGGACTCGCGATGCAGTCCCTGCGGAGCGCGCATGCGATCCAGGCGGCGGAGCTCGCGCATGCCTCACCGGAGCACTTTGAAGCCGGTGCCCAGGCCTTGCCGGCGGCGATTCCCAGGGTAAGTGCCGAAGGTTATGCTCGCTGGGCGCGGCTGATCGCGCCGGATGCGCGCAATTCACCGGTGTTCATCGTGGGATTCCCGCGCTCCGGCACGACCTTGCTCGAGCAGATGCTGGATGCGCATCCGGGCCTGCAGTCGATGGACGAGAATCCGTTCTTCAACCGGCTGGCCGACAAGCTGCGCAATCACCACCCGGGCATCCTGTCGAATCTCGACTTGCTGCAGCAGCGCGATTGCGACGAGTTGCGCAAGCGCTACCTGATCATGGTCTCCGAGACGATCCAGCGGCGCTGGAGCGCACAGCTGGTCGACAAGAACCCGCTGAACATGATGTGGGTGCCCTTGATTCACCGCCTCTTTCCCGAAGCGAAGTTCATCCTGGCCTTGCGTCATCCGTGCGATGTGATGTTGAGCTGCTACATGCAGAATTTCCGGTCCAGCATCCTGGGGGCGGCCTGTGCCAGTCTCGAGCGGCTGGCCGCGGCCTACGTGCAGGCGATGGAGTGCTGGCTGGAAGACGAACACATCTTCCGGCCGAAAGTGCTGGTATCGCGCTACGAGGAACTCGTGACTGACTTCCCGGCACAGACACGGCGCATCGCGGATTTTCTCGAACTGGATGATGCCACCCCGATGTTGCAGTTCGACCGGCATGCACGTGACAAGGGCTACATCGCGACGCCAAGTTACAGCCAGGTCATCGAGCCGGTGAACCGGAAGGGCCTGAACCGCTGGACCCGCTACCGTCGCGAATTCGAGCCGGTGCTGCCGATACTCGAACCGATGCTGAAGCATTGGGGGTATTCAGCTGACGCGGCTCCTTGATTAGTATCGCCTGCAAGTGTGGGTCCCGCAGCGCCGCTGCTTTTGCCGGGCCGCTCGAAGTTACCGTGTCGTTTACCAAGCCAAGAGAAAGACTGCGCCGGATGTGCCACTGATGAATGATTCCACCGTGCGCCGTTGGGACCGGGCGCAACGCTATCTCGCCGACGGGCAGATTTCGGCAGCGCGGATTGCCTTGGAATCCCTGTTGCAGCGCGATCCAGGACATACCCCGTCGTTGTTGGCACTGAGCGGCGTAGCGCAGGCCGAGGGCCGGATTCGTGATGCCACGTCGTACGCACTGACCGTGGCGCGAAACCTGCCGAATGACGGCAACTTGGTTGTCGAGACAGCCCAAGCATTGCGACAGCTCGGCGAAACGGTGGCGGCGCGCCACTGTCTGGATCATCCATCTTTGGCAGAAACGAACGATGGCACCGTCCTGACGGAAATGGCCATCGCGCGCAAGTTGCTTGGCGAGCATCCGGAGGCCCTGGCGCTGTTCAATCGAGCCGCTGCCGCGGGCATGGGTACGGTCGAGTTCCGGTTCGAGCGCGCGCAGGAGCTGATGTTCAATGGGCACATGGACGAGGCGGAAGCCGAACTGCGCACTTGCCTGCGTCTGTCGCCATGTCACGGGCAGGCAGCGTTGGCGCTGTCCCGGGCACGCAAACAGACGTTGCAGGACAATCACCTGCACGATCTGAGGCAACGCCTGCAGGAAGTCGAGCAGGGCACGGAAGATCATGGCGCACTCGAGTTCGCGCTTTACAAGGAACTGGAAGATCTTGCCCGTTATGACGAGGCATGGGACTCATTGGCTCGCGCCAATGCCATCATGTATGCGCGCCAGCAACACGATCCGGAACACGCATGGCGTCTGTTCGATAGCCTGATCGATCGCTGTACACCAGAGTTCCTGCAAGCCGGCGACGTGATTCACGACGGGCCACAACCGATTTTCATCATCGGCATGCCACGCTCGGGGACTACCTTGCTGGAGCGTGTACTCAGCAATCATTCGCAGGTGACATCCGCCGGCGAGCTCAACGAGTTCAGCCTGCAGCTGCGCTGGGTAGCCGACCACCGCATAACCCTGGATGAGCACATCGTGCAACGATTGCCCGATCTGGACTATGCCAAGATCGGGCGTCGCTATCTGGAGCAGACCCAATGGCGCGCGCAAGGTGCGCGATTCTTCATCGACAAGTTGCCACGCAACTGGATGGTTGCCGGGTTGATCCATCGTGCATTGCCACAGGCACGCATCCTGAACCTGGTACGCGATCCGATGGACGTGTGCTTCTCCAACTTCCGCACACAGGTGATGGGCGACTTGCTGCCATGGGGCTACGATCTGCACGCGCTGGCGGAGCATTATCTGCAGTACCGCCGTGTGCTTGATCACTGGCATGCAGCCATGCCCGGGCAGGTTTTCGATGTGCCTTACAGTGAACTGACGTGTGATCCGGAGACGATGACGCGCAGGGTGCTTGCCTACTGCGGACTGGAATGGGAAGCGGGTTGCATCGACATAACCCGCAACAAGGCGGCGGTAGCCACGCTGAGCCTGTCGCAGGTACGCGAGCCCATCCATACGCGTTTCTTCGAGGAATGGCGGAATTACGAACAACAGCTGCAGCCGTTGCGTCAGGCGATCAACAGGTAGTTGCTTGATGCAAGCATGATGGCCGTTTCATTTCTGGGTGGCTGAAACGCCTGTTACACAGCCATGGTGATGAAATCATCGATTACCATGCGGCTGCTGCGACAAAAAGCTCGTTCAATTCCGCGCCGATGGCGCACAGCTCAATCAACTCGAGTGGATACAATCAGTGAAACTGCCAGTTCCCTTTATCCAGTTGCCACTGCAATTCGATGCCGAGATGCTCGCGAAGGAGATTGCAGCGTTTGGCGAAGACGCCTGGCATGAGCATCCGCAGAAGTATCCCGGCAATTTGTGGTTGCCTTTGATTGCAGCCGATGGCGACCCTGACAACGAATCCTTCGCGGGTGTGATGCGGCCTACGCCCTATCTTTTGCAGAGCCCATACCTGATGCAGGTGTTGTCGCGCATTGGCGCTGTATGGGGACGAACCCGCCTGATGAAGCTTACGGGCCATGCCGAGGTCACTCCGCACTTCGACATCAACTATTACTGGCGCGCACGCGCACGCGTGCATGTGCCCATCGTGACCAGACCGACCGTGCGATTCATATGCGGAGAAGGCGAGGTGAACATGGGGCCGGGCGAGTGCTGGATTTTCGATACCTGGCGGCAGCATCAAGTGATCAATGGTGCCGACGACGAACGGATTCATCTGGTGGCTGACACCGTCGGCAGCGACCAGTTCGGGGAGCTGGTCAGGGACGGACAGATGCCGGGCAACCACGTGCCCGAGGGCTGGCATGCAGAGGCTGTTGCACCGACCGGTGAGCTGCACCCCGTGCTGCGCTACGAATCGGTCAATCTACCTGCGGTCATGACTCCCTGGGAGATGCGGGAGCACATCACCTTTCTGCTGAATGAAGTGCGTCCGCATCCGCAACTTGAGCCGGCAAAACAGGTGACATCGCGCTTTCTTGCCGCATGGCAGGCGTTATGGTCGGAATATGGCACCGATCCGGCTGGTTTGCCTGCTTATCGCAAAACGTTGAACTCGTACGAACAGTGGCTGAAAAATTCCGCGGCGTCGCTGCGGTTGATCAATGACTCGCCGCTGGTGGTGGCGCTGCGGCTCATGGTCCTGTCGGTGGCGATTGCCGATAACAATCGCGACTCAAGCGGTGATGAATTGCGCCAGAATGCCATCTCCGCCATGCCCGGGGCACGAGCGGGTGAAAGCGGCCGCGACCCACTCTATGACCGCCCGGTATTCATCGTTTCGCCGCCCCGTTCCGGTTCCACGCTGTTGTTCGAGACCTTGGCGAAAGCCCCGGGGCTTTACACGATCGGCCGTGAGAGTCACGCGCTGATCGAAGGCACCCCTGGCCTGGGCGCAAGCGAGCTTGGTTATGACTCCAACCGGCTCGATGCAGCTGCGGCATCGCCGGAACTGATCGAGGCATTGCGGCGCCGTTTTCTCGCGGATCTGCACGACAGGGATGGCAAGGCGCCGGAACAGCGACCGGTTCGGATGCTCGAGAAAACACCCAAGAACGCATTGCGCATACCGTTCCTGGCGAAGGTTTTCCCGGAAGCCCGGTTCGTCTACCTGCACCGTGATCCGCACGAGACCCTGAGCAGCATGATCGAGGCGTGGCAGTCCGGTGGGTTCCGTACTTATCCGAATCTTCCAGGCTGGACGGGCTTGCCGTGGTCCCTCTTGCTGGTGCCGGGTTGGCGTGACCTGATCGGGCGGCCATTGCCCGAGATCGTGGCTGCGCAGTGGAATACCACCACACGCATCCTGCTCGATGATCTTGATGCGCTGCCGCCGGAACGTTGCCATGTTGCACGCTATGACGCGTTCCTTGCCGACCCTGCGGCGGAGGTGGCGCGGCTGTGCGGCGAGCTTGGATTTGACTGGGATCGCCCGCTCGACGGTGCGTTGCCGCTTTCGCGTTACACCGTGACCGAGCCCGCTCCGGACAAGTGGCGCCGGCATGAGGATCTGATCAACCGGGTACTGCCCGGTCTGCAGGTCACGCTGGATCGTGCCGAACGGTTCGCCGCTGCGGTCAGGGACAGATAGGCCGCTGGTGGCCCGACTCAGAACCGTGCCAGCTCCGGCACATAGGGAAGATAGTTTTTCCAGCGCCCCACCGACGTGCCGTAGATCGGCTGGCGTGCCTGCCATACGCTGGCCGAGCTGATCGCGGTAGTCGCCGTGGTCGCGGAAGGCGTCGTCTTTGCGGCGGAGGCAGGTAGACCGATGAAATCCCGCAGCGCGCCGAGCGCCGCTACGGGATCGGCGACCATGGCTTCGTAGTCGAGGCCGTGCACCGGCACCTGCAGACGTTGCTGCCAATGCTGCATCAGCCGGTCATGGCCGCGGATGAAATCGGCGATGTCGTCGAGGTCGCTGGCGAAGCCGTACTGCGGATGGGCGAAGCTCTGCGACCAGATCGACAACGCGGTATCGCGCGGGTCGCGCCGGCAATGGATGATCCGGGCCTGCGGGAACAGCACGGCGATCAGGTCGAGGTAGCGGAAGTTGTTCGGGTTCTTGTCGATGTACCAGCGCACGCGGGGATCGTCCTGGATGGCGTGCACCCGATAGAGCTCGGCGGCCTGGCGCAGGGCGCCAGGGTCGCGCAGCAGGTTGCCGGACTGCAATTGCTGGGCGATGAAGTCGAGCATCGGCAGTTCGCCGCGGTCGCGCAGGTCCGGATGCCCGGCAAGTCGCGTCGCCGCCAGGGTGGTGCCGCTGCGCGGCAGGCCGACGATGAAGACCGGTACGAAATCGGGCGCTGGCGGCAACGGTGTTTCGAGCGTGCGCGCCTGCAGTCGGGCCTCCAGCCAGTACGCCCACGCCTCGCGCGACCATGGTTGCGCCTCTCGCGAAAGCCGGTTGGCCGTCCGCAAGGTCTGCGCGGCATCGGCATAGTCGCCGATATCGTCGTAGGCCTTGGCAAGACCGAAGCCGGTCACCGCACGTGCGTGCAGGGAGGCGGCGGCGTTTTCGAACTGCGTGATGAAGCGCGCGAAGTCGGGGTCGGCCCGGTCGGTATAGCGACGGGTGGCGGCAAGCGCGCCGAGCACGAAGTTCGCATCCAGGTCGACGCCGGTTTCCAGCGCCGCGATGTAGTGCGTGCGCGCGCGATCGAACTCACCCAGCTCCCGTGCGAGATTGCCCGCCAGCACATGAAGCTCGGCGCTGGCGTTGCCGCTGGCGAGAGCCTCTTCGCACACGGTGGCGGCCAGTTGCTGGCGCTGGCATTGCTGGATGAACCGGGCACAGTGCACGGTGGTCGCTGCCTCCAGGCCCGAATGGCGACACAGGTCGGCCATCAGCTGGCTGGCGGCATTGAGCTCCCCCTGGCTCTGCAGCAACCTGGCGAGCAGCGGCACGGCTTCAGGATGCATCGGATGATGGGCCAGGATGTCATCCAGCAAGGCGCGGGCAGGGCCCGTCTGACCTTGCTGCCAGAGCGTCTGCGCGCTGCGAAAGCGCTCGGCCATGTCGGGGTGAGGGAGCGTCGGCGTCACGTCGGGGAATGTCGGGTCTTGGTCATGGGAGAGGTGTCGTCGTTGCAGCATGTTTCGACGCTGGAATGGCATGCTGGCGGGCATGAAGTGCTGCGGTCAATCATTTGTCCCGGAGGCGCAGCAGTTCCGGGACATGGGGCGCGTAGGAACGCCAGCGCGCCACGGAGCGCGCATGGATCGGCTGGCGTGCCTGCCATGCGCTGGCGGTGCTGATCGCATGGTCGGGGCTCGGGGTGGCGAGCAGGTCGTGTCTAGGCAATCCGAGCCAGCGTTCCAGCTCGTCCAGGCAGGAGCCGGGGGCAGCGATGAGTTCCTCGTAACGCACGGTATGGATCGACGCGGCATGACGGACAAGCGCCTGCGCATGCAGGCGCTCGCAGCCCTGGATGAGCGCGGCGATATCGCCGAAGTCGTAGGCATAGTCGTGCGCCGGGTCGTGGAACGACTGCGACCAGAGCGACAGCGCCGTATCGCGCGGATTGCGTCGGCAGTGGATGATGCGTGCGTTTGGCCACAGCGCGAGGATCAGGTCGATGTGCAGCAGGTTCAGCGGCTGCTTGTCGATGAACCAGCGCGCGTCGGAATCGTCCTGGCGAAGCTGGGCTGCATAGGTATTTGCGGCTTGTTCAAACGCGGCCGGTTCCCTGGCGCCGGCCTGTTCGAGCCGCCGGGCCACGGTCGCCAGCCAGCCCAGCTCGCCGCGATTGCAGACCAGCGGATGGCGCGCGAGCAATTCGGCCAGCAAGGTGGTGCCGGAGCGTGGCACGCCGACGATGAACAGCGGCGTCCACTCGCCCGGGGCGGTCAGCCGGAATGGAAGTGGCCTGGCTGCCAGGCGTGCCTCGACCAGGCGTCGCCAGCGCTTGCGTGACCAGGTCGAGTGCGCATGGGCAAGTGCATTGGCCTGGCGCAGATAGTGCGCTGCCTGCGCATGGTCGGCGATGTCGTCGTGAGCCTTGCCCAGGGCGAACAGCGTCGTGATGCGTGTCTTCTCGCCCAGGCCCGGTTGCTGCAGCACGCCCCGGAACAGCTCGAAATCTGGATGGCTGTCGTCCTTGTAGCGTTGCAGGCTCGACAGGCCGATCGGAATATTCCATTCCACGGCTTGCGGGCTGTGCGCGAGAGCGAAGGCATATCGCTCGCGCACGCGTTCGAATTGACCAAGCTGGATACCCAGCATGCCGGCATAGGCATGGATTCGCGGATCGCCGGAGCCCGCAGCGATCTCCGCCTCGCAGATGGCTGCGGCATCTGCTGTCCGCTGAATATCGTCGAGCATTTCCACCGCCCGGATGACCGTGTCGACATCCTGTCGCGCGTGTGCGAACAGGCTGCGCATGACAACAGCCGCGGCGTGCATGCGACCCTGCTGACTCAGCAGGGTCGTTAGCAGAAAGGTGGCTGCAGCGTGCGCCGGCTGTCGCACAAGCAGCTCATGCAGCAGGGCTTCGGCTTCAGCCGGTTCACCGCGTTGCTGCAGGATGCCGGCCAGCGCGAAACGCAGATCAATCGAGTCGGGATGCGCAACGAGCGCGGCAGACAATACGGCGTGCGCCGTACCGGTGTCATTGCGCAGTACGAGTGCACGTGCGCAAGTAAGCCATTCCATTTCGGACGCACCGACGAGAGCCTCCAGCAACTCGCGCTGGGCGGCTTGCATGCGACCCTGCGCGCGCTGCCGTTCGTAGGCGGCCAGACGGCGCTCGCTTGCATCGGATGCCGGTGCAGAAGTGATGGTCATGGAATGTCGTCACGCTGCCATGACGGCAGCCCGAGCGCCGCACGCAACGGATCGAGCAGGGCGCCGTAGCGCGGCGCGCGCCTGGTGTCGTGCAGTGGCTGGCGCACCTGGGTGGCGCTGGGCGAACGCACCTCGCGCCGGTTCTCGTTGAAGTTCAGGCAGGTCGGCTCGAACGGCAGGTCGCAGAAATCCAGCAATCGACGGATGTGGGCTTCCGGATCGGCCAGCAGTTGCTCGTACTCATGCTCGAACACGTGCGACGGATGCAGCGCATGCCAGTGGCGGACGCTGAGGTCGAAGTCGCGCCAGAAGGCGGCTACGTCGTCGAAGGTGCGCGTGTACTCGCTTCCGGCCAGATGTTGGCGGTAGCAGGAAAAACAGGTTTCCAGCGGGTCGCGCCGGCAGGCGACGATGCGTGCACCCGGCAACATGGCGCGGATCGCGCCGATGTACATCCAGTTGTTCGGCAGCTTGTCGGTGAACACGGGGCGTTGCCCACGCCAGTGGCCGGTACGCTCCAGATAGCGTTGCCCAAGGCGTTGCCAGTCGGCCGGCTGCATCGCGCTCACCCATTGCGAGAACGGCGCGCCGCGACGGCGCGATTCCTCGGCCAGGACCAGCGGCAGGTCGGGCAGTTCGCCGGCGCCTTCGACCGACGAATGCGAGGCGAGGATCTGCTCGACCAGGGTCGAACCGGATCGCGGCAGGCTGACGATGAAGATGGCTTCCTTGCCGAGTGGCTCCGCGGCGGCCGCAGGCGGTGGCGTGAAGGCCTGCCGGATGGCCGTCATCCCCGCGGAAAAGGCACCCGCGTTCCACTGTTGCCGTTGCCTGGCAATCGCATTGGCCTGGGCCAGCGCCGTGAGCGAATCGGCATGCCGGTCACCATCGTCCAGGGCCTTGGCCAGCGCGAAACCCGTCGCGATGCGGTCGTCTTCGCTGGCACGCGGCTGTTGCAATGCGGCCTGCATGTGGGCGACGTCGTCATCGCTGAAGCGTACGGTGCGCAAGTCGGCGAGGCCCCACCACGCGATGCCTGTCCAGGGCCGCTCCCCGAGCACCTTGCGGTATTCCGCTTCTGCTTCCCCGGTATGGCCGCGGGTGCGCAGCATGTCGCCCAGGAGCGCGCGCGCGCCGACGTGGTCCGGCGCCAGCGCGACCGCACGACGCAAGGCGCTCGCTGCCTCGTCATTGCGCACGGAGCGGGTCAGCATCACGCCGAGGTTGTACCAGGCGATGGCCAGGTCGGGCTGCAGCTCGCAGCCATGGCGCAACGAGGTGATCGCCGCGTCATAGTCGCCGGCACTCCCGAGCAGGGTGCCCAGGGTGTTGTGGTACAGCGCATCCTGCGGGCGTTGCGCAAGCGCCTGGCGCATTGTGCTGATGGCCTGCTGGGGGCGGCCACGCAGGCTGTGGATGCCGGCCTGCATGCGCAGGACTTCGGGATGTTGAGGGTCCGTCGCGACAGCGTCGGCAAGGCGGCGCTCGGCTTCGTCCACCCGGCCTGTCTCGAGCGCTTCGCCGGCGACCATGATGTTCACGCGGGCGGCGGGGCTCAGTCCCTGTAGGCGAGGAATCATGTCTGCTTTTTGACCTCAGGCGGCTAGTGGCGACCCGGCGTCCATGCAGCGGGCGCAAGCCGTGTTCCGGAACGGGCATTCCCGGCACGGCAGGGAAATGCGTCACCGCGTATTATGCCGGTTAGTTCAGCTCGCCGCGGCGCCGTATTCAAGGTCCGCGGCCCATCCGGCAGTGAATCAAGCAATGAAGAACGAGTCAGATCAGCGCGTCGCGGACCATCGTGAGAAAGCCCGCTCGGGGCTGAGTCGAGGAGACGTGGGGCAGGCAGAGCGTTCCTATGCACAGCTGCTCGAGACCCATCCCGATGATCTCGAAGCGCTGCGGCAACTGGCCAATATCCGGCTTGCCAGTGGCGCGGTGGACCAGGCCATCGAGCTGCTGGTCAGCGCGGACCGTGTGCATCCTGCGGATGCGGTCACGCTGCACCAGTTGGGTGTGGCGCGAATGACCGGCGGCGATTTCCCCGGAGCGGTTGCCGACTTGCGTCGTGGACTCACGCTTGCACCAAACATGTTCGTCGCGCGTTTGCGCCTGGGCATGTTGCTGGATCAACTGGGCGAGACCCACGAAGCCCTGGTGGCTTCTTTCATGGCGATCAACGCGGCACAGGCGCGGGGGCGCTGGCTCAGCGACGAGACAACGGCACCCGAATACCGGGATGCCGTGAAGCAGGCCATACAGTATGTCGATGCGGGCCGGCGTCGCCTGTTCGACAGCGTGCTTGAGCCCCTGCGTCAGCGTTACGGCAAGTCGGAACTCGTCAGAGTGGAACAATGCCTCGTCATCTACCTCGGCGAGCAGGACGCATCGTTGCCCGATGCACGGCAACAGCCCAAGTTCCTGTATTTCCCGGGCGTGCCGAGCCAGCCGTACTACCCGCGCGAACGCTTTCCCTGGATGGCGGAACTCGAGGCCAGCACCGCGGCGATCCGCGAGGAACTGCGTACGGTGCTGGCGCAGCCGCGGGACCTGGAGTCATTCCTGCAGACGGATTCGCCGCAGGATGCAGCCGACCTGCTGCGATCCTCCGGTACCGGGGCCGCTGCCTGGGATGCTTATTTCTTCCATCGTCATGGCGAACGCTACGACGAGCATGCGGCACGCTGCCCGCAGACTGCCGCACTGCTCGATGCGCTGCCGCTGGCCCGCGTCCGCGAACATTCGCCGGAAACGCTGTTTTCGGTATTGCGACCCGGGACGCATATCCTGCCGCATCGCGGCGTCACCAATACCCGACTGGTCACACATCTGCCGTTGATCGTGCCATCCGACTGCGCCCTGCGCGTGGGTGGCGAGACCCATGTCTGGCAGGAGGGCCGCTGCGTCACCTTCGATGACACGTTTGAACACGAAGCCTGGAACGACAGCAGCGAGACCCGCGTGGTGCTGATTCTGGACACCTGGAATCCCGACCTCAGCGAGGCCGAGCGGGCGGCGGTGGCTGATCTGGTCGGAGCGATCGGTGATTTCAACCGTGAGTGCGAGCTGTTTACACCCAAGGGGTGAGCCTTCGTGGCATGCAACACGAAGGCGATCGGCATCGGCAGACAGGCATGTAGGTTCTGCCTGGGCCATATGCGGCGGAATCATGGATCCACGAGGATCGTCTTAATAGGTGCACGGCATGGGCAACATCGTCTGGTTGGCCTCTTATCCGAAGTCCGGCAACACGTGGTTGCGTGCGTTCCTCGCCAACCTGCTTGCCAATTCACCTGCGCCGCTGCCGTTCGACGAGTGGCTGCGTTACGGCGATGACGAGGCACTGCCATATCGTTTCAGTGAGGTGGCGGGATGCGACTCCACCTCGATGGATATCGATCGCCTGAGTGAGGTGCGCCCGCAGGTGCATGCATTGATTGCGGCGCGCGCGAGGGGTACCGCTTTCGTCAAGACCCACAATCTCAACGGCAGCTTCTCAGGCTACCCGCTGCACAACCCCGATGTCACAGCGGGTGCGATCTATGTAGTGCGTAACCCACTGGATGTCGCCATCAGCATGTCGGCACATTTTTCCCTCAGTCTTGATGAGGCAATCGAGCGGCTTGGCAATGATGACGTAGCCACGGCAAATGATGCGCTTTTCGTCAGCCAGCTGCTCGGTAACTGGTCGCGGCACGTGAGCAGCTGGGCGGATGCCGCGGGACCCAAGGTGCTCATCGTGCGTTACGAGGACATGCTCGAGAAGCCGGCTAAGGTCTTCCTCAAAGTAGCCAGGCTGATTGGCCTGGATCGTGATCGTGAGAGGTTGGATCGCGCCATACGCTTTGCCGGCTTCAATCAACTGCAAGGCATGGAGCGTCAATCCGGTTTTCGCGAGGCGCCTCGTGCCGATGCACCATTCTTCCGCGCCGGCCGTGCGAATCAGTGGCGCGAACGTCTGAGCCGGGATCAGGTTCGGCGGGTGATCTTCGATCACGGCTCAGTGATGCAAAGGTTCCGCTATGTCCCTGCGGGATACTGACTGGCTGCGGTGTTTAGACACGGCCACTTGTTGCAGGGTGGTGGGCCTGACGGGTTGAACGTGGAA
Source organism: Rhodanobacter koreensis (assembly GCF_054782855.1). NCBI lineage: Bacteria > Pseudomonadati > Pseudomonadota > Gammaproteobacteria > Lysobacterales > Rhodanobacteraceae > Rhodanobacter > Rhodanobacter koreensis. Next base: position 643,429 of record NZ_BAAGRR010000001.1, on the reverse strand, counting down.
CTGCACGCGTTCTCCGCTGCTGACTGACTGTCATTAGTTGGGTACGGCGCGATTACTCCCTGTAGTACAGGAATGCATGCCGCTTCGATGTTGTAAACAGTGGCCTGCGAAGTATTTGGTGATGCTGCTCGATGTGCTGCCCCTGGGTGCGCGTCCGCGAACATTTGCCGGAAATGCTGTTTTCGGTATTGCGACCCGGGACGCACAGTGTTTCAACCGGGAGAGTGAGCTGTTTACACTCAAGGGGTAGGGTCCAACGGGCGTGATACGCCCCGCGTCACCATCATGAAGAGCGCCTTCACGGGCGCTCTTCATTTTGGAAGGGGTGTCCTGATCAGTAACGCGGCACGCTCGAATCCACTTCGCGCGCCCATGCGTCCATACCACCTTCCACGTTGTGTACGTCGCTGAAGCCGTGGGCGGCGAAGCGCTCGGCCATGCCGCGGCTGGAGATGCCGTGGTGGCAGATGAAGGCGAGCGGGGTGTTCTTCGGCAGCGCGGCGAGGCTTTCGAAGCCTTCGTCTTCCAGCACCCGTGCCTGCGCCAGCGGAGCAGCCTGGGCACGGCCCTGGGCGGGGCGCACGTCGATCAGGGTGATGTCGTTGGCGGCAAGGCGCATCTGGAGCTGCTGCACGCTGAGCGACTTGATCTCCTGCGCGCCGGGGAACTTCAGGCTGAGGCCTTCGCCTTGAACGGTGGAGACCCAGTCGATCACGATGCCTTTCGCGCGCTGCGCGCTGGCCGGGTCGAAGTGCACGTCCAGTCCGTTGGCGTGGGCGACGATGTCGTGCTCGGCGGCCGGGGCGAGCTGGAAGCCGGCGCTGTGGTCGGGGCCGATTTCCAGATGCAGCGCCAGCCCTTCGGCGTTGGCGGTGCCCTGGCGGATCGCCTCGGCGGCGGCGTCGGTGATGGTGATCTGCGGCGGCGTGCGGTCCGGCGCGGCTGCCCCGAACAGGGTGTGCAGCTCGCCGCTGCCGTACATCTGGCGGATGATGTCCGCGCCGCCGACCAGTTCGCCTTCCACGTACAGCTGCGGAATCGTCGGCCAGTCGCCGTAGGCCTTGATGCCCTCGCGGATTTCCGGATCCTCCAGCACGTTGACCGTGTGGTAGTCCGGCAGCAGTTCGTTCAGCGTGTTGGTGGCGGCGGCGGAGAAGCCGCACATCGGCTGCTGGCGGTTGCCCTTCATGAACAGCACCACGCGGTGGTCCTTGAGCAGGGTTTCGATACGTTCGCGGGTAGTGCTGTCGAGGGACATGGGATGCTCCGGCAAAGAAGACAATGATACGCCGCCCGATATGCGGTGATCTGGCCGGCCTTCAAGGTGGGCGCGGTTCAGGCCGCCCGATGCAGTTCGCCCAAGTCGCGGCGGCAGACGCCCAGCGGCGCCAGTGCCAGGGCGGCCGCCGGAGAGGGCCATACCAGTTCGCGGCTGGCCCGGCCCAGGGCGGCGGGTTGTTCGCTCCAGTGGATCAGTTCCATCGCACCGGTGTGGTCCTCGATCAGGGCGGTGCAGTGTTCCACCCAGTCACCGTCGTTGAGGTAGAGCACGCCGTCCAGTTCGCGCACATGGCCGAAGTGGATGTGTCCGCAGATATGCCCGTCGAAACCGCGTTCGCGGGTGTCGCTGACGACGCGCTCCTCGTAGGCGCGGATATACGCCAGGGCCTTGCCGATGTGCGACTTGACGATGATCGACAGCGGCAGGTAGGGCAGCTCCAGCCGCTGTCGCATCACGTGCAGCCGGCGGTTGCTCCAGCAGATGAAGCGATGCATGGCTTCGCCGACGTGCTGCATCCAGCCGCGGCCGATCTGTTCGGGATCGAACTCGTCGCCGTGGCTGACCCGGTAGCGGCGCCCGTCGATGCCGACATGCACGGCGTCCAGTTCGATCCGCACGCCGCACAGGCTCTGGCCATGCAGGCCACGCATCGGTGCATCGTGGTTGCCGGGGATGTAGATGACCTCGACTCCGCGTTGCGCCAGGTCGAGCACCTCGGCGATCACCGCGCTGTGCTCCGCCGGCCACCAGGCACGCCGGGCCAGCGCTTCCATGTCGATGATGTCGCCGACCAGATAGAGCTTCTCGCATCGAAGCTTGCGCAGGAAATCGAGCAGGTAGGCGGATTTGCAGTCAGGTGTGCCCAGATGCACGTCGGAGATGAAGGCGCTGCGGCAGCGGAGGGTGGTCATGGCGCGTACTCCCGGTGGATGCCGGGGCTGCAGTTTGCAGGCGCAAGGTCACCGCGGGATGGCGAACAGGTTGCAGGACGGTTGCCGTGGAGCGGTTCAGTGTGCCGTGCGCAGTGCCGTGCGCACCACCGGCAGGATGGCATCGACCCACAACGCATATTGCGCGGCCGAGGGATGCAGGCCGTCGTCGGCGACGAGCAGGGGGGACTGGCGCGAGATGCCGGTGATGTCCACGAAATGCGCGCCGACGCGCGCGGCCTCGTCGCGGGCAATCGCGTTGTAACTGTCCAGTTCGCTGGCGATGCGAGCGCTGTCGCGGCCTTGCTCGTACGCGAAACGGGTGACGCCCCAGTCCGGGATCGACACGACGACGACGCGCGTGGCGCGGTGACCGGCGAGGACGATGGCGCGTGCCAGCAGGCTGGCGAACTGCTGGCGGTACTCGTCCGCCGGCCGGCCGCGGTACTGGTTGTTGACGCCGATCTGCAGGGTGACCAGGTCGTACGGCGAGGTCAGCGGCGCCTCGTCCATGCCTTGCGCCAGCTCGTCCGTGGTCCAGCCGGTGACGGCGACGATCTGCGGATCGTCGATCACCACTCCGGCCCGGCGCAGACGTTGCACCAGCACGGCCGGCCAGCGCTGGTCGGCGGCGACGGCCTCGCCGATGGTGTAGGAGTCGCCCAGGGCGAGGTAATGCAGTGACGGGGTGGCGGGCAGCATGCGCGGTCGGCTCGGGTGTGGCTCAGGCCACTGCGGCGGCGGCATGCGGCGACTGTTCGCGCGCCATCCGGGTCAGTACCCGCTCGATCCGCACGAACACTTCGCGCAACTGTGCCTGCGGCGGCAGCAAGGTCAAGCGGAAGTGGCGGCTGTGCGGCACGTTGAAGCTGGTGCCGGGAACCACCAGCACCGATTCCTCCTCCAGCAGGCGCAGGGCGAACGTTTCGTCGTTGAAAGCCGCGAAGCGGTCGGCGCGCACCTGCGGGAATGCATACAGCGCACCTGCCGGCGCGACCAGTTCCAGGTATTCGCTGGCGGCGACGGCCTGCAGCACCACGCGGCGTGCCTCGTGCAGGCGACCGCCGGGCGCCGTCAGCGTGCCGATCGTCGGCGCGTCATGCAGGGCCGGCAGCACCGCCCATTGTGCGGTGACGTTGGCGCACAGCCGCAGCGCGGCGAGCAACTGCAACGCGTCGCGGTAGGCCGCACTGCGTGCAGGATCGCCGGACAGGCTCATCCAGCCGACCCGGTAGCCGCAGGCACGATGCACCTTGGACAGGCCGCCGAAGCTGAGGCAGGGCAGCTCGCCGGCCACCTCGGCCAGTGGCTGGAAGCTCGCACCGTCGTAGAGGATTTCGTCGTAGATCTCGTCGGCGAGCAGCAGCAGCCGGTGCCGTGCGGCGATCGCCACGAGGCGCTCGAGCAGTGCGCGCGGATAGACCGCGCCGGTCGGATTGTTCGGATTGATCAGTACCAGTGCGCGGGTGCGCGGGGTGACCAGTGCCTCGATCTCGTCCGGATCGGGCAGGTGGCCGTGGCTGGCGAGACAGTGGTAGTAGCGCGGCTGGCCGCCGTTGAGGATGGTGGCTGCGCTCCACAACGGGTAGTCCGGGCTCGGCAGCAGCACTTCATCGCCAGGTTGCAGCAGCGCGCGCAGGCTGAGATCGATCAGTTCGCTGACGCCATTGCCGATGAAGATGCGCTCCGGTTCGACGCCCGTGGCGCCGCGTGCACGCTGCTGCGCCGCGATCGCCTCGCGGGCGGCTTCCAGTCCCTGTTCGTGGCCGTAGGCCTCGCTCTCGTGCAGATGGCTGGCGATCGCCTCGCGCAGATGCGCCGGCGCCTCGAAACCGTAGCGGCCGGGGTTGCCGATGTTGAGCTTGATGATGTCGAGGCCGGCAGCCTCCAGCTCGCGCGCGCGCCGGGTCAGTGCGCCACGGATTTCATAGCGCACGTCCGCCAGGTGCGCACTGGGTGTGATCGAGGCCAACGCCGGCATCCTTCAGTAGTCTGGCTCCGGCATCAGCACCGGCAGGTCGATGCTAGCAGCGTGATGCAGTGCAGCGCGAGCGCCATCCGTGGCAAATCCCGGTTCATCGGCGGGCCATGCGCGGGCAAGGCATAATCGCCGGACCGTGCCCACCGATTCCCCCGAATGAGTGATGCCGAAACGATCGAACGCCTGCGGCGCATCGGCTGGCGCGGCGACGTGCTGCCGCCTGCCGGCCTGCGGTTGGCCAGGGTGGTGGCGCAGCATCGTGCCGGCTATGAGCTGCATGATGGCGAAACCTTGTTCGGGGCACAGCCGGACGGGCGCTTCCTCAAGCGCGGCATCGACCCGGCCGAACGACCGGTGGTCGGTGATTTCGTCGAAGTGGAGGGCGGCACGCCACCGCATATCGTCACCGTGGCACCGCGCCGCACGGTGTTGTCGCGCGCGGCGGCCGGCGAGCGCTACGAGCGCCAGCTGATCGCCACCAATATCGACTACGTGCTGGTACTGACCGGGCTGGACGGCGACTTCAACCCGGCGCGGATCGAGCGCTATCTGTCGCTGACCGAGGATTCCGGCGCGCAGCCCGTGGTGTTGCTGAGCAAGCTCGATATTCGCGACGACGCGGCCGCGCAGATCGAGGCGCTGCGCGCGCGACTGCCTGACGGCACGCCGATCCATCCATTGAACGGCAAGGATCCGGCCAGCGTGGCCCAGCTGGCGCCGTACCTGCAGCCAGGCGACAGTGCCGTGCTGGTCGGTTCCTCCGGTGCCGGCAAGTCCACCTTGACCAATACCCTGCTCGGCACGGCACGCATGGCCACCGCCGAGGTGCGCAGCCATGACAGCCGCGGTCGCCACACCACCACCCATCGCGCACTGTTGCAGTTGCCCAGCGGCGGCTGCCTGATCGACACGCCCGGCATGCGCGAACTGAAGCTCACCGGCGAGGAAAACCTCGACCTGTTCGCCGACATCGAGGCGCTGGCCGAGCGCTGCCGTTTTGCCGACTGCGGCCATGGCAGCGAACCGGGTTGTGCGGTGCAGGTGGCGCTGGACACCGGCGAGCTGGCGCCGGGGCGCTGGCGCAATTACCTCAAGCTGCACGACGAGCGCGAGGAGCAGGCCGCCACGCTCGAAGCGCGGCTGCGCCGCCAGCGCGGCGGCCGCCCCAGCGAGCGGCCGCACGGGCATCGCGGGCAGCGCGAGCGGGACTGATTGCCGCTTCGGATGATCGTTGGCTCCCGGGCCTGTGCACGGCGCGCCGCAAAGCATCTAGTATCGCGGCATCGTTGCTGCGGGGTGCAGGCATGCGTCGGTTGTCATCGTCGCTCACGTTTTTCTACAAGCGGGTCTTTCCGGTGTTGTGGATCGGCTTTGTGCTGACCATCTTCGGCGTGCAGTTCTGGGCGGCGGCCCATGCCGGTACGGACGAACAGTCGCCGCCATTCCTTCCGCTGATGCTGATGCCGCTGTTCATGGTCGGCGTGATGTTCGTGCTTTACCGCACCCTGTTGCATGACCTGCTGGACGAGGTCTGGCTGGACGGCGACTGGCTCGTGGTGAAAAACCGTGGCGGGAAGATCCGCGTGGCGTTGAGCGACGTGATGAACGTCAACGCCACCACGATGACCAATCCGCGCCGCGTCACCGTGATGCTGCGCACCGACTCGCGCTTTGGCCGCAACCTCACCTTCATTCCGGCCAGTTCGCGCAGTTTCCTGGCGGCGTTCAGGCCCGACCCGATCGCCATGGAGCTGATTCAGCGCGTGGACGCCCTGCGTGGGGTCGCGCGATGAGCACGCCAGCCAGCGCCATCGCGCCCGAACTGCAGCGTTACGCCATGCTCGACCAGCGCCTGCTTGCGGCGGTGAAGGGCATTCGCATCCTGCCGACGGTGGCGTGGCCGGCCTCGCTGGAGGACAGCATGATTGCGGCCTACGGCCGGGGCCAGTTCGCCTTGCCGGATGTGACCTACAAACGGCCCGACCTGGGGACGGCGCGTGCCGAACTGGAGGCGATCGAACGCGAGGCGGGCGATGGTGGCCCGTCGGAAGCCGATCCCATCGGCGACTACCTGCGGCGCACCGCCGAATCGTGGCGCGTCGCGGCCGAGATGCTGGAGGCCGTGGGTACGTCAGGCGTCACTGCGCCATCGATTGCGCTGTACGGCAAGCCGGGTGACCTGATTCCCGGTAGTCAGCGCAGCAATCTCGACGCCGCGCACTACTTTGTCGAGCTATCCGATGAACTGGGTGCCGACCTGCTGGCCGACGACAGCAGCGTGGAGATGCCGGCCGACGAGCTGCGCAATGAGCTGGCGACCACACTTGACGCGTTCTTCGGTGCCGGCATGATCAGCGTCGAGGTCGATCCGGAGCTCACCGCCAAGGCGGCGGCCGGCGCCACCCGCATCCGTTTGCGCGGTGGCACCCGTTTCAGCGAATACGATCGTCATCAGTTGCTCGCCCACGAGGCGTTTGTGCACTCGCTGACCGCGCTGAATGGCCGCCAGCAGCCGTTGCTGGCTTCACTGGCGCGTACTTCACCGCGTGTCACCGCGACCCAGGAGGGGCTGGCGGTGTTCGCGGAGCTGATGTCCGGGGCGATCGACATCGCCCGGCTCAAACGCATCAGCCTGCGCATCTTGGCGATCGACATGGCACTGAACGGTGCCGATTTCGTCGAGGTCTACAAGTATTTCAGCGCCTGCGGCCAGAACGTGGCGGACAGCTTCCACTCGGCCCAGCGGGTGTTCCGCGGCGTGCCACCGGACGGTGGCGCGGCCTTTGCGAAGGACAATGTCTACCTGTCTGGCCTGCTCACCGTGCACACGTTCTTCCGCTGGGCATTCAAGCAGCAGCGGATGGATCTGCTGCGCCATCTGTTTGCCGGCAAGTTGACCCTGCACGACGTGATCGCGCTGCAGCCGCACTTCGAATCCGGTGCCATCCTGCCGCCGCGCTGGCTGCCGCCCTGGATGCAGCACGTGCACGGGCTGGCTGGCAAGCTGGCCTTCTCGGTCTTCATCAACGGCATCCACATGAACCGGGTGCAGGCTGACGAGTTGTCGCAGGGCCTGTAAACAGGTTGTTGCCGTGGTCTGGCAACGTCGATGATGGGCGTGATGCGGGCGGAGCCGGTGCTAACATGCCGGTTCGCCCTGCCGTGGCCTCTCCTCCCCTCATTTCCAGCGACCCCATGGAAACCCCAGAAGACCTCCGCCTAGCTGCGCTCGAATACCACCGCCACTCCCGCCCCGGCAAGATCAAGGTCACCGCGACCAAGCCGATGGTGACCCAGCGCGATCTCGCCCTGGCCTATTCGCCCGGCGTGGCCTATGCCTGCGAGGCGATCGTCGCGGATCCCAACGCAGCCAGCGAGATGACCGCGCGAGGCAACCTGGTGGCGGTGATCACCAACGGCACGGCGGTGCTGGGACTGGGCGACATCGGCCCGCTCGCCGGCAAGCCGGTGATGGAAGGCAAGGGTGTGCTGTTCCAGAAGTTCGCCGGCATCGACGTGTTCGACATCGAACTGAACGAGCGCGACCCGGACAAGCTGGTCGACATTATCGCGGCGATGGAGCCGACCTTCGGCGGCATCAATCTCGAAGACATCAAGGCGCCGGAGTGCTTCATCGTCGAGCGCAAGCTGCGCGAGCGGATGAAGATCCCGGTATTCCACGATGACCAGCATGGCACTGCGATCATCGTCGGTGCGGCGGTGCTGAATGCGCTGGAAGTGGTCGGCAAGAAGATCGGGGACGTGAAGCTGGCCACGGCCGGCGCCGGTGCCGCCGGCATCGCCTGCCTCGACATGCTGGTGGCGCTGGGCGTGAAGCCGGAGCATATCCTTGCCTACGATCGCGAGGGTGTGCTCTACACCGGCCGCGACCATATGGATCCGGACAAGCAGCGCTACGCGCGCGACACCGCCAAGCGCACGCTGGCCGAGATCATCGAGGGCACCGACATCTTCCTCGGCCTGTCTGCCGGCGGTGTGCTGAAGCCGGAGATGGTCGCGACGATGGCGGCCAGGCCGATCATCCTCGCGCTGGCCAATCCGAATCCGGAAATCTCGCCGGAAGACGCCAGGAAGGTGCGCCCGGACTGCATCATCGCCACCGGTCGTTCGGACTATCCGAACCAGGTCAACAACGCGCTGTGCTTCCCCTATATCTTCCGCGGCGCGCTGGATGTGGGCGCCACCGGTATCAACGAGGCGATGAAACTGGCCTGCGTGCGCGCCATTGCCGAGCTGGCGCGGATGGAGGCGGGTGATCTGGCCGGCGCCTACGGCGGTGACGTGCCGACCTTTGGTGCCGACTACCTGATTCCGCGCCCGTTCGACCCGCGCCTGCTGGTGATGCTGGCGCCGGCGGTGGCACAGGCGGCGATGGATTCCGGTGTCGCCATGCGCCCGATCGTCGACATGGAGGTGTACAAGGAGAAACTCGGCCAGTTCATCTATCGCACCGGCCTGCTGATGAAGCCGGTGTACGAGCGTGCGCGCGCCGACCGCAAGCGGGTGGTCTACGCCGAGGGCGAGGAAGAGACCGTATTGCGCGCCGTGCAGACGGTGATCGACGAGAGGCTGGCGTTTCCGATTCTGGTCGGTCGCCCGGACGTGATCGAGACGCGCATCCAGCGGCTCGGCCTGCGCATGCGCGCCGGCGTCGACTTCGAACTGACCAATATCAATGACGATCCGCGTTTCAATGAGTACTGGCAGCAGTACCACGCGCTGACCGAGCGCCGCGGCGTGTCGCCGGCAGCGGCGAAGAACCTGCTGCGTTCGCGGCCCACGCTGATCTCGGCGCTGATGGTCGAACGCGGCGAGGCGGATGCGATGATCTGCGGCCTGGTCGGCCGCTTCCACAAGAAGCTCGGCTACCTGCGCAGCGTGTTCGGTCTCGATCCGGGCGTGCAATGCACCTCGGCGATGACCGGCGTGATCAACGACAAGGGCGCCTGGTTCTTCCTCGACACCCATGTGCAGGTCGATCCCACGGCCGAGCAGATCGCCGAGGCGACGTTGCAGGCTTCGTATCGCCTCAAGCTGTTTGGCGTCGAGCCGAAAGTGGCCTTGCTGTCGCACTCCAATTACGGCAGCCACGACAATCCCAGCGCGGCGAAGATGCGCCAGGTATGGAAGATCCTCAAGGCGCGCATGCCGAAGCTGGAGATGGACGGCGAGATGCAGGCCGATACCGCGTGGGACGAGGCCTTGCGCCACCGCATGTTCCCGAATACCACGCTGACCGGCCGCGCCAACCTGTATGTGTTACCCAACCTCGATGCCGCCAACATCACCTACAACATGGTCCGGGTGATGACCGATGGCGTGGCGATCGGCCCGATCCTGATGGGGCTGGACAAGCCGGCGCACATCCTGACCCCGGCGTCGTCGGCACGCCGGGTGGTCAACATGACATCGATCGCCGCGGTGGATGCGCAGATTCGCGCCGCTCAGGTCGAGCGGCGTAGTTGACCGACGCCATCGCGCCTCTGCCAAGGGGTGCGATGGCGGTCCGTGCGCCTGCGAATGGACATCCATTTGGCGCTCCAGTGCCACGACGGCTAAACTCGGACGTTGACCTGCCGCATCCCCGACGGCGGGAGTCCCCTCAAGTTTGGCGCCGCAACGGCGCCGCGGAGAATCTTCAATGGATCAGCTCGACGATATCCTCAATCAGGACATCGACCCCACCGAAACCAGGGAGTGGATGGATTCGCTCAATGCGGTGATCCATCACGACGGTACCGAGCGCGCGCATTTCCTGCTTGAGCGGATGGTCGATTCGACCCGCCGTTCGGGTGGCTACCTGCCGTTCAATCCGACCACCGAGTATGTCAACACGATCGCGCCCGGCAACGAGGCAAAGATGCCGGGTGATGCCGCGATGGAATGGCGCATCCGCTCGCTGATCCGCTGGAACGCGATGGCGATGGTGGTGCGTGCGAACCGCAAGCCGGGGGAGCTGGGCGGCCACATCGCCAGTTTCGCCTCGAGTGCGACGCTGTACGACGTCGGCTTCAATCATTTCTGGCGCGCACCGAGCGCCGATCATCCGGGTGACCTGGTATTCCATCAGGGCCATTCCAGCCCAGGCATCTACGCGCGCTCGTTCCTTGAGGGGCGTCTGGCCGAGGACCAGCTCGACCTGTTCCGCATGGAAGTGGTCGGCAAGGGCCGCGCGCTGTCCTCGTATCCGCATCCGTGGCTGATGCCGGATTACTGGCAGGTGCCGACCGTGTCGATGGGCCTGGGTCCGATCCAGGCGATCTACCAGGCACAGTTCTTCAAGTATCTGGAGCACCGCGGCCTGGTGCCGAAGAGCGACCGCAAGATCTGGTGCTTCCTTGGGGACGGCGAGACCGATGAGCCGGAGTCGCTCGGCGCGATCTCGTTGGCCGGCCGCGAGGGGCTGGACAACCTGATCTTCGTGATCAACTGCAACCTGCAGCGGCTCGATGGTCCGGTGCGCGGCAACGGCAAGATCATCCAGGAGCTGGAAGGCGTGTTCCGTGGTGCCGGCTGGAATGCGCTCAAGGTGGTGTGGGGCAGCTACTGGGATCCGCTCCTGGCGCGCGACAAGAACGGCGTGCTGCGCAAGCTGATGATGGAAACCGTCGACGGTGAGTACCAGGCGTGCAAGGCGTTCGGCGGGGCGTATACGCGCGAGCATTTCTTCGGCAAGTACCCGGAGACGCGCGAGATGGTCGCCAACCTCAGCGACGACGACATCTGGCGGTTGAATCGCGGCGGCCACGATCCGCACAAGGTCTACGCGGCCTACCATGCGGCAGCGAACACCGAGGGCCGGCCGACGGTGATCCTGGCCAAGACGGTCAAGGGCTACGGCATGGGTGCGGCCGGAGAGTCGCAGAACCCGACCCATCAGCAGAAGAAGCTGGACGACGATTCGGTGCGGCATTTCCGTGACCGCTTCCAGATCCCGATCAGCGACGACAAGCTGCATGACGTGCCGTACTACCACCCGGGCAAGGATTCGCCGGAAGTGCAGTACATGCTGGATCGCCGCAAGTCACTCGGAGGTGCGTTGCCGCAGCGCCGGCGCAAGGCCGAGGCGAAGCTGAAGACGCCGGAGCTGGCTGCATTCGAGCAGATCACCAAGGGTACCGGCGAGCGCGAGATCTCCACCACGATGGCACTGGTGCGCGGCATCAACCTGCTGCTGCGCGACAAGCAGCTGGGAGAGCGCGTGGTGCCGATCGTCGCCGACGAGGCACGCACGTTCGGCATGGAAGGCATGTTCCGCCAGATCGGCATCTATGCGCCGTTCGGCCAGAAATACAAGCCGCAGGATTCCGACCAGCTGCTGTACTACCGCGAGGACCAGAAGGGCCAGGTGCTGCAGCAGGGCATCAGCGAGGCCGGCGGCATGGCGTCGTGGATGGCCGCGGCAACCAGTTACAGCATCAGCAACCAGGCGATGCTGCCGTTCTTCATCTACTACTCGATGTTCGGTTTCCAGCGCATCGGCGACCTGTGCTGGGCCGCCGGCGACATGCGTTCGCGCGGCTTCCTGATCGGCGGCACCGCGGGGCGTACCACGCTCAACGGCGAGGGCCTGCAGCATGAGGACGGCCATTCGCATCTGATGTCCGGTGCGATCCCGAACGTGAAGTCGTACGACCCCACTTTTTCGTACGAGGTCGCGGTGATCCTGCAGGACGGCACGCGCCGGATGATGCAGGAGCAGGAGGACATCTACTACTACATCACCGTGATGAACGAGAACTACAGTCATCCGGACCTGCCGCAAGGCGTCGAGGACGGCATCATCAAGGGCATGTATCTGTTCAAGGATGGTGGCAAGCCGAAGAAGGGCGAGCCGCGCGTGCAACTGCTCGGCTCCGGCACGATCCTGCGCGAGGTGATCGCGGCGGCCGAACTGCTGGAGAAGGATTTCGGCGTGAAGTCCGACATCTGGTCGTGCCCCAGCTTCATCGAGTTGCGCCGTGACGGTTTCGATGCCGAACGCTGGAACCGGCTGCATCCGGAAGCCGAGCAGCGCGTGCCGTATGTCACTGGCCTGCTTGGTGACCGTCAGGGGCCGGCGATCGCCGCCACCGACTACGTGCGCGAATTCGCCGACCAGATCCGCGCCTTCGTGCCCGACGGCATGCGTTACACCGTGCTCGGCACCGACGGCTTCGGCCGCTCGGACACCCGCGCGCATCTGCGCGAGTTCTTCGAGGTTGATCGTTACTGGATCGCCCATGCCGCACTGGCCGCGCTGGCGAAGGACGGCAAGATGAACGCCAAGGACGTCAGCCGGGCGATCAAGGAGTACAAGCTCGATCCGGACAAGCCCAATCCGCTGACGGTGTGAGCTTTCTGAAGACCCGCTGACCGGCGGGTTTTCTTTGCCCGGCAGGGTGGATTTTTGCCTGGACTTTGTCCGTCCATTCACGGGCTTTTGACTACGCTGGCCTGTGGCTGGAGGCCATTCCGGTGCAGGGAGGCAAGGCCGGCAAGATCACGAGCCCGAGGGCACAGGCCATGCAAAAAATCATGCGTCGGTGCGTGCTGGCAAGCGTCAGCGCGACAGCCTTGTTGTTGGCGGCCTGCTGCGGCCCCAGGGGATGGGTCATGCAGCCTTCCGCGCCCGCACAACCCTTGCAGGCAGCGCCGACTCCCGCGCCTGCACTGGAAACAAGCCGGATGAATCTTTCGGCCGACGCCGTGTTTGCGTTCGGCAAGTCCGATATCGCCAGTGTCAGCGACGAAGGGCGCGACCAGCTCGACCGGCTGGTGAAGCGGCTGCATCGAATCAGGGATATCCGTGCCGTGCATCTGGTCGGCTATACCGACCGCATCGGTGGCGATGCCTACAACGACGCCCTGTCACGCAGGCGTGCCGAGGCCGTACGCGGCTATCTGGTCGCGCACGGTGTCTCGGACGAGGTGATCACCACCGAAGGTCGTGGTGCCGCCGACCCGCTGGTGACATGCCCGGATCTGTCGGGCAATCGGCTGCGTGCCTGCCTGGCTCCGAATCGTCGTGTTGCGGTCAGCATCGTGGCGATGAGGCAGATCGAGCGCTAGACGCCTCGGCCGTCCGGATTATCGCCAGGCTGGCCGGGCGTTGCGCTGGCGTCCGCTCGCGAAATTATTCGGACAACGCATCCTGGATCGCCTCCAGCCCGTGGCCGCGTGTCTCGATGCCGCCGCGCGCAAGCATCCAGGCCGCCGCGGCCATCGGCAGCGCGATCAGCAGGGCGGACAGCATGAAATGACCGAACAGACCAAGCACGCCCAGCACCGCTCCCAGGATGCCGCCGAACTTCGAGCTTCCGGCGATCAGCCCCGCGCCTGTGCTGCGCAGGTGCACCGGATAGATTTCCGCCGCATACGGAATCAGGGTGGCGATCACGCCGCTGACGCTCAGCAGCAGCGTCACGGTGCCTACCGTGGTGACGGTGGCGGAGTGTGTGTCGGCCAGGTCGATCGCGAAAAAGAACAGCAGGGCCAGCGCCGTCAGTCCGATGAAAAGTACCAGCGTGCGTATGCTGCTCCAGCGTTGGTAAAGCCCCACCACCACGCCGACGCCGGGCAGCGCGAGTATCGCGGAACGTGCCAGCAGCGCGCTGCTGCCCTGGGCATCGATGCCCAGCTTGCCGAGGTTGCCGGGAAGCCACAGCAGGAAGCCGAAGTTCACCAGTCCCCAGGCAATCGCGCACAGCATCAAGCCCCAGGTGATGGATGCGTGGCGGCCACGCAGCAGTTGACGCAGGCTGATTCTCGCCGGTACCTGCTGCTCCAGCCGGGCACTTTCCAGCGCGTGCCGCACATCCGGATACAGCGGTGCAATACCACCCGAAAATTTCTGCAGTACCAAAAGCGCCTGGTCCTCGAGACCTTCCAGTGCAAGGAAGCGTGGCGATTCGGGAATGTAACGGTTGAGCAGGACGATCAACGCGCCGGTGGGCAAGTTGAGCAGCCAGAGTGCGCGCCAGCTGTAGCTCGGCTCGAACAGCGTCGCGGCGCCCGAGGCCAGCAGATAGCCGGCCGATGTGCCGATGCCGCCCAGTGCCACCAGCAGCCAGCCGCGGTGCGCCGTCGGAATCATCTCGGCCATCAGGGTGAAGGTGATCGGCAGCATGCCGCCGGCAGCGGCGCCCATCATGAAACACATCAGCAGGTTCCAGCCGAATGCCGGCATCGCGCCACAGATCGAAGTGCCCATGAACATCAGTGCCGACAGCAGGATCGTCGAGCGACGGCCGAACAGGTCACCCAGCCGGCCCCACACGATCGAGCCGACCGCGGTGCCGGTCAATGCCGACAGCGCCAGCCATCCGGCGGTCGAGGCGCTGATGCCGTATTCGGCCGACATGCCCGGCATCACGAAACCGATCGTCGCCGGCTTCATCACGTCCACCGCCAGCGCAATGGTCAGCACCGCCACCAGTTTCCAGTGCTCATGATTGAGCGGCACGCTGTCGGCGACATGGAAGGGCAGCGGGCTGCGGTCGGGATGCAGGGCTCGTCGCATCTGTGCCATCCGTGGCATCAGTCCGTAGCCCGCCAGCAGCACACCGAGCGGCACCAGCGCCATGCCGATCCGCATCATGCCATCCATCGGCATGCCGGCGAGGTGGTAATGCATCGGGGCAGCCATGACCAGCATTGGCAGATGCGCCAGCACACCGGCAACCACCGCGGTGCAACCCAGCCAGAACGCAACCGGATGATGGAACGCGATGTCTTTCGAGGGCATGAGGCTGCCAAGGGTGGGCACGAGCGCCCAGCTTAGCAGTGGTTTACTTGGCCCGTGCCGTGCGCAAACGGCAGGATCAAGGGCGGCCAGTCCGCAATTGCAGGGAAATATGGACGTCCAAACAAGCAACCCGCCGATGGCGGATTCCTGTCGATGACCTGGGTCATTCGGTCCGGAGCGGATCAGGCCGAGGCTGGCTATTCCTCGTCGTTGCTGCGGAATGCACGGCGCAGCAGCAGGAACGCGCCGATCGTTCCCGCGACGATCGCCACGGTGGCAGCCGGATGGCGATTCACCTGGCGGCGCAGGCGGCGATAGTGATAGTTCGCCTCGTCGGCGAAATCCTCGGCGGCGTTGGTCAGTCGCTGGCCGTAGCGGCTGCCGCGCCTGCCGAAGCGTTCGCCGAGGCTGCGGCCACGATCGAACAGGCTCTGTGCGGTGCCGGCGGCGCCATCGGCATACTGGCGCACACGTTCGCCGGCATGTTCGCCTGCGTCACGGATATGGCGCTCGATATCGTGATTACGCATCTGTCTTCTCCTCGCTATCTGAGATGGCAGGTTGCCAGCGAGATCGTGAGCAGCGTGTGGACAACGGCCGTGGCTGAGGTTGTCTGTTCAGCTATGGAGTACGGACTCAGCCGCCAAGCTGGTATTCGCAGCCTTTCTGCAGCGCGCGCTGGTACGCCGGTCGTGCATGGATGCGCTGCAGGAATGCCGTCAGTCGCGGGTAGCGGGCGTCCAGTCCGCCACGGGCCGCGAAGGCTTCCAGTGGAAAACTCAGCTGGATGTCGGCCGCGCTGAATGCGTTGCCGGCAAACCATTCGCTCTTGCCCAGCTCGCTTTCCAGATAATCCAGGTGAAGCTTCAGCTGTGGATCGACGAAGCTGCTCATCACCTTGTGCGCGATACCCTTGGCGATCGGCTTCACGAAGAATGGCGCCGGTGCGGTTTCGACCCGACGGAACACCAGTTTGAGCAGCAGAGGCGGCATCGCCGAACCCTCGGCGTAATGCAGCCAGTAATTGCAGCGCAGCCGTTCCGGCGTGCCGTGTGCAGGGATCAGCAGGCCGGTGCCGTAGCGGTCGGCGAGGTATTCGACGATCGCGCCGGATTCGGCCAGCGTGACTTCGTCGTCGGTGATCACCGGCGACTTGCCCAGCGGGTGGATCGCACGCAATTCCGGCGGTGCCAGCATGGACTTCGGATCGCGCTGGTAGCGCTTGATCTCGTACGGCACGCCGAGCTCTTCCAGCAGCCACAGGATGCGCTGCGAGCGCGAATTGTTCAGATGGTGGACGGTGATCATCCATGCATCAGAGCGCAGTGCACGGATCCGCGCAAGCTCAGGGTTCCAGCACGGCGATCCGCGACAGCTTCGACACGCCACGTTCGTCGAACGCCTCTACCGCCACGGCATAGCGTACGCCCTTGTTCAACGCGCGCAGTTCCAGCCGGGTCGGCTGGTCGGCGAAGCGCTGGTAAGTCTCGTGCAGCCGGTCGGGAGCGAGTCCCCAGCGCACGTTGTAGCCGACCGCGCCGGGCACCGGCTTCCACACGATCTCGGCGTCGCGGCTATCGGCAAGGCGGCGTGCGGAGACTAGCGCCGGCGCCGGCGGTGGCCGTCCGTCGGCGTTGCCGAATACACGCAGGTCGGAAATCGCCAGGGTGCGCGCGCCGACATGGCCGTGTATGTAGCGCACATAGCGGATGCGCGCGGGCTGGTCGAGTTCGAGGTAGGCGTTCGGGCGGTCGCGGGTTTCGTGGGACAGGTCGGCCAGAGTGATCCACTGCTTGCCGTCGAGCGAGCCGTCGAGGCGGAATTGCGTGACGATGTCCGGTGCGTCGCCGTAGCGGCCGGACTGGTAGTCGGCGTAGTCCACCTGCACCGCACGCACCGTGCGCGGGCCGCCGAGGTCGAGCGTGAGCGTCTGCCCGGCTGCGTTGTTCGCCGCCGCCCAGAACGTGCGCGGATTTTCGTCGGTGGCGGCGGATGGCGGGTGCCCCGGCAACTGCGACGACGCACTCGCGGCCTTGTGATACGACAGCAGCATCCAGCCGGTGAACGTGCTCTCGCCTTCGCGCAGGGCATGATCGGGCATGCGCTGGGGAAAGTCGCCGAAGCGCGTGTCAACCCACATCTGGCCGTCCGAATGGAAGCCGGCAGGAAACAGTTCGATGCGCCGCTCGAAGGTCCAGTTGAGGCCGACCCACATCGTGCCGGTATTCCAGTAGTTGCCGTAGGCATCCTGAAAGGTCGAGCCGTGACCGGCGCCGGTGGCGAAGCCGCCGGGCTTGTAGCCGACCGGGTTGTACGGCGCATAGGTGAACGGGCCCAGCGGGTTGCTGCCGATGTAAACGCCGGTGGCGTAGACGTTGTACTCGGTGCCGGGCGCGGCGTACTGCAGGTAATAGCGGTCGCCGTGGCGGTTCATCCATGCGCCCTCGACATAGGGCGCGATGCCGGTGTCGGTGTGATCCTGGCCGAAACGCTCCCAGCCGTGCGCGGCCGGGTCGGCCTTGAGCAGCGCGGCAGGCTTGCCGAGAAAGGCCAGCCGCTTGCCTTCGCCCTGATCGGCACGGTCGAGCGCGAGGTCGAGCCCGGCGCCGTACAGTGGAAAGATATTGGACGAGCCCCAGTAAAGGTAGACCTTGCCGTCGCGATCCCGGAACAGGCCCGGATCCCACGGCCCCGGCGGCAGATCGCCCGGCTTCATTTCGCTTTCGTGGCCGGCCCATACCGCGCCCGGCACAGGCGGCAGCAGGCGCGTCCAGAACTGCCAGCGGCCATGCGCCGGATCGGTCGAAAACAGCAGCGGCCGCGGCTCCATCGCCGCCTGCATCAGGAACAACTTGCCATCGGCGACCAGGGTGGCCGGCGCCACCGGGCCGTCGAACGGCCAGCGATCCGGCTGCACGAACTGCCAGTGCACGAGGTCGCTCGAGCGCCAGTAGCCATCGGCCAGGGTCAGGAACAGGTAGTACGCATCGTTGTAGCGCACGATCGCGGGGTCCGCGCCGGTGCGGTACGAGATGCCCTCGTTCATCTGCTCGTAGTTGTAGCGGTAGTCGATATCGAGCGGGTTGGCCCAGGTGCGACCGCCGGCAGCTGTCGCGGCGGCTATCGTGCAGAAGCCGAGCACGCCGGTCACGAACGCGATGTAGCGGGTCGTTCGCAGGCATCGCGGGTGCGGTGTCGATGGACAGGGTATCGACGGCATCCGGCGAGGATGCATCGCCGATGCAAATCGTGCAACGACAACGCGGCGCGCGTCGGCGCAGCGATGTGGTTCTAGTAGATCTCGCCCACACAGCAGCGCAGGCTGCCGCCGGCCTTCTCGATCTCGCCCAGCTCCACCGCGCCGACGGCAAAGCCGTAGTCGGCCAGGGCCTCGCGCTGGTCGTCGGTCAGCACGCCAGCGGCGCAGGCGCTCATCCACACGCGTTCGTCGGACAGGGTGATGGCATTCCCGGCAAACGCCTGCTTCTGCGCCGGGGTGAGCCAGACCGCGCGGTTGCCGTAGGCCTTGGCGATCGCCTGCGGCACGGCCGGATCGCGGAAGCCATCGGCGGCGATGATCGTGGCACGGCCAGCCATCAAGGTCAGCACCACATTGGTGTGGTATTCGGATTCGGCCAGCTCGAAGCAGAATGTCAGGCGCAGGTCGAACGCCTTGTGCATCGCCTGCGCGCCAGCCATGTCGCAGCGTTCGCTGAGGCCGCAGTAGCCGATCCCGCGCGCGCGATCGATGATCAGCGAGCCGGTCAGTTCGGCGACCAGGTCGTCACAGCCGGACAAGTCGACTTCGTCGTAACCCAGCACTTCGCCGAAGAAGTTGCGGATGTCGTGACGCTCCGCCTCGCGCTGACGCACCGCATGACGCATGCGTCCGATGATCAACCGGCCCGGGGCAGTGGCGAACACGTTGTTTGGAAACACGGCATCGGGCGTGGCCGGGTTGCCGGGAAAGGTGATTACCGGGACATCCGCGCGCAGCGCCTGCGCCAGCGCGCTGTGCTGGGCCAGCGCTTTCAACGGGTCGACCGTGAGGTTCAGGTCCATGTAGCGGTTGTCGCGCGCCGATTCCTCTGCAAGCGCGAACTCGGCCGGCGCGACCAGGAACGCCGCGCGCGCGGTTGCCGCGGCGTTCGGCAACGGTGCCAGCGTGGCGAAGGCTTCGAGGAATTCGGTCGGCGAAGTGGTGATCACGGTACGGCTCCATGATGCTCGGGCTCTGCGGAGACAGGCGTCCCGCCGGGCTCAAGCGTCAGAGAGTATCCGCTACGGACGGGTCCGGTGCAGGATTTTCGACATGCAGCCGCTGCCGCCGGCGCAGGGTCGGGAACATCGCCATCCACAGACCCACCACCAGCAGCGTGCCGCCGCCGCCGAGCACGGTGGCGTTCACCGCGCCCAGCCAGGCGGCCAGCATGCCCGACTCGAATTCGCCAAGCTGGTTGGAGGTGTTGATGAAGATGGCGTTGACGGCACTGACCCGTCCGCGCATGTCGTCGGGCGTGTCCAGTTGCACCAGTGCGCCGCGGATCACCATGCTGACCATGTCGAATGCACCCAGCGCAAACAGTGCAAGCAGTGACAGCCACAAGGTGGTCGATACGGCGAAGATCAGGGTGGCCACGCCGAAGCCGGCTACCGAGGCAAACATGATCGCGCCTACCCGCCGCTGCATGTTGTGCCGCGCCAGCCATAGCGACATCAGCAATGCACCCACCGCCGGTGCCGCGCGCAACAGACCAAGCCCCCACGGGCCGGTGTGCAGGATGTCCCTGGCGAAGATCGGCAGTAGCGCGGTGGCGCCGCCAAGCAGCACGGCGAACAGGTCCAGCGAGATCACGCCGAGCACGTCCTTGCGCTCGCGGATGAAATGCACGCCGGCGAACAATGTCTTCAGCGTGGCCGGCTCGCGCCTTGGGGGTGCCTGCTCATAACGCAGCCGGCTCATCAACGTGGCGGCGATCAGGTACAGCACGGCGGCCACCACATAGACGACACCCGGCCCGGCCACGTACAGGAGGCCGCCAAGCGCCGGGCCCATGATCATCGCCGCCTGGCCGGCCGAGGCATTCACGGCCATCGCCCGCGGCAGGATCGACGCCGGCACCAGCGCGGGCAGCATCGACTGCAGCGCCGGAAACTCGAACGCCTTGGCCACACCGATCACGAACACCAGCGCGAGGATGCCGATCTCGTGGATGCCGTGCAGCAATGTGAGCGCAGCCAGCAGGACGATCGCGATCCATTCCACGACCTGTCCGAGCAGCACGATGCGGCGCCGTTCGAACTGGTCGGCAACATGCCCGGCCGGCAGCGCCAGCAACACCGACGGCACGAACTGCACCAGTCCGATCAGGCCCAGGTCGAACGCGCGGCCGGTAATCGCGTAGATCTGCCAGCCCACCGCGACCGACAGCATCTGGAAGCCGAAGCTCGAGGCGATGCGGGCGAACCAGAACGCGACGAACGCGCGGTGCTGCAGCAGCGAATCCTGGCGTGGGGCGGAGGGAGAAGACATCTGGAGATCCGGGCAGGGCGCGCATTGTCCCACGGTTCAGTTCACTACTTGCCATGATCCCAAGGACGGCAAGGCATGGCGGATGCGCTCCTGCCGAATTCACTCGCGCTTGCCCTTTCCTCGATCAGAGTGGATGAGGATTATTATCGAGGAGGTCATTGCGATGGCCCAATATGCCGAACATGTCTATGTCGATCCGGCCGAGATCCGCCGCCTCGAGTCGCTGGTTGCCGATCTGCAGGGCAACGGCCACGTGTCGATCGTGCTGAAGGACGGCAGCGTGTGCGAAGGCGTGGTAAGTGTGCGCCCCAGCATGCAAGTGTTGCGCGATCATGCCGGCCGCGAGGGCGTCAATGCCGAGGTGCGTCTGGAACGGCCGCAAGCGCCGACATGGAACCACAGCATCTGGCTCGACCAGATCAGCCGGATCGAGCATTTGGACTCGATCCTCGGCAGCGAATCCTGAGCCGCCGCCGAGGATCGCATCGGATCACGCGATCCGCGTGAAGCCGTCCGCACTCCATGCTTCGCTGCCAACACCGTGGTGCACGAAGAACAGGCCGTCCGGGTCGTACTTGCGCTTCGCCGCGGCGAGGCGCGGATAGTTGCCGCCCCAGAATCCCTGCTGCCAGTCGCGCAGGAAGTAGTCGCTTTCCGAGACATACGAGCCTGCATCCGGCGCCACGGCGCGCAGCGCATCCATCGTCTTGTCGATAGCCGTCGCCATGCGTCGCGCCATGGCCAGGTCGGGTTTCGCGCCCGGCATGCCGGGAAAGGCGGGGTCGTCGCCGCTGGCGCTGATGGCGAGAGCGAAGGCGTCCAGCACCTGCGGATGCGTGGCGGTGTCGCGGGCGCGGGCGATCGCGTCGGCCGGTGCGCCGGCCAGTCCCTTGTTTAAATGCAGGGCGAAACCTCGGTGCTTCGACGCGGTGAACAAGGCCTCCGCCAGCTGTGCCTGCCGTCCAGGTTCCAGCAGCGAAGCCGGCAGCCAGGCCGACTGGTAGCCTTGGATGAACCAGCCGACCTGGTCGTGGTCGCCGGCCCAGAGGATGTGATCGCGGGGTGCGCCCGGCCGGTCGTCCGACACGATAGCGCTTGGCAGGTACTTGCGCAGGAATTCGGCGTCCCAGAGATGTTGGGCCGGCGCCGCCAGCGCCTGGAACGGTTTTGTGATGCGACAATCCTTGCGGGCATGTACCCAGTCGAGGAAGGGCGCCCAGGTCTGTTCGGCCTGTTGCCGGGTGAGGCCCTGGAACATCATGGAAATTTCGAAAGTGTCGCCACCGTAGAATTTCATCTGCTCGCCCCAGTGCGGATTGAACAGAGCGCGCTGGTAGAAACCCACCGCCTCGGCGATCAGGGCGCGATAGGCTGCGTCCGAGTCGGACTTGATGGTGAGGTTGACCGCGCCGAAGAACCCGGGCAGTTCGAAGGTGCGCAGGGTCAGCCGCGTGACCACGCCCAGGCTGCCGCCACCGCCGCCCTTGAGGCCCCAGAACAGCTCCGGATTCGTGCGGGCATTGGCGATGCGTACCTGGCCGTCGGCGGTGACGACTTCCGCCTCCAGCAGGTTGGACGCTGCCGTGCCCCAGCGCTTCGAGAAGCTGCCGAAGCCACCGCTCTGCACCAGCCCGGCCACGCCGACCGTTGTGCAGCCGCCGCCCTGCACGTAACGGCCGCCGCGGGTGGTTACGGCGTCGTAGGCGTCGATCCACATGGCGCCCGCCTGCACGCTCACCGCCGCCTGCGGTGGCACGAGGCCGGCGCAGCCTTGCGGCACGAAGGCATCGTGCAGGCTCACCTGGTTCATGTGGCGCGTCCACACCAGCAGCGAATCCGGCGCGTCCGAGGTGCCCTGATAGCTGTGGCCGCCGCCTTTCACCACCAGCCGAAGATGATGCTGGCGTGCGAAGTTGATGGCTGCGGCCACGTCGGCGGCGCTTTCCGCCGCCACCGCCCAGGCGCTGGGTTGCGAGGCCCAGGCATCGGCCCAGCCGCTGGTCTGGGTCAGTGCCGGGTTGTCGCCTACCGCGAACGGGTTGTCCAGTTGCTTGAGCACCTGTGTGCAGGCGCTGTCCGGCTGCGTCGCGCCGCAAGGGGCGAATGGCGATTCCAGCTTCAGCAGCCGGCCGCCGACCTGCCGTTTCAGCTGCCCCCATTCCGCGACCGTGGGCCACCCCGGTTGGCCCGGGCGTACCCGTGAGCGCAAGGTGGTCGCGAGGGTGCCGGCGCCATGCGCCAGGACCGTGCCGCTGCGCATCAGCAAGGGCAGCAGGGGCAGGGTGACGGCAGCCTTCAGCAAGTCGCGCCTTTTCATCGTATCGCTCCGGACGGGATGGACAGCGGACAGCATGGGCCTGCGTCACCGCCAATCCCAGCGTTGGGTGACGGATGGCGGGCAGTCAGGGACGAACCGACTACGGTGTGGGACGGGACGCATGGGGATTTCGCCACGGCCACGTAGAATCGCCGGCATGAACGAGCAGGCGGATGTCGGATACAGGGATTTTCAGCGTTGGCGCCCCTCGGTCGAGGTTGCCTTCTGGGTGGCGCTGTACACCCTCAACACGGTGTTCAATGGCATCGTTGCGCGGATCGACCATGCCCGCACGGCGACCTGGGAACCGTGGGTGTGGGAGTCGAGCAGCTCGCTGCTGATCCTGCTGCTGATCCCCTTCGTGAAGGTGGTGGAGCGGCGCTGGCCGTTCCGCTTCGATACGTGGCGCCACAGCCTGCCGCGGCATCTGCTGGCCAGCGTGGCGTTCAGCCTGATGCACGTGGCCGGAATGGTCGGGCTGCGCAAGCTGGCTTACGGGATGGTTGGCTGGCACTACCGTTTCGGTGCGTGGTGGCCGAACTTCGGCTACGAATACCTGAAGGACATCCGCAGCTATTTCGTCATCGTCGCGATGATCTGCCTGTCGCGGTTGTGGCTGCTGCGCCAGCAAGGCGAGGCGAAGTTGCTGGCCGAACCTGACGAAGGCCCGCCGGTGGAACCGGTGGAGCGGCCCGAGCGTTTCCTGGTGCGCAAGCTGGGCAAGGAATTCCTGCTCGCCGCCAGCGAGATCGAATGGCTGCAGGCATCCGGCAACTATGTGAACCTGCGCGTGCGCAGTCGAGATTATCCGTTGCGCGCGACCATGGCCGGCATCGAGGAGTGGCTGGATCCGGCGCGCTTCGTGCGCGTGCACCGCAGCTATTTCATCAATCTCGACTACCTCGCCGAGATCGAGCCGCTGGAGACTGGCGACGCCCGTCTGCAGATGCGTGACAGCGTGAAGATTCCGTGCAGCCGGCGTTACCGGGCGGCGCTGCGTGAGCGCTTCGGGTCGCCGGATTGACGGTTGCGTTATCCGGCCACCTCGTTCCAAGCTAGCGGCTTGTTCCCGATCGGTGTGTCGCTGATGAAGCCCGTTATCCATTACGTCGCCGCGACCTTGTGTGGCGCCCTGCTGCTCGTCGGCTGTTCGCAACAGGGGGGCACCGCGGCGCCATCCGCGGCGCAGCAACAGGCCCAGGCCCAGGCAGCCGACGCGGCACGCAACCTCGATACCTACCGCCAACTGCTGCGCATCCACAACGACGAAATGGCGGTGACGATGGGCAAGGATATCGTCAGCCGCTATCCGGGCAGCGCTGCGGCGAAGGAAGTGCAGCAGACCCTGCCCGAGATCGAGCAGCGTTACACCGAGGCGAGCGAAAAGAACCGGCTGGCCGCGTTGTGGTTGTATCAGGTGTCGCCGATGGCGGGCGGCACGCAGTCCACTGCCACCATCGTCAGCAGCCAGCCCTCGGGCAACGATCGGGTGCAGCTGGTGTTGCGCCGGCACACCAGCTGGGGCCAGAGCGTTTTCCTGTATGGCAGCAAGCCCGGTTTCGTCTGTCGCGGCAACTGCATGCTGGCCGCCACCGTGGATGGCAAGCCGACGCACATCAAGGTGTTCGCGCCATCGACCGGCGAACCAGCACTGATGATGGTCGACGACAAGGGCTTCATCGCCATGCTGCAGAAAGCGAAGAAGATCACCATGGATGTGACTTTCGCCGATGGCGAGAAGAAGCAGACCCTGGTCTACGAAGTCGGCGGCTTCGACCCGTCCAAGTGGGCCAGTGTCGGCAAGGGAAAAAAGAAGTAAATCGGTGTATTCCGGTGGTCGGGTGGTGCGTTATCAATCAGATCCATTCAACCTGATCCGCAGAGGGTCCTGCCATGAAATCCATTCATCTGTTGACAGGGTTGCTCGGTACCGGACTGCTTGTTGCCTGCAGCAGCGTGCCGTATGCGCAGCGCCAGGCTCAGCGCCAAGCCGAATATGCAGCAGCGGCCGGCGCGCCCGTGCGCAGTTTCCACTTCTTCAGCCCGCTGTATTCGTGGGAGGCGCTGAGCAACCAGCAGCTGGCGGTCTATGTCCGTCCCAACCAGGCGTGGCTGCTCGATGTGGACAACTGCCCGAACCTGACGTTTGCGAACGTGATCGGACTGACTTCCAGCTTCCATGATGTATCGGTGCGTTTCGATCACGTGCTGACCGGGCGCAACTACTTCCCCTGCACCATCATGCAGATCCGCCCGATCGATGTGGCCCGTCTGAGAAACGCGCAGAAGGCCCAGCGCCAGATCGACGAAAAGCCGCGCGAGACGGCGGCTGGCAGGCAGTGATATGGGCACCCGGGTGGCGGATTTCGCAGTCAAGTCCAGGGCGCGCCTGCCATTGACCGGTTGTGTGCTGGCGGGCCTGCTCACCGCCTGTTCCAGCATGCCGTCTGCCCAGGACATGCAGCAGCGACAGGCCGCTTACGTGGCCGCTGCCGATGCGCCGGTGCGCAGCTTTCGCCTGGTACCGGGGGACTCGGTCTACTCATGGGAGCCACTCGGCGATACCCAGCTGGTGGTCTATGTCCGGCCCACGCGTGCGTTCCTGCTGGACACCTGGCCCTGCAGTGGCCTGACCGTCACCAACGGGATCGGGTTCACCTCCTTTGCGGACGAAGTATCGGCGGGCTTCGACAAGATACTGACGACCCGCGGTTATCCACCTTGCGCAATCAAGCAGATTCGACCGCTGGATCTGGCGCGTTTCAAGCTTGAGAAGGAAGCCCGGCGCCATGCCGATGTCATGGCCCGCGACAACATGCCGCCGGCAGGCGGCAACTGAAGAGGCCGCCTGCCGAGAGCAGCTCGGCTGCGCGTTCAGTGCGAAGGCGCCGGCAGGCTTCAGTGCAGGAACAGTTTTCCGCTGATCCGCGCCAGCGGCTTTTCCAGCAGGTTCTGCAGCGGTCCCGGCAGATCAAGCGGCCTCAGCAACATCTTCACCGTCATCCCGGCCGGAATGTGCCGGCGCAGCAATCCTTGCGCGCGGTCGCTGATGCGACGGAATTCGGTCTCGTTGTTCTGGTGCTGTGGATAGCACTGATTGAACACGTGACGCAGCGCGATGCTGCTGTCCTCGCCCTTGATCTCGTTGAGCCTGCGCAGGATCGCGCGGAACACCTTGTAGCGACCGAAACCCTCGCGCTCCCGGTACAGCCGGTAGTGATGGTAGAAGTGCTTGTAGTGGCGCACTTCGTCGCTCTTGATGTGGTTGGTCAGTTGTTTCAGCACCGGCTCGTCGGTGATCTCGTGCAGTGCGCGGTACAGGCTGGCGGTGCCGGTTTCCACCGCGCAGCGTGCCGCCAGCTCCAGTCCGCGGCAGGATTCGAGTTGCTCGGCGGTGCACACGGCACCGTACTCGTCCCAGAACGCCTTGAACCCCCGGTCCCAGTCGAACTCCGGCCACACACTGCGCACATAGGTGGTCAGTGCGCGACCATGCTGCAGTTCCTCATGCTCCCAGTGCTGGCGCAGCCAAGTCTGCAGCTCCTGATCGTCGGCGAAATGTTCGATCAGGTTCCGCGTATACAGATCGGAGCCGCTCTCGACGAACGACGAACTGCACAACAGGAAGAACAGGTCCTCGTTGTGGCGCACACGCGTTAGATCAATGCGGCTGAAATCAAGACTCTCCAGAGTCCAGGGCAGGGCGTTGGAATAGCTCAAGCGGGCGTCCCGTGTGACATCGTCCCATGACGTGGATGGCAGAGGATACGGTCCCGGCGCCGGTGGGGGATTAACGCGCGCCGACTTGCTGTCCGGCAGGCCTCGCTTCAGGCAACGCCTGCGTCAGCGCACCACCGTCACCGGCACGTGGGCACGCGCCAGCACATTGCCGGATACCGAGCCGAGCAGCCAGCGCGCCAGGGCGCCGCGCTCGGTATGGCCGATCACGATGTGATCGACGCCGTGCAGATCGATCTGGCCCAGCAGCACGTCACCGGGGCTGCCGTAAGTCATCTCGACATCCACCAGGCTGGCGGCATCCGGCACGATCGCGGTCAGTTCCTCCAGCAGCTCCTTGACGCGTTGCGTGCCGGAGTCGGCCATCATCAAGGTGGAGGCATCGGCGCCACCTTCGGTAACCTGCAGCACCGACACCACACGCACCCGGCCGCCGCTGCAGCGAGCCAGATCGATGGCGAACTGAAAGGCGCGCCGGGAGGCGTCGGAACCGTCATAACCCACCAGTGAATACTTGACCATGGTTTTCCTTGCGCTGTGTTACGGCACCGGAGCCATGCCGAGTCTAGGCAGTGTTTCCGCCATCCCACAAGCCGCGCTACGGCCTTGCGGGACTGCCGGCAGTCTGCACGGACACCTGTTAGCGAAGCATCAAGGCTGGAAACCTGAACGGGCGCTCATGCTTCTGCACGCGGTTGTCACACCATGGTGCACACGCTGCCACCACCACGCAGTGGCGTGCCGGTCCTCAGGGGAGGCACGTTCGACTCTGCGTCGGGAATTTCATTCAAGGAGATGACAATGATCAAACGTACTTTTGGAATGGCTGCCCTGGTTCTGGCTTGTGCGGCAGCGACGACGGCGCTGCCGGTTTCCAGTGCTCATGCTGACGAGGCCACGGTGAAGTGCCATCTCAGGTTCAATCTGGCCGGTTGGTCGCTGATCTACAAGCATGCCGAAGGCAACGGCACCATCCGCTGCGACAACGGACAGAGCGCCAACGTCAAGATCAGCGTGGTTGGCGGCGGCCTCACCGCCGGCAAGTACCGCATCAATGACGGCAAGGGCGAGATCAGCAATGTGCACGGCATTCGCGAAGTCTACGGCGACTATGCGCAGGCTGGCGCCGAGGCCGGCGTGGTCAAGAGTTCGACCGCGCAGGTGCTGACCAAGGGCACCACCTCGCTGGCGCTGGCCGGTACCGGCGAGGGCGTCAACCTGGGTGTTTCGGTGGGCAAGTTCACCATCGAGCCGCGTTGATGCCGTAGCGTTGCTCGGCAGACATGATGTGATGACGAAGGGCGCCGCGTGGCGCCTTTCGTTTTTTGTGCGCGTAAACTTGGAGGCTGTATTTCCTTTCTGCTTCCCCCCCTTTGTTGGAGCTTCGTCATGCGCCGTCTTCCCTGTCTGCTCGTATTCACCTTGCTGCAGGCGAAGTCCTGATGCCGGTGCGTGTCGAACCTTCGCCGGCGCGGCGTTTCGCGGTCTGGGCCATCGCGCCGTGGGTATTGTTGCTGATCGCTGCGCTGGGTTGCGTGCAGTATCTGCAACATGCGGAGTACGCCTACCTGCTGGCCGCAGTGGGCGTTGTCGTGGTTTGCGCAGGTTGCATCCTGCGGCAAACGTGGGCACGGCCGACCATGCGCGCGATGGCCGTTCTGCTCGCCTTGTGGGCCCTGGTCACCGGTGTGCTGATGCTGCAGCACTGGGGCGATTTCGAGGTTGCCCGTCAGCACGCGCTGGCCCAGCCGCAGCTGGGCGAGATGGCAGTCTGGATCATCAACCGCGCCCAGCGAACCTGGCAGGTCGGACTGGCACTGAAAGTGCTCGCCATACCGCTGCTGTTGTGGCTGGCGTGGCAGCTGGGTCGGCCGGCGGTGCGTGCGCAGTTCAAGCGACGGGATTGACCGGTGCGCCACGAAGAACGGCATCGGCTCACTTGCCTGGCTGGTATCCGAGCGATCCGTACGGTTGACCAGATACCCGCATGTGCAGCGGTGTTCTCGCATGACCGGATCCCGGGATTCAGCGTCGGTTGGCGAGCGGGCAGTTATCGCTGGACGACCTGTTTGGCGAGAATTTTCCTGATGCGCCCAATCTCTGCGTTTGCCTTGTGCGTACTCCTGTTCGGCATGCTGCCTCTTCACGCGCAGGAGTTTGCAACCACCTGCCATGCCAGCAGCAGCTACGACGTCACGCTGAAGCCGGACAGCCTGCTGTTCGATCGTCCATCGCCGGCACCGTTCCATGTCGAGCTGCAGCAGGGTGCCTTGCGTACCGATGGCGTCGCCGTGCCATTGAATGCGGAGGATCAGGATCGCCTGGCGCTGTTCGAACGTGAATTGCGCGCGCTGGCGCCGCGGGTCCGCACAGTGGGCGAGCACGGGGTGGACATGGCGGTGCAGGCGCTGCACGCCGAGGTTGCCGGCATCGGCCTGAGCGATGCCACCCGCGCTGAGTTCGAACGCCGTCTGGCCGCTCACGCCAGCGATCTCAAGCAGCGCATCGCAGCCAGTCACAGCACCCATGACTGGCAGGGTGATGCGATCGACCAGTACATGAACCAGATCGCGGCGGACCTGGTGCCGCTGCTGGCGGCCGATCTCGGCCAGCAGGCGATCAATGCGGCTCTGAACGGTGACATGCAGACGGCGGCAAGCCTGCGTGACCGTGCCGCGACGCTGGCCACCGACCTGCAACCGCGCCTGCAGCAGCGGATGCAGGCGTTGCGCCCGCAGGTCGAGGCCCTGTGCCCCTCGATCCAGCGCCTGGCCGAGCTGCAACAGGGCGTGCGCGGCAGCAACGGCCGGCCGCTCGACCTGCTGCAGATCGGCCAGTGAAGCTGGCTGCAACAGCCCGCTGCCGGCTGACCGCGATTGGCCTGATCGCCCCGGGTTAATCTCCGGCTAAGTCACCATGGACGACGATGGTGTCGTGATCCAGCCATCGTCCAGCCAGGGTGCAGCCATGCCATTGCATCCCCCGCAAGCCACCTGCAATGCCCTGCTCCGGTGCAGCATCGACCTGCAGCTGCTGTATCGGCACGCCGCCGCGCGTTGCGAGCCGGGGTTGCGAATGGTGCTGGGCGAGAACGTGCATACGCTGGAGCAGCTGATTACCGACCTGCAGGCACAACTGCGCGCCAGCGGTGGCATCCCCCGTGAGCACGGCAGCTGGCGTGGCGTCGTGCAGCGTCATGTGGCCGGTTGGCTGGTACGCAGCATTGCACGGCGCGATGGTGCCTGGATCCACGTCCTGTCGTCTCATGAGAGCGCATTGCTGCACGCGTTCGAGCAGGCCATCGCAGGCATGCCTGCCGAGTCGGCGCTGGCGCTGCGTCGGCAGTTGCCGCGCCTGCATGGCATTCATCTGGATATGCACAGCCTGGCTGGCAGCGCCCGTTCCTGACGGATCAGCCATGCTCCCTGCTGCGCGTGATGTGCTTGATTTCTGGTTCGCCGAAACGAGCGTCAAACACTGGTTTGATGTCGATGAGGCATTCGATGCGCAGATTCGCACCCGCTTCGGAAGTCTGGAAGAAGCCGCAGCGGCTGGTCGATTGGGTGACTGGGCAGCCACGCCGTCGGGTTGGCTGGCATGGCTGATTCTGCTGGATCAGTTTCCGCGCAATCTCTATCGCGGTGAGCGGCGCGCGTGGGCGCAGGACGCCAGCGCACAACGCGTGGCGTTGTCGGGTCTGGCTCGTGGTGACGACCGGCAACTGCCTCCGTTGCAGCGGGTGTTTTCCTACCTGCCGCTGGAACACGCCGAGGATATGGCCCTGCAGCGGCGTTCGGTGGAATTGTTCGAGGCACTATGCCGCGATGCACCGGTCCGCGAGCAGGTGCGTTTCGCAGGATTTCTTGATTATGCTCGGCGCCATCATGACGTGATCGCGCGCTTCGGCCGCTTTCCGCATCGCAATGCCGTGCTTGGCCGAGCCAGCACGCCGGAAGAGGTGCTTTATCTGGCCCAGCCGGGTGCCGGCTTCTGAAACGTCTCCAGGGACTCGAGGAGTGTCGTATGCGTCGTCTGCTGTTGATTCCGTTGCTGGTTCTGAGCCTGGGTGTCTGTGCCAGCGAAACCCTGCGCATCGGCCAGCAGGTGCTGTCGGTGGGTGATACCGCCGCACACACTATCGAGCTGCTGGGTGCGCCGATCTACAAGGAGCGCATGGAAAACGAATTCGGTGCGTTCACAGGCGAGCGCTGGCAATTCAGTCGCGCCGATGGGCATGTGGTTACCGTGACGATCATTGCCGGCAAGGTTGCCTCGATCGAGGATCGCATCGAGGAACGTCGCAACTGAGGTGACAGCCGCGCCACGGAAAGGGTTTTCCGGATTTCATCCAGACACAGGGAGCAGGTCATGCGGATTCGTCTCATCATCGCCTTGTTCGCGCTCAGCGCCGCGGTACAGGCGTCCAGCAGCTTGCGTGTGGGCAATCAGGTGCTGGGTGTCGGCGACAGCGCCGTGCGGGTCACCGAGCTATTGGGCAAGCCGTCGTACAAATCCCGCGGTCATGGTTCACGCAACGGCAGTTCGCACGGCAGTACTCACAAAAGTGGTCGTGGACGCCGCAGTCGCGCTGCGTCGGCGACGACCAAGGAGGTCACCGGCGAAAAGTGGCAGTACCGGCGTGGCGATCATGTGACCATCGTGACCCTTGTCGATGGCAAGGTCAGCAACATCGAGGATGAGCGGCGCTGAGTCATGCCGGCATGGCGAGCTTCGGCGTACCGTGCGATAAATGCGCGGACATGCCGGAGGCCGCATCGTGAGCATTCCCTCTTCAGCCCGTTCGCCAGGACTCGGCCTGCTGCGTGCACGTGGTGCCAGCGAGCATGTCAGAGTCACCAATATCGAGCTGTTCTTCGATCTGGTCTTCGTCTACGCGGTGACCCAGCTGTCGCACACCTTGCTGCATGGCCTGAATGTGGTGGGTACGCTGCAGGTGTTGCTGCTGTTCCTGGCGGTGTGGTGGGTGTGGGTGTTCACTAGTTGGGTTACCAACTGGCTGGATCCGGAACGTCCGCTGGTGCGGCTGCTGTTGCTGGCCTTGATGCTGGCCGGGCTGTTGCTGTCGATCGCGCTGCCCGAGGCGTTCGGTGCGCGTGGATTGCTGTTTGCCGGCGCCTACGTGTTCATGCAGGTGGGCCGCACGCTGTTCATGTTGTGGGCACTGGGCAATGCCGCGCCGGCGAACAAGCGCAATTTTCAGCGCATCACGGTCTGGCTCGTCCTGTCCGGCGCACTGTGGCTGGCAGGTGGATGGCAGGACGGCCAGCTGCGCTGGCTGTTGTGGATTGCCGCATTGGGGCTGGAATACCTTGGTCCGGCGATGGCGTTTTACGTACCCGGCATGGGTCGGTCGAGCACCACCGACTGGGATATCGATGGTGGTCATCTGGCCGAACGCTGCAGCCAGTTCGTGATCATCGCGCTGGGCGAATCGGTGCTGGTGACCGGGTCGAGCTTTGCCGACGCCTTGTCGCAGCCACAGGCGCTTCTCATGTTTGTCAGTGCCTTCGTCGGCAGCGTGGCGATGTGGTGGATCTATTTCGATCTGGGTGCGGAGCGCGGCAGCCGGGCGATTCGTCAGTCGGCCGATCCGGGTCGCACCGCGCGCATCGCGTATACCTATCTGCATCTGCTGATCGTCGCCGGCATCATCGTGAGCGCGGTGGCCGACAAGCTGACCTTGCACGAACCGGCGCAGCAAGCCGGCATGGTCGATGGCGCCGT
Source organism: Rhodanobacter koreensis (assembly GCF_054782855.1). Taxonomy (NCBI): domain Bacteria; kingdom Pseudomonadati; phylum Pseudomonadota; class Gammaproteobacteria; order Lysobacterales; family Rhodanobacteraceae; genus Rhodanobacter; species Rhodanobacter koreensis. Next base: position 611,157 of record NZ_BAAGRR010000001.1, on the reverse strand, counting down.
GTTGCTCGGCGGTCCGGCGCTGTATCTGCTCGGCAATGCATGGTTCAAAAAGACAGTGAATGACACCAACCTGCCGCTGTCGCATCTGCTTGGGTTGGGTCTGCTGGCGGCACTGACCCTGGCCATCGGGCACTGGTCCGTCGCATCGCTCGGCATGGCGACCATGGCCGTGCTGGTGCTGGTGGCGCTATGGGAGGTGTGTTCGCTGCGCACCGTGCGCCAGATGCTGCGCGACCCGGATGCGCATTGAACCGCGCGGCCACCGCTTGCGGAAACTATCCGTGAACCAGGGCGGCTTGTGATCCGGCAGGCGGCGTTTGCCGCCTGCCGGGGATCATTCGACTATTGCAGGGTCACCGGGCGTCGGTTGTCGCTGGAGACGCGGTCGATCAGTTCGTTGTAAGGGTCGATGCCGGCATCGAACGGTTTGCCGTCGACCGTTACGGTGATCGTGCTGTCGCCGTTCGCCACCATCTGCTTCTTCAGGTACAGCGGTTTGCCGTCCTTGCCGTCGGCGGGTGCGGCAAACACGCCGATGTCGATCGGGATGTCCGGGGTGGCATCGGTCTCCTTGCCGGTGCCGTCGACGTAGACCTTGCCGGCATGCACCTTCATGGTCACCTCGTACTTGCCATCCGGCAGCTTCTTCGCAGTGGCCTCGGTCATGCGGTTGTCGAACAGGGTGATCTTCCAGAACAGGTCATCCAGCAACGGTTGCCACTTCGGCCCGGCGGCCTTGGCCAGTGCATCCATGAACTCCTGCGACGTGGTGTACGGCGGTTGCTGGAAACCCTTGTCGATCAGGAATTGCCTGAGCATCGCATCGAGCTTGTCCTCGCCGATGTAATCCTGCAGCGCATAGAACACCAGCGAACCCTTGCGATAGTGGATGTACTGCTGATTCTCCACCTTCGCCAGCGGCTCCTCGGCCAGCTTCTCGGTGGCGCGGCCGGCCAGGTAGCTGTCCAGTTCGTACTTCAGGAACTTGTGCATCTGGTCGGCGCCGTATTTCTGCTTCATCACCATCAGCGCGGAATACTGCGCCAGCGATTCGCTGAGCATGGTCGAGCCCTGCATGTTGGCGCCGATCACCCGGTGTGCCCACCACTGGTGCGCCACTTCGTGCGCGGTGACGTAGTAGACATAGTCGATCTTCGATTTGTCACGCAGGTCGGCGATGAAACCGATCGACTCGGAGAACGGGATGGTGTTGGCAAACGACTGCGCGAAGCTGGCGTAGTTCGGGAACTCCAGGATGCGCAACTGGCGGAACTGGTACGGCGTGTAGTGGGCATCGTAGTAGTCCAGCGCGTCCTTCGCGCCCTGGATCATCCGGTCCACGTTCCATGCGTGCGCCGGGTTGTAGTACACCGAAATATCCACCCCTTTCCACGGCACCTGCTTCACGGCATAGCGCGCCGACAGGTACGAGAAGAACGGCAGCATGGGCTGGTCCATGCCGTCCTGAGTCATCGAGTAGTGGAAATAGTGCCGGCCGTCGGCCGTCCATTCCTTCTGCAGATAGCCCGGTGCCACCGCGATCTGGTCGGCCGCGGTGGAAACCGTGGTGTCGAAGCTGATCCAGTCCGCGTCGTTGCTGAGATAGGTATTTGCGCGTGCCTTTTCGTCACCCAGCTTGGGCATGCGTTCGGCATCGCCTTTCAGACCGTACTTGCGACGGTCGTTGCGGTCGGTGATCTGCGCATCCGTCTGGTAGCCGAACTGCGGTAGCACGCCGCTGTTGAAGAAGGTGCCGTTGTAGGCGAGGAAGGTGCCTTCCGGACTGTTGGTGAAGCCCTGGGGGGCGTATTCCAGATCGAAGTCGAAGTTCATCGACGTACCCGGTGCCAGCGGCGTCTTCAACTTGTAGATGGTGTAACCGAGCTCCTTGTCGTTGCTCACCGTGTCATGTGGTGCGAAGTTCAGCGACTTCAGCCTGAAGCCGTCGGTGTAGTTCACGTGCAGTTCGCTGATCGGCGTGTCGTGCCTGTTGACCAGGGTGTAGTGGCCGCGGATCTCCAGCCTGCGCTGGTACGGATAGATGTCGACATCCGCCTTCACCGCGGTGATGCGCGGCTGCGGCAGATCCTTGTACTTCGCGTACTTCTTCTCGTACTCGGCGCGCTGTTTCAGTTTGTCGCTGCTGCTCAGGTAATGATTGAGCACGTTGGTGTTGTAGTAGATCCACGCGCCGCTGCCTACGAAGGCGAGCAGGCCGAGTCCGAGCACGATCTTCGCTGGCGCATGCAGCCGTTTGCGTGCCTCTCGCATCCGCTCGCGCCACGCCTGACCGGTGCCGCGCACCCAGAACAGCGCAGCCAGCACCAGCAGCACCATGGCGCAACTGGCCCAGTAGAAATCGAACCACAGCGCGGCCTTGAGGAAATGCCCGAAACCGTTCATGTCCGAATACGGCGTGGAAGGCACGTTGCCGTAGTTGTACAGATTCTGTTCCCAGTGAAGCAGGCCGAAGCCGATCTGGCAGACGAACCACAGGATGGTCAGCAGGTAGCCGAGGAACTTGTTGTTCGACAGCACCTGCAGGAACAGCGCCAGTGCCGCCAGCAGCGCGAACGGGATCGTATCCAGCACCAGCGTTTCCAGATAAAGACCCGGCTCCAGATGGGTGTAGCCGTGCGCCAGCTGCCAGCCGATGCCGACTAGCGAGCCGACCAGCTGGAACACCACGATCACCGCCAGCAGGGCACCCAGCTTGGCGATCAGCGGAATCCAGTCCGGCAGCGGAAAGGCGTCGGTGACCTCGGCCGAACGCTGGCTGCGCTCGCGCCACACCAGTTCGCCCGCATAGAACGTGATGATGATGAAGAGCAGCCACTGGAAGCTGCCGCGCACGCCCTCCAGTACCTGATGGGTGACCGGCCAGGTCGCGGTGCCATAGATCTGTCCGGACAGCAGCAAGACACCGAACAGGTTGGCGACGCCCAGCGCCAGCATGATCAGGAACGGCACGCCGCGCAGCACGCCGAGCGTGTCGAAGGCGAATTGCGTGCGCAATTGGAGCAGATGGGCTCGCAGGTTGTCGGCCAGCCGCACCTTGGGCAGCGTCAGCGTGGCGCTGCCGGCCTGCGGGCGCAGGATCGGCGGCTCCGCGCGCTTCTTGCGCCGCGGCAGTTGCAGGCCCTCGCGATCCGACCGGAACAAGGCAAAGGTGACGCCGAACATGGCCAGGCTCACGCCGGTCCACAGCAAGCGGTTGAACAGCAGCACGCCCGTCAACGCGGGCAGTTCATGGTTGGACTGATAAGCCGACCAATAGCGGGTGACCAGCCCCACGGTGCGTCCGCCGAACGGGTCGAGCATGGCGGCGACGAAGTGGTTGTTCACGTCCTTGGTCAGCTGGCCGACAATGCTTTGCAGCACGAAGTAGACGATCACCCCTATATAGGTGGCCAGCAGCGAACGCGTGGTGCTGGCCAGCAGGAACAGCAGCGCGGCGATGAACAGCATGTCCGGCACCACCATGATGCCGAATCCCCACGCATAACCATGCCAGCTGGCCGGACCCAGCCGCAGCGTATCGATCCACGGCATCATGCCGCCGAGGGCGATGCCCAATGCGCAGGCCAGCATGACCGCCAGCGAAGCCAGATAGCCGGCGGCGAAGCGTCCGCCGAGGTAGGCACCACGGCTCATCGGCGTGGTGAAGAACAGTTCGGCGGTGCGCTGGTCGAAATCGCGCAGCGCGGCACCGGCGACGAATACGGTCACCAGAAACATGCTGAGTATGGTGAGCACGCTGAGCAGTTTGACGATCACCAGCGGCGCATTGCGCAACACATTGCCGCTGGATCCACCGATGATCACCGCGTCGGTACTTACCAGCGTGAACGCGAGCGCGCCGAACACGGCGGCGATGACCCAGAACAGCGGCGCCTTCAGCTGCTGGCGCAATTCGAATCGAAGTATCTCGAAGAACATCGGTATTCCCGTCCCTGTATTGGAAGACTGCCGAAACGGCGATTGGCGTCAGGCAGCCCTGGCGGCGGCCTGCGCGCGCAGGCGTCCGAAATAGACGTCTTCCAGATCGGGTGCGACGGCCTCGAAGCCTTCCTCGGGCTGCGCGTCGGCCAGCACATGCAGCAGGGTGCGGCCGCCGGCGAGGCGGGTGGACAGGATGTTCATGCGGGCGCGGTAGCCGTCCAGTTCAGCCTTGTCGATCGTGCGCCGCCACACGCGGCCGTCCATGCTGCGGATGGCTTCCAAGGGTTCGCCGCTCAGCAGCACCTGGCCCTGGCCGATGATCGCCATGCGCGAGCACAGGTCGGTGACGTCCTCCACGATGTGCGTGGACAGGATCACCACCACCCGCTCGCCGATCTCGGCCAGCAGATTGAGGAAGCGGTTGCGTTCCTCCGGATCGAGCCCGGCGGTGGGCTCGTCGACGATCACCAGCCGCGGATCGCCGATCAGTGCCTGGGCGATGCCGAAGCGCTGGCGCATGCCGCCGGAGTAGGTGCCCAGCTTGCGCTTGCGCACGTCCCACAGGTTCACCTGGCGCAGCAGCGCCTCGACCAGTTCGCGCCGCTCGCGCTTCACGGTGACGCCCTTGAGCACGGCGAAGTGATCCAGCATCGCCTCGGCCGACACTTTCGGGTACACGCCGAATTCCTGGGGCAGGTATCCGAGCAGGCGGCGGGTGGCCTGCTTGTCGGCAAGCAGGTCCATGTCGTCCAGCTTGATCGTGCCTTCGTCCGGGTCCTGCAAGGTGGCGATCGTGCGCATCAACGACGACTTGCCGGCACCGTTCGGGCCGAGCAGGCCGAACATGCCGTTGGGAATATCCAGCGACACGCCGCGCAATGCCCGCACTCCGTTCGCGTAGGTTTTCGACAGGTCCCGAATCGTCAGCATGGCTGGCTTCCTTGTACCGCCCGGCGCGGTGTTGGCTGGACCTCAGATTAGGGGATCGACAGGGGGCATGCGTGCGCTCAAGGTCATGCATACGCGTGCGCATGGTTGGCGCCGGCACGGGCTTGCGGCGCTTTGTGCAATACGAATCGGTACAGCTTCGCTATGATTGAAGCCTTGTTCGCGTCCGCCATCCCCGAGCGGTACGCCCTTGTCATCGCAGGAGCCCCCATGGCCGATCTCAAAGAAGCCCTTGTCCCCGATATCGGTCATGCCGACGTACCCGTCATCGAAGTGCTGGTGAAAGCCGGCGACCGTGTGGAGAAGGAGCAGAGCCTGATCACGCTGGAGTCGGACAAGGCCACCATGGAAGTTCCCGCGCCGTTCGCTGGCACGGTGAAGGAAGTGAAGCTCAAGGTGGGCGACGAAGTGTCCGAGGGCGCGGTGATCGCGATCATCGAGACCGATGGCGCCGTCGCTGCACCTGCCGCCGAGGCACCGAAAACCGCCGCACCGGCTCCAGCGCCTGCAAAGGCTGCCGTGCCGCCGCCGGTCGAGGTGAAGCCTGCGCCGATCGCCGGACAGGGCGTGCAGCCGGGCAACGCACCGGAAGGCGACGTGGCCCCCGCGGCGCGTCCGCCGCTCGACGCCAGCATCGTGATGCCGGGCGACGCGCCGTATGCCAGCCCGGCGATCCGCGCATTTGCGCGCGAACTGGGCGTGGACATTCAGCAGGTGAAGGGCAGCGGTCGCGGTGGCCGCATCCAGCGCGAGGACGTCAGCGCGTATGTGAAGCATGCGCTCGCCTCCGGCGCTCGTCCGGTCGCCGGCGCATCCGCCTCGGTCGGCGGACTCAATCTGCTGCCATGGCCGAAGGTCGACTTTGCCAAGTTCGGCGAGATCGAGGAAAAGCCGCTCTCGCGCATCCAGAAGATTTCCGGTGCCAACCTCGCGCGCAACTGGGCGATGATCCCGCACGTCACCCAGCACGAGGATGCCGACATCACCGAGCTGGAGGCGTTCCGCAAGAAGCTCGGCGAAGAGAACAAGGAGCTCAAGGTCACCCCCCTGGTGTTCCAGATGAAGGCGGTGGTGGCGGCGCTGAAGCAGTTCCCGCAGTTCAACGCCTCGCTCGACGAGACCGGCGAGAAGCTGATCCTCAAGAAGTATTTCCATATCGGCATCGCGGTGGATACACCCGACGGCCTGGTGGTGCCGGTGATCCGCGACGTCGACAAGAAGGGCCTGCTCGACCTGGCCCGCGAACTCGGCGAGATTTCGAAGAAGGCGCGCGACAAGAAGCTCGGCCCGGCCGAGATGTCCGGCGGCTGCTTCTCGATCAGCTCACTGGGCGGTATCGGTGGTACCGCGTTCACGCCGATCGTCAACGCGCCCGAAGTGGCCATCCTCGGTGTTTCCAAGGCAGCGACCAAGCCGGTGTGGAACGGCAAGGAATTCGCGCCGCGGCTGGTTCTTCCATTGTCCCTGTCCTATGACCATCGCGTGATCGACGGCGCGCTCGCCGCGCGCTTCGCGTCCTTCCTCGCCACCCAGCTCGGCGACATCCGCCGCCTGCTGCTCTGACCGGGAGAGACGACGATGGCCAACACGATCGAAATCAAGGTTCCCGACATCGGCGGTCACGACAACGTGCCGGTGATCGAAGTACTGGTGAAAGCCGGCGACACCGTGGCGAAGGAACAGAGCCTGATCACGCTGGAGTCGGACAAGGCGACGATGGAGATTCCTTCCAGCGCCGCCGGCGTGATCAAGGAGCTCAAGCTCAAGGTGGGCGATGAAGTTTCCGAAGGTGCGGTGATCGCGGTGCTGGAAGTGGCCGGTGATGCCGCAACGCCCAAGGCCGAGGCTCCGCAAGCGGAAGCGCCCAAGGCTGCTGCGCCTGCTGCTGTCGCTCCGGCTCCGGCCAAGCCTGCGCCGGCTCCATCGGCGGCGAGCGCCTCAGGACGCAAGGCCGATATCGAATGCAAGCTGGTCGTGCTCGGCTCCGGCCCCGGCGGCTATACCGCCGCGTTCCGTGCCGCGGATCTCGGCGTCGACACCGTACTGGTGGAGCGCTATGCCACGCTCGGCGGCGTCTGCCTCAATGTGGGCTGCATCCCGTCAAAGGCGCTGCTGCACGCGGCCGCGGTGATCGACGAGGCTGCCGCGATGGCCTCGCACGGCGTCAGTTTCGGAGCGCCGAAGATCGACATCGACAAGCTTCGCGGTTTCAAGGACAAGGTGGTCGGCCAGCTCACGGGCGGCCTCCGCTCGATGGCGAAGCAGCGCAAGGTGCGGACGCTCGAAGGCGCGGGCATGTTCGTATCGCCGAACGAAATGGAAGTCCAGACCAGGGATGGCGTGAAGCTGATCCGTTTCGAAAACGCGATCATCGCCGCCGGTTCGCAGTCGGTGAAGCTGCCCGCCTTCCCGTGGGACGACGAGCGCATCGTCGACTCCACCGGTGCGCTGGAACTGAAGGACGTGCCGAAGACCTTGCTGGTCGTGGGCGGCGGCATCATCGGCCTGGAAATGGCGACGGTGTACGGCGCGCTTGGCAGCGAAGTGACCGTGGTCGAGTTCATGGACCAGCTCATCCCCGGCGCCGATGCCGACCTGATCAAGCCGCTGGCCAAGCGTCTCGGCGGCAAGCTCAAGGGCGTGCACCTGAAGACCAAGGTGGTCCAGGCGAAGGCGACCAAGAAGGGCATCGAGGTCAGCTACGAAGGCGACAGCATCCCGGCGAGCACGCTGTTTGATCGCGTGCTGGTGTCGGTGGGTCGTTCGCCGAACGGCGGCAAGATCGGCGCCGACAAGGCTGGCGTTGCGGTGACCGAGCGTGGCTTCATCAACGTCGACGCGCAGATGCGCACCAACGTGCCGCACATCTTCGCGATCGGCGACCTGGTCGGTCAGCCGATGCTGGCGCACAAGGCCACGCATGAGGCGCGCGTGGCGGCGGAAGTCGTGGCCGGCATGAAGAGCTATTTCGATGCGCGGGTGATCCCGTCCGTGGCCTTCACCGATCCGGAAGTGGCATGGGTCGGCGTGACCGAGCGCGAGGCGAAGGAAAAGGGCTTGAAGATCGGCGTGGGCAAGTTCCCGTGGGTGGCCAGCGGCCGCGCGATCGGCATCGATCGCACCGAAGGCTTCACCAAGCTGATCTTCGACGAGGAAACCCATCGCGTGGTCGGCGGCGGCATCGTCGGCGTGCATGCGGGCGACCTGATTGCCGAGATCACGCATGCGATCGAGATGGGCAGCGAAGCGGCCGACATCGGCCTCACCATCCATCCGCATCCCACGCTGAGCGAATCGGTCGGCATGGCGGCGGAAGTGTACGAAGGCACGATTACCGACCTGTACCTGCCGAAGAAAAAGTGAGTCGCACCGTCGTAGTGAAATAAATGCAGGGTCGCTCCGGAGGAATCGTGATGCGTCTTTCGAAGATCCGGATCGCTACTGCCGCCGCCCTGCTGGTGGGGCTGGCGGCCGCGACGAATGTCAGTGCGGATGTCGGCCGGGGCGATCGCTACTCAGGTAAACCCTGGGCCTCGCGCTCGCCGGTGCTGGCCCAGCACGGCATGGCGGCGACCGAGCAGCCGCTGGCCTCGCAGATCGCGATCGACATCCTCAAGAAGGGCGGCAGCGCGGTGGATGCCGCGATCGCGGCGAATGCGGCGCTCGGCCTGATGGAGCCGGTGTTGAACGGCATCGGCGGCGACTGCTTCGTGATCGTGTGGGATCCGAAAACGCACAAGCTCTACGGCTATAACGGTTCCGGTCCGTCAGCGAAGGGCCGCGACCTGGCGAAGATGCAGGCCGAGGTGAAGGCGGCCTATCTCAAGGCCGGCCTGCCGGCGGAGGATCACATTCCTGCCGTCGGCTCGCTGCCGATCACCGTGCCGGGCACGGTCGATACCTGGGGTGCGCTGCACGACAAGTTCGGCAAGCTCTCGCTGGCCGACGACCTGGCGCCGGCGATCGGCTATGCGCAGAAGGGTTTCCCGGTCACCCAGCTGGTTGCCAAGTACTGGAAGAGCAACATGGCGGCGTTCGACCGGTGGCACGGGCTGATCGAGGAAAGCGCGAATGCGCGCCACACTTATCTGATCGACGGCCACACGCCAGCCGAAGGCGAGGTGTTCCGCAATCCCGACCTGGCCCGCACGCTGACGCTGATCGCGCAGGGTGGCCGCGATGCGTTCTACAAGGGCGCGATTGCGCACACCATGGACGCCTACTTCAAGCGCATCGGCGGCGACCTGCGCTACGAGGATTTTGCCGGCTTCCACGGCGAGTGGGTGACACCGCAATCGGTGAACTACCACGGCTACGACGTCTACGAACTGCCGCCGAACGGGCAGGGCTTCGCCGCGCTGGAAATGCTGCAGCTGCTCAAGGGCTTCGACCTGAAGAAGATGGGCGTGGGCAGCGCCGATGCACTCACCACCATGCTGGAAGCCAAGCGCCTCGCCTACGAAGATCTGGCCAGGTACTACGCCGATCCGCGCTTCGTCGACGTGCCGATGAAGGGTCTGTTGTCCAAGGGTTACGCCGACCAGCGGCGCAAGCTGATCGATCCCGGGCACGCCAATCCGGATATCGGACCCGGCGATCCGAAGCTGTTCAACGGCGACACCACTTATTTCACCACCGCCGACAAGGACGGCATGATGGTGTCGATCATCCAGTCCAACTACCGCGGCATGGGTTCGGGCCTGGTCGCCGACGGCCTGGGCTTCATGTTCCAGGATCGCGGCGAGCTGTATTCGCTCAAGCCCGGCGCGGCGAATGTCTACGCCGCCGGCAAGCGACCGTTCCACACCATCATCCCCGGCTTCGTGATGAAGGACGGCGTACCGTACATGGCGTTCGGCCTGATGGGCGGCGACATGCAGCCGCAAGGCCACATCCAGGTGCTGACCAACATGATCGACTACGGCATGAACGTGCAGGATGCCGGCGATGCCGCGCGCTGGCGTCACTACGGCAACGCCGAACCCACTGGCGAAGCGTCGCAGGGCATCGGTACGGTGGAGATGGAGTCGGGCTTCGACCCCGCGGTGAAGGCTGAACTGGCCAGGCGCGGCTACAAGGTCGTGCCGGGCACCGGCAACTTCGGTGGTTACGAGGCGATCATGTTCGACGCCAAACAGCACGTGTACTGGGGCGCCACCGAGATGCGCAAGGATGGCGAGGTGATCGGGTATTGAGGTGACGTGTGCAAAGTGCTGGCTAGGCATGGTCTGAATAATTCGTCATCCCAGCGAAAGCTGGGATCCAGTGCCGCTGCAATTCGCCGAAGACACTAGATTCCAGCTTCCGCTGGAATGACGGCGAAGACTTATTCGGACCACCTTTGACTGGATTTGATCAAAAGATCACTGCTGGTATCGGCAACTGTTCCGGCGAATGGGCAAATAGAAACGCCAGCTTCTTCTCTCGCGGCAACTGCTTGATCGCCCACTCCGCACGCGAAGCACTGGCGCGATCCGGATAGCTGCGAAAGCCCAGCAACCGCAACGGCGGGTTGGCGCGGGTGTAGCGAGCGCCGCGTCCGGCCACGTGTGCGGCGTAGCGTGCGTCGAGGCGATTGGTGATGCCGGCGTAATAGCTGCCATTGCGGCATTCGATCAGGTACAGGCACCAGCTGCCGTCCGCTTCTACCGGTTGTGCCTGCGCATTCAATACGGCGTACCGTCCAGCCGTTCGCGCTTCAGGGCACGGGCATACCAGAGGAATTCGTCGAGGAAGCGATCGAGCGTGTGCGTGACATGTTCGTTCTGCGCGTGGCCGTCTTCGTCGAGCGATGAAGCGATACGCGGAATTGCGCACTCGCTGGGAACGCTCGGCATGCCCAGTTCGGCCAGCGTGGCACGCAGGGCGACGGCCGCGCGCACGCCACCGAACTGGCCGGCGGAATAGCAGACGATGCCGGACGGTCGCCAGAAATACTCTTCGAGGAAATGATCGAGCAGGTTCTTCATCGCCGGCGGGATGCCGTGGTTGTATTCGCCGCTGACGATCAGGAAGCCGTCGACGCGGCGATACAGCGTGGCCAGGTTCTCCAGCATTTCGGGTGCCGTACCTGGTGCATATTCCTTGTACATGCGGTCGAGCAGGGGCAATCGCACTTCCATCGGATCGACCAGGACTGCCTCATGGCCGCGCGTTGCTAGCGCCTGCATCACCAGCTTCGCTGCGCGTATGCCCATTCGTGCATGACGCACCGAGCCGAGCAGGACGGCAATCGACAGCGGCTGATTCTTGATGGTCATGCTCGATTCGCTGGTTTGTCTTGCAGGACAATTCCTCGCCACCAGATTACTCTGACGCGATCACATCACGAAGAACGAGGTCGTCATGTCACTGATGGTATGTGTCGCCGGCGCCACCGGCTGGGCCGGCTCCGAACTGGCCCGCGGTATCGCTGCAGCCGATGATCTGACGCTGGTCGCCGCGGTGGCACGCAAGCACGCCGGGCAGCAGCTCGGCGAGGTGCTGGTCGAGTCGCGACTGGCGACGCCAATCTTTGCCAGCGCGGCCGAAGCGTTGACGCAGCCCTGCGACGTCTTCGTCGAATACACGAGGCCCGACAGCGCGAAGGCGAACATCCTTGCCGCACTGGAACACGGCGCGCATGTGGTGGTCGGCACGTCGGGCCTCACCGACGAGGATTACGCGCAGATCGATGCGCTGGCGCGCGAACGGCAGCGTGGCGTGCTGGCCTGCGGCAACTTCGCGTTGACCGCGGTGCTGCTGATCAAGTTTGCCGAGATGGCGGCGAAGCTGATCCCGCAATGGGAGATCATCGACTACGCCTCGGCCGGCAAGCCGGATGCGCCCAGCGGCACCGTGCGCGAACTGGCCGGGCGGCTGGGCAAGGTGCGCCAGCCGACGCTGGAGGTGCCGTTGGAGCAGACCATCGGCGTGCGCGAGACGCGTGGCGGCACGCTGGCCGGCAGCCAGGTGCATGCGCTGCGCCTGCCGGGTTTCGTGATCGGGGTCGAGACGATCTTCGGCATGCCGGACCAGACGTTGAGCCTGCGCCATAACGCCGGCAGCAGCGCGAAGCCTTATGTCGGCGGCGCGTTGCTGGCGATCCGCAAGGTGCCGGGGCTGGTTGGCTTGCACCGCGGACTGGATGCAGTGCTGGATCTTTGAGTGGAGTGATCGGCCGGCGCATATCTCAGGTGTCAGTCGCGCCCATGCCTGTGCTGCTGCCACGAGCCCAGCAGCCACGACATGCCGATGCAACCGGCGAAAGCCAGCAGCCAGCGGATGGCCGATGGATCGGGCGCGGGTAGTGTCGCGCTGATCGAGGGCAGCCACGCGTTGCCGTAGATCACTGTCGCCCAGCCGCCGGCCAGCACGAAGGCGATGACGAGCGAGATCGTCAGGGCAAGTTCGAAGCGGGTGCCGGAAGTCGGTTTGGCCGTCATGCCTGCGCCGGCCAAGGTGGCCACGTGCCGGGCGAAATCGGATGGCAGGGATTCCTGCGGCGGTTGCCGCAATGCACGCGCCAGCATGCGATAGCGCAAGGCTTTTGTATCATCGCCTGCGGGATCGAGGTGCAGGCGCTCGCGCCGCATGGCGCGTTCCTGCGCCAGCCATTCGCGTTCGCGGGCCGGGTCGTCGAAGGGCGGGATGGTGTCGTCGATGTCGTGGTTCATGCTGCAACTCCGGTCCGGGCTTCGAGTGCGCCGCGCAGGCGCAGTCGTGACCGGAACAAGTGGCTCTTGATGGTGCCGCTGGCCAGCCCGGTGATCCGGGCAATTTCGGGTATCGTGATTTCCTCGAGGTAATACAACGTCAGCACCGTGCGCTGCAATGGCGGCAGCGTCTCGATGGCGGCATGCAGGTGCTGCATGGTTTCCTCGTCGGCACAGGCGGCTTCGAGGTCGAAGCCGTCACCGATGTTTTCCACCAGCGCATAGTCATCGCCGTCGTCGGTGTTTTCGAGCAGCGGGATGCGCTTGTGCTGCAGATGACGCAGCGCGATCGTGTAGGCCACGCGTCCGATCCACGATTTCAACGCGCTCTCGTAACGATACTGGTGCAGGCACTGATGTACCCGCAGAAAGGTGTCCTGGCACAGCTCGCGCGCGTCCTCGGGGTGGCGCACCATCCGGTGGATGATGTGCCAGCACAGGCCCTGATACTCGCGGACCAGGCGCTCGAACGCACCCGGCCGGTTGGCCAGCACGGCGTCGACCAGTTCGCGGTCCGGGCTGCTGCGGATGTCTTCCATGCCGCAAGGGATACGCGCATCGCCCCAATGGTTGCAAGTGGATGGCTGCAACCGTCGCGAGGGTGGCCGTATCTATGGTCTCGACAGCCAGTCATTTCGCCATCAACCCAAGGAGAGCCCCATGAATTTCGGCGATTTCATCCCGATCAGCCTGTTCATCTGCATTGCCTACTCGATCAAGGTCTGCGTCGACGCCATGGTGCGCCGGCACATGGTCAATGCCGGCGGTTCCGAGGATCTGGTCAATTCGATCCTGCGCGACGAGGCTCTGCGTCGGCGCAACTCCTCGTTGCGCTGGGGCATCGTGCTGGTCTCGGTCGCAGTCGGCTTCGGCCTGATCCAGTGGTTCAACTGGCAGGAAGTCACCCCCGGCCTCGTCGCCGTGCTGGCTGGCGCCACCGGCCTGGGCAACCTGGCGTTCTTCGCGATCTCGCGGCGGCTCAGCTGAGTTGCGTCCGACGCGCCGTGCATCGGCGGGTCGGGCTCGCCACCCTCGGCAGGTGCTCCCCCCACGACCGCGTTGGAAGGAAAGCTACTGTGCAACCCAAAATCCCGGTCATCTTGCTTGCGTTGTGCGCATGCCTCATTTCCATGTCCGCGGTTGCCCAGGCGTCTTCATTCCGGTTCCTGGAAAAGCCGGGTCCGTATCCGGTAGGGCTGAAGGTGGTGAATCAATACGATCACTCCCGCAGCTTCCCTTCGGCGCCCAAGAGCCCGGGAAAGCCGTCCATCAAGGATGGTGCCCGCCCGTTGCAAACCCTGATCTGGTATCCGGCGCTGAAAAGCCAAGCCAAACCGATGACTGTTGGGGATTATGTCCGGCTGGCCGACACGGAGATCCAGTTCAATGCCCCGGATGAAAAAGACAATCGGTGGCGCTCACTGTTGAAGACGTCCTTCGATACCCCGCTGTTGGCGGTATGGGAAGCGAAAGTATCAGAAGGTCATTATCCGGTTCTGATTTATGCGCCCAGCGATTCTTCTGTTTCCTGGGAGAACGCTGATCTGTGCGAGTACCTGGCCAGTCACGGTTACGTGGTTCTGGCGAGTCCGTCGATGGGCGTGTCGACGCGCGACATGACGGACGATCTGGGCGGGATCAACGCGCAGGCCGGCGATATCTCGTTTCTCATTACGTTTGCCAGAACGCTTCCCGATGCGGATCTATCCCGGGTCGCCGTGGTGAGCTGGAGCTGGGGAGGCATATCGAGCCTGTTTGCCGCGGCACGGGATTCCCGCATCGGTGCCCTGGCAGAGATGGACGGCAGCATGCGTTATTTTCCCGGACTCGTGAAGAAAGCCGGTGATGTTCATGCCGAGCGGATGGACATTCCGCTTGCTTTCTTCACGTCGGAATACCCGAACTTTCTGGAAGATTTCGAGAAATATCATGACGGTCCTCCAGCGGACAGGGTGGGACCAAACATTCTGAACGCCTGGACGCACGGTGATCTCTTCACCGTCAACATGGTGGGCATGGCGCACGGGGAATTCAGCTCCATGTTTCGACGCAGGAAGAGTGCGCAGCGCTTTGCCGAAGATCAGGTGGCCGACTACGGACAGGATGACGCCAACACGAGTTACGCCTGGGTCGCGCGCTACACGATGAATTTCCTCGACACTTACCTGAAACACGATGCTGCCGCGGCAGCCTTTCTGAAGAGAACCCCGGCCGAAAACGGCGTCCCCAGGCACTTCATGGCGGCAAGTTTTCGTGCTGCCCAGAACAGCGCGTCTCCATCCGGTACCAGCACGGTGTCAGGCCCCTGAGGGGTTGCGCATGGAATGCCTGCCAGGCAGGAGAATATAGTGCTGCCAACGAGACCGGTTGAGCCTGTCAGAGTCGCCTGGTCGCCTTGCACACCACGGGAAGTTGCCATCATGCATGCCAGCGGCACGTTCGAAGTGAAGATGATCCCGCAGCCGGCCGAAGAGAGTGTCGGCGATGCCAGCATCGGCCGGATGGCGCTGGACAAGCAGTATCACGGCGACCTTGCGGCGACCGGCAAGGGCCAGATGCTGGCCACCCGCACCGCGATCGAGGGTTCGGCCGGCTATGTCGCGCTGGAGCGGGTCAGCGGCACGCTGCATGGACGCAGCGGCGCGTTCGCGCTGCAGCACAGCGGCATCATGACGCGCGGTACGCCGCAATTGATCATCACGGTGGTGCCCGATTCGGGCAGCGATGAGCTGCAGGGGCTGGCCGGCACACTGGCGATCACGATCACCGGCGGCCAGCATTTCTACGATTTCGAGTACACGCTGCCCGCTGCGGACTGAGCGAACATGGAGGCGTCAGCCCGGCGCGGTTCGGTTACTGGCCCGCGGCCGTTTCGTCCGGCACGGCATCGACGAGATGTTTCTCCAGTTCCTGCAGGTTGTTCTTCAGGCTGGTGTTGGTCGTATTCAGCTGCTGCAGTGTGTAGAGAAATGCCTGGGGATCGACGTCGTGGTCCAGGTCGAGGTCGGTCTTGAAATTGATCACCCTGGGCATGTCCAGCATCAGCATGCTGTCGTGCTGCACCCAGTCGTTCAATTCACGCTGGGCTGCGTAGGCGGCGGAATACCTCTTCAGGCTGGCCGGTTCGATCCAGCTCACCGACTGATTCGCCACAGCCACATCCCAGGCTGACGAAGGCAGGCTTGGCCAATTCAGATTGAGCAGGAAACCCGCTTTTTGTGCACGGATGTGCTGGTTGATGGTGGCAGCCGGCAGGCCGCTTTTCAGGTCGGCGATGACCGTGGCGTCGAGCTTCCCGACAGCCTGCAGGGTCGCGTCGTTCCGCCGCAGCGAATCGCGTGTCTCGGCAAGATTGTGGCGCAGCTCGGCCGTCATCTGCCGGCTCGCCGCCTCCGCTGCATGTGTGTGGTGTGCATGCTCGATCCATGCCTCCAGTCCCAGCGCGGTGAGGATGCTGAGCACGATCATCAGGTAGTGCTTGACGAAGTCCTTCATCGACTGGATGCGGACATTGGGTAATTCGAGGTGCATCGTGTACTCCACTGGTGGCAGTTCGCGCGCGGCGCAGCGTAGCGGATTTGTGATCGGCAATTGAAGTGCACGCATGCCGCGAGCGGCCGGACTCATTCCGTGGCGATGTCGAAGAGATCGCTCTGAGCCTGATAACTGTCCTGCTCCACGAAGCCGGCCAACCCCACGCCCACAAGCCGGTAGCGGCTGTCGACAGGACGTTCCACGCGTTCGCGCAACGCACAGGCGATGTCGGCCAGTTCGGTCGCCGACTGCGGGCGTGCGGCGGGAGTGAGACTGCGCGTGAGCGTGTGGAAATCCGATGTCTTCAGCTTCAGCACGACGGTGCGTGCCACACGACCCTGCTCGCGCTGGTGGCCGGCCCAGGCCTTCTCGGCGAGCCGGCGGATGTGCGGTTCGAGTTCTTCCAGCAGCAGGTCGTGTTCGAAGGTGTCCTCGGCGGAAACCTGCAAGGTCGGTCGTTCGGGCTGCACCGCATGTTCGTCGATGCCGCGCGCCAGTTCATGCAGGCGCCGGCCCCAGCGACCGAAGCGCTGCTCCAGTTCCGCCAGCGCATGCGCGCGCAGTTCGCCGACCGTGTTGATGCCGAGCACGGCAAGTTTTGCCTCCATCACTTTGCCGACGCCGGGCAGGCGGCCGACCGGCAGTGGTGTGAGGAACACCTCGACCTGCTGCGGGCGGATCACGAACAGACCGTTCGGCTTGTTCCAGTCCGAGGCGATCTTGGCCAGGAACTTGTTGGGCGCCACCCCGGCCGATGCAGTGAGTTGCGTTTCTTCGCGGATCGCGGCGCGGATCGCCTCGGCGGTGGCCGTGGCCGAAGGCAGGCCGGTCTTCGTCACGGTCACGTCGAGATAGGCCTCGTCCAGCGACAGTGGCTCGATCAGCTCGGTATGCCGCGCGAAGATCTCGCGCACCTGACGGGATACGGCCTTGTAGCGCACGAAATCCGGCGGCACGAACACCAGCTGCGGGCACAGCCGCTCCGCGCGGATCGCCGGCATCGCCGAACGCACGCCGAACACGCGTGCCTCGTAGCTCGCCGCGCACACCACCGAGCGTGCGCCACGCCATGCCACCGCCACCGGCTTGCCGCGCAACGACGGGTCGTCGCGCTGCTCCACCGATGCGTAGAACGCGTCCATGTCGATATGCAGGATTTTGCGGGACAAGGCGGGCACGTGGTGGATCGAGGGGGTGGCTCCGATTCTAGAGCCTGCGCGCCTGCCTGCGTTGCGCGGGCAGGCATGCAGGCTCCAGCCATTCACGTGGAGCCTGGGTCGGTCTGCACGTATACCCATGCACGCCGACCGGAGGCGAGCGTGACGCGGGTGCGCCGGTAATCGTCGACCTCGTAGGCATCGGCGTGTGCGAGTTCGTCCGGCGTGATGCACAGCACCGTGCCCTTCACGGTGTGGGTCGGATCGCCGGTGTGATGGATGATGGGATGGTGCGTGGCACCGCTGGTGGCGATCACCTGCGTGTCACGGATCTCCAGCATCGTGCAGTGGTAGCCGCGCAGCTCATCCGGCTTGCCCGGCAGCGGGCGTCCGAACGTCGCGAGCTGGACGGCTTCGTCCTGCAGCGTGCCGTAGGAGAACAGGTTTTCGCTGGCTTGCGCTGTGCCGGACATCATGGACTCCTCAGCCTGACTCGGTTTGCCGCTCATGGATGCGGGCCAGCCGCACGGCGATCTGCATCGCAAGGCTTTCGGCCGCCGCTGGCCGCACGGCGAGATGCAGGAACGGCTCGATCAGCTCCAGTTCCATGATCAGGAACTGGCCGGCGCAGATCACGCCGTCGACGCGCACGTACGCGTGATCGCCATGCCCGATCTCGGCGACCGCGGCCAGCGCACGTTCGGCGGCGGCCAGTGTCGCTGCGCTCGGCAGGACCGGTTCGGCGCTGCCACCGTATTCGCCCTGCACGCGGTAGTCGCCGGATGCCGGGTACTTGATCACGGCGTGGCTGAATTTTCCGGCGAAATACAGCAGCGACCACTCGCCGTCGGTGACGATTTCCGGCACGAACGGCTGCACCAGGTAGTCGTATTCGAGCGGCAGCTGCGCCACGGCCTGGGCGAAGGCCTCGTCGCCGACGATGCCTCGCAGCGTATGCCAGGCGCCGCCGCTGACCGTTGGCTTGATCACCACCTGCCGGCCTTGCATATCCGCCAGCATGTCGCGCAGCTCGCGCCCACCGGCAAGCCGGGTGGGGATGATGCCGACACCGTGCTGTGCCAGTTCGAGCAGGTAGCGCTTGTCGCTGTTCCAGCGCAGCAGCTGGCTGTCGTTGATCGTGGGAATGCCCAGTTGATCGAGCCGATCCAGCCACTGCAGGAACGACGCGTAATGTTTGAAGTAATCCCAGGTGGTACGGATCAGCACGGCATCGAACGTCGACCAGTCGATGTCCGGGTCATTCCATACGCAGACGACCGGTTGGATGCCGAGGTATTCCAGCGATGCGGCAAGACCGGCATCGTCGGGCTGGACGGACGGGTAATCCGCGGATGTGGCAAGGGCGAGCCGGCGAGCGGCGGCGTGAGTGGACATGGCGACACCTCCAATCAATGGAAAGGGCGCCCTTGCGATGGAGTCGCATGCCGAGCGTGGCGGATAAGCATCCGCTGCAGCACCCCTCGACAACGATGGCGCAGCGAATGGTCGCTGCACGACAAACCGGCAGCCTGTGGCGCGCTGCCGTCGATAGTGTTTCGGCGTGGCTGGCGATTGTCAATTTGCCGGAGGGCAGCCGCTCCCCTGCACTGATCGGCGAAACATGTGCATGCCATGCGGTACTGGCCGAACCACCGCCCACAATGGCAAGGTAGTGCCCATGCTGACCGAACCCGCCAATGCCTATGCCCGTCGCCTGAATACCTGGGACGCCGCGATGATCGTCATCGGCGGTGTGATCGGGGCGGGCATCTTCCGCACGCCAGCCACCGTCGCCGAGCGCACCAGCTCGGGCCTGCCACTGCTGGTGCTGTGGGCGCTGGGCGGTCTGCTCACGCTGGCCGGGGTGCTGTGCTATGCGGAGCTGGGGTCACGTCGACCGCATGCGGGTGGCATCTACCTCTATCTGCGCGAGGCGTTCGGCGTGTTGCCGGCGTTCCTGTTCGGCTGGACGATGGCGCTGATCAACTACCCCGGCAGCGTGGCGGCGGTGGCCACCACGTTCGCCGATTACTTCTGCAGCGCGGTCGGCTTGCCGGATCTGTGGATCAAACCGTCGGCGGTGGGCGCGATCGTGTTCATCGTGGGAGTGAACCTGTTTGGCATCCGTGCCGGCGCGTTGATGCAGAACATTTTCGCGGTGCTGAAGCTGGCGGCGATCGCACTGCTGGTCGTGGCGGGGCTGGTGCTGGCACATGGGCATCTGGGTGGTGTGCTGGCGGTGGATAGGGTGCATCCGGTGGCTGACGGCGCTTTTGTGGGCGCACTGCTGCCGGTGCTGTTCACCTACGGCGGCTTCCACTACCTCAACGACCTGGCTGGCGAGGTGCGCAATCCGCAGCGCACGTTGCCGCGTGCGCTGGCGTTGGGCATGGTGGGTGTCGTGCTGTGCTACGTGCTGGCCAACGTGGCCTATCTCGCCGGGCTGGGCCATGCCGGGCTGGCCGCCAGCCAGGCACCAGCGGCGGACCTGATGAGCCGGCTGTTCGGCGCCGGTGGCGCCAGGTTGATGGCGGTGGGAATCGCCTGCTCCACCTTCGGCTATTGCAGTATCGCCATCGCCGGCGGCGCACGCGTGCTGCAGACGATGGGCGCGGACGGCCTGCTGTTTCGCGCGGTGGGCTACATCGATCCGCGCACGCGCGCGCCACAGATCGCGCTGGTTCTGCTGGGCGTGTGGACCGTGGTGCTCGTGCTGTGGGGCAGCTTCGGCCAGCTGGTGGACTACACCACGGTGGGCGAATGGCTGGGCCATGCGTTCGGCATCGGCACGCTGTTCTGGTATCGCTGGAAGTTTGTAGACGAGCCGGCACCGTATCGCGTGCCGCTGTTTCCGCTGCTGCCGCTGGTGTTCGTGGTCACCGTGCTGTGCGTGATTGCCGCCACCGCGATCGCGAAGCCCGCCGACGCGGGCATGAGCCTGGCGATCATCGCGCTGGGTGTGCCGGTTTATTACGGCTGGCAGCGCTGGACGCGCAGGCATCCCTGATCCCTGGCGGGAGTTCATGGTCCCATGCAAGTCTCGTGCGGGCTTTCGATGGATGGTTCAAACCACGCCTGATGAAGAGTAAAGGCGGCGCTCCCGCTGGTGGCCTTTGCGGGAGCTGCTTCAGCCGCGACGCTGTGGCCGGCAATAAAACGGGAGTCGTCGGGGCTGAGGCCTCCCGCAGGTTTGACACGAAGGATGGTTGCTGATGAGACGTCTTGCACTGATCTGGTTGTGTCTTTGCGGGCTGAGCGCCTGCCATGCGGCGTCACCCGGGGTGATCGACCTGGCCGGTTCCGATGCCGCATCACGTATCACGCTTGACCGGGTGCAGCGAATCGGTTCTGCCGAGCACGCCAGCATCGGCGTGACGCAGCAACGGTATGCGTTCCAGGCGGCGGCGCATCCACAGATCGTCATCACACCCGCCAGCGGAACGTGGGACTGGTCATCGCGTGGCGAACTGCGCGTTGGCGTGCAGAACGCCATGCCATGGGCGGTGACGCTCGATATCGATATCGACGGTGCCGGCGCGGGCCAGCATCTGCATGCGACGGTCGGCCTGCCGCCCGGATCACCGCAGGCGTTGGTGATCCCACTCCATGCCGTGTCTCCGCGCGCGTTCGGCATGCAGGTCGGGCCGCCGATGCCGTTCGACGATGCCGGCCACAGCACCTTGCTGGCAACCACGGTGGAAGGCACGCTGGACCTGCACCAGGTGCATGCCGTGCGCATTGGCATGCCCGCGCCGCAGGCGGCACAGACTGTGTTGCTGGGGCGCGTCGAGACGGCCGCCGGTGAGGCGGCCTTGCACGATGCCTATGCCGGCATCGTCGATCGCTACGGGCAGTACACGCGTGGGCACTGGCCGGAGAAAGTCGATTCGGACGAGGCCTTGCGTGCGGCACAGGCGAAGGCTGGCGCGATCCAGGTCAGTGAACTGCCGAAGGATCGGGATCGCTATGGCGGACGTCTGGATGTCCACGGCCTGGATCGGACCGGCTGGTTCCACACCCAGAAACTGGGCGGCCGCTGGTGGCTGGTGACGCCGGACGGCCATGCGTTCTTCTCGCTTGGCGTCAACGCCGTGGTCGCCGACGGCAGCCGCAGCTATGTCGAAGGTCGCGAGTTCATGTTCAGGGACTTGCCGCCGGACAGCGGCGAGTGGGCACCGTTCTACGGCAGCGGCGATAGCCGCCGGGCCGATCAGGGCGCCAGCACAGGTATCGGCTACAACCACGGGCGCTGGTTCGATTTCTACGCGGCGAATCTGTATCGCGTCGACGGCAAAAACTGGCTGGCCGCATGGCGCACACGCACGCTGGATCGCCTGCGTGCCTGGGGCTTCAACACTGTCGGCAACTGGAGCGACGATGCGTTGGGAGCGGTGCACCGGCTGCCGTATACGCGCTCGATCAATATCGCGGGCAACTATGCGAACGTCGCCAGCGGCTACGACTACTGGGGCCGCATGCCCGACCCGTTCGACCCGCGCTTTGTGCAGGCCGCCGAACAGGCTGTGGTGAAAGCAACCGCGAACGTGCGTGACGATCCATGGCTGCTCGGCTACTTCGCCGACAACGAGCTGGCCTGGGCGGGCCAGGGGCCGCAGGGTCGCTGGGGACTGGCGACCGGTACCTTGCGTGGCGATGCGAACAGCCCGGCCAAACAGGCGTTCATCGCCATGCTGAAGAAAAAATACAGCGACCCGATCAAGCTGGGTGGTGCGTGGAATCTTCCGCTGGCGTCGTGGGACGCGCTGGAGGCGCCGGGGTTTGTGCCGCCGAATCCGGACGAGGCGCATCCGGCGATTGCCGAGGATTACAGCGCGTGGCTACGCGAATATGCCGACACCTATTTCCGCGTGGTCGCCGAGGCGATCCACCGCCATGATCCGCACCATCTGTTCCTTGGTGGCCGCTTCGCGGTGAACACGCCGGAAGCTGTCGCCGCCTGCGCGCAGTACTGCGATGTGGTCAGCTTCAACGTGTACGCGGACCTGCCGCAGCACGGCTTCGATGCGGCAGCGATGCACGAGCTCGACAAGCCGGTGCTGATCAGCGAATTCCACTTCGGCTCGGACGACCGCGGTCCGTTCGGCAAGGGCGTGGTGTCGGTGTGGAACGAGCAGCAGCGTGGCGAGGCGTATGCGCGCTTCGTCGCTGCCGCTGCCAGCGACCCGGATATGGTCGGCGCACACTGGTTCCAGTACACCGATCAGCCGGTGACCGGCCGCCTGCTCGATGGCGAGAACAGCCATATCGGGTTGGTGGGGATTACCGATATCCCGTTCGATGGCTTTGCCGAAGCGGTGCGTCAGGCGAATGCACGGGTTCTGTTGTCGCGATGAGCGGCAGCGGCGTACTGGCTGACATGCCTGTGGCCTGCCGCATGCGCGTCAACGCCAGCAGCAGCGCGATCACCGCGGCAAGGGCAGCCAGTTCCAGCGGCATGGCAAAGCCGTGCCGCTGCGCCAGACTGGCGGCCACCAGGGGTCCCACGATCTGGCCGATGCCGAAAGCGGTGGTCAGTGCACCGATCAATCGGGTGGGGTCGCGCGGTGCCAGCCGGGTCGCCTCGCGCATCGCGAACATCACTACCGGCGTGATCGCCGCGCCGAGCAGTATGGTGCCCAACACCAGGCCGCCCAGCTGTGGCCAGTACAGGCACAGCAGGGTACCCAGCAGCATCGACAGGCAGCAGCCGGCCAGCCCCGAGTAGTTGCTGCGCGGCGCAGGCAGGGCGCCCAGCAGCATCGTCACCGCCACGGTGGCCACGCCGTACAGCGGCCAGAACCACTCGCGTAGCGCGGGCAGGTGCAGCTGCGCATCGGCGATCAGCGGCAGGAAGGTCGCCGGGATCACGTAGCTGAAGCCGAACAGGCCGTAGATAGCCACCAGCGGCCACGCCGGCCCGTGTCCGCCCGCAGGTGTCGGGGTCGGCGCCGCGGTGGCGTGACGTGGCGCATCCAGCGTGCGCCATACCAGAGCGGTCGCCAGCGCGCTGGCTGCGCCAAAGATCAGCCACCAGCGGGCCGAACCCAGGCCTGACCCGTGCAGTGCAGCCACCAGTACGCCGCTGACCACGATGCCCATGCCCGGGCCGCTGTACAGCAGCGCTTCCAGCCCGACACGTCCATGCGCACGCAGGTGTGCCATGTACCAGGCGATGCCGTGCACCATCAGCATGGCGGCGGCCATGCCGGCCACGAAACGGCACAGCAGCCACACAGGCAGCGAAGGCACGAACCCCATGCCCAGCGTGCCCAGCGCCACCATCAGCATGCCGATGCGCAGCATGGCGCGCTGAGGCATCGCCAGTGCCGTGCACAACAGGGCGCCCAGCAGGTAGCCGAAGTTGTTGATCGAGGCCAGCCAGCCTCCGCTGATCAGGCTCAGCCCGGCATCGGCCTGCATCAGGGGCAGCAGCGGCGTAAGCAGAAAACGGCCGATGCCCAGCGCGAGGGCCAGTACGGTCATGCCGGCAATGGCGAGATGAATGGGGGGCCGCATAAAGCCTCCGGTACGAACGGAATGCGCCCATGCTAGGCTTGCCGATTCATCGTATAAAGCGAATAATTTAGAATATACCAATCGGAAAAAACGATCATGGACCTGCGTGAACTGGAAACCTTTCAGGCCGTGGTGGCGTCAGGTGGCATCGGTCGTGCAGCGGCGCGACTGCACCGTGCGCAATCCAGCATCACCAGCCGCATCCACCAGCTGGAAGCATCGCTGGGTGTGGAATTGTTCCACCGTGAAGGTCAGCGCCTGCGCCTCACCGCACAGGGCGAGGAGCTGGTCGACTACGCGCGCCGCATGCTGGAGCTGGCCGAGCAGGCGCGCGTGGCCGTGCGCAGCGGCGAAACCGGCGGTCGTCTGCGTCTGGGTTCGATGGAGAGCGTGGCAGCCAGCCGGCTGCCCTATCCGCTGGCCGAGTTCCACCGCCGCCATCCGCACATCTGGGTGAATCTGCAGACAGCCTCCTCGCGCGGGCTGGTGGCGGAGGTGCAGGCCGGCGCACTGGATGCGGCGATCGTGGGCGACGAGGTGGACGACGAGCGTTTCCGCAGCGTGCCGCTATACGTGGAGGAGCTGGTGCTGGTGGCGGCGCGCGACAGCGTAATGCTGCAGAACCCGAAGCGGATGGCCGACGGTACCGTACTGGTGTATCACAGCCAGGGCTGTGTCTACCGGCGCCGGCTGGAGCAATGGCTGGACGCGCAGCGCATCGTGCCCGCGCGGATGCTGGAATTCGCCTCGTATCACGGGATCTTCGCCGCGGCTGCGGCCGGCGTGGGAGTGAGTTTGGTGCCGCGCTCGGTACTGGAAGTTTTTCCGCAGCGCGATGCATTGTCCATCCGCGAAATACCGGCGCGCCAGGCGCGCATCCAGACCGCGCTGGTCATGCTTCGCACCAAGCACTTGCCCGTATTGACGCGGCTGGAGGAATGCCTGCGCGAGGATGCCGCAGCCACGCGCGGCAAGCCGCGACAACAGTCCCGGCGCACCGCGGCGTAAGTATCGTGGCAGCTCGACCGCATGCCGTTTGACCCTCACGCAACGTGAGGCCGCAGACTGTCGCCTCCCGCAACGGAGGAGAGGATGCATGAGCAACGGTGATTCAAGCGATAGCCATGGCCGGGAATCAGCCATCCTTGCGATCGCGATCGCGCCGTCGATGCTCGCCCTCGGCCAGCACCTTGTAGCGATTGAGTGACTGCAGCCACAGTGCGTTGTGGCTGGCATCGCTCTCGTGCGTGGCCTCGTTCTCGCTCTTCGTATCGGGAACGCGGTTGAACGGGATGCGCATCGGCGCGGCATCGTGTTCCAGCGCCAGCTGCATGCTGCCGAAGTAGACCTTGTTGTAGCCGAACTTCGCGTTGATGCGGTCGACCAATGCATCAACAAGGCCAGTGTCCCCGGCCGGTGCGAACAACGAGCCGCTGCTCTGTGCGCGCGGCACCAGCCGCAGCAGGGTCACGCTGACCGACAGCGGTATGGCATTTGCCGGGCCGGGCAGCGGGCGTCGTCGGTTGCCGCTGTCCAGCACGCCGTTCAGCAGCCGCAGCAGTTCGCGGCTGTCGTCGGTGGGGTCGAAGGCGAGGTCGCGTTCCCAGCGTTGCTCATGGCCGATGAAGCGGATGCGTACCGCCAGCGCACCGCTGAGCATTTCTTCCCGACGCATACGCATCGCAGCCTTCACCAGCAGTTTCTTCAGCACCGCGCGCGCGCCGACGGCCGTGCGCAGTTCCGGGCCCAGCACGTGCGAATGGCCGATCGAGCCGCGTTCGGTGGGCGCGGTCGGCAACCAGGCGCCGCGCAGCAGGCCCCACATGCGCTCGCCTTCGATGCCGCCCCAGGCATGCCGCAGCCGATGCTTGTCGGCGGCGGTGAGCTGGGCCACGGTGGTGATGCCGGCTTCGTGCAGGCGCGCTTCCATCGAGTGGCCGATGCCGCACAGGTCGCGCAGTTCCAGTCCGTGCAAGGCGTGCGGCAGGTCGGCCAGCTCGATCACGGTGAGGCCGTCGGGCTTGCGCATGTCCGACGCGGTCTTGGCCAGGAAGTCGTTCGGTGCGATGCCGATCGAGCAGCGGATCGCGTCGCCGGGTGCGGCCAGTGCGATTTCGTTCTTCACCTGTTGCGCGATCTCTTCGGCGACATCGCGCCGACGCTGGCGGCCGACCAGTTCGCAGGCCACCTCGTCGATCGAGCCGACGCGGGCGATCGGAATGGCGTGGTCGATCGCCTCGATCAGGCGGTGGTGCCAGTACACGTAGCGCTCCGGCCGTGCGACGCGGATCTGGATATCGGGGCACAGCCGTCGCGCATCCCGGACCAGGGTGCCTGTGCCGACACCGAACATTTTCGCCTCGTAGCTGGCGGCGATCAGGCTGGTGGTTTCGGCGGCCACCGGTGCCACGCCGACCGGCCGTCCGCGCAAGGTCGGCTCCTCGTGTTGCTCGACCGAGGCGAAGTAGCTGTTGAAGTCGACGAACAGGCTGCGCAGGCTCATGGGACATCTCGTAAGCGGTCCGATGATATAGCGCACCCGGATCTCGCGCGGGGAGACGGCGTTGCTGCCGGTCGCATCGGGATCGGCTAGGCTGGCGGCATCGTACCGCGCGGGGGCGTGGTGCGTTGCTGCATCAAGGGGGAGGGGATTTATGGGTACTTCGTTGTTCGACGCATTGGCCAATGTGGGGATGCTTGGCAGTTTCGTCCTGTGCGTCATCGACCTGTTGCTGGGCGCGCTGCTGCTGTGCCTGGCGTTCCGCATTGTGGTCGGCTACGTGCCGTCGTACACGCGCTCGATCGCTGTGCTCGCGTTGACCTTGGTGGCGATGGCGGCAGCGGTGGTCGTCTCGGGCATGCTGCTGCCGGACGACACGTATCGCCTGCCGACCGTCGTGGCAGTGGGTTTCATGGTCGGTGCCTGGGCGGTGGACCGTCTGCTGATGTCTCGAACCGGCGGTCGTCTCGGCTACACCAGGGCCGGCCTGGTGCAACTGGTCTTCATGGTGGCCGGCTTTGTGCTGGTCATGATCTTCAGCGCCATCATGCACGGCATGCATTGAGTGGCCGTGGCATCCGCCGGCGGCGCTTCGGCGTCGGTCAGGCGAGGCTGGTGGCGATGCCGAAGCTGATCGCCATGATCGCGGCTACCGCCATGCACGCGCTGCCGGGGCGGATGCGGTGCGCATCGACGCGCGGGGTGAGCCGCCACAGCAGGATCGTCCCGACCAGCATGTCCAGCACCAGCGCGCAGCGCAGCAGGCCTGAATTGAGCAGCGCCGCATAGGGTGGATGCAGGTGGCCTTCGTACGCGGCCACGCCGACGACCAACAGCAGGCCGATCATGGTCCACAGCAGGCAGGCCAGGTAGATGCGGTTGAACACCACCGCACAGCGTTCGGTCCAGCGCAGCACCGACCAGCCGATCAGGGCGAAGAACAGTGCGCCGATGCTGCTGTACAGCACCCACCAGAGCAGGCTGCTGATCAGGGTGAGCAGGGTCGTCATACGGCTTTCTGGAATCCCAGCTTGCGCAGCAGCTTGGCCATCAGCCACGCGGGGCCGATCAGCAGGTAGGCGAGATCGGTGAAGAAGCTCGGCCGGCGTCCCTCGAAGATGTGCCCGATGAACTGGCCGATCCAGGCGACGACAAACACGCCGACGGCCAGCCAGCGCAGCGATGAACCACCCAGCTGGCTGAACAGCAGATTGGTGATCACGCCCATCACGGCGAACGCGATCAGCAACGCAACGGCCAGTCGGTGCGAATGTTTCCAGTACCAGTAGAACGCCAGCACCATTACCAGCACGGACCATGCGCCAGGGCGGGCCAGTGAAGCCGGCACCGGAATCGTCCACAGCAAGGCGATCACGCACCATACGATCAGCGGCACGCAGACCCAGTGGAACAGCTTGTTGGTCGGGTTCTGATGGTCGCTGCTGTAACTGTCGAGCCAGCTCTGCATGTCACGCATGATGCCCACTCCGGTTGGTCAGTCGAGTTGGATGCCGGCAAGCCGCTGCAGTGCCTCGGCGTATTTGGCGGCGGTACGTGCGATCACTTCGTCCGGAATCACCGGGCCCGGCGCGGTCTTGTTCCAGTCCTGCGTTTCCAGCCAGTCGCGCACGAACTGCTTGTCGTAGCTGGGCGGGCTGATGCCGACACGGTATTCGTCGGCAGGCCAGAAGCGCGAGGAGTCCGGCGTCAGCATCTCGTCCATCACGTACAGCTTGCCGCTGGCATCGGTACCGAACTCGAACTTGGTGTCGGCGATGATGATGCCGCGTTCGGCCGCATAGGCGGCAGCCCACTGGTAGATCGCCAGGGTGGCATCGCGCACCTGGCCGGCCAGCTCGGCGCCGACCGTGCTGACCACGGCGTCATAACTGACATTCTCGTCGTGGTCGCCGACGGCGGCCTTGGTCGATGGCGTGAAGATCGGCGTGGGCAGTTGCTGCGCCTGCTGCAGGCCTTCGGGCAGGCGGATGCCGCACAGCGAACCGGTGGCGCGGTAATCCTTCCAGCCCGAGCCGATCAGGTAGCCGCGCGCGATCGCCTCGACCGGCACCGGCTTCAGCCGCCGCGTCACCACCGCGCGCTTCTCGTACAGCGCCAGATCGGTGCCGGGTGGCAGCACGTCGGCCAGCGGTACGTCGAGCAGGTGGTTGGGCACCAGATGCGCGGTCTTGCCGAACCAGAAATTGGAGATCTGCGTGAGCATCTCGCCCTTGCCCGGGATCGGGTTGGGCAGCACCACGTCGAATGCCGACAGCCGGTCCGTCGCGACCATCAACAACCGATCGTCGGACAACGCGTAGACATCGCGCACCTTGCCGCGATGGATCAGTTCCAGGCCAGGCAGGTGCGATTGCGGCAGGGTGGTGGGCACGACGAGGGTTCCGCAGAGGGGAGATTGCCTATTCTAGCCGCTGCGGCCAGGAATGCCGGAAAGTCGCAGCGGCCGGCCGCAAGAGCCAGCACTGCTAGAATTGCCCGCCTTCATCCCCATGTGTTGCCGATGCGAACCTTACTGATAGCGGCGCTGTGCCTGTCCGCCGCCATGCCAGCCCTTGCGTGGAGCCAGACCGTTGCAGCGGCGCGACCCAGCCGGCTGGGCCTGTGCGCGGCCTGCCATGGCGAGACCGGTCATGCCGTCATGCCCGGTGCGCCGAACCTGGCCGGCCAGCAGCTGGACTATCTGCGCGCGGCCTTGAAGCATTATCGGGACGGCAGCCGCGACGTACCGCTGATGCGCGCGGCGATCGGCCCGGTCAGCGATGCCGATCTCGACGCGCTGGCGCGCTGGTACAGCGCGCAGTCGCCACAGTCCCAGGCACGTCCATGAGCTTCTCCTACACGCTGTGGTTCGCCTTCTTCGGCCTGATCCTCGGCCACGTGCCCGGCGCGGTCACCGGTGCGGTGATCGGTTTCATCTTCGACAACCTGCGCCACAGCCAGCGCAAGAACGCCACGCCGGAAGCTGGCGGCTATGTGGGGCCGCTGTTCACCCTGCTCGGCGCGGTGGCGAAATCCGATGGCCGCGTGTCGGAGGCGGAGATCGCGGTGGCCGAACGGCTGATGACGCGGATGGGGCTCGATACCGAGCAGCGCAAGCAGGCCGCGGTCAGCTTCAACATCGGCAAGCAGCCGGAGTTCGATGTCACCCGCACCATCAATGAGCTGCGCCTGTGGGTCGGCATGCGCCGCGACCATGCGTTCCCGGTGCTCGACGTGGTGATCGAGACCGTGCTGGCCGAAGGCAATCCGGCACCGGAAAAGATGGCGATCCTGCGCCAGCTCGCGTTCGCGCTGCGGGTCAGCGACATGGAGCTGATGGCGCTGATGGCCATGAAGGGTTACGCCTGGAATGCCGGCGGCCAACGCGGATACGGTTACGGACAGGGGCATGGTTCGGCCGGTGGCGGCTATGTGCCGCCGCAGCGCGCGACACAGGGGCCGGACCCGTATGCCGTGCTTGGCATCGAGCGCAGTGCGGACGACCGCGCGGTGAAGCGTGCCTACCGCAAGCTGATTTCCGAACATCACCCGGATCGCCTCGGCGACCTGCCCGAGGCGATGCGCAAGCAGGCCGAGTCACGCGCCAGCGAAATCAACGCTGCCTATGACCGCATCAAGGAACAGCGCGGGTTCAAATAGGCAAGAGGTTCTCCCGCCCCTGCAAAGCAGGAGAGGGTCAGGGAAGGGTTGCTCTTCGCGCGCCAAAGTCAAAAGCACCCCCTCCCAACCTCCCCCTGATCGCAGGGGAGGAGCAAAGCGGCGGCACCGGATATTTCGTCGTGGCAGACTTGAAGTTGGTTTTCGCGCCCTCGCCACCCTCATCCAGGCATCCTCATGACCAAGCAAACCCCGATCATCGCCCCGTCCATCCTCGCCGCCGATTTCGCGCGACTGGGCGAAGACACTGCTGCGGCCTTGGCCGCCGGTGCCGATTGGGTGCATTTCGACGTGATGGACAACCATTACGTGCCGAATCTCACGATCGGCCCGATGGTGCTGCAGTCGCTGCGCGGTTATGGCATCACGGCGCCGATCGACGTGCACCTGATGGTCAAGCCGGTCGACCGCATCGTGCCGGATTTCGCCAAGGCCGGCGCCAGCCTGATCAGTTTCCATCCCGAAGCGAGCGAGCATATCGACCGCACGTTGGGGCTGATCAAGGAATCGGGCTGCCAGGCCGGGCTGGTATTCAATCCGGCCACGCCACTGGATTACCTCGACTACGTGATGGACAAGCTCGACCTGATCCTGATCATGTCGGTCAATCCCGGTTTCGGTGGGCAGAAATTCATCCCCGGCACGCTGGAAAAACTGCGTCAGGCGCGCCAGCGGATCGAGGCCAGCGGTCGTGCGATCCGGTTGGAAGTGGATGGTGGCGTCACCGCCGACAATATCGGCGCGATTGCCGCGGCCGGCGCCGACACCTTCGTCGCCGGCTCGGCGATCTTCCACGCCAAAGATTACCGCGCCGAGATCGCCGCCATGCGCCAGGCGATCGCTTGAGCATTCCCGCCGTCATGCGCCAGGCGGTCGGCTGAACGTCATTCATAAAAATCCCGGCGCGGAGAATGGCTGCGCCGGGATAAACGTCGTCGGATGACGCGAGAGGAAACACCATGGATTGGTGTGTGCCGATACGGCCGCATCGGAGGGAGGGGTCACGACCGTATCGGCACGTTCCACGGCAATGGAACTGCACCAATCACTAGTTCTGACCGGGGTACCCCGGTTTGGTTCCCGGTGGTTTCATGAATATGCTGAATCGATGTTCAGATGCCGCCCGATTCAAAAAAATCCCCTCGCAAGGAGGGGAAAGGAACCACCATGTCGGACGGAATACCGGTGCCGTGACGGGTTAGATGGGCCGCCAATCCGGGTCAGGATCTTCCTGCCCCGCGTCCGGCGCGATTCCCTTCGCGCCGGACGCACCCAAGCCTTCCACGGCTGAAAACCTGAAAATGTTCGTATGCATGGCATCCACTCCGATTCAGTGGATGCCGAGGATCAGGCCGAGCAGCAGGGCGCCCAGCGCCAGCGTCACCCGCAGGGGTTCGAAGCTGCGCAGTTCCGCGTTCGGATCGCGTTCGGTGGATTCGGCTTTCGACATCGTCCGGCTCCATGCGTGGTGCATGGTTCACATCAAACATCCGGTTGCGGCGCTGGTGCCGGCGCAATCGGGCCGGCTTGCCGCTGGCTTGTGGCAAAACGCGGGCACCGATGCCGTATGGCTTGCGCAGTGGCGCTGCGCATAGCACGCTGCGCGCACATCATCAGGGAGCACACCATGGGCCGCAGCATTGCCATCGTCGAGGACGAGCCGCTGATCCGTGCCAACTACGTCGAGGCGTTGAACCGCTTCGGCTACGACGCACGTGGTTACGGCTCGCGGCAGGAGGCCTCCAGCGCGTTCGCCATGCGCCTGCCGGAACTGGTGATCATCGACATCGGTCTCGGCGACGAACCCGAGGGCGGCTTCGACCTGTGTCGCGAACTGCGCGCGAAATCCGCCACCTTGCCGATCATCTTCCTCACTGCGCGCGATTCGGATTTCGACGTGATCTCCGGCCTGCGCCTGGGCGCCGACGACTACCTCAGCAAGGACACCAGCCTGCACCAGCTGGCCGCGCGCATTGCCGCGCTGTTTCGTCGCATCGAATCGTTGAAGGCGCCGGCTTCGAGTGAAACCGTGATCGAGCACGGCCCGTTGAAGATGGAATCCGAGCGCATGCGGATCAGCTGGAATGGCGAGGAAGTGCCGCTCACCGTCACCGAATTCTGGATGGTGCACACGCTGATCCGCTTCCCCGGCCACGTGAAGAACCGCGACCAGCTGATGCGCGAGGCCGAACTCGTCGTCGACGACGCGACCATCACCTCGCACATCAAGCGCATCCGCAAGAAGTTCATCGCGGTGGCGCCGGAATTCGACGCGATCGAAACCGTGCATGGCGTGGGCTATCGGTGGAAGCCGTGATGCAGCACGCGGTGATGCCGCGCGTATTCCTGATGCTGGTGCTGTGCGCGCTGGCCGTGGTGGCGCAGGCGGCCACACCTGCTGCGGCCGACAACGTGCTGGCACGTGGCGCGCGCGACGGTGATGCGCCGGCATGGGCGATTGCCACCACATCGCCGGCCGGTTGGACGCGTGACTGCTGCACGTATGCCAAGGCCATCGGCGTCGATGCCGTGCTCTATCAGGGCGAGTGGACCGGCAAGCCGCAGCGGGTGATGGTGCTTAACGTGACGCCGCGCAAGCTGCCCACGCTGGCGGCGGAAGTCCAGGCTGACCGCAAGCATTTCCTGCAGGCCGATCCGGCCGCGAAGGTCACGGATTTGACCGTGAAGCATCCGGGCATGCCGTGCGAGGCAACGGTCTACCAGGGTAGCGACCACGTCGATGACGTGGTGGTGTTCTGCGACCCGGGCAAGGACAGCGGCGTCCGCCTGAGCTGGTCGATGACCTTCGATGATGCCGATCCCGCACGCCGTCCGCTGCTCGACGACTTCATGCGGGTCGTGGTGGCCTCGCGTTACCTGCGAGATGTGGCGTCGACAGCGGCATTGCCCGCGCATGGTCACTGACCGGATACCTCGATGATGTCCGTGGCTGCACGATGACCCTGCGCCGCAAACTGCTGCTGGTGGCCCTGTGCACGCTGGCCCTGCCGATCGCGGGCTGGTTGTATGTGCGGCAGATGGAAACGCTGCTGCGCGAAGGCCAGGCGCAGGCCTTGCTGGCGTCGGCGCGCGCAGTGGCACGCAGCCTGGTGGTGACCGGGGCGGTGGCGCCGGAGCAGGGCAAGGGCTGGTACGTGCAGCAGGCGCCGAACCCGATCACGGTCGATGGCTACGGTGACGACTGGGCGCCGCTGACGCCGTGGAGCCAGCCGCTGATTCAATCATCGAACCAGCGGGGCAAGCTGCTGCTGGCCGAGGACGACGATGGGATGTACCTGTATGTGGACGTGCCGGATACGCGGCGCACCCGCGCCGATGGCGACGACGCGAATGCGCTGGCGGCCGATCACCTGATCCTGACGTTGGCGAGTGCCGCCGGGCAGCGCCGCTATCTTCTGGCCAGCGCGGCACCGGGACCGCTTACGGCGCGGCCGCTCGATCCGGCGGTCGCCGGCCTGCCCGACCTGATCACCGCGCAATGGCAGGAGGATGGCAGCGGTTACCGGGTCGAGCTGCGTCTGTCGCGCAGCCTGCCATTGTCCGCGCTGGGCGTGGGCGTATACGACGCCAGCGTGGGTGGTGATCCGATGGGTTCCGATACGCGCCCGTTGCTGAAATTCTCCGGCACGCTTTCCGATGAGCTGGCAAAACTTGCGCCGGATCGAGTCCAGGCGCGCGTGCTGTCGCCGCAGGGCTGGCTGCTGGCGCATAGCGGCCGTCTCGACACGGCGCCCGGCAGCGATGGCCAGCCGGGCTGGTTCGCTTCGCTGATCTATCGTTCGCTGCTGGCGACGCGGCTGGAGGACGCCAACCTGTGGGCGCAGGATGTGCCGCGGCTGGATACCCGCGAAGTCAGTACGGCGAGCACCGGCAAGCCAGTCAGCGTCTGGCGCAGCGGCGAAGAGCGCGGCAGCGTGGTGCTCACGGCCGCCGTGCCGATCGAGCATGCCGGCAAGATCGACGGCGTGCTGCTGCTGGAGCAGGCCAGCCGTATCGTGCCGCTGCTGGCCAACCGCGCCCTGCTCGGCCTGTTGCTGACCAGCTTCGGCGTGCTGCTGGTGGCCGGCGGCATCCTGCTGGCGTTCGCCACCCGGCTCAGTCTGCGGCTGGGGCGCCTGCGCAACGCCGCCGAGCGGGCGCAGCTCAACGATGGACGTCTGGATGGCCTGTTCGAGCAGGGCCGTTTTCCGATGACCGATGCCACCGACGAGATCGGCGACCTCGCGCGCAGTTTCGAGCGCCTGTTCGAGGTCGTCGGCGGCTACACCGACTACCTGCGCACGCTGGCCTCGAAGCTCTCGCACGAGCTCAACACGCCGTTGGCGATCGTCAAGTCCTCGCTGGACAACCTCGAACATGCGGCGTTGCCGCCCGAGGCGCAGCCCTATCTCGCGCGTGCCCGCGACGGCGTGGCGCGGCTCGGCGCGCTGGTGCGCGCGATGAGCGAGTCGAGCCGGATGGAGCGTTCGATCATGGCGGCCGAGCCGGAGGACGTCGACCTGCGCGACGTGGTGCGTGGCTGCGCCGATGCGTACCGTCCATTGATCGGTTCGCGCCGGCTCGACTGCGTGTTGCCCGATGCGCCGCTGCACCTGCATTGCGCGCCGGAGCTGATCGCGCAGGCGCTGGACAAGCTGCTCGACAACGCGCTGTCGTTCACGCCGGAGCAGGGCTGGCTGCGGCTGAGCCTGCGCGTCATCGATGCCGGCGCCGAGATCGAGCTGGCCAACCAGGGGCCGCTGCTGCCCGAGGCCATGCAGGGCCGTCTGTTCGATTCGCTGGTCAGCCTGCGCGGCAAGGCCACCCCTGGCGATGCGCCGCACCTGGGCCTGGGCCTGTACGTGGTGCGACTGGTGGCCGAGCGCCATGGCGGCGTGGCATCGGCCCGCAATCTCGACGACGGCAGCGGCGTGGCCTTCATCTTGCAGCTGCACGGCATGCCGCGCCAGCGTTTGAGTGGCTGAGGCCTCGGCTTCACCTACAATGGCCGCTCCCTCGTTTGGCCATCCGGACTTCCCCACGTGATCTCCAGAGACGAATTCGACGCGCTGGTTGCCCAGGGGCATACGCGCATTCCGTTGGTGCGCGAGGTGTTTTCCGACCTCGATACGCCGCTGTCGGTGTACCTGAAACTGGCCGATGGCCCGTACACCTTCCTGTTCGAATCGGTTGAAGGCGGCGCTACCTGGGGACGCTATTCGATCATCGGCCTGCCGGCTAAGCGCGTATACCGCCTGCGCGGTCACGAGCTGGAAGTGGAGGATTCGGGCGAGATCACCGAGCGCCGTCACCTCGACGATCCGCTGGCCGAGATCGAGAAGCTGCGCCAGCAGTACGACGTGCCGCGCCTGCCGCAGCTGCCCGCATTCAGCGGCGGCCTGGTCGGCTACTTCGGTTTCGAGACGATCGGCTATATCGAGCCGCGCCTGGCGCAGTGGGATCGTGCCGACGAGCTGGGTACGCCCGACGTGTTGCTGATGCTGGCCGAGGAAGTCGCGGTATTCGACAACCTCAAGGGTCGGCTGTACCTGATCGTGCACGCCGATCCGTCCGAGCCGCAGGCGTACGCCGGCGCGCAGCGCCGGCTCGATGCACTGGTCTACCGGCTGCGCCAGGGCGGCGCCTCGTATCCGCAGCTCACGCAGTCGACCGCGCTGGACGAGGGCGATTTCAAATCCTCGTTCACCAAGGAAGAGTTCGAAGCGATGGTCGAGCGCGCGAAGGAATACATCCGCGCCGGCGACATCTTCCAGGTGGTGCCCTCGCAGCGCCTGAGCGTCGGCTTCAATGCGCGTCCTGTCGACGTCTACCGTGCACTGCGTGCGCTGAATCCCTCGCCGTACATGTATTTCGTCGATCTCGGCGACACGCAGATCGTCGGTTCCTCGCCGGAAATCCTCGCGCGCCTGAAGGACGGCAAGGTGGTCGTGCGCCCACTGGCCGGCACGCGCAAGCGCGGTGCCAACGAGGAAGAGGACCAGGCGCTGGAAGCCGAACTGCTGGCCGATCCGAAGGAGCGTGCCGAGCACGTGATGCTGATCGACCTGGGCCGCAACGACATCGGCCGCATCAGCGAAACCGGCAGCGTCGAGGTGAGCGAGTCGTTCGCGATCGAGCGCTACTCGCACGTGATGCACATCGTCTCGCAGGTGCAGGGCACGGCGAAGCCGAACCTCAGCTACATGGACGTGCTCAAGGCCACGTTCCCCGCCGGTACGCTCAGCGGCGCGCCGAAGATCCGCGCACTGGAAATCATCCAGGAGCTGGAACCGTACAAGCGCAACATCTACGCCGGCGCGATCGGCTGGATCGGCTGGTGGGGCGATGCCGACACCGCCATTGCGATCCGCACCGCGGTGATTCAGAACGGCCGCCTGCACGTGCAGGCCGGCGCCGGCATCGTCTACGACTCCGATCCCGCGGCCGAGTGGGAGGAGACGATGAACAAGGGTCGTGCGTTGTTCCGCGCGGTGGCGCAGGCGGCGAAGGGGCTCTAATGCCTAATACAGACAAGCAATTCGAGCGTGATGTTTTCGATGAATTTATAAGAATTGCCGGTCTGTCAGTTTTGCCTGCATCCATAGAACAGCTAGAGCCTCCGTTCCCAGATGTCGTCTGCAATGTGTCGGGTATTAGAAAAGGCTTTGAGCTTTCGTTGATTACGGATCCAGTTATCGAGGAAAAAGTTCGCCGTGGAAGATCAGGGTTCACGCATTTCAAGCTCGATCCCGTCACTGCGCTGAGAAAAAAGTTATCCAAGACTTACGCTCAAGGATTGCGTATCGACCTCGTTCTACACGAAGGAGCTGCGCCAATCAGTAGCTTGCCTTGGGGATGGAGGCAGGAGTTTCGTGTAATTCTCAACAATTGCGATCAAGCCGTATTTCAGCGAGTTTGGGTAATAGGCTTATGCGATTCGCTTGTCCTTGCGTGTTTCTATCGGAGAGCCGGTAAATACGTGCTACGCCGAGAGGCTAAGAACTGAGTCAGGGTTGTTCACTGATGACAATTTCATCCATCAGACTCGATAAGGGCCACTTGGCTACAAGGAACGTCATGAAACTGTCGATCATAGGCATTGGCGCGATCATGCTGTCATGGCTATACGCGTTGCCCGTCGCGGCTCGTGAGCCCGCGCAAGACTGGCCGGATACACCACTCAGCCGCACGCAGGCGCTGGCCGAGCTGCAGACCTTGAATGCCGATCTGCTGAGCCATCCGAGTGCCACGCTGACGCTGGAACGCTGGTGCGGCGCGCATCATCTGGCAGCAGAAGCGAAAATCGTGGCGCATCGCGTGCAGGGCGTGGACAAGCCACTGCCGGATGGCTTCCGTGCCAAGCTCGGCATCGGCGCGGATGAGCCGGTGCGTTACAGGCGGGTGCAACTCGTCTGTGGCGACCGGGTGCTGTCCGATGCGGACAACTGGTATGTGCCGTCCCGGCTTACCGCGGCGATGAACCGAGAGCTGGATCATTCCGATGTGCCGTTTGGCAAGGTGGTGCAGGCGTTGCATTTTCGCCGCCAGACACTTTCCGCCGAACTGCTCTGGTCGCCGTTGCCGGACGGCTGGGACCGTGGTGCACCGTTGCCGCCAGTCGGCGACAAGCCATTGGTGGTGCCTGCGCATGTGCTGCAGCATCGCGCACTGCTCTACACGCAAGACAACCGGCCATTCAGTGCGTTGATAGAAACGTATACGGATCAGGTGCTGGCGTTCTAGCCAGCGGTTCGCGTATTGCTGCCGGATTCGATCTGCTGCGTCAGGTTGTAGAGGATGCGCAGGTCGTCGGCATCGAGCGTGTCGCCGCCGATGCCGCGGAAGTGGTTGTGGAATGCATGCACCGCGGCGGGGCGGTCTTCCAGTGGATAGCCGACCAGACCCATCGCCATCCACGGATCGAAGCCCGGCGGCGGATCGATCAGCGTCCCTCGCGGCCATAGTCCGAAGCCGGCATCGGCCAGCTGCTTCCACGGGAACAGCGGGCCGGGATCGGGCTTGCGCGCGGGTGCCAGGTCCTGATGCCCGATCACCTGCGCGGGCGGGATGCGCAGGCGCGTGGTGAGGTCGGTCAGCAACCGCAGCAGGCTGTCGATCTGCGGTTGCGCGAACGGCGTGTGGCCGTCGTTGTCCAGCTCGATGCCGATCGAGGCGGAGTTGAGGTCGGTGATCGTGCCCCAGTGGCCCGGCCCTGCATGCCACGCGCGGCGCTCGTCCGACACCAGCTGGTAGATGTGGCCGTCGCTGCCGATCAGGTAGTTCGCGCTGACCGGGCCGCCGCTGTTCCTGGTGCGCAACGTGTCGAGGCTCTCCTGCACCGAATGCTGCTCGGTGAAATGCACCACGATCAGTACCGGGCGACGGAGGTCCTGGTTCGGCGACGGTACCCAGGTGGCCAGCGGATTGCGCGATGGCGCATGCGCGCAGGCAGCGAGCAGGAGGATCAGCGCCAGCAATGCGCTGCGGCATGCAAGGCGGCGATTTGCGAACAGCAAGTCAAACGGATAGTGCATCAGCATGAACTCCGGGGCAGGCTAAGGTATACGGACGATCCGCCAACCGCGAACCTTCCTCACTACGTCATTCCGGCGCAGGCCGGAATCGCACTGGCTTCACGCGTTGAGATCGCACCCACCCGCGTGACGAAAGTTGCGACAAGCCGGTTTCGTTTGTTGAAGAGCGATTCCGGCCTGCGCCGGAATGACGGGGTAGGGGAGTCCGCTCATTGCTCATCATTCCCGCGAAAGCGCACTGGTCCCCGGGGAAAACAAAGCCGTGGCGTCGATGTTTTCATCAATGCAGAAAAGGTTCGGCAATCGCCAGCACCGTGCGATACGGTTCCGGGTCGTTGCGGTTGCTGAGCAGGATGATGGTGAGATGCTGTTTCGGCCAGCGCACGATCACGTTGCGGAAACCGATGCTCTCGCCCGAGTGCCACAGCGTGTCGCCGGTGATGCGCCAGCCGAAACCGTAGCTGGCTTCATAGGGCTCGCCGACCACTTTCGCGTGCGGGCTGAAGGCCAGCTTGCGCGAGGCATTGCTGAGCAGGCGGTTGTCGTACAGCGCGGCGTCCCACTTCGCCAGGTCGTCGATCGAGGAATAGATGCCGCCATCGCCACGGGTGGCACTGGTGAGGTCCTGGTCGGTGCGCTTCCACACGCCGTTCTCCTCGCTGTAGCCGTAGGCGCGATGACTCACTTCGGGGCCGCCACGCACATACAACAGAGTGTGGTCCATGTGCAGCGGCTTGAAGATGCGCTGTTGCATGAACGCGGGCAGGCTTTCGCCCGACGCTTTCTCCACCACCAGGCCGAGCAGCACGTAGCCGGAGTTGCTGTAGCGGTAGGCAGTGCCGGGCGCGAAATAGCTTTTCGTGCTGGCCGAGAGCATCCGCAGCACGTCGTTGTCGTTGAGCTGTTCGGTGGTGTTAGCCGGCATCAGGTCTTCATAGTCGATCAGGCCGCCGGTGTGGCTGAGCAGCTCGCGCAAGGTGACCTTGTCGGTCATGGGCGGCAGTGACGGCAACCAGTGACGGATCGAATCGTCGAGCTTCAGCTTGCCGTCCTCGGCCAGCAGCAGGATCGACGCGGCGGTGAACTGCTTGGTCACCGAGGCGAGCCGATAGTTGGTGTCGGGCGCGGCCGCCATATGTTGTTCGAGGTTCGCCATGCCGTAGCCGCGGCGGATCAGCGGAACACCGTTCCTGATCACCAGCAGCACGGCGCCGGGTACGTCGCCGGTGTATGGCTGCATCAGGCGGTTGGCGTTCTGGATCGCGTCGGATGTTGCTGCGTGCGTCGAGCAGACGACGAACAAGAGCGAAGCGAACAACATGGCGAGGCGCATGGCGAGTCTCCGTGCGTGAAGCTTGTTGAGCCTCTCCCCTTTGGGGGAGGGGTTGGGGAGAAGATTCGGCCAGCGCGAGGTGCTGCGCTCCGCCCGAACCCTCACCCGCCCTGCGGGTACTCTCTCCCGCAGGGAGAGGGGAAAAGCTGAGTTACTGCACGGGTACGTCGTAGATCGTGTGCGGCGTCGGTTCCGGCGTCAGCGTGTAGTGCCACCATTCCATCGTGTAGTTGACGAAACCGCCATGTTCCATCGCTGAGCGCAGGAGCAGGCGGTTGCGGTGCTGCAGCGGCGTGACGTCGGGTGCATCGGTATGCGCACGCACGTCGAAGAAATCGAAATCGGTGCCCATGTCGAGCGGCATGCAATGCGTGCCGTCCGCCGCGCAGCGTTCCATGGTGAGATCGACCGTGCCGCCGCGGCTGTGGCCGGAGACTGGCGCGATGTAGTCGCCCAGCAGCGCACCCTTGTCCAGTCGCGGATAGTGCGCCGGCTTGGTGCGCTGGTCGCCGAGGTCGTGTGCCCAGCGCACGAAATCCGCCACTGCGCGGGCCGGACGGTAGCAGTCCCAGATCTTCAGGCGCAGGTGTTGCGGGCGCAGGTCGCGTTCGACGCGCGCCAGTGCCTCGGCGGCCTGGCGCTGAAGGAAACATTTCGGCGCGCGGTAGCCGTCCACCGGGCGCCCGACGAAATTGTCGCTGCCGGCGTAGTGGATGTTTTCGGCGATGTCCGGCACCAGCGTGCGGATATCGACCAGCCCGGCCGCGGCGGCGGTTTTCGCCGGTGAAAGTTGCGGTGGCTGGTCGGCATCGACGCTGCAGCAAAACACCGTTGCCGCAAGCAGAAGCGTGGCGGAAAGCATTCGCATGGCTCAGTGGCACTCCTGTACGCGGCTGAAATGCAGGTCTTCATAGTCGGAACTGAAGTCGCCCTGCGGATCGGTCTTGGCCATGGTCAGCGTGATCGGTTGCGTGCCCTGCGCCGCGTGGAAATCCAGCCACGCATCCAGCTCGCCGACATGGTCCCAATGCACCAGATAGCGTGAACCCAGGCGCATCACGCTGCCGGCAAGCTTCGGCGATTTCGAGGCGGCGAAATGCACCTGGCCATCGTGCGGGCACAGCGAGACATCGCCGAACCACGGGTCGCGATAGATGCCCGTCCACGTCGCCAACTCGGCCGCGGTGGCTGGCCGTTGCGCCGAGGTATCCGGCGCCGGCGATTTCCCTGCATGCTGTTCCGCGGCGTGTTCGAGCGCGTCGGCATACCAGTTCACGTCGTGTTGTTCGCCGGGTGCGGTGAAGTGCTTGGTCAGCACTTCGCCGAGCACGGTGCGCGCATCGTCGGCTTCGCCGTTGATCATGAACACGAAGCCGTCCTTGCGATCCGGCAGCAACGCCAGCATCGAATACATGCCGCTCAGCGTGCCGGTATGCCAGACCAGCCACTGGCCATCGACATCGGTCATGCGCCAGCCGTAGCCGTAGGCCATCACGTGCGAGTTGTCCCATGCGCGGCGCTGTGCGGACACCGGAATCAGCATGTGCGGCGATTGCAGTATCCGGCGCTGCGCCGGCGACAGCCATGCCAGTTGCGCCGGAGTGGGGTCGAGCCAGTTGCGTGCCCAGGCCAGCATGTCGTCGAGATCGCAGCGGATGCCGCCGGCGGCATCCGAGGTGATCGCCGGCACCACGGCACCGTCTTCGCGCATCGCGATGTTGCGGCCGTTTTCCTGCCGGTGCGGTTGCGCCACGTTGCCGACGGCATCGCGGTTCCACTGGCCGACCTGGCAGCGTGCAAGGCCCAGCGGCTCGAACACCTCGCGATGCATCAGCGTCTCGTACGGCGCGCCGCCGGCAGCCGCGGCCACTTCGCCGGCCACCACGTAGAGCAGGTTGTCGTACTGGTACTGCGAGCGAAAGCTGTAGCCCGGCTTGATGTAGGCCAGGCCATGGATGATGTCCGCGCGGGTGAAGTCGTTCGGCTCCGGCCACAGCATCAGGTCGCCACCGCCCTCGGGCAGGCCACTGGAATGGGTGAGCAGGTCGGCCACGCGCATCTGTTGCGTGACCCAGGGATCGTGCATGCGGAACTGCGGCAGGTATTTCGTTACCGGATCGTCCCAGTGCAGCTTGCCCTGGTCGACCAGCCGGCCGAGCAGGGCGGTGGTCATCGCCTTGCTGTTGGAGGCGATCTTGAACAGCGTTTGCGCATTGACCTTCTCGCCCGAACCGGCGACGAGTTCGCCCGACGTGCGGGTGTAGACCACCTTGCCGTCCTCGATCACGCCGACGACGATGCCGGGCAGGTGATAGCGGGCGACCACGGCATCGACGAGCTTGTCGTAGGTGGGATTGGCGGGGCGTGCGGTAGCGCCCAGAGTGACGAGCAGGAACAAAAGCGCGAGCGGAAAAGCACCCCTCCCCAATCCTCCCCTGCGTCGCAGAGGAGGGCGCAAGAGGCGAGATGCGCTGCGCATCGTGTCAGTGCTGCGCATCGCGGTCGACCTCGCGCCACACGCGCAGCAG
This sequence comes from Rhodanobacter koreensis, assembly GCF_054782855.1. Taxonomy (NCBI): domain Bacteria; kingdom Pseudomonadati; phylum Pseudomonadota; class Gammaproteobacteria; order Lysobacterales; family Rhodanobacteraceae; genus Rhodanobacter; species Rhodanobacter koreensis. Next base: position 568,793 of record NZ_BAAGRR010000001.1, on the reverse strand, counting down.
GTTGCCGCCCCACAGCTTGGCGATGTCGGCGTCGCTGAAGCCGCGCTTGCGCAGGGCGGCGGTGACGTTGCGTGTCTCGCCGGCGTTGGCCCAGCCGGTGATGCCGCCGCCGCCGTCGAAGTCGGAGGCGATGCCGACGTGGTCGATGCCGGCCACCTTCACCATGTGCTGGATCTGGTTCATGTAGTCGTCCAGCGTGGCCAGCGGGTACTCCTTCTGGATCTCGGCCATGCCCTTGTCCATCGCCGGCAGGTAGTCGTCCTTGTCGCTGTCGTACTCCTTGTCGCCGAGCTGCTTCGCGATGGCGTTCTGCAGTTTCTTTTCGGCGGCCTCGCGGCCCGGGTCATGCTTCAGGAATTCCTTGTAGGCCACCGCGTCGACCACGCCGCCCTTGGCGGCGATCGCGCGCAGCAGGTCGTCGGGCAGGTTGCGCGGGTGGTCGAGCACGGCGCGGGCACCGGAGTGCGAGGCGTAGACCGGCGCCGTGGACAGCTTGAGCACCTCGCGCACGCAGGCGTCCGACGAGTGCGAGACATCGACCAGCATGCCGAGCTGGTTGGCGCGCTTCACCACGGCACGGCCGAAGTCGCTCATGCCGGTGTCGCCGGCGCTGTTCATCGCCGGCTCGCCGTGTTCCGTGTCGGGCAGCGAGCTGGTGCACAGGTCGTTGTTGCCGACATGGGCGAGCCCGATCGAGCGTGCGCCGCGATCGTAGGCGGCATCGAGGCGATGGATGTCGTGACCGAGCGAGTAGCCGTTCTCGATCTCGATCGTCGCCGACAGCAGGCCGGCCTTGTGGTTGGCCAGCAACTGCTCCGGCGTGGTGGCCAGGCGGATGCGGTCGGGATACTGCATCAGCATGCGGCCGATGTCGTCGTACTTCTGCTCGGCCTGCGCCACTGCCTTGGCGTAGCCTGCTGCATCGAGCTTGTGCTGCGGCACCCAGACCACGAAGAACGCGGCATTCAGTCCGCCACGCTCCATCTTGCCCAGGTCGACCAATAGCGGTGTGGGCTTGCCGACATCGAAACGCGGTTCTCGCATGTAGGAGAACGGAATGTCGACATGCGTGTCGATGGTGATCGGCGGATCCTGCTGCGCCAGTGCGGGAAACGTGCAGGCCAGGGTCAGCGTGGCAAGGGTGGCGATGCGTGCGATGGATGTCATGTGGCTTTCCCATTCAAGTCGTTTGCCAGTTTCGAGCCGGCTGTTCGCCGGCGATCATGTCCTCGAAGTGCTGGCGTCGACGGACCACGGCATAGCGGCCCTTGTCGAGCATCACTTCGGCCGCCAGCGGCCGCGAGTTGTAGGTGGAAGCCATCGAAGCACCGTACGCTCCGGTGGCCTTGATCATCAACAGGTCGCCCGCCACGCACTCGGACAGCTCGCGTGAACGCGCGAAGGTATCGCCGGTTTCGCATACCGGGCCGACGATGTCGTACGTGGCCATCGCCCGCGACGGATCGTCGCGCACCGGCACGATGTCGTGCCAGGCGTCGTACAGGCTCGGCCGCTGCAGGTCGTTCATGGCCGCGTCGAGCACCAGGAACTGGCGCGCTTCACCCTGCTTGATGCGCAGCACGCGGGTCAGCAGCACACCGGCCTCGGCCACCAGATAGCGCCCGGGTTCCAGCAGCAATCTGCCTCGATAGCCGGCCAGTGCCTCGCGGATCACGGCGACATAGTCGGCCGCCGCGATCGGATGATCCGTGCCGGCGCGATAGCACACGCCGAGTCCGCCGCCGACATCGATGCTGTTGACCGGATGCCCGGCCTGCACCAGCTCGCGCCAGAACTCGGCGACCCTGGCGAGCGCCATTCGGTAGGGTTCCAGCGAGAGAATCTGCGAACCGATGTGCACATGCAGACCATCCAGCCTGACGTGCGAAAGCTGCTTGCGGTCGGCGAACCAGCGGCGCGCCTCGTCGATGCTTACGCCGAACTTGTTCTCCGACTTGCCGGTGGAGATCTTCGCGTGGGTCTGTGCGTCGACATCCGGATTGATGCGTACCGCGGCACATGCCGTCATCTGCCGCGCTTTAGCGAGCCGTTGCAGGGTGAGCAATTCGTCATGCGATTCGACGTTGAAGCGCTGGATGCCGACGTCGAGCGCGCCGGCTATTTCATCCTCGCTCTTGCCGACCCCGGAAAACACGATGCGTTCCGCGGGCATGCCGGCATGCAGGCAGCGGCGCAACTCGCCGGCGGAAACGATGTCCGCGCCGACGCCTGCCTGTGCCATCAGGTGCAGAATCGCCATGTTGGGATTCGCCTTGACGGCGTAGCAGATGGTGGCATCGAGTCCATGCAGTGCCGTCTGCAATGCATCGATGCGCAAACGGATCGCGCTGGCGGAATAGGCATGCAGCGGCGTGCCGAGCTGCGCCGTCAATGCGGCGAGATCGACGCCGTCGATGGTCGTGCCTGGCACCGGAAGGGACGAGGTGGCCGTGAATGTCTGGGTCATGGATATCAAGGAGTGTCACCTGACCGGTCAAATCGAAATCGCTTGATTGGAAAAAAGACACGACCCGCAAAGGTGCGGGCCGCGATTGGGGAGTCATCGGAAATCAGCGGAGAACGACAGCTGCGCGTGGCGAGGTGGCTGGACACGATCGGCTGCAGGAAGCTGTCGGTGTACTGGCCCATGCCGCTTTGCGGGTTTCGGCCCACCTGCGCCGTGCGTTGCTGGTTGAGCAAGTCGAAAATCCTCAGCTCTCCGCGCATGTCGCCGCTATCGAACGGCAGCTTGTTGTCGGCGAATGCGGTCGGCACGGCCATCGATGAGAGGCATGGGCCTGGCGCCATGCAAAATGCTGTTCTGCGAAAAGTCTGACTGCTGCCCATATCCCCATCTTCCATCGACGATGTCGATGCCTCTCATGAAAAGCTGCTGGTCATTCGCCGCTGCGTCCGTGCGCACCGGCATCTTCCGGTCCGGCTGGAAACGTCCACTTGAAGTCATAATTCAGCTGATCGAAATAGAGATTGCCGCCGCCCCATTCCGCTTCGCCGCGTTGCGAATCGACGTTGTCGGAGCGGAAATATTCCTTGGCTGGAACAAATGCCTGCCCGAAGTCGTCGTTGAAGGCGAGCCGGTAGTTGTCGAGGCCGCCGAGGTAGAACCATTCCAGCGACTTGTCGTCGCCGGGGCCGGGCTGCAGCCGGCCGGTGGTGACGTCCATCGGCACCCATCCGTACGGTGCGAGGTACAGATAGCCCCAGTCGTGGATGTCGTTGTATTTGCCGTCGTCGGCGAACACCATGCCGGACTGCCAGCGGGTGGGAATGCCGTTGAGGCGCAGCAGGGTCATCAGCAGCAGCGTCTGCTGGCCGCAGTCGGCGTGGCCGGCGTGCAACGCGTAGTCGCTGATGTTGGAAATGGTCGAGTACTCGCGCGCGCCGGCCCATGGAATGCGATCCACCGCGGCGAACAGCTTCTGCGCGATGCGATACGGATTCTTCTCGTCGCCGACCACCTTGTGCGAGAACGCGCGCATCGCGTCGGTGAACACAATATGCGGAGGCCGTTCGGCGACGAACGGTGCGAGCGCGGGCGTGATTTTCTCCGCCGTCACCTTGCTCGCGTCGATGTCGTGGTATTGCGCGTACAGGGTCACCTCATAGGTCACCGAGAACTCGGTCTTCTGTCCGGCCCTGGCCGGTTTTTCCAGGTATACCGTGCGTTGCATGGCCGACGCGGGAGCGATCTCGTGCTTCGCCGGCTCGCTGGCGACATAGCGGATGTCCTCCTGCTGGCCGGGTATGGCGCGCGGATAGGGAATCCACGCCCGCACCGTCTGGCCGGCCGGCACCGCATCGGCTTTCACCGAGAGGATCTGCGTCATGCGGATGCGCCGCGGCAGCACGCTGCTGCGATGTTCCGCCAGCGCCGTGCTGCGGATCGCGCGCTGGTGATCGTTCAGCGTTTCCATCGGACCGCCGGTGATCGGCGTCTGCACCGCGCGACGCGCCAGGGCTTCGGGGCTGATGCGGAACAGGTTGCTCGGTGAGCGCTTGAAGTACAGCGTGCGACCGTCGATGAGCTGGTGCTCGAACAGTCCGGCCGCATCCCACTTGGCGAATTCGGCATCGGATAAGTCGGGAATTTCCTTGCGTACGCGGGCCTTGACGTCGTCGGCGCTCAGCGTGAAATCGATCAGGATGCGGCGCATGCGCTCGCGCTGGAAAAGCAATGCGCGCTTCTGCCCGGCGGACAGGTTCGGTTGCTTGAGCGCGTCGGCAATCGCTGCATCGGCGGCCTTGAAATGACCGGCATCGATCTGCGCAACGATGGCCGTGGGCGGCGCCTGTTCGACCGCAAAGAGCGGCGATGAAGCGAGCAGAAGCATCAGCAAAATCGCATGCAGCCCCGCACGCTGGCGTCCCCTGTTCGTGATCGGGTGCAGCCTGATCATCATCGAATGCCCACCGTCAAACGCCCCGCGCCGAGCCCCTTGAAACTGTTGTGTAACATGCTTGCAAATCGCGGTCAATAATTTATGCTTCGATCAAATCAGATAGGAATCACCTATTCTTTTCATATGAAACCATCGCCCGGCCACGCTGATGGGCGACCCAAAGAGGGGACGTTGGTGATCCATACGGTTTGGCCATATCTGGCGGTGATGTTGCTGGCCGCCGGGCTGTTTCCTGCTGCGGAGCGCGGATTCAACTGGCGGATTTCCAATGTGCTGCCGCCCATCGTGCTCACCTGTCCGTTCGTTACGTGGGCTTCGCCAAGCTGTTCCGCTTCGACCTCTACCTTTGCAACATCTCGTCGCTGGCGCAGATCGGCGGCGTCGCCGCCACGCCGGTGCTGGCCCCGAGTTATTCGCGCGCACTGGTACCGGTGCGCGCCCTGCTGGGCTACATCATCGGCACCGGCTTCGGCCTGCTGGTGGCTGCCGTGATGTCCGCGCTGGCCGGGCCGCGAGGCGGCTCTCTCTGAGGAACATGATCATGCGAATTCCACTCTTCGCCACGCTGCTGCTTGCCATCGGACTCGTCGCGCCGCTGCACGCGCGCGACAGCGTTGCGACCGGCGCGATCCCGCCGTCCGGCGTGATGGGCGTGGGCGACGCGCAGCTCACCCCCGACTACTGGATCGGCCTGCAGAAGCAGCCGGACCGGGTGATCCTGACCCGGGCGGAGATCGAGGCGGAGAACGCGAAACTGTTGCAGACCGATCCGTCGATGCACGACTTGCGCGCATTGCCGAAGTCGCTGTCGCACGAGCAGGTGGCCGGCTGGATCAACGAGCTGTCGGTGCGGCCCGAGCATCCGCTCTACGACGTGGACGGCAAGCCGGTGCCGGCGACGGCACTGGATGCGATGGCCGACAATCTCGCGCTGGCGGCCATCCCCGCCCGGCAGGACACGCGTTACGGCCTGGTGGTGCGGCGCGCGCTGTTCCGCACGTTCCCCACCGATCTGCGCGTGTTCAGCCACAAGGGCGACACCGACATCGACCGCTTCCAGGAGACCGCCGAGTTCCCCGGCGTGCCGGTGGTGATCCTGCACGCCAGCCGCGACGGCCAGTGGCTGTTCGTGATGAGCCCGCGCTACGCCGCATGGACCCGCAAGGAGAACATCGCCGAAGGCAGCGCGGCACAGGTATTCGGCTATGCGGACAAGACGCCGTATCGGGTGATCACCGGCGCCACCGAGCGCACCGTATTTACCCGCGAGGTGCCTGGTGTATCGCAGTTGCAGCTCGACATGAGCACGCGGGTGCCGCTGCAGGTCGATCTGCCGCCGGACCAGCCGGTCAACGGTCAGACGCCGTACGCGACGTATGTCCTGCAGCTGCCGCTGCGAGCTGCCGACGGCACGTTGCAGTTCACGCCGGCCTTGCTGCAGAAGAACGCCGACAGCGCAGCCGATTACCTGCCGCTGACGCCGGCCAACATCATCCGCCAGGCCTTCAAGTTTCTCGGCGAACGCTATGGCTGGGGCCACGATTACGATGGTCGCGACTGCAGCGGTTTCGTCTCCGACGTCTACCGCAGCATGGGTGTGCAGATGCCGCGCAACACCAGCAAGCAGGCGATCAGCCCGGCGCTCGAGCACCGCACATTCACCGCGGCCGACAGCCACGACGCACGCCTCAAGGCGGCGCATGAGCTGCAGGTCGGCGACCTGGTCTACATCCCCGGCCACGTGATGATGGTGATCGGCCAGCGCGACGGTCAACCCTATGTGATCAACGACGTCGGCGGCATGACGTATCGCAAGAGCGACGGCAGCTTTGGCCACGTCAAGCTCAATTCGGTGGCGGTCATGCCGCTGCTGCCGAACCAGTTCAACGACCACCAGACCTACGTCGACCGCATGACCAGCATCGTACGCATTCGCCGCTGATCGCCGCATGCGGCTTCAAGAACAACAGGATACGGACTCCATGAAGATTGCCTCATGAAAATCACCAACATCACCTTCGGCATGCTGCGTGTGCCGCTGAAGACGCCGTTCAAGACCGCCCTGCGCACGGTATCCACGATCGAGGACATCGTGGTGATGGTGCATACCGACGATGGCAACATCGGCTACGGCGAGGCGCCGGCGACGGCAGTGATCACCGGCGACACGCATGGCTCGATCATCGACGCGATCCGCCACTACATCTCGCCGCGGCTGATCGGGATGGACGTGGCCGACCTCAACCGCATCACCCAGCTGATCCAGGGTGCGATGGAAAAGAACACCAGCGCCAAGGCGGCGGTGGAGATCGCGATCTACGACCTGTGGGGCCAGCTCTACAAGGCGCCGCTGTACAAGCTGCTCGGCGGCGGCGATCCGGCGATCACCACCGATATCACCATCAGCGTCGACTACATCGACAAGATGGTGGCCGATTCGGTGGCGGCGGTGGAGCGTGGTTTCGAATCGCTGAAGATCAAGGTCGGCAAGGACATCGGCGTGGACATCGAGCGCGTGCGCGCGATCTACACCGCCGTCGAAGGCCGCGCGCTGCTGCGGCTGGACGCCAACCAGGGCTGGACCGCCAAGCAGGCGGTGTATGCGCTGCAGACGCTGGAAGATGCCGGCATCAAGCTGGAGCTGATCGAGCAGCCGGTGAAGGCACGCGACCTGGCCGGCATGCGCTACGTGACCGAACGCGTGCACACGCCGGTGATGGCCGACGAGAGCGTGTTCGGCCCGATGGAGGTGATCGAGCTGATCCGCATGCGCGCAGCCGACATCATCAACATCAAGCTGATGAAGACCGGTGGCATCTCCAACGCGATCCGCATCGCCGACATAGCCGCGATGCACGGCATCGAATGCATGATCGGCTGCATGCTGGAAACCAGCATCAGCGTGGCCGCGGCGGTGCACGTGGCGGTGGCCAAGTCGGATGTGATCACCAAGGTCGACCTGGACGGGCCCTCGCTGGCCAAGTTCAATCCGATTGATGGCGGGGTCATCTTCAACGAGTCGGAAATTTCGGTGACCGAGGCGCCCGGCCTGGGCATCCGTGAAATCCGCGGGCTTGAAAGGGTCGAAGAGTGATGTCGCCCCTGGTCAAAATCCGCTCGGAGCGCGACCAGATGTCGGCGGTGGAGCGGCGCATTGCCGACTTCATCCTGGAGAACGCACAGCTGCTGCGCGATTACTCCTCGCAACAGCTCGCGAACGCGTTGGGCATCAGCCAGTCCAGCGTGGTCAAGTTCACCCAGAAGCTCGGTTTCAAGGGCTATCCCGACCTGAAATATTCGATCGGCGAGGCCAACGCACGAGCCGACAACGGCGATGCGCTGCAGGTCGCGACATCGGCCAGCGGCGAGCAAGGCGGGTCGCTGGCGGAGAACCTGTGGCGACGCAAATCGGAGGCCGAGGAAGCCACCCGACTGATCAACTCGCCTGCCACCATCCAGGAAGTGGCTGACACCATCGAGCAGGCTGGCCGGGCCGGCAAGGTCTTCATCATCGGCCTGGGCGAGGACGACATCTACGCGCGGAATTTTGCCCTTCGGCTGTCGCTGCTGGGCATACTCACCGTGCACAATTTCGACACCGCGCGGATGACCGCGAATGTCTCCGCGGCGGGGCAGGGTGATGTGCTGCTGGTGTTCTCCGAGCACGGCAACCATCCGGCGCTGTGCAAGATCAGCCGCTATTTCCGTGAGCGCCGCGGCAAGGTCATTTCGGTCACGCGGCATACCGCCAATCCGCTGCGCACGCTGTCCGACCTCGCGCTGCTGGTGTCGGCCCACGACGAGCTGCCGTACATCCAGCCACTGCTTTACCAGTCGGCGCTACAGCATCTGCTGGACAACGTGTTCATGTTGCTGTGCGAAGGGCACGACGACCGTCATGCCCAGTTGCGGGCCAACCTCGACCGCATCCAGCAGATGCTCGAGCCGTAGTTGCCGTCACTTTCAAGGCGAATCCACATGTCGTTTCCACGCTCTTTCCATTTGCGTCTCGTAACAGGTATCGCATCGCTGGCATTCTGCGCGGCCTTCATGGTCGGCGATCTGCACGCGGCCGAGGCCGATGCGTGGCAGTCGTCGCGGCAGTTGGTGCTGGTCACCGTGGCTGACTGGAACAGCGATCACGGCACGCTGCGTACCTTCACCCGCGGGAAGCGCGGCTGGGTTGCCGCGGGCATCGACGCGCCGGTGACGATCGGCCGCAACGGCGCCGGCTGGGGGCTTGGCCTGAATGCGCCGCGCACGGACGGGCCGGTGAAGCACGAGGGCGACAATCGCAGTCCGGCTGGCGTGTTCCGCATCGGCACGGTCTTCGGCTACGCGAACAAGGCCGACACGTCCATGCCGTATCGCGCGCTGACCGCCACCGACTACTGCGTGGACGTGAGCGGTGCCGCGCAATACAACCGCATCGTCGACGCGAAGGTGGTCGGCGAGGCCGCGGTGAAAGGTTCCACCGAACCGATGCGTCGGGACATCCATGTCAATGGCGATCAACGCTATCGGCTGGGCTTCAATATCGAACAGAATCCCCAGGCCAGGCCGCTGGCCGGAAGCTGCATCTTCGGCCATCTGTGGAAATCGCCGACCGACGCCACCACCGGCTGCACGGCGATGACGCCGTCGGTGATGGAATCGCTGGTCGCATGGCTGAAGCCGGAACAGGAACCGGTATTCGTGCTGCTGCCGCAAGATGCCTATCTGAAGGTGCGTGCCGACTGGAAGCTGCCGCTCGTCGCAGCGAAGGATTCCGCACGATGAGCCCGACCAGTCGCGTGCTCGTGGGTCTGGCGGCAGGCGCTGTCGTCGGTCTGCTGCTCGCCGCGTGGCATCCGGTCATGGCGCTGAAGGTCGCCAATGTCGCGCAGCCACTCGGCAAGCTGTGGTTGAACGCGTTGCAGATGACCGTGGTGCCACTGGTGCTGGCCCTGGTGGTGATCGGGGTGAACACCGCCACCGACGCGGCGGCATCGGGTCGCATCGCGCGTCGGGCGATCGTGGCGTTCATCGTGCTGCTGACGTTGGGTGCGTTGTTCACCGCGCTGGCCGCGCCGTGGGTGTTTCGACTGTTTCCGCATAACCCGACGCTGGCGGCGGCGCTGGATCACGCTGCGGTATTGCCGGCGGCGCAGACGGCGCCGGCAGGCTGGGTCGATGCGCTGGTTGCGATCGTGCCGAACAACGCGATCATGGCCGCGGCGCAGAGCGCGATGCTGCCACTGGTGGTGTTCGCCTTGTTCCTCGGCTTTGCGCTGACCCAGATCATGCCTGCGCGTCGCACCATGCTGGTGGAGTTTTTCCAGGCGATCGCCGACGCCATGATCGTGATCGTGCGCTGGGTGTTGTGGGCGGCGCCGCTGGGTGTGTTCGCGCTGATTCTTTCGGTGTGCGCACGCGCCGGCCTTGGCATGCTCAGCGCACTCGCCGTGTACGTGCTGGTCGAATGTCTGCTGTATCTGGCGGTGGCGTTGATGATGCTGCCGGTGGCGATGTTCTTCGGCGGCGAACGCATTCGCCGATTCGTCGCGGCGCTGCTGCCGGCTCAGGCCGTTGCGGTGAGCACGCAATCCTCCCTGGCTTCGCTGCCGGCGATGCTGGAGAGCGCGGACCGCGAGCTCGGTTACCCCGCGCCCGTCACCGCGCTGGTATTGCCCATGGCGGTCTCGTTGTTCCGCCTCACCAGTCCGGTGCAGTACATGACATCCGCGGCCTTCATCGCCTGGGCCTACGGCATCGATCTCTCCGCGGCGCAGCTGTTGACCGGCGCCTTGCTGGCGGTGGTGATCAGCCTGGGCTCGGTCGGTTTGCCGGGGCAGGTCACATTCATCGCCACCAACCTGCCGGTGGCGCAGGCGATGGGTCTGCCGTTGGGGCCGCTCGGTCTGATGCTTGCGGTCGACACCGTCCCGGACGCGCTCGCGACGCTGGGCAACGTCACCGCCGATCTCACTGCCACCAGTGTGGTGGCGCATCAATCGAGGCGTGATATCGCATGAGCGAACGTACCACCGACTTCGATGCCATCGTGATCGGCGCAGGCATCGCCGGCGCCTCGGTCGCGTACTTCATGGCGCCGCATGCACGCGTGCTGGTACTCGAGCGCGAAGCGTATGCGGGGATGCATTCCACCGGCCGCTCGGCGGCGCTGTTCAGCGAAACCTACGGCTCGCCGCAGGTACGCATGCTTACCCGTGCCACGCGCCCGTTTCTCGCGCAGCCGCCGGCAGGCTTCGCGGCGCAGCCGATTATCTCGGCACGCGGTTCCACCATCATCGGCACCGCCGAACAGGTCGAGAAGGTGCTCGCATTGCACGATGCGATCGCGCCGTTCACCCGTGATGTCGAGCTGCGTGATGCAAAGAAACTGCTCGACACCGTGCCAGTGCTGAAACCGGAATTTGCGCAGATAGGATTGCACGAGCCCGGTGCCGCGGACATCGACGTCAACGAACTGCACCAGGGCTTTCTGCGCGGAATGCGCACGCGCGGCGGGCAGTTGCGCCTGAATGTCGGCATCCGTGCGATCGTCCGCGATACCCAGGGTTGGACGGTCGACGATGGCGAGCAGGTGTTTCGCGCACCGTTGCTGCTCAACGCAGCGGGCGCGTGGGTCGATCAGGTGGCGGCGATGGCGGGCGTGATGCCGATCGGCATCACGCCGAAACGTCGATCGGCATTCGTGTTCGATGCGCCGGAAAACCTGAAGACCTCGCACTGGCCCTTCATCACCAGTTTCGACGAGAGCTTCTACTTCAAGCCCGATGCCGGCCTGCTGCTGGGTTCCTGCGCCAATGCCGATCCGGTGCAACCGCATGACGTGCAGCCGGAGGAATACGACATCGCGCTCGGCATCCATCGCATCGAGGAAGCCACCACGATGACCATCCGTCGTCCTCGCCGTACCTGGGCCGGGCTGCGCTCGTTCGTCGCCGACGGCGATCTGGTCGGCGGTTTCGCCACCGATGCGCAGGGCTTCTTCTGGATCGCTGCACAAGGCGGCTACGGCATCCAGACCTGTGCCGCGATGGGCGAGGCCTGTGCCCACCTGGCGCTGGGAAGGCCGTTGCCTTCGGCGCTGGTCGATGCGGGCGTGTCTGCCGACATGCTTGCTCCGCGGGCTGCTCATCTGGACAGGAGCGCCATGTCATGAAGCCCATTCGATGCTTCCTGTTCGCTACCGACCCACGCGTTTACCACCGAAGTTGATTTCAAGTTCGTTGCAGGGGATTCATCAACCAGCTAGGCCATTGATCGAACGGGGTATATATCAATGAGAAACAAATTTCCTATCGCGTCGCGGCGCAACAACGCTTTCCAGCGCAAGGCGCTGGCGTTGGCTATCGGCTCCATCACCATGGGTTTTGGAGGTGCCGCCTGGTCGCAGGCGATCAACGGCACCATCTACGGCACGGTACCGGTGGCCGCCAACGAAAGCATTCAGATCACCGGCGGCGCGGGTTTCAATCGCACCATCACGGTCGGGTCGTCCGGCAAATACGCGATCACCCTTCCAGTAGGTACCTATACGGTATCGCTGCTGCAGGATGGCAAGGTCGTGCAGACTCGCAGCGGTGTCAGTCCGGTTGCCGCGGGCGCAGTGGCCGTCGACTTCATCTCCGCTGCCAGCGCCGCCAATGCACAGAATCTGGCGACGATCAACGTTTCGGGCAATGCCATTCCACCAATCGACGTGACCACGACCAACCAGGTCACGACGATCACGGCCAAGCAGTTGCAGCAGCTGCCGATCCAGCGCACCGCGGAAGACATCGCTATGCTGGCACCGGGCGTGGGCATGGGCTCGCCCCAGGTCGGCGGCGGCCCGCTTGGTACGCCGATCAATGTGTTCGGCGGCGCTTCGACGGCCGAGAACGCCTACTACGTCGACGGCATGAACGTCACCGAGGCGCTCAACAACCAGGGTGGCGTCACGCTGCCGTACGGCGCCATCGAGCAGCAGCAGACTTTCACCAGCGGTTACGGCGCCCAATACGGCCGCTCCATCGGTGGCGTGATCAACCAGATCGGCAAGAGCGGCGACAACGACGTGCATTTCGGTGCGCGTGCGCTGTGGCAGCCGGCGAGTCTGCAGGCCAGCCCCATCAACTACTACTACGCCAATCCGCTTGATAAAAATCCGGGCAACCAGCCCGGCGACATAGCCTTTTACCGCAATGGCGACAAGGGCAGCGAGACGATCTACGACGCCTACATCAGCGGCCCGATCATCAAGGACAAGCTGTTTTTCTTCATCAGTGCCGAGCAGGACGACTTGCACGCCAGGTCGACGTCCGAGTTCAGTGGCAGCGGTGCCACCACACACATAACCACGGTTCACGATCCCAAGCTGTACGGCAAGCTGAGCTGGAACATCAATGACAGCAATACGCTGACCGTTACCGGCCTGAAGAATTCGAACAAGACATGGGGGAGTTTCGACGACTTCGACTACAGCACCTTGCAGAACGGTGGTTTCTCGAGCCTCGATCAGACGTACAAGACCGTTTTCAAGATGTGGACGGCGAACTACACCTCTTACATCACCGACGATCTCACGCTCAACGCGATGTTCGGAAAAATGCACGGCGAGTACTACTCGCAGCAGCCGGGTTATCCGGGTTTCGATCCTGCCTTGCCGCATATCGAGAGCGCTTCGCAGCAGGATCCCGCGTTTGTGCCGCCGGGAGGTATCGTCAGCTCGCAGGGCAACTCGACCATCGCCGATCCCAGGCACAGCGAATCGATCACCAACTACCGCCTGAGTCTTGACTACAAGCTGGGCGACCACGATTTCTCGGTCGGCATCGACAACATCAACTCCTACGATCTGAATGACGGTTCGCAGAACACCGGGCCGGGCTATGAATGGATCTACGGGGAAAGCGCTCCCGGTCAGGCAGTGTTCGGCACCGATCCCAACGTTCCGCCGTATGTCGCCCCATCGACCCAGTGCCATGGTGGAAACTGCTACTACGTGCAACAGCATGTCGACCTCAGCGTCGCCTCCGTGCATGTGGCCCAGCGTGCCCAGTACATCCAGGACAACTGGCAGGTCACCCCCCACCTGTTGCTGAACATCGGCCTGCGCGACGACCAGTTCACCAACTACGACGCGTCGGGCGTGCCCTATATCAGGGAGACCAAGCCGCAATGGGCGCCCCGCCTTGGCTTCAGCTGGGACGTGCATGGCGATGCCAGCTTGAAGGTGTTCGGCAATGCCGGCCGCTATTACCTGGCGCTGCCGGATCAGGTGGCACTGTCCATTGCCGCTCCCGTGACGAATGCCGGCGTGTACGGCACCTACACGGGCATCGATCCGGCCACCGGCGCACCGATCGGGTTCACGCCCTTGCCGCAGAGTCCGTCCACGGGCGTGTCGATCGACAGCGAATACGGCCAAGCCAAGGATCCGCGCGTATCGGCCGCGCAGAACATCAAGGCCGAGTTCTCCGACAACTATGTGCTGGGCATGCAGCAGCAGTTCCAGATGCTGGGCACGCAGTGGGTGTTTGGCGCCACCGGTACCTACCAGCGGATGAACCGCATCATCGACGACTACGACGATGAGCAGCGCGAGTGCGCGGCCGGTGTGGCGCAAGGCTATGCATGGATGACGCCGGCAGACTGCAGCAACTACGCCCAGAGTCTTGTGCTGGTCAATCCGGGCATAACCAACGACATCCTGATGAAGGCACCGGACGGATCACTCGTTCCAGTGAAATTCACCAAGGAGGATCAAGGCTTCGTCAAGGGCCCGGAGCGCCGCTACTACTCGCTGGATCTGTCGCTGGAGCATGCGTGGGACGGCAAGTGGTTTGGCAAGTTCGACTATGTGTTCTCCCGGACCTGGGGCAATGACGAGGGACCGGTAAGCACGTATTCCCAGCAGGGAGGATCGTACGAGTCACTCACCACCGCGTGGGACTTCCCGGAAAGAATGGAGTACTCCAGCGGCATCCTGCCCAACAGCCGCCAGCACCAGTTCAAGATCTTCGGTGCCTATGCACTCACGCCTGAGTGGACGGTCGGCGCGAACCTGTACATCACCTCGGGTACACCGCGTCTCTGCCGTGGCGGATACGGACCAGATCAGGTAGCTCTGCATGGTTCGCACACCTACTTCTGGTGCGGCGGGCAACCGGTACCGCCGGGTTCGCTGGGCTTTACGCCCTGGACTCACGACGTCGGCCTGAGTCTGGACTACAAGCCGGGTTGGGCCCAGCACAAGCTCGACTTCAACTTCGCGATATTCAATCTGTTCAACGAGCAGACGGGGATTTTCTACAACGACTCGTTCGGAACCACCAGCAGTCCGAATGCCGACTACGGCAGACTTGAGAACACCCGGCCACCGCGTAGCGCACGGCTCTCCGTGGCCTACGATTTCTAAATCACGCAGGCAAACCACCGACGCCGGGCTCACGCCCGGCGTCTTTTTTGCGACCTCCATCCTTGGCAGTCGCCCTTCGGGCCATCGCTGACGCGATGCCAAAAATCGCTCCCGGCGATTTTTTGCGGCCGGTGCGCGACTTGTGTAGCCTGCCGTGTTGACGCTCCCCACAGAGTTTCCATCGATGCCGGGTCCGATTCGACAGCCACTTTCGCAGCAAGCCGCCGGCATGTTGGCGAGCGCGCGCCAGGCGTGGGCGCAGCGACAATTCGATGCCGCCGAGCGCCTTATCGTCCAGGTGCTGGCGCTGGTGCCGGATGAAGCGGATGCCATCCGCATGCTGGGCACGGCTGCCCAGCGTCGTGGCGACCACGCCAAGGCCGCCAATTGTTTTCGACGGGTGTTGCCGGCATGGCCGGAGGATTCCGATCTGCGCATCGGACTCGGCATCGCCCTGTATGAACGCGGCGAGATCGATGAGGCCATGGCGCAGTTGCGTCGTGCTTGCGAACTGGCGCCCAACTCGGGATCAGCCTGGTTCAATCTCGGCGAGGCGCTATGGCGACAGACGCATACGGAAGAAGCCATCGAAGCGTTGCGGCGCGCGCTCGAGCTGGTTCCCTCATACATTCCGGCCATGCTTTCACTGGCCCGGGCGCAGGCGAGCCTCGGTCAGATCGACGCTGCCGTGGCCGGATTCCGCGGCATGCTGAAAGTTGATCCGGGCAACGCCGAGGGATGGTTTGGATTGTCGAACCTCAACACGGTTCGCTTCGATGCCGCGGATGAAGCTTCACTGCGGCAGGCCCTGACGCGCGCGAATCTGTCAGACCGCGATCGCGAGCTGCTCAGCTTTACCCTGGCGAAGGCGCTGGAAGATCAGCGCGACTATGCGCAAGCCTTTGAGATGTTCCGGCTCGCGAATGCATCGCGGCGCAAGCGGGTGAGGTGGGACGCCGCGGGCGAGCACCGGCGCGTCGAGGCGATCCAGCGCATCTTCGCCAACGACATGCCGCCGCCGCTGGATGCAGGGCTGGGCCGTGAGGTCATCTTCATCGTCAGCATTCCGCGTTCCGGCTCGACCCTGGTCGAACAGATCCTGGCCTCGCATCCGGAGGTCGAGGGCGCCAACGAGATCAAGGACATGTCGCAGGTGATCGACGCGGAAACGCAGCGCCGCCATTCGGCGTTTCCGCTGTGGGCGCCGGACGCCACGGCGCAGGATTGGCGGCGCATGGGCAACGACTACCTCGCGCGGACCACCAACTGGCGCAAGACCAAACCGCGCTTCACCGACAAAAGCCTGGTGACCTGGTACCTCGTCGGCGCGGCACTGGCGATGTTGCCGGCGGCGCGCGTGATCATCGTGCGGCGCGATCCGGTGGAAACGTGCCTGGCGTGCTATCGACAATGTTTCACCGAAAAGGTCGGTTTTACCTGCGATCTCGACGAGATGGCCGATTACTGCATCGATTTCCTGCGCCTGACACGATTCTGGCTCGAAAAGTATCCGGCCCGCGTGTTCGATCTCCCCTACGAGTCGCTGGTGGCCGAGCCGGAACCCGTGACCCGCCGCCTGTTGGACTTCTGCGGCTTGCCGTTCGATCCCGCATGTCTCGAATTTCACCAGACGTCGCGCGCGGTGCTCAGCTCACCAAGCGCGGCGCAGGTACGGCAACCGTTGCGCAGCGACACCGCGCGCAGCGCCCTTTATGGCGACAGACTGGATCACCTGCGTCAGCGCCTGCGTGATGCAGGCGTGCTGGCGGAGTGAGCGATACATCCAGGCAGTGCCGGTGCCTCGCCGGACGGCTCGGTGCTCGCCCGTTCAAGGCGATGGCCCGCAACAACAAGCAGGCCTGGCCCTTTGTTGCAGTTGAGCCGTCGGGCTCGCGGGCAAGTGGAAGGCTATAATACGGAACCCGCGGCGCGCACCATGTCGCCATCTCGCAAGGCCAGCCATGCTCCTGATGATCGACAACTACGACAGCTTTACCTTCAACCTCGTGCAGTATCTCGGCGAGCTGGGGCAGCAGGTGAAGGTGGTGCGCAACGATGCGCTGGATATCGCCGGCATCCGCGCTCTGAGGCCTTCGCACATCATGATCTCGCCCGGGCCGGGCACGCCGGATGATTCGGGCGTGTCGCTGGATGTATTGCGCGAACTGTCCGGCGAGATCCCGGTGTTCGGCGTGTGCCTCGGTCATCAGGCGATCGGCCAGGTGTTCGGCGGCAAGGTGATCCGCGCCAAGCAGATCATGCATGGCAAGACATCGCCGGTGCGCCATCGCGGACAGGGCGTGTTCGCCGGCCTGCCGGATCCGTTCGAGGCGACGCGCTACCACTCGCTGGTGGTCGAGCAGTCGTCGCTGCCGGACTGTCTTGAAGTCACCGCGTGGACGGAGAATCCGGATGGTTCGATCGACGAGATCATGGGCCTGCGCCACAAGACGCTGCCGGTCGAGGGCGTGCAGTTTCATCCCGAGTCGATCCTGACCCAGTACGGTCACGATCTGCTGCGCAATTTCCTCGGGCTGCCGCTGCGGCTGGCCGCATGAACGGGCATGGTCGCGACATCACGATTACCCCGCAGGAAGCACTGCAGCGCACGATCGAGCATCGAGAGATCTTCCACGACGAGATGATCGCGCTGATGCGCCAGATCATGCGTGGCGAGGTGAGCCCGCTGATGACCGCAGCGATCATGACCGGTCTGCGCGTGAAGAAGGAAACCGTCGGCGAGATCACCGGTGCGGCGCGCGTGATGCGCGAACTATCGGCCAAGGTCGACGCACCACCACACGCGCATTTCCTCGACATCGTGGGCACCGGCGGCGACGGTGCATCGAGCTTCAACATCTCCACCGCCTCGATGTTCGTCGCGGCGGCGGCAGGTGCACGCGTCGCCAAGCATGGCGGGCGCAGCGTATCGTCGAAGTCCGGCAGCGCGGATGTGCTGGAGGCACTCGGTGCGTCGATCGACCTGAAGCCGGCCCAAGTGGCCGAGTGCATGGCGGCGACCGGCATCGGCTTCATGTTCGCGCCGAACCATCATCCGGCGATGAAGGTGGTGGCGCCGGTGCGCAAGGAGATGGGCGTGCGCACGCTGTTCAACATCCTCGGTCCGCTGACCAATCCGGCCGATGCACCGAACATCCTGATGGGCGTGTTCCATCCCGACCTGGTCGGCATCCAGGTACGCGTGTTGCAACAACTCGGCGCGCAGCATGCGATGGTGGTGTGGGGGCGCGACGGCATGGACGAGATCTCGCTGGGCGCGGCTACCCTGGTCGGTGAACTGCGCCATGGCGTGGTGCGCGAGTACGAGATCGAGCCGGAGGATTACGGTCTGGCGATGGCCTCCAGCCGCAATCTGCGGGTGGAAAACGTGGATGAGTCGAAGGCGATGCTGCTGGAGGCATTGGAGGGCCGCCGTGGCATCCCGCATGACATCGTCTGCCTGAACGCCGGCGCCGCGCTGTATGCGGCCGATGTGGTCGAATCCATCGACGACGGCATCGAGCGTGCGCGCGAAACGATTGCCAGCGGCGCGGCGCATGCGAAAATGCAGGCCTTCGTGGCGGCTACCCAGCGGCTTGCCGGCTCGATGTGACGGCACGCTGAAGGGCGTGTGTTCATCGCGTTGACGACACGACATCGCAATCGCGCATAGGATGCGCTTATACACGAACGAGCGAGATGCCATGACCGACATTCTCAATCGCATTCTTGCCCGCAAGGCGGAAGAGATTGCCGAACGCCAGACGAAGCTGCCGCTGGCCGGGCTGATGGCGCGCATTGCCGAGCAGCCGGATACCCGCGGTTTTGCCGCTGCGATCGAGGCAAAGATCGCTGCTGGCCTGCCTGCAGTGATCGCCGAGGTGAAGAAGGCCAGTCCGAGCAAGGGCGTGATCCGCGCGGATTTCGACCCGGCGGCGATTGCGAAGAGCTATGAGAAGGCCGGAGCTGCCTGCCTGTCGGTGCTGACCGACAGCGATTTCTTCCAGGGCAGCGAGGCGTTCCTGCAACAGGCGCGCGCGGCCTGTTCGCTGCCGCTGCTGCGCAAGGACTTCATCATCGATCCGTATCAGGTATACGAAGCGCGTGCGATCGGTGCCGACTGCATCCTGCTGATCGTCGCCGCGCTGGACGACGATGTATTGCTGCAACTGTCGCTGCTCGCCGCCGAACTCGATCTGGACGTGCTGTGCGAAGTGCACAACGAGGAAGAGATGGAGCGTGCGCTGGCGTTGCCGGTGCCGTTGATCGGCGTCAACAACCGCAACCTGCGCAATTTCGAGACTTCGCTGGACACCTCGCTGGCGCTGCAGGCGATGATCGAGTACGACCGCGTGCTGGTGGCCGAGTCCGGCATCCATACGCCGGAAGACGTGGCGCGTCTGCGCGAGGGTGGCATCCAGGCGTTTCTGATCGGCGAAGCCTTCATGCGCGCCGAGGATCCCGGCAGCGAATTGCGACGATTGTTCGCCACGCCGTGACCATCATGCCAAAGGGGGAGATGGATGCGGTAGCGGCTGACGCGGCGGCGCAGCCTGCAGTGATTCAGCGTGTAGTGTTGTTCGATTTCGACGGCGTGCTGATTCACGGCGATGCGTTCTACCTGTTCATGCGCGAGCGTTACAGGAGTTCGCTGTGGCGCAAATTGCTGGCCTTGCTGTGCACGCCACTGTTGCTGCTGCAGCTGCCGTTCTCGCGCCGGTTGCCGTTACGCACGCTGGTGCGCGTCGCCCTGCTCGGGCTGAGCGAGAAGCGCTACCAGGCGGCGGCCGATGCGTTTGCCGCGAGCCTGGTGCACCGGCCGCGGCAGTTCTGCCGCGATGGTCTGCAGACGTTGCGCCGGCATCAGGCTGCCGGCGACCGGGTGATCGTGGTGACCGGCTGCGAGCACGCCCTGGTAAGCGGCATCCTGCAGCAGCTGGGGTTGACCAACCTGGAGGTGCTCGCCTCGCGACTGCGTCGCGGCTGGCTCGGCATGCGGCCGCAATGGCACAACGTGGGGCGACGCAAGGTGCAGTTGCTGGCGCAGCACGGCCTCACGGCGTGGCAGGTGGCCTACGGTGATTCGATATACGACGCACCGATGCTGAAACTGGCCACCGAGGCGGTGCTGGTCAACGGCACGCCCACGCTGTGCAAGAAGATCGAGAAGGCGCTCGGCCGGGCAGTTACCCGCGTCGAGTGGTTCTGAGTCGCCGTCACGTTTCTTCAAGGGAATGACCGTGCGCGCGTTTCTCCATCATTGCCGGCGGTGTTTCGCGGCACTTGCGGCATGATCGACGACTTATTACGTTAGTACTTACGTAATTGCCGGAGTTGGCCGTGTACCTGTCCTCTCTTTCCGAACTGGCGTTCGGCAGTCGCCTGAAGGCGCTCAGTGATCGCTTCTACGCCGCCGCCGACGAGGTCTATCGGAGCTGCGGTGCCGGGATCGAATCGCGCTGGTTTCCGGTGATGCGTTATCTGTGGGAACGCGGCCCTGCCACCGTTACCGAGGTGGCCAGCGCCATTGGCCAGACTCATTCGGCAGTAAGCCAGCTGGCAGGTCGTCTGCTGCGTGCTGGCATGATCCGGCGCCGCAACGATCCGGCCGATGGACGGCGCAGCCTGCTGGTACTGACCGAGAAGGGAAGCCGGTCGCTGGCCGGGTTGGGTCCGGTCTGGGCGGCCATCCGGCAGGGCGTGCAGGATTCATTGGGGCAGGAAAGCGAGCGCTTGCTGCAAGCACTGCATGCCTGTGAGCACGCCCTGGACGAGCAATCGATCGTCGAGAAAATTCTGGCCAGGCACGTGGTGCTGAAGCAGTCGAAGGTCGAGGTCGTGCCGTTCGAGCCGCGGCTGCGCGAGCACTTCTACAGGCTCAACGCAGCGTGGCTGAAAAAGCACTTCGTGATCGAGCCGATCGACGAACAGGTATTGCGTGACCCCGAACATGCGGTGCTGGAGCCGGGCGGAGCCATCTTCTTCGCGCTGCTGGGCGACGTGGTGATCGGCACCTGCGCGCTGCTGCACGAAGAGCAGGGCGTCTATGAACTTTCCAAGATGGGGGTGGACGAATCGTTCCGCGGCCTGGGTGCCGGAAGCCGGCTGCTGGATGCGGCGATCGCCGAGTTCCAGCGACGCCGCGGCCATACCCTGTTCCTTGAATCGAACAGCAGCCTGAAGCCCGCGCTGCACATGTACGAGCGGGCCGGCTTTGTGTTGCAGCCGACGATCCGCAGCGACTCGCATTACGCGCGAGCCGACGTCTACATGATTTACGCGCCGAAGAAGGGCGCTGCACCGGTCCGCAAACGAACGGCGCGCCAATCCTAGCGGGTGCCGCGCACCACGATGGTCTTGCCGGAGACGTCGATCATCCGCTGCTCTTCCAGCTGCTTGAGCACGCGGCCGACCATCTCGCGCGAGCAGCCGACGATGCGGCTCACTTCCTGGCGCGAGATGCGGATCTGGGTGCCGTCCGGATGCGTCATCGAATCCGGTTCCTGGCACAGGTCCAGCAAGGTGCGCGAGATGCGGTTGGTGACATCCATGAAGGCCATCCGGCTGACCTGGCGCGAGGTGCGCAGCAGGCGGTTGGTGAGCTGGGCGCCGATCGTGAACAGGATCTTCGGACATTCCTCGCGCAGCGGGCCTTCCATCAGCTGGAACAGCCGTTCGTAGCTGACCTCGGCCATCTCGCATGGGGTACGTGTACGCACCATCGACTCGCGCTGCGCCTGTTCCACGAACAGGCCCATCTCGCCGATGAACTGGCCACGGCTGATGTAGGCGAGGATCAGTTCACGTCCCTGCTCGTCCTCGGTGCAGACCGCCAGCGACCCTTCGATCACGTAATACAGCGTGTTGGCCGGGTCGCCGGGGCGGATGATGGCGGTCTTGCCCGGGTAGCGGCGGCGATGGCACAGCCCGAGAAAACGTTCCATCGCGACAGGGTCCGGAGCAAAGCCGAGCGGCGCCTGCGAGCGCTCGAAAGCCTGTTGAAGCTGGTATTTGAGTTGCGCCACGATCACCCCCGAATTGGTTGTCTTGCCCGCAGCGACCATCGCAATCGCAGCATGCGTATCCGTGATACTTCCGCAAGCTAGGCATTATGGCAAACCCGGACGGCTTGCCGCAGGTTCAATTTCGTTTTGTTTTGCCGCATACTTCGCAGTCTTTCGGTAGCGATGAGCTTGTCGCATGCCGTTCACAAGGGTCGTGCAGGCTACCTGCCTGCGCTTCACACCATTCTGCGGGGACCCTTGTCGCTAACCCGCCTCTACTGCTGACCGGATGTCCGGTCATGGAGAGCCGCCGTGGTCAAACCACTTCCCCGTCTGCGCCTGCAGGGTTTCAACAACCTGACCAAGGCACTGAGCTTCAACATCTACGACATCTGCTACGCCGTGTCGGAAGACCAGCGCCGCAACTACATCGAGTACATCGATGACCAGTACGACGCCGACCGCCTGACCCAGATCCTCACCGACGTGGCCGAGATCATCGGCGCGAACATCCTGAACATCGCGCGCCAGGACTACGATCCCCAAGGTGCCTCGGTGACCATGCTGATCTCCGAGGAGCCGGTGCTGGAGAAACTCGGCCGCGACACCATTTCCGGTGCCGTCGTCGCGCACATGGACAAGAGCCACATCACCGTCCACACGTACCCGGAGACGCATCCGCACAACGGCATCGCCACGTTCCGCGCTGATATCGACGTGGCCACCTGTGGCGTGATCTCGCCGCTGAAGGCCCTGAACTACCTGATCGACAGTTTCGAGTCGGACATCGTGGTGTGCGACTACCGCGTGCGCGGCTTCACCCGCGACATCAAGGGCAAGAAGCACTTCATCGACCACAAGATCAACTCGGTGCAGGACTACCTGGCCAAGCACATCCGCCAGAAGTACGAGATGTTCGACGTCAACGTGTACCAGGAAAACATGTTCCACACGAAGATGCACATCAAGGACTTCGACCTCGACACGTACCTGTTCGACTCGCACGCGGACGACCTGTCGTTCAAGGAGCGCCAGCGCATCGAGTCGCTGTTGCGCCGCGAGATCGAGGAGCTGTTCCACGGCCGCAACCTGATGTGACGAAAAACCCGCCGAAAGGCGGGTTTTTTCTTCCCTTCTCTCCCCTGCAGGCGACCCGAAGGTAGTCCCTGTGGGAGAGAGGGTTGAGGTGAGGGCGGGTGCTCGCGAAAGGGCTGTCCGGGGCGACGCGCCCATCAAACGCGATACGCCACCGTCTTCATGACCGTCGAACTGAAGTGCATCAGATGTGGCAGCGGGAACGGCAGTTCGACGCCGCCGCGCTCCTGCGCGGCCTGGGCATGGCGTATTTCATCGGCCTGCATCTGGGTCAGCACGGCGCGCGAGCGTTCGTCCTGCGCCGGCAGTTTCTCCAGATGTTCGGCCAGGTGCGCTTCCACCTGACGCTCGGTTTCCACCACGAAGCCGAGGCTGACGGGATCGCCGGCCAGTGCGGCGGCCGCGCCGATCGCATAGCTGCCGAGGTACCACAGCGGGTTGAGCACGCTGGGGCGGCTGTCCAGCTGCTGCAGGCGTTGTGTGCACCAGGCCAGGTGGTCGGTTTCTTCGGCCGCCGCGTGCAGCAGGTGTTCGCGGTTATCCGCGTTGCGCGCGAGGACGGCCTGGCCGAGATACAGCGCCTGGGCGCAGACCTCGCCGGTATGGTTGATCCGCATCAGGCCGGCGGCATGGCGGCGCTCGGTATCGTCCAGCTCGGCTTCGCCGATACCGGTGGCAGGTGAGGGACGCTGGGATGCCGGCGCGCCGGCGATCGCTTCCAGCGCGCGCTCGCAGCCGGCGAGCAGGCGGTCGAGTGGGCTGAGCGTGCGGATATTCATGGGCTTGCCTGATCCAACGTGGTGTTTATCAATTGCTGCGCCAGCAAGGTCAGTGGATGCCGGGTTGGCCAATGCAGGCCGTGTGCATCGAAACCGGCGGCCAGATGCAGGCGACAACCGATATTGGACGACAACAGTAGCTGCGGGTCCAGCATGGCGGCTTGCCGCAGCGTTGCATCGCGCAGCCGGGCGGCGCGCTCGGGAAATTCCAGCAGGTGGCTGCCGGCTGCACCGCAGCAGTGAGGCGGTCGTGGCAACGGCATCACGTCCAGCCCAGGCACGCGACGCAGCAGTTGCAGTGTCGCACTGTCGCTGCGCGCCACGTTGATCTGCGTGCAGGGCAGATGCAGCGCCACACGTTGCGCCAGCGGGCGAAAATGCAGTTTTTCGGCATGTGCCGCCAATAGCTCCAGCGGGTCGATCACGTTCACGCCGGGCAGGGCGCGGTGCAGTGTGCCGATGCAGCCGGGCGTCACCGAAACCAGTCGCGCTGCACCGCTGGCTTCCCATGCCTGGCGCACATGCTGCGCGGCCTGTCCGGCGGCATGCACCAGGCCACCGTGCAGATCCATCGCGCCACAGCAGAAGGCAGGCAAGACGCTGACCCGGAAGCCCGCGGCGTGCAGCAAGGTCACGGCGGCCTGCTGCGCTTGGGTATCGTCGACGCCGGCTACACAACCGGGGAACAGCGCCAACCGCGCCTGCTCACTCTCACCTTGGCTGGCCTCATCCCGGCTGGCCTGAACACGTGCGGTGGGGGTGGCAGCCGGCATGATCAGCAGGGCGGCGCGCCAGGGCGAGGTCGCTGGCAGTCGTCGCGCCAGCCAGTCCTTCCAGTGCGACAGTGCCATCCAGCCGCCGATGCGGCGCAAAGTACGCATCAGCACAGGGCGCTTGATCAGGTTCAGTAATTGCCGGGGCCGCTGTGGCGCGGGTCCCAGCATGGCGCGGGTTTCGATCAGCAATTCGCCGTACTGCACGTTGGCCGGGCATGCCGTTTCACAATTCAGGCAACCCAGGCAGTGGTCCAGGTGCTCGCGCAGTCCTGCCGTGGGATCGGCTTGGCCGCGAGCCAGGGCTGCGGCAATCGCGATGCGCCCGCGGGGTGATTCCGCCTCGTTGCGGTCCAGCGCATAGGTCGGGCATACCGGCAGGCACAGCCCGCATTGCACGCATTGGTCGGCCAGCTCGGCGATGCGGCCGGCCGGCGCGCGCATGGGGGACTTTTCAAGCGGCATGCTCGTCATGCTATCATTGCCAGCTCACAGCTCGCCGGTCGGTGGGCTTGCGCCATGGATGACAGCTCCGCTATCATCTCGCGCCTTTGTTCCACCGAAGCATGCTTTCTTGAATCATGCATACCGCCTCACGGCGGCAGACAGGTATTCTGAAATGAAAACGTTTAGCGCCAATGCAGACAACGTCAAGCGCGACTGGTTCGTGGTCGATGCCACGAACAAGACGCTCGGTCGCCTGTCGACCGAAATCGCCCGTCGTCTGCGCGGCAAGCACAAGCCGGAATACACCCCGCACTGCGACACCGGTGATTATATCGTGGTGATCAACGCGCAGAAGGTGGCTGTCACCGGTGCCAAGCTGGACGACAAGATGTACCACCGCTTCACCGGCTACATCGGCAACCTGAAGACGACCAGTCTTAAGGACCTGCTGGCGACCCATCCGGAGCGCGTGATCGAGACCGCCGTCAAGGGCATGCTGCCGAAGAACCCGCTGGGCCGCGAGATGTACCGCAAGCTCAAGGTCTATGGTGGCGCCGAGCATCCGCATACCGCACAGCAGCCGCAGGCGCTGGAACTCTAAGGAACCATCATGACGATCCAGCAGAATTACGGCACCGGCCGCCGCAAGACCTCCGCCGCCCGCGTGTTCCTGCGCAAGGGCAAGGGCGCGATCGAAGTCAACGGCAAGTCGCTCGAGGCCTTCTTTGGTCGCGAGACCTCGTGCATGATCGTGCGCCAGCCGCTTGAGCTGACCCAGAACACGGACAAGTTCGACATCACCGTGACGGTTGCCGGTGGCGGCATCACCGGCCAGGCCGGCGCGATCCGTCTGGGCATCGCCCGCGCACTGATCGAGTACGACGAAAGCCTGAAGTCGCCGCTGCGCAAGGCCGGTTTCGTGACCCGTGACGCCCGCGAGGTCGAGCGCAAGAAGGTCGGTCTGCACAAGGCACGTCGCGCCACGCAGTTCTCGAAGCGCTAAACTCAGCTTCATAGCCCCGTCGCCAAGCGGTAAGGCACCTGACTCTGACTCAGGCATCGGTGGTTCGAATCCATCCGGGGCTGCCACATCCCGATCCCGACACGCGCAGCAATGCGTGGTGATGCGATCCAAAGCCCGCCTTCCGGCGGGCTTTTTCGTTTCCGCCATGGGTCGGGATGGACGTGTGCCGCTGCCTGGCTCCGGTGATGGCTACAGCCATCGACTTGACCCGGCTACGTGTCAACGGTCCACGGATGACGGCTGACTGCAAGATATTTCGTTGCAAATCATCACGCTTCACTCTTCGGTTCTGCGCTGCACCAGCGTAAAATTTCCGCCTTTAACCTCCCGGGCGGATCCATGACTTCTGTGCACGACAACGAGCCCGGCCATCCGGGCGTGCGGACCGAAGGCAGTACTGACGCGCTGCCGTTGGCGCCCGGCATGAGTGCGAGTCTGGACGCGGCACGCATGCCGCGTCGTTCGACCCTGGTGGATCGGCGCGTGCTGCGGATCACGGCCGTCTCGGTCGTGTTGGGCGTGCTGGCCGCGCTGATCGCGAAGCTGCTGACTGCACTGATCGGCGTGGTGACGAACCTGGCGTTCTACGGCCGCTGGTCGACCGCGTTCTCGTCACCGGCCGATGCGGTGCCGCACCTGGGCTGGCGGGTCGTGCTGATCCCGGTGATCGGCGGTTTGATCGTCGGCGTGATGGCGCGCTGGGGCTCGCGCGCGATCCGTGGCCACGGCATCCCCGAGGCGATGGAACAGGTGCTGCTGAACGAGTCGAAGATTCCGCCGCGGATCACTTTCCTGAAGCCGATCTCCTCGGCGATCGCGATCGGTACAGGCGGCCCGTTCGGCGCCGAGGGCCCGATCATCGCCACCGGCGGTGCATTGGGCTCGTTCATCGGCCAGGTGCTGAAGGTCACCGGCAGCGAGCGCAAGGTGCTGCTGGCCGCTGGCGCGGCTGCCGGCATGGCGGCGGTGTTCTCCGCACCGATCG
Organism: Rhodanobacter koreensis; assembly: GCF_054782855.1. Taxonomy (NCBI): domain Bacteria; kingdom Pseudomonadati; phylum Pseudomonadota; class Gammaproteobacteria; order Lysobacterales; family Rhodanobacteraceae; genus Rhodanobacter; species Rhodanobacter koreensis. Next base: position 541,857 of record NZ_BAAGRR010000001.1, on the reverse strand, counting down.
CAGCGGTGGTGCTGGCGGTCGAGCTGCTGTTGTTCGAACTGCGCCCGCGCTCGTTGATTCCGGTAGCGCTGGCCTGTGTCGCCGCCACCGGCGTGCGCTATTTCCTGCAGGGTTCCACGCCGGTATTCCAGATGCCGGTGCTGGCGTCGCCCGGCGGCATGGCACTGCTGATCTACGTGCTCATCGGCGCGCTGATCGGCCTGGTCAGCGTGTGGACCACGCGCATCGTGTACGACATCGAGGACTGGTTCGAGAAATTGCCGGTGCACTGGATGTGGTGGCCGGCGATCGGTGGCCTGGTAGTAGGTGTGGTCGGCTACTTCGCGCCGCTGACCCTGGGCGTGGGCTATACCAATATCGAGAACATCCTCAACGGCAAGCTGACGCTGGCGGCACTGGCGTTCCTGTGCGTGATGAAGTTCGTGTCGTGGTCGATTGCCCTGGGCAGCGGTACTTCCGGTGGCACACTGGCACCGCTGTTCACCATCGGTGGCGCGCTGGGTGCGCTGATCGGCATCGGCATGGTGATGGTGGCGCCGCAGTTCGGTGTGGACCCGCGTATCGCGGCACTGGTCGGCATGGCGGCGATCTTCGCCGGCGCCTCGCGTGCGCTGCTCACCGCGGTGGTGTTCGCGTTCGAGACCACCGGCCAGCCGGCCGGCCTGTTGCCGCTGCTCGGTGGCTGCACGGCGGCCTACCTGATCTCGGCGCTGATGATGCGCAACACCATCATGACCGAGAAGATCGTGCGTCGCGGCGTACGCGTGCCGTCCGAATATGTGGCCGACTATCTCGACCAGGTCGGCGTGGGCGAGGCCTGCTCGCGCAACGTGGTGACGCTGCGCACCACGCAGGCATTGGCCGAAGTGCGCCGCTGGCTGGCCGAAGGCGTGCCGGAGACACAACACCAGGGCTATCCGGTGCTGGATGAGAGTGGCCGCGTGCAGGGCGTGCTGACTCGCCGTACCCTGCTCGATCCGCAATGGCATTACACCTTGACCCTGGGCGAGCTGATAACGCGACCGCTGATCGCGGTGAACGAAAGCCACTCGCTGCGCGAGGCTGCCGATCACATGGTGGCCGAAAGCGTGGGCCGGCTGGTGGTGTTGGGCAAGGACGACCCGCAGCAGCTGGTCGGCATCATCACCCGCGGCGATCTGCTGTCGGCGCATGCCAGGCGTTTGCGCGAGGCGCGCAACTCCTCCCGCCACCTGCGTTTCCGTGATGGTTTGAAGCCGCGCCCCGTCGCGTAGTGCCGTACCCGGCGGAAACGAAAAACGGCCCTGATGGGCCGTTTTTCGTACGCAGTGGATTCAGCCGCCTACATTTCCCGGTCACCGATCAGCACCACATCGGCCGGCCGCCGCGCGAACAGGCCGACGGTGACGATGCCGGGCAACTGGTTCAGTTCGCTCTCCAGCGCGGCCGGATCGGTGATCTGCCAGCCGTGCACGTCGATGATCCAGTTGCCGTTGTCGGTGACCACGCCATCGCGCCACACCGGCTGGCCACCGCGCTTGACGATCTCGCGGCCGACCAGGCTGCGTGCCATCGGGATCACCTCGATCGGCACCGGAAACTTGCCGAGCAGGTCGACCCGCTTGCTGGAGTCGATGATGCAGACGAACTTCTCGCTCGCTGCCGCAACGATCTTTTCGCGGGTCAGGGCAGCGCCGCCGCCCTTGATCAGCCGCTTGAACGGATCACACTCGTCGGCACCGTCGATGTAGATCGTCAGCGGTCCGGCGCTGTTGAGATCGAGTACCGGAATGCCCAGCCGTTTCAGTTGCGCGGTGGACTGCTCCGAGCTGGATACGGCGCCCTGGATGCGGTCCTTCAGGTCGGCCAGCGCGTCGATGAAGAACGCGACGGTGGAGCCGGTGCCGACGCCGACGATGGCACCGTCCTCGACGTAGCGGATCGCGGCCTCGCCGGCCTGGCGTTTTTCGTTCGGGTTGCTCATCACATGGATTCCGGGAAGAGATTGTCTGGACAGGGGTAGATGCGGCGTGGAGTGGACCCAAATCATTCGAGCGTGAGGATGTACTGCCATTCCGTGGCAGCCACCGGCATCACCGAGAGCCGGTTGCCTTTGCGCAGCAACAGCATTTCGTCCAGCGCCTCGTGACCCTTGAGTTCGTCCAGCGTAATCGTGCGCTTGAGCTTCTTCACGAACTTCACGTCGACCAGCATCCAGCGCGGTTCCTCGCGCTTGCTGGTGGGATCGAAATATTTGCTCTTGGCGTCGAACTGGCTGGGATCGGGATACGCGTCGGACGCGACCTCGGCGATGCCGACGATGCCGGGTTCGGCGCAGTTGGAGTGATAGAAGAACACCTTGTCGCCGGGCCGCATGCTATCGCGCATGAAGTTGCGCGCCTGATAGTTGCGCACGCCGTCCCAGGCTTCCCGCTTTTTGCGCTTCAAGTCGTCGATCGAGAACGCCTCGGGCTCGGATTTCATCAACCAGTGTTTCATGCGCTTACCCCAGGGTTGCAGTCGATCAGCTCGTGCTCGGTGGCGATGAAGTCGAGCGGAACATCCCACGCTTCCTCCGTGACCTGCGGCAATTCCTGGAAGGAGTAAGCGATGCCGACCAGCAACGGCTCGGTCGGGCGCACCTGCTCGTTGAGGAAGGCAAAGCTGCGGTCGTAGTAGCCGCCACCATGTCCGAGCCGGTTGCCGCGGCGATCGAAGCCGAGCAGCGGCACCAGCACCAGGTCGAGCTGGAACGGTTCCAGCAATTCGCGTGGTGCGGCCGGCTCGGGAATGCCGTAGCGGTTCGGTTGCACTTCCTCACCGGATTGCCAGGGTGCGAAGCGCAGGCGCCGTCCCTTGCCGATGACCGGCAGCAGGAACTGCTGGCCGCGTGCGGTCAGCGGCGGAATCACCAGATTGAGCGGCAGCTCGCCGTGAGTGGCCCAGTAACCGGCGACGCGGCCATCAGTGAGGTATTCGGGGAGCTGTTCGAGGCTGTGGCGCAGACCCTGCGCGGCGGCGATGCGCTGGGAAGGCGTGAGTGCGCGACGCTGCTCGGCCAGGCGCTGGCGAAGCTCGCGTCGTTGGGCGGTGGCGTCCACGTTTCGCGCATCTCCAGTGAAAATCCGCCCCGTTCATCGCGGGACGAACGGGGCGGGGAATGAGTGGCGTCAACCGCGATGCCGCTGCCCACCAAACGACCTTGATCCGAGATGGATCAGGTGGGAGAGCTACATGGTCTCGAGGCTTTCCGCACGTGGCGGACATGCACAACAACCGATGTGAAGCCGACCCGGGGCCGTATTTAGGAACAAGGCAAATGTAAGAGTGTGCTGGCGCACATCACAGAAAACGCCGGGGATCATTCTAGGCTCTTGGCCTGAAATGCGCCACTGATGAGGTACATCAGTGGTTACCTCGTCATGCGGTCGGTTCAGCGATTCAGCGCTCGCTGTCGAGGGCGGCATCCAGCTTGCGCCGCAATGCCGCAAGACCCTCGCTGAGGCGTTGTTCCTGTCCGTCGTGCTGCTTGCGCAGGGCCAGGAATTCGTGGGTGACGCTGATCGCGGTCAGTACCGCCAGCCTTTCGAAGCTGGGCGCTCTGGCGTTTGCGCGCAGCTCGCGCATCTTGCGATCGAGAAAGCCGGCCGCTTCCAGCAGGCCCTCGCGCTCTTCGGGCGCGCAGGCAATCAGGAATTCACGATCGATCAGCCGCAGCGCGACGGGTTCACTGGCAGGTGTGTTCATCAACCGTTGCTCTCTAGCGATTTCAGCCGCTGGATCATGGCTTCGACGCGGCTGCGTGCCTGCTCGTTCCGCGCCAGCAGACCTGCGCGTTCACCGGACAGCTGTTCCTGACTATGGCGCAGGCTGTGGTTTTCCTCGGTGAGTCGACGCACGGTGTCGAGCAGCCGGTCGAGCTGCTGGGCCAGCGCAGCCAGTTCTTGATGGACCGGCTCTTGTTGGATGTGGTCAGGCGTACTCATGCGAGAAACTATAGCAGGACGCTGGCGAAAATCTGTGCGGTCCGCAGTGGCAAGCGGTAGCCGTCATCGCAGCTGGATTAAACTGGCGGCCATTCCTTGAAGGAGCACCGCCATGACGGCTACCGGGCTTGTGGGCCACGACGATATCGATGCGCTGATCATGCGCCTGCGGCTGGGTACCGAGGCCAGCGAGCTGCATGGTTCGCTGTGCGGCTATCTGGCTGGTGGCGGTTCCCTGCACGGCACCTCCGTGCTGGCCGCATTGCAGCTCGACGGCGAAGCTACCGAGCCGACGGCGGATGACGAGGCGTTGCTGGACCGGCTCGCCCGGCAATGCGCGGCCGAACTGGCCGATCCCGAGCTCGGCTTCGAGCCGCTGCTGCCGGAGGACGACCGTCCGCTGGCCGAACGTGCCGAGGCGATGGTCGACTGGTGCCGCGGTTTTCTCGGTGGTTTCGGTCTGGCCGGCACGTCGGCGCATGCGCAGTTGTCGGACGAGGCGCAGGAGATCCTGCGCGACCTCGGTACCATCGCCGGCTCGTCGTTCGATTTCGGCAGTGAAGAGGAGGACGAGGATGCGCTGATCGAGGTGCAGGAGTTCGTGCGGGTCGGCGCGATGCTGCTGCACACCGAATGCACCGCGCACGATGGATCCGCCAGCGGCACCGTGCATTGATTCCGACAGTACCGGCACTGGCTGCGCTGGCGATCGCGCCGGACGAGTTCGCGCGCCGTCGCCGCCAGCTGATGCAGATGGCCGGCGAGGATGCGGTGCTGCTGGTCGCCGCGGCGACCGAGCGGATGCGCAATGCCGATGCGGCGTGGCCTTACCGGCAGGATTCCGACTTCCACTATCTGGGCGGCTTTCCCGAAGCCAGTGCGGTGCTGGCGCTGCTGCCCGGCCGCCGGCACGGCGAGGCGGTGCTGTTCTGCCGCGAACGCGACCCCGTGCGCGAACGCTGGCATGGTCAGACGATCGGCACCGAACGCGCGGTGGCCGAGTACGGCATGGACGACGCGTTCCCGATTGACGACATCGACGACATCCTGCCCGGGATGATCGAGGGCCGCAGCCGCGTGTATTGCCATTTCGGCCGCGAGCCGGAGTTCGACTCGCAGCTGCTCGGCTGGATGCGCCGGCTGCGCCAGATGCGCGGCGGCGGTGTGGTGCCGAAGGAGTTCGTTGCGCTGGGCCATCTGCTGCACGATCTGCGGCTGTACAAGTCGCGTGCCGAGCTGAAGCTGATGCGTGCTTCGGCGGCGATCGCGGTCGAGGCGCATCTGGCGGCGTTGCAGGCGGCTACGCCGGGCCGCCACGAGTACGAGGTCGAGGCCGAATTGCTGCGGGTGATGCGCGGCCGCGGTGCCGTGCCGGCGTTCCCGCCGATCGTCGCCGGCGGTACGAATGCCTGCGTGATGCATTACCAGGCCAATCGCGCGACGCTCAACGATGGAGAGCTGCTGCTGATCGATGCCGGTGCCGAACTGGACTGCTATGCGTCCGACATCAGCCGCACGTTCCCGGTGAGCGGCCGCTACAGCCGCGAGCAGCGCGCGCTGTACGACGTGGTGCTGACCGCGCAGCTGGCGGCGATCGACGAAGTCCGGCCCGGTCGCCCGTTCGGCGCGGCGCACGCCGCGGCGGTGCGGGTGCTGGCCGAAGGCCTGTGCCAGCTGGGCTTGCTCAAGGGCGATGCCGACACGGCGATTGCCGAAGGCAGCTACCAGCGGTTCTTTCCGGCCAAGACCGGTCACTGGCTGGGGCTGGATGTGCACGACGTCGGCGACTACCGCGTCGACGGCGAATCGCGCCTGCTGGAACCGGACATGGTATTGACGGTGGAACCGGGCCTGTATGTGGCGCCGGATGATCGTTCGGTGGCCGAGCGCTGGCGCGGCATCGGCATCCGCATCGAGGACGATGTGGCGGTGACCCGCGATGGCTGCGAAGTGCTCACTGAAGCGATGCCGAAACAGGCCGAGGCAATCGAGGCCTTGCTGGCTGCGCGCTAGCTCAGCTCGTCCGGCAGCTCGGCATCGGTGCGTTGGCGATGCGCCTCATCGGTGGCGTGCACCTCGTACCACATCGCATTGAGGATGGCGAAGGCGCAGGCCAGCCCGAGTCCCAGAATCCACGAGAAATACCACATGACATTGCGCTCCTTTCAATAACCGCCGTGCGCCTTGCGCACCTGTTCCAGCGTGACCCTTCCACGCATCACCCGATACACCCAGCCGGTGTAGAGCATGACGATCGGCAGCAATACGGCCGTGACCACCAGCATCAGCTTCAGGGTGCCCTGGCTGGAGGAGGCGTCCCATACGGTGAGGCTGGAACGCGGATCGAGGCTGGACGGCAGCAGGAACGGAAACAGCGCGAAGCCGGCCGAGGCGATGGTACTGCCCACCATCAGGCTGCTGGCGATGAAGCCGGCGACGCTGCGCCGGCCGATCAGGGCCTGCACGCCGACAGCCGCGGCCAGTGCCAGCAGCGGCGCGAGCCAGAACCACGGATATTGCATGTAACTGGCAAACCAGCTGCCGCCTACGGCGACCTGCTTGTACAGTGGATTGGAGGCGCCATCGGTCACTGCCGGGCCGGCTACCGCATAACCGGGAATGCCGTAGGCCACCCAGACGCCGGCCAGCACGTAGAGGGCGGCATAGATCAATGTCATCCAGCGGGCGATCCTGACCGCGCGCACGGCAATCGTCTGGTCGGCCTTCAGCGCGGCCCAGCAGGCGCCGTGCGCGAGCAGCATGCTCAGTGACACCAGCCCGCACAGCAACGCGAACGGATGCAGCAGCTCGAAGAATCCGCCATGCCAGCTCATGCGCAGATCACCGTCGAACTGAAACGGCACGCCGAGGAACAGATTGCCGAACGCGACGCCGGCCACCAGCATCACCACGAGCCCGGAGCCGGTGAGCACCCAGTCCCACAGCGAGGCCCAGCGCGAGTCATGGATCTTGCCGCGGAAATTGAAGCCGACCGGACGCAGGATGAAGGCCAGCAGCACCAGTGCGATCGCCAGGTACATGCCGGAGAACGACACCGCATAGAGCATCGGCCAGGCCGCGAACGTCGCGCCGCCGGCGAGGATGAACCACACCTGGTTGCCTTCCCAGGTCGGCTCGATACCTTCCAGCAGCACCAGTCGCTCCTCGTTGTCGCGGCCCAATACCTTGAGCAGGCCGGCGACGCCGAAATCGAAACCGTCCATGATCGCGAAGCCGATCAGCAGGGTGCCGAGCAGGGCCCACCAGATCACCCGTAGCGTGGCGTAGTCAAACATGGGTTTCTCCTTGCGGCCAGATACCCAATCCGTCCGGCCCCTTGCGCGTGAACTTCAGCATCAGCGTCACGTCGACGATCGCCAGCGCGGTATAGAACAGCACGAAACCGCCGAGCGAGGTCAGTACCTGGCCGGCACTCACCGACGACACGCCCAGCGCCGTGGGCAGCACGCCCTCGATCGCCCATGGCTGACGGCCGTATTCGGCCACGATCCAGCCCAGCTCGATCGCCACCCACGGCAGCGGCAGGCTCCACAACGCCAGCCGCAGGTACCAGCGCTGGCTGTCCAGTCTGCGGGTGCTGGCTTTCCAGAACGAGAACGCGAACAGCGCGATGAAATAGAAGCCGCAGCCGACCATGATGCGGAACGCCCAGAACAGCACCGGTACGTTCGGGATCGTGCTGTCGGCGGCCTTCTGGATATCCGCCGGCGTGGCCTGGCGCGGATCGTCGACGTATTTCTTCAGCAGCAGCGCGTAGCCGAGATCCTGGTCGTGCGCGGTCAGCGTGGCTTTCGCCTGTGCGTTGTCCTTGTCCTGGCGCAGCATCAGCATCGCGTCGTAAGCCTGGATGCCGTTGCCGATGCGGCCTTTGGCGGCATCCACCAGCTCGGCGATGCCGGGCATCGTCTCGTCGATGGAGTGGGTGCCGATCAGGCCCATGACCCAGGGAACCTTTACCGCGTAGTGGGTCGTGCGCTGCTGCACGTCGGGAATGCCAAACAGGGTGAATGAGGCTGGTGCCGGCTCCGTGTGCCACATCGCTTCGATCGAGGCCATCTTCATCTTCTGGTTGAGCGACACGGTGTAGCCCGACGCGTCGCCCAGCACCACCACCGACAGCGCCGCAGCGAGGCCGAAGCTGGCCGCTACCGTCATCGAACGTTTGGCGAAATCGACGTTGCGCCCGCGCAGCAGATACCAGGCACTGATCGACAGCACGAACATCGCGCCCATCACGTAGCCGGCGCTCACCGTGTGCACGAACTTGTCCTGCGCCACCGGGTTGAACAGCACCTCGGAGAACGAGGTCACTTCCATGCGCATGGTCTGCGGGTTGAACTCTGCGCCGACCGGATGCTGCATCCACGCATTCGCCACCAGGATCCACAACGCCGAGAGGCTGGTGCCCAGCGCGAGGAACCAGGTCACCAGCAGATGCTTGATCCGCGAGATGCGATCCCAGCCCATGAAGAACACGCCGACCAGGGTGGCCTCGAGGAAGAACGCCATCATCCCCTCGATCGCCAGCGGCGCGCCGAAGATGTCGCCCACGTAGTGCGAGTAGTAGGCCCAGTTCATGCCGAACTGGAACTCCATCGTCACGCCGGTGGCCACGCCCATTGCGAAGTTGATGCCGAACAGCACGCCCCAGAACTGCACCATGCGCTTCCACACTTCGCGCCCGGTCATCACGTAGACGCTCTCCATGATCGCCAGCATCCATACCAGCCCCAAGGTCAGCGGCACGAACAGGAAGTGGTACAGCGCGGTCAGCGCGAACTGCAGGCGCGACAGCGTGACGACATCGGCATCGATGATCATGGGTGACCTGCAGAAGGAGGTTGGGAGGAGGAAGGTGACAGCCGATGCGCAATCGCATCCGGGCTGGTGTCGGGTTTCGGCTGCGGCGCGAATGCCACCCACCAGATCAGCATCAGCAGCGTGATCTTCAGGATGATGACGCCGAACAACTCGAGCGTCAGCCGGCGCAGCGGGCGCGGCGCTACGCTAGCGTTTTCAGTCGGGGCACTGGAGGCCGCAGAGCCGGACATGTGACGAATCCATGCGGGTAGCTGCCTATCAGCATACGCCGCCAAGGCGTTGTCTTGATGCGGAGGAATGTCACAGCGGCGGATCGTCGCAGTGTGCTTGGGCACGGAGCCTCTTGCGATGGCAGGGGGCATCCGTGCCCACCGGCATTCCTGCAGGGCGTATTGGCGCTGATCGGCTCAGATCAGCGCGAACGCGTTGCGGGTGAGGTTCTCCGGCGCGTCGCCGGTGCACACCACGTCGTCCTCGATGCGGATGCCGCCATACTGGCGGAATGCGTCGACCTTCGCCCAGTCGATGTCAGCCGACATCGGTTTGTCGCGCAGTTCGGCTAGCAGCATGTCGATGAAGTACAGGCCCGGCTCGATCGTCACGACCATGCCAGGTTCCAGCATGCGGGTCATGCGCAGATAGGGGTGGCCAGCCGGGCGCGCGATGCTGCCGCCAAGCTCGCTCTGCTGGAAGCCGGCCACATCGTGCACCTGCAGGCCGATCGGATGGCCGAGACCGTGCGGGAAGAACGCGCTGCTCACGCCGGATTCCACCGCGCTCTCGGCGCTCATGCGGATGAAGCCGTGCTCGCGCAATACGCCGGCCAGCACGTGATGGGCATGGATGTGCAGTTCGGGATAGCTCTGCCCGGTGCGCACTTTCGCGACGAAACCCTGCTGCGCGGCATCGACGCTGTCGATCAGTGCCTGGAATTCCGGTGCCTGCGGCGAGGCATGGGTGCGCGTGATGTCGCTGGCGTAGCCGGCCGCACTGGCGCCGGCGTCGATCAGGAACGAGCGGCTGTGTGCCGGCGGCGTGCGGTCGAAATGCGTGTAGTGCAGCACCGCGCCATGTTCGTTCAGGCCGACGATATTGGCGTAGGGCAGCTCGGCATCGGTCTGCTGCGCAGCGGCGAGGTAGGCCAGCTGGATGCCGAATTCGCTTTCGCCGGCGCGGAACGCGGCTTCGGCGGCGCAGTGCGCGCGCGTGCCGATGCGGCTGGCCTCGCGCATCAGCGCCAGTTCGTACGGTGTCTTGTAGCTGCGGTACCAGTGCAGGTAGTCGAGCACCGGCTGCGGATTGTTGATCTCCACGCCGTCGATGCCGGGGCAGGCCGGTGCGATCACCGCACGCTTGCCAGTCGGCAGTTGGGTGATGGCTTCTTCCGCGCTGCGCACGATGGTGATGTCGAAGTGTTCGACCCAGTAACCATGAGGTGCTTCCGGCACCACGTGCCAGTAGTCGCGCGGCTGCACGAACACCAGCCTCGGCTTCGCGCCTGGTGTGTAGGCAATCCAGCTGCCCGGTGCATCCGTCAGCGGCAGCCAGTGCCTGAAATGCGGACTGGCGATGAACGGGTAGTCCTGGTCATCCAGAAATTTGCGCAGCGGCGTGCCGGCGGCGATCAGCAGATGGTCGAAGCCGCCGAGTACGAGCGCGTGGCCGGCGCGTTCTTGCAAGGTGGCCAGATGCTGCGGAAAAAGCGAGGCGAGTGGATCGTGCATGGGGATTCCTGCAGGAGCGGACGGGACCGGTCGCCGGAGCAAGCATGGCCTGATGCAAGCCAGCTGCCGCGCAGGGCACTCGCATGCGTGGCCCGAACTGCCGGTGGCGCGGGGTGGGGAGATGATGGCGCTCATGATCGCGCGCCATCGCCGTCACTTCCAGAGGCGGGTCAGGTCTGTGCCAGCCAGCTGTCGAGGCGGGCCGAGTCGCTGTCGCTGATCGCCACGATCCGGTAACCGGCCCAGATCTGTCCGGAACTGGCGGCGACCTCATGCCATTGTTCCTGAATGCCGGCCTCGATCGGCTGCGACTGCGTCAGCATCCGGCCGGATCCCGGCAAGCTCATGCTGACCTGATAAATCGCCTCGCTGCGTGGTGCCTGCGCGCAGATCAACAGCATGCCGGTGCTGGAGAGATTGCCCAGATGCCCGATCGGCAGGCCGCTGATCACATCGGTCACGATGGCTGTGACGGCGGCGTGTTTGCGCTCGGCACGGCGCTGATTGCTGGTGTTGTTCTGCGGACTCATCGGTGACCAGGCTCCTGCGAAACGGAATGGCCAGCGCCGGCCGACCGGCGCAGGTTGCCGGTGAGGCTGCGCCAGGCGCGGTCGAGCAGGCTCTCGCGCTGTGCAGGCACTTCGCAGGCATGGCCGATGGCGATCTGGTGGGCCAGCTCGGCCAGGGTCATCTCCTCGCCGCGCTGGCCACGCCGGCTGACCAGCAGGCAGCGGCCGGATACCGGCGAATGCCAGGCGAGCTTGCGCCGTGCGATCTGGCCATTGGACGGGTCGACGAACTCGAACCAGCTGCCGAACGGCAGCTCGCTCAGATGCTTTTCGATGCGCCGGTCGCGGGGACTCGGTTCCGGTGCCCTTGCCGGTTGGACAGGGGCCGGCTCATGCACGGCGGAATGCGGCGACTTGGGTAGTGGTGCCGGTGGCGCGGAATGCGCGAATTCTGGCGGCGATGCCGGCGGCGTGGGCTGCGGGCCGGAATGCGGCGTGGACTGCTGGGTCGAATGTTGCTCGCCGAGGCGCTGGTGCTGTTTCAGGCGCAGCGCAAGGTCGGTGGCGCTGGGCAGGTCCGAGGCGGGATCGGGCTTCTCCGTACCGAGCAACCGTTGCGCCACCTGCTCCGCTTCCTCGGCGTGCATGCCGATCTGCTGCAGGCCGTTTTCGACGTTCTGCTGCAACTGCAGCCGGTCACCTGTCGGCAGGCGGCCGAGCAACTGGTCGGTGATCGCCAGCTGCTTGCCGAAGGCCGCGCTGTCCTCGCCATGGCGCAGCAGAGTCAGCGCCAGCACGTCCGACCAGGCCCGGTCCAGCAGGGCGCGCAGCAGGCCACGCGGCGGCGACTGCGCAAAGCGTTCGGCCATCAGTTCGCCGGCACGGTGGCGTGCCTGATCCAGCCGCTCGCGTCCCTGCGCAGCTTCGACATGGCGGCGTTCGGCCGCCTGCGCCTTGCGTGTGAGCAGGGCCAGATGGTGTTCGATGTCCGCCAGCAGGGTGGTGTACAGACCGGCGCTGGGCGGTTCCTGGCTGGCACGGGCAACCAGCTGTTCGAGCTTGTTCGCCAGCGGCCGGTTGCTCTCGTCATCGCTGCCGTCGAGCCAGTCGTTGGCCGCGGCAGTCACGGTATCCAGCAGCTTGCGCGCCGGATGTTCGCGTTTCTCGAAGAAACCCTTGTCGGCCACCGCCATGCGCAATACCGGCAGCTGCAGATCGCCGAGCAGGTTGTGCGCGCTGCCACCCTGCTGCAGTTGCTGGCCGAGCTGCTCGAACAGCATCGCGACCAGTTCCACGGTATCGCCCTGTTCGCCGGTCAACTGGGTATGCGGCGCGCCGCTGGGTTTGCCCAGATTGAGCTGGATCAGCAGTTCCTCGCGCAGTCGCTGGGCACTGCGCAGTTCGCGACTGGCCTGGCCGGTGACCTGGGCCAGATGCTGCTGCAATGCGCCCAGTGCGGCCTGCAGTTCGTCGGGGCTGGCGACCTGGCCGCCGGACTGCCCGGCGGGGCTGCCATGGTTGGCGCGTTGCTGGGCCAGCAGGTCGCGCAGTGACTCCAGTACTTCGATCGAACTGCCGGATCCGCCGCCGGTGCCACCTCCGCTGGCGATGGGGGCTGCCTCGGCCGCAGCCGCTGTCTCCGCTGCTGCAGCCTGGGGGCGCGCCCGTTTGCTGATACTTCGCGGGATCGGAATGCTGCGCAGTTGCGGCAGGATGCCGTCGGCCTGCAGTTGCGCGTTGATGCTGTCGTACAAGGGAGCCAGGGAGTGGATCAACCACTGGTCAAAGCTTTGCAGCAGCAGCAACTGGTGCGCCAGCGGCAGCTGCAGCTCGGCACTGGCCTCGTGAAACGCCAGGGTCAGCGCATATGGCCCCAACGGCAGCTTGGCTCCTTCCAATGGCGGCGTGCCGACCAGAACAGCCAGTCGGTAGCCCAGTTCGTACAACACGCTGCTGTGGCGGACTTCGCCGCGCGCACCGAGTTGTTCCACCGCCATCGTCAGCTCCTGCTCGACCGGATCGAGCAACTCGAGCGACTGCCATGCTTTCGTCCCGGTGATGTCGATGGGAACAGATGGGGCAGTATCGGCTTCCAGTGCGTTGAAGGCTTCAGCGAGCCGTACGATGAATCGCTGTTCGAACTGGGTCCGATCCTGCAGCACGCGTTGCCGGCTGCTGTAGAAATCCTGCTGCTGGACATGGTGATGCGCACGCTCGGCCTGCGCGAACAATTGTTGCTCGAAGTCGCCCAGGCAACGCCGCAGCGGTTCGTGCAGACCATCCACGCAAAGCCTGTAGCTTTCCTCGAGCAACCGTTGCGCACGCGCGGGCCAGTGCCCACTGTTCAGGCGGGCAGCCTGATGGGACGCAGGCGGGCCGCGTCGATCCTGTCCGACATCCATGAAAGAACCTGTCTAATCCCCCGATGCGGCAAGTCTATGCCGGTTGCCATGGGTATGCCATCGTTGGCCGGCAGGCCGATTCAATCGAGAAAACTGGCAATCACGTCGTTGAGAAATCGCTGGCCCAGCGCCGTGGTACGCAGTCGCTGCGGATCCTCGTGCAACCATCCGCGCCGGTTTGCTGCAGCCAGCGCCGTAGCGATACGTTCCGCTGGCAGGCCGGTGCGCTCGGCGAAATCCGCCATCGGCACGCCGTCGATCAGGCGCAGTGCGTTGAGCATGTATTCGAATGGCAGCTCGGCGGCACTGACCACATTGTCACCACCGATCCGTGCCGCACTGCCGGCCGCTTCCATGTAGGCACGCGGGTGGCGGGTTTTCCAGCGCCGGTGCACCTGGCCGCTGCCGGGATCGCTCAGCTTGCCATGGGCCCCGGCGCCGATGCCGAGGTAATCGCCGAACTGCCAGTAGTTGAGGTTGTGCGTGCAGCGTCGCTTGGGCTGTGCGTAGGCGGAGATTTCGTACTGGCCATAGCCGGCATCGGCGAGGCGTTGCTCGCAGGCTTCCTGCATCGCCCAGGCGTGGTCGTCGTCCGGCAGCGGTGGCGGGTTCGCGGCGAACGCGGTGTTCGGTTCCAGCGTCAGCTGGTAATGCGAGATATGCGTGGGCTGCAAGGCGACCGCACGCTCCACATCGGTCAGTGCTCCTTGCAGAGTCTGTTGCGGCAGTGCGTACATCAGGTCGAGGTTGATGTTTTCGTAACCGGCGTCTTGCGCGGACTTCACCGCGGTCTCCGCTTCGCTGGCCGAGTGAATGCGGCCGAGCCGCTTCAGCTTGTCGTCGTCAAAACTCTGCACGCCGAACGAGATGCGGTTGACGCCGGCAGCCAGGTAGCCATCGAAGCGTCCGTGCTCGACCGTGCCGGGATTGGTCTCCAGGGTGATTTCGGCGGCGTCGGCCAGTGGCAGGCGCTGACGCACGCCGTCGAGCAGCCGGCCGATCAGCCCGGGTGAAAACAGGCTTGGCGTGCCGCCGCCGAAGAAGATGCTGAGGATGGGTCGGCCTTCGAGTGCCGCACCGAAATCGGCGCGGTCGGCGTCCAGATCGACCAGCAGGTGATCGATGTAGTCGGCATACGGCGGTGGTTCGCTGCGCAAGCCGTGCGAGTTGAAATCGCAATACGGACACTTCTTCACGCACCACGGCATGTGCACGTACAGCGCTAGCGGCGGTGCAAGCAGGCTCATGCGCGGGGCAGTTCGCGCAGCCGTTCGTGCAGCAAGGCCAACGCCTGGCCGCGATGGCTGAGCCGGTTCTTCAGCGCGTCGTCCATTTCAGCCACGCTTTGCCCGTAGCCTTCAGGCAGGAACACCGGGTTGTAGCCGAAGCCACCGCTGCCGCGACCTTCGGTGAGAATCCGCCCATGCCAGCGTGCTTCGGCGATCAGCGGCGCGGGATCGTCGGCGTGCTGCAGCAGCACCAGCACGCAAATGAAGAATGCGCCACGCTCTTCGGTGGGCACGCCGTCGAGTTCGCGCAGCAGCTTGGCATTGTTCGCCGCCGCGTCGCCATGACCGCCGCTGTAGCGCGCGGAGTACAGGCCCGGTGCACCGTGCAGGTGATCCACGCACAGCCCCGAGTCGTCCGCCAGTGCAGGCAGGCCGCTCACCTGCGCAGCGTGGCGTGCCTTGAGCAGGGCATTCTCGACGAAGGTCAGACCGGTTTCTTCGGCGTCCTCGATGCCCAGGCTGGCCTGGGGAATCACCTCAAGGCCGCTGTCGGCCAGCATCGCGCCGAATTCCTTCAGCTTGCCAGGATTGCTGCTGGCCAGGACGATACGCGACATCCTGGATCAGCCCTGCGCCAGCGCCGCACGCTGCGCCGCGACCAGTTCGCCGATGCCTTTCTCGGCCAGTGCCAGCAATGCATCCATCTCGTCGCGGCGGAACGCATGGCCTTCGGCAGTGCCCTGCACCTCGATGAAACCGCCGCCGTCGTTCATCACGACATTCATGTCGGTATCGCAGTTCGAGTCCTCGGCATAGTCCAGGTCGAGTACCGGCAGGCCCTGGTAGATGCCAACCGACACCGCGGCGACCGCGCCGACGACCGGGTTGCGCTTGAGGTTCTCGCGCTTCATCAGCAGGTTCACCGCGTCGACCAGGGCCACGTAGGCGCCGGTGATCGCTGCGGTGCGGGTGCCGCCGTCGGCCTGCAGCACATCGCAGTCCAGCGTGATCACGCGTTCGCCCAGTGCCTGGCGGTTGACGCAGGCACGCAGGCTGCGGCCGATCAGTCGCTGGATCTCCATGGTGCGGCCGCCCTGGCCGCCGCGCGCGGCCTCTCGCTGCATGCGGGTGTTGGTGGCGCGCGGCAACATGCCGTATTCGGCGGTGACCCAGCCTTCGCCCTTGCCGCGCAGCCAGGCCGGCGCTCGATCCTCGATGCTGGCGGTGCACAGCACGCGGGTATCGCCGAAGCTCACCAGCACCGAGCCTTCGGCGTGGCGGGTGTAGTGGCGCTCGATGCTGACGGTGCGCAGCTGGTCGCTGGCGCGGCCACTGGGACGGGTGACGGAGTTCATGGGAGTCCTGGCGAGGTGCCTGCCGAATTGGGCAAGGTTGGACGGGAGAGTTTACCATTGCGTCCCTTCCCCACGTCCGGACGATCCCGATGATCCGCAGCATGACGGCCTACGCCAGTGCCGAAACCACCGGCCCCGCCGGTACGCTCAGTTGCGAGCTTCGCACGGTCAATCACCGCTACCTGGAGCTGAGCCCGCGCCTGCCGGACGATCTGCGCAGTTTCGAATCGCAGTTGCGCGAGCGGATCGCGGCGAAGCTGTCACGCGGGAAACTCGACATCACCGTACGTCGTGCCAGTGATTCGCGCAGCGAATCACTGCAGATCAACCATGCGTTGATGTCCCGGTTGTCGGAACTGAATCTGGATATGACGGCATTGTTTCCCGGCATGCAGGTGCAGTTCACCGAGCTGCTGCGTTTCCCGGGCGTGATGCAGCAGGCCGAAACCGATCCGGAGGCTCAGCAGGCCGCACTGTTCGACGTGCTTGATCGTGCGCTGGACGCGCTCACCGCCACGCGTGAACGCGAGGGCGCGAAGCTCGGCGAGATCCTGCGCGACAAGCTGGATGGCGTCGAGCGCGTGGTTGCCGACGTGCGCGGCTGGATGCCGGAAATCCGTGCCGCGCTGCGTACCAGGCTGGAAACACGGCTGGCCGATCTCAAGCAGCCGGTGGAACCGGGCCGGCTGGAACAGGAGCTGGTACTGCAGATCACCCGCACCGACGTGGATGAGGAACTGGATCGCCTTGCCACACATATCGCCGAGACGCGTCGCGTGCTCGGGCTGAAGGAGCCGGTTGGTCGTCGCCTCGACTTCCTGATGCAGGAGTTCAACCGCGAAGCGAACACGCTGGGTTCCAAGTCGGTCGATGCGCGCAGTACCAATGCCGCGGTCGAGCTGAAGGTGCTGATCGAGCAGATGCGCGAACAGGTGCAGAACATCGAGTAGTGCCCGGCGGCACACGGCAAAGTCCGGCAGACCGCCATTTGTGGATCTCTTCGCTGGGTGCCGTCCTGCCGCTTGCGCTGAAAGTCAGCGGGGCAGTTGTGTCCGGTATGCAGTACTCACTGGATCACCCCTGTGCGCATGAGTACCCAGCCGACGATGCCGGCGAGCACGATACAGACCACCAACCATGTGACGCGGTTGTTCTTGTCGAAGATTTTCATGCGGCCGTTGCGGGAGTGTCGCAAGTCTGCTGGAGCCGTGCCATCTCCGGTGTTGTGAGCGGAACGGTTGCTGGATGTTTCGGCGGCATCGCTCACGACCGAAGCATCAGACTGGGACTCTGGGGGCAAATCACCTGCTGCAGGTGAATGCGCTGCTTGGAACGCAGGATCGCTCTCGCGCAACTGCACGGGCATCTTGTTGTTCACATTCCCCCCTGTCCCACTTGTCCCGGCTATTGATTCTTGGGTTGGTCGTCCTGAGCGGCTGGGACGAGGATGCCAGCAAAGATGAACATGAGGCAACCATCACACTGTGATCGCTGTGATGAGGTAGGCATAAATGCTACCGGTTGCTGTGCCGGAGATGAAAACCATCGGTGATTTTTGCAGAGCGAAATGCCTGCGCTGAACTAAAAGGTGGCCGCCATATCGAGTGCGACCGGCATGCCGCATCGCAGCGTTGCCACGGCAAGCAGCGTCGCTGCGGGAGCATCGGCCAGAAGCCGTTATACTTGTCGGATGAAATCGCGTCTGTCGAACCCTTGCATCCATGCTGCTGCCCACGCCGCAAATCGAGGCGACGTGGCTCTTGCGTGGTGCGATTTGCGCGCATGCCCAGGATTGTAGGCACAAGATCGAATGAGCGCGGACGACCCCAGCAGTAAGCCGATCGAAGGCACCTTGTTCGTGATCGCCGCGCCTTCGGGTGCCGGCAAGTCCACCCTGGTCAATGCGTTGCTCGAGCGCGAACCGGCGATTTCGCTGTCGGTGTCGCACACGACGCGGCCACCACGAACCGGCGAGCTGTATGGGCGGCACTATTACTTCGTCGAGCGCGGCGAGTTCGAGCGCGAGATTGCCGAGGGCATCTTTCTCGAACACGCCGAGGTTCACGGCAACCTGTACGGAACCTCCTGTACATCGGTGCAAACCCTGCTGACACAGGGGCGTGACGTGTTGCTGGAGATTGACTGGCAAGGGGCCGAGCAGATCCGCCGCGCCAAGCCCGACTGCGTCAGCGTGTTCATCCTGCCACCGTCTCGGGCGGAACTTGAGCGCCGGCTGCGTGGCCGAGGCTCCGATAGCGTCGAGGTCATCGAGCGCCGATTGCGCAATTCGCGCGGCGAGATAGCCCACGCACACGAGTTCGACTACATCCTGGTCAACGACGTGTTCGAAGATGCGCTGGCCGGCCTGCAGGCGATCGTGCGGGCGGTGCGCCTGCGTAGCGCCTTGCAGTGGCAACGGCACGAGGCATTGATCGTCGAACTGCTGGCTGCCGAGGCCTGAGTGACGGCCGGGCAGGGTACGTCCCGCATGGCCTTCGCAACGCGCTTCGGCTACCTTGTCCGCTTCCCCTTGGCTACCTCCGCCCATGACCGACCCCGTTCGCGCCACGCCTGATGACAGCACCCTGGTGCGGATCCGTGGGCTGACCACGGTGCTCAACGGCAAGACCATCTTCGACGCGCTGGATCTGGATATCCCGCGCGGCAAGGTCACCGCGATCATGGGTCCCAGCGGCACCGGCAAGACCACCCTGCTCAAGCACATCACGGGCCAGATGCGTCCCGATACGGGCACGATCCATGTCAACGGCGAAAACGTGCCGGGGTTGTCGCGCGAGCAGCTGTACAAGCTGCGTGAGGGGATCGGCTATCTGTTCCAGAATTCAGCCCTGCTGACCGATTTCGACGTGTTCGAGAACGTGGCGTTTCCGCTGCGCCAGCACACGAAGTTGCCGGAAGTGCTGATCCGCGACCTGGTGTTGCTGAAACTGCAGGCAGTGGGCCTGCGCGGTGCTGCGCGGCTGATGCCGAACGAGCTGTCCGGTGGCATGGCACGGCGCGTGGCGCTGGCGCGGGCGATCGTGTTCGATCCGATGCTGATCCTGTACGACGAGCCGTTCGTGGGGCTCGATCCGGTGGCCTTGAATCAGGTGTTGAAATTGATCCGCACGCTCAACCAGACCCTCGGCATCACCAGTGTGCTGGTGGCGCACGAACTGGAGGCCGTCAAGCAGGTGGCCGATCACGTTTTCCTGATCGCCAACGGCAAGGTGGTGGCGCAGGGCGATCCGAAGACCATCGCGAATGACGGTTCGCCGTGGACACGGCAGTTCTTTGGCGGCGAGGCGGATGGCCCGGTGCCGTTCCAGTACCCGGCCGGCGACTATGCGCAGGCACTGGGCTTTGCCGGAGCGAAGAAATGAACGCGCGTGCACCCCAACACAACAACGTGGTGATGCAGTCGCTGGCGCAGATCGGCAACTGTGGCCTGTTCCTGCTCAGCTTGCTGGCGACGATCCCACGCAGCTTCCGTTATATCCGCGAGACGATCCGCCAGCTGTGGTTCGTCGGTGCGATGAGCCTGACCATCATCATGGTCTGCGGCCTGTTCATCGGCATGGTGCTGATGCTGCAGCTGTACAACGTGCTGTCGATTTTCGGCAGCACCTCGGCCAGCGGCATGGTGGTGGCGCTGGCGGTGTATCGCGAACTGGGGCCGGTGGTGACTGCGCTCTTGTTTGCCGGGCGCGCGGGCACCTCGATCACCGCCGAAATCGGCCTGATGCGTGCCACCGACCAGATCGACGCGATGGAGATGATGGCGGTCGACCCGATTGCCTACGTCGCCACGCCGCGTTTCCTGGCCGGCCTGATCGCGATGCCGCTGCTGTGCTGCGTGTTCTGCGCGATGGCGATCTTCGGCGGCCACCTGGTTGGCGTGACCTGGCTCGGCATCGACAACGGCACGTTCTGGTCGAACATGACCGCGGTGGTGGTCGTACATACCGATATCGTCAACGGTGTGCTGTTCAAGAGCCTGGTGTTTGGTGCCGTGGTGTCGCTGATCGCGGTCTTCCAGGGTTTCACCACGCCGCCGACCAGCGAGGGTG
Source organism: Rhodanobacter koreensis (assembly GCF_054782855.1). Lineage (NCBI taxonomy): Bacteria > Pseudomonadati > Pseudomonadota > Gammaproteobacteria > Lysobacterales > Rhodanobacteraceae > Rhodanobacter > Rhodanobacter koreensis. The sequence goes on along the minus strand of NZ_BAAGRR010000001.1, from coordinate 521,761 downwards.
TGGCCTATGCCACCACCCGTACCGTGGTCGCCTCGTCGATTGCCATCCTGGCACTGGACTTCGTGCTTACCGCCTTCCTGATGTGACTGCCATGACCAATCGTTTTTCGTTGAGGATTCTGCCGTGAGCCAACAGAGAAGTTCCTATGCCGTCGGCACCGGCCTGTTCATCGTGCTCGGTTTTGCTGCGCTGGCCTATCTGGCGACGCAGACCAGTTCGGTGGCGAACGTGCATCAGGGCGCCAGCTATACCGTCGATGCGCATTTCGCCAACATCGGCCAGCTGAAGGAGCGCGCTCCGGTGAAGGTTGCCGGCGTGCGGATCGGCCAGGTGCAGTCGATCACGCTGGAGCCCGGCCAGGAAGTGGCCGACGTGAAGCTGACGATCGACAAGAACTACGACAGGATCCCGCTCGATTCGGTGGCCACGATCTACACCAGCGGACTGCTGGGCGACCAGTACGTCGGCATCCTGTACGGCACGTCGAAGAAGACCGTGGCCGACGGCGGCACGCTGGCCCTGACCAAGCCGGCGCAGCAGCTGGAGGAGATGATCGGCAAGTTCTTCGGCGCCGGCGGCGTGGCCGACAATCTGGGTGGCACGTATTCGGTGAAGGCCGATTTCACCAATGTCGGTGCACTCTCGGTCGGCGCTCCGGTGAAGATGGCCGGCGTGCCGATCGGCAGTGTGCAGGCCATCGTCGCCGATCCGGTGAAGCTTGACGCCAAGGTCACGCTGGCGATCGACAAGCGCTATAACGCGATTCCCGACGATTCGTCCGCCGCAGTGTTCACCAGCGGTTTGATCGGCACCCAGTATGTTGCGATCCAGCCGGGCGGCTCGCCCGATGCGCTCAAGGATGGCGATGAGATGGTGCTGACCCAGTCCGCGATGCAGCTGGAGGACCTGATCGGCAAGTTCCTGGTCAATGGTTCGTCCAGCTCATCCAGTCCGTCCAGCGACAAGAAAGATGCCGGCAACGGCAAATCGTCAGATACCCCCGCCCCCGCCGGCAAGCATTGAGCCGGCTTCAGCTGAAGGAGTTACCCATGTTGCGCAGACTGGCTCTTGCCACCGCCATTGCAATGGGCGTCATTGCCGCAGCCCCGGCGGCATTCGCTCAAGGTGCCGCTCAGGACGCTGCCCCGGCGACTGCCCCCGCCACCCAGCAGGCTCCCGAACAGATCGTGCAGTCGATTGCCGATCAGCTGGCGAATGACATCGACGGCCACCGTCAGGAGCTGCAGCACAACCAGGAAAAGCTGGTCAACATCATCGACGAGGTGTTCCTGCCGCACTTCGACGTCGACTATGCCTCGATCCTGGTGCTCGGCCAGCACGCCCGTGAGGCGACGCCTGAGCAGCGCGACCGCTTCTCCAAGGCGTTCTACAACTCGATCACCCACCGTTACGCCTCGGGCCTGCTCGACTACACCCGCGGCCGCGTCAAGGTGCTGCCGTTCAACGGTGACCTCAACGACAAGCGTACCGTGGTGCGCACCCAGGTGCTGATGGACGACGGCAAGTCGGTGTCGATCGACTACGCGTTCCGCAAGAGCCGCACCGGCGACTGGAAGGCTTACGACGTGATCATCGAGGGCATCTCCTATGTCACCAATTACCGCAATCAGGTCGATGCGGAGATTCGCAAAGTCGGCATCGATCAGCTGATCAAGAACCTCGAGACCCAGGGCGAGAATGCACTGAAATCGATGGAACAGGACAGCAAGGCCGGGAAGTGACGAACGCAGCCGAACACGATGTTCAACTGACCACGAGTACGCCGGGAACGCTCGGCGTGAACGGCGTGCTGAGCTTCGATACGGCGGCGTCGGCCTTGCAGGCGATACAGGCCGCGCTGGCCGAAAACAAGGTGGCTCAGCTCGATCTGGCCGATGTGCGGTATAGCGACAGTGCCGGCCTGTCGTGCGTGCTTGCCGTGGTGGCCGAGGCCGCCCGGCGCGGACATGCCGTGCAGGTCATTCACATGCCGGCCGGCATGCAGGTGCTGGCACAGGTCTGTGAAGTCGATCGCCTGATCGGCTGACCCGTTGACAATGGCAGTAACGAAGGAAGGGGCCTGCGGGCCCCTTCCTTCGTGTCGTACATCAAGCCGCCGAAGCTATCCGCTACTGTTTGGTGGCTTGATCCGGGTGTTTGTTTTGCCACTGATGCTGCTGATCCAGCAATTGATCGGGGTCGAAGTCCTTGTTGTCGAGACCCTGCATCTGCTCGATGACCGAGTCCGGCACGTGGCCGTCATACAGCTGGTAAAGCCGCTGCTGGCGATAGGCGTCGCGTATGAACGCGTACGGATCGTAGGCGGATTGCAGGAAACTCTCGGCATCGATGTACTGGGAGCGCAGCGACACCAGATACAGCACTTGGGGGATGTAGTACTGGCCGTACCCGAAGGAGTGGTCGCGTTCGAAGTAGGACAGCGGGTCGAAGAAGTAGCCGTCGACAGGCAGCTGCCACACGTCGCGGAAAGTGGTCGGTCCGAAGAATGGAAGCATCACGAAGTCGCCATCCGGGACGCCCCAGCGGGCCAGTGTGATGCCGAAGTCGGTCTTGTCCTGCGGTATGCCCATCTTGCTGGCCGGATCGAAAATGCCACCGATGCCCAGCGTCAGGTTGACCAGGAAGCGGCCGGTACCCTGCGCGGCCTGCTTCGGCCGTGCCTGCAGCAGATCGTTGGCGATCGTGATCGGCATGTGGAGGTTGCTGAAGAAGTCGCTGACCGAGCTGCGTACCGGTTCGTTGGTCACGTTGCGGTAGCCCACCGCCACCGGGCGAATGATCGCCTTGTCCAGCGAATTGTTGAAGGCGTAGACCTTGCGGTTGACCTTCTCCAGCGGATCGTCGGTACGCGGCTTGGCGATCGTGCAGCCAGCCAGCAGCACAAGGGCGAGCAGGGGCAGGCAGCGGCTCAGGGCGGGAAAGCGCGGCAGTGGGGGCATGGGAGGTGGGGATCGCGGCGAGGGCGGGGACGGTATAATTGTACCGACTGGTTTTATATCTTGCACGGCTTTCGGTGTGCTTTCGCCGGTAGTGTGCCCGGAGCGCCGCAGCCGGCCATCATACGCGCTGGTCGCATTGCCAGCCAAGCACCCGCTGGCTACACTGTCCGACCATATAAGTTATTTATTCCCTAAGGATTTCGCATGGCACGCATTACCGTGGAAGACTGCCTCGAGGTAGTCGACAACCGTTTCGAGCTGGTGCTGATGGCGACCAAGCGCGCACGTCAGCTGGAAAAGGGTGCCGAACCGGCTGTCAATCCCGACCATGACAAGCCGACCGTGCTGGCGTTGCGCGAAATCGCCGCACGTCGCATCGACCAGGCCACGATCGACCAGATCGACAAGGCCGAGCGCGAGCGCGCCGAGCGCGAAGCGCTGGAATGGGCCGCGGCCGAAGTGGACGACGACCTGTCCAAGGGTGGCGACGACTGATATGGATGGCGGCGGCTGTAGAACGCGAGTCCACCACGCCGGCATGCCCGGGGTGACGGAATGCGCGCGTCTGGTCGCCCGTCGTTCTGCCTGTGGCGAGGTGGGTGCCTGAAACGGCACCAGCATCGATGACCGTGGTCGCGCCTGCCACTTCCGTCGACCTCTCCACCTTGCCGCCGTACGTGCTGGCACTGAAAGAACGTATTGCGTATCTGCCAGAAGCGCAGATCGAGCGCGTGCTGCGCGCCTTCCTGATCGGTGCCAGTGCGCACGCGGGCCAGGAACGCAAGAGTGGTGAGCCGTACATCACCCATCCGGTGGCGGTGGCCGGCATTCTCGCCGAACTGCGGCTGGATGCCGAAACGATCATTGCCGCGATCCTGCACGACACCCTGGAAGACACCGAACTCACTCGCGAGGTACTCGCCACCGAATTCGGCGAGGTCGTCGCCGAACTGGTCGACGGTGTCACCAAGCTCGACAAGATGCGCTTCGGCAGCCGTCAGGAGGCGGATGCGGAAAGCTTTCGCAAGATGTTGCTGGCGATGGCGCGCGACCTGCGCGTGATCCTGATCAAGCTGGCCGACCGCCTGCACAACATGCGCACTCTCGGTGCCAAGGACGCGCCTTCGCGTCGCCGCATCGCACGCGAGACGCTGGAGATCTACGCGCCAATTGCGCAACGTCTTGGCATGAACAAGTTCAAGGCGGAGTTGCAGGATCTGGGCTTCCGCGCCCTGTACCCGGACCGCTACCGGGTGATCAGCGAGCGTATCCGTGCGGCGCTGGGCAACCGCCGCGAGGCGATGGGCAAGATCGAAACGGCGCTGACCACACGGCTGGCAGCCGATCACCTGGCGTCACGCGTGGTCGGTCGGATCAAGTCGCCGTGGAGCATCTATTCGAAGATGCGCGGCGAGCACAAGAGTTTCACCCAGCTGATGGACGTCTACGGTTTCCGCGTGGTCGTCGACAACGCGATGAGCTGTTACATGGCGCTTGGCGCGGTCCACGCGCTGTACAAGCCGGTGGACAAGCGCTTCAAGGATTTCATCGCGATCCCGAAGGCGAACGGCTACCAGTCGCTGCATACCGTGTTGCTGGGGCCGTTCGGCGCACCGATCGAGGTGCAGATCCGCACCGCCGAGATGGATTCGGTGGCCGAAAGCGGGGTCGCTGCCCACTGGGCGTACAAGACGGACAGCGGTCCGGCCAACAGTGCCCAGGCGCGTGCGCGGGAATGGCTGTCATCGCTGGTCGACAGTTCGGCGCACACGGCGTCGTCGTCGGAGTTCATCGAGAACGTCAAGATCGATCTGTTCCCCGACGAGGTCTATCTGTTCACCCCGCGTGGCGACATCCTGTCGCTGCCGCGCAACGCCACGGCACTGGACTTTGCCTACGCCGTGCACACCGATGTCGGCGATCACGCCGTGGCGGCGCGCGTCGACAAGAAGCTGCTGCCGTTGCGCACGCGACTGGAGTCGGGCCAGCTGGTGGAGATCATCACGGCGCCGTCGGCGGTGCCGAATCCGGCGTGGCTGGAAGTGGTGGTGACCGGCAAGGCACGCACCGCGATTCGCCAATACCTGAAACATCTGCAGCACGAGGATGCGGTCGACTTCGGCCATCGCATGCTCGATCGTGCGCTGGATGCGCAGGGCAGCAGTCTGGATGCGATTCCGGCCGCCGTGCTCGATCGTTTCCTGGAGGCATCCAAGCTCAAACGGCTGGAAGAGCTGCTGTCCGACATCGCACTGGGCAATCGCATGCCCGACGTGGTGGCCAGCCAGCTGCTGGCGTCACGCGGCAAGCGGCGCGGCATCCCGTCACAAGCATCACCGCATGTGCACGAGAAGATCCGCATCACCGGTGCGGAACGCGGCGTGCTGAGCTTCGCCAACTGCTGCCACCCGTTGCCCGGCGACCAGATCATCGGCTACCTGTCCTCCGGCAAGGGCATCGTGGTGCATCGCGAGGAATGCCCGAATGTGATCGAGCTGCGCAAGTCGCCCGAACGCTGCGTGGCGATCGAGTGGGACCGCGACGTGGAAGGCGATTATCGCGCCGAGCTGCGCATCGAGGTCATCAACCGGCCGGGTGTGCTGGCCACCGTGGCTGCCGCGATCGCCGCGGCTGACTCGAATATCGAGAACGTGGAATACGTCGAGCGTGATGGTACTGCTGCCACCTTGCTGTTTGCGCTGGAAGTGAGGAATCGCAAGCACCTTGCCGACGTGATCCGCCGTGTGCGCCGCACCGGCGTGGTCAGCGGGGTATACCGCTACCCGCTCTAGCGATGATCATTGCGGGTACCGGTCCGGCTGCGCCGAGGCTTGCACATACGCGATGAGGCGATAGGCTTTGCCGGTCCCCCATGTCGACTTTCGAGGCAATCCCATGTCACGCAGCATCATCACCACCGAACTGGCACCGGCCGCCATCGGTCCGTATTCGCAGGCCGTGCGTGCCGGCAATACCGTTTACTTCTCGGGTCAGATTCCGCTCGATCCGGCCACCATGTCGCTGGTCGATGGCGACATCACGATGCAGACACGACGGGTGTTCGACAACCTGGCCGCCGTGGCGCAGGCCGCAGGTGGTTCACTGGCGCAGGTGGTGCGCGTGGGCATCTATGTCACTGACCTTGCGAACTTTGCCGCGGTCAATGCGGTGATGGCGGAATACTTCCAGCCACCGTATCCGGCGCGCTCCACGATCGAGGTGTCCGGCCTGCCGAAGGCGGCACAGGTCGAGGTCGACGCGGTGATGGTGTTGTCGTGATGGGGTTGCCCTGATGAGGCAGCCATGATGGGGATGAACTGATTCTCTGCGCGGGCCGCGCCGACAGTCTGCGTCGGTGTCCGGCTTACGGTGCGAGGTGGTGCTCGGTTAGGCTTGCACGTCATGGCCGTTCGCACCTCTCGTTCCGCTCCAGCCGCTGACACTGATCCGGGTATCGCTCCGGTCAGCGCGTTGCCTGGTGTCGGTCCCGCACTGGTCGCATCGCTGGCGCGGCTCGGGCTGGAGCGGGTGCAGGACCTTTGGTTTCACCTGCCGCTGCGCTACGAGGACAAGACCCGGGTCACCGCCATCGCGGATCTGCATGTCGGCGAGCAGGCACAGGTCGAAGGCGTGGTCGAGGCGGTCGAGCGCGGATTCCGCTATCGCCCGCAATTGAAGGTGGCGATCGGCGATGCCAGCCGGCAGACCCTGCTGCTGCGCTTTTTCCATTTCAACCGCGCGCAGGCCGAGCAATTGCAGCCCGGCACCCGCCTGCTCTGCTTTGGCGAGGTACGCCACGGCGCGCAGGGACTGGAGATGGTGCATCCGCAATACCAGCGGTTGAGTGGCGACGATGCGGTGGTCGTCGACGAGCTGCTCAGTCCGATCTACCCGACCACCGAGGGTCTGGGCCAGAAGCGGCTGGCCGGTGTGATCGGCAAGGCGCTGACGCTGTTGCCATCGGCGGAACAGCTGGAATTGATCCCGCCTGGATTGTGCGCACAGCACGGACTCACCTCGCTGCGCGACGCACTGCTGTACGTGCATCGGCCACCACCGGATGCGCATCTCGGGCAGCTCACGCTCGGACACCATCCGGCACAGCAACGACTGGCGTTCGAGGAGTTGCTGACCCAGCACCTGAGTCTGAAGCGCATGCGTGCGGCGGTGCGTCGCCGGCATGCGCCGGCGCTGGGTGGCACGGGCCATTTACAGCAGCGAATGCTTGCCGGCTTGTCGTTCGGGTTGACCGCGGCACAGCAGCGCGTCAGCACGGAAGTCGCACGGGACCTGGCGCAGTCCAAACCGATGCTGCGGTTGGTGCAGGGCGATGTCGGCAGTGGCAAGACGGTGGTCGCCGCGCTGGCTGCACTGATCGCAGTGGAGTCGGGATATCAGGTCGCGCTGATGGCGCCGACCGAACTGCTGGCCGAACAGCACCTGCACAATTTCCGGCACTGGTTGCAACCGCTGGGTATCGAAGTGGAGTGGCTGGCCGGCAAGGTGACCGGGAAGTCACGCAAGCTCGCACTGGAGCGGGTCGCGGCCGGTGCGTCGGTGGTGATCGGCACGCATGCGTTGATGCAGGAAGGCGTCGCGTTCGCGCGGCTGGGGTTGGTGATCGTCGACGAACAGCACCGTTTCGGCGTGCAGCAGCGGTTGGCTCTGCGCGACAAGGGCAAGGACGGCGAGCTGGTGCCACACCAGCTGGTGCTGACGGCCACTCCGATTCCGCGCACGCTCGCGATGAGCGCATACGCCGATCTGGACGTGTCGTCCATCGACGAGCTGCCGCCCGGCCGTACGCCAGTGCAGACCATCGCAATTTCCAATGCGCGCCGGATCGAGGTGATCGAGCGCATCCACGCCGCCTGCGGCGAGGGGCGGCAGGTGTACTGGGTATGCACCTTGATCGAGGAATCCGAACAGTTGCGCGCACAGGCGGCCGAGGTGGCACATGCCGAATTGTCCGCTGCCCTGGCCGGTTTCAGGGTGGGACTGATCCACGGCCGCATGAAGCCGAAGGAAAAGCAGGCGGTGATGGATGCGTTCAAGGCCGGCGAGCTCTCGGTGCTGGTCGCCACCACCGTGATCGAGGTCGGCGTGGATGTTCCCAACGCCAGCCTGATGGTGATCGAGAACAGCGAGCGGCTCGGGCTGGCCCAGTTGCACCAGTTGCGTGGCCGCGTCGGGCGCGGCGCACGGGCCTCCAATTGTGTGCTGCTATATCAGCCGCCGATGGGTCAGCTCGCGCGCGAGCGGTTGCAGGTGATGCGCGAGACCAGCGACGGCTTCCGCATCGCCGAGAAGGATCTGGAACTGCGTGGTCCCGGCGAGGTGCTGGGTACGCGGCAGACCGGCCAGCTCGCGTTCCGCATCGCCGACCTGAGCCGCGATGCGCACCTGTTGCCGGCCGTGCAACAGGTCGGCCAGCTCATGCTGGCGAAGCATCCGCAACAGACCGAGCGATTGATCGAACGCTGGATCGGCGGTGCCGCACGTTACGTGAATGCCTGAGTTGCCGGGGATCGGAAATGGGGTGGTAAACCCGGATCACGGCGCGAGGTCGGCCATGGCTATTTCCCATTCCCGATTCCGGTCCCATACACTGGGCGATTCGATAGCGACGACAAGTCATGACCCGACCGCAACTGCTGATTGATACCGACCCCGGCGTGGACGATGCGCTGGCCATCCTGATGGCGCATGCGCATGCCGATATTGCCGGTCTGAGTGTTGCCGCCGGTAACGTGGGACTGGGCCATACGGTGCGCAATGCGCGCACTTTGGTCGACCTGCTCGGCGGCAGTACGCCGGTGTTTGCCGGCTGTGCCACACCGCTGGTGCGTGCGCCGGATGAGGATGCGGCGTTCGTGCATGGTGAGGACGGCTTCGGTGATATCGGCTTTCCCGAGCCGAAAGCTGCGCTTGTGGATGAGTCGGCGGCTCTCGCGCTGCTGCGACTGACCCGCGAGCGTCCGGGCGAGCTGACCCTGGTAGCGCTGGCGCCGCTGACCAATCTGGCACTGGCATTGCGGCTGGATCCGACGTTGCCCGGGCGGGTGGCCCGGCTGGTGGTAATGGGCGGCGCGGTAACCGGTCGCGGCAACACCGGCAAGGTGCCAGCCGAATTCAATGTCGGCTTCGACCCGGAGGCGGCACACGTGGTGTTCGAGGCGTTTCCGTCATTCGACCTGGTCGATTGGGAGGCCACCATGCGGCATGCGTTCGACGATGCCGAATTCGATGCCTGGCTGGCAGCTGGCGACCGGCGCGCCGATTTCTTCGGGCAGATCGTCACCACGGCGCGACGCTACAACGCGAAATATGACCGCAGCGGGGTGATCGCCGCCGACGCATTGGCGATGGCGGTGGCGATCGATCCCTCGATCGTCACCCGCAGCGAGACGCGCGCCGTCGCCGTGGAGCTGGACGGCCGGTTGACCCGTGGTGCGACGGTGGTTGACTGGGCCGCACGGCTGGGTCGTCCGGCCCAGGCGAATATCGTGCTGGAAGTGGATCAGGCCCGCTTTGCCGCGATGGTGCGGCGCGCGCTGGGTGTGGAAGGCTGATCCGCGAAGGCGGCAATGGCGGGGCATTCCTTGTCCGAATGGCCCAAGACTTGCGACGGGGGTCGATTACTCGTTACAATACCGCTCTTTTCACCACCGCTTTAGAGCCTGTCATGAAGCCCGATATCCATCCGAACTACAACCCGGTGGTGTTCCAGGACCTGTCGTCCGACTTCTCGTTCCTGACCAAGTCGACCATGTCCAGCAAGGAAACCATCAAGTGGGAAGACGGCAATGAGTACCCGCTGATCAAGGTGGATATCTCCAGCCATTCGCACCCGTTCTACACCGGCAAGCAGAAGTCGCTGGATGTCGGTGGTCGCGTCGACAAGTTCCGTCGTCGTTACGCGGGCGCTGCCAAGGAATAAGCGGCTGCACGGCCATCGTTTTCGATGGCCGGCCAGATTCGATTCAAGACACGGGGTGAGCGCAGGCTCGCCCCGTGTTTTTTCGTGGCCGCCATTCGACCATTCGCCATCGAATGCATACGGAGCCTTGTGCGATAATGGTGGGTGTCAGACGCCATCGGCGTCCGTTGCATCGCATGTTTCCCCGGCGTGCGATGCCAGGCATTCCCTCGCCGGATGGCGCCGTCATGACGGTCGCCTCCGGTGGTGACCCACATGTGAGGAGGTTTCCGTGTCCGATCCCAAAATCGTCAAGCTGGTGGATGAGTCGAGCAACCGCAGCAGTGAGCTGCCGCTGATCAGTGGCACGCTAGGGCCGGCCTGCATCGACATCGGCACGCTGTACAAGGACACCGGCCACTTCACCTACGACCCCGGCTACGGCAGCACCGCCAGCACCAAGAGCGCCATCACTTACATCGACGGCGACCAGGGCGTGCTGCTGTACCGCGGCTACCCGATCGAGCAGCTGGCGGAAAAGTCCAGTTTCCTCGAGGTGGCTTACCTGCTGCTCAACGGCGAACTGCCGAAGGCGGCCGAGTTCGCCACGTTCGAGCACGACATCACGCATCACACGATGATGCATGAGGCGCAGAAGAACTTTTTCCAGGGCTTCCACCACGACGCGCATCCGATGGCGATGCTCGCCGCGGCGGTGGCTTCGCTGTCGGCGTTCTATCACGACGACCTCGACGTGGAGAACCCGGCCGACCGCAAGATGGCGGCGATCCGCCTGATCGCGAAAATGCCGACGATTGCCGCTGCCTGCTTCCGTTACTCGGTCGGTTGGCCGGTGCGCTACCCGCGCAACAACCTCGAATACGTCACCCGCTTCCTGCACATGATGTTCGAGGTGCCGAGCGAGCCGCTGCAGCTGAATCCGGTGGCCGCCAAGGCGCTGGATCTGTTGTTCATCCTGCACGCCGATCACGAGCAGAACGCCTCCACCTCGACCGTGCGCTTGGTCGGCTCCACCGGTGCCAACCCGTACGCGTCGATCGCTGCCGGCATCACGGCACTGTGGGGGCCTGCTCATGGTGGTGCCAACGAGGCGGTGCTCAAGCAGCTCAGGGAAATCGGTACGCCGGACAAGGTCGAGACCGCGGTCAAGCGCGCCAAGGACAAGAACGACAGCTTCCGCCTGATGGGCTTCGGCCATCGTGTGTACAAGAACTTCGACCCGCGCGCGAAGATCATCCGCGAGATGTGTCACAAGGTGCTGGCCGAGCTCGGCGTCAACGATCCGCTGCTCGACGTGGCGATGAAGCTGGAAGAGGCGGCGCTGAAGGACGACTACTTCGTCGAGCGCAAGCTGTATCCGAACGTCGATTTCTACTCCGGCATCATCTACAAGGCGCTGGGCATCCCGACCGAGATGTTCACCGTGATGTTCGCGATTGCGCGTACCTCCGGCTGGATCGCGCACTGGATCGAGCAGCACGAGACGCCGGGATCGCGCATCGGCCGCCCGCGCCAGATCTACACCGGCGCCGACGTGCGCGATTACGCGCCGACCGCCAAGCGCTGATCGACGATTCCTTCCATGCAATGACAACCGCCCCGGTTTCCACCGGGGCGTCTTGTTTTGGGGTGTCCGTGGTGCTGGCTCAGCGCAGCGCGCTGGCGAGGCGCTGTTCGAATCCGTCGTCGTCGGCATCTTCCGCCAGCAGGATCTCCACCTGCGCCAGTGCGGCGCGACGCATCGGTCGATCATCTGCCCGGTCCAGCGGTGCCCGGCGCTGGGCATCGCGCGGCAGCACGGTCAGGTCGAACGGCAGTTCGTCGGCGGCAAACAGCAGCACCGGATACTCGGGCTGTTCGTCACGGCCGTAGCGCAGGCGCCGGGTTTGCGTCTCGACCGGGACGCCGTGTTCGCGCAAGTACAGCTCGACTGCATCGGGGTCATCGCTGAACACATGCAGGCATACCGCCGAGTGTGCGTCGGCGGTGCCTTCGAGCACGGCGCCGACCAGGCGGGGTTCGAATATGCCGAGGAATCGCATCGCCTCGATGGCCGCCTCGCGCCGCTGGCGCAGCAACTGCGGCTGGCTGTTCGCCAGGAACAGGCGCTGGTGCTCGCGCAGCGCCTGTTCGATTTCCAGGTTGCGCGGCAACGCCTGGGTGTCGAGTATGCCGAGCCGCTCGGCGGCCTTCAGCTTGGCGTGATGAAAGTCGCGGATGCCGTGCTCGCTCATCAGGCGTGCAGCCTCCTGGGCGATGCGCAACCGATTGCGCTGCACTCGGTCATGCGCATGGATGCGGTGATGTTCGCCTCGCGACATGGCGCGTTCCTCGTCGTTCGGTAACCGGCGGCTCCCACCTTACCCGAAGCAGCCGGCCAAAGCTCAGAAGAGCTAAGGATCAGAAGATATCGTAGGCGTGTTGCTGATCCTGCTCGTTCTGCTGGGTGGCCTGGGCACGCAGGCGGTCGACGTCTTCCACCTTGAAGATCTCGTTCATGCCATTCGGATCGCCTGCCGAGGTGGGCAGGCCGTTCTGGCTGTTGATCAGCACGGTACTTATCCCGGGCGGCATGGGTAGCGAGTTCTCGGGCAGACCCTTCAGCACGGTGGCCATGTAATCCATCCAGATCGGCAGCGCCGCCTTGGCGCCGAATTCGCCATGCCCCAGCGAGGCATAGTTGTCGTAGCCCACCCATACCGCGGTGGACAGGTCGCCGTTGAAGCCGACGAACCAGGCGTCGCGATGGTCATTGGTGGAGCCGGTCTTGCCGGCCAGGTCGGTGCGATCCAGCGTCTTCGCGGCCGAGCCGGTACCGCGCAGGATCACGTCCTTCATCAGCGAGGTGATCAGGTAATCGTTGCGGGGGTCAATGACGCGTGGCGCGAGTACGGGCGGATGGGCGCTCTCGCCATGCACGTCCGCGGGGAGTACCGCCACGCCGACGCCATCGATGCTGCTGGCCTGCGCCGGTGCGGCGCTGGTCGCTGCGGCGACATCGTTGGCCGGGGTCTTGAGCATGTCGGCCGGTGGTGGCCCGGGCGGTCGCGTGTCGAGCAGGCGCTCCTGGCAGTCGTTGCAGGCACGGGCCGGGTTGGCCTGGTACACCGGCTTGCCATTGCGGTCATCGATTTCGCTGATGAAATACGGCGTGACCAGATAGCCGCCGTTGGCGAACACGGCATAACCACGAGCCATGCTCATCGGCGACACGGAAGCCGTGCCCAATGCCAGCGACAGGTTGGCCGGCAGCGCGTCGAGCGGGAAGCCGAAACGGGTGGCGTACTCGCGCGCGTAGCGTACGCCCATGGCATCGAGCAGGCGCACCGAGACCAGGTTCTTCGACTGCACCAGTGCTTCCCGCAGGCGCATGGGGCCTGCGAACTTGCCGTCGTCGTTGGAGGGTGTCCAGATGCCGTCGGGTCGCGATGGATCGGGCAGCGCCAGTGGTGCGTCGTTGATGATCGAGGACGGCGTGAAGCCGCGCTCGAACGCGGCCGAATACAGGTACGGCTTGAAACTCGAGCCGGGCTGGCGCGCCGCCATCACGGCACGATTGAATTTGCTGCGTGCGAAATTGAAGCCGCCGACGAGTGCCTGGATTGAGCCATCCTCCGGGTTGATCGAGGTCAGCGCAGCCTGGGCGGCAGGTATCTGATCCAGTTGCCAGTTGCCCTTGTCGTCGCGCGACAGACGCACGATATCGCCGCGTTTCAGCACGCTGTCGACGCTGCGTGGGGCGGCGCCGACACGGTCATCGTCGATGCGTGGCCGGGCCCAGCTCATCGCGGTCAGGTCGAGTTCCACGTTTTCATGACTGGACAGGTAGACCGTGGCTTCCTTGGCGCTGCTGGCCGTGACCAGGCCCGGCTGCAGGCCCGAGATCACGGTATAGCTGGAAAGCAGGTTGTCGTAATCCTGATCACTGGCGTCGGCAGGCAGGTCCTGATGCGCTTCCGGTCCGCGCCAGCCATGCCGGTGATCGTAGATCATCAGGCCATTGCGCAGCGCCTCCACGGCAGCCTGCTGGCGAGTGCTCTGCAGCGTGGTCTTGACCACGTAGCCTTCGGTCAGCGCCTCATTGCCCAGACGGTCGAGTACCTGTCGGCGCACCATTTCCGCCAGATAGGGTGCATCCACCTCGATCGGCTGCTCATGCGGGTAGGCATGGTTCGGTTCGGCAATCGCCTGCTCGTACACCGGTTTGGTGATGTAGCCATGCCGGAGCATTTCGCCCAGGACCCAATTGCGCCGGGCAATCGCGCGCTTGGGGCTGTTGATCGGATTGACCACCGAGGGCAGCTGGAAGGTCGAGGCAATCAGCGCGCACTCGGCCACGGTCAGCTGGTCCAGCGTCTTGCCGTAGTAATACTCGGCAGCTGCGGCCACACCGTAGGAGCGATGACCGAGGAACATCTTGTTGAGATACAACTCGAGGATCTGGTCCTTGCTGAGTTCATGCTCGATACGCAAGGCGATGAAGATCTCGGTGAGCTTGCGTGAATACAGTTTTTCCGGGCTCAGGAAGATGTTGCGTGCCACCTGCTGGGTAATCGTCGAACCGCCAGGCCCCTTGTCGCCGCCGGTCACCACGACATGCCAGCCGGCGCGGACGATGCCGCGCCAGTCCACGCCGGGATGGTGGTAGAACTCCGCATCCTCGGCCGACAGCACGGCATGCTTGAGCAGGTCCGGCACGTCGGCGATGGCTACCGGGATGCGCCGAGTCTCGCCGAAGCTGGCAATCAGCTTGCTGTCGGCGCTCAGCACACGAAGCGGCACCTGCATGTGGTAGTCCTTGAGGACGGCCACCGAGGGGAGTCTTGGAGCGACCAGCCAGTACGCCACACCAACCGCGATAACCGCCAGCAGCAAACCACTAAAGGCCAGGATCAATGCCCAGCGCAACAAACGCTTGAAAATTCGCATGGTGTGGGGGATAGCGAGACCTGAGTCAAAACATGCCAGAGTATAGATGTAGCAGTATCTGCCACATGCGGCGTGGTCGACCAAAGCAAGGGTTGCGCCAAAGGGGCGCTTCCGTAAATGTGTTGGACATCACGCCAATTACTTGAGAAAGTTTCCGTAGACCGTTGCCATTGCGTTAATTTTTCGATTTAATGCCACTGCGCATCCCGCCAGGATTCTGGTTCGGGCGTCAGCGGCAAGGGGGAAACACCGTGGGGCTCTTTACACCCAAGAAGCCGGCGCTGATTGGTGTCGACATCAGTTCGACTGCCGTCAAGCTGCTGCAGCTAAGCCAAGCGGGTGGCCGCTATCGCGTGGAGCATTACGCGGTCGAGCCATTGCCACCCAATGCCGTGGTCGAAAAGAACATCGTCGAGGTCGAGGCGGTGGGCGATGCGATCCGCCGTGCCCTGGCGCGTTCGGGCTCCAAGCTCAAGCACGCGTCGGCCGCGGTGGCCGGCTCGGCGGTGATCACCCGCATCATCCCGATGACCAGCGAGCTTTCCGACGACGACCTGGAAGGCCAGATCCAGGTCGAGGCGAACCAGTACATCCCGTATCCGATCGACGAAGTCAGCCTCGACTACGAGGTGATCGGGCCGGTACGCGACAACCCCGACATGAACAACGTGTTGCTGGCGGCCTCGCGTACCGAGAACGTCGACATGCGTGTGGCGGCACTGGATCTGGGTGGACTCACCGCCAGCGTGATCGATGTCGAGGCGTTCGCGATGGAGAACGCCTTCGCGATGGTCGCCGACCAGCTCAACGTCGGGCGTGACGCACTGGTGGCGGTGGTCGACATTGGCGCCACCATGACCACGCTGTCGGTGCTGCGCAACCAGCGCACCATCTACTCTCGCGAACAGGTCTTCGGTGGCAAGCAGCTGACCGACGAGATCATGCGCCGCTTCGGGCTCTCCTACGAGGAGGCCGGTCGCGCCAAGCGCAAGGGCGGTCTTCCCGAATCGTACGAAACCGAGGCGCTGGAGCCGTTCAAGGAGTCGCTGATCCAGCAGATCAGCCGCCTGCTGCAGTTCTTCTTTGCCGGCAGTGAATACAGCAAGGTCGACCAGGTGGTGCTGGCGGGCGGTTGCGCCTCGATCGAGGGGCTGGGTCCGATGCTGGAAGAGCAGCTCGGCGTTCCCTGCGTCGTTGCCAACCCGCTGGCCCGCATGTCGCTTTCACCAAGGGTGCAGGCGCAGTCGCTGGCCCAGGACGCACCCGCCTTGATGATTGCAGTCGGCCTCGCCATGAGGAGCTTCGACTGATGGCACATGTCAACCTACTTCCGTGGCGCGCCGAACGGCGCAAGCAGCGCGAACGCGAGTTCTACATGCAGCTGGCCGCCGCCTTCGTGGCGTCGCTTGGCGTGCTGCTGCTGTGGGTGTTCTGGATGAATCAGCGCATCGACAATCAGAACGACCGCAATACGTATCTGCAGACCGAGATCAAGCAGCTCGACGTGCGCATCGCCAAGATCAAGGACCTGGAAACGGTTCGTGCGCATCTGCTGGCGCGCAAGCAGATCATCGAGCAGTTGCAGGCGGACCGCTCGCAGATGGTGCATCTGTTCGATGAGCTGGTGAAGACGATCCCCTCCAGCGCACGCCTGACCGGACTCAAGCAGAGTGGCCAGTCGATGTCGCTCGATGGTGTGGCGCAGTCCAATGCCAGTGTCGCCGAATACATGCGCAACATCGAAGTGTCGCCCTGGATGGGACATGCCGACCTGCGCAAGACCGAAAACAGCCATGACTCTTCCCGCATGCCTTATACGTTCGGCCTGGATGTGACGCTGAGCCGGCCAAAGACGGACGAGGCCGATAATCTCAAGTTGCCCCCGCCGCCAGTTGCCACCACGCCGGCAGAGCGCGCGCAAGTCGAGGCGATGGTAGAGGCGTTGAAAGCGGCACAGGCGAAACCTAACGCCACACCGGCGGATCGCGCGAAACTCGATGCGATGGCAAAGGCGTTGGAGGCGGCGCAGACAAAAACCAACTATACCGCGCCGGCGAAATCGGTGTTCGGACCGGCGAGCGCGACCACTGCGGGAGGAACCAAATGATGAAGTTCCTCGACGATATCCGCAGCCTGGATCGCAACAACGTTGGTGGCTGGCCACAATCGGTCAAGATCTTCTTTACCGTGCTGCTGTTTGCGGTCGTCTTGCTGGTCGGCTGGTACTTCTTCGTCAGTGACCAGCAGGACAGCCTGACTTCGCTGGCCAGCAAGGAAGAGAGCCTCAAACAGGAGTTCTCGACCAAGCAGGCCAAGGCGGTCAACCTCGAAGCGCTGCAGCAGCAGCTCGACGAGATGCAGGACATGTTGCGCCAGCTGCTGCGCCAGTTGCCCAGCAAGACCGAAATGCCCGAGTTGCTGGTCGATATCTCGCAGACCGCCTTGTCAGCGGGTTTGCAGACCGAACTGTTCCAGCCTGGTCCGGAAGTACCCAAGGACTTCTATGCGGAGAAGCCCATCACCTTGCGCATGACCGGTACCTATCACCAGTTCGGCACCTTTATCAGCGGCGTGGCCTCGTTGCCGCGGGTCGTGATCCTGACCCTGCATGATGTCTCGTTGACCCCGGCGAAACCCGCCAAGGGTGGTAGTGCCCCGGATGATGGGCAGTTGGTGCTGCAGGGCACGGTGAAGACCTACCGTTATCTGGACGACGAAGAGAGCGCCGCCGCGACCAAGAAGAATGCCAAGGCGGGGGGCAGAAATGAACAAGTTTGCTGCCATCAGGCCGACCTTCGTGATGCGCGCAATGCTGATGCTTGGGGCCGCCTTGGTCCTGGGTGGATGCACCCGAGGCATGTCGGATCTGCGCGACTGGGTGGCCCAGGAAAAGGCCAAGAGGGGTGCGCCGATTCCCCCGTTGCCGGTGATCAAGACATTCGAAACGTTCAAGTACGACGATCAGGACCGGCGTGACCCGTTCAGTCCAAGTACGGCCGAACTGCAGGCCAACAGCAGCAGTGGTCCGCGACCCGATGCCAATCGTGCGAAGCAGCCACTGGAAATGTTCGCCCTCGATACCTTGAAGATGGTCGGCACGCTCGGTGCCGGATCCGGCCTGGAGGTGTTGGTGAAGGATCCGGGTGGCGTGATCCACCGTGTTCACGTTGGCGAGTACATGGGCCTGAACTATGGGCACATCACGGCCATCAGCGATGACCATATCGATCTGGTCGAGCTGGTATCCAACGGTAATGGCGGCTGGATGGAACGTCCGGCCAGCATCGCGCTTGCCGCGAAATAGGTAGACAGGGGCTGATGCAATGACCAACCAAATCCAATCCGTCCGGGGCCGTGTCATGCGCCATGCAAGCCGTTACATGCTGATGGGCCTGTTGCTCGCTGCCGCCACGTGGAGCAGCACCGCGATGGCAGCCAGCAGCACGCTCAAGAACATCAGCTACGATACCTTGCCAGGCGGCAAGGTTCAGCTGCACATGGATTTCGGCAATGGCCCGGTGCCTCAACCGAAGATATTCACTACCGGCAATCCACCGCGCATCGCGATTGATTTCGCCGATACCGACAATGCGGCCGCGCGCCATGTGGATATCGGCCAGGGCTCGACTTCCGGTGTCTCCGCGGTTGCTGCCGGTGGCCGCACACGCGTGGTGGTCGAGCTGATGCGCGAGTCCAGTTACCGTTCCCGTGTTGAAGGCAACAGCCTGGTACTGACCATCAACAACGGTTCGTCGGACCAGTCCGTGACCACGGCTGCGGCCGTTGATCCGAGCAAGGCATTGCCCTCGGCCTCGAATGGCCCGTCGATCTCCAATATCGACTTCCGTCGCGGCACGAACGGTGAAGGCCGCGTGCTGATCAGCTTCAGCGGCAGCGGTGCGAATGCCGAGATGACCCGCAAGGGTGACAAGGTGCTGGTCACGATCGATCACGCGAACCTGCCGGCCAATCTCGCGCAGCGACTGGATACGCTGGATTTCGCCACGCCGGTGCAATCCATTGTCACCCATGCCGGTGTGGGCGGTGGTGCACGCATGGAGATCGCGATCAAGGGTGATGTCGATACCTCGGCTTACCAGACACCCGATCAGTACGTGGTCGAAGTGGCACCAAAGAAAGTGGACGCCAAGGCCGCCCAGCTGGCCAAGGCAGGGCAGGAACCGAGCTACAGCGGCAAGCGTGTCACCTTCAATTTCCAGGATATTCCGGTGCGCTCCGCGTTGCAGCTGATCGCTGATGTATCGGGACTCAACCTGGTTGCATCGGACAGCGTCGGTGGCAGTGTCACCCTGCGCCTGGTCAATGTGCCATGGGATCAGGCGCTGGACGTGATCCTGCGCGCCAAGACCTTGGACAAGCGCCGCAACGGCAACGTGATCTGGGTCGCGCCGCAGGGCGAGCTGGCCAAGTACGAGCAGGATATTGCCGACGCCAAGCTGAAGGCGCAGGACACCGCCGAGCTGGAAACCGCTTACGTCCCGATCAGCTATGGCAAGGCTGCCGACATTGCCAAGCTGCTGACTACCGGAAGCCTGCAATCTCAAGGTGGCGGCGGTGGCGCTAATACCCAGCGCGGTTTCCTGTCGACACGAGGCAGTGCCTCCTACGATGTGCGCACCAACACGCTGCTGTTGAACGACACGCCGGAAAAGATCAAGCAGTTGCGCGATCTGATCGCGGTGCTGGACAAGCCGGTGCAACAGGTGCTGATCGAGTCACGCATCGTGATCGCCACAGATGACTTTACCCGCGAGCTGGGAGCGAAGTTCGGTGTCAGCGGTCGTCAGAACAACACCCAGTTCCAGAATGCCGCCGCCGCCCAGACGAGCTTGGCAACTGGTGTCGGTGGTGGCAATGTCGTTTCGATCGGGGGCACCGACAACGGCGCAGGCACGGCCAGCGGGCTCGCTGTAAACCTGCCGGCTTCCGCGCCTTCCGGCAGTTTCGGCCTGGCCATCCTCGGTGCCAACTACGCGCTCGATCTGGAGCTTTCCGCGGCACAGACCGAAGGGCGCAGCGAGGTGATCTCCAGTCCGCGCGTGATCACCGCCAACAATGTCGAGGCCGTGATCCGCCAAGGCCAGGAAATCGGCTACGTCACCTTCCAGAACACTACCGGTGGTAGCGCTGGCAGTGGTACGGCTACGGTGGCCTTCAAGGACGCCGTGCTCGAGTTGAAGGTGACGCCGACAATCACGGCCGACGGCCGCGTGTATCTCGCGATCAACGTGACCAAGGATGCGCTGGCAGGTTATACCCAGGTGCCCGGCAGCGGCCAGGTGCCGAACATCGATACCCGTTCGATCAACACCTCGGTGCTGGTGGACAACGGACAGACCGTGGTGCTCGGTGGCATCTACGAGGTCGACAAGACCAACACGATCACCAAGGTGCCCGGTCTGGGAGATATCCCGGGCATCGGCATCCTGTTCCGGCAGACGACGCGTGGCGATACCAAGGCTGAACTGCTGATCTTCGTGACGCCGCGTGTGCTCAGCGACACGCTGCAGTAAGTCGCAGCTTGCAAAGCATCAAGGAGGCGGCTTCGGCCGCCTCTTTGTTTTATACGGAATGACATCGTGCGGCTAATTAAACTTCCGGCGCCGGTTATGGTCAGTAGCACGCGAGCGGAGCCGGCATCCCGAGTGACATGCCGCATCCGGTCAGCGCCACGCCGACCACGGAAACCGATCATGGATATGCCAGAAATTTCGTCCCAGAGCCGTTTGCAGCAGGTCTTCGCGCGATTGCGCGACGAGCTGCAAGCCTGCGTCATCGGTCAGCCGCACCTGATCGAATGCCTGCTGGTGGCGTTGCTGGCCGATGGCCATCTGCTGGTCGAGGGTGCGCCCGGCCTGGCCAAGACCACCGCGGTCAAGGCGCTGGCGGCACGGATCCGGGCGGATTTCCATCGGGTGCAGTTCACCCCGGACCTGTTGCCGGCGGATCTCACCGGCACCGACGTGTTCCGCCCGCAGTCCGGCAGTTTCGAGTTCGAGCGCGGCCCACTGTTCCACAACATCGTGCTGGCTGACGAGATCAACCGTGCACCGGCGAAGGTGCAGTCGGCGCTGCTGGAGGCAATGGCCGAACAGCAGATCACGGTAGGCCGCAGCACCTGGCAGCTGCCCGAGTTGTTCATGGTGATGGCGACGCAGAATCCGATCGAGCAGGAAGGCACGTTCACATTGCCGGAGGCCCAGCTCGACCGCTTCCTGATGCACGTGACGATCGGCTATCCCGATGCCGTTGCCGAGCTGGCGATACTCCGGCTGGCGCGTGGACAGGCCAGTCAGCGCGCGCACCCGGTGGCTGCGCCACTAGCCCTGCTGAGCCAGGCCGATGTGTTTGCTGCACGCGACGCGGCGATGGCCGTGCACATGGCACCGGCGCTGGAGGAATACCTGACCCAGCTGGTGCTGGCCACGCGCGATGCCGGCCGCTACGGGCCCGAGTTCAAGCGCTGGATCGCCTGGGGCGGCAGCCCGCGCGCAACCATTGCGCTGGATCGTTGCGCGCGTGCGCAGGCATGGTTGTCCGGGCGTGACTACGTGTTGCCGGAGGACGTGCATGCGATCGTCCACGAGGTCTTGCGCCACCGCGTACTGCTCAGTTACGAGGCAGAAGCCGAGGGCGTGCGACCGGATCAGGTGATCGACCGCCTGCTGGATCTCGTGCCGCTGCCGTGAACGCTGTCGTGCAACCGTGGGTGGATGGTGATGGTCGCGGCCAGGTATCGCTGGCCGAACTGATTGCGCTGCGTGCGCGGGTCGGTCGTGTCCGCATGGCGCCGTTGCTCAGTCGTGCGGCGCGTAGTGGTCAGCAGTCCAGCCGGCTATATGGCCGCGGAATGGATTACGCCGAGTCGCGCGTCTACATGGCTGGTGATGATGTGCGCCGGCTCGACTGGCGGCTCACGGCGCGCAGCGGCAAGCTGCACACCAAGTTGTTCCAGGAGGATCGCGAGGGCTGCCTGCTGATCCTGCTGGATACCCACGCCAGCATGCGCTTCGGTACGCAGGTACGCTTCAAGTCGGTGCAGGCGGCACGCGCGGCAGCCTGCGCGGCCTGGTATGCAGTGCGCGCGGGCGAGCGGGTCGGGGTGATGGCGTTCGGCCACGCCGAGCAGTTGCTGCGCCCGCAGGCCGGCCCGCGCGGTGCGCTGGCCGTATGCGGTGCGCTGGCCGAGTGGGATGCGCTGCCTTCATCGGACAAGACCGAGACGCTGGCCGATGCGCTGATCCGTGCGGGTAGAGTGCTGCATGGCGCCAGCCGTGTGCTGCTGATCAGCGACGGTTTCAGTTGTGATGCGTCGGCCCGGCAGCGACTGCTTGACCTCACCCGTCACGCCGGCGTCAGCGTGCTGGTGGTCGCCGATGCGCTGGAACTCGCGCTTGCGCCTGTCGGACGCTATCCGCTGGAACACGCGGGCGAGCGCAGCGAGGTGGTGCTGCAGTCCGACCGTCAGCGTCGTGATTTTCAGCGTGCGCTTGGTGCCGGTCCGGCACGGCTGGGTGAACTGGCGCAATCGCTGAACCTGCGCTGCAGCCACATGGATACCGTGGCCGATCCGCTGGTGTCGATGACCGCCTTGTTCGGTGTCGCGAGGTCGGCACGATGAGCGCCTTGCCCATTCCAACAACTGTGCCTGTCGCGCTTGCAGGCCCTCACTTGCGCGATATTCATCTGCCTCCCGAGCTTTCGTGGTGGCCATTGGCTCCTGGTTGGTGGGCGCTGGCCGTTTTATTGCTGGCAGCGTTGTTGCTGGGTGCCTGGTGGTGGCGACGGCATCGTCATGGGATTCGTCGGCGCGAACAGGTGCTGCACGAACTCGATGGGCTCGCACACCAATATCAACTCGATGGCGATCAGTCTGCATTGGCAAGCGGACTGCACCAGCTGTTGCGGCGCGTGGCGCGTCGGCACGATGCCATGGCCGCACAGCAGCGCGGCGACGCATGGCGGCAGACGCTGGCGCGAGTGCCGATCGATGCGCTCGCGCTGGACCGGTTGCTGATGCTGGAGCAGGCGATCTATCGCCCGCAACCGTCGTTCGATCACGCCGTCGTCGTGGCAGCCGTGCGGCAATGGCTGTCTTTGGCGTTGAAACCGGCAGCCTGGAAAGCGGTGGCGATGGAGGACACGCATGCCTGACTTTGCGTGGCCGTGGGTGATCGTGCTGTTGCCGCTGCCATGGCTGCTGCGGCGCTGGCTGCGGTCGGCAGCACCGGGGCGGGCCTTGTATCTGCCGCAACCGGGATTGCGCTTGACCACGATGAGTGGCAACGCCACGCACGGCATCGTGCCCTGGCTGCTGGCGCTGGCGTGGCTATGCCTGCTGGGTGCAGCGGCGCGTCCGCAATGGGTCGGGCCGCCGCAGGCCCAGCAGCGCAGTGGGCGCGCCGTGATGCTGGCAGTGGATCTGTCCGGCAGCATGCGCACCCAGGACATGGAACTGGCGGGCCATCCGGTCAGTCGCTTCGGTGCGGTCGAGGCGATTGCGGGTGACTTCATCCATCGCCGCAGCGGCGACGAGATGGGTCTGGTCCTGTTCGGCAGCCAGGCATTTCTGGTGACGCCGCTGACCTACGATCTGTCCGCCGTGCGTGCCCAGTTGCAGGGCGCGGTGGTGGGGTTGGCCGGTACCGAGACCGCGATCGGCGATGCCATCGCGGTGGCGGTGAAACGCTTGTCGGCGCTGCCGCAGCAGGCACGCGTGCTCGTACTGCTGACCGACGGTGTCAACAATGCCGGCAGCATTTCGCCGCGTGAGGCAGCCCGCGCGGCGAAGGCCGCTGGCGTACGCATCTACACCATCGGCATCGGCGCCACGCAAATGCGCGTGCCGGGATTCTTCGGCAGCCAGCTGATCAATCCCTCGGCGGACCTGGATGCGGACATGCTCACCACCATCGCCAGGGAAACCGGCGGCCAGTTCTTCCGCGCCACCGACAGCCATGAGCTGGCCGATGCCTATCGTGCCATCGACGCACTGGAACCGATGCCACAGCACGGGCCGACACTGCGACCACGACATGAGCTGTTCCGCTGGCCGCTGCTGGCCGCGATCGCGCTGCTGTTGCTGGTGATCGTGCCGCGCCGGTTCGGTCGTGCATCGGAGCAGCCCGCATGAGCGAGGCGCTGCAACAGTTCCATTTTCTGCGCCCGTGGTGGCTGACCGCATTGGCCCTGCTGCCATTGCTGGGCTGGTTGGGTACGCGGCGCGATGTGGCTCAACAGGAACTGCTGCGACTCGTTGATGCCGACTTGTTGCCATATCTGCTGCGTGGCCGTGCCGGCAACCGGAGCTTGCCGCTATGGCTGTTTGCGCTGGGCTGGACGCTATGCGCGCTGGCGCTGGCCGGCCCGAGCTGGAGTCGCGTCATGCAGCCGCTGTATGCGAGCCGTGCCGTGCAGGTGGTGGCGATTTCGCTGTCGCAAGACATGCTGGCGCGCGACATGGCACCGAGCCGGCTCGATCGCGCTCGCTACAAGGCACACGACCTGCTGGCCAGCAATCGCGATGGGTTGAATGCCTTGATCGGCTATGCGGGCGAAGCGTTCGTGGTGGCACCGCTGACCTCCGACGCGAACAGCCTCGACGATCTGCTTGATGCGATGGCGCCGGATACGATGCCGGTGGACGGCAACAACGCGGCACTGGCGATCGAGCGCGGTGTCGCGCTGATCCATGATGCCAAGACCAGCGGCGGCTCGCTGGTGCTGATCACCGATCAAGCCGATGCTGCCGCGGATGCCGCGGCGCGCAAGGCGAAGTCGGCCGGTGTGCAGGTGTCGGTACTAGGCGTCGGCACGTCGCAGGGTGGTCCGGTGCCGCTCGCCGATGGCGGTTTTCTGCGCGATGCGCAGGGCCGGATGACGCTGGCTCGCCGGGACGACACCGTACTCGCTGAATTGGCAGCTGCCGGCGGTGGTCGCTACGTGCCGATGCAGGCGGATCATGGCGACATCGATGCGCTGCATGCGCAGTTGCGCGCTGGACCGGCAACCACGGTGAGCGGACAGGCCGGTGACGAGTGGCAGGATCGCGGCCCGTGGCTGTTGCTGCCCTTGCTGCCGATCGTGGCGCTGGCGTTCCGGCGTGGCTGGGTGTTGCTGCTTCCGCTGGTGTTGCTACCGCTGATGCCTGTTACCGCCGAGGCGGCGAGCTGGCATGACCTGTGGCAGCGCCCCGACCAGCAGGCAGCGCAGGCGTTGCGCGATGGTGATGCGAAGCAGGCGCAACAGCTCGCCCATGATCCGGCCTGGCGCGGTGCGGCAGCGTACCGTGCCGGCGATTACGCCAGCGCGGTGCAGGCCTTGCAACGTGCTCCCGGCAGCGATGCGGCATACAACCTCGGCAATGCGCTGGCCAAACAAAGCCATTATCAACAGGCCATCGCTGCCTACGATCATGCCTTGAAACTCGATCCGGGCAATGCCGATGCCAAGGCGAATCGCCAGGCGGTCGAGGACTGGCTGCATCAGCAACAGAAGCAACCACAGGACAAGCAACAACAGCAGGAGCAGCAGTCGGGTCAGAACGGCAACAAAGACAAGCCATCGTCCGACGGGCAGGGCAAGGACAACAAGACAGGCAAGCCGCAGGATCAGCAGTCGAAGCAGGATGCCGGCAAGCCGTCCGACCAGGGTGGCAAGGATGATTCATCGCAGGCGCAGGATCAGCCGGGCAAGGATCGCTCCGGCAAGGATCAGGCCGGCGATCAGCCCAAGCCGCTGACGCCACAGCAGCAGGCTGAACAGAAGGCACAGGCCGAGCAGGCGCAGAAGGCCCTGCAGAAACAGATGGATCAGGCCCTGGCCGGCCAGCCGAAGGATCAGCCGGGCAAGCCGGTCCATCAGCTCGGTGCCATGGCGCAAGGTGATCCGCAATCGAAGCTGCCCGCCGATCTGCGCCAGGCCCTGCAGCGGGTGCCGGACGATCCCGGTGCACTGCTGCGGCGCAAGTTCGAACTGGAATATCTGCAGCGCCACGGCGGCGCACCGAACGAGGATGATCAGCCGTGATCTTTCGACGATTCATTGCCAGTTGCCTGCTGGCGCTGCTGCTGGCGCCCTCACTTGGCCATGCCGCCGACGTGACGGCCAGCCTGGATCGCAACAGCGTGCAGCTGGGCGAGACGGTGACGCTGAACCTGCGCGTCAATGGTCATGCCGGCAACGTCGACGCACCTGATCTGGGGGCGCTGAACAAGGACTTCGAGATCCTGGGCACCTCGCAGAACAGCAGCCTCAGTGTCGTCAATGGCGCGGCGACCTCGACGATGACGTTCGGCGTTGCCTTGCGTCCCAGGCACACCGGCACCCTGCAGATTCCCGCGTTGACCGTGGCCGGCAGCCAGACCACGCCGCTGCAGCTGCAGGTGACTGAGCCTGATCCGGCGACGGCCGCGGCCACCGGCAAGGATGTCTTCATGGAGGCGCAGGTCGAGCCGGCGCACGGCTACGTCGGCCAGCAGCTGAGCTATGTGGTGCGGCTGTACTACGCGAACCGCATCAGCGGCGATGCGCCCGCGCCGCCGCAGGTCGAGGGTGCACAGATCAGCCAGCTCGGCAACGGACTGAACTACGATGCCGAGCGTGCTGGCCGCAACTATCATGTGCTGGAACAGCGCTATGCACTGGTCCCGCAGCATGCCGGGCACCTCGATATTCCTGCCGTGGATTTCCAGGGCGCGGCGGTCGATCCCAACGATCCCAACAGTTTCTTCGGAGCCAGCCTGCCGGTCTCGGCCAGTGCACCGGCGCTGGCGATCGACGTACAGGCGCCGCCTGCCGACTGGGGCAAGAGTGCGTGGTTGCCGGCGCGTCAGCTGAATCTGACCCTGGATGGTTTGCCGACAGCGCAGGACACGCCGCGGGTGGGGCAGCCGTTGAACCTCACCATGCGCCTGGAGGCGACCGGCCTGTCGTACGAGACGTTGCCGGCGCTGAGCCTGCCGCCACTGGATGGCGCCACGGTCTATCCGGACAAGCCGGCCAGCGGCAACCGCAACGACGGTCAGTGGATCGTCGGCTGGCGGCAGCAGGCGTTTGCGATCGTGCCGGAGCGTGCCGGCACGTTGACCATCCCGGCCACTACCCTGAAATGGTGGAACGTGCTGACCGATCGCATGGAAGTGGCGCAGATTCCGGCTCGCAGCATCACGATACTGCCGGCGGTCGGTGCGGCGGCGACGTCGCCGGCTGCCGCGGCCATGACTCCTGCGGCGGATGGCGCGGGTGTCGCGCCGACGGCGGTCGCGACGGCGACCACAGCGTCGGCCATGCCGTGGCGCTGGATAGCCCTGGCCAGCATCGGTCTGTGGCTGCTCAGCATTCTGGCGTGGTGGCTATGGCGACGACGTTCGGCCATGCCGGCAGCTACAATACCGGTGGCGGCGCGCACCTCGGCGCGCCAATGCCAGCTGGCTTTTCTCGCCGCGGTGCGTGGCAGCGATGCGACGGCCCAGGTGCGCAGCCTGCTGGCATGGGCACGTACCGAACGTCCGGCGATCCAGCATCTGGGCGAACTGGCGGCTGCGCTGGGCGACGAGGCGCAGCGCGCAGCGATCGCTGCCCTGCAGCAACGCCATTACGCCGGCGTGGCGATGCCGGATGGCACGGTGACGCTGGTGGAAGTGTTCAGGCGTGGCTTCGTCTGGCGGGTGGCAGATGCAGGCGATCAAGGTTCGGATCTGCCGCCGCTGTATCCGTTCAAGCTGCATTGAGCGCGTGCTGACAGGTCGCACGCATGGCATCGCTGAAGCAGCACAAGGCAACCTCGATCGAGGCGTCATCGGCAAGCTCGCCCCGCAAGGTGTTCACGGCCACCCTGGCGGCCTCTGCGGGCGGATAGCCGTATACACCGCAACTGATCGCCGGAAACGCAATCGTGTGCAATCCGTATTCGCGCAACAGGCGCAATGCGTTGCGATAGCAATGCTCCAGCAGTACCGGTTCGCCCCGGTCGCCGCCGTACCAGACCGGCCCCACCGTGTGGATCACATGCCGTGCGGGCAATCCGAAGCCGGGTGTGACGCACGCCTCGCCGGTCGGGCAGCGCACGCCGGGCGCGGATTCGGGCAATCTGCGGCAGGCTTCCAGCAGCGCCGGTCCAGCGGCACGATGGATCGCCCCATCCACGCCACCACCGCCGAGCAGCCCGGGATTGGCTGCGTTGACGATCGCGTCCACGTGTAACCGGGTGATATCGGCGGTGATGACCTGGATGGGCATGGCTTCGACGGTGGCTGCGCCGTATGCTTCAGACGAATGTACGGGTTGCGGGGAGGTTCCAACGGATCATGGCGAAAACGGAAGACATTTCCTTCGGCTATCTGCTCAGCGACGTGACCTTGCTGTTCCGCAAGCACTTCGACCGGCGCGCGGTGAAATTCGGGTTGACCCGTGCGCAATGGCGCGCGACCAAGGTGTTGTACCACCGTGAGGGGCTGCGGCAAACCGAGCTGGCCGAGTTTCTGGAAATGGAACCGATCGCCGTGGGCCGCGTGATCGATCGGCTGCAGGTTGCCGGCTTTGTCGAACGCCGCCCTGACCCGAAGGACCGCCGTGCGTGGCGGCTGCATACCACCGAGCAGGCGCGTGTGATCGTCGACGATATGGAATTGATTGCGCGCGACCTGCGCAAGGACGCCACCCGTGGCATCGATCATGACGAGCTGCAGCAGGCGCTGGCGGTGATCAATCGGATCAAGGACAACCTGCTGGCGCTCGAGCAGGTGCCGGACGAAGCCGAACAGCCAGGTTATCAGACGTAATATCTTGAGTGACCAGTGCCATCGGTCCCGGTCCGGACGGCGCGTCCAGGCGGCATAGTGCAGACTTATGTCGTGACAGGTAAGGCGGCGCGTCGTTGCTGCGGTTGACCTCGCCGGGCCTGCCGTATATGCAGCTGCGCCGGTCACGCCGGATGGGCCCACCACAGCGCGTGACGTTGCCGCGAATTCGCGGTACGAAACGTCGAGTACGAGACGCATGTTCTTGAAAAAACTTTTACTGATCGTGGTCGTGCTGTGTCTGGTCGCGCTGTCGGTGTTCTGGTACGGGCATCGTCGTGCGTCCGCCGCCCAGCATGCGACGGAGCCTGCGGCCGTGCCGGTCAAGGTGGCCCAGGCCCAGCGCGGCGACCTGGATGTTTCGCTCAAGGTGATCGGCAGTGCCGAAGCCTATTCCACGGTCAATGTGCAATCGCGGGTGAGCGGCCAGCTGCTGGCGTTGTCGTTTCGGCCGGGTGGCCGTGTCAAACAGGGCGAAACCATCATCCGCATCGACCCCAGCCTGCTGCAATCGCAGCTGGACGAGGCGCTGGGCAATCTGGCCAAGGATCAGGCGCAGCTCGTCAATGCGCAGACTCTGTTGAAGCGCTACACCCCGTTGCTGGCCAAGGGGTATGTGGCCCAGTCCGATGTCGACACCTACAAGGCCAACGAGGGCCTTTATGCCGCCTCGGTGAAAGCCGACACCGCCGCGGTGGAGCTGGCGCGCACGCAGTTGGGCTATGCGCAGATCCGTGCGCCGGTCGACAGCATCGCCGGGGCGCCGCTGGTCTATCCCGGCGCACAGGTCAGCGCGAACAGCACCAATCTCGTCGTGCTCAACCAGGTGCATCCGATCTACATCACGTTCTCCATTCCCGAATCCGAACTGGCCGGGCTCAAGGCCTCGCATGCGCGCGGTGCACTGCCGGTGACGGCGATGGTGCCGGGCGGCAAGAGCGCAATGCAGGCCACGCTGGACTTCATCAACAACGCGGTGGACACCAGCACCGGCACCATCCAGTTGAAGGCCGTCTACGGCAATACGGATGACCAGCTGACGCCGGGCCAGTTCGTCCAGGTGAGTCTGCCGACCGCGCGCCTGAGCAATGTGGTGACCGTGCCGGTGGTGGCACTGCAGAACTCGCCGGACGGGAGCTTCGTGTTCGTCGTGGGCGCTGATGGTGAAGCACAGCAGCGCATGGTCACGGTCGGAGTCGGCAGCGGAGACCGGGTCGTGATCAGCAAGGGGCTGAACGGCGGCGAGCAGGTGGTGACCGATGGCCAGATGCTGCTGGTCAACGGTACCCATGTGCGCATCACCAGCAACAACGGCAGCTGAGCCATGAACCTTCCTGCCCTGTGCATCCGCCGGCCGGTGATGACGGCGCTGCTGATGATCGCGCTGCTCGTGTTCGGCGTGGCCGCGTATCCGAATCTGGCGGTGAACGAACTGCCGAACGTGGACTTTCCGACCATCTCGGTGAGCGCCAGCCTGCCGGGCGCCTCGCCGGAGACGATGGCAACGGCGGTGGCCACGCCGCTGGAGAACCAGTTCTCCACCATCGCCGGCATCGACCAGATGACCTCGACCAGCGCGCTGGGCTCGACCTCGATCACGCTGACCTTCGATCTCAGCCGCGATATCGATGGCGCGGCGCAGGACGTGCAGGCGGCGATCTCGGCGGCGCAGCGCCAGCTGCCGACCAACATGCCGACGCCGCCCACTTTCCGCAAGGTGAATCCGGCGGACAAGGCGATCCTCTACCTCACGCTGAGCTCGGACACGCTGCCGCTGTCGACCGTGGACGAATACGGCGAGACCCAGCTGGCCCAGCAGCTGTCGATGATCGAGGGCGTGGCGCAGGTGAGCGTGTTCGGTTCGCAGAAATACGCCGTGCGCATCAGCGTCGACCCGAGCAAGCTGGCCACCAGCGGTATCGGTATCGACACGCTGCAGCAGGCGATCTCGAATGCCAACGTCAATCTCGCCACCGGGTCGCTCAACGGCAGCCGGCAACTGCTGCAGGTGAGTTCGGATGGCCAGTTGCAGACGGCTGCGCCGTACAACGACCTGATCGTGGCCTATCGCAACGGTGCGCCGATCCGGTTGTCCGCGCTCGGCCATGCTGCCGACAGCGTGCAGAACGACCAGGTGGCGAGCTGGTACAACGGCAAGCGCGCGATCGTGCTGGCGATCGACCGCCAGCCGGGCTCCAACACCGTGGCCACGATCGAGCGCATCCGCGCCGTGCTGCCGCAGTTCGAGGCCACGCTGCCGCCGTCGATCAAGCTGCAGACGCTGTACGATCGATCGGTGTCGATCCGCGCGTCGGTGGATGACGTGCAGTACACCCTGCTGCTGGCCGGCGTGCTGGTGATCCTGGTGATCTACCTGTTCCTCGGCAATGCCTCGGCCACGCTGATTCCCGCGCTGGCGCTGCCGGTGTCGATCATCGGCACGTTCGGGGTGATGTTCGCGCTGGGCTACAGCCTGGACAATCTCTCGCTGCTGGCGTTGACTCTGGTGGTCGGCTTCGTGGTGGACGACGCGATCGTGATGCTGGAGAACATCGTGCGCCACGTCGAGACGGGCATGGACCCGTACGAAGCATCCATGCTCGGTGCCAGCGAGATCGGCTTCACGATCTTCTCGATGACGCTGTCGCTGGTGGCGGTGTTCCTGCCGGTGATGTTCATGGGAGGCATCGTGGGGCGGCTGTTCCACGAGTTCGCGGTGACGCTGAGCGTGGCGATCCTGATCTCGGGTTTCGTCTCGATCACACTGACGCCGATGCTGTGCAGCCGCTTCGTGAAGCATGCCGAGCACGAGAAGAAATCGCGCGTGGTGCTGTGGTTCGATCGCGGCTTCAATCAGGTGCGCGACGGCTACAACCGTTCGCTGGGCTGGGCGGTGGATCATCCGCGGGTGGTGCTGGGAGTGTTCTTTGCCAGCCTGGTGGCCACCGCCGTGATGTTCGTGGTGGTGGACAAGGACTTCATCCCGGCCGGCGATACCGGTCAGCTCAATGTCAACACCGAGGGCCCGGACGACATTTCCATCACCGGCATGGAGCAGCGCCAGCAGCGGCTGGCGGAGATCGTGGGGCAGGACCCGAACATCGACGGCTACATGTCGTCGGTGGGTTCGGGCGGTTCGCGCACCACCACCAACAACGGTTCGATCTTCATGCGCCTGAAGCCGGCCGGCGAACGCAGTCTCGATCCGGACCAGATCATCCAGGAATTGCGGCAGAAGTTCGCGAAGGTGGAGGGCATCCGCGCCTACATCCAGAATCCGCCGGCGATCCAGGTGGGCGGTCGTGCGTCCAAGGCGGAGTACCAGTACACCTTGCAGTCGACCGACCTGGCCGCGCTGTACGGCTGGTCGGGCAAGGTGCTCAACGCGTTCGCCCGGCTGCCCGGTTTCCAGGATGTCACCAGCGATCTCGACCTGAATGGCCCGGCCATCGCGGTGAAGGTGGATCGCGACAAGCTGGCGCCGCTGGGCCTGACCATGTACCAGGTGCAGAACGCGCTGGGCACGGCGTTCGGCGAGGGCCAGGTGTCGACGATCTACGGTTCGGCCACGCAGTACTGGGTGATCCTGCAGGTGAGTTACAAGTTGCAGGACGATCCGGATGTGCTGTCGCAGCTCTATGTCACTTCAACCAACGGCGCCCTGGTGCCGTTGAGCACGGTGGCCAGCTTCCAGCGCGGAGCGCAGCCGCTTACGGTCAATCACCAGGGCGAACTGCCGGCGGTGACGATCTCGTTCAACCTGGCACCGGGCGTGAGCCTCAGCCAGGCGGTGGGCGAGATCGACGGCGCGATGCGGCAGATGAACCTGCCCGCCTCGATCACCGGCAGCGTGCAGGGTACGGCCCAGGCGTTCCAGCAATCCATGCAGGGCATGGGCCTGCTGCTGGTGCTCGCGCTGTTCGTGATCTACCTGGTGCTGGGCATCCTCTACGAGAGCTTCATCCACCCGCTGACGATCCTGTCCGGCCTGCCGGCGGCAGGTGTGGGCGCGCTGCTCACCCTGATGATCTTCCATGCGCCGCTGGACCTGTTCTCCTTCGTGGGTATCGTGATGCTGATCGGCATCGTCAAGAAGAACGCGATCATGCTGATCGACTTCGCGCTGGAACGGCAGCGGGTGGAAGGCATGTCGCCGGCCGAGGCAATCGTCGAGGCCTGCCATGTGCGTTTCCGTCCGATCATGATGACCACCATGTGCGCGTTCGCCGGCACGCTGCCGATCGCGCTGGGTCTGGGCGCCGGTGCCTCGTCGCGGCGTCCGCTGGGTCTGGCGGTGGTCGGTGGCCTGCTGGTATCGCAGGTGCTCACCCTGTACCTCACGCCGGTGATCTACCTGTACATGGATCGCCTGCAGCAGCGTTTCGCCAGTCGTCACGGCAAGAAGCTGGAAGCGCAGGCTGAGTGACGGCGACGACTCGGGTTTCGGAGTGATCGCAGACGAAGAAGGCGGCCCGTAGGCCGCCTTCTTCGTCACCCGTTCAAGTGGCAGCGATCATTCGCCGGCACCGTCGCCGGCGAATGCGCCCGGTGCGGAGCCGAAGTCGCCATCGGCCTGCGCCGCCATGTAGGAGAACGTGGCGTACACCGCCACGTTCTGCGCCAGTTCCTTCGGGTCGATCTTGTCGAGCGTGTCGTTGGAGGTGTGGTGCCAGTCGAAGTAGTGCGTGCCGTCCTGGGTCAGCGACAACGCGGCCATGCCCTTGCCGTGCATCTGCGACAGGTCCGAGCCGCCGCCGCCGGGATGCTTGGTATCGTAGGCCACGCCGATCGGCGCCAGCACGTTGGCGATCTGGCCGATCGCCTCACGTGCTGCCGGCTTCACGCTGGCGCTCATGCGCCAGACCGGGCCGGAACCGAAATCGGATTCGGTGCCCAACTGGAACTTGCCGACCTCGGCGGCGTGCTTCTCGGCATAGGCCTTGCCGCCCCACAGGCCCATCTCCTCGTTGGCGAACGCGATTACGCGGATCGTGCGATCGGGTCGCTGCGGCAGATCGTGGATCAGCTTGCCGGCCGCCATGGCGATCGCCACGCCGGCGCCATCGTCGATCGCGCCCGTACCCGGATCCCATGAATCGAGGTGGCCGCCGATCGCGACCACCTGGTCGGGATATTTCTTGCCGGTGATCTCGCCGATCACGTTGGCGCCGGTGTACTGGCCGACGATGCCGCAATCCAGATCCAGTTTCACCGTTACCGGCTTGCCGTAGGCCAGTACGCGTTCGAGCTGGTCGGCGTCCGGATTGGACAGTGCGGCGGCAGGAATGGCCTTGGCCGGGTCGGTGAAACCGGTGACGCCGGTATGCGCGATGCGCTGGTTTGCATCGGTACCGGCGGAGCGCAGCAGGTAGCCCGCTGCACCCTTGGCCGCCGCGATCACCGGGCCGGTGGTGCGCACGGCCGAACCCATGCCGTAGTCGTGGCCGTCCTTGTGGCGCTGCATGCGATAGCCGATGTAGACGATCTTGCCCTTCACCTTGGCCGGATCAGCCGCCTTCAAGGCATCCAGGCTGTCGAACTGGACGACTTGTGCGCTGAGCCCACCCTTCGGTGTGCCGGGCGAATAGCCCAGGGCGGTCAGCACCAGTGGCTGCGGAAACGGAGCGACGATCGCGCCGTGTTCGCTATGGCGAACCCACAGTGGATACGTCACCGCCTCGGTATAGACCTTGTCGTAGCCGAGCGCCTTGAACTTGGCGATGGCCCAGTCGCGCGCGCGCTGGTCGGCATCACTGCCGGCCATGCGCGGACCGATCTCGGTGGTCAGCGATGCGACGATCCGGTAACCGGTGTCGTCGTGCATGGCCTTGTCACGCAACTGTTCGGCCGTCTTTACGGCTGCAGAGGGAATCGTGGTGGTGTTGCTGGCGGCGCTGGCGATGCCGGTGGCCAGCAGCAGGCTGGCAGCGAGCAGGGTGAGACGGGGACGGCGCATCGGGTGACTCCGCTGGATAAACCCCGATTATGGCGCCGCTGCCGGGTATCGCTTAGGCCAGAAGTCATGCCTGCCGTTGGAACGACAGGGCCGGGCCATGAGAAATGGCCCGGCCCCGGGAATGCAGCGTCGCCTTACGGTTTGTTTTTCAGCAGATCGCGGATCTCGGTGAGCAGTGCCACATCGGCTGGCGGA
Source organism: Rhodanobacter koreensis (assembly GCF_054782855.1). Lineage (NCBI taxonomy): Bacteria > Pseudomonadati > Pseudomonadota > Gammaproteobacteria > Lysobacterales > Rhodanobacteraceae > Rhodanobacter > Rhodanobacter koreensis. The sequence goes on along the minus strand of NZ_BAAGRR010000001.1, from coordinate 486,961 downwards.
GCGGCGGGCGCCGCTTCCTGTTTCTTCTGCATGCTGTTGATCGCCTTGACCACCAGGAAGATCGCCGCCGCAATGATGAGGAAGGTAATCACGGTATTGATGAAGTCGCCGTAGCCGATCGCCACTTCCGCAATCTTGTGCTTCGGGTCGCTGTCATCGCCCGGCTTGAGCACCCACTTCAGCTGGCTGAAATCGATACCACCGGTGAGCATACCAATCGGCGGCATGATGATCTTGTCGACGAGGGAGCTGACGATCTTGCCGAACGCACCGCCAATGACGACACCGACCGCCAGGTCAACGACACTGCCGCGCATGGCGAAAGCCTTGAATTCCTGCAGCATGCTCATGCTTTTTCCTCCCAAAGGTTGTGCCGAATGGCCTATGGACTTTAGCGCAGGGATGTCATCGCGCACAGAGGCGCGGCACCTGAATTCAGACGACCCGGCCATCCAGTTCGGCGACCCCGACCAGTTCCGCATGAAAGCGGTCGCCGCGTTGCAACGCAGCAACGCCGGCCGGTGTACCGGTGAAGATCAGGTCGCCCGCTTTCAGCTCGAACAGCGTGGACAGCGCCGCAATAATTTGCGGCACGCCATGCACCATTTCACCCAAGGTAGTTTGCTGGCGCAGCTCGCCATTGACGCTCAGGCGCAATACGCTGCCTGCGTCCAGCATCACTTCCGTTGCCGGGCGCAGCGCGGAAACCGGGGCGGAATGGTCGAACCCCTTGGCCACATCCCACGGATGCCCCTTGGCCTTGGCCAGCGCCTGCAGGTCACGGCGCGTCAGATCCAGTCCCACGCCATAGCCCCATACCAGCGCGGCGGCCTGGTCCGGAGAGATGTCGCGGCCACCCTGGCCCAATGCCACCACCATCTCCACTTCGTGATGCAGGTCGCTGGTGGCCGAGGGGTAGGGCACATCGGCACCGTCACTGACTACTGCGTCGGCCGGCTTGCAGAAAAACATCGGCGTGGACTTGTCCACGCTGGCGCCCATTTCGCGGGCATGCTCGGCGTAGTTGCGGCCGATGCAGAATACGCGGCGGATCGGGAAACGCTGGTCGCTGCCGTTGACCGGCAGGCTCGGGAGGACAGGTGGCGCAATCGTGTAGGTCATGCGGGCAAGCGTAGCAAACTGATCCGGCCGTCGTCGGGGCTTGCATGGATGACATCTGTCATTGACGATGCCTGATGCTGCGCCCTGCCGGCGCTGCAGCCGATCAGCCAGTCTTGTACTTGTCGAGCAACCGGCCGGGCCGGAGGGAGTCAGGGTGAGCAACGCCGATCTGTTGAAGGAACTGCGCATCGAGCGCCATCAGCGTGATGATCACGAGGGTGGCAGCGGCCGCTGGCCATGGATCATCGGCGCGATCGTCGTGGTTCTGCTGTTGCTGGGTGGTGCGGGCTGGATGCTGTTCGGGCATCGTCCGCTGCCTGTGCAGACCGCCGTGGCGGTCACACCGACGTCCGATCGCGAGGCTGGCGCGGTGCTGCAGGCCACCGGTTATGTCACTGCGCGGCGGCAGGCCACCGTGTCGGCGCAGATCACGGGCACGTTGACCGCGGTACTGATCGAGGAAGGCGATCACGTCAAACAGGATCAGGTGCTGGCACGGCTGGACGACAGTGCCTACAAGGCGGCGCTCGACACAGCCAAGGCGCAGGCCGCCGCCGCCCACGCGCTGGTGGTGCAATACCAGTCCCAGCTGGCGCAGAACCTGCGCGACGCGGCACGCCAGCAGTCGCTGGCCGCACAAGGGCTGGTGTCGAAGCAGTCGGCCGAGCAGGCGGTCACGCTGGCCGACAGCACGCGTGCCGTGCTCGCCTCGCAGCAGAAGACTGCGATATCCGCGGACGCGCAAGTCACCGAGGCGCAGGTCAATTTCGATTACTGCGTGGTGCGTGCGCCGTTCACCGGCGTGATCACTACCAAGGACGCCCAGGTCGGCGAGATCATTTCGCCGTTCTCGGCGGGTGGCGGCTTCACCCGCACCGGCGTGGGCACCATCGTCGACATGGATTCGCTGGAAGTCGATGTCGACGTGAACGAGGCCTATATCGGCCGGGTCAAGCCGGACATGGCCGCCGAGGCGGTGCTGGACGCTTATCCGGACTGGAAGATTCCCGCCCACGTGATTGCCATCGTGCCGACCGCCGATCGCGGCAAGGCCACCATCAAGGTACGCGTGGCGCTGGAGCAGAAGGACGCGCGCATCGTGCCCGACATGGGCGTACGGGTGTCGTTCCTCGAGGTGAAGCCGCAGGCCAGCGCGCGGGCGCCGCAGGGCGTGCTGGTACCGGCGGCAGCGATCGTGCAGAGGGATGGTCACAGCGTGGTGTTCGTGGTCGAAGATGGTCACGTGCGTCAGCGCATCGTGGATCCGGCTGCGCAAGCCTACGGCGAGCTGCGCCTGCTGCCGGCGGCGGTAAAACCGGGCGACAGCGTGGTGGTGTCGCCATCGGCGGGGTTGCACGATGGTTCGGATATCCAGGTCGAACACGGCAAATCCTGACGCCCTCGTCGATTTGCCGGTGCCTCGTTCGTCGACACCCGGACGAGCCAGCAGATTCTTATCTTCATCGGAGAAACATGATGGGCACACTGATCGATATCCAGAACCTGGCCAAGACCTACGAGCGAGGCAAGCAGAAGGTCGAGGTGCTGCACCACGTCAACCTGGCGATCGCCGAAGGTGATTTCCTGGCGCTGATGGGGCCGTCCGGCTCCGGCAAGACCACCCTGCTGAATCTGATCGGCGGCCTGGATACGCCGAGCGCCGGCAGCATCACCGTGGGCGGGCAGCGCATCGATCAGCTTGGCGGTGGCGCGCTGGCGAAATGGCGCGCGTCGAATGTCGGCTTCGTGTTCCAGTTCTACAACCTGATGCCGATGTTGTCGGCGCAGCGCAATGTGGAGCTGCCCTTGCTGCTCACCAAGCTCTCCGGCGCCCAGCGCAGGAAGAACGCATCGATTGCGCTGCAGCTGGTCGGGCTGGCCGATCGTGCCACGCACAAGCCGAGCGAGCTGTCCGGCGGTCAGCAGCAGCGCGTCGCGATCGCCCGCGCGATCGTGTCCGATCCCACCTTGCTGGTCTGCGACGAGCCGACCGGCGACCTGGATCGCCAGTCCGCCGAGGACGTACTCGGGCTGCTGCAGCAGCTCAACCGCGAGCACGGCAAGACCATCGTGATGGTCACCCATGATCCGAAGGCTGCCGAATACGCCAGCCACACGCTGCATCTGGACAAGGGCACGCTAGTCGAGCAGGCAACGGCCTGAGGAGACGACGATGAAATACCTTCATCTGATCTGGGCGGCGCTGTTCCGGCGCAAGACCCGCACGATACTCACGCTGGTGTCGATCATCGCCGCGTTTCTGCTGTTCGGTCTGCTGGATGCCGTGCGCGTTTCGTTCGCGGAGGCGGGCCAGTCGGCGAACGGCGCCGAGCGCCTGCAGACCGGGGCACGACTGTCCTTCATCCAGCCCTTGCCGCAAGGACTCGGTGCGCAGATCGCCACGGTCAACGGGATCAAGGACGTTGCTTACGCGAACTGGTTCGGTGGTGCTTACCAAGACCCGCACAACCAGGTGTTCACTTTCGCGGTGAGCCCGAACTATCTTGATCTCTATCCCGAAGTCGAGGTGGCCCCTGCTGAGCGCAAGGCGTTCGATTCGACCCAGGACGGCATCCTCGCTGGCGAGATCATCGTCAAGAAATACGGCTGGAAAGTCGGCGACAAGATTCCGCTGCAGTCGCAGATTTTCCCGAACAAGGCCGGCAGCAAGAACTGGAATTTCAATCTGGTTGGCGTCATGCATTCCAAGGACGCGAAAGCCTTCCAGAGCCAGATGATCATCATGCACTGGAAGATGTTCGACGAAACCACGCCCTACAACCAAGGCATGGTGGGTTGGTACATCAGCCGGGTCAATGACATCAATCAGTCCGACCGCATCGCCAGGGCGATCGACGCGCTATCGGCCAATTCCGATCACGAGACGAAAACCCAGACCGAGCAGGCGGCGACCGCGAACTGGATCAAGCAGATGGCCGACATCGGCCTGATCGTGACGTCGATCATGGGTGCCGTGTTCTTCACGCTGGTGCTGTTGACCGGCAACACGATGATGCAGGCGGTGCGCGAGCGCACCTCCGAACTGGCGGTGCTCAAGACGATCGGTTTCTCCAGCACTGCCGTATTGATGATGGTGCTGGCCGAGTCGGTGCTGTTGTTGCTGTTGGGTGGACTGATCGGCCTTGGCCTGGTCAGCGTGCTTGCACCGATCATGTCATCGCAGAGCGGCGGCATGATCACTCACACGAGCGTCGGTGCCGGCAGCTGGGCGCTGGGTATCGCCCTGGCCATCGTGATCGGGTTGGTCATCGGCATCTTGCCCGCCTGGCGAGCAATGCGCCTGAACATTGTCGATGCACTGGCCGGACGCTGAGGAGAAACGCAATGAAATTCGTGATCGGTCTGGTGACCCTTGTGGTCGTCATCGTCGGCGTGATGATATTTCTGAATCTGCCCTGGCAGGGCATGCTGGTCTTGCTGGGGCTGCTTGCCCTCTGGATGGTCTTGACGCGACGTGGCCAGCAGACCTGGTCGGTGACTGCCGTGGGTGTCAGTACGTTGCCGCAGCGGCTCGGTTCCTCCGCCGTGATCGTGATCGGCATCGCCGGTGTGGTCGCCGTGCTGGTGGCCATGCTGGCGATGGCCAACGGCTATAGCGAAACCCTGCGCCGCACCGGCTCCGACGACACCGCGATCGTGATGCGCGGCGGTTCGGCGGCGGAGGTTTCGTCCGTGCTGGGTCGCGACAGCGCTCTGGTCATTGCGCAGGCACCCGGCATCGCCAGGGATGACCAGGGCAAGCCGATTGCTTCGCCGGAACTCGTCGTTGCGGCCAATCTGCCGATGAAGGGTGGCGATCCGGATAAAGATATCGGCAGTGTGCAATTGCGCGGCATCGGCGACGAGGCATGGAAGCTGCGCACCAACGCGAAAATCATCGCAGGGCGCAAGTTCGAGCCGGGCAAGTACGAGCTGGTGGCCGGCAAGGGCGCACAGCACCAGTTTGCCGGCCTCGAACCGGGCAAGCAGATCAAGCTGGGCAATCAGGTCTGGACAGTCACCGGCATCTTCGCCTCGAACGATGCGATGGATTCCGAGTTGTGGGCGGATGCGGGCATTGTCGGTCCTGCCTATCGGCGTGGTTCCAGTGTGACGACCGTGTTCGCCAGGCTTACCGGACCTGCCGCTTTCGACAAGTTCAAGGCGGAGCTGTCCTCAGATCCGCGATTGCAGGTTGATGTGGCCACGACGCTCGAGTATTTCAGCAAGCAGTCCGAAGGCACATCGAAAGCCATCACCATCATCGGCATCGTGGTCGGCGCGATCATGGCGATCGGTGCCGTATTTGGCGCACTCAACACGATGTTCGCCGCCGTTGCCACTCGCGCCCGCGAGATCGCGACACTGCGGGCGATCGGCTTCCGCGGCTTGCCGGTGGTCATGGCGATCATGCTCGAAACCATGTTGCTCGCGCTGATCGGAGGTGCGCTCGGCGGCATCATCGCGTGGCTGATATTCAATGGCTACACCGCGTCCACCTTGGCCGCCGGCACCACAGGCCAGCTCACCTTCGAGTTCAAGGTTGCGCCAGTCGTGCTCTGGACCGGCCTGAAATGGGCGTTGGCCATCGGCTTCATCGGCGGCCTGTTCCCGGCCGTTCGTGCGGCACGGCTACCGGTGACCACGGCGTTGCGCGAGCTGTGATCTGAGGATCCCTCTCCCGTCGGGAGAGGGGTTCACGATGTGAGATTCCTACGGCATCACCGGCGGCACATATGTGAGCGTCAAGCCGAGCAGCCACAGCAAGCCCAGCACCAGCGGCACGTGTACGATCAATTGCATGAAGGTGTAGCCGACCACGTCGCGCGCCTTCAATCCCAGTACGCCGAGCAATGGCAGCATCCAGAACGGATTGATCAGGTTCGGCAGTGCCTCGGCGGCGTTGTACACCTGTACTGCCCAGCCAAGGTGCACGTGCAGATCGTTCGCTGCCTGCATCACGTAGGGCGCCTCGACCAGCCATTTTCCACCGCCGGAAGGCACGAAGAAGCCGAGCACGGCGGAGTAGGCGCCCATCACCGCCGGGAAACTGTCGGTGGAGGCGAGATGCACGAACAGGTTCGACAGCCGGTGCGCCAGCGTCACGCCGCCGGTGCCGTGCACTTGCGTGAGCAGCGCGGCGATGCCGCCGTACAGCGGAAACTGGATCAGCACGCCGGCCGTGCTGGGCACGGCGCGTGTCACGGCATCGAGGAAGCTGCGTGGCCGCCAGTGCAGTAGCACGCCGAGGGTGAGGAACAGGAAGTTGTAGGTGTTGAGGTTGGCGATCGCACTGATCGCCGGCTTGCTGGCGAACTCGTGGCCAAGCCAGCCGAGGCCGAGCAGGCCGATCGCCAGTGACAGCAGCGGGCTGTATTCCAGCCACTCGCCGGGGCGCGTGCGCGGCGGCAATGCCGGCGTCGAGGTTTCGCCGAGGTCGAAATCCTGCGCGGTGCGCGCGTTCGCATCCGACGGTGCGGTGGTCCAGCAGATCAGCAGCGATGCCACGATCAGCACGCCGGTCAGCACGAACGACTGCCACAGGAAAATCGTCTCGCTGAAGGGCAGCACGCCGGTGATCGCCAGCAGGCCTGGTGGCATGCTGGCCGGATTCGCCTGCAACTGCGCCGCCGATGACGACAGCCCCATCGCCCAGATCGCGCCGAGGCCGAGGTAGGCCGCCGCACCGGCGGCGCGGTAATCCATGCGCAGGCCGCTGCGTCGCGCCAGTGCACGTACCAGCAGGCCGCCGAATACCAGCGAGAAACCCCAGCTCAGCAGTGATGCCAGCATGCTGACCAGGGCCACGTACACGATCGCGCCACGCCCCGTGCGCGGCGCGCGCGCCAGCACGTCGATGAAGCGCGCCACGATCGGTGCGGTGGCCAGGACGTAACCGCCGATCACCACGAACGCCATCTGCATGGTGAACGGAATCAGGCTCCAGAAACCGTCGCCGAATGCGCTGACCGCCGCGGTGGGGGTGGCACCAAAGCAGAATGCCGCCAGCGCCACCACGATCACGCCGAGCGCGGCAAATACCCATGCGTCGGGGAACCAGCGTTCCGCCCAGGTCGCAATGCGCAAGGCGGCGCGTGCCATGAATCCATCGCGTATTGCGTTCATCCGGTTCTCCCACGGCTCATCGCGACATCGTCGCGTGCCGGCGGCTGCCCGGACAAGGCGACGATGGTCGAAGGTGACCATCGGCCAGGCCAACCGGGGCTATTCGCGCTCCGGCCGTTCGCGTACCGGGTGCTTGCTCAGCTTGCGCTGCAGCGTGCGGCGGTGCATGCCGAGCCGCCGTGCGGTCTCGGAGATGTTGCCGTCGCATTCGGTCAGCACGCGCTGGATGTGCTCCCATTCCAGCCGACGCAGCGCGAGTGGCGCCTCGGGGGTATCCGGCAACTCGTGCTCGTCGATGTCGCTGTTGTCGCCGTCGAGCAGGGCGCGCACCACCGCGTCGGCGTCGACCGGCTTGGCCAGGTAGTCGTGCGCGCCGCGCTTGATCGCCTCCACCGCCGTGGCGATCGAGGCGTAGCCGGTCAGCAGCAGCACGCGCAGGTCGGGTACCAGGGTATGAAGTTCGGGAATCAGCCGCAGGCCGCTTTCCTCGCCCAGCTTGAGGTCGAGTACGCAGTAGCGCGGGTGCTGGCGGCGAGCCAGCGCACGCGCCTCGTCGAAATTGGTTGCCGTGATGACCTCGAAGCCACGCGAGGTCAGCGCGCGAGCCAGCACGCGGACGAAGGTGGCGTCATCGTCGACCAGCAGCAGCGGGCGCGTCGTGGCGGCGTGGGGCAACTCGGTCATCGGGTGTTTCCCTGAGTGGATCGCGCCCATTCTTGCCGGAAGTGCCACGGCATGCACGTCCTGCGAGGCTTGCCCCTTGGCTAGCGGTCGGCAATCACGGCCAGCGGAAGGTGCAGGCACACCTCGGCACCGTGTTCGGTGTTGACGGCGGTCAGCTTGCCGTTCAGGCGCTCGGCGGTGGCTTCGGCCAGGGCCAGGCCGATGCCCAGGCCGGCCTGCTTCTGCGAGTGCCCGAGTCGCGCTGCGGGTTCGCCGTCCGGATCGAAGCCGGGGCCATGATCACGCACACAAAGCTGCAACCAGCCGGCGTCACGCGCAACATGCAGTACCACCACCTGTGAGTCGCTACTGGCCGAGGCATCGGCAGCGTTGTTGAGCAGGTTGAGCAGGGCATGACGCAGGCCCGGTGGCGTGCGCAACACGGTCTGCGCGGTGGCTTCGTCCAGCTCCAAAGTCAGCTCCGCCTCTGGCCGCAGCAGCTGGAACCGCTCCAGACAACCGTGGATGAACTGCGCCACGCTGAGCCGCTCCGGTTCCTGCGACAGCTGTGCCTTCCCGAACGCGACCATCTCGCGCAGGATCGTGCGGCAGCGATCGACCTGGTCTTCCAGCAGCACCAGATCCTCGGCCAGCAGGGCATCGCTGGCGTGCTCGCGGCGCAGCTCCGGCAGCAGGGTGCGCATGGTCGACAGCGGCGTGTTGAGCTCATGCGCGGCACCGGCGGCCTGGGTGGCGATCGCCAGGATGCCCTCGTCGCGCAGCGCTCGCTCGCGCACCCGCTGCACTTCCAGCTGCTGCACGCGCAAGGCATGCGCCAGCCGGTTGATGAAGAAACCCAGCAATAGCGCGCTGATCACGAAGTTCACGCCCATGCCGGCCACGTGCAGCGAAAAGCCGCCATGCAGGCCGTTCTCGCCGTGCATCGGCATCGGCAGCGGTACGTGCCAGCACAGCAGGATCAGATAGGCGAAACCGGCTAGCGCCGCGACCGCCAGGATCGCGCGTACCGACAGTGCTGCCGCGCTGAGCGCGATCGGCACCAGCAGCAGGGTGATGAACGGGTTGCTGGCGCCGCCGGTGAAGTACAGCAGGTAGCCGAGCACCAGCGTGTCGGCTGCAATATGGCCGATGGTTTCCCACTCGCGCAGTGGCCATGGCTGGCGCAGCCGCCATGCCGCAAAGACCGAGAACACCGCGAGCAGGCCGATGCCGAGCAGCAGCGGCAGCAGCGGGATATCGAGCCGCATCCACCACGCACAGACCAGTACGGCCACGCTTTGCCCGGCGATCGCGCAAAGCCTCAGCCACGCCAGCGTGCGTGTCAGTGCAAACGGACCGGTAGGTTGGGCGGGCCGGTGCGGCATGCTGTTCATCCAGGCTTGCCGGAGCACGCGAGAACCCGCCGCACATCATGCGACGGGTTCATCGGGGTCAAACCGGCGTATCGAATTCCTCACTGCGAACGGCCGGCAGCGAGTGATGGTTGGCCGCAGAGTCGGAATGGCTGGTCGACAATTTCTTCATCAGCGGCAGCATCACCAGCGCGATGACCGTGCATCCGATACCGACAAAACCGAGGATGTTGAACAGATGGGTGTAGATCGCCAGCGACTGCACCGGATCGGTGAGGTTTTCCGGAATGTGCGCATGGTTTGCCACCACACTGCCGAGATACTGCGAGATACCGACAGCCACGTAGTACGCACCCATCATGAAGCCGCCCATGCGGGCCGGCACGTAGCGCGCGATCATCGCCAGTCCAAGGCCGCTGACCAGCAGTTCACCGAGCGAATACAGGCCATAGCCCCAGACCATGATCCACGACGACACCTGGCCATTGACCGCGCCCAGGGCGCCGACACCGTAGATGAAGAAGCCGAGTGCGACGGCGGCAAAGCCCCAGGCGAACTTGGCCGCCACCGAGGGATCCTTGCCGATCCTGCCCAGCGTGTTGTAGATGACGACCAGTACCGGGCTGAGCAGCACGATCCAGATCGCGTTGAGGTTCTGGTATTGCTCGGGAATCCAGTTGAACAGGTGGAAGCCGAAAATATTGAACGAAAGATCGACATTGTGCTGCGCAAACAGATTCAGCGACGTCGCCATCTGCGCGTAGAAGATGAAGAAGAAGATCGTCTGTACGGTCAGTACCAGGGCAGCGACCAGACCGGCGCGTTCGTGCTGCTGGCTGCTGTTGATCAAGTGGAAAAAGATGCCGAGGATCACCACGCCGGCCGCATACACGCAGATCTGCGCAACCAGCAGGCTCTGCAGGATGAACGCCGAGACGAACACCATGACCAGCGCTGCGAGGAAGATGCCCAGTGCCTTGCCGAAGCTCACCCGCTGTTCGTCCGGTGGCGAGCCGATATGCGCCAGCGTGCGGTACATCAGAAGGTAGTTGCCGATACCGAGGATCAGGCCGACCGCGCAGGCGCCGAAGGCGGTGTGCCAGCCCATCTCGTCGCCGTAGTGGGCTCCCACGTAATCGCGGATCAGCGGGGTGAGTGTCATCGAGATCATCGAGCCGATGTTCACCGCCATGTAGTAGATGGTGAATGCGCTGTCGATGCGGGTGTCGTCACCCTCATAGATCTTGCGGACCAGATTGCCGGCATTCGGCTTGAAGAAGCCGTTGCCGACGATGATCACGCCGAGCGCCATATACAGGAAGTAGGCGTTGTTGGTTGGCACCCACAGCATGGAGTAGCCGAGCGCGAGCACCACGGCACCAACCAGCATCGTTCGACGCGTTCCGATCAGCTTGTCGCCAACCCAGCCACCGATCGCCGGCGTGGCATAGATCAGCGCTGCGGCTGCGCCCCATACCAGGTTGGCCCTGGTGTCGATGAAACCAAGCTTCTTCATCATGTAGGTGACCATCAGCACCTGCATGCCGTAGAAGCCGAAACGCTCCCACATTTCGATCAGGAAGACGGTGCTGAAGGAGCGAGCCTGCGACACAGGCGGATTCTGGGTTGCCATATCTTTTCCGTGCATGATTCAAATCGTGGCGCCGCCGAAGCGCTGCCGATGACATGCGATCCTGAACGGATCACAACCGACGAAGCGTAACCTATTCGTCATTCCGGTGTAGCTGCACTGCGACATGACGGACGCCTGGCGGTCTTGCACCGGGTCGCGTGGATACTCACGTGGCGCGGCTTTGCCGACTGCCTGCGGGCGCGCCGCCTGTGGCATCATTCGAGTCTTGTGCGCCTTATGGGGAGCCCTCTGCACCATGCCCGTCTTCGAACTTTCAGCATCGCCCATCCGCCCTGCGGCGTCGATCGTCCCCGCCATCGCTCGGCACCTGCCGGCGTTCAGCTGAGCGGTCGCACCGGAATGGCAGCCGAAGGTTTTCGTGGTCCCAAACAGCTCTGGAAGGCCTTTCAGTGGTCGATGAAGGGTTTTCATGCCGGCTGGCGCCATGAGGCCTCGTTCCGGCTCGAGGCCTGCCTGGTCATCGTGCTGGTGCCGCTCGGCCTGTGGCTGGGCAACGGCGGCCTGGAGAAATTCGCGCTGATCCTGGCACCGCTGCTGGTGCTGTCGGCCGAGCTGCTCAATTCGGCGATCGAGGCCGTGGTCGACAAGGTCAGCCCGGAATTCCACGAGCTGGCCGGGCGCGCCAAGGACATGGGCTCGGCGGCGGTCTTCGTGCTGCTGGTGCTGGTGGTGCTGAGCTGGGGATTGATTCTCGGCCCGCGCCTGTTCGGCTGAGCGCCCGGCGTTCATTCCGCGGCGACACGATTGCGCCGGACCGCATGGGATGATGCAATGACCATCCACGGGACGGGAGCGACCTCATGAAAACCCTGCGCAACTTCGTGCTTCTGCTGCTCGTTGTCATGCTTTCGGGGTGCGGGTACAACGCCATCCAGAAGCAGGACGAGGCAGTCAAGGCGGCCTGGTCCGAGGTACTCAACCAGTACCAGCGCCGTGCCGATCTGGTACCGAACCTGGTCAATACGGTCAAGGGCTATGCCCAGCACGAGGAAAAGGTCTTCGTCGAGGTGACCAATGCCCGCGCCAAGGTCGGCAGCCTGCAGGTCAACGCCGATTCGCTGAACGATCCGCAGAAACTGCAGCAATTCCAGGCGGCACAGGGTGAGCTGGGCAATGCGTTGTCGCGACTGATGGTGGTGAGCGAGAACTATCCGCAGCTGAAGGCCGACGGACTGTTCCAGAACCTGCAGGCGCAACTGGAAGGCACCGAAAACCGGGTCACCGTGGCGCGCAACCGTTACGTGCAGGCGGTGCAGGATTACAACTCGATGATCCGCACCTTCCCGAACAATCTCACCGCGAAGATGTTCGGTTACGCCGTGAAGCCGAATTTCAGCGTGGACAACGAGAAGGCGATTTCCACCGCGCCGACCGTGGATTTCGGCACCAACGCACCGGCACCCGCCACTTCGGCGCATTGATGATGCCCCGGCGCTTCCCGCGCCTGATCCTGCTTCTGGCGATGGCCTTGCTGTCGCCGGCATGGTTGCATGCAGCCGATACAGTGCCGAAGCTGGCGCGTCATGTCACCGACCTCACCGGCACGCTGACCGCGGCGCAGGTCGATCAGCTGGACACGCAACTGGTCGCGCTGGAGAAGGCCAAGGGTGCGCAGCTGGTGGTGCTGATGGTCGCTACCACGGCGAGGCAGGATATCGACAGTTATTCACTGGCGGTGGCCGAAGCGAACAAGATCGGCCGCAAGGGTATCGACGATGGCGTGTTCCTGCTGATCGTCAAGAACGACCGCAACGTGCGCATCGAAGTGGGCTACGGCCTGGAAGGCGCGATTCCAGACGCGGCCTGCGCGCGCATCATCCGTGAGTACATCGCACCGAAATTCCGCACTGGCGACTATTTCGGTGGCATCAGCGACGCGGTCGGTGCGTTGACCCAGCTGATCAATGGCGAGGCACTGCCGCCGCCAGTGCAGGGTGCCCCCCATTCGGAGCATGCCGGCCCCGGCTTGCAGAACAGTCTCATGATCGGCGTATTCGTTGCCCTGTTCCTGCGCAGCATGCTGGGTCGGACCAGTACCTGGGTGCGTACGCCGCTGGGCGCCGTGCTGACCGGCGGCCTGCTGTGGCTGCTGGTCTCGATGGGCGCCGGCATCCTCGGTGCCTTGATCGGTGGTGTGCTGATGATCCTGCCGGGTGGCGCCGGGCGTTCGATCGGTGGCGGTGGCTGGGGTGGTTTTGGTGGTGGCGGCTTCGGCGGTGGTGGCGGTGGTTTCGGTGGCGGTGGTGGTTTCAGCGGTGGCGGCGGCAGCTTCGGCGGCGGCGGTGCCTCGGGGAGCTGGTGATGACACGCATCCGACGAGTGCTGGCAAACCTGTTCGGCGGCTGGTTCCAGTTGCGTCGCTGTTTTCCCGCCGCGGTGCTGGACGAGATGACCGCGGCGATTGCCGCCGGCGAACGCACCCATCGGGGCGAGGTTTGTTTCGCACTCGAGGGCCGGCTGGCACCGCTGGCGGTGCTGGAGGGCCTCGATGCGGCTACTCGTGCACGGCAGGTATTCGGCCAGCTGCGCGTATGGGACACCGAGCACAACAGCGGCGTGCTGTTCTACGTGCTGATGGCCGAGCACTGCATCGAGATCGTCGCCGACCGTGGCATTGCCGCGCAGGTCACGGCGGCCGAATGGGAGGCGATCTGCGCGCGCATGCGCGACTGCTACGCGCGCGGGCAATGGCGCGAGGGCAGCCTCGAAGGCATCGTCGCCACTCATGCGCTGTTGACCCGGCATTTCCCCGGCAACGACAAGGCCAACCCGGACGAACTGCCGGATCGGCCGGTGTTGCTGTAATCCGGCGGCCCCATCCTCGCGCATTCAGGTGGCGAGGCATTGTGGTGCCGCATGACGGATCGAAAGAGAAGGCGGTCGCGACCGGCTACACTTGGAGATTGTAAAAATTCGCCAGGCCACCATGTCCCAGCCTTTCGTCGTTGACCTCAATCCGGTTGCCTTTCATCTCGGCCCGATCCAGGTGCACTGGTATGGGCTGATGTACCTGCTCGGATTCCTCAGCGTGGCCTTGCTCGGCGAATACCGGCGACGGCACGGGCGCCTGCCGGTCAGCCGCGATGCGCTGGGTGACCTGTTCTTCTACGGCATGATGGGCGTGATCGTCGGCGGCCGCGTCTGGTACATGCTGTTCTACTACGCTGGCGGCATCCGCTGGATCTGGACCGAGCCGCTGGCCCTGTTCCGGGTCTGGGATGGCGGCATGAGTTTTCATGGCGGCATGCTCGGCGTGCTGGCCGCGGTCTGGTGGTGGTCACGTCGGCAGCGGCTGCATTTTTTCGACACGGTGGATTTCGTTGCGCCACTGGTGCCGATCGGGCTGGGTCTGGGGCGGCTGGGCAATTTCATCAACGGCGAGTTGTGGGGCAAGCCCACCGCGCTGGCGTGGGGCATGATCTATCCGAATGCGCGTGCCGATGACATGGCTTACGTCGACAGCCATCCGGCGTGGTTGCCGCAGCTGCAGCAGCTTGGCGGTCTGACGCGTCATCCGTCGGAGCTGTATGAGCTGGCGCTGGAAGGCGTGGTGATGTTTGTCGTGCTGTGGCTGGTGTCGATGAAGCCGCGACCGCGTTACCTGGTGTCGGGTCTGTTCGCACTGATGTATGGCTGCTTCCGTTTTGCGGTGGAGTTTGTGCGGTTGCCCGATCCGCAGCTGGGTTACTACTTCGGAACGCAATGGGTGACGATGGGGCAGATGCAGTCATTGCCGATGGTCGTGATCGGCCTGTGGCTGCTATGGCTGTCGCGGCGCGCACCGACACTGCGCCTTTATACGGTGGCCATGCCGGACAAGGAGTGAAGCGATGCGCGCCTATCTCGACCTGCTGCGTCACGTACTGGAACACGGTACCGCAAAGACCGACCGCACCGGCACCGGCACGCGCAGCGTGTTCGGCTGGCAGTTGCGTTTCGATCTGAGCCAGGGTTTTCCGCTGGTCACCACCAAGAAGCTGCACCTGAAATCCATCGTGCATGAGCTGATCTGGTTCCTGCGCGGCGATACCAATATCGCCTATCTGAAGGAACATGGCGTACGGATCTGGGACGAATGGGCGGACGAAAACGGTGACCTCGGACCGGTCTACGGCCAACAGTGGCGCGCGTGGCCCACCGCCGACGGTGGCGTGGTCGACCAGATCCGCTGGGTGATCGACGAGATCCGGCGCAACCCCGATTCGCGCCGGCTGATCGTCAGCGCGTGGAATGTCGGCGAGCTGCCGAAAATGGCGCTGATGCCGTGCCACAGCCTGTTCCAGTTCTACGTGGCGGACGGCAAGTTGAGTTGCCAGTTGTACCAGCGCTCCGGCGACATCTTCCTCGGCGTCCCGTTCAACATCGCTAGCTATGCGTTGCTCACCCACATGGTGGCGCAGGTGTGCGGACTTGGCGTGGGTGATTTCGTGCACACGCTGGGCGATGCCCATCTTTACAACAACCATGTCGAGCAGGCGCGCCTGCAGCTGGCACGCGAACCCCGGCCGCTGCCGCGTCTGCAGCTCAATCCCGAGGTGCGCTCGATCTTCGACTTCCGTTACGCGGATGTCGCGATCGAGGATTATGCGCCGCATCCGGCAATCAAGGCCGAGGTGGCCGTGTAGGTGAGGTCCGTACGGGTGGCATCGCACATCTTCGACTGCGGTATTGCCATCGCAATAAATTGCCGCCGGCCGGAGCGCGCACAACCAGTTCAAGCCCGTCACAGGCACCGCTGGGTGTATCGCATCCTGCTAAGATTCGACGCATTCGGCAGCGCGATCCCGGGCGCGCGGGCCACTTTATCGAACACATCTTTCAAGGATTTCACATGGCCATTTCGCTGATTGCCGCACTCGACGAAAACTTCGCCATCGGGCGCAAGGGGCAACTGCCGTGGCACCTCCCCGATGACCTGCGCTGGTTCAAGCAGTTGACCACCGGCAAGAATGTGCTCATGGGCTACAACACGGCGGTGTCGATCGGTCGCGCGTTGCCGGATCGGGTCAATCTGGTGCTGTCGCGTCGGCATGAGGCGCCGTTTCCCGGCCAGATCACCGTGCGGTCGGTGGCGGAAGCCCAGGCCCGTACCGATAACACCGGCTTGATGGTGATTGGCGGCGGCCAGGTATTTTCCGAAGCGTTGCCGAGTGCCCGGCGCATGTACCTGACCTGGGTCAGTGCCGCGATCGATGGCGCCGACACGTTTTTCCCCGGTGTGCATTTCAGCGACTGGGTCGAGGTCTCTCGCGTGCACCACAAGGCCGATGCCGAACACGTCTACGGCTTCGACATGGTCGAATACCTGCGCAACAGCTGATGCCCGTACCCACCGCGCCCAAGCCGGTGGTCATGCATGTGATGGCCGGCGTCATGCTCGACGCCGAGGGGCGTGTGCTGCTGGCGCAGCGTCCGCCCGGCAAGCATCTGGCTGGTCTGTGGGAGTTTCCCGGCGGCAAGCTCGACCCCGGCGAGGAGCCGCTGGCGGCGCTGGCGCGCGAACTGCACGAGGAACTGGGTATCACCCTGCAACGTGCCGAGCCGCTGATCCGGGTGCCATGCCATTACACCGATCGCGAACTGTTGCTGGACACGTGGCGGGTCGAGCAATGGGAAAACACACCGCAATCGCGCGAAGACCAGGCGCTGCAATGGCTGCAGCCCGCTCAGATCGATCCGGCCATCCTTACCCTGGCCGATCGCGCAATCCTGCAGGCACTGCGCTTGCCTGCCCGCTATCCGATCACTCCGTCGGACGTGCCACCCGATCAGTGCGGCTTGTGGTTCAAACGGATTGGCCGCGCGATCGAGCGCGGTGAGCGGATGATGCAGCTGCGCCTGCCGCTGTGGCCGCGTGAACTCGTGCGCCAACTTGCCGCTGCCCTGCTGCCACTGGCACGACGACACGGCACGCAGCTGCTGCTCAACGGGGATATCGAGGGCGCTCGCAGCCTGGACGTCGGCGTGCATCTGAAGAGTGCGCAGTTGTCAGCGCTGTCCGAGCGACCGCTGCCGCTACAACAGTTGGTCGGCGTCAGCTGCCACGACGCGGTGCAGTTGGCCCTGGCGTCTCATATCGGTGCGGACTTCGCCACGCTGTCGCCGCTGGCCGGTACCCCTAGCCATCCGCAGACACCTCCGCTGGGCTGGTCCGGATTCCAGTCGCTGGCCGAGGCCGCCGCGTTGCCGGTGTATGCACTGGGTGGCACGGCCCCTTCCCAGATCACCGAGGCCCGCCAGCACAGCGGGCAGGGTGTCGCCGGCATCCGCGAATTCTGGCTTGCGTAAAGCATTTCGACGTGGGCGGCCTATGCCGCCTTGTGAAGCATGTTTTGATTGTTACTGCTCAGCGGTCTCCGGTACCCAGCACACAACCCCCGGCGAGCTGCCGTCAACTCCCGCCGTCATTCCGGCGCTGGCCGGAATCGCTTTCACGCATGGGGGTGAGTTGCTGCGTTGTTGAAGAGCAGCGGCCAGCTTCGCTCCTGTGAAGCGATTCCGGCCAGCGCCGGAATGACGATGAGGGGTATCGGGTTGCTTACGCTGGTGAAGCGGGCGCTGTCTGCCGCTTTTGGCTTTTGGTGAATACGAAACATGGTGAAGGCGGCAGGCAGTGCACAGCCCTACGAAGCCAGCACGAGGTAGCGTTGATGCAGTTCGGCGATGGCCTGGTCGAGCACGATTTCATCGCCGCTGTTCTCGATCACGTCGTCGGCCAGCGCGAGCCGTTCGGCACGGCTGGCCTGACTGGCCAGCATGCGCCGGGCGAGGGTCTCGTCGAGGCCGTCGCGGGCGACCAGACGCGTTAGTTGCACCGACTCGGGCACATCGACCAGCAGCACACGATCGACCCAGCGATAGTGCGCGATGTTTTCCGCCAACAGCGGAATCGCCAGCAGACAATACGGCCCGTAATCGGCCAGCGATCGATCGCGCAACCACTGGCGTACCAGCGGATGGATGATCGCCTCCAGCTGCTGTCGCGCCACCGGATCGGCAAACACGCGCTGGCGCATCGCGGGGCGATCGAGCCGACCCGAGGCATCCAGTACGGCGGTGCCGAACGTGCCGACAACGGCCGCCAGTCCGGGCGTACCCGGCTCGACTACTTCGCGGGCGGCCACATCCGCATCATGCACACGCACGCCGAGTGCCTCGAAGCGTTGTGCCACGGCCGTCTTGCCGGCAGCTACCCCACCGGTCAGCGCAACGATCATGGCGTGCAGTTGCTTGCTCATCGCATCCCGGTCAGGTGCATGTAGCCCTGCAACAAATCGGGGCCAGCCACAAACCAGACCCAGCCGGCGGCTGCAATGAACGGGCCGAACGGCATAGGCACCTCGCGCTGGTGCCGTCGCAATGCGATCAGGCTGCCGCCGACCAGGGCGCCAATCAGCGAGGAGAGCAGGATGATCGGCAACAGCGCCACCGGACCCATCCAGGCGCCCAGTGCGGCCAGCAGCTTGAAATCGCCGTAGCCCATGCCTTCCTTGCCGGTGAGCAGCTTGAACAGCCAGTACACGCTCCACAGGCTCAGGTAGCCGATCGCGGTGCCGAGGATCGCGGCTGGCGCCGTGACGAACATCGGCAACAGCGCCAGCAGCAGTCCCAGCCATAGCAGTGGCAACGTCAACTGGTCGGGCAGCAGCTGGGTGCGGAAGTCGATGCCTGAGAGCGCGATCAGGGTCCAGGTCAGCAGCAGTCCTGCCAGTGCCATCCATGACGGGCCGAACTTCCACACGATTACGGCGCTGAGCACGCCGCCGAGCAGTTCCACCAGCGGGTACTGGATCGATATGCGGGTCTGGCAGTAACGGCAGCGTCCACGCAACAGCAGCCAGCCGAACAGCGGGATATTGTCCAGCGCCGACAACGGGTGCTTGCAGTGCGGGCAGTGCGAGGGTTCACGCACGATACCCGGCGGCAGCGGCGTCGTGTCGGCCTCCAGCTCCAGCACATCGCGTGCCTCCTGCCGCCATCCTGCCGCCATCCGCTCCGGCAACCGCAGGATCACCACGTTGAGAAAGCTGCCTACCACCAGACCGAGCACGGCGGCAAAGGCGATCCATAAGACGAAGGGAAGCTCGGGCATCGGGAAAACCTGGCTCACTGAATGGACCCGGCAGAAGGATCACGTAAGGGTACGGTTCTTCGTGCAGGAGCGCACCTTGTGCGCGATGCTCTGAGGCCGGTTGTGGAAAAAGCATCGCGCACAGGGTGCGCTCCTGCAGTAACGAGAGCGGCGGGCAATGCCCGCCGCTCTCGTAGATGTGAGGGCTTTTGGAATGAGGTCAGAACGTGCCGGCGAGTTTGAAGATCGGCAGGTACAGCGCGATCACGATGCCGCCGACGATCGTGCCGAGCACCACCATGATGATCGGTTCGAGCAGAGTGGACAGGGTGTCGACCGCGTTTTCCACCTCTTCCTCGTAAAACTCGGCCACCTTGAACAGCATGTTGTCCAAGGCACCAGATTCTTCGCCGATCGCCGTCATCTGCACCACCATGTTGGGGAACAGGCCAGTCTGCTTCATCGCCAGCTGCAGCTGGTGGCCCACTGCGATGTCGTCGCGCATCTGCTTGACCGCATCACCATAGACGATGCTGCCGGTGGCGCCGGCCACCGCATCCAATGCTTCCACGAGCGGCACGCCGGCGCGGAACGTCACGCCGAGCGTACGGGCGAAACGAGCGATGGCGGAATTGCGCACGATGTTGCCCATCACCGGCATTTTCAGCGCCATGCGGTCAAGAAAATGGGCGAACTTCGGTGAGCGCTTCTTGGCCACGACCAAGGCTACGATGCTGCCGACGATCACGCCAACCACGATGTACCAGCAGCTCTGCATGAACTTCGATGCGTCGACCAGCAGCTGGGTTGGTGCGGGTAGCTGGGCACCCGCATCCTGGAAGGTTTTCGCGAACACCGGCACCACGAACAGCAGCATGATCAGAATGACCAGGAACACCACCACCAGCACCATCATCGGGTAGAACAGCGCTTTCTTGATCTTCTTCTTGATCGCCTCCGTACGCTCCTTGTAGGTCGCGACGGTGTCCAGCACGGTATCCAGCACACCGGAAGTTTCACCGGCATGGACCAGGTTGCAGTACAACTCGTCGAACTGCACCGGGTAGCGACCCAGCGCCTCATGCAACGCTGCACCGCCTTCGATGTTCTGTTTCACATCCAGCAGGATGTTCTTGAAGCGGACGTTCTTCTGACCGTCGGCGATGATGTCGAACGACTGCACCATCGGTACGCCGGAGGCCATCATGGTGGCGATCTGGCGGCTGAATACGGCGACGTCACCCGGTTTGACCGTGCTGCCGGTGGAGCCGAACAACGGCTTGGAACGCTCCTTCACGGTCTGCGGATTCATGCCCTGGCGGCGCAGTTCGGCCTTGACCAGCGTGGCGTTCTTCGCCGGCATATCGCCCTTCATGCGCTTGCCGCGCTTGTCCAGCGCCACCCACTCATAGGTAGTCAGACGGCTGACTTCGGCGCGCTGGGCACCGAGAGCCTGTGCCTTGTTCAAATTGGTCTTTGCGTTTGCGGTAGCCGTGGCCATGCGCATCCTCCCCCGTGGTTCAGTTCAGGCCCGCCTACGTCGGCGGCTGACATATCTCGTGCAGCTTATGCTATTTCGTTCGTGCCAAACCGTGGTGCTTGGCGCAACTTCAGTGCCAAAGGCGTCCCGGTTTCACTAGATCACTCCTTGGTCACCCGGTCGATCTCGGTCAGGCTGGTCAACCCCTGCTTCACCTTGAGCAGGGCCGACGCGCGCAGATCGTTGATGCCTGCGGCCTTGGCCACCTCGGCAATCTGCAGCGCATTGCCACCCTTCAGGATGATTTTCTGGATATCTTCCAGCATTGGCATCACCTGATAAATGCCCACTCGGCCCTTGTAGCCCTCGTTGCATCCATCACAGCCACCGGCTTCGTAAATGGTCAGGCCGGCGTCGATGTCGACCTGACTGAAACCGGCGGCCAGCAGGACTTCAGGTGGCAGGTTCATCGGTTTCTTGCAGTCGTGCAGCCGGCGCGCCAAGCGTTGAGCGATGATCAAGGTGACCGACGAGGTGATGTTGTACGGCGCGATACCCATGTTCATCAGGCGCGCGATGGTCTGCGCGGCATCGTTGGTGTGCAGGGTGGACAGCACCATGTGGCCGGTCTGGGCGGCCTTGATCGCGATCTCGGCAGTTTCCAGGTCGCGGATCTCGCCGACCATGATCACGTCCGGGTCCTGGCGCAGGAACGAACGCAGCGCGCTGGCAAATGTCATGCCGCGCTTCACGTTCTGCTGCACCTGGTTGATGCCCTCGACTCGGATTTCCACCGGGTCCTCCACCGTCGAGATGTTGCGTTCGGCGGTGTTGAGCATGTTCAGGCCGGTGTACAGCGACACCGTCTTGCCGGAACCGGTCGGGCCGGTGACCAGCACCATGCCGTACGGCTTGTGGATGGCGTCGATGTACAGCTTCTGCTGTTCCGGCTCGTAGCCGAGTTTTTCGATGCCGATCTTGGCCGACGAACCGTCCAGGATACGCAGCACGATCTTCTCGCCGAACAGTGTCGGCAGCGAGCTCACGCGGAAGTCGATCGCGCGGGTCTTGGACAGGTTGAGCTTGATGCGGCCATCCTGCGGTATGCGCTTCTCGGCAATGTCCAGCTGCGCCATCACCTTGATGCGCGAAGAGATGCGGTTTGCCATCTTCATCGGTGGACTGGCCACCGCCTTCAACATGCCGTCCATGCGCAGGCGCACCCGATATTGGGTCTCGAACGGTTCGAAGTGGATATCCGAAGCGCCGCGGCGGATCGCATCGACCAGGATCTTGTTGACGAACTTCACCACCGGCGCATCATCGTTGGCGTTGGCGTCGATGCCGGTTGACTCGGCCTCGTCGTCGCCACCTTCCAACTCCAGGCCGTCCAGATCGCCACCACCCATGTCGGGCATGGTGTCGCGCATGCTGTTGAGCAGGCTCTCGATCACCCGCAGCAGCGGGCCGCGTTCGACCAGGATCGGTTCCACCATGCAATTGGAATGGAACTTGATCTCGTCCAGTGCATGCGACTGCATCGGATCCGCGATACCGACAAACAACCGCTTGCCGCGCCGGAACAGTGGCAACGCCTGGTGCTTGGTGATCAAGGCCTCGCTGATCAGATCCAGCGGCATGGTGGTGGTACTCAGGGCAGCCACGTCCATCATCGGCATGCCGAACTCGGCCGAAGCGACCTGGGTCAGTCGGGCACCTTCGACCAGGTTCTGGTCCAGTAGCCAAGCCGCCAAGGTGACCTTGTGCTGGCTGCTGTCGACCATGGCCTTGCGTACATCGGCCTCGGGCAGCACCCCATCGGACACCAGCCGGCGCGCCATGCCGGACAGGCCCGCGAGCGACGACGGTTGCAATTGAGATGACATAACCAGATTCGACCTTGCCCCTGTATGTGGTTGAATCTACCGCAGTCGGGCTGTCAGGTCATCCTTTGCCTGAAACCGGCGCGGGCTGGATGTTGCAAGGCACAATCCAGTCCGTCGCAGATCCGCCAAAGAAAGATGGATTCATGGGAGAGCGGCTTCGGTCGCGACGTTCGCGTATCGCCCCGGACCCTGCGGCTATCCAGTCCGAAGCTCCCCATGCAGGGGCGGCTGCGGCATTCCCGGGCGTGACAAGCAGGCCACATTCCCTACGGTAGCCTCACGCAAAACGTCAACCGGGCACCCAACCTCGATCATGCCTTCACGCTATGATTCCCATTCATTAGGGGAGCCACTCTTGAACCGCCTGAGCATCATCCTGCCCGCCAAGAACGAGGCGCCCGCACTGGCTGCCCTGTTGCCACGCCTGCGCGTCACGCATCCCGATGCCGAGATCATCGTGGTCGACGACGGTTCCACCGACGACACCCGCGGCATCTGCGCCGGCAGCGGTGTGGCCTGCCTGTCCTCGCCGTATTCGATGGGCAATGGCGCCGCGATCAAGCGTGGCGCGCGCGCCGCCAGCGGCGACCTCCTGGTCTTCATGGACGGCGATGGTCAGCACGATCCGGTCGACATCGCCCGTTTGCTGGAAAAGCTGGGGCAGGGCTACGACATGGTGGTCGGTGCCCGCGACTGGGGCAGCCAGGCCGGCGTGGGTCGCGGTCTCGCCAATACGCTGTACAACTGGCTCGCCACCCGCATGACCGGCCACCCCGTGCTTGATCTCACCTCCGGCTTCCGCGCCGTGCGTGCGGAAAAATTCCGGGAGTTCATCCACCTGCTGCCGAACGGTTTCAGCTATCCCACCACCAGCACCATGGCGTTCTTCCGCAGTGCCTACCCGGTTGCCTACGTGCCGATCAAGGCGGCCCAGCGCGTCGGCAAGAGCCATATCAAGCCATTGCGCGACGGCCTGCGCTTCCTGCTGATCATTTTCAAGATCGCCACGCTGTATTCACCGTTGAAGCTGTTCGTGCCAGCCAGTGCCGCGTTTTTCCTGCTCGGGTGCGCCAACTACGCCTGGACGTATTTGCATGACGGCCGCCTCACCAATGGCAGCACTCTGATGTGGAGTGCCGCGGTGATCGTGTTTCTGATCGGGTTGGTGTCCGAGCAGATCACCGGTTTGATGTATCGACGCGATGCATAACGTTTTTTCGCGATGAGCGATCAGGTAGCTCGCAACGCAGCCTGGAACGTGGGTGGCACACTGGCATCGGTCGCAGTGGGGCTGGTTGCGCTTCCGATCCTCCTGCACTCGCTGGGCGCCGCCCGGCTGGGTGTGTTTACCCTCGCATTGGGACTGATCGGTTTCTCGGGTCTGTTCGATCTTGGCCTAGGGCGCTCACTCACGCAGACGGTCTCCAGTGCCCTCGGGCGTGGGTGCCCGCGGGCTTCAGTGGCCGCCTTGGTGTGGAAAGTCATGCGCCTGTTGGCGGCATTCGGGTTGTTCTGGTTGATGGTGTTGTGGCTGATCGTGCCGTGGGTAGTGAGGCACCTGTTCCATCTACAAGATTCATTGGCGGCGGAGACGATTATCGGTCTGCGCGCCGTGGCGCTGTCGATACCTTTCACCCTGGTCGCCGCGGGGGCGATGGGGTCGCTCGAAGGACTGCAGGAGTTCCGTCGCGTTAGCACGCGGCGAGCCATGCTGAGCGTGGCGCAATTCGGTCTGCCGACGATGGTAGCGTTGTGGCGCCCTGACGTCGGCTGGGCCATCGCCGCGCTCGCCCTGAGCCGCGCTGTGGGTGTGGTCGTATGGCTCAGGTTGTTGCGACGCAGCGTACCACTCGTTCCGGGCGCGACCATTGAGCCAGAGGACTTTCGCCACCTGCTGCGATTCGGTGGCTGGCTGTCCGTGAGCAACATCGTCGGCCCGTTGATGGTTTACGGGGATCGGTTTTACCTTGCCAGCGTATTCCCTTCGGCCGCACTGGCCACCTATACGGTTCCTTACGATGCACTGCTGCGCGTCACCAGTCTGCCGATGACCGCGATAGGTGCCGTGTTTCCGGCACTGGCCGAGGCGCAGGCACGTCAGGAAGATTCGGCTCAGTTGCTCAGCGCTGCGATGACCGCGTTGGTTGCACTGATGCTGCCACCGTTGTTGATCGCCATGGCTTTTGCCAAGCCGTTGCTTACGCTGTGGTTGGGGCAAAAATTTGCCCTGCCAACGCTGCCTGTTTTCCAGATCTTGCTGGTGGGAGTGTTTGCCAACAGCGCGGCGCACGTACCCTACGCCTTGTTGCAGGCCCATGGTCGCTCGGACCTGACAGCCAAACTGCATTTGGCCGAATTGCCCGTTTTCGTGGGCATGTTGCTCTGGGCTGTATCGCTATGGGGTGTGGTGGGCGCTGCTCTGGCGTGGATGTTTCGTGTTGCCCTCGATTCCATCTTCCTTTACTTGTCGGCCATGGCGTTGCAGCCAGCACAGCGAGGGGTTCTGGCCAAAGGATTGTTCTGGGCGATATTGGCATCCATGGTGTTGTGTGTGCCCATGGCCAGCCAACGCCCGCTGGTGGTGCTGCCAGTGACCCTGCTGACTTCGATATTCTGCGGTGTCGTTTTGAAAAGCTTGTATCTTCGCTGGCATCGACACACTTTCATGACGAGCGCTACATGAAACATGAACCATGGCCTGCGGAAGACTTGGAGCCCGCGCCGAACTGTCCGGTCTGTGCCACTGCAGAACGTGAGCTGCTGTATGCTGGTTTGACGGATCGGGTGTTTGGCTTGGCGCCGGGCAAATGGACGCTTTATCGTTGCGTACACTGCCGTTCGGCGTGGCTTGATCCACGCCCGAGCAAGGCCAGCATTGGCCGTGCCTACGAAGATTACGTCACGCATGTTGCCGACGATGACGTCTCCGTGCTGCCCACGAGTCCGCTGATTCGTCGGTTGCATGCATGGATCAATGATTACAAGAATGCACGCTATGGGCTGAAACGAACGCCGGCAGCCAGGGGCGGCCGCTGGCTGGTCGCGCTGGTGCCTTCGATGCGCGCGAAAGCCGACGCGCAGTGTCGACACCTTCCGCGGCGGCCTGAAAACGGCAGGCAATTGCTCGATGTCGGTTTCGGCAACGGCGGCTTTCTCAAGCTTGCCGGAGAAATGGGCTGGAGTGCGCAAGGCATCGATTTCGACCCCAAGGCGGTTGCAGTGGCGCGCGTGCAGGGGCTGGACGTGCGCTGTGCTTCGGTGGATGACCTGCTGCAGGAGAACGCACGGTACGACGTCATCACGATCAGTCACGTCATTGAGCACGTTTACGATCCCATTCAACTGTTGGGCACTTTGTATCGACTGCTCAAGCCGGGCGGTTATCTCTGGCTGGAGACGCCCAATCTGGAGAGTGCTGGGGCGCGGCGATTTGGTCCTGACTGGATGGCGCTGGATCCGCCCAGACACCTGATGCTATTCACTCCGCGCTCGCTGCGGATGTCGCTGGAAAAGGCCGGCTTTAAAAACATTCTCCAGCGCTGGCATGGATTGATTCCGTTGACCATTTACCCGGCAAGCGAGGCCATCGTACGCGGTGACCTTGCCGACGAGGCCGCGATCAAGGGGGTGCCTCAGGTTTCCGCGATGCTGGCCGAGTTGAGCGCCATGCTCCGGCCTGCGCGGCGCGAGTTCCTGACCTTTACGGCGTGCAAATTGCCGTGACGGGAAAATGTGCGGAGTGCGTGTTTGCGGTGGTGGTGACCTATTTGCCGCAGGTCCAGCCGTTGACGATGCTGCTCACGCTACTCGCGCCACAGGTCAAGCGAGTGTTGGTCGTCGACAACTCACCGCAAGTAGACCTCAGGGCCGAATCCGTTTGTCGTGATTTGGGGTGTTCCAACGTCGAGCTCATTCGTCTGGGATGCAATCTTGGCATTGCCAAGGCGCTCAATGTGGGGATTGAAGCGGCCAAATCTGCTGGTGCGACCCATGTGCTGTTGTCCGATCAGGACAGCGAACCGGCGCCCGACATGGTCAAGGGTCTGCTGCGTGCCGAGGCCGATCTGCGCCGACAGGTTACCCGGGTAGGCGCCATTGGCTCCAGCTTCATCAATATCAACAGCGGCAAGCTTTTTCCGTTTCACGTGGTGGTCAAGGGCAGGCCCTTTTACGGGCGTCGAAGCGCATCCGTGGAAGAGCCGCATGTCGAAGCCATCACCTTGATCACCTCGGGGACGCTGGTGCCAATGGCTACATTTGACGAAGTGGGCCTGATGCGCGAGGACTTCTTCATCGATTGCGTCGACACGGAATGGTGCTATCGCGCCCGGGCGCATGGCTTGCCACTTTATGGCACAGCCTGGGCGACGATGCTTCACCGGATGGGCGATGCGACCCTGCGGTTCTGGTTCTTCGGCTGGATCAAGGGCAATGTGCATAGTCCATTGCGGATCTACTACCAGATCCGCAATCTGGTTCGCCTGCAATTCAATGGTTACCGTGGCATTCGCTGGAGAATCCGGATCATCTGGTCGTTCACCGCAATCTTCTATTGCCATGTTTTCTATGGCGATGCACGGCGTGCGTCGTTGAGGATGGCCATGCGCGGACTCTGCGACGGCCTGCGTGGCCGCATGGGAGAGTTCAGACCATGATCCGGCGCTTTATCCGCGTGAATGATCGCAAGGCGTTGCGCATGGCCGAGCGCTGTCGATTCGCCTCTACATTGCATCAATCGAGTAGCAGGTTGCCAGCACTGCCGGTGACTGTCCGGAATCCAGAGGAAACCAAGCCGTGTTAAAGAGAGCCCACGCAAGATTCATGTCGCTGGGTATGGCCGCGGTGCTGATGGATATCTACCGCGTGGCCATGCCTTATCGCCTGCGCTATTTCAAGCAATGCCTGTCTGCTTTCCAGACGGGAAAAGGACTGGAGTTGGGTGGCCCAAGCACGATCTTCGGTTCACGCGGCAGCATTCCCGTATATCCTGTTGCTGCGTGTATCGATAACTGCAATTTCAGTGGTGACACGGTATGGGAGGGGGAGATCCGTGAGGGAAACAGCTTTGTCTTCGACAAGCGGGCGACGCCCGGTCGCCAGTATGTTGTCGAGGCGAGTTGCCTCAAGGGTATTGCCGACGCATCCTACGACTTTGTCCTTTCATCGCACTGCATCGAACATCTTGCCAATCCCCTGCAGGGTTTGTCGGAATGGGTTCGGGTGCTCAAGGACGACGGCTTGCTGGTACTCGTGGTGCCGCACAAGGACGGTACGTTTGACCATCGCAGGCCAGTGACGACCCTGGCACACATGATCCAGGATTTCGACGCCAGGATGCAGGAAGATGACATGACGCATCTGGATGAGATCCTGCGCCTTCACGACCTGCGCATGGATTACCGCGCTGGCGATTTGGGGACCTTTCGGGATCGCTCCAGACGCAACTTTGAAAACCGGTGTCTGCATCAACATGTTTTCGATACGCGTCTCGCAGTGGAGATGGTTGATCACATGGGTCTGCAACTGCTGGCGGTGGAGGCTTTTCGCCCGATGCACATCGCCCTGATTGCCAGAAAGCTGGCGCACGGATTGGTTCCGCAGAATGCGAAATTCATTGGCGAGACTGGCACGCCGATTTGGCGTAGTCCATTTCCCTCGGATCGGCGGTATCAGCGCAGAGGTGCCTGAATCGGCGTACCAGCATGTCGGCGAGCAGTTGGGTCTCGCGCTTAGTGCCGTCGTGGCTACGAAAGCCGGATCAGCTCGCCGGAGTTTTCGTGGAGTTAGCTACCAGCTGGGTCAGCGCTGTTTGCAGGCGCGTCGTGATGACACTGGTGGAGAGATGCGTGTGATAGGCGTCGCGGCCGCGCTCGCCCAGTTCGGCTAGCGATGCGCGATTCTCGAATGCCCATCGAATGCCGGCAGCGAGTGCAGCGGCATCTGCCTGAGCCACCAGCAGGCAATTGCCCTTGTCAACGAATCCGTAATCTTCATCTGTTTTGCCGATGACCGTGGCTTTGCCCAACGCCAAGCATTGCGATGTCTTGGTGGTGACCACTCGCCTGGCCTGCGGCGTGCCTCCAAACGGACCGCCCAGGCAAAGATCTGCGTTAGGTATGTCCTGCTGCAGCAGTTGCTCGAATTCCACCCAGCGACGGTAGGTGAAGTTTGTCACGTCAGACGTTTGGCAGAGGCGGTGCAAGCCGCGCGCCTGGGCTTTGCTTCCACCGATAAAGTCGAAGCGGATCGGCAGATCGGTAAGTTGCGCCGCGGCCGAAACAATGACCTGGATGCCATGTAGCGGCAGGAATGAGCCGTAAAACAGCACGCTGAAGGGGTCGCCCCTGCCATGCGTGGAAGGCGCCGCGCTCCCCGCCGGCTCAATGGCGCCCACTGGCAGCGGGCAGAAGTGTTCGATGGGCAACCCGAATGTCCGCGCGTAGAACTCGGCATGCAGCTGGGTGTCGGTCAACACGAGGTCTGCACGCCGAAGCATCAGCCGTTCAAGCGGATAGATCATTTTGGCCAGCCAGCGATGTGGCGCGCTGTCGCCGTACTCGTCGTGGAGCGCGCCATAAGGCGACATCATGGCGTCGAATATGAGTGGCTTTCCACGGGTCAGCCAGCGTATGGGCCAGAAAATCTCATGTCCGCGAAAACCGATCACATAGATATCCGGGGTGATTTTCGCGCGAAGCTGTCGCAGTGCGTTCCACGTTTCGATATAGCGGCGTATGCCTGGATGCTTGTTGCGGGCAACGGCAATGTTCATGTGGTTGCCGGAGCGCAGTGCAGTCAGCAGGCTCTCGGTACGGATATATCCCGGTGCCCGGTAAGCGAGTATGTAAACTACTTGCACAGGGAGCGGCTCATGCGTTTCGTTGAGCGGCTCTCGGTTGTCAGTATCAGACATGATTGATCAAACTTCCAAAGCACTACTTTGGCAGGGACGTGCCGAAAGAGTCAGCGCCATCTTCAGTTACTTGAGTTCCGGTAGCGCACGCAACTGCGAAATGTCGCTGTTCAGACGGCCGCCGTAGTTCAGGGCCTGCAACTTGTTGAGCGCCTTGAATGCTTCCGTGCGTTTCGATTCGGCCGCCAGCATGCGAACTTGGGTAATCAGATAGGCTGGCTCGGCGGGGGCTGCCTTGACGGCATCGTCGATCATTCGGATCGCAACGGCTCTGTCACCAAGTATGTTCCAGCAATAGTTGCTGTAATCCGCAAGGAGTCTTGCGCTCGGATCAGGATGACTCAGCGCTGCAAGATAAGCAGCGACCATGCGATCTTGCGGAAGTTTGCAGTGCTTTTCATGCGCGCACTGGGTCAGGGCCACGAGCGAGCTTTCATCCTGCACGCCCGGTTTGTGCCGCTCCAGCTTGGTGATCATGCTGTCCCACCAGGCATCCTTGAGCGGCAGATGCATCCGGGCGTTCATGAAGATCAATGCCTGCTCGGGCAGGATCGAGGAATTCGGCAGCGCGGCAGATCGCTCCAGCGGGGGATAGGCCAGCCGGATGAATGGCGAGGCCGGATCGTAGTGCGAATAGATGATGTAGGTACGGCCCAATTCGTACTGCGCGCGCGGCGACTGCGGCGCCCGCGCAGCCAGGTCTTCGGCCAGTCGCAGCGGATTGCCCCAGGCATAGGAGGTGAGTGCGGTCAATGCGGCCCAGCACAGCATCAGCCCGGCCAGCAGCGCGTAGCGCGGCAGCGCCATCGGCATGCCCTGAGCAACGGTTGGAGCGGCTTCAGCCGAGGCGATGGATGGGGCGGCGAGCAAGGGTACGATCGCCAGCAACAGGCCGAAGCTGGCGAAATAGTTGCGGTGCTCGTAGATCAGTTCCAGCGGAATGATGGTGCCGGTGAGCAACTGGCAGCCCAGGAACAACGCGATGCCGAGTGCGGTCAGCGGCTGGCGTTGGCGCAGCCAGAACATCAGCGCGACCAGTGCGCCAAGCAGGGCGATGCTGGCCAGGGTGGTCCACGGCTGCAATAGTCCGCTCGAGATGTGGAAATTGTCGTGATAGAACGATAGTGCATGCGGTGACGGCAGCAGCGTCCATACGATGTAGTCGACGACGATGCGCGCCTCGCTGAGCAGGCGCGTGCTCAGGCTGAAATCGCGAGTGGCCCAGGCTTCGGGGCTGAGCAGGCCGGGCAGCAGACGGGCCAGCCCCGCGACCATGGGCAGCGCCAGCACCAGCACGAACAGGCCGAGGATGCGGCGGTCACTTCGCCGCACTGGTGTCGGTTGGGGGACTGCAGCCCCGGTCGTGTCCGCGGGGTGCTGAAAGCCGAACAGAATCCATTCGATCAGGAAGGCATACAGCGGCAGCATCACCGCGGTTTCCTTGGCCAGGATGCCGACTGCCGCCGGGAGGGTGGTGCTGGCTGCGCAGAGGATGAAGCCTCGAATGCTGGTGGAGGTGCGGCTCTGCTCCGGCGGCCTCTGACGAGTATGGGCCGGAATGACTCCGCAGGCGGCCGGCGTTCCCAGCATGCGGCGGCGCCCGGCTACGTAGCCGATCAGGCCGAGCAGCACGAACAGGTTGGCCATGCTCTCCATGCGCTGCACCACATACAGCACGCCAGTGAGGTTGATCGGCAGCAGCATCCAGCCGCCAGCGATCAGGGCGGCAACGGTGCCGGCACGATCGTTGGTGGGGTCGGCTGTTGTTGCAGGAGCGACCTCAGTCGTGATGCCCTTGGTCGACACCTCAACCCCACTGTCGAGGTGTCCAGCAGTGGAGCGCGAGGGCATCGCCGCTGAAGCCGCTCCCACAAGGAATGGCCTCTGCGACGAGCCATCCACGAGCAGCAGCGCTCGCGCCAGCAGAAACACCAGCAACCCGTTCATCAGGTGGATGATCAGGTTGCTCAGTTTCATCCAGTAAGGATCGAGGCCGCTTGCGAGGTAGTTGGCGGCGAAACTCAGCGACGCCAGCGGGCGCTTGAATTCGCTGGCAGGTGAGGCGAGTGCGGCGCCGACCAGCGATGAGAGGCTGGCGTCATGCGGTTGTACCCCCTTGTTGTCGACGATATTGGGGTAGTCGTCGAACTGGAATCCCCCCGATAGGCCCGGCCAGTAAACGGCCGCAGTGACGATCAGGAAGGCAAGCAAGAGCCAGAGACCGGGACGACCAGACGAAGATGCTTTCATGGGCTCAGGGTTACTCGAAGATGGTATGCATGGAAATGGATGTATCTGAACATGCTACGTGTCCGGGTGCAGCGGCCAAGGAGTCAGTCTTGTGTTTTCTTCGCTGTAGGGCGCGCCCGGTTTGGGGGCGCGCTTGTCTTTTTCGACAGTGCATTGTCGCCTTGTGGCGAATCCGGCGCTGGGCCCGGCAGCACCAACGGACAATTCTTGCCGAAATCAGCCTTGTCGAAATCGGCCTGCCAGTATGAACTGACGATGCGTGGCCGATACTGCCAGTGCTGGTTGAACAGGCTCCAGCTTTCATCGTGGCCAGGAAAATCGACACCAGCCATGTCGATCAGTGACTCGAACGTGCTCGCGCTGAGTGTGCGATCCCGCGAGTGGCTGACCAGAGCGGCAACCCGCTCCGGGAACTGGTGCGCATACGTGTCGGAGTACCAGAACAATGCCGGCACCTCGAATTCGTAACGGGTTCCAAGGCCATGTCCATATAGCGAACACGTCGCCGTGCGCAACATCTCGCCATGGTCGGACGCATACCATAGTGTCGTCATCGCGCCGCTTTGGCGCAGGATATCGATGGCACTGGCCAGCACATGATCCGTGTAGAGGATCGTGTTGTCGTAGCTGTTCTGCTGACGTGCGAGCGTGGAGGCCTCGCTTCCTGCATCCGCCATCGTGGGTCGAAAGCGCTTGAACTCGGCCGGATAACGGAAGTCGTAGCCGGTGTGGCTGCCCATCATGTGCAGCACGATGAACAGGTCATGCGTGGAGTCACCCAAGGCGTCTCGCAGGGGTTTCAGCAGGTCTTCGTCATAGCTTCCTGGTGCTGTCCATGAGGCGTGATTCAGCCATTTGACATGCTGCGCCTCATACGCATAGGTAGACACGGGAGAGTCGAATTTACCGATCGCCAGCTGGTTGGAAATCCAGTAGGTCTCGTAGCCGGCTTCCTGCATTGCACGCAGGATGGAGGCCTCGCCAAAGGTGGGGCTGGCGAGGGTGATCGGTTTGCGCGTCAGCACCAGTGGAATGGCTTGCAATGATTCAGGCCACGACGTGACCATATCGCCGATAGGCACCAGGTTGCTCATTCGGCTCAGTTCGGGGTTGGTCGGGCGTGTATAGCCAAACAGCTGCCAGTGATCGCGCCTGCTGCTTTCGCCAATCACCAGCACATACACCTGACGCTGATGCACCTGGGTGATGCGCCGGGCGTGAAAGCGGAAGGCGTCCAGCCTGGCCGCATCGGTGCGCATGGCGGTCCATTCCCGGTGGTACACATGGACGCGCTGGAACAGGCCAAAGGGATATCCTGGTTCGATCGCAGCGGTGAACGTCGAGGCCAGCACCGTGGCGCTTCGCATGCGCTGGTGAAGGCTTCCGCTCGTTGCAATCATGGCTACGGCCAAGGTCGCTAGTGGCGTGCCGGCGACCAGGGCGAGTACCCATTCGCGCACGCGGCCGCGCCAGCGCAGGCGTTCCCGCGCACTCCGCCACGCGGCCAGCAAAGCCAGCGCCAACGCCGCCAGCAGGCCCAATCCGATCGGTACCAGGGCGGCCCCCAGATACTCGCGGGTCTCCCTGGGATTGCTGGCGACCAGGGTACCGATGATCTCGGCCGAGGTGGGGTGGTGGTAGATCGCCACGTAGTACGCTTCTATCGGAGCCAGCAGCACGAAAGGCGCCAGCAGCAGACAGGCCAGCCAGGGCAGATTTCCGAGCAGGGCGAAAAGCGCCAGAAGAAGAATGCCTGGTATGAACAGCGCCTCGATCGCCGTCTGCAGACTGGGCTGGTACGCATACCAGATCAGGTTGGGCAGCATCAGCAGGACCAGCAGCAGGAATAACGCACTCAATGTCAGCGGGCGGGTCAACGAGGTTTTTGGAAGCATGGCCTGTCCGGGATTCGCGGGTGGAACGGCTCACCTGTCGGCAGGTCGGGGAGCTGTGGGCAACGGGGCTGGCATGGGAGTGGATGTCTGCTCCTGCTGGGCGAGCACATCTCGCAGGCGTTTCAATTCGAGTGGCCAATAGTTCTGGCGAGCCAGGATCCAGGCATGGACCATCGGCATGCCGAACCCCGGTGGCACCACATCCTTTTCCACGGTCTGATAATGATCCAGCAGTTGCAGGCCCTGCGCAGGATAACCTGCCGAGGCCAGGGTGGCGGCCACTTGCAGCGCCATGTCTGGCCGTACCTGCAGGTCCAGCGCCTGCGTGAAGTCGGCCAGCGCGGCATCCGGTCGATGCTGCGCAAGTGCGATGCGGCCACGCAAATAGGTGAGATCCTGCCGTGGGCCGGCTGCGCCGAGCCGGGGATTTTGCAGGCCGGCATCGATCAGACTCTGCAGGCCATCTGGCGTCAGGCCCGGGCAGCCGCCGGCCATGACCACTGGCAAGACGCGATCAAACCAGTGCGCCAGCAGCGCACCAACGTTGGCGGTTCCGCGCATGGCGGTGCGCGTGGCAGCCAGGTCTGCTGGGCTGATGCCTCCGGTCATGCAACGTGCACCGATCAGGTTGAAGGCGAGCTGCGCCTGATCGGGTTGGGCGGCAAGCAACTTTTCCAGCCTGCTTATGGCTTTTCGCGGACGCCCGTTCTGCATCTCGATTTGCGCGGCGTTGGCCTGGGCCCGTGGTGAGTCCGGGTTGGTCTGTGCCCAGATCAAAGCCTGTTCGCGCACGTTCCCCCACAAGTCAGCCCGCGTGTGGGTCAGCCAAGCCAGGCCCAAGGGCAATGCGATCAGCAAGAACCGCTTGGTGGCCTTGAGGGAGCGCGTGTCGGTCAGCCATAGGCCGAGCGGCCAGAACATCAGCAGGGCAGGCACGTAATTGCGATGCTCGAAATACAGCTCCAGCGGTATCGATGAGGACTCGATCAACTGTCCGGCGAAATAGAACAGGATCGCCAGACTCGGTGCAGGATGGCGCCGGCGCAGGTGCCACGCACCACCGATCAGCAACATTACCGCGAGGATCGCCGGCAGCGTGGCGGCGGGATGCAGCAGGGAGGTCGAGGCGGTGTACTGGTCGTTGAACAGCCCGCTGGAGAACGGCCGCGGCAACCACAGCAACTGGAGGTAATCCATCAGCACGCGCGGTTCGGTCAACAGCCGTTGCGCATAGGTCCATGGGCGCAGTGCGGGGCCGCCGGCGATGACGCCATAGATGCCGATCCACAGCAGATAAGCCCCGATTGCCATGGCGGGAACCACGGCAAAGACCAGCAGAATGCCGCGATGAGTCTGCCGTGCCCTGCCTGGAGGTGGCACTAGCCGGGGAGCGAGCAGAACGATCTCGATCAGCAAGGCATATAACGGCAGCAAGATGCCGTTGGCTTTCGCCAGCATACCCAGCAGGGTGAAGCCGCCCAGGCCAGTCACGCTCCAGATGCACCCCGAGGCGACTTTTCCGTCCAGCAGCCGTGCGCGTCCATGCAGCCAGATAAGCAAGCCAGCCAGTGCGCAGGTTGCCGGCAGCATCGCTTCGCGTTGCACGATGTAAAGCGTGGTCGATACCAGCAGCGGGTGCAGCAGCCACAGGGCCGTGCCGAGCAAGGCGGCAACTTGGCAGCGCAGTGTGTCCAGTGCCAACGTCCGCCCGAGCTTGACCAGCAGGGCATACAGCAGCACACCGTTGAGAACGTGCAGGATCAGGTTGGTGCGTTTGAACGGGTACGGGTCGGCGGGCCAGTTGCGGGCATCGATGAGAAAAGTCAGCATCGTCAGCGGCCGCCCGGTAGGGTCGGCGATGCCCGACGTGATGTAGCGCCAGAATGTCGGCCAATGGTCGATCGGGCCACTGGCACCGAGGGCCGGCAGGTTGCCAAAGTCGTCAAACAGAAACGCGCCATGCAGGCCCGGCCAGTAAGCCGTCATGGCCGACACCACCAAGGCCAGCAATACCAGCCATGGCACGAATGCAAGACGATGGCGCATCGCAGCCCCCAGAAAAACAAAAGGGCCGCACGAAGCGGCCCTTCTGGCTTGGATCTTATCGAACCCGAATATTACGAACGGCAAGAGGTAGGCAGGTACTTCTGGGCAACACTGCTCAGAGTGCAGGTCCAGGCAATGCTGCCGGTGCTGGTCACCGCGGAGAGCACAAAATCCTTGGTCTGGATGGCCGTGTTGGCACCGGTGCCGAACTTGGCGACGATCTGGCCCGCGTTGGCGCTCACATCGACAGAATCAACGTACTTGCCTTTAATGCTCGAGGGCAGGGCGAGACCGGCCGATGCATTGGTGGAAGGGAATTTGCCCGTGTTGCTGTAGAACTCGGAGATCGCCGTCTTGGCGCCGTCGGTCAGCACCGCGCCTTCGGAGACCTGCGTGCGGACCAGGTAGTCCTGATAGGCCGGGATAGCGATAGCGGCGAGGATCGCGATGATCGCAACCACGATCATCAGTTCGATCAGGGTAAAGCCTTTCTGCATGCTCTTCATGGTGGTTCCTCTGTATTTGGTTAGCTAACCGCGGTGATGCCCCCTGAGCCCCAGTCCCGTATCCCCCTAGGCAGGATCGGACCCCATACTCGTGGTCAGGAACGACCAGGAAGCTCGCGGCAGAGTGAAGCAGATTGTGTGCCACACCTGCCGCTGGCGTATTCCCTCATGATAAGGGTATTCGGATTGTGCCTTTCGTCACGATACCCCGCAAGCGCTGTCCTTTGTTGTCCGGCAGATGCCGGAAGCGTGACCAACTGCTCCCGCGGACGACAGTCGTTTCTGGGCAAATAGTGACGTTTCTTGTCAGTTTCTCTTTTTTTGCATCCCAGTGATCAGCCCATCGCAAGGACTAATTGCGGCAGGTGGTCGGCAGGTATTTCGCGTCCAGCGTGCTGGGGGTGCAGTTCCAGGTGATGCTGCCTGCGCTGCTGATCGGTGACAACACCAGGTTACTGCTGGTGATCGCGCGGTTGGCTTTGGGGCCGTTGTACGAGACCGTGATCTTGCCATCGGTCACGTCCACGCTGGAAACGTAGGCGCCAGTGATGGATGTGGCTTTGGACAGGCCTGCCGACTGGTTGCTGGGAGGGAAGGTGCCCGTATTTGAGACATAGTCCCATATGGCCGCCTTGGCACCGCTGGCCAGGACCATTCCTTCGGATACCTGTGAGCGGACCAGATAGTCCTGATAGGCGGGTATGGCGATGGCGGCAAGGATCGCGATGATCGCCACGACGATCATCAGTTCGATCAAGGTAAAACCGGCGGAAATACGCTGACACATGATGGACTCCCCTGTGAGTGCACCGGTGGCAGGCACGTTTTGTACCAAGGTTCCGCTGGCGTCATCGTTGTCGACCCAGGTTCGCCGTGTCGGATGGTTAGGCTGAGACGGGTGTCACATATGTGCGGGTTTGGCCCGGGGCCACGCCCTGAGCTGGGTGATGGCATGGATGCCTCGACAGGCAACGAAAACGGCCAGCATGATCTCCGCCCCACGAAACGGGATCGCGTAGCGGGGTTCGGCCTGCAGCACGCTGTAGACCACCGTGACCAGCGCCAGCGTCAGCGCCGTTGCGGCGATGCTCGGCTGGATCTTGTGCCTGGGCATCAGCGCGAGCACGCCGCCGATCATCGCCAATGCAAACAGCCATGGATTGAGTGAGTGGCTGATGGCGCCCACGGCGCGATAGATCGGGCTGACTTTGAAGGGCGAGTTTCGCGTGGGGTAAACATAGACATCGCCCTGGCCCATGCGGATATCCCACTCCCACAACAGAGCAGGCTTGCTCAGATACCACCGGATGTAGTGGCCTGGATCCTCGGCCACGCGTCGTCCGATCAAGTCCAGTCCAGCCAAGGGGTGGGGTTCGATCGTGGCAATTTCCCGGTCGATGGCAGCCATGACGATGATGCCATCCGGATCATGTTTCATCGCGGCCTGGTACGCGCCGTGGTAACCGGGCCATGAGCCCTGCACCAGGTTGGTCAGGGCACGTCCGCTGGAGGTGGCGTCGTTGGCGGGGAGCAGGCTGTTGCGTATGGCCCAGGGCGCGATCATGAGCAGGGCCGCGATAATCAGGCCGGCAGACATGCTGATGCTCATTTGCCGCCGTACGCACAGGTACACGGCTAGCAAAAAGGCGAGCGGCAGCAAGATGGCATTGGTTAAGGCGGCCAGCGACAGGGCGATGCCACTGGCTGCCGCCCATCCAACACTGCGCCGCTCGAGCGCCATGCCCAGCAACAACAGGCCCAAGGCGAGCAGAAAGCCGAACAGGGTCTCCGACAGCAGGTAGCTGCACATGGCCACGCTATGTGGCCAGACCGTCATCAGCACGCCCGCCACTGCCAGCCAGCGCATCGGCATCCAGCGCCGGCCCAGGCACAGCATGAAAACAACGGTCAGTGCGCCCAGCACGGCCTGCGCAAGCAGCACGGCGGCATACCAGCTGTCCCATTGGCTGAAGAGCTTCATCCAGCCGGCCAGAAAGACCGGATAGCCAGGGTCGCGGTAACTGTCGCCGACGAGAGGGGCTACACCCTCCGGCGCCTTGGAGAACACACCATGCCGGACCAGGTTGCGCGCATACGCGTAATACTCGACCGCATCGGCACGAACGTTGGGCTGGTTGACTGGTTGGAATACTTCGGCGTGGGTGACGTAGTAATAGCGAAACCCGAGAGCCAACAGACCGATGAACAAGATCAGGAACCGCCACTGCCAGCTCTGGCGACACGCCAAATCAGTCGTGGGCATGCGATTGCGCTCCGCTTTGCCGATGGACTGAGTATGCACGAATGGCTCGGCCGATAGGCGTGGTCAGCGCGTTGCCTGACAGGAGGCTCCCTCATTGTCTTTCACATGTAGCAGGCCGGTAGGGGTGGCCAGCCGTTGGTCCGGCGTGGATGGGAAGGCTTGCCTGATGCGTCGCTGGCGCTTACCGTCGCCTTTTCGCCACGCACAAGGAACTCCCATGAAACCTCTGATAGCCGCGCTGCTGTTCGCGCTGGTGGCTGCACCTGCGCTGGCGAGCGATGCCGTGGACACCAGTTTCGTCAAGGCGCAGGGCCCGCATCCGTTCAATGTGCGCGACCTGGTGATGATGGAGCGGGTCAGCGATCCGCAGTTGTCGCCGGATGGGCGCTATGCGGCGTTCGGCGTGCGCAGTACCGACTATGCGGCGAACAAGGGCGTCAACGCGGTGTATGTGCTGGATCTGTCGGACAACGGCAACCGGCCGGTGAAGGTGGTGGACAAGGGCGGTTCGGCGCGCTGGTCGGCGGATGGGCGTAGCCTGTATTTCGTGGCGCCCACGAAGGGTGTGGCGCAGTTGTGGCGGCTGGACCTGGGTGGCAAGGATGGTTTGAGTCTGGCGAAGCATGCTGCGCCGGTGCAGGTGAGCCACACGCCGCTGGACATCAATGACTACAAGTTGTCGCCGGATGGCAAGAAGGTGTTGCTGTCGTACGAGGTGTTCACCGATTGCGCGACCTTGGCCTGCACCCAGCAGCGCGTCGAGGCGCGTGACAAGGACAAGGCCAGCGGCACGCTGTACAAGAAGTTGTTCGTGCGGCACTGGGATACCTGGGCCAATGGCCGGCGTAACCAGTTGTTCGTGGCCAGCTTCGATGGCAAGGGCCAGCTGCCGGTGGAGCCGACTCTGCTCAGCCGTGGCATCGACGGCGATGTGCCAAGCAAGCCGTTTGGCGACGAGAGCGAGTTCAGCTTCGCGCCGGATGGCCGCACCGTGTATTTCGATGCGCGCATCGCCGGCACCAGCGAACCGTGGTCGACCAACTTCGATGTGTACAGTGTGCCAACGGATGGTTCGGTCGCACCGAAGAACCTCACCGCCGACAACAAGGCGTGGGATGCGTATCCGGTGGCATCGCCGGACGGCAAGACGTTGTACTACCTGGCGATGAAGACGCCTGGTTTCGAGGCCGACCGCTTCGCTATCATGGCGTTGGACCTGGCCACCGGTGCCAGGCACGAGGTCGATCCGAAGTGGGATCGCTCGCCCGGCGGCCTCACCATTTCGGCCGATGGAAAGACGCTGTACACCACCACTGACGACAACGGGGAGCACCCGCTGTTCGCGATCGATACGGCCAGCGGCAAGGTCACCGAGCTGGTCGGTGACGGCACCGTGGATGGCTATTCACTGGTGGGTGACAAGTTGCTGCTGACACGCGACGACCTGAAGCGGCCGGCCGATCTGTACGTTGCCAATGCCAATGGCAGCGACCTGAAGCAGGTCACCCACTTCAACGCGGAAGACCTGAAGAACGCCAAGGTCGGTGATTTCGAGTTCTTCAATTTCAAGGGCTGGAACAACCAGACCGTGCAGGGCTACGTGGTCAAGCCGGTCGACTACCAGCCGGGCAAGACCTATCCGGTCGCCTTCATCATCCACGGCGGCCCGCAGGGCGCAATGACCAATGGCTGGAGTTACCGCTGGAATCCGCAGACCTACGCGGGGCAGGGTTTCGCGGTGGTGACGGTGAACTTCCACGGTTCCACCGGTTATGGCCAGGCGTTCACCGATTCCATCTCGGGCGACTGGGGCGGCAAGCCGCTGGAGGATCTGAAGCTGGGCTGGAAGGCCGCGCTGGACAAGTACAGCTTCCTCGACGGCGACCGCGCCTGTGCACTCGGTGCCAGCTACGGCGGCTACATGACCTACTGGATCGCCGGCGTGTGGAACAAGCCGTGGAAGTGCCTAGTCGACCACGACGGTGTGTTCGACGCGCGCGCGATGTACTACGACACCGAGGAGCTGTGGTTCGAGGAGAAGGAGAACGGCGGCACACCGTGGGAGCATCCCGAGAACTACGAGAAGTTCAACCCGGTCAACCACGTCAAGGACTGGCGCGTGCCGATGCTGGTGGTGCACAGCGGCGACGATTTCCGCATCCCGATCACCCAGGGCCTGGGCGCGTTCACGGCGATGCAGCGCCGCGGCATTCCCAGCGAATTCCTGACCTTCCCGGACGAGAACCATTGGGTGCTGAAGCCGCACAACAGCGTGCAGTGGCACGACGCCGTCAACGCGTGGCTGAAGCAGTGGACCGCCAAGGATGCGCCGAAGGCGGCATCGAACTGAGTCGGTATCGAATCCATCCGGCATGACAAAACGGCGGCCTCCGGGCCGCCGTTTTCTTTTCCGGCTGGCCTTTGTGGGAGAAGCCTCGGGCATCTTGAATGGCCCCTATTTGTCGTCATTCGGCGAAGGCCGGAATCGCCCTTTGACGGCGAAGCCGGTCATCCAGAAGCCAGCCATCCAGGTCCTTGGGTCAAATGACTGGTTCGCTTTGCTGTTGTGAGGCGATTCCGGCCTTCGCCGGAATGACGTTGTGGGACGGAAACCCACCGTTTCCGGACCGGTGCTGGCACCGCCACGGCCAATCGGCGAGACTTCACCGCATGCTCCGTTCACGTTCAAGCGGTTGGTTGTGGTGGTTTGCGCTGACCCTGCTGCCTTTGGCGCAGGTGCACGCCGCCAGTGCCGGTTATCGCTATGACACGGTGCATAGCCAGATCGTCTTCAGCATCAGCCATGACGGCTATTCGCGCCCGTTTGGACGGCTGCATGTCGCCAGCGGCTGGCTGCGTTTCGACCCGGACGACTGGAGCAACGCGGCCACCGAACTGGACATCGACCTGGGCAGCCTGGACATGGGCGATGCGGACTGGAATACGGCCGTGTGCAAGCCGGCCCTGCTTGATTGTTCACGCAACCGTTACGCCCATTTCGTCAGTACCGGCGTCGAGCGCAAGGACGACCATCACGGCATACTGCATGGCCGGCTGAGCCTGCGCGGAATCAGTCAGCCGGTGAACATTCCGTTCACCTTCAATCGCGCCGGACGGACCATCTATGGCCTGCACGATGTGGCTGGCTTCTCCGCCACCGTCCTGCTGGATCGTGACGCATTCGGCATGACCAGCTTTGCCGGTTCGATCGGGCACCAGGTCAGCGTGTGGCTGGAAATCGAGGCGATCCGTAGCGACGCCCCCACTTCAAAACCCAAGGAACAACCATGAGTCTGCTCAGCAATGACCGCCAGTGGGGTTCGGTCGCCAAGTTCTTCCACTGGACCATCGCGCTGGCCATCATCGGCAATGGCATCTTCGGCCTGCTGATGGATCTGGCCCGTTCGCCGATGCAGAAGATCAACTGGCTGGCCTTGCACAAGTCGATCGGCCTGACCGTGCTCGCGCTGGTGCTGCTGCGCGTGCTGTGGCGCTGGGGTGACGGCCGCCCTCGTGAAGAGCCTGCGCCGCACTGGCAGCAGCTGGGCGCGCAGGCCGTACACGGCGTAATGTATGTGTTGATCGTGGCGCTGCCGCTCAGTGGCTGGTGGTTCAATTCCGTCACCGGAAAGCCGCTGCAGTGGTTCAAGCTGTTCAACCTGCCGGCGCTGGTGGCGAAAAACGACGACATGCGCCATTTGTCGCATGCCGTGCACGAATATCTGTTCTGGTTGCTGATCCTGGTGCTGCTGGCGCACGTGGGTGCAGCGCTGAAGCATCACGTGTTCGACAACGACAACGTGTTGCGTCGGATGCTTCCCTTTGGCCGCTTGCGCAACGGCTCGACCTCCACAGGAGACTCCCCATGAAACGACTTGCCATCTTGCTGTTTGCACTCGCACTGCCGTGCGCTGCCGCGGCCACGGATTACACCGTGCGTCCCGAGCTGAGCCGGCTCGGTTTCAGCGGCACTTACCAGGGCGCTGCGTTCAATGGCAACTTCGGCCAGTGGACGGCGGCGATCAGCTACGACCCGGCCCATCTCGACAGCTCGAAATTCGACGTGACCGTGACGCTGGCCAGCGCCAAGACCGGTGACCACGATCAGGACAGCGCGCTGCCCGGCGCGGACTTCTTCAACGTGGCCAAATTCCCCACGGCCCATTTCGTGACCACCGGTTTCCACCAGAATGGTGCGCAAGTGATCGCCGACGGCCAGCTGACCCTGCGCGGCGTCACCAAGCCGCTGAGCCTCACCGTGTCGTTCAGGTCACAGGGCGGTTCTGCCGTGATGGACGTGGCGGGCGCCCTGAAGCGGCTCGATTTCGGTGTGGGTACGGGCGATTACGCCGATACCTCGGTGATCGGCGCAGATGTCAAGATCATCGCCCATTTGCAGCTTGCGTCGAAGTAGTCCCGCACCACGATGGCGAGCGACCACCTGTGGCGACGCCTGCGTGGCTGGATCACGCCAACCCGCACCGTTGCCACCCCGGCCCCGCGCCACCAGGGCAGCGACTCGACGCGCGTGGCCGACAGCCTGCGCAACCTGCTCGATGATCCGACCATCCCGGCCTCGGTGCGCAGCGAACTTGCCACCGACTTCGGCCGTATCGAAAGCATGCTGGACAAGCTCGAACGCGGCGAACTGCACATTGCCGTGTTCGGCCGCGTCTCCACCGGCAAGTCGGCGCTGGGCAATGCGTTGCTCGGCCGCGAGGCGTTCAGCGTAGGCGTGCTGCACGGCACCACCACGGACGCCGCACACGCGATGCTCGACGAGGCGCAGCACGACGGCCTGGTGCTGATCGACACGCCCGGCATCAACGAACTGGACGGCGAGGCGCGCGAGCGGCTCGCATTCGAGGTGGCCGAGGTCAGCGACCTGGTGATCTTCGTGTGCGACGGCGACCTCACTCGCGAGGAACTCGACGCGCTGAAGACGCTCGCCGCTACCCAGCGTCCGCTGCTGCTGGCGCTGAACAAGACCGACCGCTACGGCCGCGACGAACTGGACAGCCTGCTCGAACACCTGCGCCTGCGCGTTGCCGGGCTGGTGCGTGCGGAAGATGTGCTCGCCGTGGCCGCACATCCGGCCGCGCAACGGGTCATCGAGATCGATGCGCACGGTCGCGAGCAGGCGCATGAGCAGACGCGCGCACCCGATGTTGCCGCGCTGCGCGAACGGTTGCTGGCGATCGCGGCACGCGAAGGCAAGACGCTGTCGGCGATCAACGCCGGGCTGTACGCCGGCCGGCTCACCGACCAGGTCAGCGCGCGCATCGCGCAGACGCGGCAGGCGATCGCGGCGAAACTGATCCGCCACTACTGCATTGCCAAGGGCGTGGCGGTCGCGCTGAACCCGATTCCGGTCGCCGATCTGCTCGCCGCCGCCGGGCTCGATGCGGCGATGGTGGTGCAGTTGTCGCGCGTGTATGGACTGCCGCTGACCCGTGCCGAATCCGGCCGGCTGGTGGCGGTGATCTCCGCCCAGCTGGCCGCGCTGATGGGCGCGATCTGGGGCATGCAACTGGTCGCCTCCGCACTGAAAGGCGTCAGCGCGGGCCTGTCGGTGGTAGTCACCGCCGCCGCGCAGGGAGCGCTGGGCTGGTATGCCACCGTGTTGATCGGTCGCGCCGCCGAGCGTTATCTGATCGCCGGCAAATCCTGGGGCGAGGCCGGTGCCAAGCGTGCCGTCGCCGAGATCGTCGCCAGCCTCGACCGTGACTCGATCCTGCGCGAGGCGCGCGAGGAAATCCTCAAGCGGCTGAAATCGCAGCGTGCGTAAAAGTGCTGCCACAGGAACCGTGCGGGCACTGCAATTGCCCTGTCTTGCACTGCGGGGCATCATGCGGCGATGGACCTGATCACGCCGCCAGCACCCGCACCGTCGACCACCGCGCTGCCGATGGTGGTCAACTGCGTAGCCTACCGGAACGACGGCAACCGGATCGGGGAGATCACGCTCGATGCGATCAGCGATGTGCTGGCGCAGCCGGACACCTTCGTCTGGGTCGGTTTGCACGAGCCCGATGAGGCGCTGCTGCTGAAGCTGCAGCAGGAATTCGGCCTGCACGATCT
This sequence comes from Rhodanobacter koreensis, assembly GCF_054782855.1. Classification (NCBI taxonomy): domain Bacteria; kingdom Pseudomonadati; phylum Pseudomonadota; class Gammaproteobacteria; order Lysobacterales; family Rhodanobacteraceae; genus Rhodanobacter; species Rhodanobacter koreensis. The sequence continues at coordinate 442,632 of NZ_BAAGRR010000001.1, read as the reverse complement.
GGCGATCGAGGATGCGCACAACGCCCATCAGCGTACCAAGATTGACGCCTATGGCGACTCGCTGTTCCTGGTCGTGCAGACCGCGCAGATGGTTGGCACCCGACTGGCGTTCGGCGAGACGCATATTTTTCTCGGCCCGCGTTATCTGGTCACCGTACGTCACGGCGCGTCGCTGTCCTATGCACCTGCTCGACGCGATTGCGAGCACGCACCACACCTGCTCGCGCTGGGTCCCAGCTACGCGCTGTACAGCGTGCTCGACTTCATCGTCGACAACATGCTGCCGATCGTGCGTGACTTCCGCGAGGAGTTGCAGAAGCTGGAGCAGGACATCTTTGTCGACACGTTCAACCGCGGGACGGTGCGGCGGCTGTACGACATGCAGCGTGACCTGATGACGCTGCGCCTCGCGGTGGCACCGTTGCAGGACATCATCAGCCAGCTGGTGAAGCTGCACCCCAAGCTGATACCCGACGAACTGCGCGCGTATTTCAGCGACGTCTACGACCATGTGTTCCGGGTCAACGAGTCGATCAGCGCGATGCGCGAGATGCTCACCGCCGCGATCAACGTCAACCTCTCGCTGGTGACACTGGGTCAGAACGAGGTGATGAAGAAACTGGCCGGCTATGCCGCGATGCTCGCCGTGCCCACCTTGTTCACCAGCTGGTACGGCATGAACTTCACCCACATGCCCGAACTCAGCCAGCCCTGGGCCTACCCCGCCATCATTGCGGTCGTCGCCAGCGTGGTCGGCGGCATCTTCTTCCTGCTCAAGCGGTCGAAGTGGCTGTGAGCTGGGCCTGCGACGTGCTGGCAAGCACACTTTTCTGCGGGAGCGACTTCAGTTGCGACGCTGTTGCTTGCCGATGAAGCCGGAACGCCGGGGCTGAAGCTCCTCTCACAGTGGCGGCGTGCAGGTGCGGTCAGAACGTGCGCTGCACCGAGTAGTCGGCGAGGGTGGCCAGGGCGTCGCGATAAGCCGAGGGGGAGAGCACGGCGAGCGCCGAACGTGCGGCCTCTGCGTGGGTTACTGCGCGTTCGCGGGTGCGCTCCAGTGCCCCGGAGTCGCGGATCGACGCGATGATGCGGTCGAGCGAATCGAGGCCGCCGTGTTCGATCGCGTGACGCAGCGACTGTGCCTGTTCCGGGTCGGCCTTTTCCAGCGCGTAGATCAGGGGCAGGGTGGGCTTGCCCTCGGCCAGGTCGTCGCCGATGTTCTTGCCCAGCGTGCCGGCATCGCTGATGTAGTCGAGCAGGTCGTCGGCGATCTGGAAGGCGTAGCCCAGTTCCATGCCGTAGCGACGCAGTGCAGCCACCTGGGTTTCCGGCAGGCCGCCGAGGATGCCGCCGAGTTCGGTGGCGGCGGCGAACAGTACCGCGGTCTTGCGCTCGATCACAGCGAGGTAGGCGGTTTCGTTCACGTCGGCATTGCCGATGTTGAGGAGCTGCAGCACCTCACCTTCGGCGATGGTGTTGGTGGTGTCGGCGAGGATGCGCATGATGCGCATGTCGTCCAGTTCCACCATCAGCTGGAACGAACGTGAATACAGGAAATCGCCCACCAGCACGCTCGCGGCGTTGCCCCACAGTGCATTCGCGGTCTTGCGACCGCGGCGCAGGTCGGACTCGTCGACCACGTCGTCATGCAGCAGTGTCGATGTATGGATGAACTCGACGATCGCCGCGAGCTTGATGTGGTGGTCACCGCGATAGCCGGCGGCACCGGCGGCCAGTACATGCAGCATGGGGCGCAGCCGCTTGCCGCCGCCGGCGATGATATGGTCGGCAATCTGGTTGATCAGCACCACGTCGGAGGACAGCCGCCGGCGGATCAGCGCATCGACGCGCTGCATGTCGGCAGCGGCGAGGTCGCGTACATGGGCGAAGTCGGCGGGACGGGCGTCGGCAGGCATCAGGTTCATGGAGGCTTCAAGGCGGCGTATCGACCTGATTATAGGGCGACGCCACTGATTTTTTGCCGTCGTCCCGGCGAAGGCCGGGATCGCTGCAGGCCGACGAAGCAGGTCATCCATGTAACGCCCGCGCGCAAGCCTGGATCACGGCCTTCGCCGGGGTGACGCTGTCGGCAGGTTTTGAGAGTTTTTGGGCCATCGGCCGGATGAAAGTAATGGCGAGGCTGGTGCGGGTACCGAAGGGTTTGCAATCGCCGCTGGCCGGCCCAATCATGGGCATCTGCGGTTCCGCCTGACCGTGCTCGAGTACCGATCCGATGGCCCATGAAATCATCGCCCTGATCGCGCAATACGGCTTGTTGCTGGTGTTCCTCAATGTGCTGGTGGAGCAGGCCGGCGTGCCGGTGCCGGCGGTGCCGACCATGGTCGTGGCCGGTGCACTGGCGGCGAACGGCAGGCTGGCGCTGGCCGGCGTGGTGCTGGCGGCGGTGCTCGCCTGCCTGCTCAGCGATCTGGCCTGGTACTGGGCGGGTCGCCGCTTCGGCTCCGGCGTGATGCGCACGCTTTGCCGCATCTCGCTGTCACCCGACTCCTGCGTGAAGCAGTCCGAATTGCGCTTCCAGCGCTGGCGCGGACGGGTCCTGCTGATTGCCAAGTTCGTGCCGGGTCTGTCGACGGTGGCGCCGCCGCTGGTGGGCGCGATGGGTTTGCGTACGGCCGCGTTCGTGCTGCTCGATGGGTTCGGTTCGCTGCTATGGGCGGGTCTCGCGGTTGGGTTGGGTTACGCGTTTGCCAAACAGGTCGACGTGGTGCTGGCGGCCATGGCCAGTGCCGGCACCGTGGCGTTCGAACTGCTGCTGGTCCTGCTCGCGCTCTACATTGCCGTCAAGTGGTGGCAGCGCCGGCGTTTGCTGCTGGCCTTGCGCATGGCACGCATCACGGTGGATGAACTGAACCGGTCCATCATGGGCGGCCAGGATCCGGTGGTGGTCGACGTGCGTTCGCAGGCGGCACGGCTGCTCGACACGCGGGTCATTCCCGGCGCACTGCTGGCCGATCTGGAGAGTGTCGGCAAGGCCTTGCATGACATTCCGTCGGATCGCGAGCTGGTGATCTACTGCAGCTGCCCGAACGAGGTATCCGCCGCCAGGGCGGCCAAGCTGCTGATGGCGATCGGCTATCGCAATGTGCGCCCGCTGCTTGGCGGGCTCGATGCGTGGGATGCGGCAGGTTATTCGGTCGCGCGATTGCCGGCGGATACGGCTGCGACGGGTGATGGCTCGTTGCACATGACGGCCTGACCGCAGACGCGCAACGTCGGGCGGAAAATTTACGCGTTCTATACGCGTAGCCGCCGTCCCGATACCCCGTTCTTATACGGCACTTCCTACAGTGCGCGTCGCCCTTTCATGGAGTCGACGCCGATGGATTTCGTCTACCTGCTGTTCCTGCTCGTGCTGTGCGCGGCCACACTGGGCTTTGCGCTGATCTGCGATCGGCTGAGTCCGCGCAAGTAACGCGGTCCGCCGCGTCTGCCTTTCCCTACTGCATGAGTTTCCCGTCATGAATGTCCTCTATGTCGTCGCCGGCCTGATCGCCGTGGCGCTGGCCGGCTACCTGTGTGTGGCTCTGCTCAAGCCGGAGTGGTTCGAATGACCACCAATGATTTCCTGCAGGTCGGTCTGTACCTCGTGGTGTTGCTGCTGCTGGTGAAGCCGGTTGGCAGTTATATGGCGCTGGTGTTCGCTAATGCGCCGAACCGGGTTACCCGCTTCGGCGGTCGCGTGGAGCGCGGCATCTACCGCCTGTGCGGCATCCGCGGCGATGAGGGTATGAGCTGGAAGCGCTATGCGCTGGCCATGCTGCTGTTCAACGTGCTCGGCGTGCTGGTGGTCTATCTGTTGCAGCGCGTGCAGCCGTGGTTGCCGCTGAACCCGCAGCACTTCGGCGCGGTGTCGCCCGATTCGGCGATGAACACCGCGATCAGCTTTGCCACCAACACCAACTGGCAGGGCTACGCCGGCGAGTCGACGATGAGCTACCTGACCCAGATGTCGGGTCTGGCGGTGCAGAACTTCCTCTCTGCGGCGACCGGTATTGCCGTGCTGGTGGCGGTGGTGCGCGGCTTCAGTCGGCGCAGCGCGCTTACCATCGGCAACTTCTGGGTCGACCTCACGCGCAGCACGCTGTACGTGCTGCTGCCGCTGTCGCTGCTGATGACGTTGCTGCTGGTGTCGCAGGGCGTGGTGCAGAACTTCAAGCCGTATGTCGACGTGCCGGTGGTACAGACCAGCACCTATGCCCAACCGGTGACCGATGCGGTCGGCAACCCTGTCAAGGATGCCTCCGGCAACCCGGAAACCAAACCCGCGCAGCTCACCACGCAGACCTTGCCGATGGGTCCGGCCGCGTCGCAGATCGCGATCAAGATGCTCGGCACCAATGGTGGCGGCTTCTTCAATGCCAACTCGGCGCATCCGTATGAGAACCCCACGCCGTTCTCCAACTTCATCGAGATGCTGGCGATCCTGCTGATCCCCGGCGGCCTCTGCTACATGTTCGGCATGCAGGTGGACGACCGGCGCCAGGGCTGGGCCATCCTCGCCACCATGCTGCTGATCTTCATCCCGCTGACGATCGCCCTGGTCGCGGCCGAGCAGGCTGGCAATCCTGCGCTGCATGGGCTGGCGGTCGATCAGCATGCCTCCGCGCTGCAGGCCGGCGGCAATATGGAAGGCAAGGAGACCCGCTTCGGCATCGCTGCGTCCGGCCTGTTCGCGGCGATCACCACGGCTGCCTCCTGTGGTGCAGTGAATGCGATGCACGATTCGCTGACTCCGCTTGGCGGCCTGGTGCCGATGTGGCTGATGCAGCTCGGCGAAGTGATCTTCGGCGGCGTGGGCTCGGGCCTGTACGGCATGCTCGCCTTCGCGGTGGTGGCGGTGTTCATCGCCGGGCTGATGGTCGGCCGCACGCCGGAATACCTCGGCAAGAAGATCGAGGCCTACGAGATGAAGATGGCCAGCCTCGCGGTGCTGCTGCCGTGTGCGCTGGTGGTGATCGGCACGGCCATCGCGGTGATGACGCCGGCGGGTGTGGCGGGCGTGGCCAATCCCGGCGCGCATGGCTTCAGCGAGATCCTCTACGCGGTCAGCTCGGCTTCCAACAACAACGGCAGTGCGTTCGGCGGGCTCTCGGCCAACACGCCGTTCTGGAACGTGTTGCTCGGCATCTGCATGTTCCTTGCCCGTTTCCCGCTCGCCATCGCGATGCTGGCGATGGCCGGCTCGCTCGCAGCCAAGCGCCACGTACCCGAATCGGCCGGCACCTTGCCTACGCATACGCCGCTGTTCATCACGCTGCTGGTCTGCGTGGTGGTCGTGGTCGGCGCGCTGACCTTCCTTCCGGCACTGGCCCTGGGGCCGATCGCCGAATCCCTGATGTCGGGACACTGAATCATGACTGCACAAACTCAAGCCGCGAGCGGCTTCAGTCGCGAGCTGGTGCTCACGGCGATGGCCGATTCGTTCCGCAAGCTGTCGCCGCGGTTGCAGTTCCGCAATCCGGTGATGTTCGTCGTACTCGTCTGCAGCGTGCTGACCACCTTGTTGTGGGTGCAGGCCTGCTGGTATCAGGCGCATTCCGGTCACGGCGAGGCGCCGGCAAGCTTCATCTTCTGGGTCAGCCTGTGGCTGTGGTTCACCCTGCTGTTCGCGAACTTCGCCGAGGCGCTGGCGGAAGGTCGCGGCAAGGCGCAGGCCAATGCATTGCGCGGTTCGCGCAAGGATGTGGTCGCGAAGAAGCTGGCATCGGCCGATCGCCATGCCGTGATCACGTTCATCCCGTCGGTCGAATTGCGCACCGGGCACCATGTGCTGGTCGAGGCCGGCGAGCAGGTTCCCGGCGATGGTGAGGTGGTGGTCGGTGCGGCCAGCGTGGACGAGAGCGCGATCACCGGTGAGTCCGCACCGGTGATCCGCGAATCCGGTGGCGATCGCAGCGCGGTGACTGGTGGTACTCGGGTGCTGTCGGACTGGCTGGTGGTGCGCATCACCAGCAATCCGGGCGAGAGCTTTCTCGACCGCATGATCGCGATGGTCGAAGGCTCCAAACGGCGCAAGACACCGAACGAGATCGCGCTGACCATCCTGCTGGCGAAGTTCACCCTGATCTTCCTGTTGGCCTGCGCCACCTTGCTGCCGTATTCGATCTACAGCGTGCAGGTCGCCGGCGTTGGTCATCCGATCACGCTGACGGTGCTGGTTGCGCTGCTGGTGTGCCTGATTCCCACCACGATCGGCGCACTGCTGTCGGCGATCGGCATTGCCGGCATGGACCGGATGATCCGCGCCAACGTGATCGCCACCTCCGGCCGTGCGGTCGAGGCCGCTGGCGACGTCGACGTGCTGCTGCTCGACAAGACCGGCACCATCACCCTGGGCAATCGCCAGGCGGTGGCGTTTTATCCGGCGCCGGGCATCGACGAGAAGATCATGGCCGAGGCCGCGCAGCTGGCCTCGCTGGCCGACGAGACACCGGAAGGTCGAAGCATCGTGGTGCTGGCGAAGGAGAACTTCGGCTTGCGCGAACAGCAGCTCGAGCCGATGCGCGCGCAGTTCGTGCCGTTCACCGCGCAGACCCGCATGAGCGGCGTGGATTTCGGTACGCGGCAGATCCGCAAGGGCGCGCTGGATGCCGTGGAGAAATATCTGGAGGCGCAGAACAGCCACCTGCCGCCGCTCGTGAAACGCATGGCCGAGGACATCGCGCGGCGCGGCGCCACCCCGCTGATCGTCACCGAAGGTGCGCGGGCGCTGGGCGTGATCGAGCTGAAGGACATCGTCAAGGGTGGCATCAAGGAGCGCTTCGCCGAGATGCGCAAGATGGGCATCAAGACCATCATGATCACCGGCGACAATCCGCTCACCGCCGCAGCGATCGCGGCGGAGGCGGGCGTGGACGATTTCCTCGCCGAAGCCACGCCCGAAGCCAAGCTCAAGCTGATCCGCGACATCCAGGCGCAGAACCGGCTGGTGGCGATGTGTGGCGACGGTACCAATGACGCACCGGCGCTGGCCCAGGCCGACGTGGCGGTGGCGATGAACACCGGCACGCAGGCCGCGAAAGAGGCCGGCAACATGGTCGACCTCGATTCGAATCCGACCAAGTTGATCGAGGTGGTGGAGATCGGCAAGCAGATGCTGATCACCCGCGGCGCGCTGACCACGTTCTCGATTTCCAACGACATCGCCAAATACTTCGCGATCATTCCGGCGGCGTTCGCGACCACCTATCCGGCGCTCAACACGCTCAACGTGATGCACCTGGCGACACCACAGAGCGCGATCCTGTCGGCGGTAATCTTCAACGCGCTGATCATCATCTTCCTGATCCCGCTGGCGCTGAAGGGCGTGAAGTACCGCGCGCTCGGCGCCGGTTCGCTGCTCCGCCGCAATCTGCTGGTCTACGGCCTGGGCGGCATCGTGGTGCCGTTCCTGGGTATCAAGATCATCGACATATTGCTGGTCCTGTGCGGACTGGCCTGATTTCTTTTGCTCGTCATCCCAGCGAAAGCTGGGATCCAGCGACTTGTGGTCAAGCGACTGGCACTGGGTCCCAGCTTTCGCTGGGATGACGACTTCCTTCTTCGGAGTTATGTCATGCAAACACTGAAACTCTCGGTATCGCTGCCCGACGAAACCCATCCCGATATGGAGCTGCGCCTGTCGGCCAACGACGGGCCCTGTGATGTGGTGATTGCGTTGCCGTCGCGCTCACGCTGCGAACCAATCACCCATGTCATCGCTGAGTCGGTCGAGCACAGCGGCACGAGCAATGCCGACGACGACTACGTGCTCGGCGGCTACGCCGGTATTTGACGCTACGCGAAATTTATTCATCCACCATCACGCGCGGTTCGGTATGGGCCGCTGCAATGGGGATCTCGAAAACATCCGAATCATGTCATCCCGGCGAAGGCCGGGATGACGACAAGAGGATAGGTACTTCGAGGTCACCCACAAGGATTTCCCATGTTGTGCAAGAAAATGCTTTCCAGTGCGATGTTGATGACGATGCTGCTGATCGGCCAGTCCATCGCGGCTACCACCTCAGTCAGCACGCCGGATCCTCAATCAGTAAGCTCAACGCCGGCATCCACGCATGTAACCAGCAACGACTGTTCGGCCGGATTCCTCAGTCGCCTTGCCTCGGCCTATCGCGAAGACGCGCAGCCGGCCGACCCGAACGCGCCGGCGCCGAAGCGTCGCGCGATGGATGCGCCGCTCGATTCACCCCCGTTTCCCAGCTCGGAATGGCAGCTGGGTGGTGTGCCTGCGCCCATCGGAGTACCGGACACGAATTCCCAATACCCGCTGGAGAAGGCGCTGGCCTGTACCGCGCTGGGCAGCTGGATGCAGCGCAATCGGATCGAGATCTTCGGTTGGGCCACGCCGTCGGCCAACCTCAGCAGTTCCAGCTTCACCAACTTTCCGCTCTCGTACAACACGCGGCCGAACCGCGTCGAGTTCGATCAGCTGGTGACCAACATCACGCGTGTCGAGGACACCGTGCAGACCGATCATCTCGATTGGGGTTTCAACATCTCCAACCTGTGGGGTTACGACTACCACTACACCACCATGAAGGGTGTCTTCAGCAATCAACTGCTGAACAACCCGGCGCCAGGCCAGCAGCTCAACGGCAAGATCTACGGCGAGGATCCCATGCTGTTCTATGCGGACTTGTATATCCCGTGGGTTGCCGAGGGCATGGTGGTCCGTGTCGGCCGCTGGCTGTCGCTACCGGATATCGAGGCGCAGTTCTCGCCGCAGAACTATCTGATGACCCACTCGATCCTGTACACGGTCGACCCGTATACCCAGATGGGCGTGATGACCACCACCAAGCTCAACGACCAGTGGACGGTGCAGCTTGGCATCAATGGCAGCAACGACACGGCAGTCTGGAATTCAGCCGCACGGCCCACGCTGCAGGCCTGCGTGCGCTGGGTCTCGGCCAGCAACAACGACATACTTTACCCCTGCATCAACAGCCTGAACGGCAACAACTACAACTACAACAACGTGCAGATGTACGTGATGACCTGGGGTCATCGCTTCAGCGAGCACGTGCACATCCTCACCGAGGCGTATCGGATGTTTGGTCGCAACATTCCGGGTTACGGCCCGGGTGGTGCGCCCGGCGTTGCCGGTTCGTCTGCACTGGCGGGCGAAGCCGGCGAGTTCGGCGTGGTCAATTACCTCAATATCGAGCTGGACACGAAGAACTTGCTGTCGATCCGCAACGAGTTCTATGACGACGAGAAAGGCCAGCGCACCGGCTACGCCACGCGTTACAGCAGCCACACCATCGGCCTTACGCATTGGGTGTCGCAGGATCTGGAAATCCAGCCGGAGCTGCGTTACGAGCACTCGTATGACTTGAACGCCTACGACGGCGGCAGAAAGGACTACCAGGCCGTCGCCCTGATCGACGCGATCCTGCACTACTGAGGTGATGACCATGACCAAGCTCTTGCGCAATGCCGTGATGCTGCTGTTGCTGATGACCGTGATCACCGGCGTGCTCTATCCACTGGTGGCCACCGGGCTGGCCCAGCTGGTCTTTCCGCGGCAGGCCAACGGCAGCCTGATCGTGAGGGACGGCAAGCCGATCGGTTCCGTGCTGATCGGCCAGTCGTTCACCGACCCGAAGTACTTCTGGGGCCGGCCGTCGGCGACCACGCCGCAGGCGGACAACGGCGTCAACTCAGGTGGCTCCAACCTGAGCCCGACCAATCCGGCGCTGACCGACGCGGTGAAGCAGCGCATCGCCGCGCTGCGCGCCGCCGATCCGGGCAACACCGCGCCGGTCCCGGTGGATCTGGTCACTGCCTCGGGCAGTGGCCTCGACCCGGAGATCAGTCCGGCGGCGGCGCAGTACCAGCTGGCGCGGGTGGCGAAGGCGCGTGGGCTCAGCACCGCGCAGGTACAGGCACTGGTGAACGAATACACCAGCGGGCGCCAGCTCGGTGTGCTCGGTGAGCCACGGGTCAACGTGCTGCAGCTTAACCTCGCGCTGGATGCGCCGCAGACGCACGGCAGCTGATCGCGCTAACGTAGCGCTATTCACCGGACTGCTTCACGCATGATCGAACCCTGGGCATGACCGAACCCTCCCGCGAAGCGCGTGCCGACGCCCTGCTGAGTACCGGGCAGGATGAGCGCAACCATCGGCTGAAGATCTTTCTCGGCGCCGCGCCCGGCGTCGGCAAGACCTACGCGATGCTGTCCGCCGCGCGCGAGCTGAAGCGGCAGGGCGTGGATGTGGTGGTCGGCGTGGTCGAGACGCACGGCCGCGCCGAAACCGCAGCCTTGCTGGAAGGCATGGAGGTGCTGCCGCGCCGCCAGGTGCGTTACAAGTCGTCCGACGGCAGCGAGCGCGACTTCACCGAGTTCGATCTGGATGCCGCGCTGGCGCGCAAGCCGGCGGTGCTGCTGGTCGACGAGCTGGCACACCGCAACCTGCCCGGCGGCCGGCATGAGCGGCGCTGGCAGGATATCGCCGAGCTGCTCGATGCCGGCATCGAGGTGTACAGCGCACTCAACGTGCAGCATCTGGAAAGCCTCAACGACCAGGTGCGCCGCATCACCGGCATCACCGTGCGCGAGACCGTGCCGGATGCCTTCCTCGATCACGCGCGCGACATCGTGCTGGTCGACCTGCCGCCGCGCGAGCTGATCGGTCGGCTCAAGCAGGGCAAGGTGTATGTGCCGGAGACGGCCGCCGCCGCGCTCGACGCGTTCTTCTCGCCGACCAATCTGGCCGCCTTGCGCGAGCTGGCGCTGGACACCATCGCCGGCCACGTCGACAGCGACCTGCGCGAGCACATGCTGGCGCGCGGCAGCGCGATGACGGTGCGCCGGCGCGTGCTGGCGGCGATCGACGGCCACGGTCAGAGCGAGTACCTGGTACGCGTGGCAAGGCGCATCGCCGAGCGTCGCGGTGCACCGTGGAGCGTCGCCTTCGTCGATACCGGTGCACGGCTGGATCCCGCGCGCCGTGAGCGGCGCGATGCGGCGATGCGGCTGGCGCGCCGGCTCGGCGGCGAGGCGATCATCCTGCGCGGCCATGCGATCGCGGACGAACTGCTGGCACACGCCGATCGCGAGGGCGTCGGCCAGATCATCCTCGGCCGCACCCGCGAACGGGTGGTGGCGCGCATGCTCGGCCGCTCGCTGACCCAGTTGCTGCTGCGTCGTGGCGCACACCTGGAACTGACCATCATCGCCACGCCGAGCGAGCGGGCGGCGTCACGCCGTCGCCTGCGCCTGCCGAACATGCCGGGTGGACTGGGTCGGCGTGGCGAATACCTCTACGCCACCCTGGCCACGCTGGTGGCGCTGGGGCTGGCTTTCATCGGAGACCGCTACCTGTCGGTGGCGAACCTGTCGCTGATCTTCCTCACCGCGGTACTGGTGGTGGCGGTGCGCACTCGCATGGCGGTAGCCGTCTATACGGCCATCTTGTGTTTTGTCGGCTACAACTTCTTCTTCGCGCCGCCACGCTACTCGCTGGACATCGCCAGTTCCGACGATGTGCTGGCGGTAGGCCTGTTCCTGGTCGCGGCGCTGGTGTGCAGCCGTCTGGCGACCCGGCTGGCGCTGCAGGTGGAGTCGTTGCGCGCCGCGCACGTGCAATCGCGCGCGCTGCTCATCCTGGGTCAGCAGCTGACCACCAGCGCCGACGCTACAGGTATTCGTGCGGCCGGCAGCAAGGCACTGGCGCATGCGCTGCGCTGCGAGGCAGCCATCCTCGCCCGCGATGCGGAGCAGGTGCTGCGTGTGGTGGCGAGCGTGCCGCCGGAACGCGCCCTGTCTCCCCAGGACCTGGCTGCGGCTGACTGGAGCGATCGACATGGCGAGCCGGCCGGTCGCTATACCGATACCTTGAATGCGGCGCCATGCTGGGTGCTACCGTTAGGCAATGAGAACCGCCCGCTGGGCGCGATGGCGCTGCGTTTCGATCCGGCGATGGGCGAGCCCGATCCCGACCAGCGCAGTCTCGCGCTGGCGATGACGCAGGACATCGGCCAGGCGCTGGAACGCGCCCGGTTGTCCGACGAACTCGAAGGAGCGCGCGTGCAGGGCGAGACCGAGCGCCTGCGCAACGCGCTGCTGTCGTCGGTGTCGCACGACCTGCGCTCGCCACTGGCCTCGATGATCGGTGCCGCCGGCACCCTGATCAGCTACGAGGAGAAATTGCCGCCGAAGGAACGCCACGAGTTGCTGCAGGCGATCCTCGGCGAGGGACAGCGGCTGGACCGCTATATCCAGAACCTGCTCGACATGACCCGGCTCGGCCACGGCACGCTGAAACTCAATCGCGACTGGACCGACAGCGCGGAGATCGTGGCCGCCGCGGTGACGCGGCTGCGCAAGCTGTTCCCGGAGTTGCGGGTGGAGACGATCACGCCGCCGGAGACGGTGCTGCTTTACGTGCATCCCGCGTTGATCGAGCAGGCGCTGTTCAACATCCTGGAGAACGCCGCGCGTTTTTCGCCGCCGGACGAGCCGGTCCGGGTCAGCGTGCACAGCAGCGGCGAACGCCTGCTGATCGACGTCAGCGATCGCGGCCCTGGCATACCGGAAGACGAACGGGCGCGCATCTTCGACATGTTCTACTCGGTATCACGTGGTGATCGGGCGCCGCAGGGCACCGGACTGGGCCTGGCGATCTGCCGCGGCATGATCGGCGCGCACGGCGGCAGCGTGGAGGCCTTGCCCGGCGACGGCATCGGCACCACCATCCGCATCAGCCTGCCGTTGCCGCAGCCACCCGATGTTGATCAGTGATGCCCGACTCATGACTTCAGCCGCTCCGCGCATCCTGGTGATCGACGACGAAGCGCAGATCCGCCGCTTTCTGGACATTGGCCTGCGCGCCGAGGGCTACGAAGTGCTGCTGGCGGCGACGGCTGCCGAGGGGCTGGCACTGGCGGCCACGCGCACACCGGATCTGGTGATTCTCGATATCGGCCTGCCGGACATGGAGGGGCACGCCGTGCTGGCCGAACTGCGCCAGTGGAGTCAGCTGCCGGTGCTGATGCTGTCGGTGCGTGATGCCGAGAGTGAAAAGGTACGCGCGCTGGATCGCGGCGCGAACGACTACATGACCAAGCCGTTCGGCATCCAGGAACTGATGGCGCGCCTGCGTGCGCTGCTGCGCAACCGGCCGGGCGAGCCGGAGGTGCCACCGCGCTACGACGATGGCCGGCTCAGCATCGATCTGGCCCGTCGCGAGGTGAGTCTGGATGGCGTGCCGCTGGCACTGACCCGCAAGGAATTCGCCGTGCTGGCGATGCTGCTGCGCCATGCCGGCCGCGTGGTCACCCAGCAGCAATTGCTGCGTGAGGTATGGGGGCCGACCCACACCGGCGACAGCCAGTACCTGCGCATCGTGATCGGCAAGCTGCGGCAGAAACTGGGCGACGACCCCACCAATCCGCGCTGGTTGAAGACCGAACCGGGGGTTGGTCACCGGTTCATCGTGGCGTAGCCCGGCTGACGGCCAGAACCCTTGCGGTACCTGGCCTCCGGCACAGACGGCCGGTATCGGAGCCGGCCCACGCCTGGCTGGGCTTAGCACAGGTGGATTCGATCTGCCACGCGGTTATGATAGCCAATCAGTTTCACCACTCCGGCCGCAACCCATCCCATCACTTGCGGCCGGTTCAACAGAGGACAATCCCATGGCACGTGGCGTCAACAAAGTCATCCTGGTCGGCAATCTCGGCAACGACCCCGAAGTCCGTTACACCAGCAGCGGTGCGGCGATCACCTCGCTGAGCATCGCCACCTCGGAAAGCTGGACCGACAAGCAGAGCGGCGAGAAGCAGGAACGCACCGAGTGGCACCGCGTGAAGATGTTCGGCAAGCTGGCGGAGATCGCCGGCGAATACCTGAAGAAGGGCCGGCAGGTCTATATCGAAGGCTCGCTGCGTACCGACAAGTACACCGACAAGAGCGGCGTCGAGAAGTACTCGACCGACATCATCGCCAGCGACATGCAGATGCTCGGTGGCCTCGGCGGCGGTGAGGGCGGTGGCAGCGGCGGCGGGTTCCAGCGCGAGCGTCCGCAGGGCGGTGGCCAGCGCCAGCAGGGCGGTGGCAACTACGGTGGCCAGTCGCGCGGCGGCAGCGAGCAGCGCCAGGCGCCTCCGCCGGCCGACAGCGGTTTCGCGGATGACGAGATTCCGTTCTAGGGATTGCCAGTCGTCGAGCGTTGCAAAGACGAAACAGCCCGCCAATTGGCGGGCTGTTTCCTTTTGAAGCACTGTACTTGGAGCTTTCGCGAAGGCATGGCCATCGCTGTCAGGCAGCGTTACACGATGCCGGGTGCCCTCGAAGGAAACCTCATTTCGCCAGCGATGCACTGTCGATGACGAAGCGGTACTTCACGTCGCCCTTCACCATGCGATCGTAGGCCTCGTCGATCTGCTGCACCGGGATCATCTCGATGTCGGAGACGATGCCTTTTTCCGCGCAGAAATCCAGCATTTCCTGGGTTTCGGCGATGCCGCCGATCAGCGAGCCGGCGATGTTCCGTCGCTTGAAGATCAGGTTGGCCACGCTCGGTGACGGATGCGGATGCTCCGGCACGCCGACCAGCACCAGCGTGCCGTCGCGCTTGAGCAGGCCGGTGAAGGCATCCAGCGAATGGCTGGCGGCCACGGTGTTGAGGATGAAGTCGAAGCTGTTGGCGTGCGCGCGCATCTCGCTCTCGTTGCGCGACACCACTACCTCGTCCGCACCCAGGTCCAGTGCTGCCTGGCGCTTGTTGTCCGAGGTGGTGAACGCCACCACGTGCGCTCCCATCGCATGCGCGAGCTTCACGCCCATATGCCCGAGGCCGCCGATGCCGACCACGCCAACCTTCTTGCCGGGGCCGACGTTCCAGTGCCGCAGCGGCGAGTAGGTTGTGATGCCTGCGCACAGCAGCGGTGCGACCGCGGCGAGCTGCGATTCGGGGTGGCGGATCTTCAGCACGAACTTTTTATCGACCACGATGCGCTGCGAATAGCCGCCCAGCGTGTGTCCGGGCGCGTCCGCGGTCGGGCCGTTGTAGGTGCCGACGAAACCGTTCTCGCAATACTGTTCCAGGCCCTCGTCGCAGGCCGCACAATGCTGACAGCTGCCGACCAGGCAACCCACGCCCACGGTGTCGCCGACCTTGAAGCCGGAGACCTCGCTGCCCACCGCGCTGACGTGGCCGACGATCTCGTGGCCCGGCACGCAGGGATACAGCGTGCCGCCCCATTCGGAGCGCACGGTATGCAGGTCGGAATGGCAGACGCCGCAATAGGCGATGTCGATCTGCACATCCTGCGGGCCGGGTGCACGGCGCTCGATGTCGATGGATTGCAGCGGCTTGTCGGCGGCGTGTGCGCCGTAGGCTTTGGTGGTCATGGGGTTTTCCTTGCTGGTGGCTTGGATCAGGGGTGCTGAAGTAATGGGGTCAGGGTGTCGGCCCTGCAAGATATTCCTCATCGGTGACCTTCTCCATCCACTCGACCACCTTGCCGTCCTTCGCTTCCTGGACGGCGATATGGGTCATCGCGGTGGTCGGGGTGGCGCCGTGCCAGTGTCGATGGTTCGACGGGCAGCAGACGATGTCGCCGGCGTTGATCTCCACGATCGGGCCGCCCTCGCACTGGGTCCAGCCCTTGCCGGCGGTGACGATCAGGATCTGTCCCAGCGGATGGGTATGCCAGGCACTGCGCGCACCCGGCTCGAAGGTGACGATGCCGCCGGACACGTTCGCGCCACCGATGCCCTTGAACGGCGAATCGATGCGCACCTTGCCGGTGAAGTACTCGGCCGGCCCGGTGACGGAGGGCAGCGAGCCGTTGCGGATGATTTCCATGGTGAGCAATTCCTGTGGGTGGACGGAAACGTATGCGGAGTGATGCACAACACTTCGGCTCTCGTCATTACGGGGGACTCTCCGCCGTCATTCCCGCCTTCGCGGGAATGACGACATAAAAGCTCACGCTAAGGTGCCCTCGTTGATCACCCTTATGGCATTCAATGTGCGTGGATAACCGATGAAGGGCAAAAGCTGCGTGATGGTGGCGATGAGCACCTGGCGATCGTTGCCGACGGCCAGGTTCCCCGCGACGTGACCGGCCAGTTGTGGTTCGCAGCCACCGAGTGACGCGAGGATCGCGAACGTCAGCAGTTCGCGAGTGCGCAAGTCCAGGCCGTTGCGAGTGTAGTAATCGCCGAAGCAGTTCGCTGACAGGAAACGCTGGATGTGCAGCTGATCCTTCGGCGACTGCGCGACCATCGCATCGATGCGATCGCCGAAGATCCGCTTCTGCGCTGCCCGTCCCTTCTCGAACCGCGTGTCCGCCGTCGTGGTCGACTGCTCCGGCAGCGGCAAGGCGATGCCGCGGCTCACGAATACCTCACTGGTGGCATGCAGGAAATCGAACAACCTGGCCATGCCCACGTAGGGCAGTGCCTGATACAGGATTTCCCTGGCCTCGACCGGCGTCACGCCGACGTTGAGGGCTGCGCCAAGCATCACGCGGTATTCGTTTACGGCCTGGCAGGCGATCAGCGCCGCCAGTTGAACCATCAGGCGCAGGCGGACATCCATGTCGGCGGCTTCGATCACCTCGTCGAACGCCCAATTGTCGAAGGTCTCGATCAGCTCGGGATCGCTGACCTTCAGCGTCGAGACGTGATTGGGAAACAGCTGGTCGTGATTGCGTTGTGCGGTTTCGGTGATTGCCATGGTGCTGTCTCCAAATTTCGTTCTGCTCGTCGGATGCCGGGAGCATCGAAAAACTTTCCAATCTCGTCATTCCAGTGGCTGTTGAAAGCCGCAGGGATGACGAACTTGAGGTGAAATTATTCGAAGCTCCCTGCCGTAACGATCACTCACTTGCCCGCGCGCGCGGCCAGATGGGCTGGATAGCGATCACCCTGTACCTGGATCTGCGACACGGCGTCTTCGATCTGGCGCAGTTCGACCTTGCCCAGATCGATCGCGGCGGCACCGATGTTTTCCTGCAGACGATGCAGCTTGGTGGTGCCGGGAATCGGCACGATCCATGGCTTCTGCGCGAGCAGCCAGGCCAGCGCGACCTGTGCGGGCGTCGCCTGCCTGCCGGCGGCGATCCTGCCGAGCAGATCGACCAGCGCCTGATTGGCCTGGCGCGCTTCCGGCGAGAAGCGCGGCACGAGGTTGCGGAAGTCGTCCTTGGCGAACGCGGTACTCGCATCGATCTTGCCGGTGAGGAAGCCCTTGCCGAGCGGGCTGAACGGAACGAAGCCGATGCCCAGCTCCTCGCACACCGGCAACACGTCCTGCTCGGGCTCGCGCCACCACAGCGAATACTCGCTTTGCAGCGCCGCGACCGGCTGTACCGCATGCGCTCGGCGAATCGACTGCACGCCGGCTTCCGACAGGCCGAAGTGCTTCACCTTGCCCTCGGCGATCAACTCCTTGACTGCGCCGGCCACGTCTTCCATCGGCACGTTCGGATCGACGCGGTGCTGGTAGAACAGGTCGATGCGATCAGTCCGCAGCCGCTTGAGCGAAGCGTCGGCGACCACCCGGATGCGCTCCGGCCGGCTGTCCATGCCGGTCTTCGAGTCGCCGTCCTTGAAGCCGAACTTGGTGGCGATCACCACCTTGTCGCGGATCGGTGCGAGTGCTTCGCCGGCCAGTTCCTCGTTGGTGAACGGGCCGTAGGTCTCGGCGGTATCGAAGAAGGTCACGCCGGCCTCGAACGCCTCGCGGATGAGTTGGATGGCTTCCTGTTTGCCCGGGCCAGGGCCGTAGCCGAAGTTCAATCCCATGCAGCCGAAGCCGAGCGCGGAAACCTCGAGTCGGCTGTTTCCCAATATGCGGCTTTTCATTTCATTGATTCCGATAGTCCAGGAATTACAGTCCGGTCATTTTCAGTACGCTCTCGGGCAGACGAGCGCCCTGCGTCGTGATTTTCGAGGCGGCTTCGTCGATCTCACGCAAGTCAACGGCGGTGAGGTCGACGGCAAGCGCGCCAAGGTTCTCGTCAAATCGATGCAGTTTCGTGGTGCCGGGAATCGGCACAATCCACGGCTTCTGCGTAAGCAGCCAGGCGATGGCAATCTGTGCGGGCGTCGCGCCCTTGCGTGTAGCTACGCTGCGCACGAGATCCACGAGTGCCATGTTCGCCTTCAGCGCTTCCGGCGCGAAACGGGGAACTGCGGTGCGGAAGTCCGTGCTCTCGAACCGGGTAGTTTCGTCGATCTTGCCGGTGAGAAAGCCCGCACCCAGCGGACTGAATGGCACGAAGCCGATACCCAGTTCTTCCAGGGTCGGCAGGATCTCGGTTTCCGGTCCGCGCCACCACAGCGAATACTCGCTCTGGACGGCGGCAACCGGCTGCACCGCGTGGGCGCGGCGGATGCTGCCGACACCTGCTTCGGACAGGCCGAAGTGCCTGACCTTGCCTGCGGCGATCAGATCCCTGACTGCGCCGGCCACTTCCTCCATCGGTACGCTCGGGTCGACGCGGTGCTGATAGAACAGGTCGATGCGGTCGGTCCTGAGCCGCTTCAGCGACGCTTCGGCGACCGCCTTGATGTGCTCGGGACGGCTGTTGACGCCGCCGCGCCGTTCACCGGTCTGCAGGTCGATGTCGAAGCCGAACTTGGTCGCGATCACGACCCGGTCGCGTACCGGCGTCAGCGCCTCGCCCACCAGCTCCTCGTTGGCAAACGGGCCATAGGACTCGGCCGTATCGAAGAACGTGACACCGCGCTCCACGGCGGCTCGCGTGAGCGCGATCATGTCCTGCCGGTCACCCGGCTGCCCGTACGCGGAAGTCATGCCCATGCAACCGAAGCCGATGGCGGAGACTTCGAGGCCGCTGTTTCCAAGAACCCGGGTTCTCATGGTGTTTCTCCAAGGCAGGTGTTGCGGCATTGACGGCGCCGATGACCTTCAGGCCTTTACCAAGGCTGCTGCGCGGATGCAGGCCGTGCATTCTGCTGCTGGCCTGTCAGGTGGCAGATCCCGTTATCGGAATGCGTGCAGTTTGTGCCGCCGGGGCTTGTTTGATTAGACGGGATAATTCGAATGCTCTTATGATCTGAATTCATCAATGGATGGCCGGCACATGGCACGCGAGAACTACAACGACCTGCTGGCCTTCCTCGCGGTGGCACGCGAGCGCAGCTTCACGCGTGCCGCCGCGCAGCTCGGTGTGTCGCAGTCGGCACTCAGCCATACCATCCGCGGGCTGGAGGCACGGCTGGGGCTGCGCCTGCTGACCCGCACCACGCGCAACGTGGCCCCCACCGAAGCGGGCGAGCGACTGGCCAGCGAGCTGACGCCGAACTTCGAGGACATCGACGCGGCCTTGGCCAATCTGAGCGAACTGCGCGACAAGCCAAGCGGAAGTTTGCGCATCACCACCGGCGAACATGCCGCGAGCAGCATCCTGTGGCCGGTGCTGCGCAAGCTGTTGCCCGAGTACCCGGACATTCGCGTCGAGGTGATCAGCGATTCCAGCCTCACCGACATCGTTGCCGAGCGCTTCGATGCCGGCATCCGCCTCGGCGAACAGGTGGCCAATGACATGATCGCCTTGCCGATCGGTCCGCCGATGCGCATGGCCGTGGTCGGTTCACCGGACTATCTGGCCTCGCGCCCCAGGGTGAAGACGCCACGCGACCTCACCGGCCACGACTGCATCAATCTCCGTTTCCTCACACGCGGCGGCCTGTACGCATGGGAGTTCGAGAAGAAGGGCCGCGCGCTGAACGTACGCGTGGAAGGAAGGCTGACCTTCAACAACACCCGCCACATCATCGCGTCGGCGCTCGATGGCTTCGGCCTCGCCTGCGTGCCCGAGGACATCGTTCGGGTCGACATCGCCGACGGCAAGCTGCAACGCGTGCTCGCCGACTGGTGCCCGCCTTTCCCCGGCTACCACCTCTATTACCCGAGCCGGCGCCAGCACTCGCCGGCGTTTTCGCTGCTGGTGGAAGCCTTGCGTTATCGGGGAGATGCACCGCACGGGTGATCTGCGGCAGCGGTGCGGCATGGTTGCGGGCATGCCGCAGGACTCATGCAGGTGGCGAACCCTTTCGACCGCGGACGTGGGCCGTGGCATTTCCTGCAGGACATCTGCCCGTCACAGCGAAGTCGTCAGCCGTGTCAGCCATTCGGGGCTGATCGACAGGAGAAAGCCTTCAAGCCGGCGGTCGAGGCCGGTGAGGATGAGTACGCCGAGCAGCACGAACAGACCGCCCATCACCGACTTCGCGACATGTCCGACGGATGCCAGTGAACCGCGCACCCGCATCATCGTCGCGTGCGACAGGCCACCCAGGATCAGCAGCGGAAACCCGGCGCCCAGTCCGAATACAAGCATGAGCAGGCTGATCTGGACGAGATCCCTGCCTTGTGCCGCCAGCGTGGTGGCGGCACCGAGCGTGGGGCCGACGCAGGGGCTCCAGACCAGGCCGAGCAGCAGGCCGATCAGGAACTGGCTGAGCGGGCCTTCGCCCTTGATCGCACCGAGCGCGCGCTGACCGGTCGAACCGAGGCCCGAGCTGAAACGCGCGAATCCGGCCTGCAGCCATGACGAGAGCATCACCACGCCGAACAGCACCATCAACGTGGCAGCTACGTGCCGCATCGTCTCGGGGCCCAGGCCGATGGATGCGCCCAGGGTGGCGATGAAGATGCCGACCAGCGCGAACGACAACGCGAGTCCCAGCGCCAGCGCCGCCGTGCCAAGGCGATGCCGGGACAGTGCCGAGGCGATCAGGATCGGCAGGATCGGCAGCACGCACGGCGAGAGGATGGATGCGACGCCAGCCAGAAAGCTCACCGCATATGTGCCGATGCCGAAGTCCATTACAAGGCCTTCAGCAGCGTCGCGCGGATTGCCGGCTCTGCGGTCTGGCCCGTGGAGCGGGTGACTTCGTGGCCCTGCCGGAAGACGACGAAAGTCGACTGCTGTGTGACCTTCAACGTTTTCTCCAGCGCGGTTTCGGTGTCGTAATCGGCCTCGAAGATCGTCACCGGTTTCAACTGTGGTTCTGCGGCAAGCCGGGCCACGATCGGCTGCTGCACGCGACAGGTCGGGCACCAGTCCGCATGGAAATAGACGACTACCGGCTGACCAGACGCCCTGGCCTGCTCGAAGCGGGCCTGGTTGAACGGCACTTCGGCCGCCAGTGCGCTGCCGGCCAGCATCAGGGAAAGTGCGCCGCCCATCAAATATTTGCCTATGCCTGTTTTCATGGTGGTACCCGTAGTCATGGAAAGTGTGCCGATGGACTTCGTCGACGTGATTCGACGTGATGCACCCAGCTTTTCGTTGCCGGGATCGCCCCGGTTACCTGTGCGGCCACCGATCAGGCATGCGTGCGAATGCCGAGCCAGCGCGCCAGCAGCGTGTCGAGGCTGGCCTTGCCGGGGCCGGCGATGAGCAGCCAGAAGAAGATCAGGCTGTAGACCACCTCGTCCGCCTCGACGTAATCGTCCAGTCCCATGAGGTTGGTCGATACCACCAGGGTCACGGCGACGGCCATGTTGATGAGCATCGGTATGCAGATCAGCCGGGTGCACAGACCGAGCATGATCAGCAGCCCGCCAAGCAGTTCGGTCCAGGCCGACAGGCCGGCGCTGAACGCGGGGTAGGGGATATGCCAGCCGACAAAGCGCTGGGTGAACCCGTCCAGGTTCTGTACTTTGGCGATGCCCGTTTCCAGCCAGAAATAGCCGAACACGAGGCGTGGCACGAGCGGGCCGATCCAGCGTCCGGCGTGGAGCAGGTCGAGCAGGCGTGAAGCCTTGTCAGCGATGAACTGGCGCATCATGGGAGTCCTGTGAGCATGGGTGTGCCAGCATCATGCGGGTGGTCATCGGCGCCCCGCCATGTTCGGGCGTCCACGCTTTCTTGCCGTGCGTCCGGTCGTGCCCCGGCTTGCTCGATGCCGGACGATCGGGCACAAAAACAGGATGCGCGGGAACAGTCAGCAGCCACGCTGATGCAGAGAATGCGATTGTCGGAACGGGTTCAAGGCGGTACGAAAACCCAGCCCGGCAAGATCTCCCTCATGCCGCACCGATGCGGCCCACATGACTTGTCAGGAGTTACTTTAATGAAGACCAACAAACTCAACGGTGCCGCGATGGCCATGATGGTCGCCGGTATGTTCGCCGTGTCCTCGATGTCCGCTGCCGTCGCTGCTCCGAGCGGTGCCGGCAGTGCGGCCGCGGTCAAGTGCATGAACTCGTCATCCTGCAAGGGTCATGGCGCGTGCAAGCAGGCAACCAATTCGTGCAAGGGTCAGAACTCGTGCAAGGGTCAGGGTTTCACCATGCAGAAGACCCAGGCCGACTGCACGGCTGCCCAGGCAGCCAACAAGTCTTCCTGATACCGCCAGAAGGGCTTTCCGGCGTGGCTGGAAAGCCCTTCTTCTTCAAGTTGCCTGCTCACGGTCTCCGATGCCATGACTACCGAGACAAACTCTCGCAAGCTGCCCTGCCTGGGTTATGGCCTGGGTCTGCGCGTCGAGTATTACGAGGCATTGCTCGAGAACCCTGGCCATGTCGAGTGGCTGGAGGTTGTTTCCGAGAATTACATGATTCCCGGCGGGCGCCCGCTGGTCTGGCTGGAAAAATTCCGCGAGCGCTTCCCGCTGGCGATGCACGGCGTATCGATGTCGATCGGCAGCACCGATCCGCTGGATGAGGGTTATCTTGCCCGCCTCGCCGCGCTGGCACGGCGTGTGGAACCCGCATGGATCTCCGACCACCTGTGCTGGACCGGGGTGCAGGGCGTCAACCTGCATGATCTGATGCCATTGCCCTATACCGAGGAAGCGCTCACGCATGTCGTCGATCGGGTACGGCGCGTGCAGGACGTGCTGGGCCGGCGCATCCTGCTGGAGAATGTTTCCAGCTATATCAGCTTTGCCGATTCGCAGCTCACCGAGTGGCAGTTTCTGGCCGCGGTGGCCGAGCGCGCGGACTGCCTGATCCTGCTCGACATCAACAACATCCATGTCAGCGCGCACAACCACGGGTTCTCGCCGCTGGATTATCTCGACGGCATCCCGGCTTCACGCGTGCAGCAATTCCATCTGGCCGGTCATGAGCATGGCGGGCATCTGCTCATCGATACCCATGATGCGCCGGTCGTCGATGCAGTGTGGGAGCTCTACATCGAAGCCGTGCGTCGCTACGGCAGGGTCTCGGCGATGATCGAACGCGACGACCACATGCCGCCGCTGGCCGAGTTGCTGGCCGAGCTCGATCATGCGCGTTTGCTGGCGATGCCCTTGCTGCAGGAGGCGGCATGAGCAGCCTGCAGGCGTTGCAGCAGCACCTGCTGCAAGCCGTGCTGGCCGACCAGTCGCCGAGGCTGCCCGAGCTGCATGCCGATGCACGCGCCGATGCCGCGAGTCGGCTGGCCATCTATCGACATGGTTACCGCATCCGCCTGCGCGACGCGCTGGCCACGGAATTCCCGGGATTGGCCATGATGGCAGGCCGGCGTTTCGGCAACCTGCTGGAAAGCTATGTCGAGGCGCATCCTTCCGGCCACTACAACATCCGCTGGCACGGTGCCGGCCTGGCAGCGTTTCTGGAGTACACGCTGCCCTGGCGCGACAAGCCCGAGTTGGCCGAGATGGCAGGGCTGGACTGGGCCATCTCCACGGCATTCGATGCGGCCGATGAGCCTGCGCTTGCCACGACGGATCTGGCCGGCGTGCCCGCCGATGCATGGGCGGACCTGCGCCTGCGTCCGCTCGCGCACCTGCAGGTGCTGTCGACCCGGCACAACGTCGAGTCCTTCCGCCGCGCCGCCGATCGCAGCGATCCGCGCCCGCGCCGGCGTCGCTATGACAAGTCGCGTCATCTGCTGGTCTGGCGCCAGTCGCTGACCGTGCGCTACCGGCAGATCGAGGCTGACGAACGCTCCGCGCTGGCAGGAGCCATCAATGGCGAATCGTTTGCGTCGTTGTGCGAGCGTCTTGCCGAACATCACGATCCGGCGATCGCGATGCGGCGTATGGCCGGCCTGCTGCAACAGTGGCTCGGCAGTGGGCTGATCGGCGGCTGGTCGTTGCCTTGAAGGTATCTGCCTGGTCGCCCCGGTCTGCGCCGGTGTCCATGGGGGTAAATCGGACGTGTAACCCTCAACGTGCTTCCGACGAAGTAAGCCATAGAGCTACTCGACGGAAGGACGTCCCGTGTATATCGAACTCAATCCGATGTTGTCCGACGGGCCGCGTCCCACGCTGATCGAACCGGCGCTCGAGTCGTTGCTCAATCAGTCCATGCTGCGGGTGGATGTCGTCGCCGAACTGCACCGCTGCGGCTCATGGTTTCTCGACGAGCCACGCTATCATTGCGGCCTTTTCCATCTGGTTGGTGCAGGCCGGTGCCAGGTTCATTGCAGCGCACTGGAACACGCACTGGATCTGGAGGCGGGCGATCTGGTGATCTTTCCGCACGGCGACCCGCATCGACTCGGCGCGGTCGGCCACACGGCTTCGGAGCACGCCGATCGCACCAGTCTGATCTGCGGCGAACTGCACTTCTCGGGCAACTCGCAACATCCGCTCAGCCATGCATTGCCTGCCTGCTTCGTGGTCCGCTCGAAAGACGCCGGCAACACCTTCCGGCAGTTGTCGCGCATGATGGTCGAGGTGGTGAATGCCGGGTTGTCCGGCCGGCAGGTGCTTCTGAACAAGCTGGCCGATGCCATGTTCGCGCTAGCCGTCTGTGACTACGTCCATCGCGCCGGCGAGCGGCGCGGCGTGTTTGCGGCATTGTCCGACGCGCGCATCTCCAGAGTGCTGCAGGCTGTGCATGAAACTCCGGGTCATGCGTGGACCATGCAATCGATGGCCTCGCATGCCTGCATGTCGCGCTCGGCGTTCGCCGAGCGCTTCACGCAGTTGATGAAGATGCCGCCGATGCAATACGTCACGCAGTGGCGCGTGAGCATCGCCGAACAATTGCTGCGCACCCGGCAGCAGTCTGTGGCATGCATCGCCGAGCAGCTCGGTTACAGCAGCGAGGCGGCGTTCCGGCGCCTGTTCAAGCGGGTGAGCGGGATCAGCCCCGGCCGGATCCGTGCCGATGCCGCCAGCCGGGTGCTGAACTGAGCCTCCGGGGCGGCATCAGCCCGACGGGTACACGTGCAGCAATTCGTGGCAGGCACCCATGGTGTGGTAATCGACCTTGCCGGCCGGGCTTTTCTCGTCGTCGTACTTGCGGTTGTCGCGGGTGAGAATGCGGTACCAGGCACCGTACTGGTGATCGACGAAATGCTCCCACGCGTATGCCCACAGCTTCCCGTACCAGTCGTCATATACGGCCAGGCCGGTGCGCGCATGCAGCAGCGCGGCGGCGACCAGCGATTCGGCCTGCACCCAGAAATACTTGTCGTCGTCGCACACGCTGCCGTCCGGCGCGAAGCCGTAGCAGATGCCGCCGTATTCGTTGTCCCAGGCACGCGCCAGCGCGGTGTCGAACAGCTGCTTCGCGGTCGGCAGCAGCCAGTTTTCCTCGCGGCCGCGCTCCAGCAGCAAGGGTTCCAGGATCAGCAGCAGCTTGGCCCATTCGGTCTGGTGACCCGGCTGGAAACCCCACGGGCGGAACAGGTGTTTCGGATCGTCGCGGTGGTAATCCCAGTCGATCTTCCAGTCGCTGTCGTAGTGCTCCCACACCAGTCCGCCGGCCTTGGCCGCCTGGCGGCGTGTCATGTGATCGGCGAGGGTGAGCGCGCGTTCCAGGTAGCGCGGCTCGTCGCTGGCCTGGTAGGCCGCCAGCATCGCCTCGCACATGTGCATGTTCGCGTTCTGTCCGCGGTAGTCGCTGAAGTGCCAGTCGGCATCGGCCTCGTCGCGGTACAGCCCGGCATCGGCATCCCAGAAGTGCCGCTCCAGCAGCTGCCATGTCTCGTCCATCCATGCCGCGGCTTCGGCGATGCCGGCCTTGCAGGCGGTGGCATAGGCGAGCAGCACGAAGGCCACGCCATAGGCGTGGTTGGTGCGGTCTTCCGGTTGGCCGTCACGGATCGTCCAGGCATAGCCACCGCTGCGCGGATCGCGGTGTACCTCGCGCAGGTAGCTCAGGCCATGTCGCGCCGCAGCCAGATAGTCACGGTTGTCGAACTCGAGCGCCGCCATCGCATAGTTGAAGACGAAGCGCGTGCTGCTGACCAGGTGACGATGGCGGCGATCGTAGATCGTGCCGTCGTCCTTGAAATAGTGGAAGAAGCCGCCGTCCGGATCGATCGCACGCGGGTGATAGAACGCCATCGTCTGTGCGATATGGCTGCGCAGGAATGCGGCGGAACGGAAGTCGGGCATGGCGGGAGCGGCACTCATGCCTGTTGCTCCATGAAAGCCAGCACTTCGTCGCCGCGCGGCATCGCGGCGAACGAACCCTGGCGTGTGACGGTGAGCGCGCCGCAGGCAGCGGCGAAGCGCAGCATGGCGTGCAGGCGCGGCAGTTTGGTGACGAGCTGGTCGATCCGGTCCGGTCCGGCCGCAAGCTCGGCGAGGCAGCACAGCAGGCCACCGACGAAGGCGTCACCGGCGGCGGTGGAATCGACCACGTCGACCGGATAGCACGGCAGTTCACCGTCGGCATCGGGATGGAACCAGCGCAGCGGCTTGGAGCCATCGGTCACCACCACCAGCCGGGTGCGGCCCAGCCACAGCCGGTCCAGTGCGGCCTGCTCGCCATCCACCGCGAGCCACGCGAATTCCTCTGCGCTCAGCTTCACCACATCGGCCAGATGCAACGCCGGCCACAGCAGCGGCTGGGGATCGGGGCCGGCCGGCCACAGCGCCGGACGCAGGTTGAGATCGAAGCTGACGAGTGCGCCGGTGGCGTGCGCGCGTTGCATGCCTTCGCGGGTGGCTGCGGCCAGCGCCGGGTCGGTCATGCTGTTGGAGCAGACATGGAACACGGCGACATCGCGGAACGTGTCAGCGCGGAAATCAGACGGACGGAACAGCAGGTCGGCCGTGTTCTCGCGATAGAAACTGAAGCTGCGTTCGCCGTGGGCATCCAGCGTGACGAACGCGAGCGCGGTATTCGCCGCCTCGGTGCGCACCACGTCGTCGGTGCCGACGCCGGCATGCTGCAGGCTGTCCAGCAGGAAATCGCCGAAGCGGTCATGCGACAGCATGCCGGCGAAACGTGCCGTGCCGCCGAGCCGGGCGGCGGCCACCGCAACGTTGGCCGGGGCACCGCCGGCAAACGGCACGAACTGCCGCGCAAAACCGGAGCCGGCGCCGCCTTCGGCATGAAAGTCGATCAGCGCCTCGCCGAAGCACAGGATGGGTGGTTTGGACATGCGGATGATTTCTCGGAATGGGAAAGGCTCGGGCAGCGCAACGCCCCTTTCAGCCGGCTTGCGGCAGGTTGCGCACCCTGGAGCCGCGGATGCCGTAGAACACGATGTACAGATAGCAGAGCAGCGGCAGGAAGAACGCATGCTGCAGGCCGATGTGGTCGGCAAACACGCCCTGCACATAGGGAATCACGGCACCGCCCACGATCGCCATGATCAGCAGGCTGGAGGCCTTGCTGGTCATCGGCCCCAGCCGCTCGATGCCGAGCGCGAAGATGGTCGGGAACATGATCGAGTTGAACAGGCCGATCGCGATGATGCTGTACACCGCGATGTCGCCGCCACCGAGCATGGTGGTCAATACCAGCAGGGCATTGATCGTGGCGAACAGCGCCAGCAGTTTTCGTGGTGAAAACTTCGCCATCAGCGCCGAACCGATGAAGCGGCCGACCATCGCGCCACCCCAGTACCAGGACACATAGTGTGCTGCCTGCTGTTCGCTCATGTGGCCGATATCGGGCATCGACAGGTAATTGACCATGAAGCTGCCGATCGACACTTCGGCACCGACATAGAAGAAGATGCCGAGCACGCCGAACAACACGTGCGGATGGCGCAGCACCTCGATGAAGCCGTGCTTGTCGTGGTCGCCCTTGTCGGTGGCCTCGCTCAACGCCGGCAGGCGGAACAACCATACGAAGATCGCCAGCAGGAACAGCACCACGGCCAGCCCGATATAGGGGAACTGCACCGCCTGGGCCTGCTGGGTGTCATAGAGCAGCCGCTGGGCCGGCGCCAGCGCGGCCAGCTCGTCGGGATTCTTGACGACATTGGAGAGGATCAACAGGCCGCCGAACAAGGGGGCCAGCGTGGTACCCAGCGAATTCAGCGCCTGCGCCAGGGTCAGCCGGCTGGAACTGGTCGCCTCAGGTCCCAGCAACGCCACATACGGATTGGCGGCCACCTGCAACACCGTGATGCCGGTGGCCAGTACGAACAACGCACCCAGGAAGGCGGGATACAGGTGCAGGTCGGCAGCAGGCCAGAAGCCGAGTGCACCGAGTCCGGCGATCGCCAGTCCGGCGACGATGCCCTTCTTGTAGCCCAGTGCGGCGACCAATCGCCCGGCCGGCAGCGCCATCAGAAAGTACGCGCCGAAGAAGGTGAACTGCACCAGGATCGCCTGCGCGTAGCCGAGCTGGAAGATCGATTTCAGGTGCGGAATCAGGATGTCGTTGAGGCAGGTCAGGAAGCCCCACATGAAGAAGATCGTGGTGAGCACGCCGAGCGCCATCGGGTAATCGGTGTAGCGCTGGCCGGATGAACCAGTGGTGGCGGATGACTGTGGCGCAGTGGCAAAGGCCATAGGGGGTCCCCTGGATGGAAAGGTCAGACGGTGATTGGCGGGCAGCTGCTTTCGCGGATGACCAGTTGCACCGGCGCGATGGTGCGACGGGTGCTGGCCGCCGGTTCGCGCAGGCGTTGCAGCAGCAGTTCGGCGGCCTGACGGCCGCGTGCGCGCGGTGCCGCGCTGAGCGTGGTCAGCGGCGGCATGCTCACGGATGCCTCGGCAATGTCGTCGAAGCCGGTCAGGGCGAAGTCGCGACCCGGTTGCAGGCCACGCTGGTTGAGACCGAGCATCAGGCCCAATGCAACGGCATCGTTGTAGCAGACCGCCGCGGTCGGTATCGGCGTGCTCGCGAACAGTGCGGAAGTCCGGCCGGCGGCATCGAGCCGGGTCGGCGCGCACTCCACCTGCCAGTGCGGTTCGATGTGCAGGCCGGCCGCCTGCATCGCTTCGGCATAGCCGGCGTGGCGCTGGCGACAGGAGCTGGAGTCGCGATGGCCGCCGAAGAACGCGATGCGCCGGTGGCCTTGCGCGATCAGGTGTTCGGTAGCGAGCCGGGTGCCGCGCTGGTTGTCCAGCATCAGCAGATCCCAGTGCGCGTATTCCGGCAGGTCGCCGCCGAGTTCTCGGTTGAACAGCAGCAACGGCGTCTGTGCGCCCATCGCGGCCAGCACCTGCTGTGCGTTGCTGCCTTCGGCCGGCGACAGGATGATGCCGGCCGGTCCGTGTTCGATCAGCGAGCCGAGCACCGCCTGTTCGCGCGTCGAGGATTCGCTGGTGCAGCCGAGCAGGGTGACGAAACCGGCATCGCCGACCGCAGCGTCGACGCCCGCGGCGAACTCGGCGAAGAATGGATTGGCCAGGTCGTTCAGTACCAGCGCGATGCTGGACGAAGTACGCCGGCGCAGATTGGCGGCGGCACGGTTGTAGACGTAGCCCTGCCGGCGCAGTTCCTCCTCGACGCGGGCACGGGTGTGCTTGTTCACCAGCGGACTGCCGCGCAGCACCAGTGAGACGGTGGCGCGTGAGACATCGCATTCCCTGGCGATGTCATTGAGGGTGATCTTGCGATGGACAGGGTGGGTGCTTTCCGTGGCCATGGCCGGCTATCCGCTGATTGGAACGATCCAAATGTAACCGAAATCGAGCATGCAACGGCATATTGCAGTGCGGCATGCATCGGCCGCGAAACGAATGCTAACGTACAGAAATAGATCGATCTAAATTTTCAGTGGACAGCACCTCGATGGTTCGCGCAAGCAGCTCGTGTGCGTGAGTGACGAGACAGGCCGCACACAGGATCGCTGCCTTGGGTAAGGGGTCGGGGATGTTCACAGCTGCCATGACCGGACTTGTTGCTGCGCCCCCACGACATTGCTGCCGCGTACAGGTATCAACATGATCGCCTCGATCAACCCAGTGAGATCACGCGCGCACCGGTTGTGCATGGAGCGAGGCCTGATCCGGGCAATCATTGCTCTGGTGGCGCTGATGCTGCCGCTGCATGGCATGGCGGCATCCCTGACTACGCAGATGCTGGACGGCGGCTGGCAGTTCCGGCTCGCTCCGGGTGACGGCCATGCCGCAGCTCACCCGCAGGCCGCGCGCTGGCAACCCGCCGCCGTGCCCGGCACCGTGCAGACGGACCTGCTGGCGGCCGGCCTGGTCGCTGATCCGTTCCATCGAGACAACGAAGCGCAGATTCAGTGGGTGGGCCTGTCCGACTGGCAGTATCGGTCGGTGTTCAACGTGGACCGCGCCACGTTGGCACGCAAGCACATCGAGCTGGTGCTGGACGGCCTGGACACCTTTGCGGACGTCTATCTCAATGGCAGCAGGCTGATCGCCGCCGACAACATGTTTCGCCGCTGGCGGATACCGGTGAAGTCACTGCTTCGCGAAGGCGCGAATACGCTGGAAGTGCGGCTGTACTCGCCGATCAAACGCCTGCAGCCGTGGCTGCTCAAGCAGCCCTATGCATTGCCGGGTGAGTTCGATTCGTCTTTCGGTGACGAACCCAAGGGCAAACAGACGGCCAATTACCTGCGCAAGGCCAACTATCAATACGGCTGGGACTGGGGCCCGCGCATCGTTACCGAGGGCATCTGGCAGGACGTGCATCTGGACAGCTGGGATGTGCTGCGCGTCGCCGATTTCCACATTGCGCAGACGCATATCAGCGCCACCGCCGCGCATGTCGACGCGCAGTTCGAGATCGAGGCCGATGCCAGTCGGCCACTGCACGTCGACGTCGAGGTAAGCGGTCCTGACGGCAAGCCGGTCGCGCAGGTCGAGCGTGACGTCACGGTCGATCCCGGCAGCAACCCGGTCAGCGTGCCGTTGCGCATCGCCAGTCCGAAGCTGTGGTATCCGGCCGGGTACGGCGCGCAGGACATGTATACCTTCAAGGCCAGCATCCGCGATGCCGATGGCGAGCAGTACAGCGCCCGGCACGCCACCGGCCTGCGCACCGTCGAACTGCGCCGGCAGAAGGACCAGTGGGGCAGGAGTTTCGAATTCGTCATCAACGGCATCCCGGTGTTCGCCAAGGGCGCCGACCTGATTCCCTTCGACAGTTTTCCGACACGTGTCAGTGATGCGCAGGTGCGCCACGTGCTGGAATCCGCGCGCGACGCCAACATGAACATGCTGCGCATGTGGGGTGGTGGCTATTACGAATCGGACCGTTTCTACGAGATGGCTGATCGCCTCGGCATCATGATCTGGCAGGACTTCATGTTCGGCGGTGCGATCCCGCCGCACGATGTGGCTTTTACGGAGAACACGCGGCAGGAAGCGATCGAGCAGGTCAAGCGACTGCGCGACCATCCCAGCATCGTGTTGTGGTGCGGCAACAACGAGGTGCAGACCGGCTGGGAATCCTGGCCAGATCGCGAGGCATTCAAGAAGACGGTCTCGCCGGACGAACGCGAGCGCATCGTCACCGGCATGGTCAATCTGTTCGGCAATGTGCTGCGCGACGTGGTCACCCGTTACGACAGCGATGTACCGTACTGGGCGAGTTCGCCGAGCACCGATTACGACGGCCCTGCCAACGTGCTTGATGACGGTGATTACCACTACTGGAACGTGTGGTCGGGTGAAGCGAAGCCGGCCACCGAGTACCTCGACATCACACCGCGTTTCCAGTCGGAATACGGTCTGCAGTCGTTTCCGGTGATGCGCACGATCCAGGCGTTTGCCGATCAGGGCGACTTGCAGCCGGAATCGCCGGTGATGCGCGCGCACCAGAAATACGACAGCGGCAACGGCAACAAGCGTCTTCTGCTTTACATCTCGCGCAGTTACGGCACTCCCAGGGATTTTTCGTCTTTTGTCTATCTCGGCCAGGTGATGCAGGCTGATGGCATCCAGCTGGCGGCGGAGCATCTACGCGCCGCCAGGCCGCAATCGATGGGTTCGCTGTACTGGCAGCTCAATGACGTCTGGCCTGGAGCGTCGTGGTCGAGCATCGACTACTACGGTCGCTGGAAGGCGCTGCAGTTCCATGCACGCCGCTTCTATGCCCCGTTGCTTGTTGCTGCCCTGCGGCACGATGGCAGCACCATGGTTTCGCTGGTTTCCGACCGCACGACATCTCTGCCTGCACGCTGGCGCATGCGCGTGATGAACTTCGCAGGCAAGGTGCTGGATGAACATGAGGAATCGGTGACCCTGCCTGCGCTGACCAGCATCCGGGTCGCCAGCTACACCGACGCCCAGCTGCTCAAGGGTGCGGACCCGCATGCGACTTTCGCCGTGTTCGAGCTGATCGATGGCGAAAGGACGATATCGCGGAACCTGGTGTTCTTCGACGATGCCAGGAACCTTCGGCTGCCTGCGCCACAGGTCCGGTCCAAACTTGAGGTGGCGCCGGATGGCTACACGTTGACCCTCGGCGCCGACAAGCTCGCACGCGATGTCTGGGTGTCCTTCGGCGATCTCGACGCCGAGGTTTCCGACAACGCCTTCGATATCCTGCCCGGACAGAGCGTGACGCTGGTCGTGAAGAGCCGGGTTGCGCTTGACCGGCTGCGGCATGCGTTGCAGATACAGAACCTGGCCGATGCCATGACGGGAGTGCCCCGCTGATGTCCACTCCGACGCGCCGTGATTTCCTGAAATGGTTAGGTGTCGCTGCCTCTGGCGCCGCTGCCGGAGTGCTGCCCGCTCTGGCGCAGGCACGAGTGTCGTCGAATGACATCAGGTCGACCTACGCGAGCAAGCGCCCTGCGCCAGGCAAGCGCAAGTTTGCCAGCGACGCCGTCGAGCGCCAGCTTGCCCGGGTGAAGTCCGTCATCGACGATCCCAAGCTGGCGTGGATGTTCGAGAACTGCTATCCGAACACGCTGGATACAACCGTCGAGCTCGGTACGCTGGACGGCAAGCCGGACACCTTCATCATCACCGGCGACATCGATGCCATGTGGCTGCGCGATTCCTCCGCACAGGTGGTGCCGTATATTCCGCTGGCCGACGGTGATCCCGCACTGCGTCGACTGTTCCGCGGGTTGATCCGGCGCCAGGCGCGCTGCATCCGCATCGATCCGTACGCGAACGCGTTCATGCCCGATCCGCATGCGCCGCCGCTGTCCTGGGCACGCCACGACAGCACCGACATGAAGCCCGGCGTCGGTGAACGCAAATGGGAGATCGACTCGCTCTGCTATCCGATCCGGATGGCACATGGCTACTGGCAGGCCACGGCGGATACGGAACCGTTCGACGACGACTGGCGTGCGGCCATGCAGCTGGTGCTCAAGACCTTCCGCGTGCAGCAGCGCAAACATGATCGCGGGCCTTACCACTTCCAGCGCGAGTCGGAAGTGCCGACCGATAGCCAGTTCCTCGGCGGCTACGGCAACCCGACGCGGCCCAACGGCATGATCCATTCGATGTTCCGTCCCTCCGACGATGCCTGCCTGTATCCGCTGTTCGTGCCCGCGAACCTGTTTGCCGTGGTCAGCCTGCGCCAGCTGGCGCAGATGAGCCGTGCCATCCACCGGGATCTCGCCTTCGCTGCCGATTGCGAAGCACTCGCCGATGAAGTGGAGCAGGCAGTACATCGCGACGGGCGCATGCACGATGGTGATGGCCGCGACGACGGCCACGATTATTGGGCGTACGAGATCGACGGTTTCGGCAACCAGTTGTTCATGGACGATGCGAATGCGCCGAGCCTGCTCAGCCTGCCGTATCTGGGTTGCTGCCATCGCAACGATCCGCTGTATCGCCGCACGCGTGACCTGGCATGGAGTGCGCGCAATCCGTATTTCTTCAAGGGCCGTGCGGCGGAAGGTATTGGTGGCCCGCACGAGGGGCTGCGCATGATCTGGCCGATGTCGATCATGTTGTATGCACAGAGCAGCGACGATCCCGCGCAGATCCGGCAATGCCTGGGATGGTTGCGCGATACCGATGCGGGCAGCGGCTTCATGCATGAGACCTTCGACCAGGATGATCCAACGCACTACACCCGGCCCTGGTTCGCCTGGGCCAACAGCCTGTTCGGCGAGCTGATCGTCGACCTGGCCGGACGACAACCCCAGCTGCTGCGGCGCGCCTGAGCGCGGCGTGATTCCACGCGGCACATGATTGACGAACTGGAGAGATGGCATGGTGACCCGTCGACAATTCCTGCAAGGCGCAGCGGCCCTTGGCCTGCTCGGTCGCCTTGATCCCGCTGCCGCCTTCGCCGCTCCACGCGTCGCGGGCAGACATCCGGGCGCTGGCCAGGCATCGTCGTCGGCTGCCGGTGTCTCGCGGCACGTCGATGTATTCATCGGCACGGGCGGGCATGGCCACCTCTATCCCGGCGCGTCGATGCCGTGGGGCATGGTCCAGCTCAGCCCCGACACCAATGATGCGGGCTGGGATGCCAGTTCGGGATACCACCAGGGCGACGGCTCGATCATGGGTTTCTCGCACACGCATCTCAGCGGCACCGGCGCCAGCGACATGCTCGACGTGCTGGTGATGCCGGCGCAGGGGCCGGTGCTGCTGCAGCCGGGTGCACGTGGCCTGCCGGACGAGAATTACCGCTCGCGCTTCGACGGCGCCGCGCATGGGCCGCAGCTGTCACCGGACAGCGTGGCGCATCCTGGCAAGGGCTATCGTTCACGCTACGACCGCGCCTCGGAGCATGGCGTGCCCGGCTATTACCGCGTGCACCTCACCGATCACGACGTCCTCGCCGAACTGACGGCCACGCTGCGTGCGGGCCTGCATCGCTACACTTTCGGCAAAGGCGGCGACGCGCATCTGCTGGTCGATCTCGCGCATGGTTTCCACGACGACGCCAAGGTGCCGTGCAAGGTCAGCGACGCGACATTGCGCATCGTCGGCAACGACACCCTGGTCGGCGGTCGCCGCGTGCATCAGTGGGCGGACGGGCGGCATCTCTATTTTGCGATGAAGCTGTCGCGGCCATTCGCGCGTGCCTCGCTGTACAGCGAAGACCAGCCGTTGCCGGATGGCACGTCCGAGGCCAGGGGCACGCATCTGAAGGCCGTGCTGCATCTCGACGATGCAGCGCATGCGCCGCTGCTGGTCAAGGTGGGCATTTCGGCGGTCGACATCGATGGAGCCTTGCGCAACCTCGATGCGGGCATTCCCGATTGGAATTTCGAGCGGGTGCGGGGAAGCGCGGCGGAAACCTGGGAGCGTGAGCTTTCGCGCATTCGCATCGAGTCATCGTCCACGTCGGTCCTGCGCAGCTTCTACAGCGCGCTGTACCACACCATGCTCGCGCCCACGCTGTTCAGCGACGCCGATGGCCGTTACCGCGGCATGGACCTGGCCGTGCACCAGCTGCCGGAGGGCGAGCACAACTACAGCACGTACTCCCTGTGGGATACCTATCGTGCGCTGCATCCGCTGCTGACGCTGTACCAGCCGGAGCGCGTGCCGAACCTGGTCAACGGGCTGGTGCGGATGGCCGCGGAAAGTCCCGCGGGGCCGCCGGTGTGGCCGCTACAAGGCGTGGAAACCGGCTGCATGATCGGCTACCACTCCGCCGTGGTGATCGCCGAAGCGCAGGCCAAGGGTTTCACCGGCATCGATTACGCGCGCGCGTGGCCGATCTATCGCAAGCGCGCGATGGACGACGACTATCGTGGCCTGCCGTACTACCGCAAGCTGGGCTACATCCCCAGCGACAAGGAGGGCGAGGCCGTCAGCAAGACACTCGAATACGCGTATGACGACTGGGCGATGGCGCATCTGGCCGAGGCGGCCGGCGCCAGGGACGATGCCGAGGCACTGCGCCGGCGTTCGCGCAACTATCGCCATGTCTTCGACAAGAAGCTGAACTTCATGCGGCCACGTGGACTGGATGGCCAATGGCTGGAACCGTTTGATCCGCGCAGCATGGGCCATTCGGAACAATGGCGCGACTTCACCGAGTCCAACGCGTGGGAAGCGACCTTTCTCAACCAGCATGACCTGTATGCGTACATGGACATGTTCGGCGGCCAGCAGACGTTCGAGCGCAAGCTGGACGAGCTGTTCACCACCAGCTCCACACTACCGGCCGATGCGCCGCCGGATATCGCAGGCATGGTGGGCCAGTATGCGCACGGCAACGAGCCGAGCCATCACGTGGCCTATCTCTACGCGTATACCGGCGCGCACTACAAGACGCAGGCGCGCGTGCGCATGTTGCTGGACACCATGTATCCGCCGGATCCCGATGGCCTGGCCGGCAACGAAGACTGCGGACAGATGAGCGCGTGGTACGTGCTGAGTGCGCTGGGCCTGTACGCGGTCGATCCGGTAAGTACTCATTACGTATTCGGCAGTCCGCTGCTGGATCACGCCGAGGTCGCGCTTGCCGGTGACCGGAAGCTGATCATCCGCACGATCGGCAACGGGCCGGAGCGGTCTTATATCGAATCGGTGCAATGGAACGGCAAGCCGTGGACACGCAGCTGGATCAGCCACGCCGAACTGGCCGCTGGCGGCACCCTGGAGTTCCGCATGTCCGCGACGCCGAACCGGCAATTCGGTGCGGCCCTGGCCGATCGGCCGCCAGCGTTCGGCATGCCGGCCACGGCGGCGGTTTCTCTCGCTGCCACCTGAGCAGCGTGTGCTGAAAACCTCGCGTGTCGGGCAGAAATGCCACGGGATCGCATGACTCGAAATTCGCGCGACAGTTTTGTTGCGTTGCAACTTGCCTCGATCTAAATATGAAGTATTAATTCACCCATGCAACGGCGGTGTCGCGCTGGGCTGCCTCAAGACCACCCTCGTAACGCTCGGGAGGGGATGCGCGGGGCTCGTTCGGCAGGTTGACGACGTGACAGCTCCGCCGATTCAGCGCGCTGAGCGGAGCGGTACATCCGGGTGGAGCGGTACATGAAAGGTGGTGGCCAAATGCATTGCGCGATACGTGATATCGACTCGTTGCCCACCGGTCGTGAAGGAGCCATGCCCGTTGCGGCAACAGTTCCACGCTTCGATGAGCGACATGCATGGCTTGCCGCTGATGTCGGCGGCACCCATGCCCGTGTCGGGCTGGTTGCCTTTGGTCCGGATCGGGAGACCCCGACGGTACTGACCCACCGTACCTACAAATGCGCCGAGTACGCGGGCCTGGATGTCATCGTGCGGGCATTCTGCGATGAGTACGCCGTCAGGCCGCAGCAGCTCGCGCTCGCCTGTGCGGGTTTCCTGCATGAAGGCCAAGTGGTCAGCAGCCACCTGCAGTGGCCGATCGTGCCGGCAACACTCGAGCAGGTGCTGGCGCTGGACGAAGTCAAGGTCATGAACGATTTCGAGGCACTGGCATATGCCACGGCCTATCTGGACGTGGCCAGCATGATGCCGCTGCAAGATCCGCGACCTGGCGCAGGCCCCGTCGTGGTTGTCGGGCCGGGAACGGGACTGGGCGTGGCGGTGCGTCTGCCCGGTCCGCGACCGGTCGTCCTGGCCACCGAGGCGGGTCATATCCAGCTCGCCGCGCGCGTGGGTCGCGAGCAGCAAGTGCTGGGCGAGTTGGCACTGGCCGACACCCATGTGCCGTACGACCACGTGTTGTCCGGCCCCGGTCTGTTGCGCCTGTATCGCGCTTTGTGCCGGCTGGAACGGCAACCGGTGGTGTTCGACCAGCCGGAGGCCCTTACCGCGGCAGCGGGTGCCAACGAAGATGCACTGGCCGTGGAGACGCTGCAGATGTTCTGCGGATGGCTCGGCTCGTTTGCGGGCGATCTGGCCATGCTTTATGGCGCGACCGGTGGCGTCTATCTCGCCGGCGGTTTTCTGGCCCGCACGATCGGGTTCGTGCGGAAAAGTGCTTTCATCCATCGCTTTCTCGACAAGGGTGCCATGCGCCCCTTCCTGCAAACCATTCCCGTGCATGTGGTGGATCACGGCCAGCTAGGCGTCATTGGCGCAGCGAGCTGGCTGATGAATCGTCCCGTCCACGATCAGGCGGGCTGAGTCCATGCGCGACGAGCAGCAAGCAGGAACGAACGGTCGCAGGTCGTGGCTGATGGATCGCGTGCCATCGTTTTGCATGGGGGCGTGCATGGTTGCCGCCATCTGCGGCACGGCGGCGATCGCCGCCGATGCGCCACCTTCGGTGACTCCACCGGATGCGGCAACGATCGAGCAGCAGTGGGTGGCTGCCAACCGGCCATACGACGGTGCGCGCAAGGCCATCCTCACGCAGGTCCGCAAGGTCGCCTGGCAGGGACCGATGCAGCCGGAGTGGCAGAGCCTGACCGCTTACCGCACTCCCGAGTGGTATCGGGATGCCAAGTTCGGCATCTTCATCCACTGGGGTGTGTATTCGGTGGCAGCCTACAAAGGCGAGTGGTATCCGCGGCACGCCTACGAACGCACCGGCGAGTACGCCAACTATTACCAGCATCAGGTGGCTACCTATGGGCCGATGCCCCAGGTCGGCTACAAGGACCTGATCCCGCGTTTCAAGGCCGAGCATTTCGATCCGCAGGCCTGGGCGAAATTGTTCCGCGAGGCCGGTGCGCGCTATGTGGTGCCGGTTGCCGAGCACCACGATGGCTTCGCCATGTACGACTCGAAACTGTCCGACTGGACCGCGGTGAAGATGGGCCCGCATCGCGACGTGATCGGCGAACTGGCCAAGGCGATCCGCGCGCAGGGCATGAAGCTGGGCCTGTCGTCGCATCGGGCCGAGCACGACTGGTTCTATGAATACGGGCGCACCTTCAATTCCGACGTGAACGATCCGCGCTACGCCGCGCTGTATGGCCCGGCGCATCCGTCGGAATCGGCCAAGGGCGAAGACGGCCAGGAGGTCGATTGGACGTTTGTGTCCGACGCCTACCTCGACGACTGGCTGGCGCGTTCGTCCGAGATCGTGCAGGACTACCACCCTGACCTGATGTACTTCGACTGGTGGGTCGGCCAGCCGCGTTTCCGCGGCGCGCTGGCCGAGTTCGTCGCGTTCTACTACAACCAGGCGGCAGCGCGGAAGCAGCCGGTCGTGCAGTTCTACAAGCTCGACGACATGCGTCCCGGCACCGGCACGATGAACATCGAGCGCGGGCAGGCGGCGGATATCCGCCAGGAGCCATGGCAGACCGAAACCTCGGTCAGCCCCGATTCGTGGGGATACGCCGAAGGCGATACCTACAAGTCACCTGACGAGATCGTGCAGTTGCTCGCCGATGTGGTCAGCAAGAACGGCAACCTGCTGCTCAACATCGGCCCCAAGGCCGACGGCACCATCCCGCCGCAGGCAACGCACATCCTGCAGGCGATCGGCCAGTGGCTGCATACCAATGGCGAGGCGATCTACGGCACGCGACCATGGCGACGCTTTGGTGAAGGCCCGACTCAAGTGGTTGCCGGCACGATGGAGGACACCAAGACCAAGCCGTACACCGCGGAGGATTTCCGCTTCACCACGAAGGGCTCGCAGCTGTACGCCATCGAGATGGCGTGGCCGACGACGGGCCATGCGCTGATCCATTCGATCGGCCCGGCGACGAAGGTCACCTCGGTGACATCGTTGGCGACCGGCAAGCCGATTGTCTTCAAGCAACAGCCCGATGGCCTGAGCCTCGATTTGCCGGCGCAGCCGGCCGGTGTGCATGTCTATGCGTACCGCATCGGGATGGAACGCCCCTGATGCGGATGCATACGACCATGATGAAGTGCCTGTTCGTCCTGCTGTGCCTGGTCCTGCCGTTCGGTGCATCCGCACATGCGCCGAGTGCGCTGTTCTACATGCTGGACTCGCAGAAATCGATCGACTCGTTCGTGCATCACGCCGACAAGATCGATGTGCTGGTGCCGACCTGGTACAACGTGGACGAGGACGGTCTGGTCTCCGGGCAACCCAATCCCTACGTGATGCAGGTTGCCAAGGCGAACGGCGTGACGGTGATGCCGATCGTTTCGGCGGGTGGCGATCGTGCGAAATTCCATCAATTGCTGGGCAACGAGAAGGCCAAGCAGGCGATGATCGGCTCGCTCATCGGGCAGGCCACGCTGCACGGCTTCAGCGGCTTCCAGTTCGACTTCGAGAACATCGCCTGGACCGATCGCGACGCACTGACATTGTTGACGAAACAGACGGCCGAGGCACTGCACAAGCATGGCCTGCAGTTGTCGATGGCCGTGGTGCCCAATGCGCCCGGCTATGCCGGCGGCGGCGCCTTCAGCAAATGGATGTGGCAATACTGGCGCGGTGCCTACGACCTGAAGGCACTGGTTAGGGTGCTGGACCTGGTCTGTCTGATGACCTACGACCAGCACACGCGCTGGACCACGCCTGGTCCGGTGGCCGGCATGCCATGGACCATGGAGCACCTGAAATACGCACTGGCTGTGGTGCCGAAGGAAAAGCTCTCGCTGGGCATTCCGCTGTACGGCTACCACTGGTACGCCGGCAATCCGGTGCACGCGGATGGCAAGGAGTCGTCGAACATTTCGGCCGACTACATCGACGCCGATGAATCGCTGCCGCTGGCCAAGCAATACGGTGCCACGGTGCAGTGGGATCCGGTCGAGCACGAATCCTGGTTCTACTTCTATCGCGACCAGATGCGCGAGTGGGTATTCCTGCCCGATGCGCATGCCTTCCGCGACCGCTATGCGGTGGTGAGGCAATACGGCCTGCAGGGATTCTGCTCGTGGGTACTGGGGGCGGAAGATCCGCAGATTTGGGATGAATTGCCCGCGACCGGGCGTCGTTCGTCTCAGGCCAGTTCGGCAACTTCATCTCGGTAACGGTGACGCGGGACGTGGCAGGAGGGTTGAAGGCGGCACTTGATTTGGATCGATACAGACGTTCATGAGGTCTTCCGTCGAAGACCCGGGTACGTCGAGTGGAAGGTGGCGGAGGGTGGTTTATCGGCGCCGGGTTTGGGGACCCGGGGTTTCACATCACAGATCGGGTTTCAACGGGGAGAGGGCAATCATGGGCAAGATCCGTTTTCATCGTAGCGTGCTGGCCAGTGCCATGGCGCTGGCGCTGTTCGGGCCACCGGCTTTCGCGCAGTCGGCGTCGTCCGGCAGCGATCAGCCACCTGCTGCGCAGCAGGCGTCATCGAGCGCGCAGCAGGACGAGCAATCGTCCAGCGCGACGGACAAGAACAAGGCGGTCAAACTGAAGGAGGTCACGGTCACCGGCTCGATGATCCCGCGCGTGGAAATCGAAGGTAATGCGCCCGTGGTCAGCATCACCGGCGAACAGATCAAGCAACAGGGCTTCACCACCCTGTGGGAATTCCTGGATTCGTTGCCGCAGGTGGGCCAGCAGACATCGGACCCGTCCTCGTGGGGTTCCAGCTCGGTCAATGCGCGCTCGGTCAACCTGCGCGGCGTCGGCCCTGGCTTCAGTCTGCTGTTGATCGACGGCCATCGTGTGGTGGATTACCCGCAGCCGTTGAACAAGCAGAGCAACTTCCAGAACTACAACAACATCCCTACCGGCATGATCGACCATATCGAGGTCCTGGCCTCCGGCGCCTCGTCGATCTACGGCTCGGACGCAGTGGCGGGTGTGATCAACGTGATCCTGAAGAAGAACTACCAGGGTGACGAACTGCAAGTCACCGGCGGCGGTGCCACCCGCGGTGGCCGCGCCTATGGCGACATCAACTTCTTCGGTGGCAAGTCCGGCGACAACTGGCACATCCTCTACAACGTGGAGAAGTCCAACCGTACGGCGTTGTGGGGTAGTGATCGTCCGTATCAGGACTCGGTGGCCTCTGCAGGCTACGGTTCCTGGAGCCCGGCTTCGCGCATGTTCGGCTACCAGTACGACGCGCAAGGCGCGATTGCCCTCTCCGCGCAGAACGGCTCGGGCCAGTACCTCACGCCGCCGGCGGGCACCTGCGGGAAGTTCACGAACTCGCAGTTGAGCCAGTCGCATACCGTCACCACCAATGGCACCCAGATCGCCAACGTGACGAATAATGGTTACTACTGCTCGCAGCCCACCTTGTTTCAGAACTGGGTGCTGACGCCCGGCAGCATCAGCAACAACGCTTACCTGGCCGGCGAGTACGATTTCAAGGGCAGCAGCCTGCAGCTCTATGGCTCGGTGGCCTTGTATGACACGGTGGGCATCTCCAACACCCAGTTACCCGCATTCGCCACCGGTCCGTTCTATGACCAGAGTACGGGGCAGGTCATTAGTCAGGCCGTGCGCCAGTTGACTGCGCAGGAAATGGGCACGTCGGCCAACACCCACGACCGTGAGCAAAACTGGAACATCCAGACCGGCCTGCGGGGCAGCTTCGATGACAGCCGGTTCAACTGGGACTTGAACCTAAACAGCCAGAAGTACACCGTGCGCGAGGACTACACGGGCATCGACATCAATGCCATGACCAACTTCTTCCAAGGCAAGCAGTTGGGCACCACCACCGTCTCGGGCAACAGCAACGTCGATGGTGGCGCCAGCACCACCATTCCCATTTATGCCATGAACTGGCAGCAGTGGTGGAACCCCATCACGCCGCAGCAATACAGCCAGTTCGGGGTTAATGGCGAAAACACCTCCTCGTCGTGGCTGGACCAGGTGCAGTTCCGCATCAACGGCGACCTTTTCAAGCTCCCGTGGGTGAGTGAGGAGCCGATAGGCTGGGCGGCGGTGCTGGAGGCCGCGCACAACGGCTTCCTGCTCTCGCCCGACGCGCGCGGTGACAACAACAATTTCCAGAATCCGTTCGGGGCGTATCTCACCGGCGGCGGCACTCGTCAGCGCTATTCGTTCGGCAACGAATTCCGCGTACCGATTCTGGATTCGGTGACATGGACCATCTCCGGCCGTCTGGACAAGTACCACGACGCCAGCCGCGCCGACGTGGCCCGTACCTGGGGCACGGGCCTCGAATGGCGGCCGTATGACGGTCTGCTGCTTCGCGGTAGCTACGGCACCAACTTCAAGGCGCCAGACATGCAAGCCGTCTACCTGACCGGCTCCACCTCGCCGATCGGTGATTACATCGATCCCTTGCAGTGCATCAACGCCATTAAGGCCGGTCAGAGCAACAGCACGTGGTGCAGCCAGGTGCAGCGCTCCACCTCGCAGTACTACAACCTGACTACGGAAGGCAGCCGCTTGTTGCAGCCGCAGACTGGCCACTCCTGGACCTATGGTTTCGTGTGGCAGATTCCGGGCGTGCAGGGCTTGTCGTTCTCTGCCGACTACTGGCACATGGGAGTGGACAACGCCATCGAGTACCTCGACCCGGCCACCGTGCTGGTCGACGAGGCCGGTTGCCTGACCGGC
The DNA here is from genome assembly GCF_054782855.1 of Rhodanobacter koreensis. Classification (NCBI taxonomy): domain Bacteria; kingdom Pseudomonadati; phylum Pseudomonadota; class Gammaproteobacteria; order Lysobacterales; family Rhodanobacteraceae; genus Rhodanobacter; species Rhodanobacter koreensis. The sequence continues at coordinate 399,241 of NZ_BAAGRR010000001.1, read as the reverse complement.
TACCAGGCAAACGGCACATCGGCTTTGTCGCCGTATACGGCGCACGTGCCGGGTTCGGCGTATTGCAACATGGTGACCCAGATGGTCCAGCGCAATGCGGCTGGCCAGATCGTTTCGGAGGAGTCCGGCCCAATCAACGAGGCTTCGCTGTACGTGAGCGGTATAGATGCCTCGCTGGACTACAGGCTGCACACCGAGGATTACGGTGACTTCAGCGCCAACATCAACTACACCGACAACCTCGAATACAAGCAGCGTGTGCTGGCTTCCGACGAGCTGCAAAACACCCGCTACAACAATGTGGCGAGCAGGATCACGTGGATCGGCGACTGGCACAAGGGCGACTGGGACGTGTCGATCTCCGGTGTGCGCGACGGCAGCCTGCGCTCCCCGAACTACGGTAGTTGTAATACGCTGCCCAATGGCATCCAGCCGAGCATGATTACTGTGCAAAATGGCACCGAGACGGTTCCTACCGGTGTTTGCCAGGTGAAAGTCAATGGCACACCTGTAACCGTTAGCGACACCGAGTACGAGGGCCATACGCCGGTGTGGATTACCTGGAACACCTCGATCGGCTGGCAGATCAACCCGGATACCAAGTTGAAGTTCACCGTGTCCAACATTTTCAACAAGGTCTCTTCGATTCCGTACTACGCCGGTGGCTTCGAGTTCGTCACGACGGGGCAGACCGGCAGTGAATACAACGGTCGCGAGATGTTCCTCACGTTCGACTACAAACTTGATTGAAGCAGGCTCAACTGAGGCAGGCTCGATTGAAGGTGATTTGAGCGGTTCTGCCTGGTCGGCCCCGGCAATGCCGGAGCCGACCAGCGCACGACGGCCAGTCGTCCTATTCAAATGGCTGGAGCTCACAATGTTCAAGACCCTTGCGACCTGGTGGCTGCTGCTTTCCGTCCTGCTGGCAGGTGTCTGTGCTGCGAGTGATATCTCGATCATCCCGAAGCCGCAGCAGATGGAGGTCGGCGAGGGCAGTTACCGGCTGGATGCGCATACCGGAATCGTTGCTCCCGGGGATGCGCGTTCGCGCGAGATCGCCTCGTTCCTGCGTGATGCGATCCACGAGCAGACCGGCATCGCCGTATCCGCGGGTCATGCCGCGCACGGGATCGCGTTGAGGATCGATTCATCCGTGCACGGCGACGAGGCGTATCGACTGGAGGTGACACCGCAACAGGTCACGATCAGCGCGGCGACCGACAAGGGTCTGTTCTGGGGTGTGCAGACACTGCGGCAACTGTTGCCGCCTGGGAAAAGTACGTCGATGCAGATTCCGGCCGTGCGCATCGAGGATGCGCCGGCGTTCGCGTACCGCGGTTTCATGCTTGACGTCGGCCGGCACTTCTATCCGGTTGCCTTCATCGAGAAGCAGCTCGATCTGCTCAGCTACTACAAGATCAACGTTTTCCACTGGCACCTGACGGACGACCAGGGCTGGCGTATCCAGATCAAGCGTTATCCGAAACTCACCGAGGTCGGTGCGTGGCGCACCGAGGCGGACGGCAGCCGCTACGGTGGCTTCTACACGCAGGCGCAGATCCGCGACGTGGTCGCATATGCGCGCCGACGCAACATCATGGTGATCCCGGAGATCGAGATGCCGGGACACAGCATGGCGGCGCTGGCGGCATACCCGGAGCTGTCATGCACCGGGAAGGCCCTTGCCGTGCCGACGACCTGGGGCGTGTTCAAGGACATCGACTGCGTGGGTGACGCGGGTACCTTCACCTTTCTTCAGAACGTGCTGGATGAAGTGCTTCCGCTGTTCCCCGCGCCCTGGGTGCACATCGGTGGCGACGAGGTGCCCAAGGATCGCTGGCACGACTGCGCGTCCTGCCAGCAGTTGATGCATGCACAGGGATTCAAGGACGAGGACGGTCTGCAAAGCTATTTCATTCAGCGCATCCAGCGTTACCTGGCCGGCAAGGGCAAGACCCTGATGGGCTGGGACGAGATTCTCGAAGGCGGCGCCAGCCAGGACGCGATCATCGAGATCTGGCGTGGCGACGACGAAGCGCGCAAGGCGCTGGTGAACGGCAACCGCATCATCGTGGCCGGGCCGTTCTACCTGGATTCGCCGCCGGAAAAGCTGACTGTCGAGGGGATATATCGCACGAACATCAGCGGGTCCGCGGTGCCGGCAGACGACTCCGCCTTCGTAACGCATCGCGCGCAGATTCTGGGTGCCGAGGCGCCGTTGTGGAGCGAGCGCGCGAATCCGTTCAATGCGGAACCCAGAATGTATCCGCGCCTGCAGGCCTTCGCGGAAAACCTGTGGAGCGGCGGTGCACACGATGAGGCAGCCTATGGGGATTTCCAGCATCGCCTGCAGGCGCACTATCCTTGGCTCGATGCACAGCGGGTCGCCTACGGCCCGACGGACCAGCCCGTGGTCGCCTACACGGTCAGCGTGAATGCCGGCCACGACGGCTGGCAGCTGCATGCGAAGCGCGGCTTCGACGACTTGCAAAACCACTACACCACGAACGGCAGGGAACCGACCGCACAATCGCCTTCCTTCGGCGATACCGTGGACATACGCCAGGCAGGCACACTGAAGGTGGCGCCGTTCCGCAGGGGGCTGCGTTATGACAACGCGAGCTCCTTCATGCTGAAGGACAGTCTCGCGCTGGGCAGACCCATCACATTCACGAAACCTGCCTCTTCCACGTATGCACCAGGGAGCGCGCTGGTGGACGGCGTGAGCGGCAGCGATGATTTCCATGACGGTCGCTGGGCGGCCTGGCACGACAGCGATCTCGATGCGACGATCGACCTGCAGCAGAACACGACACTTCATTCGATCGACGTGGGATTCCTGCAGGCGACCGATTCGAGGATCCTGCTGCCGCAGCGGGTGACATTTTCCGTTTCACTCGACGGCAAGCGCTGGACACAGTTGCATGTGGACGAGCCCAGGGCGGATCTGTCGGATACGAAGCCGTTGCTGCGGCGAATCGAGTTCAGTCCAGCGAAGCCCGTGATCGCACGCTACATCCGCGTCGTGGCGAACAAGGTTGAGTCGCTGCCGGCAACGTTTCCCGGCGGCAACAAGGACATCTGGCTGTTTGCCGACGAAATTCGGGTTCGGTGAAACCGTGGTGCCCATCGGGTTCCCCTGCAGCACGAAGTACGTGGCTGCTTCGACCGAATTTCGCGCATCGGCGGAAGCCTCTTCGAGGAGGCGAGGGGTTTGCGCGTTGCAGCATGTGCGAACCGGGAGGTGGTGTTAGCGTTCGATTTCAACCGATCTAAATCAAGTGTTTCCGATTCACCGCCCAAGGGGAAGCTTCATGGCGCATCAGCTGTTTCGCTCGTGGTTGCCGGTCGCGCTGGCGTTGTCCCTGCTGCCCGGTATCGCCGCAGCGGCCACCGGGCATGGCAGTGAAGTTGATCCGCGCATCGGTACCGGCGGCGACGGCCACACCTTTCCCGGCGCCACCGTGCCGTTCGGGATGATCCAGTTGTCGCCGGATACGGCGATGCCGGATTTCAAGCATGCCTACAAATGGGCGGCGGGCTACCAGTATGGCGACCCCACCATCATGGGCTTCTCGCACACGCACTTTTCCGGCTCCGGACATTCGGATCTCGGCGATGTGCTGGTGATGCCGATCAGCGGCGAGGTGAAGCTGGAGCCCGGCGATGCGACGAAGCCGGGCAGCGGCTATCGCTCACGCTTCAGCCATGCCAGTGAAGTGGTGCAGGCCGGTTACTACGCGGTGACGCTGAGCGATTACGGCGTGCGTGCCGAACTCACCGCCGGGCAGCGGATCGGCTGGCATCGCTACACTTTCCCGACCGGCAAGCCGGCACATCTGCTGCTCGACCTGCGTCCGAGCATCTACGACTACCCGGGCAAGGTGCTGTGGGCGGATCTGCGCGTGCATGCCGACGGCACCGTGACGGGCTGCCGCACCACCCGCGGCTGGGCACCGGGACGCGAGCTGTGCTTCGCGATGCGTTTCTCGCAACCGATGACGTCGCGCGAGCTGTACAACCGCGAGACCGGCATCGCCTACAAAGGGTTTGCGGGGCCGGGCAATCAGCCGGAAGATCATGATGCGCAAAACGGCCGTGCGCTGGTCGGCGTGTTCGATTTCGGTGCGCTGAAACAGCCGCTCGAGGTGAAGGTGGCGATTTCTCCGGTCAGCGAGGCGAACGCCGTCGCCAACCTCGATCAGGACGGGCAGGGCTGGGACTTCGACGGTCGCCGCGCCGCCGCGAAAGCGGCGTGGGACAAGGCGCTGTCGGTGATCGACGTGGACGGCTCGCCGGCACAGCGCACCGGTTTCTACACCTCGCTGTATCACGCGATGCTGGCGCCGACGCTGAGCATGGATGTCAACGGCGACTACCGCGGGCCGGATCACCAGGTACATCACGCCGACGGTTTCGACTTCTATTCCAGCTGGTCGATGTGGGATGTCTATCGTGCCGAGGAGCCGCTGATGGTGCTGCTGCGGCCTGACCTCAGCACGCAGTTCATCCGTTCGCTGATCGCCGCGCGCGAAGCCAGCCCGTTCGGCATCCTGCCCGTGTGGGCGTACCAGGGGCTGGAGACGTGGTGCATGATCGGTTACCACGCGGTGCCGATCATTGCCGATGCGTACATCAAGGGCGTGCGCGGCTTCGATGCCGACGCGGCGATGAAGGCGATGGTGGCCAGTGCTACCTATGGGCCCTACGGTGACCTCGCCGACTACATGAAGCTCGGCTATGTGCCGATCGACAAGGAAGTGGAGGCCGCTTCCAAGACCGAGGAATACGCCTATGACGACTGGTCGCTGGCGCAGATGGTCAGGGCGATGGGCAAGACCGACATCGCAGCCACCTTCGAGAAGCGCGCTACGAACTGGCGCAACGCCTGGGATCCGAAAACCGGTTTCATGCGCGCGAAGCTGAGCAATGGCCAGTTTCGCGAACCGTTCGATCCGGCTTTCGCCGGCTACGGCAGCGACTACACCGAGGGCAATGCCTGGCAGTACTCCTGGTATGTGCCGCAAGACGTGGCCGGGCTGATCGGTGCGATGGGCGGCGATGCGAAGTTTGTTGCCAAGCTCGACCAGGTATTCGATACCAAGGTCGATCCGGCGCAGTTCAAGAACGTGGAAGACATCACCGGCCTGATCGGCTGGTACGCGCACGGCAACGAGCCGAGCCACCATATCGCCTACCTGTACGACTATGCCGGTGCACCGTGGAAGACCCAGCAGCGGCTGAAGCAGATCATGGACAGCCAGTACGCCACGCGGCCCGACGGTCTCGCCGGCAACGACGACCTCGGCCAGATGTCGGCGTGGTACGTGTTCACCGCGCTGGGTTTCTACCCGGTGACGCCGGCCAGCGACGAGTACGCGATCGGCCGGCCGTTCGTGCCGAAGGCGGCGATCCATCTGCCGAATGGCCACACGTTCACGGTGGTGGCCGATCACCTGGATGATGCACATCCCTACATCGGTGCGGTGACGCTCAACGGCAAGCCGCTGGATCGTGTCTATCTCCGTCATGCCGAGATCCTCGCTGGTGGTGACTTGCATTTCACCATGCAGGCGAAGCCGAACCGGGCCTGGGGCATTGGTGATGCGGCGCGACCGACAGCGACCAGTCGCTACGGCCAGTAAGGAGCTCCGGGTTCCGGTGAACCGCGTCGTGGAGCGCGGCACAATGGCCCGCCGGCGGCGTCGGCGGGCCGGGTGGATGGCCCGCGAAAACATGCCAGAATGCTTCCAGTCGTCTTCCGGATCGGGCTGGCCGATGCAGCAAGCCAAATGAAAGAGCGGGGCATCATGCGCTGGCGTACAGCCGGCCTGTTAATGGCGGTGCTGGCCATTGTCGGTCTGCCGTTTGCAGTGACGCTTTCCAGTGCGCGTGATACCCAGCTGGCCACGGACTGGGTGATCCACTCCAATGCCGTGAAATCGACCACTTACGATCTCGCCTACGTGGCCCGTGACAGCGAAGGCGCCATCTATCGGCTGCTGGCGGGCGACAGCGATGAATTGACGCAGAAGCGCGCACAGTTTGCCAACCAGCAGGTGGCAGGGCTGTTGCGGGAGCTGCGCGCGATGACCCGGGACAGCCCGGACCAGCAGGTCAGGATAGGTTCGCTGGAAAACGGCCTCAAGGGCCGGCTGGCGTTGATGAACCGGGCACTGTCGCAGTTGCAGCAGGGCGATCGGGAGGAGGCCCGGAAATCGTTGCGCGATGCGGGTGACCTGTTCATCATCAGCAACGACATCGCGGACATCGTGCATCACGAAGACAGTCTGCTGGCGAGCCGCCGTACGACGGTCCAGCAGCATGTATCGAACAGCCACATCGTGCTCAGCATCACCGCGCTGGCGCAGTTGATACTGCTGACGATCATCGTGATCGCGTCCGAACGACAGATCGGACGGCGTCAGCTGGCGGAGACCCGTGAGGGCCGCGCGGTGCTGCGCTCGCAGTTCATCCTGCAGGCCGTGCGCGAGCCGATCGCCCTGTTCGACGAAGACCTGAACAGCCTGCAGGTAAACAACGCATTCGGCGAGATGTATGGAGTGGACCCGCGGCAGCGTGCGCAGCCGCTGGCACAGATCGGCCAGGGCGCCTGGAGCGACAGCGTGCTGCTGCAGCGGCTCAAGGATGTGCTGTTGCGCGACCGTGAGCTGTGGGACTACGACACGATCCAGCGTACCGTCGAGGGCATGGATCGGCACGTGGTGATCAATGCACGCCGACTGCAGCAGCAGGATACCGACACACCGGCACTGCTGGTGACCGTCAGCGATGTCACCGTGCGTGCGCTGGCCGAGCAGCACGTGAACGAGCTCAACCGTCAGCTCGAAGGCAAGGTCACGCAGATTTCCGACGTCAATCGCGAGCTGGAGGCATTCAGCTATTCGGTATCGCACGACCTGCGTGCACCGCTGCGGCACATCGCCGGATTTGCACGCAAGCTGGAGCAGCACCTGGGTGAACGCAGTGACGACAAGACCAGCCACTACATCGAGGTGATCGGTGCGTCGTCGCAGCGCATGGCGTTGCTGATCGATGACCTGCTGGTGTTCTCGCGGCTCGGTCGTGGTGCGCTGCGCCTGCAGGCGGTCGACATGCAGTCGCTGGTCGAGGAGGCACGCGCACTGGCCGAGTCGGGTGCATCGGACCGGCGCATCGTCTGGTCCATCGCGCCGTTGCCGATGGTGATCGGCGACGAGAACATGTTGCGTACGGTATGGCAGAACCTGCTCGGCAATGCGGTCAAATACACCGGCCACTGCGAGGTGGCGCGCATCGAAGTGAGCATGCAGCAGGGACGCAACGGTGATTACGAATTCACCGTGGCCGACAATGGCGCCGGGTTCGACATGCAGTATGCGGACAAGCTGTTCGGGGTGTTCCAGCGGCTGCATCGCGCTTCGGAATTTCCCGGCAACGGCATCGGCCTGGCCAATGTGCGACGGATCGTGGTGCGCCACGGTGGTCGCGTCTGGGCCGAGGCCGAGCTGGGGCAGGGTGCCCGTTTCCATTTTTCGCTGCCGGCTACCGACCTGGCCGGGGCACGTACCTGAGAGTCGAACATGAATAAACGTGAGCTGCGTACCATCCTGCTGGTCGAGGACAGCATGGCCGATGCCGAAATGGCCATGGATGCACTGAACGAGGCCCACCTGGCCAACCCGGTGGTGCATGTCGAGGATGGCGTGGAATGTCTGGATTACCTCCACGCGCGTGGCGAATGGGCCTCGCGCGAGCCAGGCGATCCGGCGGTGGTATTGCTGGACATCAAGATGCCGCGGATGAACGGGCTCGACGTGCTGACCCACATGCGCAAGGACGAACGGATGCGACGGATTCCGGTGGTGATCCTGTCCTCCTCGCGCGAGGAAAGCGATCTGGCTCGCAGTTGGGACCTCGGCGCCAATGCGTATGTGATCAAGCCGGTCGACGTGGATCAGTTTTTCGAGGCAGTGCGCACGCTGGGCCAGTTCTGGGCAGTACTCAACCAGGGACCCGAGAACGATTGATCGCTTAAAGTAACAGGGGCGCGGGCGCAGCTTTGCTGCTTCGCGGAAGTTGCACATGCACACCATACAGAGCCGTCGCGGGAACCCACATGCCAAACCGGCAGATTCGACCGATGCCAACCATTCGTGTGCTGCAGGTCGAGGACAGCGAGCTCGATGCCGAGCTGGTGCTGGCCGAACTCGAAGGCGACGGCATCACCTATGAAGTGCAGCTGGTCGACGACGAGCAGCGCTTCGTCGCCGCGCTGAAGGAGTTCAAGCCGCACATCGTGCTGTCCGACCTCAGCATGCCCGGCTTTTCCGGCCAGCACGCGCTTGAACTGCTGCGACAGCATGACGAGGACCTTCCGTTCATCTTCGTTTCCGCCACGCTGGGCGAGGAGGCTGCGATCGAGGCGCTGCGCAACGGCGCCACCGACTACATCCTCAAGCAGAACCCGGCCCGGCTGGCCAGCGCGGTCCGTCGCGCATTGGCCGAGGCCGAGACGCGGCGGACTTCTCGCCGTACCGAGGCGGAGCTGATCCGGGCGCAGCGCTTCGAGAGTCTCGCGATGCTCGCCGGCGGACTCAGCCATGACCTGCGCAACCTGCTGCAGCCGCTGCTGCTGGCCGGCGACAGCCTGCAGGATTACCAGGACGATCCGCGTCTGGCGCGGCTGGGCAAGCTCGTACGTGATTGCGGCAAGCGCGGCCTGGACATGGTGCACTCGATGCTGTCGTTCGCACGCGGCGCGCGCCGCGCTGAGCAGGTGCGACTGGGTACGTTGTTCAGTGCATTCGGTCTGCTGATGCAGGCCAGTGTGCCGAGTACGGTGACGATGGAGCTGGCGATCGACGATCCGGAGCTGTCGTTCGAGGGCAACCATACCGAACTGCAGCAGTGCCTGCTCAATCTGTGCCTGAACGCGATCCAGGCCATGCCGGACGGTGGCAGCCTGCGCATCGAGACCTCGCAAGTGCAGTTGTCGGCCGACTTCTTCCTGCCGGAAGAGCAGCCACGGCTGGGTCAGTACCTGCGCATCAGCGTGATCGACAGCGGCCCCGGCATGGATCAGACAGTGCTGGAGCATCTGTTCGAGCCGTTCTTCACCACCAAGGAAGCGGGCACCGGACTGGGGTTGCTGTCGTGCAAGCGCATTGTCGGCACTCACGGTGGCGTGATGCGGGTGGACAGCGAGCCGGGCCGGGGCACGCGTTTCGATCTCTATATCCCACTGGATTCGCTGGTGGCGGATGATGATCGGCTGGATGGCGAGGGCAACCTGGAAGGTGCCGCCGAGCGCGTGCTGGTGGTGGTGGAGGAAGCCGGCCAGTTGTCGCTGCTGGCCGACACGCTCGATGCCTACGGTTATCAGGCCCATGCCAGCCAGAGCGGTACGGCGGCATTGCAATGGATCGAGGCCGGTGGCCTGCCCGATCTGGTCCTGCTGGATGCGGACATGAACCTGTTCACCGGTGTGCGTACGCTGGCCGCGCTGATCGAGCAGGGCTACACCGGCGCCGTGATCCTGCTGGCACGCCCCGGCGCACCACCGGACCTGCACGAGCTGCCGCCGCTGGAGAAGCTCTACGTGATCGACAAGCCGGTCACCACCCAGGTGTTGCTGCGTACCCTGCGCAAGGCGCTTGGGGTCGACGCGGGTGACAGGTAAGCCGGTCACTGCGCGAGCCATGCCGGCATGGCGATCCATCGGGCATGGCTGCCTATTATTTCGGGCTGGTCTTGCGCAGCTTCCGCCGCAGCAGGGCTTTGACTGTACTGGTGATCGTGCTGATGGGTTGTGGTGTAGCCGCCTGCATGACCACCTACGCGGTGTTTCGTGCCACCGCGGCTGACCCCATTCCATGGAAATCGGGTCAGTTGTTCGTGCCGCAGATCGACAATTTCGGTCCGGCGAACAACAAGGGCGAGCCGCCCGACCTGCTCGCTTACACCGATGCCATCACAGTCTGCGTGATGCTCTTGCTGGCGACGGCGGCAGGCATCGTCGGGCTAAGCAGTTTCTGGGTCAACCAGCGGTGCCGACAGATCGGCATTCACCGTGCGCTCGGCGCAACACGCGACGCCGGTGGAGGCGACTCGCGCGGTGTGAGGAGAGCGAGTGGCCCGCGCGGCTTTCTACGTCAGTCGATGCCGAGCTTCTTCAGCTTGTAGCGCAGCGCACGGAACGTGATGCCGAGTTTCCGCGCGGCGGCGGTCTTGTTGTAGCGCGACTCCTCCAGCGCCTTGACGATGGCGGTGCGCTCGATATTGCTGATGTAGTCGTCGAGGCCGCCATCGGCACCGGCGGCCGATGGTGGCGCAGGGGGCGCCTCGCGGCCGGGTATCGCCAGCTCCGGGTTCGCGGCGCGCGCGCTGCGTTGCGGCAGCATCAGGTCGGCGGCTTCGATGGTGCTGCCGTCGCACATCGCCATCGCGCGCTCGAGGATGTTTTCCAGCTCGCGCACGTTGCCGGGGAACTCATACGCTTCCAGCGCATCGCGTGCTGCCGGCGACAGCCGGCCGACGCCGTCGCCGCTCTTGCCGGAAAGCGCCTGCAGGATGAAGGCGGACAGCTGCGGCACGTCACCGCGACGCTCGCGCAGCGGCGGCACGCGCAGCTCGATCACGTTGATGCGGTAGAACAGATCCTGGCGGAACTGCCCCTGCTCGACCAGCTGGCCGAGATTCTTGTGGGTGGCGGACAGGATGCGCACATCCACCGGAATCTCGTCGCGGCCACCGATCGGACGCACCGCCTTTTCCTGGATGGCGCGCAGCAATTTCACCTGCATGTGCAGCGGCAGCTCGGCCACTTCATCGAGAAACAGCGTACCGCCCTGGGCCGCCTGGAACAGGCCTTCCTTGTCGGTGCCGGCACCGGTGAAGCTGCCCTTGCGATGGCCGAAGAATTCGCTTTCCATCAGCTCGGAGGGGATCGCGCCGCAATTGACCGGCACAAACGGACCGCTGGCGCGGGGACCCTGCTCGTGGATCAGTCGGGCCACCAGTTCCTTGCCGACGCCGGATTCGCCGGCGATATACACCGGGGCCTGGTTGCGGGCGAGCTTGGCGATGGTGGCGCGCACCTGCTGCATGGCCGTCGAGTCGCCGATCAGGCGGTCACCGGAACCGCCACTTTTCGCCGCCGTGCCGCCGTTGCGCTTCTCTTCGGCCAGTCGCAGGGCCGTGCGCACCAGGCCACGCAGCATCTGGATGTCGACCGGCTTGGAGACGAAATCGAACGCACCCGCCTTAAGCGCGTTCACCGCGGCATCGACATTGCCGTAGGCGGTGATCATCGCCACCGGCGTGTCCGGACAGGTCTCGGCAATCAGCTCGATGACCTCCTGGCCGTTGCCGTCGGGCAGCCGCATGTCGGTGAAACACAGGTCGTAGCTGCGTTCAGCCAGCGCACGGCGCGCTTCGGTCACGGTACCAACGGCTTCGACCTGCAGGTCCATCCGACCCAGCGTGATGGTGAGCAGCTCGCGGATGTCGCGTTCGTCGTCAATGACCAGGACGGTCTGTGGGTTCATGGCACGGCGCGTGGCTGTCGATACATCAGAGAATACCCGGCCCCACGCTGCGGGGCAAAGGCTGTCATCGGGCGTTCGGGTTTCTAATGTCCCAGTCTGCGGTTGAAGAATCTCGCCGTCACGGCATAGGCCTCGCGGGATTCGGGCAGCTCCGGGTCCGAGAAGAACGAGTGCCACATGCCTTCCCATACATGCAGCTCGGTCTGCACCCCGGCCCGATCGAGCAGTTGCTGGCTGTGGATCACCGAGCTCATCGCCATGTCACGGGTGCCGGTGATCAGCAGGGTGGGCGGGAATTTCGCCAGCAACGCCGGCGAAAGGCCCGGTTGCACCAGCGGGTCCCGGGGGTTGGCGCCATGGAAATAGGGCAGGTCGGTCAGGCCGAGCCGATGTGCCGGGACGCCCTGGCCGTTCAACAGCGGAGCAACGTAGGACGAATCGCCGCTCAGGTCGGTCAGCGAGCCGCAGAAGGTGCCGATGGCGCCCGGGACCGGCAGCTTGTCGGTGATGAAGCGGGCGATGGCTTCGGCGGTGAGTATGCCGCCGGCGGAGCATCCGTAGATGCCGATCTCGGCAGGCTTGTACTGCTTGAGCAGCGCGCGATAGACCGCCTCCACGTCGTCGCTGGCGGCGGGGAAGCTGTACTCGGGCCCTTGCCGATAGTCGACGCTGATGACCTTGATGCGGCCGATGCTGGCGATCGGGATGGACTCGACCAGAGCACCGCTATGCGCGCCCCACAGGAAGGCACCGCCGTGCAGGTTGATCAGCACGCGGTGCGCATTCTCCGGGGCCACACCTTGCGCGGGAAGCACGACGTCGGTGCCGACGCCGGCGATGGTTTCAGTATGGGTCTTTACCGGATACAGCTTTTCCATGCGCGCGGCACGGTCGCTGTTCATGTGGTCGTAGAACGCACGGCTCTGGGCGATCGGTGCCGTCAGTGGGGGCGCCTTGCCGCCGGCGGCCAGCATCTTCGGAAAGAAAGCCCGTGCTTCCGGCGATGCGAGATCCGAATAAGGCACGGTTGCCGCGGGCGACGTCACACTGCCGTCGGCCTGCACGCCGGGTGACGAGGTCTGCGCGAACGCTGCCGTGCCCGACATGCCTGCGCACAGCACGATGCCGGACAGGATGCGTGGAAGACATGGTGCATGCATGGTGTTCCTCCTGTGTTGCTGGTTCGGAGTAGTCGCGCCGGTGGACTGGGCGAATGTCACTTCACGCCGCCTGCCGATGCGGGGTGCGGAGGTGTAGCTGACGCGGGCGTGACGTTGCCCTGCAGGATCTCCTGCAGCTTCAGGTACACGCCATTCGTCCATCCGAAGCCGACGACGTTCTGGGTATAGCCGGCGCTGATATGGACGTCAGCATTGCCGAGCACCATGTTGTACTTCTCGCGAATGGTTCCGTCCGCCGCCACGCCGCGATCGACGGTTGCCGAGAATTTCCCGGCGAGGCGGCGCGCATCGTCGTGGAAGCCATAGGCATCGAGGCCGGAGACGGCGAGCCAGTTCGTGGGGGCCCAGCCGAAGGGCTCGTCCCATTGCGCGCCGCTGGGTCGATCGTCCATGGAGAGGCCGCCCGGCCGCTCGAAGATCGAAAGATGGCCACGCACCGCGCTGGCCTGCTGTGCGGAAGCCGCGTGTGCCCAGAGCGGATAGAAGGTGGTGATGTAGGGATGGGTCGCGGGCTTCCCGGCAACGAAGTCGTAGTCCATGTACATGCCCGCATCAGGCTGCCACAGGTATCGATCCATGGCCCGCCTGCGCGCCTGTGCCGCGCTCGCCCAGTGAGCGGCATCAGCGGTCTTGCCGAGTTTCAGCGCAAAGTCGCGCAGATCCATTTCATAGCGATAGAGCAGGCTGTTCAAGCCCACCGCCGCATAGTGATGGGTCGATCCGGCAAACGGGCCGAAATGGAAATTGATGTCGAAGCCCGACTCGCGCATGGCGCGATCGCCCAGGTAGTAGTCGGCACTCAATCGATAGCCTTTCACCCACGCGTCGGCGCACACTTTCGAAGTGTGCACATCGCAGCTCGCCGACTTCAGATGTGCAGCCTCGGCGTCATCGGGATGCTTCGACGCCTTCACGAGGTAACCGGGATCTTCGGAGAGATGCGCAAGCAACCACTCGATCACGCCGCGGTAATAGCTGGCATCGCGTGCCTCCAGCACCGGGCCGCTGCCCAGGTCGAAATAACGCGCCAGACCGGTATCGCCGGCACGATGCTCGGTGCGCGTCCAGATATCGTGGTTGCGCACGGCCAGGGGGTACGCCTGCGCAAGCCAGGCCTGCATTGCCGCCTTGTCGTGAAAACTGGCCGGATCATCGAGTACAGCGGACATCATGGCGGTAAGAAAGGGAGGCTGCGAACGACTGAGGTAGTAGGTGCGGTTCGCATTCAAGACACCGCCGTAGTACTGGACCTCGAACAAGGCGTTGTCGACCATGTCGCGCGCGAGTCCGGCGCGATGGTCGGCGACCAGGCCCAATACGATGAAATAGCTGTCCCAGCCGTACATCTCGTTGAAGAAACCGCCCGGCACGACGTAGGGATGGGGCAGGTAGAGCAGCCCCTGCGTGGGCAATTGCGCAGCATCGATGTCGCCGAGCTTGTTGATGACGCGTGGCAAGGCGCTGAGGCTGACGCCGCAACGTTTCGCGATCCCGCGAAGCTGCTCCGACACGGGCAACTGCGCGGGCAGATAGAGCACCGAGTGCGTGTCCACCTTGCTGTCGGCCAGCGCCGAGCAATCATCCAGCGAGCGGGTCAGGGTGTTCCACGCGTGATCGATGTAGGCGCGGGTCTTGACCGGATCGGGTCGGGTTGCTGCGGTGGCGCTGCTCGCGAATGCGAGCGCGATCAACAGTACGAAGATGCGCAACCGGCCATGTGCCGATCGCCAGGGCCGATTGGCGCATGGATGGATTGTCCGGATCAGTTGGCGGGACGAGCCTTGCATGTCTGTCATGTCTTGCGTCCGATTTGTCAGGTGCGAAACGTTCGGGGTGCCGGGCGGCATCGGCGCATCGCGTGGTGAAGCATCAGAGTGCCTTCCGCGTCAGGCGAGTCTTTCCACTGGCATCGCGGTCAATCGTGATGTCGTAATGTCTGCCGCGGAACGTGATGTCTTTCAGCGTCATGGATTTCCATGCCGGCGGCAGCACCGGCGGATAGGCTTCGAGCAGACCCTTCGGTTCGATGCGCAGCCCGGTCAGGCCGTAGAGCAGGCCTTGCACGAATCCACCCGAGCCGGTGAGGAAGTAACCCGTGTTGTTGGTGGCAGTCTCGGGGCGCACGTTGAACGGCGGCTTGAACATGTCATCGGCGGCATTGCGCGCGATCCAGCGGCCCGCGTCGGCTGCGTTGCCGCTGGCCGCGGCGGCGATCGGCGCCGGGCCGAGTCCCATCGTGGTGGGGATTCGCTTCGATGTTTCCATCGGCTTTATTGCGATCGCGTAGTCGTTGCGTCGCACTTGCTCGCTCATCGGCAGGTCGATGGAGGGGAACGACAGGAAGGTGAGGTCGCTGCCACCGAGGTTGTGCTGCACTGTCTCATCCATGTCGAGGTGGTGCTGTCCGCTGGCGGAAAACGGCAGGTAGAGCTTCGCGGCGATAGCGGCCCAGCGTGGATCGGGCTTCTCGCCGACGACGGCCGCGGCAGCAGTCGCGATCCGCAAGGCCTTGGCTGCGTCGGCATTGGTGAAGGTGTCGTTGGGCACGTCGTTGTAATTTTCCTCGACCGAGGTGACGTGCAGGATGTCGTAGCGCTGCTTGCCGGGGTTCCAGCTCGCCCGGCTGGTCCAGTAGCGCGCGACGTCGCGGATCACCGGCCAGCCGTGGGCTTTCAGCCACGCCTCGTCGCCGCTGGCCAGGTAGTACTGCCATTGCGCGATCGCCACGTCGGCATTGACGTGGATCTCGCGCTCGCCCAATACCCAGGCGGCATGCACGACTTGCTCGGTGCCGTTTTCAGGATCGGCCTCCCATGGGTACATCGCGCCTTGCAGGCTGCGTGCGCTCGCTCGTTGCTGCGCGGCGGGCAGGGTACGGTCACGGAACATCACCAGCGACTTGGCGTAGCGTGGATGCAGCAGCACCAGCGCCGGGAAGATCCACGAATCGCTGTCCCAGAAGATGTGGCCGACATAGCCGGTGGTCAGGCCGCAGGCACCGATCGCCCACGCGGTGTCGGGCGTGGCGTTGGCGAGCAGGTAGTACAGGTCCGAATGCACGACGCGTTGCGCGTTCGGATCGCCGTCGATGCGGATGTCGGTCTTCCACAAGCTGGCCCATGCCGCCTTGTGCGCATCGAGCAGGGCGTCGAAGCCTTCGCTGCGGGCAGCCGTGGCCAGCGCGAGATCGGCCCTGGCATCGCCGCCCCAGTCCGCGCGCGATGCCGCGACGTATTTGGTGAAGGTATAGGTCTGGCCCTTGCGCACCTGCACGCGAAGATCGAGCGAGAGCCGGTAGATGCCCTTGTCCAGCGTGACCTCGACCGGCTTCAGTCCCCCCGGCAGGCTGATCGCGGCCGCCTCGGCCATGCCGAGACCCTGCTCGGCGCGGCCATCGAGCCACAGGGTCAGGTGCTTGCTGTCACCGTCATCGGCCAGCACATGGGTATCGCCGTGATACCACACGGCGGCGCGATCCGGCGTGGCCGGTGGAATCGCCTGGAAGCCCAGGTTGTGCGCGGCCACGGCGGTCTGCATCTCGTCACCGCTCAACTTCGCCAGCGGCAACCTGGGCTGGTAAGGCGCCCACAGGTTGAACGCGAACGACAACTGCACCACGCCGTCGAAGTCGGGCGTGATCGAGATCTGGCTGGCGGCCAGATGCGGGGATGCCTCGCTGACCAGGGTCACCACCTTGATCCGGGTGGCCTTGCCGTGATCGAGGTAGCGATAGCTGGTGGTCAGGGTGGCGTCGTGCAGGTCCAGCACCTGCTGGTAGTCCTGGAATACCGAAGGGCTCAGGTCAACCTGGTTCATCCAGAAGTGACCGGCGTCGGACTGGCCGGTGCTGTAGTCGATCTCGGTCCAGCCGGGGATGGCTGCAGGCCGCGACATGTCGTCCTTGGCATAGTCCATGAACGCGACCATGTAGGCGAGGTTGCCCTCGGTACCCCGCGGCGCGGTCGTGGTGGACAGATAACCGTTGGCCAACTGGCCGGGGAAGTAGCTGGCGAAATCCTTCGAGGTTGCGGTCAGCAGAAAGCTCGGGTCGGTGGCCGCCTGCGCGATCGTTGCAAAGCAACCGACCGCGGCCACGAGCAACACGACGAACTTCTGGACCGGATGCTTCATTGACATCTCCAGAGTGCCGCGCCGGGATGCCTGGCGCGGCCTCGATGCTGCTATTCCGCGTGACGGGTGAGCGTGACCTTGCCGCTGGCATCGCGTCCGATCGCGACGTCGAAATGCTTGCCGCGGAAGCTGACACGCTTGAGGGTCAGCGACTTCCAGGTGGGCGGGAGTACCGGGGCATACGCCTCGACCAGACCCTTGTCCTCGATGCGCAGGCCGGACAGGCCGTAGACGAAGCTCTGCACGAAACCGGCCGAGGTCGCCAGGATGTAGCCGGCGTTGTTGGCGACGGTCTCGGTGCGCACGTTGAACGGCGGCTTCAGGAAGCCGATCAGGTTGCGCTGGATCCAGTCGCCCGCGGCCTTGCCGTCGCCCAGTTCGGCCTCGCCGACGGCGAGCATCACCATCATCATCTCGTTGGGGTCGTCGCCGTGGGTCTTCAGCTCCTGCAACTGGAACGCGAAATCGTTGCGGCGGATCTGTGCCGACATCGGCAGGTCGAGGTTCGGATACATCAGCCAGGCCAGCGACGAGCCCATCCAGGTGATCTTGTCGTGCGGTACCGAGGCGTCGAAATCGAGATGCCGCTGATTCGCGCTGTCGAACGGGATGTACATCTTCGTGGCGATCTCGGCCCACTTCGGGTCGGCTTGGCCACCGACGACCTTGGCCGCCTTGATGGCGATCTCCAGCGCCTTGCGTGCCGCGGCGTTGGTGAACGAGTCGTTCGGCACGTCGTCGTAGGCTTCGTCGGGCGACGTGACGTGCAGGATCTCGTAACGATCCTCGGTCTTGTTGTAGGTCACCCGGCTGGTCCAGAACTCGGCGATCGCCTGGATCACCGGCCAGCCGTCCTTTTTCAGCCACGCGTCATCGCCGCTGGCGAGGTAGTACTGCCATTGCGCGATCGCGATGTCCGCGTTGACGTGGATCTCGCGGAATACGCCGTAGGCGAAATGGGGCGTGTTGTCGACACCGGTCTGCGGGTCCGCCTCCCACGGGTACATGGTGCCGCTGGCGCCGTATTGCTTCGCGCGGGCACGCGCAGGCTCCATCGTGCGATCGCGGAACATCACGATCGGCTTGGCCCGCTCCGGGTGCAGCAGCAGCAGCGCGGGGAACACCCACGAATCGCTGTCCCAGAACGCATGCCCGGCGTAGCCCGGCGTCAGCGCACAGGCGCCCATCGGCCACGCGGTGCCGACGGTGGTGTTGGATAGCAGGTAGTACAGGTCCGAATGCACGGCCAGCTGCACCTTCGGGTCACCCTCGACCACGATGTCGGATTTCCACAGCTCGTTCCACGCCGCGACGTGGCGGGTGAGCAGGCTGTCGAAACCGGTCTTGCGCGCCGCCTCGGCGAGTGCCACGTCGGTCTTGGCGTCGCCACCCCAGTCCTGCCGCGACGCGGCGATGTACTTGGTGAAGGTGTAGGTCTTGCCCTTATGCACGCTGACGGTCAGGTTCAGCGACAGCTTGTCGGGACCCTTTTCGAGCTTCACCTCGTCGACCTGGATCCCGGCCGGCAGGCTGATCGCCGCCGCTTCGGCCATGCTTAGTCCCTGTTCCGCCTTGCCATCGAGCCACAAGGTCAGTTCGCGGGTGTCGCCATCGCTGGATGTCACCTTGGTATAGCCGGGATACCAGACCGCCGCCCGATCCGGTGTCGGTACCGGCTTGTTCTGCAGGGTCTGGCCGCTGGCGATCACCGCGTTGATCATCTCGTCGCCGGTCATGCTCGCGATCGGGAAGCGCGGCTGGTGCTCGGACCAAAGTCGGATCGGGAAGGTCAGCTGTACCTTGCCATCGAATTGCGGGGTGATCGACAGCTGGCTGGCGGCGAGATGCGGATCGGCCTGGCTGACAAAGGTGGTCACCTTCACGTCGGTGGCCTTGTTCGCGTAGGCGAAGCGGTAGCGGGTGGTCAGCGTGCCGGCGTGCATGTCCAGCGTCTGCGCGTAGCCGGCGAAGATCTTCGGATCGAGGCGGATCGCATTGAGCCAGCCGCCGCCCGGGTTGTAGTCGATCTCGCTCCAGCCGGGGATCGCTGCGGGACGCGAGATGTCGCCCTTCGCATAGTCCATGAACGCGACCATGTAGCCCATGTTGGGCTCGGTCCCGCGCGGCGACGTCATCGTCGAGAAATAGCCATTGGCCAGGTAGCTGGGAAAGTAGCTGTCGAAATTCTTCGCCGTGGCGGTGAGCAGGAAGCTCGGATCGGTCTGGCCGAAGGCGGGTGCCGCGACCATGGCGGCGATCACGGAAAGACAGGCAAGCTTGATGAGACGGAATGTCATGGTGGCTCCATCGTGGCAACGTGCGCGATCCCCTCCGGGAAGACGCCTACTTGGCGGCAAGACCGACCTTGACCGGGGCGACGGCCCCCGAGCGATCGGTTTCGCGCTTGAACAGGAACAGCAGGATCAACAACAACGTCATCGGGATCAGCGAGAAATAGAAGGCATGGATGCCGTCGAAGCGCGCGAACACGATCGCGGTGATGCGCGAGCCCAGCGTGCCGCCGAGCGCGGAGAAGATCACGATCAACCCGGTCATCGCCGCATGCGAGGGCTTCGGCAACGAACTGAGCGCCACCGAATTGATCACCGGATAGATCGGCGCCATCAGCAGGCCGATCAGAGGAATCAGGTAGGCCGCCACCGGTGCGTTGAACCAGTCGATGTCGGCGCGCGCCGCCACGTTCCTGGCCAGCGGCAGGACCACGACGACCAGCAGACCCATGCCGATCACGCAGATGTTCAGCAGCACATGCCAAGGTACCCGCCGCAGCACCTGACCGGCGAGCAGGCGACCGATCGCGGTGGCGCCGGCGAGGATGCTGGCGACCTGGATGCTCATCGCGTTGGGCAGCTTCAGCACCTCGTTGTTGAACGTCGGCAGCCAGGTGCCAAAACTTTGCTCGATCAGCACATACAGGAAGGCGGAGATCAGGAACACGTAGACCAGCGGGCGCAGGAACAGCTGCAGCATCTCCTGCAGCGAGCCGCGCATCGAGTTGGTCTTTTCGCTGTGTGCCGCCGATTCGTCCAGTTGCGAGCTCGCCAGCAGCACGATCACCAGCGCGCAGATCGCGGTCAGCAACCAGTAGACATTGAGCCAGGACGGGTTCGCCGGCGCGGCATGGTCGATGAAGGCGCTGAAGATCCAGCCGCCGGCGAGCACGCCGACCATGAAAAGGCCCTCGATGGTGTTGGTCAGCCGGCCGTGTTCGGCCTTGTCGCGGGTCAGCAATCCGATCGACGAATAGACCGCCACCTTGGTCAGCGCAAACGAAATGCCGATGCAGGTGAACAGCAATTCGGTGGTGTGGAAGCCCGGATACAGCGGCATCAGCATGCACGCCGCGCCGACGATCGCCAGCGCAAGCATCATGGCGCGCCGGTACCCCAGCAGGGGCAGGAACGAGGCGACCAGCAGCGAAGTCACCGCGATGGTCAGGTCCTTGAACAGTTCCAGCAGGCTGGCCTGTGGCTTGTCCACGCCGAACGTGTGGATCGCCTGCAGGATCACGGTGCCGACGCTGTTGAGCAGGATCGCGAACACCATGTAGATCAGTGCCAGTGCTGCGATCATGCGCAATCGGTTCATGGACGCCTGTTTCATGATGGGTTCGTGGATGGAAACGATCTGCATCGTCTCTTGATGCGCTGCAGATCATCCATGCGCGTGGAATCGGGACATGTACTGGCAGTGTGCCCAAAAATGATATCGGTATCAATCCATGTTAACGATATCATTCAAAACGGTTATCCTGCGCACAAACCCGCAGCGACAGCATGTGGCAGTCTGGATCGGGCGAGGTCTCGAAGGCCATGCCCGGGACGGATGCATCCAGCGCGCATGGCCGCCCAACTCGGGCGCGGCGGCATGTATTGACGATGAAAGTACTCGAGACCATTGACGGGCCTTGTTGCATGTCGGGCTGGCATGTCCCGGCCATTGATTGGCGGACTCGCCTCGTGATCCTATGCAGGCTTGGTGATCGGGGTTTCCCCGGGACGGGCAAATCCTGGACGAGCGCAGGGTTGCAACCTGAAAGCCGCGGCCGCCCACGCTTCGGCTGCCGCTGGCTGGGAGGCATCAAGAAAGCCGTCACGAGCCGGCGCGAATGAGCCAGCGACCTTGCGTTGTCAACAGGAGGATCGGGAATTGAGTCGGACAAGCAAGAAGCAGGTGGGCAAATTGCACTCGACCGGGCCGACCATGGCGGATCTTGCCAAGCTGGCCGGCCTGTCGAAGATAACCGTGTCGAGGGCGCTGGCCGACAGTCCGCTGGTCAATCCGGAAACGCGCGACCGGATCCGCGAGCTGGCGCGGGAGCACGGCTACAAGCTCAACATCAGTGCACGCAACCTGCGCCTGCGTCGCAGCCACACGGTGGCGGTGATCGTCGAGATGAAGCCATCCACCGATCGCACCATGTTTGATCCTTACCCGTTGGGATTGCTCGGCGGCATTTCGCAGGAGCTGACCGCGGCAGGGTACAGCGTGCTCTTGACCACGCGGCAAGGCGCGAGCGCGGCCGCCGTGCAGGCGGCCGACGGGCTGATCCTGCTCGGCCAGGGCGTGCATCAGGATGCGGTGCACCGGTTCGACAAGCTTGGCGTGCCGATGGTCGTGTGGGGCGCTGGCCTGGAGGGAGACTCGCATGTGGTCGTCGGCAGCGACAACCGGCAGGGCGGCGCGGTGGTGGCCGATCATTTCTTTGCGCTGGGCCGGCGGCGCCCGGTGTTCATCGGCAACCCCAGCCATCCCGAGATCTTCGAGCGTCTGAATGGTTTCGTCAGTGCCCTCGGCGTTCATGGCATCAAGCCCCTGCTGATGCGACGCGACGAGTTCACGCCGGATTCGGGCATGGACGCGGTGCACTCGTTGCATGCTCGCAAGGTCGATTTCGATGCCATCTTCGCCTGCAGCGACCTGCTGGCAATGGGTGCGATCCGTGGTATCCAGGAAATGGGCCGTTCCGTGCCGGGCGATGTCTCGGTGGTGGGTTACGACGACATGCCGCTGGGGGCCAGCTTTCTGCCGCCGCTCAGCTCGGTGCGGCAGGATTGGCCGGAAGGAGGCATCCTGCTGGCGCGCAAGGTGCTGGCATTGATCCGGGATGAGCCGACGGAGTCGGAGATCCTGCCGGTGAGCCTGATCGTCCGCGCGACCTAGACAACCGGGCGGGAGGTTGCTGGTGGGTCATCGGGTCACGCTGTTCCCGCATGCCGCGCATGCCGATTCCCATCTCAGGCTGCAGGCACGTCCTGGTAGGCGCTGTAGCCTTCGCGTCCGATATCGAGGAACGGACGCAGCGTGACCGCCGCGCTGCCCGCGCCGATGCGCCAGGACGTAGCGTTGTCCAGCACCGGTTGCGCCGACAGCAGCGCGCGGCGATCCAGCGGAGCCGGCACACTGGTATCGCGCAGGCGCATCAGCACCAATGGACCGGCAAGCAGGGCCACCGTGTCCGGATGTTCGGGGTCGATGCTTTGCAGTTGCGTCCGCAACGGCAGGTCGAGCTCGATCCGGTCGCCCGCACGCCAGGGGCGGCGAATCGTCGCGAAAGTCCCCGCAGCCAGTGGCTGCGTCGCGTGCTTGCCATTGATGCGCAAGCTCGCGCCGCCGGCCCAGGCGGGAATGCGCAGGTTGACTGAAAACACCTGGGCTGTCGGCGTCTGCACGATGATCGAGATCGCGCTGGCGTACGGGTAGCGTGTTTCGATCGTCAGACGCGACTCGACATTGTCCTGCCGCCAATCGATCCGGGCTGGCGCATACAGATTCACGTAGATGCCTTGCGGATCGGTGAAGGCGGCGCTGATGTGGTAGTCCGCCGCGATCAGCGGCAGGGTGCCGGAGCAGCACGGCCAGCGGTCGGGGTGAAAGCTCTTGTGTGCCTGCCGGGTGTAGTCGGAATAGTAGAACGCATGACCGTCAGGCTGGATCGGCAACGCGCCGAGCACGGTGTTGTAGAGCACGCGTTCCATGCTGTCGCCGTAACGCGAGTCGCGGGTGATCCGCAGCAGGTAGCGGGTCAGCTTGAAGTGGGCATAGGATCCGCACGGCGTCTCGAAACTCTTGTGCTCCGCTGCCAGGCTGGCACCGAGCTTGCCGCTGCCGGGCGCCACGAAATGCTCGTCCGGCCCCCAGCCGCCGGAGGCGAAGCTCTGTGCGTCGACCATCGCGAATCCTTGCTGCGCGGCCTGCAGGTAGGCCGGCTGGTCGAGAGACAGGTATGCCTGTGCGGCCGAGCTCAGGGCATTCATGTGACTGTAGGCGTGCTTGCCTGGCAGCACGTTTTCCCCGTGTGCCAGGGGCAGGAAGAAGTCGTCGTAAAGGAAGCGCCTGGCGAGGGCGCGATGTTGCGCGTCACCGGTCAGGCGGAATGCCAGGAACTGGTTTTCCGGCAGGGTGTAGCTTTCATCCCAGGCATGCTGGCTGAAGTCTTCGCCCGGCTTGGCCGCTTCGTTGCGGGGCATCGCGTGCGGCGGAAGGTATGGCAGTGCCGCCTGGGTCGTGCGGCTCAGCGTGGCGAGCGCCATGTCGTTGCCGGCCAATTGCCTTGCATCGACCAGGCCGGCGACCAGCTTGTCGTATATGTAGGACGGGAATCGGTTGTTGCGATAGAACTTGCCGTCCGCATCGGCGGTTGCGGCATATCCACGCACCATCCGGTCGATCTTCGCACGCGTCGCGGTATCACCGGTGATCGCGTAGTAGCGCGCCAGGGCACTCAACCACTGGCCGAATGTGGCACCCGGCGCGAAACCCCAGGTGTCGTACCAGCCGCCAAGTTCCTGCCCCGGTGCGGGTAGTCCGCTGCGCAGGCGAAACGGCCGCAGCAAGGCGTCTTCATCGAGATGCAGAACAAGATGATGGTTCTCGCGAACCTGTCGCTGCAGCGGGCCGGGCGCGAACCGTACTTGTCCATGGCCGAGTTCGGCCAGCGGCGCCGACGCCGGCGACGCCGAAGCAACCGCGTTCCGGTTGCCTCGCCATAGCGCCAATCCTGCTGTCGAAAGCACACCGTACTTGAGGATTGTCCGGCGCGCGGGATTGAACTCACTGGTCATCGCGGCATGGCACCCGATCAGGCGATATTCGCTCGATCCTACGCCGCGCAACTGCGCGTGTCATGGCGGCGGCACGTGATGCAGAGCCGTGGGAGATGTGCATTTGCAACAAATGTTATCGATATCTTGATACCGATAACATTAGATGTTAGGTTCGCCGCAAGATCTGTAGGGGCAGGTCGAAACATTGCTCATCCACGCTCATCCACGCACGCGCCAGAGGGAGGAAATGCTTGTCACGGGGAAAATTCATCATTCGGGACCGCGCGTGCTCATGTCGCCCCACGTCGTTGTTGCGGGTCGTAGACGGCCGGGCTCGCCGGCTTTCATGAGCAGCGACCATCGCCATACCCGGCAGAAGGTTGCCGGACGCACCGACTTCGTGCGGGAGGCTGCGCATCCCGACGGGTTCGACGCGCCAGCTGCAGATGCCGACACGTGGCGGCTGAGCCAGTCACGGTGGCAGCCGGCCCACGCCGCGCGCGATGAAACCCTGTTCGCGCTGGCCAACGGGACGCTCGGTGTACGCGGCGGTTTCGAGGAATCGCCCAGCTCAACCCAGGGAAGCTTTCTGGCCGGCGTGTGGGAACGCGCACCCATTCACCATCACGAGCGCCACTTCGGTTTCGCGCGGAACACGGATACGCGCCTGCCGGTCGCCGAAGCGACCGCCATACGCATCAAGCTGGGCGATCTGTACATCGACCCAGTGCAGGGTGAGCTCCTCGCGTTCAATCGGGTGCTCGATCTGCGCGAAGGAAAACTCTCCCGTTTCCTGCGCTGGCGCACCGCGCAGGGGCATACGTTCGAACTCGAGGCAGAGCGCGTGGTGCCGGTCACGCACCCGGGCCTGCTCTGCATCCGCATGCGCCTGCGTTCGATCGACTATGCCGGCCCGGTGACATTCGAGTCATCGATATCCGGCGACCGGGCCGCAGCGGCGCAGGGCGATGATCCGCGCTTTGGTGCCGGCAGCGGCCTTGCCTTGCAGGTATCGCATACCTCCGCCACGGAAGACGAGGCGTGGCTTGCACAACGCACCGGTGAAAGCGCGATTGGCGTGGTCTGCATGCAGCGCCACCGGTTCAGCGGGCTCGCCTTCTCCGCTGCTGCAGCGGATGCCGGATGTGTACGACAGAGCTATGAAGGACATCTCGCGGCGGGCGGTTCGGCCGTGATCGAGAAGCTCGTCGCGTATGCATGGAGCCAGCCACAGCAGGAGATATCCGACGAAGCCTTGCATTCGCGAGCCGCGGTCGCGCTTGCCAGCGCCATCGAGGGCGGCTTCGACGCGCTGGTGCAGGTCCAGGCAAGCGATTGCGCCGCCTTCTGGGAACGCGCCAGTCTTTCGATCGACCATGACAAGCGCAGCGAGCAGGCACTGAAGTTCAACCTGTTCCACATCTTTCAGTCCGCCGCGCGCGACGGGCATGGCGGCATCGCCGCGAAGGGCCTGACCGGCGAGGGCTACGAAGGCCATGTGTTCTGGGATTCGGAGACCTTCGTGCTGCCTGCGCTCGCGCTCACCGCGCCGGCGCTGGTAAAGCCGAGCCTGCTCTGGCGCCTGCGCACGCTCGATCATGCACGTGCTCATGCTCGCGAGATGAACCATGCGCGCGGCGCGCTGTATCCATGGCGCACGATCGGCGGCGACGAATGCTCGGCACACTACCCGAGCGGGTCAGCGCAATATCACATCAATGCCGCGATAGCCTTTGCGATCAAGCTCTACGTCGAGGCCAGTGACGATCGGACCTTTCTCGCCGAGGGCGGCGCGGAAATGCTGATCGAGACGGCACGCATCTGGCTTCAGGTCGGACATTTCAACCAGCGTCGCGGCGGTGCATTCTGCATCAATGACGTGACCGGACCGGACGAATACACCGCGCTGGTCGACAACAACTACTACACCAACCGGATGGCGCAGGAGCATCTTCGCTATGCCGCCCGGGTGGTGCGCGAGCTGGCCGACGGCGCGCCGGAGACTTTTGCAGCGCTTCGGCAGAAACTCGAATTGTCGGAACCTGAAATCGCCGACTGGTCGCGCGCGGCCGATGCGATGTATCTGCCGTATGACGAGCGTCTGGGCATCGTCGCGCAGGACGATACCTTTCTGGACAAGCCGCGATGGGATTTCGCCGGCACTCCGCCGGAAAAATATCCCCTGCTGATGCATCACCACCCACTGACCTTGTATCGGCACCAGGTGTGCAAGCAGGCGGACGCGCTGCTGGCGCTGGTGCTCGCGGGCGACAACGTCGATCGTGCCACCAAGCGACGCAGCTTCGACTATTACGAGGCGATCACGGTCCACGACTCGACGCTGTCCGCGTCCACTTTTGCCGTACTTGCCGCCGAAATCGGTTACGCCGAGAAGTCGCGTGACTATTTCATGGAGGCATTGCGTGTCGACCTCGACGATCTGCACGCGAACACCAGCCACGGTGCACACATGGCCGCCATGGCCGGAAGCTGGCTGGCGCTTGCCTGGGGATTCGGCGGCCTGCGCATCGCGGCTGGCGGCATCGGGTTCGATCCGATCCTGCCACCGGCATGGCGTGGATACCGTTTCAGCATGGTCTGGAAGAACCGATACATCACCATTGCCGTCGACGCACAAACCGCCTGTTACACCCTGACCAGCGGTGCACCGTTGAGCATCATGCATGCCGGCAAACCGCTGCTGCTGACGGAAGGTGCCACGCAATCGCAGGCATTGAACAGGCACCTTCATCCGGTCGCCTCGCCGCAACGTATCGCGGTGGCGTTCCCGCATGCATTCAAGGCGTTGGTTTTCGATCTCGACGGCGTGCTGGCCGATACCGCACATCTGCATCATGCCGCCTGGAAACGGTTGACGGACGAGATCGGCCTGCCGTGGAACGATGGCATTGGCGAGAAGCTCAAGGGCGTCGATCGCGCCGCCTCGCTTGAAATCGTTCTCGGCGAAGCTGCCGCCGGTTATACGCGCGAGCAAAAGCAGCAACTCGCCGATCGGAAGAATGCCTATTACCGGAAGGCCATCGAGACATTTTCGGCCCGGGATCTTCTCCCGGGTGCGCTGGCAACGTTGAAGGCCGCGCGCAAGGCCGGTTTGAAGGTCGCCCTGGCATCAGCCAGTCGCAGCGCGGGCGAGCTCGTCGAACGCATGGGCATCGGTGAATTCTTCGATCACATCGTCGACGTCTCGACGATTGCTCGCGCGAAGCCCGATCCGGAAATTTTCCAGCGCGCCGCCGCGGCGCTGGGTGTCGACGCTGCCGACTGTCTCGGCATCGAAGACGCGCAAGCTGGCATAGCGGCAATCAAGTCTGCGGGCATGGCCGCCCTGGGCATCGGCGATATGCGGATATTGGGGGAGGCGGATGCGGTACTGCCCGATCTGGCGTCATTCAGGCTGGAGCAGTTTGTCCAGCCGGGCTGAGGTCAGCGCTATCGCCGAGTCATCCATTGATAAATCAGAACGAAAACAACTTCGGATCGAAAACCGGTGTTCCAACACCACCTTGAGGAGGGAGTACCATGAATCACCCCGAACTAGTCAGACTGGCACTGGTGACCGCGATCACGGCGGCGCTCCCGCAGATGGTCTTGGCGGCTGACCAGAATGCACCAGCCCCGGCGGCACAGGTCGATACCCAGACCAATAGTGCGCCCGCCGCCAAAAAACAGCCCAATGCCGGGCTCAAAGACGTCAAATCCCTGCAGGCCGTCGTCGTGACCGCCAATGCCGGCGGCGTCAAGAAAATTGACGCCAGTTACAACGTGGTCGTCGCCGATCGGCAGCAGATCACGGATGCCAACCCGAAGAGCACCGCCGACCTGCTGAAGATCTCGCCGGGAATCTGGCCGGAATCCAGCGGTGGCCAGACTGGCGCCAACATCGAAATCGCCGGCTTTCCGGGCGGCGGCGATGCTCCGTTCTTTACCATGATGGTCAACGGCACACCGCTGTACGGCATGCCATCGCTGTCCTTCATGGACAGCAGCTCGTTGTTCCGTCTCGATGACACCATCGAGCGCGTCGAGGTCGTGCAAGGTGGTCCGGGCGCCATCTTCGGTCCGGGTCAGATGGGTGCCACGGCGAACTTCATCCTGCGCCAGGGGACGGAAGTTCCCTCGGGCGACATCGGCGTGACCTATGGCTCCGAAGGCCTGTATCGCGTGGATGGTTTTTACGGCTTTCCCATCGCCGAAAACTGGTACGGCAGCATCGGCGGCTTCTACCGCAGGTCCGACGGCGTGCGTGACCCGCAATACCCCTCCGACAACGGCGGTCAGCTGACCGCGACCCTGACCCATGACATGGACAACGGCACTCTGATGCTCTGGGCGCGTTCGCTCGACGACAAGAACCAGTTCATCACTCCGACCGCGTTGATCCAGGGCAGCGGTTCGAGTTACAGCAGCTTTCCCGGGATCGATGCGCTGACCGGTACCTACTACAGCAAGGCGATCCAGCACGTCCAGGTGCCCGGGCCCTACGGCAACATGCTGAACGCAAACCTGGCCAACGGGCGCGGTGGCAAGCTCAACTATTTCGGTGGCACCTACAGCGCCGATTTTGGCGATGGCTGGAAGGTGGATGATCATTTCGTGGTCGGTGGTGGCCAGCTCAATACCAATGCGCTGTTTTCAGGTCCCAACCCGAAGCCGCTGAGCTACTACCTCTACGGCTGCAACATCGCGCAGCCTGCCGGTTTCTGCAGCAGTGCCGGCAAGCCGGTGGATAGTGACACCCTGGGTCTGCCGGCCGGTACCAACGTCCAGGCCAACTATGTCGGCGGTGGTGCAGTGCCGCTGAATCAAAGCGTCATCCATCAGGGCTGGTGGTACATCCAGAAGCAGCTGCATACCTTCAACAACGATTTCCGGCTCAGCAAGGAGCTGTTCGACGGCAATACGCTGACTGCCGGGTTCTACTTCGCGCGCTCGACCGACAACGACAACTGGTCGCTGGGCAACCAGATGCTGATGACCAACACGAACAATGCCAAGCCGATCACGGTGAGCTATGTCCAGAATGGGCACACCTTCTACGTCACCAATCCGCAGGGCTTCACCGACTTCAACGACAATTTCGATACTTCCGAAAACGGCGTGGCGACCAACAAGGCGTTCTACCTGTCGGACTCCTGGAAGACCGGTCCCTGGCTGCTGGATGCCTCCGCACGCATTGAAAACATTCATGCGAGCCAGAACACCTGCAATTTCACGACCGTCGACCTGGATGGCAATCAGTACACCCTGTACGACAACAAAGTCTCGATCTGCAATGGCACGTTCACGCATCTGGACTACGACAAGACCCATCCGTCGTTCACCATCGGCGCGAACTACGAGCTGGCCGACAACATGAGCGTGTACGGTCGCGCCAATACGGGCGGCCATTTCGACGACTTCGACAACGGCATCCGCGGGACCGGCGGCAATTTCTCGCCGATGGAGAAGGTCCGCAACCTGGAAGCCGGCTTCAAATACCAGACGCCGGTCCTTTACGTCGATGCCAGCGTCTACTTCCGGAAATTCACCGGCCTGCAGTACCAGGAAACCAACGGGGCTGGTGTTCCGATCGGCGCGATCTCCAATTACGGATCATCGACCAAGGGCTTGAACCTGAACGCGACATGGTCGCCGATTGAAAACCTGAAGCTGGCCCTGGTCGGCGATTACATGGACGGCCACTACACGAATTACAACGGATGTGCGCAATACACCGACATCAATGGTGGTGTGCAGTGTGTCGGCCTCGACGGCGAACCTCTGCAACGGCAGCCCAAGGTGCGTTACATGTTCACGCCGAGCTACCGGATTCCGACGAGTTGGGGAGATATCAGCGCGTTCGTGACCTATACGCATATCGGTCAACGTTATGAAGACCAGTCCGGTCTGCAGCCGCTGGGTTCGTACTACACCCTGGATGCCGGCATCGTTGCCAATTACGCCAGCAACTGGCAATTCACCCTGCGCGGAACCAATCTGACCAACCAGATCGGCCTGACCGAAGGCAACTCGCGGATCTTTGGCGTCAATACGGGTATCGGCGGCGTCATCATGGCTCGTTCCATCGAAGGACGTGAAGTGAATCTGCAGGCGAAATACAGCTTCTAAGTTGTTCCACATGCCTTGGCCGTGTCGGCCCGGATGGCCCGGATTGTTTCCCTCGACGATCCGGGCCATTTCGTCTGGCGCACGGGCGCGTTACATTCATGCTTCACGCCGGTCTGCATGCCTGTTGTCCGCTCGGTGCAGCGACCATCAAGCACCGCGTTTCGGGACACATGAAAGCGAATGGCGATCTGGTCCATTGATTTGGCGATCGGAAGCAGGCAACGAACAGTGTCGACGATGAATCAACCAAACCAGTCTGCCGGCGGATGGCCATGATCCCTTCCGGCGTCATCGACACCATGCGGCGCATCGGTGCGCTGCTGCAGGCGGGCCATTTCCGGGTTGCACATGATCAACTCGAAACCATTGTTGCCGAGTACCCGGATTTCGTGGAAGCGCAACGGCTGCTCGCAGGCACCAGGCAGGCGCTGGGTGATGTCGTCGGCGCCGAAACACTCTTGCGCCATGCACTTGCGCTCGATCCGAACTGGACGCCCACACTGGCGACTCTGGGCGAACTGCTGCTCAACGCTGGTCGCGCCAGCGAAGCCGAACCACTGTTGCAGCGTGCCGCCACGGGCTCGCCGCCGTCTCCGCGTGCCGCGCTGGTACTCGCCCGCTATTACAACGATCTTCAGCGTCCGGCGCAGGCGCTTGCCGCCGTCGCGCCCTATTGCACCAGCGGCGATGTCGACCCGGAGCTGGCAACACAACATGTGGCTGCGCTGGTCGCGCTGGGACGCCATGACGAAGCGGTTGCCGGCTATCGACGTCTGACCGTTGCCTCGCCGGACAATCCGGCTGTCGCCCATGCACTGGCGATTGCCCTCGGCGCAGCGAACCAGCATGCCGAGGCAGCGCGTGTCACCCAGCATGTGCTGACCCAGGGGCATGCAACCGCGGCGCTGCACCACACTCATGCACGCAGCTTGACGGCGCTCGGCGAATTCGACCGCGCCGAAGCTGCCTTGCGCGATTGTCTACGGCTGGAGCCGCGCATGCTGGAAGCGCAAAGCCATCTCGCCCGGCTGATATGGATGCGTACCGGTGACAGCGCCCAGGCTACCGCCATGATGGATCAAGCCTTGCAGACGTTTGCCAACGACGATGCCTTGTGGGCAGCAAAAGCGGCCATCCTGCAGGGTGCCGGAGATGCGCGCGGCGCGTATGCCTGTCTGGCTGCGCAAGCTTCGCGTTCGCATGCCCCGCCGGCGTTGCTGGTGCGCGCGGGTCTGGCGGCGCTGGAATTCGACCCGTCGACCGCCTTGGGACTTGCCGAGCGCGCACTCAGTGCATTGCCGACCGACATGGCGGCCCGCAAGCTCATGATTGCCGCCCGGCTCGGCGTGGGCGATGCAACGGGTGCGTTGCCTCATTGTGATGCGCTGTTGGCCGCCACCCCCGACGATCAGTATCTGATCGCACTGCAGACAACGGCGTGGCGCCTGCTTGGCGATGCGCGCTACCACGAGTTTTGCGATTACCCGCGGCTGGTCGTGCCGCAGCAACTCGACGTGCCGTCGCCATGGTCGGATCTGAACAGTTTCTTCGCCGACTTGAAAAACAGTCTCGACCGCCTGCACAGCGCCCACAACCACCCGCTGCTGTTTCAATCGTTGCGCCATGGCACGGAGACCACCGAAGAACTGACGCGCAGCGTGGACCCGGTGATCCAGGCGTTGTTCCGGGCTTTCGATGCACCCATACGCCATTATCTGGAGCAGATAGTGGCGTATGGGCCCGATCCGTTGCGCCGTCGCGACCAGGGCATCTGGCGCTTCAATGGCAGCTGGTCGGTGAGGCTGCGTACATCCGGCTTTCACACCAATCACGTTCATCCACGCGGCTGGATTTCATCGGCCTGTTACATCGAGCTGCCCGACAGCATGGCCGATACGCAAAGCCAGGACGGCGTGCTCACCTTTGGTGAGCCCAGTATCGCGACGACACCGTCATTGCCGGCAGAACATGTGGTGCGTCCTGAAGTGGGCATGCTGGTGTTGTTTCCGTCCTATTTCTGGCACGGTACGGTGCCTTTTTCAGGCGACCAGACCCGCCTCACGGTGGCCTTCGATGTGGTGCCCGATCGCTAGGAGTGTTGCGGGTCCGCTCTAGGCCGCCACGGCATTGAAGGAGATCGAGATGCGTGGCTCGTCGCTGTCGTGGGGTTCCACGAAATGTTCCATCCAGCACGGGAACAGCACCAGCAAACTGGCATCGGGTGTCAGCTGGATATCGCTGTAGCCGTTCGGTACGGCACCTTTCACGTAGCCATGGATGACGCCGGGGCGCGGATCGCGGAACACCAGCTTGCCCGAACCGGAGGGTACCTTCAGATAGAAGCAGCCTGACAGCAGGCAGCCCTCGTGCACATGCAGGAAGTTGAAGCCGCCGCGGTCATGCATGTTGATCCACGATTGCAGCTTGAACGGAATGTCACGTATGCCCATGTCGCCCAGGGCGCTGGCGCAACCCGAACGTATCGCCTGCTGCAGCTGCGCAAAGACCGGTTGCTCCAGTATCGCCATGTCCTCGCTGTTCCAGCCCTGGCGGTTGGTACGGCCCGCCGGGCGGGGGCTGGCCGCCCGCAGTGCCAGCACGGCAGCCACCCACTGCTCCAGGTGCGGAGCCAGTGCGGGCATCTTTGCCTGCCAGATACGGGTAGGGAAAAGATCGAACGGGCGCAGCGCCGGCACTATCGGAGGCAACCCTGCCGAAGGGTTGGCACTCGACCCGCTCGCGGCTGTTCCGCCAGGCGTGGTGGTGGAGAAAATCGTTGAACCGGGCACGCCTGTGGCCGCTGCGAATCCTGTCTGACTGTCGCTGCGCGGTCCCTTGAACGTGAAATTGAAATTGCCCGCCATCCGTCGTTTTCCTGTGTCGCCCCATGATCCGCATACTGCGCGCGAGTCAGTGTGACCCGCAAGATTCGCCCGCGCACTCAGTGCGCCGGCTCCACGTCGAAGCGCAGGCCGGCCGTACTCGGTGTCGGATGCGCCGGGGCTCCGCGCAGTTTCGCCATGTATTCGGTGAAGAACGCATTGGGCCAGCCGAAATCCTCGCGCGTGAATTTCGTGGGGTCATGCGGGTCGAAGGATTCGTGCAACCGGTGGTCGCCCGGATCGCTGGCCAGCAGCATGGCCAGCATGCGTTGCTGTTCGGCCGGGTCGCTCGTGGTGAATCCTTCGGCGAGCAGGCCGAGCGGCCAGATCATGCCGACGGGAGTGTGCGGGCTGCCCAGTCCGGCTGCGAGCGGACCGGAGTAGTAAAACGGGTTGGCCCGTGAGAGCACGAAATGCCGGGTGTTCCGGTAGATCGGATCGTCAATGTCGACATAACCGGAATACGGCGCCGCGAGCAGGTTCGGGAGGTTCGCGTCGTCCATCAGGTTCGCGTGGCCGAGCCCGTCGACTTCATAGGCATAGATCGGTTTGCCGGCAGGCCCCTTCACGATGCCGTATTTCTGGATGCCCGCATGCACTTGCCGGCGCAGCTTCCCGGCGCGTACTGCCATCCGCGGATCGTGATAGATCGCGGCAATATCCATAAGCGCCGACAAGGCCTGCACCGCCATCATTTCAGCGGGGATCAGGTAGTTGTAGACGCACGGGTCGTCCGAGGGACGGAAGCCGGTCCAGATCATGCCGGTATCGGTCACCGGATTGACGCCGGCTTCCTCGGTGTCGGACTTGAAGCGGTACCTGCTGCTGCGCCGATGATCCTGCTCGATCTTCATGACGTCGAGCACACGCAGGAAGGCCTGCCTGAGTTCGGGCGTGAATACCGACGCATCGCCGGTCACCCGGTAATATTTCCATGCGAGCAGGACCGGATAGCACAGCGAGTCCAGTTCGAACTTGCGCTCCCATACCGTGTAGTCCTGCCTGAAGGCATTGGCATACGGATCGACGATCAGGTACTTCGCCTGGCGCTGGATCACGGCCTTGAACAGGGCGCGGACCTGCGGATCGCGGGCATAGTCGAGATAGGTGGCCTCGACCTGCACGCTCGAGTCGCGCAGCCACTCGGCGGGGATATCGCCGGTCTTGACGTAGGCGGTGCCGTCGTCCGTCGCCATGATCTGGGTGCCGGTATTGAGCAGGGCCGAACGCACCATTGCCTGCAATGCCGGATTCGGATTCCGGTAAGCCGCCGCGGCAGCGACGATTACCGCAGGTTGGACCACCAGCTTGCCGTGCTGCTGCTGCTGCGCCGCAGATGAGCTCGTTTCGACCTGTGCCGCAGCGACCTGTTGTGACGCAAACATGGCGCAGGCGCAGGCGCAGGACAGGGCCACTGCCAGGCGATACCTGTTGCTCATGGCAAAGCCTCGATCGTCACCAGTTCGGACGAATCCGCCATCGGCAATGCCACGGCAACGCCGGACTCCATCAGCTCGCGCCCGTCGACTTCGCGATCAGGTGAGGAACGGTCCCTGAAATGCAGCCGGTATCTGTGGTCGCCGCGCAAGCCGCGCAAGTTGAACCGGAGTTCGCCCGGTGCTGCCTCGCTGCCATGGAATGCGTAGAGCACGCCCTTGTCCCGACCGGCATCGAAGTATTCCAGCCCGTCCCAACCGTGGCCATCCGGTCGCGGACCCACGTGGTAAAGGTCGGCATCGCGTATCAACGGGCGCAGGGTCGACTTGTAGAACGCGATCTCCCTGGCTGCCGCGACATGTTGCTCGCGGCTCCAGCTGTTGCTGTCTATCATCACGGTCAGCCAGCCCATCATCCCGCTGCGCAGCATGTAGCGGAAATTCTCGATGTGCGGCGTCGGCCATGCCTTCACATAGGCTTCGAGCATCGCCGGGGGCAGTACATGGCTGGCGTCGTAGAACGCCTGCCGGTTCGATACCGGGTCGTAGGCGTCCACGATGGAAAAATAATCGCCGTGCGCGGCGCTGCCGAAGTCGACCATGCGCCCGCCGTCGTTGCAGATTTCCAGCATCAGGCCCGGGTGCGCGCGTCGCAGGCCTGCTTGTATCTCGTAGTAGGCATGCGTGGCGTGCAGGCTGACATCGGTCGAGTTGGCGCCATCGGCCCAGAGGAAGTCGTCGTCGCTGTAGTGCCGGGTTTTTGCGGGGTCGGCCGGCGCATGTGGATGATCGCTGCGGACGCAGTCCTGGGCGACGACATAGCCGTCGTGTTCGAGCATGTCGACGTGATAGTCGTGCACGATCCGATTGACTTCGCGCGTCGCCCACGCTTGTGCAGCAGGTACGCCCAGGTCGATCGTGATGCCCTTGAACTCCGCGGGTTTCCAGCCTGGCGGCGGATCGGCGGTCAGCCAGTCGCGGACATGCGGATCGGCGACGTTCAGCGCGCCGGGTTGCGTGCTCGTACCCGCCTGCGCCCAATCGACCCAGAGGCCGAACTTCAGGCCGCGGCTGTGCGCGTAGTCCGAGATCGCCGCAATGCCGTGTGGAAATTTCCGCGGGTCCGGATGCCAGTCGCCGACCGCACGGAACCAGCCGGCATCGAGGTGGAACATCTCGAAACCCAGGCTGTGCGCATCGTCGATCATGCGCCGGGCCTGGGCGTCGGTAATCGCCATCGCGCTGCCCCAGCTGTTGATGGTCACGGTCGGATAGGCGGGATCGTGCACGGTGGCGGGATTGTTCAATACCTTGCGCACCCAGCGCCGCAGCGTGTTGCCGGTATCGTCCACGTCGCCATCGCTGGCGCCGATGAATACGGTCGGCGTGCTGAAGGTTTCACCGGGTGCCAGGCGTGTGCGAAAGGGGCCCGGTTCGGGATTGAGTCCCATCACACCTTCGAGCTCATTGCCGTGCCGTTTCAGCTCCATCGCGGTGCGGCCGCTGAATTCCAGCCCGACATACCATCCACTGTTCGTCGAGCCGACATCGCGGACGAGGAAGTAGGGGATGATCTCGCGCGGTTCGCCCGCCGGCGGATGCGCGAACGTACTCGATACGCCGCGCCAGTGATAACCCTCGGCAACCGGCACAAGATGCGTCCCGACGGGCGGCGCCTCGCCGGCGCCCTTGTCGATCCACAGCTGTTCCAGCGACTGACTCGCTGCGATCTTCCATGCAAAGCGAAAGCTGTCCTGCAACGGGATCCAGACCTCGTGACGGCCCGGGTTTTCGATACGGATCACGTGCTCGATCGGGCCGTGCTGCGCTGGTGCCCGCCACTCCCAATAAAGCCGCAGGCCGGTAGAGCGATCCTCGTATGCGAGGCTGGCGGAATCGTCGCGGATGCGGCTGGCGCCGGGGTCGAATCGCCAATGCAGTGGAACGGCCACACCATCGACCGTCGCGCTGTCGATGAGGGTCTCGGCACCGATGCCCTGCCATGTTGTCCCGCCCGTGCCCGTCAGGCTCAGCACCTTCGGGACAGGTGCCGCGGATTGCAGCGCGATCTGATTGTCCGCATTCCCGACCAGGATCGGTTTGGACGCAGGATCGGCAATGGCCAGCCACGGAAAGATCAGGCCGAGCGACACGGAGAGCCATGCAGCGCGCTTCATCGTATGGCCTGTCCTCGTAGGA
Source organism: Rhodanobacter koreensis (assembly GCF_054782855.1). Classification (NCBI taxonomy): domain Bacteria; kingdom Pseudomonadati; phylum Pseudomonadota; class Gammaproteobacteria; order Lysobacterales; family Rhodanobacteraceae; genus Rhodanobacter; species Rhodanobacter koreensis. Next base: position 362,667 of record NZ_BAAGRR010000001.1, on the reverse strand, counting down.
AGCTTGCCGCTGCCCGCGTCAGCAACGTCAACGCGTGGCGGTCTGGGCGGTCTCGGCGGTATCGGCAGGGCCGCGCGCCGGGGGTGTCAGCACCAGCCGGAAGCAGCTGCCGCCGCCGGCGACGCGGACGTATTCCAGGGCTGCCTGATTGGCCTCGCTCATCTGGCGGGCAAGGTACAGGCCCAGACCGGTGCCGTATTCGTGAGTGGTATAGAACGGCTCGAAGATCTGCGCGGCCACCTTCGGCGCGATGCCGGGGCCGCGGTCGATCACTTCCAGGATAGGCACGCCATGTTCGCCCTGCCGGGTCACCACCATCACCCGTGCCGGCTCGCCGGGCAGCCGGCCGTAGCGCAGCGCGTTCTGCACCAGGTTCCACAGCACCTGCTGCAGTTGCTGCGGATCGGCCACGGCAGCCACCGGGGTGTTGTTGCTGGTGATCGCCCGCAGCGAATCGCCGCCGAGGTCGTTGCCCTGGACGTATTCTTCGACGAAGGCCTGCACCCAGTGTCCGAGATCCAGCGTCTCCGGTCGCGAGCGCTCGCGCCGTGACAGCTGCAGGATGTTCTCGATGATCTCGTTGAGCCGGATGCAGTGGTTGTTGATGATCTCGACCATGCGCTGGTCGGTGGAATCCATGCTGGTCGACTCGGCCAGTAGCTGGGCCGAGTAGCGGATCGCCGCCAGCGGATTGCGGATCTCATGGGCGATCGAGGCGGACAGCCGGCCGAGCGAGCTGAGCGTGAGTTCCTCCGCGCGCCGCGACAGCAGCGAGGTATCGTCGAGGAAGATGAGTACGTGCGAGTCGTCGTTCGGCGCCAACCGGGTGAAGCGCGGCACCACCTCGGGGACACCATCGGCGAGCTGGGTGGCGGTCTCGTCCAGCTTTCCGGACGTCATCCAGTGATAAAGCCGGCGCGACAGTTCCGGCGCCAGCTGGCCCAGGTCGCGCTGGTCGGCGCGGGGATTGCCCATCAGCATCCAGGCCGACTCGTTGATCTGGTGGATGCGGTTGGCGTCGTCGACCAGCAGCACGCCGGTCTTCATGCGGCGGATGATCAGCTCGTTGATCTGCGAAAGGTTGGCCAGGTCGGTGCTGCGTTGCTCGGCCAGCGCCTCGGTGGCGCGCAACTGGCGGCCCAGCACGTGGCACAGCGTGGTGCTGGCGAAATACGCCAGGCCGAACAGGGCGGCTTCCAGCAGATCACGATCGCCGGGGTTGTTCGAGGTGCCGAAAAAGGTATGTCCGAGGATGCCCAGCGTGGCCAGCGCAGCGAAGAAACTGGACAGCCGCAGCGGCAGGATCAGTGCGCCGGCGCTCAGGTTCACCGCCAGCATCATCGAGATGCCGATGCGCGCATCGGGCATGGCGACGATCGCCAGCACGGCGGCGAGGATGTCCACCGTCAGGGTCACCGAGACCGCCATGCTGGCGTAGGCCATGCTGCGCCGGTTGAACAGCAGTGCGACCAGCGCAAAGATCAGGTACGCCGCGGCCACGCCGTGGGCAAGCTGGGGGGAGGCCAGCTTGGGCCAGCCCATCCCGGCCGGGCTGAAGGCCAGGCCTGCATAGACCAGCGCCTGCACTAGCCGGAAGGTGTTGAGGAAGGTCAGTTCATGGCGGATTGTCGCGGGACCGCCCGTGCGGGTAGCGGAGAAGGGTGGCGCGCTGGACACGTGGCGGGGCACTCCATGGCGGTTCAGGACCAGTATAGACGGGCTGATCGGTGTTGGAACGGCACGCAGGGGCGCATGAAACCGGCCTGCTGGGTGGTGCCCGCACGCGGCTCTTTCCATTGCAGCCCGCTTCCGCGAAAATAGGCGGCCGTATTGCGCGGTTTTGCCGATTCACCGGCATGTGCACTGCATTCGGCAGCGCGTCACCCCGCCGTCCGACTTCCCTGACCCACGCTGATCCGTACGCGTGCGGCCGCCATAGTTTTTCCGTTCGCTCGAGGTATCGAATGAATTTCCACGAATACCAGGCCAAAGAACTGTTCGCGCAGTACGGCATTGCCGTGCCGCCGGGCAAGATCGCCAACTCTCCCGACGCTGCCGTCGACGCCGCCAAGCATCTTGGTGGCTCGCAATGGATGGTCAAGGCACAGATCCATGCCGGTGGCCGCGGCAAGGCCGGCGGTGTGAAGTTCTGCAAGAGCTTCGATGATGTCCGCGCCGCCGCCAAGGGCATGCTCGGCACCCATATGGAAACCTACCAGTCCGCCGGCCGTGCATTGCCGGTGAACCTGGTGCTGGTCACCGACGCGACCAATATCGCCAAGGAGCTGTACCTGTCGATCCTGGTCGACCGCGACAGCAAGGCGGTCTCGTTCATCGCCTCCAAGCACGGCGGCGTGGACATCGAGCAGGTTGCCAAGGAGACGCCGGAAGACATCCACACGATCGTGATCGACTTCGTCGAAGGGCTGCAGCCGTACCAGTGCCGCCAGCTCGGTTTCGCGATGGATCTGAACGGCAAGCAGGTCAACCAGCTGACCAAGATCATGCTGGGCCTGTACAAGCTGTTCAACGAGCAGGACCTGGCCCTGGTCGAGTTGAACCCGCTGGCCATCCTCGAGGACGGCAACCTCGCTGCGCTCGACGGCAAGGTCAACTCCGACGACAACGCCGAGTTCCGTCATCCGAACCTCGCCGCGATGCGCGACCTGACCCAGGAAGACGCCGCCGAAGCCGCCGCGCTGCAGAACAACCTCAACTACGTGACGATGGACGGCACGATCGGCTGCATGGTCAACGGCGCCGGCCTGGCGATGGCCACGATGGACGTGATCAAGCTGGCGGGCGGCGAGCCGGCCAACTTCCTCGACGTTGGCGGCGGCGCCACCAAGGAGCGCGTGACCGAGGCGTTCAAGCTGATCCTGTCCTCGGACAAGGTGCGCTGCATCCTGGTCAACATCTTCGGCGGCATCGTGCGCTGCGACCTGATCGCCGAGGGCATCATCGCCGCGGTCAAGGAAGTGGGCCTGAAAATCCCCGTGGTGGTGCGCCTGCAGGGCACCAATGTCGATCAGGGCCGCGAACTGCTGGCCAATTCCGGCCTGGCGATCACGCCAGCGGACGATCTCAACGACGCGGCCCAGAAAGCCGTGGCTGCCGCGAAGGCCTGAGGAGTAATCGAATGAGCGTTTTGGTCAACAAGAACACCAAGGTGATCGTGCAGGGCTTTACCGGCCAGCAGGGCACCTTCCATGCACAGCAGTGCCTCGACTACGGCACGAAAGTGGTCGGCGGCGTCACCCCGGGCAAGGGCGGTTCCGAGCATATCGGCCTGCCGGTCTTCAATTCGGTGGACGAAGCCGTGCTGGAAACCCGCGCCGACGCGTCGGTGATCTTCGTGCCGCCGCCGTTCGCGGCCGATTCGATCCTCGAGGCGATCGACGCCGGCATCAAGGTCATCGTGGCGATCACCGAAGGCATCCCGGTGCTCGACATGCTGCGCGTTAAGAACGTGCTGCAGCAGCATCCGGAGATCGTGCTGATCGGGCCGAACTGCCCCGGCATCATCACCCCGGGCGAATGCAAGATCGGCATCATGCCGGGTCACATCCACAAGCCGGGCAAGGTCGGCATCGTGTCGCGTTCCGGCACGCTGACCTATGAGGCCGTATTCCAGACCACCAACGAAGGCCTGGGCCAGTCCACGTGCATCGGCATCGGCGGCGATCCGATCAACGGCCTGAACTTCATCGACTGCCTCAAGCTGTTCCAGGATGACCCGCAGACCGAAGGCATCATCATGGTCGGCGAGATCGGCGGCAGTGCCGAGGAAGATGCGGCCGAGTTCATCGGTGAGTACGTCAAGAAGCCGGTGGTCTCGTTCATCGCCGGTGCCTCGGCCCCGGCCGGCAAGCGCATGGGCCACGCCGGTGCGATCATCTCCGGCGGCAAGGGCACCGCTGCGGCGAAGTTCGCCGCGCTGGAGAAGGCGGGTGTCACCACGGTGAAATCGCCGGCCGACCTCGGCAAGACCCTCGCAGGTCTGATGAAGAAGTAAGTCAGCGCCGACTGCTTTAAAATGCGAAGGCCGCGACCCGAAAAGTCGCGGCCTTCGTCATTTCAGGAGCACGTTCATGGCAAGGCTGCGTCTGGCACTGGCCCAGTTCGATTTCGCGGTGGGTGCGGTGGCGGCGAACGCCGCGAAGGCGTGTGACCTGATCGCACAGGCGCGCAGCGGTGGCGCCGGGCTGGTGGTGTTTCCCGAGTTGACCCTGAGCGGCTATCCGCCGGAGGACCTGCTGCTGCGGCCCAGCTTTCTTGCCGCCTGCGAAAGCGAGCTCGATGCGCTGGCGCAGGCCACCAACGGTGTCGCTGCGCTGGTCGGCCATCCGCACAGCGAGGGCGAGGTATACAACGCCGCCAGTCTGCTGCGCGACGGCTGCATCAAGGCCACCGCACACAAGCAGGCGTTGCCGAACTATGGCGTGTTCGACGACAAGCGCTATTTCCGTCGCGGCCACGAAACGGTCACCGCGATGGTTGGTGGCGTACAGCTGGGTCTGCTGATCTGCGAGGACGTGTGGCAGCCGGAGCCCGCCGCGCGAGCCGCCGCCGCCGGTGCGGAGCTGCTGGTGGTGATCAATGCCTCGCCCTGGGACGACGCCAAGCAGGTCACGCGCGAAGAGGTGCTGGTGGCACGTGCAAGCGAAACCGGCTGTGCGATCGTGTATCTCAACCTGGTCGGCGGCCAGGACGAAGTCGTCTACGACGGTGCGTCGCTGCTGGTGAATGGCGATGGGTCGATCGCGGCGCGCGCGCCGGCCTTCGTGGATGCGTTGCTCTGGGCGGAATTCGATGCGGCCACGCGGACCCTGCATGCCGAAGACTGGCCGGTGGCGCAGGACGGCTGCATCGAGGCCACGCTGTATGCCGCGCTGGTGCGCGGCATCCGCGACTACATCGACAAGAACGGTTTCGGCGGTGTGCTGCTGGGCCTGTCCGGCGGCATCGACTCGGCGCTGACCTTGGCGCTGGCGGTCGATGCACTGGGCGCGAAGCGGGTCACCGCGGTGATGATGCCGACCCGCTACACCTCGCAGTTGTCGCTGGATGGCGCGCGCGCGCAAGCGGTGCAGCTGGGCGTCGACTATCACGTGATCGATATCGAGAGCACCTACCAGTCGTTCGTCGATGCACTCGCCCCCGCGTTCGCCGGCAAGGCGCCCGATACCACCGAGGAGAATCTGCAGTCGCGTACCCGCGGCGTGATGCTGATGGCCTTGTCCAACAAGCATGGCCTGCTGCTGCTGGCGACCGGCAACAAGAGCGAGATGGCGGTGGGATACGCCACCCTGTACGGCGACATGTGCGGCGCCTACGCACCGTTGAAGGATGTCTACAAGACCGTGGTGTACCGGTTGTCGCGCTGGCGCAATGCGCATGCCGCGCAGCTGGGCGAGCTGGAGTGCATCCCGTCGGCGGTGATCGAGCGGCCGCCGTCGGCCGAATTGCGCGACAACCAGACCGACCAGGATTCCCTGCCACCGTACGACGAACTGGATGCGATTCTCGAGCGTTTCATCGAAGGCGAGCAGTCGCAGGCAGAGATCGCCGCCCAGGGTTTCCATGCCGACACCGTGCGTCGGGTGGTGCGGCTGGTGCTGCTGAACGAGTTCAAACGCCGGCAATCTGCACCGGGGCCGCGCGTGACCACGCGGGCGTTCGGGCGCGAGCGGCGCTATCCGATCACGTCCGGCTGGCGCTGAAGCCGTCGTTTCCGGAGTGATCGGCGGCCCGCTTCAGTGCGCCCGCTTCTGCTTCGCCAGCGTAATCACCAGCACGCCGAGCAGGATGATCGCCATGCCGGCGAGATCGTACGGGCCGATGTGTTCGCCGGCCAGCAGCACCCCGAACAGCACCGCCACCGGCGGATTCACATACGCATAGCTGGTACTCAACGCCGGCCGCGCATGCTTCAACACGTACAGGTAAGCACTGAACGCGATCAGCGATCCGAACACGGCCAGATAGAGCACGGCCATAGTGGCGCGTGTGGCCGGATGTGCCGGCAAGTGCTCGCCGCTGGCGAAGCCGAAGATCAACAGCGCGATACTGGCGCACAGCATCTGTGCAGCGGTGTTCATCGGCCCTGGTGGCATTTCCCGGCGGCGGCTCCAGGCCGAGCCGAACGCCCAGCACATCGCCGCAACCAGCAGGGCGACCGCACCGAGCCGCGAGCCCGACAGGCTGCTGCCCAGGTTCAGCACGATCACGCCGGCGAAGCCGATCGCCAGGCCGATGCTCTCGCGCCGGTTGGGCCATTCGCCATACATGCCGGAGAACAGCGCGGCGAACAGCGGCATGCTGGCCACCGCCACGGCGGCAATGCCGGAACTCACCCGCTCCTCGGCGAAACAGACCAGGCCATTGCCGAAACCGAGCAGCAGCAAGCCGGTGAACCCCGCGTTGCGCCATTGCAGGCGCGTCGGCGGCGCCATGCCGCGCAGACGCAGGAATCCGTACAAGGCCACGCCGGCGCACAGGAAGCGGACGCCGGCGAGCAGGAACGGCGGGTAGCTTTCCAGTGCGAAGCGGATGCCCAGATAGGTCGAGCCCCAGATCACGTACAGCGCGAGCAGCGCCAGTGGAATCAATACGCGAGGGTCGGTCAGGTGATGCGACGTGCCAGCCGCAGGGTGCTCGGACATGAGGGGCGGGTCGAGTGGGGACGGCGCATTATCCGCGAGGTCGGCGGATTTTGTGAGCGCGATCTGGGGCGCCGTGTTGTCCGAATCCTGACGGCTCGCACGGGAGGGTCAGTGCGCGACGGGACGATCCTGCCGGATCACCACGAACTCGCCTTCCAGCACGTCAGGCTGATGTGCGGTGCGAGCTGTGGCGGGTTTGGCCGGCCCGTGGTGAAGCTTCCACTGGCGCCAGGCCAGCAGCAGGCCACCACCGACCAGCAGCACACCGGCCACCACCAGGCCGAACACCAGCAATACGCCGACCAGTGCCACGCCGAGCAACAACGACAGGGCGCGAACCAGCGGGTGACGTGAACGGTGCAACGGGTGGATGGCGAAGTGCATGTGTTAAAAATCCGTATGGTAAAATCAACGACTTACGCTTGAAATCATGCGTGCAACCATGGGGCCATCCAGCCCGCGAGGCAAGTGCCGATGGATACAGTCAGCTCCGTTCAGTGGTTATGCCAGTTGGACGAGATTCCCGATGGCGGCGCCACCGCCGTCGATGCGCTGCTGCCTGACGGCGCGGAGAGCCTGATCCTGCTGCGCCACGGCGATCGCGTGCGCGGCTATCTCAACGTCTGCCCGCATGCGGGGCGCCGGCTGGACTATGCGCCGGGCAAGTTCCTGCTGAAGAACGACACACTGATCTGCGCCGTGCACGGCGCCACTTTCAATCAGGGGGATGGACTGTGCATCGCAGGCCCCTGCCGTGGCGAACATCTGCGCGAGGTGGCGGTGCGGATCGAGGGTGCTGCCGTTTACCTGACAGCTGGCCCGTAATCGCCCTTGTCCCAACGCGCGCAAACCTTTTCCTGGCCGCATGCGATCACAGGGGTGCGTGCGCCGCCCGTTGCCGTATATGCATAAATCCGCTGGTCATTACGCAAACGGCATGGGCCCGACTAGAATCCGAATGGATAACAACGGCAGCGACATGACAAACATCGACGCGCTAGCGCACGCATCGCACCTGAAGCACCTGGAATCGGAAAGCATCCACATCCTGCGCGAGGTGGCGGCGGAGTTCCGCAACCCGGTGATGATGTATTCGATCGGCAAGGACTCCTCGGTGCTGCTGCACCTGCTGCAGAAGGCGTTCTACCCGGCACCGCCGCCGATTCCGCTGCTGCACGTGGACACGACATGGAAGTTTCGCGAGATGATCGCGTTCCGCGATCGCCGCGCGCGGGAGACCGGCTGCCGCTTGATCGTGCATATCAATCAGGACGGGGTGGCGCAGGGCATCGGCCCGTTCAGCCACGGCGCGACCGTGCATACCGACATCATGAAGACCCAGGCGCTGAAGCAGGCGCTGGACAAGCATCAGTTCGACGCCGCGATCGGCGGTGCACGCCGCGACGAGGAGAAGTCGCGCGCCAAGGAGCGAGTGTTCTCGTTCCGCAATGCGCAGCACCGCTGGGACCCGAAGAGCCAGCGTCCGGAGCTGTGGAATCTCTACAACGCGCGCATCGCCAAGGGCGAGAGCGTGCGCGTGTTTCCGCTGTCGAACTGGACCGAGCTGGATATCTGGCTGTACATCTATCGGGAAAAGATCGAGGTGCCTTCGCTGTACCTCGCCGCCGAGCGGCCGGTGGTCGAGCGCGACGGCGCCTTGATCATGGTCGACGACGAGCGCATGCCGCTGCGGCCGGGCGAGATCCCGCAGATGCGCAAGGTGCGTTTCCGCACCTTGGGCTGCTATCCGTTGACCGGCGCGGTCGAATCCGACGCGGATACGCTGCCGGCGGTCATCCAGGAAATGCTGGTGGCGCGCACCTCCGAGCGTCAGGGTCGGGTGATCGATCACGATCCCTCCGCCTCGATGGAGAAGAAGAAGCAGGAGGGCTATTTCTGATGCGCAAGGAGCATGACGCCACCACCGCGATCGACGCCTATCTGCAGCAGCACGAGACCAAGAGCCTGCTGCGCTTCATCACCTGCGGCAGCGTGGACGACGGCAAGAGCACCCTGCTCGGGCGCCTGCTGTACGACAGCAAGCTGTTGTTCGATGACCAGCTGGCCGCGCTGAAAGGCGACAGCCTGCGTCATGGCACGCAGAACGGCGAGCTGGATTTCGCCCTGCTGGTCGACGGCCTCTCCGCCGAGCGCGAGCAGGGCATCACCATCGATGTCGCCTACCGCTTCTTCAGCACGGAGCGGCGCAAGTTCATCGTGGCCGACTGTCCCGGCCACGAGCAGTACACGCGCAACATGGCCACCGGCGCCTCCACCGCCGATCTTGCCGTGGTGCTGGTCGATGCGCGCAAGGGCCTGTTGACGCAGACGCGTCGGCATACCTACATCTGCGCACTGCTCGGCATCCGCCATGTGCTGCTGGCGGTGAACAAGATGGACCTGATCGATTACTCCGAGGACGTGTTCCGCGCGATCGAGGCCGACTATCGCGAGCTGGCTGCTTCGATGGGGATCGCGCAGGTCAGCGCGGTGCCGCTGTCGGCGCTGCGTGGCGAGAATGTCAGCAGTCGTTCGGACTGCGTCGGCTGGTACGACGGCCCCAGCCTGCTGGAACAACTCGAGACAGTACAGATCGCGCACGTGGCCGACGACGTCGGCTTCCGTCTGCCGGTGCAGTGGGTATGCCGGCCCGACCAGAACTTCCGCGGCTACGCGGGCCACGTCGTCGCCGGTTCGATTGCGCCGGGCGACGAAGTGGTGGTGCTGCCGAGTGGTGCCCGTTCACGGGTGGCGCGCATCGTCACGGCCGACGGTGACTTGCCGCGCGCCGGCCTTGGCGACGCGGTCACTCTGACGCTGACTGACGAGCGCGACATCAGTCGTGGCGATGTCATCGCCGCGGCCACGCAGCCGCCACAGGTGGCCGACCAGTTCGCCGCGCACCTGCTGTGGATGGGCGAGGCGCCGCTGCTGCCGGGGCGATCCTACTGGCTGAAGATCGGCGCGCGCACGGTGAGTGCACAGATCACCGAGATCAAGCACAAGGTCGACGTCAACACGCAGGAAGCGCTGGCCGCCAAGCGGCTGGAACTGAACGAAGTGGGCTATTGCAATATCAGCCTCGACCACGCCATCGCGTTCGAGTCGTATGCACATTGCCGCGAGATGGGTGCGTTCATCCTGATCGATCGGCAGAGCAACAACACGGTGGCCGCCGGTACGCTGAACTTCGCCCTGCGGCGTGCCGACAACATCCACTGGCAGCACATGGATGTCGATCGCACGGCGCGCGCAAGGATCAAGGGGCAGGCACCGACCTGCCTGTGGTTCACCGGCTTGTCCGGTTCGGGCAAGTCGACCGTGGCCAACCTGGTGGAAAAGCGCCTGCACGCGCTGGGCTATCACACCTACATGCTGGACGGCGACAACGTGAGGCATGGCCTCAACCGCGATCTGGGCTTCACCGCCGAGGATCGCGTCGAGAACATCCGCCGCGTGGCCGAGGTGGCGAAGCTGATGGTGGATGCCGGCCTGATCGTGCTGGTCTCGTTCATCAGCCCGTTCCGCAACGAGCGACGCATGGCGCGGGACTTGTTTGCCGAAGGCGAGTTCAACGAAGTCTTCATGGATACGCCGCTGGCGATCTGCGAACAGCGCGATGCGAAGGGGCTTTACGCCAAGGCACGTGCCGGCGAGATACGGAATTTCACCGGCATCGATTCGCCGTACGAGCCACCGGAGCACGCCGAAGTGCATCTGCACGCGGCTGAACGCAGCGCCGAGGCGATGGCCCAGCAGGTGGTCGAGGCGCTAATCGGACAAGGTTGAACCGGCCCTCATCGACTCAGCACTCGATGACGTTGACGGCCAATCCGCCACGCGAGGTCTCCTTGTACTTGTCCTTCATGTCGCGGCCGGTGTCGCGCATGGTCTTGATCACCTTGTCGAGCGAGACACGGTGCTTGCCGTCGCTCTTCAGCGCCATGCGGCTGGCGTTGATCGCCTTGACCGAACCCATCGCATTGCGTTCGATGCAGGGGATCTGCACCAGGCCGCCGATCGGGTCGCAGGTGAGGCCGAGGTTGTGTTCCATGCCGATCTCGGCGGCGTTCTCGACCTGCATCACGTTGCCGCCGAGTGCAGCGGTGAGGCCGCCGGCGGCCATCGAGCAGGCCACGCCGACTTCGCCCTGGCAGCCGACTTCGGCCCCCGAGATCGAGGCGTTTTCCTTGTACAGGATGCCGATGGCGGCAGCGGTGAGCAGGTAGTCGATGATGCCGTCGTCATTCGCCTTCGGGCAGAAGCGCAGGTAGTAGTGGCCCACTGCGGGCACGATGCCGGCCGCGCCGTTGGTCGGCGCGGTGACCACGCGTCCGCCGGCGGCGTTCTCCTCGTTCACGGCAAGCGCGTACAGGTTCACCCAGTCCAGGATGGTCAGCGGATCCTTCAGCGCGGCCTCGGGCTGGTTGCGCAGCTCCTCGGCCATCGCCGGTGCGCGGCGTGCCACGTGCAGGCCGCCGGGCAGGGTGCCGGGCGAGCGCAGGCCGCGGGTGACGCAATCCTGCATCGCCTTCCATATCGTCAACAAGCCAGTGCGGGTTTCCTCCTCGCTGCGCCAGACGGTTTCGTTCGCCAGCATCAGCTGGGCGATGGTCATGTTGTGCTGCTTGCACAGCGCCAGCATCTGGTCGCCGGTGGTGAAGGCGTAGGGCTGCTCGGTGGTGTCGGCCACGATGCGGTCTTCCGCTGCCTCGTCGGTGTTGACCACGAAGCCGCCACCGACCGAGTAGTAATCGCGCGTGGCCAGTTCGTTGCCGTCGGCGTCATACGCGCTGAAGCGCATGCCGTTGGTGTGGAACGGCAGCTTCTGGCGCTTGTTGAAGACCAGATCGCGCTTTTCCTCGAACTCGATCTCGTGCCTGCCGAGCACGCGCAGGCGCTGTGTCTTGCGGATGCGTTCGAGCGTGGCGGGGATCTGGTCCGGATCGACGGTGTCCGGGTGCTGGCCTTCCAGTCCCAGCAGCACGGCCTTGTCGGTGCCGTGGCCGCGGCCCGTCATCGCCAGCGAGCCGTACAGCTCGGCGCGCACGCGGGCCACGCGGTCCAGCACGCCTTTCTCTTCCAGCCAGCGTTCGGCGAAACGTGCCGCGGCGCGCATCGGTCCCACCGTGTGCGAGGAGGAGGGGCCAATGCCGATCTTGAACAAGTCGAATACGCTGACGGCCATGGGGTGCTGCCGGGGAAGGGAGTGAACCGGTTATTCTACGCGGCGTCCCCATGTTTGGCAGTCCATTCGCAGGCGCATGTCCGATCTGATCCTGTACCAGCGCGATTATTGCCACCTGTGCGACCTCGCGCTGGCCGTGCTGGCCGAGGCACGCGCGCCGGATTTCGACACCGTGTGGGTGGATGATGCGGTGGAACTGCAGCAGCGCTACGGCACGCGGGTGCCGGTATTGCGCGATGCACGCGACGACCGCGAGCTGGACTGGCCGTTCGATGCGGCGGCGGTGCGCGCGTTTCTGCAGTAGCAGAGTTCTCTTCGCACGCGATCCACGCGCTTTATGAGAGCTGTTTCAGGAATCCCGGAGATTCCACGACGTCATTCCCGCGAAAGCGGGAATGACGGCAGGAGACAGGTTTTTCGAAGCATTCTTCAACCATGCCTGCGCATCGACTACGGATCAGCCAGCCAATGAGGCGGCCACCGCGAACGCGCAACCGGTCTTCGCCTTCACTTCGTCCAGCGTGACGCCGTCGTTGAGCTCGATCAGAGTCAGCCCCTTGCCCTTGGCTACCTCGAACACGCACAGGTCGGTGATGATCAGGTCGACCACCTGCTTGCCGGTCAGCGGCAGGTCGCAGGCGTCCTTGATTTTCGGCGAGCCGTCCTTCGCGTTGTGCTCCATCAGTACCACCACGCGCTTGACGCCGCTCACCAGATCCATCGCGCCGCCGGGACCCTTGACCATCTTGCCCGGCACCATCCAGTTAGCCAGGTCGCCATGGGCGGAGACTTCCAGTCCGCCGAGGATCGACAGGTCGATGTGGCCACCGCGGATCATCGCGAACGACTCCGCGCTGGAGAAGAAGCTCGAACCAGGCAAGGTGGTGATGGTCTGCTTGCCGGCATTGATCAGGTCGGGGTCGATCTGCGCCTCGGTCGGGAACGGGCCGATGCCGAGCAGACCGTTCTCCGACTGCAGGGTGACGTTGACGCCGTCGGGAATGTAGTTCGCCACCATGGTGGGGATGCCGATGCCGAGGTTGACGTAGAAACCGTCCTGCAGTTCCTTCGCCGCACGTTTGGCCATCGCCACGCGGATCGGGCTTTCCTTGCCGGAGGCCACGCCGGCAAGGGTGCGGAATTCGATGCGCTTCTCGTACTTCGCGCCCTGCACGATGCGGTCGACGTAGATGCCCGGCACGTGAATGTTGTTCGGATCCAGCTCGCCTACCGGTACCAGATGCTCCACCTCGGCCACGCAGGCCTTGCCGCAGGTGGCGATCATCGGGTTGAAATTGCGTGCGGTCTCGCGGAACACCAGGTTGCCGTGGGCGTCGCCCTTCCATGCCTTGACGATCGACAGGTCGGCCGTAATGGCCTCTTCCAGCACGTATTCCTTGTCGCCGAAGGCCTTGGTTTCCTTGCCTTCGGCCAGCTTGGTGCCGAACGCCGTGCGCGTGTAGAAACCGGGAATGCCGGCACCACCGGCGCGCAACTTCTCGGCCAGCGTGCCCTGTGGGGTCAGGTGCAGTTCCAGCTCACCGGCCAGCACCTGACGTTCGAACTCCTTGTTCTCGCCGACGTAGGAGGCGTACACGCGCTTGACCTGATGCGTCTTCAGCAGCGGGCCCATGCCGAAATCGTCCACGCCGGCGTTGTTGCCGACAATGGTCAGGCCCTTGGTGCCGGCTTCCAGCAACGCGCCGATCAGGTTCTCGGGGATGCCGCACAGGCCGAAGCCGCCGGCAGCGATCGTCATGCCATCGACCAGCAGGCCGTCGAGGGCTTTCGCCGCGCTTGGGTAAACCTTGTCCATTGCCATGCCTTCCGCAGGGAGAGTTCAGCTGCCAAGAATACGACGGATTGGCCCCGGGCGGCTTCGTACCAAGGTCGCATGCCGCGGTAACACGGAACTGGTCAGCCAATTGCTAGATGTGCGGCTTAGCCCGCAAGGCGGCTGGTTATACTCGGTGCCGTTGCCGTCAGAGAGAAACACGTGAAACCGCATCGCCTGTTTGTCGCCCTTGCCGTCTTCGGAGTCGCCACCATGACCCATGCCGCCGTTTCACCCGTGCTGGTGATCCACGGCGGGGCTGGGGTGATCAAGCGCGAGATGACTCCCGCGAAGGAAAAGGCGGTGCGCGCCGCACTGAAGCTGGCGCTGCAGAACGGCTATGCCCAGCTCAAGGCGGGCAAGCCGGCGCTGGATGCGGTGACGGCGGCGATCACCGTGCTGGAGGACGATCCGAACTTCAACGCCGGCAGGGGTTCGGTGTTCACCCACGATGGCAAGAACGAAATGGACGCGGCGATCATGGATGGCAACACGCTGCGCGCCGGTTCCGTGGCCGACGTGCAACACGTGAAGAATCCGATCCTGCTGGCGCGGGCGGTGATGGAGCATTCGCCGCATGTGATGCTGGCCGGCGCCGGTGCCGAGGAATTCGCGAAGGAGCAGGGCATCACCCTGGTCGATCCCTCGTACTTCCGCACGGAGGAGCGCTGGCAGCAGCTGCAGAAGGCGTTGAAGGAAGATGCCGCGAAGCAGCCGCATGCAGACGTGGAGACGGCCAAACACTTCGGCACGGTCGGTGCGGTGGCACTGGATGCCGAGGGTCATCTTGCCGCTGGTACGTCGACCGGCGGCATGACCGACAAACGCTGGGGCCGCATCGGCGATTCACCGATCATCGGCGCCGGCACCTACGCCAACGCCGGTTGCGCGGTGTCCGGCACCGGCTGGGGCGAGTACTACATCCGCACCGTCGCGGCGCACGAGATCTGCATGATGGTGACCCAGATGCGCGTGCCGCTGAAACGCGCCGCTGCGCAGGTGATCAATCAGGAAATCCCGTCGATGGGAGGCAACGGCGGTGCGATCGCGCTGGATGCGGATGGCCATATCTCGATCCCGTTCAACACCGATGGCATGTATCGCGGCTGGATCGGTGCGGATGGCGTGCCGCACGTGGCGATCTATGGCGATGAGGACGATGGCACCGCGGAGCCGCCGGCGCCGGCCGACAGCACGGCACAGCCGTAACCGTCGTGCTTTCTTATGGAAGTTGCCTGAGTTCCATGGGTGTCAGCGCACCGCTGAGCCCAAGCCGGCTGCCGTCGGCGCGTATCACCAGCACGCGCGGGGTCTCGCCGCCCCAGTTCGGGTCGAGCAGGAAGTTGATCCGCTCGGGCGAGCCCTCGGCATAAGCACGTGACGGATAGTCGGCCAGCTTCATCTGGCGCAGGCGCGCTTCGATCGCATCGTGTTGTTCGATGCTGTCGGTGGCGATCACCAGCAGTTCGATGTCCTGCGGGTGCGCGCGTTGCAGCATGGCCAGGGCTTCGAGGTTCGGCTCGCAATAGACGCAGTCGAGCGACCACAGCGCAATGATCCGTTCACCGTGAGCCGGCGGCTTCAGCAGGGCCGGAACATCGGCGGCGGCCAGTGGCTGCAGCGAACCGGCGCTGGCGAGTGCCGGCAGCAGGCAGGCGAATGCAAACAGCAGGCGTTTCATCACGGTGCCTCGACCGGAATCAGGCGAAAGCCGCTTGCGGTGTTCCATGCGACGAAGGCGCGGTCCTGTTTTTCCAGCAGCTGCGGCGAGCCGACGGCGTCAGCGCTATGGGCGATTTCGCGTGCCGCATCGAAATGCATGCCGTTATCGAGCGAGCGGCGCAGCATCAACGCATAGCCGTTGGCGCTCACCTGATTCCACGTGATCCATACGGTCTTGTCGTGCACGGCCACGTCGGCGTGGCTGGCGCCGGCACCGGCGATCGCCAGTGCGTGTTGCGGCGGATGCCCCGGGTCGAGCTGGCCGTACCAGATGGTGGGTCTGCCTTTGGCCTCGTACCACACGGCGTGGCGTGTGCCGTCGGCAGCGATGGCGAGGCCGGGGCCGTGCTCCGGGCAGGCGGCGATCTGCCACTGGTCGAAGGTGGCGCGCTCGGCGTGGCTGGGCTGGCCGTCCGTGTGCAGCACGGCATAGGCGTGATCGCGGATGTTGTCGCCGAAGATGCTGCGGAAGAACACCGCGACGTCACCGTGCGGTGTACGAGCGATGGCGATGCGGCAGCATTCGCAGCTCTGGTCGATCAGCTTGCGCTCGGGCACGAAGCTGCGCCCTGCGTCGTCCGACCAGCTGTAGTACACGGCCGCACCGAGGTAACGCTCGCCCTTCGCATGGGCAGCCTCCAGGTCGCGCTTGTCGATCCAGGCAAGCACCACGCGACCGTGGCCATCGACCGCCAGTGTGTCGAAACGATGGGTGATCTCGGCGTGGTCGTGATGCACGGTGAGCGGGGTGGAGAAGTGTTTGCCCCCATCCAGTGAACGGGCGAAGCGCACG
The DNA here is from genome assembly GCF_054782855.1 of Rhodanobacter koreensis. NCBI lineage: Bacteria > Pseudomonadati > Pseudomonadota > Gammaproteobacteria > Lysobacterales > Rhodanobacteraceae > Rhodanobacter > Rhodanobacter koreensis. The sequence goes on along the minus strand of NZ_BAAGRR010000001.1, from coordinate 346,465 downwards.
AAGCCGGTCCACGGTTTCGCACGTGGCTGCGACCAGCTCACGTACAGCTCGTCGTGCGGACCGAACGCGATCTTCGGCCGGTTTTCCGCACTGTCGTAGATCGGTTCGGCCACGGTGTTCACGTCGACCGGCGCACCGAGCGTTTTGCCGTCATCGTCCGAGTGGCGCAGTCGCACATGGCCATTCGTCGCGTCGACCACCCACAACCGGCCATGCGCATCGAACGCTGCGCTGGCACCAAGTTCCGGACCCTTGGTCATCTGCATCATCGCCATGTCGTCATGGGCGATGGCGGCCAGCGGCAGGAGCCAGAGCAGGGCGAGGATCAACTTGCGCATGAAAGTTCTCGATGGTGCGCGGGTCACAGATCCCAGCGCAGCTGGCCGAACACGGTGCGGCCGGCGTAGGGATGGTAGACCCAGTATCTGGCGTTGGTGAGGTTGTCGACGCCGAGCGAGGCGGCCCAGCCCGGCGAGAACTTCCAGCGCAGTTTCGCATCGGCCACGGTGAAGCTGCTCACCGCACCGTAGGTGTTGACGAAATCGCTGTTGTTCAGCGTGCCGTACTGGCGGCCGGAATGACGGATGCCGAGCGAGACATCCCACTGCGGCGCGAACCGGTAGTCGGCGAACAGGCTGGCGCGGACCTGCGGGATGCGCGGGAAGATCTTGCCGTCGGCCAGCGGGTACTGGCTGTCCTGCAACGTCTTCGCGTCGTTGAGGGCAAGGCTGGCCGAGACATCCAGCCCGGATGTCCATACGTCGGTCAGGCCCAGTTCGCCTTCGACGCCGCGCACACGCATCAGGTTGATGTTCTGCACGCTGGTGACGGTGGGCGTGACGGTGATGTCGGTCTGCGAGTACAACGCATCGGCGATGCGATCCTGGAACAGCGAGACGCGCCAGTGGCCGTGGCTCAGTTGGCGGGTCAGGGTGAGGTCGGTGGATTCGTCGATCTCGGGCTTGAGTCCGGGATTGTTGTTGACGATCGCATTGGCCGAAATCGTGCCCTGGAACAGCTCGGCCACGGTCGGGTAACGTACGGCCTTGCCGTGGGCCAGCCGCAGCTGCCACTCGTCGGCGAAATCCCAGCTCAACGCCGCCTTCGGCGAAAAATCCGTACGCTGCCGGTCCGCGTAGCGCAGCGTGCTGCTGGCGTTGCCCAGCAGGCCGCCATAGGCGCGCCATTGCTCCAGCCGTCCGCCGAGGGTCAGTGCCCAGGCTGGGGCGAAGCTCCATACATCCTGCAGGTAGGCGGCGCGGGTCTGGGTGCGTCCGGCGAACGCGCTGACCGGTGTGCCGTCGGCGTCTCCGAGCCAGTCGCTGGCATTGCGCACCCGGGTTTCCAGTACATAGCGGTCGTCATGCATGCCGGCGTACAGCATGTGCTGATCGCCGAGTGGGCCGGAACTGCGCAGGTCGAAGGTGCTCCAGCCGGAGCCGCTCATGTCGGCGATGGTGCCGGGACCGCCGATCGGCGTGCCGGGTTCGGCCAGGTACGCGGTGGCCGCCAGCGAATGCAGGAAATCGTAGTGGCTGGCCACGGCGGTCCAGCGCCAGCCGTTGTCGAAGTGGCCGTTCAGCTCGGCACCGTACAGCATGTGCGAATCGATCCCGGCCGTCGGCGCGAGGCCGCTCGCCGGCAACGTCCAGGTTTGGCCGTCGGCGCTGATCACACCGCCGCCGACCGGCTGGCCGCTGGCGTTGCGGATCAGGCTGCGGGTGCGATCCTCGGCGTCATCGTGCCACCAGCCGAGCGTGAACAACGCGGCGACATGTTCGGTGATATCCACGCCCAGTTTCAGCTTGGCCTGGGTCTGCACGGTGTGCTCGATGCTGTTGGCGCCGTAAACCAGCCGCGGTGTGCCATTCGGATTGCGATCGAGCGTGGCGCCAGTGACGGGCGTTGCCGCCATGGCGCTGCCGCCGGGCGTCGCGGTGGCGTACTGCAACGGCTGAGCGTCGTTGTCCAGCCGGCTCAAGGCGAGCAGCCAGCTCCAGCGGCCCTGCTTGTTGCCCAGCGTGGCGGCGAACTGACTGCCGCTGTAGTGGCCGCCGGCACCGTAGGCGTCGTGGTAGTCCTGGCTGAAGAGCTGCGTGCTGACGCTGGCAACCAGGTGCTGCGGCAGCACGGTGTGGATCAGTACGGTGGTGCCCAGCGAGTTGCCCGGGTACAGCGCGGAATACGGCCCATACAGGACATCGACCGCACCGATTTCCTCCGGTGTCACCATGCCCCAGCGCGGCGCACCGTTGTAACCGTTGGTCATCAGGTTGGACAGCAGCAGGCCGTCGGCATAGACCAGGCTGCGTGCGCTCTGCAGGGTGCCGGCGTTGCGTCCGCTGATCACCGCATTCGGATCGCCGATGTAGCGTGCACGCACCATCATGTTCGGTACGTATTTCAGCGCATCGGCGCTGCTGGTGGCGTTCTGTTTTTGCAGCTGCTTGCGGGTGACACGCACCTGCACCGCCGGTGTCTCCGTCACCATGCTGTCGCTGGCATGCACCGATATTGGCGCCAGGGTGGTGGTCGCCGGTGCGGGATCGGCTGCCAGCAACCGGCTGCTGGACAAGGCAAGCGCGATGGCCCAAAGGCCGGGCGGGGTCACTTTCAAGAGGTACTCTGGATGCTGGTCTAGGGTTGCGAGAATAGTCGGTTGCCGGATGAGCAACAGATGGCGCGTTGTCGCAGCGATCTGGCCGACGTGATGGGATGCACGCATGCGGCAAAAGGTGCCGGCCATTGCATGTGCCGGCGCGAAACGCCAGGCACAAAAAAGCCGGCGAGCGATCGCCGGCTCATGTGATCCGGATAACTGAAACTCAGTGATGACCGGAGAACGGCACCATCTTGCGCAGCGTGGACGGTGCACGCGGCCACTTGGGATCGGTCAGGTAGGGGTGGTTCGGGTAGTTCAGCGCCAGCACCTGGCGGGTCTGATCGGCGAGTTCCTTGTGGCCCAGTGCCAGGTAGCTGCGGGTGAGGATGGCCAGGGCATCACCGGTCTGCGGTGCCTGCTGGTAGTGCTCGATCACATACTGCGCGCGGTCGGCGGACCCGACATAGGCCTTGTTGCGCAAGTAAAACTCGGCCACGTTGATCTCGTACTGGGCCAGCACGTTGCGCAGGTAGATCATGCGCTGGCGCGCGTCGGCAGTGTAGGCGCTGTCCGGGAAGCGGCGCGACAGCTCGGAAAAGTCGTCGAAGGACTGCAGGTTGTAGCCCTGGTCGCGACGGGTCTGGCTGTCGCTGTGCTTGGTATGGCGTTCGAGAAAGCCGCTGGTGCGATCGAAATTGATCAGGCCACGCAAGTAATAGGCATAATCGACATGTTTGTTGGCAGGATTCGTCTTGATGAAGCCATTGACGGTCGACAAGGCATCATCCGGCTGGTTGTCCTTGTACTGGGAATAGGCCAGCTCGAGCTGGGCCTGGTCATGGTATTCACCCGAGGGAAAACGCGCGATCAGGCGCTGGTAGGCCCTGGTGGACGCCGCGTAGTCGGCGTTTTCCAGCGAGGTGTGCGCCTGGTTGTAGAGCGCGTCCACCGGCATCGTGTCGATGTTGTCGCGCTTCTTGTGATGGAACATCGAACAGGCGCTCACCGACACGGCGAGCGCGAGCACGACGAGCACCTTCAGAGCAGGCAATGGGGACATCGGCAACTTGATTACGCGCATGAGGACAGGATTCAGATGTTTGATCGAAAAGGCATGATAGCCGAAACCGCCCATCACCCGCGGGTGCCGGCATGACCACCATCCGGCATGAGGCCGCGGTGCCGTTGGGCGCAGCAGGACGCAGGTTCGACCAGGCTTTGGCCGAGATGTTCCCCGACTATTCGCGGTCGCGGCTCAGCGGCTGGATCAAGTCAGGGGCGGTGACCCTGGATGGTGCGGTGGCGCCACCGCGCCAGTTGCTGCGCGGTGGCGAGCTGGTGCGGCTGCAGGTCGAGCTGGAGGCCGAGTTGAGCAGTGCGCCGGAGGCCATTGCACTGGCCATCGTGCACGAGGACGAGCATCTGCTGGTGCTGGACAAGCCCGCCGGGCTGGTAGTGCATCCAGGCGCCGGCAACCCGGCGGGCACCCTGCTCAATGCCTTGCTGCACCATGATCCGAGGCTGGCCGAGCTGCCGCGTGCCGGTATCGTGCACCGACTGGACAAGGACACATCCGGTCTGATGGTGGTGGCCAAATCGCTGCCGGCGGTGACCGCCCTGGTGGACATGCTGTCGCGTCACGAGGTCGAGCGTCAGTACGAGGCGGTGGTGCTGGGCACCCTGGTGGCTGGAGGCACGGTGGATGCGCCGATCGGCCGCAGCATGGGCGATCGCTTGCGTCAGGCGGTGCGCGACGAGGAGGATGGCAAGCGTGCGGTGACGCATTACCGGCTGCGCGAACGCTTCCGTGCACACAGCCTGCTGCAATGCCAGCTGGAAACCGGCCGCACGCACCAGATCCGCGTGCATCTGGCGCATATCGGGCATCCGCTGATCGGCGATCCGCTGTATGGCGGTGGCCTGAAGCTGCCCAAGGGCGCCACGCCCGGGCTGATCGCCGCGCTGCGCAGTTTCCGGCGCCAGGCGCTGCATGCAGAGCGATTGTCGTTCGAGCATCCGGTCAGCGGCGAGCTGCTCTCGTTCAGTGCCGAACGTCCGGCCGACCAGCTGGTGCTGATCGAGGCATTGCGTACGGATCTGCTCGAACATGGCCCGGATGATTATTGAATCACCGGCTGGCCGGTGATTTGTCCGTCCGCCGGCAGCCTTCGTTTAAGCTTGGATGATTCCCCGTCCCCCATCCGATTCCGGGCAACGCCATGACCGACACCTGGATCTTTCCCGACTGGCCGGCTCCATCGCGTGTCCACGCTGCCATCACCACCCGGCAAGGGCCGGGCATCTCGGCATCGCCGTTCGAGCGTTTCAATCTGGGCCAGCGCAGCGGTGACATGGCCGATGCGGTGGCGGCCAACCGCAGCGCATTGCAGCAGGCGCTGGCGCTGCCGGCAGCGCCACGCTGGCTGCATCAGGTGCACGGCATCAGCGTGGCCGAGCTGGGGCCGTTGCCCAGCTCGGACGAGCCGCAGGCGGATGCGGCGGTATCGCATATCCCCGGTACCGTGCTGTCGATCCTCACGGCGGATTGCCTGCCCGTACTGTTTTGCGCCGACGATGGCAGCGAGATCGGCGTTGCACATGCCGGCTGGCGCGGCCTCGCCACCGGCGTGCTGGAGGCAACCCTGACCCAGCTGCATTCGCCGCGTGAGCGGCTGTTGGCGTGGCTGGGACCATGTATCGGCGAGGCTTCATACGAGGTGGGCGAGGAAGTGCGTGTCGCGTTTGTGGCAAACGACGCGATGGCCGCGGCATGCTTCATGCCGACCAGGCCCGGTCACTGGCGGTGCGACCTGGCCGGGCTGGCACGGCGGCGGCTGATGGCGGCGGGCGTGACGCGGATCCACGGCGGCGGCTTCGATACATTCAGTGATACGCGCTTCTATTCGTACCGTCGCGACGGTGCGCGCAGTGGCCGTTTTGCCAGCCTGATCTGGCTGGCCGACAGCTGATCGCTCGCCGGGGCCTTGACGCGGCATTCGCATGCCATGTCGCTTGAATCACCTGCCGTTGTCCGCATCTAACCGGGCAGTGGCGGCAAGTCCGCCAAATCCTTTACCTCTTGCGGGGATCACGATATGCGGATGGACAAACTCACCTCGCGTTTCCAGCAATCGCTGGCCGACGCGCAGTCGCTGGCCGTGGGTCGCGACAACAACATGCTTGAACCGGCGCATGTGATGGCCGCGCTGCTCGATCAGCAGGGTGGTTCGACGGGGCCCTTGCTGACCCAGGCGCAGGTCAACGTGCCGGCGCTGCGACAGCGTGTCAACGACATGCTGGAACGCTTGCCGAAGGTCAGCGGGCAGGAAGGCAATATCCACGCCGGCAACGAGCTGACCCGCTTGCTCAACCTCACCGACAAGCTGGCGCAGCAGCGTGGCGACCAGTTCATCGCCAGCGAACTGTTCGTGCTGGCGGCGCTGGACGACAAGGGTGAACTTGGCGCGGCGTTGAAGGCGGCCGGTGCGACCAAGTCGAATCTCGAAGCGGCGATCGACAAGCTGCGTGGCGGCGAGAAGGTGCAGAGCGAGAACGCCGAGGAACAACGCCAGGCGCTGGAGAAATACTGTATCGACCTGACTGCGCGCGCCGAGTCCGGCAAGCTCGATCCGGTGATCGGTCGCGACGAGGAAATCCGTCGCACCATCCAGGTACTTCAGCGCCGCACCAAGAACAATCCGGTGCTGATCGGCGAGCCCGGCGTGGGCAAGACCGCGATCGTCGAAGGGCTGGCCCAGCGCATCATCAAGGACGAAGTGCCCGAGGGCTTGCGCGGCCGTCGCGTGCTGGCACTGGACATGGGCGCGCTGATTGCCGGTGCGAAGTTCCGCGGCGAATTCGAGGAGCGCCTGAAGGCCGTGCTCAACGACCTGTCCAAGCAGGAAGGCCGGGTGATCCTGTTCATCGACGAGCTGCACACCATGGTCGGTGCGGGCAAGGCCGATGGCGCGATGGATGCCGGCAACATGCTCAAGCCGGCGCTGGCGCGCGGCGAGCTGCACTGCATCGGCGCCACCACGCTGGACGAGTACCGCAAGTATATCGAGAAGGATGCCGCGCTGGAGCGCCGCTTCCAGAAAGTGTTCGTGGGCGAGCCGTCGGTCGAGGACACCATCGCGATCCTGCGCGGGCTGAAGGAGCGCTATGCGGTGCATCATGGCGTGGAGATCACCGACCCGGCCATCGTCGCCGCCGCCACGCTTTCGAACCGCTACATCACCGATCGCCAGCTGCCTGACAAGGCGATCGACCTGATGGACGAGGCGGCTTCGCGCATCCGCATGGAAATCGATTCCAAGCCGGAAGAACTCGATCGCCTCGAGCGCCGTTTGATCCAGCTGAAGATCCAGCGCGAGATGCTGAAGAAGGAGAAGGACGAGGCCAGCAAGCAGCGTCTTGCCGACCTGGAGTCCGATATCGGGAAACTCGAGCGCGAGTTCTCCGATCTCGACGAGATCTGGAAATCCGAAAAGGCCGCGCTGCAGGGCACGACCAGGGTGAAAGAGCAGATCGAGCAGGCGCGGCTGGAACTGGAAGCGGCCCAGCGCCGGCAGGACTACGCGAAGATGAGCGAGATCCAATACGGCCGGCTGCCGGAACTGGAAAAGCAGCTCGCGGCCGCGCAGGCTGCCGAGAAGCAGGACTTCACCCTGGTGCAGGACAAGGTTACCGACGAGGAGATCGCCGAAGTGGTCTCGCGCTGGACCGGCATTCCGGTCAGCAAGATGCTGGAAGGCGAGCGCGACAAGCTGCTGCACATGGAAGAAGCGTTGCACAAGCGCGTGGTCGGCCAGGACGAGGCAGTGCGCGCGGTGTCGGATGCGATCCGTCGTTCCCGCGCCGGCCTGTCCGATCCGAACCGGCCGAATGGTTCATTCCTGTTCCTCGGCCCCACCGGCGTGGGCAAGACCGAGTTGTGCAAGGCGCTGGCCGAGTTCATGTTCGACACCACCGATGCGATGGTGCGTATCGACATGAGCGAGTTCATGGAAAAGCACTCGGTGAGCCGGCTGGTCGGTGCGCCGCCGGGCTACGTCGGTTACGAGGAAGGTGGCTATCTCACCGAGGCAGTACGCCGCCGGCCATACAGCGTGATCCTGCTGGACGAGGTCGAAAAGGCGCATCCGGATGTGTTCAACATCCTGCTGCAGGTGCTGGACGATGGCCGCCTCACCGACGGACAGGGCCGCACGGTGGATTTCCGCAACACCGTGATCGTGATGACCTCGAACCTCGGCTCGCAGATGATCCAGGACGCGTCCGAGAACAGCGAAGGTAGCGATGCCGAGGAGCAGTACACGCAGATGAAGGCGTCGGTGCTCGGCGTGGTGCAGGCGCACTTCCGTCCCGAGTTCATCAACCGGCTCGACGAACTGGTGGTGTTCCGTCCGCTCGACAAGGCGCAGATCCGTGCCATCGCCCGGATCCAGCTGGCGTATCTGGAGAAGCGCCTGGCCGAGCGCCAGCTGAAGATGGAAGTCAGCGACGGGGCGCTGGCGTTGCTCGGCAACGTCGGCTTCGATCCGGTCTACGGGGCGCGGCCGCTGAAGCGTGCGATCCAGCAGCAACTGGAGAATCCGCTGGCGCGGGAAATCCTCGAAGGGCGTTATGTGGCCGGCGCCGTGATCAAGGTGGATGCTGCCGGCGGCCACCTGGTATTCCACCAGGGCTGACCTCATCCGGCAGCAATCTTGTCCGGCAGACACAGGAATCCCGGCTTGCGCCGGGATTCCTGTGGTCGATCAGGTGACTGTTGAGGTCACCAGCTGTAGCGCACCTTGCCGTACACGTAGGCGCCGTTGTAGCCGAATGGAGAGAACGTGGAATAGGGCAGCGTACCGTTGTTGGTGTTGTTGGGAATGTTCTTGTCGGGATAGGTGTTGAGTGCGTCATCCGCACCCACCGTGAACGTCCAGTTGCGCAGGTTGTAGTTCACCGCCAGATCGAGAATCCATTTGGGCGTGAAGGTCTGGTCGACCACGCCGGTGGCTGCGTTGTAGCTGGCCAGACTGCTGACATAGCTGGTGTAGCTGCCGTAGCGGGTCAGCGTGCCCGTCACTCCCCAGTTTCCGACGTTGTACTGCTCGCTGAGGATGAGTTTGCTGCGCGGACTCGAATTGGCCAGGTAGCCCTTGATGTCCTGGCGGTTCAGGCGGACGAAATTGATGCCCAGGTCGGTCAATACCGCCGGGTTGGGTTTGACGCTGGTGACCACGTTCTGGTTGTAGTTGGCACTCAGCGTGGTGGCGAGGGTGCCCGCGCTGCCCAGGTCGGCCAGGTAGGTGCCCACGATGTCGATGCCGCGCGTGCGTGTGTTCGCGGCGTTGGTGAAGTAGTCGATGCTGCTGTAGTTGAGGTTGCTGATGCCGTTGGCCGCCAGGTAGCTGACCACGGTCGGCGAGGTGGTCGAGATCGCGCCGGAGAGGGCGATGCGGTTCTGGATGTTGATCTGGTACACGTCCAGGCTGAGGCTGAGCGCATCGGTGGGATTCCAGACCGTGCCCAGGGTGAAGTTCCTCGACTTCTCCGGCTTCAGCGGCTCCGCGCCGAGCAGGCGCGCGATCTGGCTGCCCACCGGCACCAGACCCGAGTTGTAGATGCCGGCCGGCAGGCCCGCCGAATTGCCGTTGGCGAAAAACAGCGAGGACGTCTGCGAAAAGTATTCCTGGCCCAGCGAAGGCGCCCGGAAGCCGGTCGAGGCGCTGGCGCGGATGGCAAACGTGTCGGTGAAGTCGAAGCGGCCAGCCAGCGAGCCCGATGTGGTGTCGCCGAAATCGTTGTAATGCTCATGCCGCACCGCCGCCGAGACGCCAAGCTTGTCGGTCAGATTGGTTTCCAGGTCGAGATATTCGGCGACGTCCTGGCGCGACGCATCGATCGCGTTTGAGGGCTGCCAGCCGGCGAATCCCTGCGCGCCTCCCGAGACGCCGGATGTGCCGACGTACCAGGACGGCAACGAGCCGGCCTGGATTTCGTAGGTCTGGCGCAGGTATTCCGCACCGAACGCCACCGTGACCGGATTGGGCAACCAGCTGACCGGGACATCCTTGGCGATGTCGAGGTCGACGCTTTGCTGCGTGGCGTACAGCAGTCCATCGTCGAACGTGGTCGGTGTGGTTCCGAAGTCGTGCAGGTAGGCGTAGTTGAGGCTGTGCTGCGTTTCATAGGAGACGCGGTTGCCGCCATAGTTGCCGCTCAGATCCCAGCGCCAGCCGTCGACCGTGCCGCGCAGGCCCGCGACGAGGGATTGGTCGGTGGAGTCGGCGTGCTCAAGCGGCAGGAAACCGTCGGGATAAACCTCGCCGATCAGAGGATTGTTCGGTTTCGGTGAATTGATGCCATAGCGGAAAAATGCCGGCGACGTGCTTTGGCGGCGGCCGTAATGACCGAATGCGTAGAACTGCACATCGGGTGTGATGTCGTACTGCGTGTTGAGCAGCACGTTGGTGTCATGCACCGCCGGGTCGCCCTGGCGGAAGTTCACGCCAAGACCGCCGAAGCCGGGGCGGGTGTCCGGCCCCGCGCGATTGGTGTAATCCTCGTTGCCGCTCTGCATGGTGAGGCGCAGCCAGCCCTTGTCGTCGCTCAGCGGGATGCCGAAGTTGGCCGAGCCCTGCCATTGGCGGCCGTCGCCGGCGGAATACTGGCCGCCGGTGAGCTCGATGTCGCCTCCCTTCGCGCCCTTCTTCAGGATGATGTTGATGACGCCGGCGATGGCGTCGGAACCGTACTGTGCCGACGCGCCGTCGCGCAGGACTTCGATGTGATCGATGGCCGACAGCGGGATGGTATTGAGGTCCACCGACTGCGAGCCGCGCCCGATCACGCCGTTGTTCAGCAGGATCGCGCCGGGATGCCAGCGCTTGCCGTTCACCAGCACCAGCACCTGATCCGGCGACAACCCGCGCAACTGCGCCGGGCGTTGCGTGTCCGCCGTATCGGCCGCGGCGGGGCGCGGGAAGTTCAGTGACGGGATGATGCGGGCGAGCGCCGTGGGCAGGTCGTTGGTGCCGGTCTGCTGCAGCACCTTGGCCGAGACCACGTCGACCGGTGTGAGTGAGCTGCTTTCGGTACGGCTGTCCGAGCGCGTGCCGGTGACGATCACTTCGCTCAGGTTCTTCGCCTTGCTGGGGGCGGCAGGCGTAGTCGACGAGGCGGTGTCCTGTGCGCTGGCAACAGTGCTTGCCAATGCGAACAGCACGGCGGCCGTCAGCGAAGTCGAGAGGGCAGTCTGGAAACGCTTGCTCATGGGTGTTCCCCTTATTGTGGTTTGTTGCAATGCGACAAATTCAGACTAGTGGTGTGCTTCACTGGTGTCAATAGACGTTTAGACGTCCAAACATGTTCAAACACAAAGTAATGTGGATATTCCCTCGGGTGATGACGGGTGTACGGCTTCACCTCGTGTCTTCAGGCTGATAGATGGCGACGAAGGTGTCCATGCAACCGATCACACGTTGAAATCCTGGCGGATGGGCCGATAATGGCCCGCTGCCGCCTTGAGGCAGGGCTGGCAAGCGAGGAGCCCCGTGCCCATCTACGAATTTGAATGCAACAGTTGCGGTCACCGATTTGACCGCCTGCAGAAGTTGTCCGACACCGATCCGTCGATCTGTCCGGCCTGTGATGCGCCGCAGTTGCGGCGTCGGGTCAGTGCACCGTCGTTCCGCCTGGCTGGCAGCGGCTGGTACGAGACCGACTTCAAGAAAGAGGGCGACAAGAAGCGCAACCTGGCCGATGGAGCCGCCAGCGACAAGCCCGCTGCGAGCGAAACTGCGGCCGCTGCGCCGGTTGCGGCGACACCGGCTCCGGCGCCCGCTGCGCCAGCAAGCAAGGCCACCAGCGGCGACTGAGCGGGGCATTGCCGGGACCGGGACAGCCCGGCCATGCGGTGCAGTGGTAAGATTCCGGGTCTTTTCCATCTGTTTCAGCCGCCCTGCGGCCCGGAGTTTCAAGCGCATGCGCACGCATTACTGCGGCCTCATTGACGAGTCCCTGGTCGACCAGACCGTTACCCTGTGCGGTTGGGTCAACAAGATCCGGCTGCAGGCCCATGTTGCTTTCGTCGATCTGCGTGACCACGAAGGCCTGGCCCAGGTGGTGATCGAGCGCGACAACGCGGCGGCGTTTGCCGTGGCCGGCGAGATCGGCAATGAATACTGTCTGCGCGTCACCGGCACGCTGCGCAGGCGCCTGTCGGTCAACGACAAGCTGAAGACCGGCACGGTCGAGCTGCTGGCCGATACGGTCGAGATCCTCAATGCCGCAAAGGATCTGCCGTTCGCGCTGCACGAGAGCCCGAACGAGGACATGCGGATGACCTACCGCTACCTCGACCTGCGCCGTCCGGAGATGCAGGCGATGATGCGCAAGCGCATCAAGCTGGTGCAGGCATTGCGTCGTTATCTCGACGAGCGTGGTTTCCAGGACGTCGAGACGCCGATCCTGACCAAGGCGACGCCGGAAGGCGCGCGCGACTACCTGGTGCCGAGCCGCGTGCACCCGGGCCAGTTCTATGCGTTGCCGCAGTCGCCGCAGCTGTTCAAGCAGATCCTGATGATGGCCGGTTTCGACCGCTACTATCAGATTGCACGCTGCTTCCGCGACGAGGACCTGCGCGCCGACCGCCAGCCGGAGTTCACCCAGCTCGATCTCGAATTCGCCTTCGTCGAGGAACAGGACGTGCAGGACTTCGTGGAGGAATTGATCCGCCACGTGTTCAAGGAAGTACAGGGTGTCGAACTCGATGCGGTCTTCCCGCGCATGACCTGGGCCGAGGCGATGCGTCGCTTCGGTTCGGACAAGCCCGATCTGCGCATTGCGCTGGAACTGGTCGATGTGGCCGATGTGCTGAAGCATGTCGAGTTCAAGGTATTCGCCGGGCCGGCGAATGATCCGAACGGTCGCGTCGCTGCGCTGCGCGTGCCAGGCGGCAGCTCGTTGAGCCGCAAGGATATCGACGGGCTGACCGAATACGTGTCGCGTTACGGCGCCAAAGGCCTGGCCTGGCTCAAGGTCGAGGATCTGGCCAAGGGGCGCGATGGGATCAATTCGCCGGTGGCGAAGTTTCTCGATGACGCGGCGCTGGGCGGCGTGCTCAAGGCGACCGGCGCACAGACCGGCGATCTCGTGTTCTTCGGTGCCGGCACCTGGAAGACCGTTACCGACTTCATGGGCGCGCTGCGCCTCAAGGTCGCCAAGGATTGCGGCCTGGTCGAGGACAGCTGGAAACCGTTGTGGGTCACCGACTTCCCGATGTTCGAATACGACGCGGAGGAGCAGCGCTTCGTCGCCCTGCATCACCCGTTCACCGCGCCGAAGATCGACGACGTCGCCGATCTGCGTGCGAACGCCGCGAATGCGGTGAGCCGCGGTTACGACATGGTGCTCAACGGCAACGAGATCGGCGGCGGTTCGATCCGCATCCATCGGCCGGAGATGCAGAGCGCGGTGTTCGAGCTGCTCGGTATCGGCGCGGACGAGGCCGAGGCGAAGTTCGGGTTCTTGTTGAAGGCGCTCAAGTTCGGCGCGCCGCCGCATGGTGGACTGGCGTTCGGCATCGACCGCATCGCTGCGCTGATGGCTGGTACCGAATCGATCCGTGACGTGATCGCGTTCCCCAAGACCACCAGCGCGCAGGATCTGATGACTGATGCGCCATCGCCGATCCCCGCGGTGCAATTGAAGGAACTGCATGTGCAGGTACTGGGCAGCGCGACGGTCGGCCCCTGAGTTTGCGCAGTGACGCGGTCGACGAGCGACGTGGTCGGCGCCGGATCAGCCTTGCGAATGCAGCTGCCGGTGGCGGCATTGTCATTTCTTCCACTTCGCGTCAGGCCTCATGCGCGTCATGACTGATCATGTGATCCTGCTGCATGGCCTGTGGATGCGCGGTTTCGCGCTGTCGATGCTGCATCGTCGGCTGATCGAGGCGGGCTTTCGCGTGCACCGCTTCGACTATCTGAGCGTGGCGGCGACCCAGCAGCGCATCCTCGATCGATTGCAGGTACGCATGACAGGATTGGCCTTGGAGGCCAATGCCGTGCATCTGGTCGGCCACAGCCTCGGCGGTCTGCTGGCCTTGCGGGCCTGCCTCGACGGTGAACTGCCGCCGGGACGTATCGTCTGTCTGGGCTCGCCGCTGAAGGGCAGCGCGGCGGCACGCGGATTCGCTGCGTGGGGGCGTGGGGGTGAGGTACTGCTGGGGCATAACCGCGAGTTGCTGCAGCAGGGGTTCGAGCGCTGGGACGGCCCGCGCGAGGTCGGCATGATCGCCGGCCGCATGCCGCTCGGCCTCGGTGCCATGCTGGGCCACTTCGCTGGCGAACATGATGGCACCGTGGCGGTGGAGGAAACCCGCTTGCCTGGCCTGGCTGCCCATTGCGTGGTCGAGGCCAACCATACCGGGCTGCTGTTCTCGGCCGAGGTGGCGCAGCGTGTTGCCCGATTCCTGCACCAGGGCCGTTTCGAGGCTGGCTGAGCGGTTTGTTCGCAGCCTGCCTTCCATGCCGAATCCCGGCACGCGATCCGAAATCAGGTAAAATTCCCGATTCGTTCATCTGATCCGAGTGCAGGCATTGTCATGGGTAGAGGCCCGTCCATCGAAGGTCGCAAGAATGCCGAGGACGCCAAGCGTGCCAAGGTGTTCACCAAGCTGATCCGCGAAATCACGGTCGCCACGCGTGCCGGGGTGGCTGATCCGGCCGGCAATCCGCGGCTGCGTGCGGCAGTCGACAAGGCACTGTCGGCGAACATGACCAAGGACACCATCGAGCGCGCGATCAAGCGCGGCTCCGGTGCCGACGGCGGCGCCGACATGCAGGAACTGCGCTACGAGGGTTACGGTCCGGCGGGCATTGCGCTGATCATCGACTGCGTCACCGACAACCCGGTGCGCACGGTGGCCGACGTGCGTCATGCGCTGACCAAGCATGGTGGCAACCTCGGTACCAGCGGCTCGGTGGCATTCCAGTTCAGCCGCTGTGGCGAGCTGGTATACGACACGGCCGGTGATGGTGCACAGGAGGAAAAGATCCTGGAAGCCGCACTGGAGGCTGGGGCTGACGACGTGGTCAACGAAGCGGGCGAGAGCAGCGTGCTGTGTGCGCCGGAAAGCTTCGAGGCGGTGCAGCAGGCGCTTGCCGCCACCAACCTCAAGCCGTCGCGTGCCGATGTGGTGATGCGTCCGGCCAATCGTGTGGCGATTCCCGCCGAGGCGCAGGAAGCCCTGCTCGATCTGATCGACTGGCTGGAAGAGCTCGACGATGTGCACGAGATCTACCACAACGCCGCGTTGACGGCTGGAACCCATTCGTAAGCGCCAGTCGGCAGGTGCGCCTGCCGACGCGCCGGGCTGCGCTCCATGACCAGAATCATCGGCATCGACCCGGGCAGCCAGCGTACTGGCGTGGGCATCATCGATGTGGACGACGCAGGCAGGCTCTCCCATGTCTTTCACGGTGCGCTGGCAGTCGCTGGCGAGGCCACGTTTCCGTTGCGCCTGAAACGCATCTTTGACGAACTGTGTGACATCATCGCCGCGCATCAGCCGGCCGAGTGCGGGATCGAGCGCGTGTTCATGGCGCGCAATCCGGATTCGGCGCTGAAGCTGGGGCAGGCGCGCGGCGCCGCGATCTGCGCGGTGGTCAGTCGGGGGATCGTGGTGCACGAATATGCAGCAACCGAAGTGAAGCAGTCCGTGGTGGGAAGTGGTCGCAGCGACAAGACCCAGGTGCAGCACATGATCGGTGTCTTGCTCGGTCTCAAGGGACCGTTGCAGGCTGATGCCGCCGATGCGCTGGCGGTTGCGGTAACCCATGCGCATACCCGCGCCAGCCTGGCCCGCGTCGGCATTCCGCGCATGGCCTGGAGGCGGCGCCGATGATCGGACGTCTGCGCGGCATCCTGGTCGCCAAGCAGCCTCCCTTGCTGCTGGTCGAAGTCGGTGGTGTCGGCTATGAAGTCGAGGCGCCGATGTCGACGATCTACGACCTGCCGGGCATCGGCAAGGAAGTGATCCTGCTCACTCATCATGCAGTGAAGGAAGACAGCGTGACGCTGTACGGCTTCCTGCACGAGAGCGAACGCATGCTGTTCCGCAACCTGCTGAAGGTCAGCGGGATTGGCGCGAAGATCGCGCTGGCGGTGTTGTCCGGTGTCTCCACTGATCACTTTGCGCGACTGGTGCATGCCGGCGACGTGGTTGCGCTGACCAAGATTCCCGGCATCGGCAAGAAGACCGCGGAACGCATCGTGGTGGAGTTGCGCGACCGTCTCGAGAGCTTGTCGGCGCTGCCCGGTGGAACGATGCAAGGTGCCGGAGCGCCGCTCGATGCGGCTGGCGAAGCCACCGTGGCATTGCAACAGCTGGGTTACAAACCGGCCGAAGTCACCCGGCTGGTGCAGAAGGTAGCTGCTGAGGGCGACAGCGCCGAAACGATCATTCGCAAGGCGCTGCGCGCCGCACTCGGGAGTTGAGTCCGTGAGTCAGGAAACCATGCCCGGAACCAATGAGTCCGAAACCAAGCGGCGTCTGGCGGCGCTTGCAGTGGGCGCGATCGGCGTGGTCTACGGCGATATTGGCACCAGCCCGCTGTACACCCTGCAGACCACGCTCAGCCATGACGGAATGAGGCCGACACCCGAAAGCATCTATGGCGTGCTTTCGCTGATTTTCTGGGCACAGATCCTGGTGGTGTCGCTGAAATACGTGGTGTTCATCATGCGTGCCGACAACAAGGGCGAGGGCGGCATCATGGCGTTGATGGCGCTGGCCCAGCGCAGCGTGCGCGAGCAGCCGAAACTGCGCTGGGTATTGGCCATCCTCGGCATCTTCGGCGCTTCGCTGTTCTATGGCGATGGCGTGATCACGCCGGCCATCACGGTGTTGGGTGCCGTAGAGGGCATGAAGGTGGCGGCGCCCGGCCTGGCACATTGGGTGGTGCCGGTGACAGCGGTGGTCCTGTTCATCCTGTTTGCCATGCAGCGTCACGGCACGGCACGCGTGGGCAACGTATTCGGGCCGGTGATGATGGTCTGGTTCATCGTGATTGCCCTGCTTGGCGTGCATCTGATCGCGAAAAATCCGCAGGTGTTGTGGGCGATCAATCCAGTCCATGGCTTGCGCTTCTTCTCCACGCATGGGATGCAGGCGTTCATTGCACTCGGCGGTGTGGTGCTGGCACTGACCGGCGCCGAGGCGCTGTACGCCGACATGGGGCATTTCGGCAAAAAGCCCATCCGGCTGGCCTGGTTCAGCTTCGTATTGCCGGCTCTGGTGCTCAATTATTTCGGCCAGGGCGCCTTGCTGCTTGCCCATCCGGAGGCGATCGACAACCCGTTCTTCAAGATGGTGCCGCAGGTACTGCTGTATCCGATGATCGGCCTGGCCACGCTGGCCGCCGTGATCGCCGCGCAGGCAGTGATCTCGGGCGCGTTCTCGATGACCCGCGAGGCGATGTCGCTGGGCTACTCGATGCGCATGCAGGTGGTGCATACCTCGCGCGAAATGTCCGGGCAGATCTTCGTGCCGTGGGTCAACAGTTTCCTGCTGGTGATGGTGCTGGTGGCGGTGTTCGGGTTCCGCAGCTCCGACAGCCTGAGCGCGGCCTACGGCATTGCGGTGACCGGCACCATGACGATCACCACCTTGCTGGCCCTGGTGGTGGCGCGCTATCAGTGGCATTGGCACCCGATCGCGGTGCTGGCGGCGGGCGTGCTGTTCCTGACCATCGACCTGTCCTTCCTCGGCGCAAACCTGATCAAGATCGAATTCGGCGGCTGGTTCCCGCTGGTACTGGGTCTGGGGGTGTTCGTGCTGATGACTACCTGGCGCCGCGGCCGCGAGCTGGTGGTCCGCGAGATCAAGCAGGGTGGCCTGGCGCTGGCGCCGTTCATCGAGAACATCTCCGAGCATCCGCCGCTGCGGGTGCCGGGTACGGCGGTATTTCTTACTGCGAACCAGAATGCGGTGCCGCATGCGCTGCTGCACAACCTCAAGCACAACAAGGTGCTGCATGAGCGCAACGTCATGCTGACAGTGGACATGCTGGAAACGCCGGTCGCCGATGCCGGCGAGCGGATTCACATCACAACCATGGGCAACGAATTCTTCGGGCTGGAGCTGCGTTTCGGTTTCGCCGAGGATCCGAACATCCCGTTGGCGCTGTCGATGTGTTCACGCACTGGCCTGCCGTTCGACCTGATGGACACCACGTTCTTTCTCTCGCGCGAAAACATCGTTGCCGACAAGCGTCGTCCCGGCATGGTGCTCTGGCGCGACAAGCTGTTCGCTTTCATGGCACGCAATGCCGTGCCGGCCACGGCGTTCTTCCAGATTCCGGGCAACCGGCTGATCGAGCTGGGCGCGCAGGTGGAGATCTGATCCGCTCGCGGATCGGACATCCACCGCGAGCCATGGATGGATCGCACGCGGGCTGATCGCCTTGGCGATCAGCCCACGGAGCCTGGTCGGGCATTCCCCGACCAGGCGAGCCAGGAAAGCACTTTCCTGGCACAGAAGGTACGGCGGCCTTTTTGCTCCATTTCCCAAGCGCAAGCCGCCATAATCCCCCCCATGACCGAACACCGCATCATCACCGCTGCCGCACAGCTCGACGACGAGGCCCTGGAAGCCACCATCCGTCCGAAACGGCTGGCTGAGTATCTCGGCCAGCAGGCGGTGCGCGAACAGCTGTCGATCTACATCGAGGCAGCCAGGAAGCGCGGTGGCGCGCTGGATCACGTGCTGATCTTCGGACCGCCCGGCCTGGGCAAGACCACGCTCAGTCACGTCATCGCCAACGAACTGGGCGTCAATCTGCGCTCCACCTCCGGTCCGGTGCTGGAGCGTGCCGGCGACCTCGCCGCACTGCTGACCAACCTCGAGGCGAACGACGTGCTGTTCGTCGACGAGATCCATCGCCTGTCGCCGGTAGTGGAAGAGGTGCTGTACCCGGCGATGGAGGATTTCCAGATCGACATCATGATCGGCGAGGGTCCGGCCGCGCGATCGATCAAGCTGGACCTGCCGCCGTTCACCCTGATCGGCGCGACCACCCGCGCCGGCATGCTCACCGCGCCGCTGCGCGACCGTTTCGGCATTGTGCAGCGGCTGGAGTTCTATACCGCTGAGGAGCTCACCGCGATCGTGCGGCGGGCCGCACGCATCCTCGGCATCGTCTGCGCACCGGAAGGCGCGCAGGAAATCGCCCGTCGTTCGCGCGGCACGCCGCGTATCGCCAACCGCCTGCTGCGCCGCGTACGCGATTACGCCGAGGTGCGTGCCGGTGGCGAGATCACACTGACCGCGGCGCGGGCTGCGCTGGACATGCTGAAGATCGATCCGGAAGGTTTCGACGAACTGGACCGGCGTCTGCTCGGCCTGATCATCGAGAATTTCGACGGCGGCCCGGTCGGGGTGGAATCGCTGGCCGCCGCGTTGAGCGAGGACCGCGGCACGCTCGAGGATGTGGTCGAGCCGTACCTGATCCAGCAGGGTTACCTGATCCGCACCGCGCGTGGCCGCATGGTCAGTGCCAAGGGCTGGCGTCATCTCGGACTGACCCCGCCGCCGCGCCAGGCGCAGGCGGCCGACCTGTTCAGTGCCGGGGCCGACGATGTCTGAGTCCGTGCAGAAGCCGCCTTTCAGCTGGCCGGTTCGGGTGTACTGGGAAGACACCGACGCCGGTGGCGTGGTCTATCACGCCGGCTACCTGCGTTTCATGGAACGTGCCCGCAGTGAATGGATGCGTGCGCTAGGCGTCGACCAGTCGGCGTTCAAGCAGGCGACGGGGCTGGCCTTCATGGTGCGCGACATGCAGATCGACTTCCTCGGGCCAGCCCTGCTGGATGATGAACTGTTTGTGACGGTGGCAGTCAAAGAACGACGCGCAGCCAGTATCCTGTTCACCCAGACGATTACCCGGGCGGACGGCATTAGCCTGATCCGCGCCCAGGTGCGGGTGGCTTGCGTGGACATCCAGCGCATGCGTGCGGCACCGATTCCGACCGACCTGATTTTCGAACCTGCACCCTGACAACCAAGCCGACTGGCGGAGAACCTTCAAGCAATGAACGGTGGACTGAACATTTTCTCGCTGATCGCGGATTCGAGCATGCCGGTGCAACTGGTGCTGCTGGTGTTGCTGGTGTTCTCGTTTCTGTCGTGGGTGATCATCATCCGCAAATACGCGCAGACCAAGGCGGCGCTGCAGGATGCCGAGGCGTTCGAGGAGCGTTTCTGGTCCGGTGGCGACCTGGCCCAGTTGTTCCGCGAGGTCAGCAACCGCGGCGGCAACAATGGCGGCATCGAGAACATCTTCGAATCGGGCTTCCGCGAATTCGCGCGCCAGCGTCAACGCAAGACGCACGACACGCGCAGTGTGATCGAGGGCTCCGAGCGCGCCATGCAGGTAGCCGGCACGCGCGAGATCGGCCTGCTCGAACGCAACCTGGAGTTCCTCGCCAACGTCGGTTCGATCAGTCCGTACGTGGGTCTGTTCGGTACCGTGTGGGGCATCATGGGCGCGTTCCAGGGCCTGGGCGAGATGAAGGACGTGACCATCGCGGTGGTCGCGCCGCACATCTCCGAGGCGCTGATCGCCACGGCGATGGGCCTGTTCGCGGCGATCCCGGCGCAGTGGGCGTACAACCGCTATGCCACCAAGGTCGAGCGCATCGCCTCGCGCTATGACGTGTTCCAGGAAGAGTTCTCCTCCGTGCTGCAGCGGCAGATCCAGACCGACGACGTGGCCTGAGCGGAGCAGCAGTCATGGCCACTTCCCGGCGCCAGAAGCGCTACAAGCTCAAATCCGAAATCAACGTCGTGCCGTACATCGACGTGATGCTGGTGTTGCTTATCATCTTCATGGTCACCACGCCGATGATGAATTCCAGCGTCGACGTGCAGCTGCCGCAGGCCAATGCCAAGTCGCTGCAGCAGAAGAAGGATCCGGTGCTGGTCTCGGTCCTGCAGGACGGCCAGCTTTATCTCACCCTCAGCGGCGAGAAGAAGGAGCTGGTCGACGAGAACACGCTGCAGGTCAAGGTGGGCGCCTTCGTGCGCGAGAACCCCGAAGTCAGCGTGCTGGTCGGCGGCGACGAACGCGGCAGCTATGGCGGCGTGTTCAAGGTGCTGGCCGACCTGCAGCAGGCCGGTGTCGCCAAAGTGGGCCTGATGGGCCAGCCTGAGCAGGGCAAGAGCGCGTCCAATGGACGAAAGTAAGGCGACGCCGAAGGCGGTCGTACTTTCCGCCATCCTGCATATCGGCATCGTGGGGTTCCTGTTCCTCGCGATCCTGCCGTGTTCCAGCTATGAGAGCGCCTTCGAGGCGCTGCATCTGCCGACCTGGATGAATCCGATCACCTGCTCCAAGCCGCTGCAATTGCAGGGGCAAGTCATCGAGGCGACCCTGATCGGCACGACCGGCAGTCCGCCGCCCAAGGCCGTCAAGGTCAAGCCCATACCCAATACCGTGCCGCCACCGCCCACGGTTCCGCCGCCGCCCGTGCCGCCGCCGCAGACGCCGCAGGTGAAAGCCCTGCCGCCACCGCCCGAGCATCCGGATGTGAAGGATCAGGAGCGGGTGGTCGAGGACGCGGCGCAGCAGGCCGAGGCCAAGCAGCTGCAGGAAGAGAAGCAGCGCCAGCGCCAGTCCGAGCTGGACGCGCAGGCAGCCAAGCAGAAGGAGGCCCTGAAAAAGGCAGATGAATTGCTCGCGAAAATGGACGCGGCGGCGCAGCAGACGAAAAAGCTCGACAGCAGGGTCAAGCAGGCCCAGCAGCAGATGGAAGACCTGAAGAACTCCCAGGACGACGCTCAGGCCGATCTGCCTAATGCCGCCCAGCGCCAGACCGGCAACAACAGTCCGAACAGCGACCTGAGCAGTGAATATGCAGCAGCCATTCAGAATGCGGTCACGCCGAACTGGCTGCGGCCGGATAACATGCCGAGCGTTCCGTGCCAGGTTCATATCGTGCAATCACCCGGCGGTGACGTGCTGAGTGCCACCGTGGATTCCAGCTGCCCCTACGACGATGCCGGCCGACGTTCGGTCGAAAATGCGGTGCTGCGAACCAAGACCTTGCCCTACAAGGGTTTTGAGAGCGTGTTCCAGCGCAACCTTACCTTCACCTTCAGGCCGCAATGATCAAGCCCATGCGCAAATTCAGCTCAAGCTTCGCCCTCGTCCTGCTGGCCATCGCGGCGCTGTTCGTCGGCCCGGTCAGTGCCCAGTCACTGAATGTCGACATCGTCGGCGGCGTCAAGACCGCCACGCCGATCGTGGTGGTGCCGTTCGCCCAGCAGGGCGGGGCGCCACTGTCGACCGACATCGCCGACGTGATGCGCAACGATTTCAACCGCTCCGGCAAGTTCCGCTCGCTGGCCAAGAGCGACATCGTGGAGACCCCGTCGCAGGGCTCGGACATCAAGTTCGCCACCTGGCGCCTGCTCAAGCAGGACTACATCACCGTCGGCCGCATCAGCGATGCCGGCGGCGGCATGCTGAAGGTCGAGTACGAGTTGTGGGACGTCAACAAGCAGCAGAGCCTGCTGGCGCAGGCGTTCACCGTCCCCGCCGGCGACCTGCGTGGCGTGGCGCACCAGATCGCCGACCAGATCTACGAAAAGATCACCGGCGTGCGCGGTGCGTTCTGGACGCGCATCGCCTATATCACCGCCGTCGGCCTGGGCAACAACACGACCTATTCGTTGATCGTGGCCGACTCGGACGGTTACAACCCGCAGGTGGTCGCCCGCTCCAAGGAGTCGCTGCTGTCGCCGGCGTGGTCGCCGGATGGCCGGAAGATCGCCTACGTGTCGTTCGAGAGCGGCAACTCGAACATCTATATCCAGGACATCACCACCGGCTCGCGCCAGCTGGTCTCGTCCCACAAGGGCATCAACGGCGCGCCGGCTTTTTCGCCGGACGGCAGCAAGCTGGCGCTCTCGCTGTCCTATGTCGGCAATCCCGAAATCTACGTGCTGGATCTGGGCAGTCGCCAGGAAACCCGTCTGACCAACAACCTGGCGATCGATACCGAACCGACATGGGCGCCGGATGGCCAGAGCATCTATTTCACCTCCGACCGTTCCGGTCGGCCGCAGATCTACCAGATTCCGGCCACGGGTGGCGCTGCCGAGCGGATCAGCTTCCAGGGCCAGAACAACCTCAAGGCCTCGGTAAGCTACGACGGCAAGCAGATCGCCATGGTGCAGGGCAACGGGAACGTGTATCGTATTGCGATACTGGATCGTAGCCTGGGTGGGCAGGTGCGTTACGTCTCTCCTGGTCCGATCGACGACGCCGTCAGTTTTGCGCCAAACGCAAGCATGCTGCTGTACGCCGCCACCGAGGGTAGTCGCGGGGTTCTGTATTCGGTATCCAACGACGGGATGGTCCGGCAGCGGCTCGCACTTGCCGATGGCAACGTGCAGGAACCTGCCTGGGGTCCGTATCGTCAACGCTGATTTTCCATGTTGCTGCGCACCATGTGTGGCATCATGATGCCCAGGGATTGGGCCCGAACAGCGCCTTTGGCGTATTTCGGTTTCCGGTTGTGGCGCTTTGCCGCGTCACGACCAGTCAGATCGACGTGCGTTATCGCGCACTAATGGTCTTACACGTGTCAAAATAACAGCCGGTTAACCGGCGTCGTTGTCCCGTAACCTCGATCGTCATCGTTTGTCGGAACTCAACTCGTAAGGAACGTCACCATGAATAAGACCGTTCGCGTCGCCCTGGTCGCCCTGCTTTGTGTTGGCGCGGCCGCCTGCTCCAAGAAGCAGGAAGTCAAGCCGCAGGCGCAGGCTCCAGAGCCGGTTGCCCAGACTGAGAGCAACCAGTCCAATGGCAAGTACACCCCTGCCGATCTCGATACCGATGCCTGCCTGCGTCAGCGCGTCGTGTACTTCGATTTCGACAAGACCGAAATCAAGCCGGAGTTCCAGCAGATCATGGCGTGCCACGCCAAGTACCTGCAGGACCGCCCGATGTCGCACATCCGTCTCGAAGGCAACACCGACGAGCGCGGTACGCGTGAGTACAACCTGGGCCTCGGCGAGCGTCGTGGCAATGCCGTGTCCAGCGCGCTGCAGGCAGCCGGTGGTTCGGCCAGCCAGCTCGAAGTGATCAGCTACGGCAAAGAGAAGCCGGTGTGCCGCGAGCACAACGAGGATTGCTGGAGCAAGAACCGTCGCGTCGAGATCGTCTACACGGCGCAGTAAGTGATGATGCGACTGGCTAAGAGCCTTTCAGCCAGGATCGGCATGGCGGGCGCAATTGCGTCCGCCATGCTGTTCGCGTTACCGGTATGCGCGCAGAGTTCGCGGCTGAGTCTGGCCGATCGCGTCGCTGCACTGGAACAGCAGGCACAGAACAAGGACCAGTCCGGCATCGGCATGGTCAACCAGATGCAGCAACTGCAGGCGCAGGTGCAGCAGTTGCAGGGGCAGATCGAGGAGCTGCAGCACAAGCAGCAGGAACTCGAAGACAAGAACAAGGCACAGTACAGCGACCTCGACGCCCGCCTGGGGCGTCTCGAGAGCGGCAATGCCGGCGCCGCTGCAGGCGGCAACAACCCGCAAGCCCCGGCTGCCAATCCGGCAGCTCCGGTCGCCGCAGCTGCCGCTGGCAATGCCCCGGCAGCACAGCCCGCCGCTGCGGGTAGTGCGGCAAATGGTGGTGACCCGGCTGCCGCCCAGGGTGCCTACGACGTGGCCTTCAAGGCGATTCGCGCAGGCGATTACGTGCAGGCGTCGCGCGAGTTCCGCAGCTTCATCAAGCAATACCCGAATCACCCGCTCACGCCCAATGCCTGGTACTGGCTGGGCGAGTCGTATTACGTCACCACCAATTACCCGGTGGCACTGGAATCCTTTCAGCAGTTGCTCAGCCAGTTTCCGCAAAGCGAGAAGGCACCCGATGCCTTGCTCAAGATCGGTTACAGCCAGCTTGAGCTGAAGCAGAACGCTGCGGCCAAGGCCACGCTGACGCAAGTGACCACCAAGTATCCAGACTCCAAGGCCGCCAGCCTGGCCAAGGAACGCCTGCAGCGCATCCAGTCGCAGCCGGCCAACTGAGGTCGCCGCAATGAACGGCAACAGCGCAAGCGTGGATACTCCCACGCCCGCCGCAGCAGTCACCGAACGGCTGCGCATCACCGAGATTTTCCACTCGATCCAGGGCGAAGCCGATGCGATCGGCTGGCGCACCGTGTTCGTGCGGCTCACCGGCTGCCCTTTGCGCTGCGTCTGGTGCGACACCGAATATTCCTTCTATGGCGGCGACTGGCGCGCGATCGACGACATCCTTGCCGAGGTGGCCTCGCATGGCGCGAAGCACGTCTGCGTGACGGGTGGAGAGCCGCTGGCGCAGAAACGCTGCCTGATCCTGCTGCGGAAACTGTGCGACGCCGGGTATGAAGTATCGCTGGAAACCTCCGGCGCGCTCGATGTCTCAGCGGTCGATCCGCGCGTACGCAAGGTGATGGACCTGAAGGCGCCGGATTCGGGTGAAAGCGGGCGCAACCTGTGGTCCAACCTCGATCACCTGCTGCCCCACGACCAGATCAAGATCGTGATCGCCAGCCGCGCCGACTACGAATGGTCGCGCGAGGTGCTGAGTGAACACGCGCTGGCACAGCGCTGCATGGTGCTGTTCTCGCCGGTGCACGGTGCCGTGCAGCCGCGCGAACTGGCCGAGTGGATCATCGAGGACAGATTGCCGGTGCGCTTTCAAATGCAGCTGCACAAGCTGCTGTGGAACGATGCCGCCGGACACTAATTTGTGCGTTCATCCCTGAACGCCAAGATCAAAAAGCGGCCATCCATGGCCGCACTCTTCAAGAAAATCCGCGCTGTGGCCATATTGCCGCAAGCGACAAGAAAACCCTCGCGCCGGCCTGTGTTGCCGGTGGCGTTTGCGGCCGGTGACCGGTCACTTCTGTGTGGAATACATCATGTCTCAAAATTCGTTGCCCAAGGCCGTCGTGCTGGTTTCCGGCGGCATGGATTCGGCCGTCACCATCGCGCTGGCGCGTGAACAGGGTTATCAGGTGCATGCGCTGAGCGTGGCCTACGGCCAGCGCCACAACTCCGAACTGGCCGCGTCCGACCGGGTCTCGCGCATGCTCGGTGCGGTGGAACACAAGACGGTCGGCATCGACCTGCGCAGCATCGGCGGCTCGGCGCTGACCGCCGACATCGATGTGCCGCTGGACGACGGTGCGCACGACGGTGACGGCCACATCCCTGTGACCTATGTGCCCGCGCGCAACACCATCATGCTGTCGATTGCGCTTGGCTGGGCCGAGGTGCTCGGTTCCAGCGACATCTGGTGCGGCGTGAACGCGGTCGACTACTCGGGTTATCCGGATTGCCGCCCCGCTTTTGTCGACGCCTTCGAGGCGCTGGCGAATGTCGCCACCAAGGCGGGTGTCGAAGGCGCGGGTATCCGCATCCACGCGCCACTGATGCGCATGAGCAAGGCCGACATCGCACGCGAAGGCCAGCGCCTCGGCGTGGATTTCTCGGCCACGGTCAGCTGCTACCAGGCCGACGAGGACGGTCGCGCCTGCGGTCATTGTGATGCCTGCCGACTGCGTGCGCAGGGCTTCCGCGAGGCGGGCCTGGTCGATCCCACACGCTATGTCTGAGTGTGCTCTTGCTTGTGCCGTTGCCGTCCAGCCCGTAAAATTGTCTGCTTGAGTTTTGCAATGATGGGTCGTTAGCTCAGTTGGTAGAGCAGTAGACTTTTAATCTATTGGTCCCGGGTTCGAATCCCGGACGACCCACCAATTCAGAAGCCCGCACGGTCCATGACCATGCGGGTTTTTCTTTGCCGGTCCGGTTTCGGTGCCATGCGGTTCCAGAAGCGATCCGAACATGATGATGCGCGAGCCTCGCGTCATCCGATCGCCAGCGGTCAGGGTCCGTCGCCTCGATACGGCAAATCCATCGGCCGATTGGCCTTGAGCAGCCGGACCAAGTGCTGGTGGTCGTTCTCGATCTTCTGCAGGCGTGCATGCATCGCTGCGTCGTTGACCCATTGCGCGCTGAGCGCGCGGCGGCGTTCCAGCGTGTAGCTGATATCGGCAAACGGCACCAGGGTGGCGTCGTCGGCTGGTGCAAAGCCGCTGATGTCGTGGATCAGCTTCAGCTTTGCCCGCTCCGCGACCACATTCGGGCCGGCCTTTGCGTAGCGGGTGATGAAATCCGCAATCGACGCGCGCAGCTGCGGCGACAGGTCGTTGCGCACGATGATGACGGCATGCGGAATCAGGGTAGATTTCCACAATATGCGCAGGCGTGCGTACTGTTCCGGGAAGTGCTGGGCGAAGCGTTCCAGGTCCGCGGTATTGTTGGTGGCCACGTCCACTTCGCCGTTGGCCACCGACAGTGCGTTGTTCTGGTGGTTGTTGACCAGGACGCTCGCGAAGAACGTGTCCGAATCGAGCTTGTGGCTGGCGAACAGCTGGGTCTCGGGTACCAGGTAGCCGGAAGTCGACAGTGACTCTCCGCGCGCGAAGCGCCAGTGGCCCGGTTTGCGGTACAGGTCATCCAGGGTGCGGATCGGCGAGTCCTTCTGCACCAGCAGGACCGAATAGTAGCCACGTGAACCATCGCCGCGGGTGAGCTGGGCGATGACCTGCATGCGGTCGCGAGTGACCGCGTCGAGAGCGATCACACCGGAGACAAAGGCAACGTCCACGCGATCTTCGGACATTGCCTGGGCCAGGCCCTCATAGGTGCTCACCGAAATACTGTGCATGGGACGTTGCAATGCCCTGCCCATGTCATCCAGCATCGGCCGCCACGCATCCAGCGATTCGGAAGGGCCGCCAATCGGCAGGATGCCGAATGTCAGCGACGACGATGGCTTGGCCGCGTCGGCGGCGTGCAGGGACGAGCAGGTCAGAACCAGCAGCGCCAGTAGTGCCAGTACTGCGGCATGCCGAACCAAGGCCTGCGACTGGTGAGGCTGTACTGTGTCAGCGCTGCGTTTTCCCGGCACGGAACCACTCCCTTGCGGCTGATCACAGCATGGCCGCCATGCGCACGGGGTCATCTCCCGACCCTTGTCGGCCAGCATACGCCGTGCCGATGCACACCATGTTACGCCTGCCGTGACAGGCATTACCCTGAATGATGCCGCGGTCAGAGTCCGCTGATGTGCCGGGAGGCCACGGCGGCCTCGACCCGGTTGCGCACCTTGAGCGCACGGAAGATCGCCGCGAGATGGATCTTGACGGTGCCTTCGCTGATGCCAAGGTTGTGGGCAATCACCTTGTTCGGCTTGCCTTGCGACAATAGCCGCAAGACGTCGACCTGGCGTTCGGTGAGCAGCTTGCGCAACCGCTCCTCCATGGAGGTTGCCGCCTCATCCTGCGCGGCAGCCATGCCGGTGGCGCCACCCGGATCCTGCAGCAGCATGGGCGGCACGTAAACCCCGCCACACAGCACCAGTCGCACCGCCGACAGCATCACCTCGGGTGAATAAGCCTTCGGGATGAAACCCTGCACGCCCATCGCGAGCAGCGCCTTCATCAGCGCAGGATCCTCCGACCCCGAGAGCACGATCACCGGCACGCCGGGCAACTGGCGGATGGTTTCGGCCAGATGTGCATGCCCATCGCCGCCAGGCATGGCCAGGTCGATCAGCGCCAGGTCAGGTGCGGGATCGTGCTGAAGCGAATGGCGCAGTTGGCCAACGTCCATCGCCACCGAAAACTCGGTGTCCGCGCCGAGTTCGGCGAGTTTGATTTTGACACCCTCGACGATCAGTCGATGGTCGTCCGCAATCAGTATCCGCATATCCGTTCCCCCTGGCGGTATCGTGGCACCCCGGCCGCGGCACGTCTGCGTCCGCAGCAACATACCTCCGACATGTGTCCGCAGCAACCTGTCGAAGCCGGGATGATGTCAGGCCACATTGCGCGAGGACGTCCAGACGGCCATCATGGCCTCGCGCAACTGTTCCGGGGACACCGGCTTGTAGAGCACCGGAATCCTCGCTGCCTGGATCTCGCACAAGCGGTCACTGCGCGTTTCACCGGTGATCAGCAGACGTGGAAACGGCGGCATGCCGTCGCGCATGTAATAGCGATCCAGCGCGGCCAGCGCGTCCAGACCGCTTTTACCGTCGCGCAGGTGCAGGTCGGAGATCACGATGTCGGGCTGGCGTGGCCAGCTTTCGGCGGCTTCCAGCGCCTGGGAGCGGTCTTCGGCGATCGCCACATCGCAACCCCAGCTGCGCAACAGATAGCGGATGCCGGAAAGAATCGCCGGTTCGTCATCAATCACCAGCACGCGCATGCCCGATACGTCCAGCGGCGGCGCGTCGATCTGCAGGGCGTGGATTTGCCGCGCCGGCACTTCGCATACGTGGAAGCTGAACACACTGCCGCGCCCCGCATGGGATTTCAGCACCACGCGGGTATCCAGCAATTCGGCCAGCCGCTGCACCGTGGCCAGGCCCAGGCCGAGGCCGCGGTGCTGGCCGCCCGAGTGGTCGCTGCCCGGGTTGTCCACCCGGTAGAATTCGTCGAAGACGCGTTCCCGGTGCTCGGGCGCGATGCCGCTGCCGGTGTCCCACACATCAATCCGCACGGTGCCGTCCAGGCATCGGCGGGCTCCGACCAGTACGCCACCCTCCTGGGTATAGCGCAGTGCATTGCTGACCAGATTGTTGAGGATGCGGGCAAGCATGGTGCGGTCGCTGCGCACCCACAGGTGGGTCGTGCGCACGGTCAGGCGCAGATCCTGCTGTTCGGCAATCATGCGGAAATTGCGGCTCACTTCCTCGAACACCGGATCGAGCGGGAACTCGCTGATCTCGATCTGCATCGCTCCGGTTTCCAGCCGAGACAGATCGAGCAGCTCGCTGAACAGGTGATCGAGTGCTTCCACGCATTCCTGGATGTGTGCAATGCGGTCCAGCCGGACCGGGTCGTTTTCGTCGACCGCGAGTGCGGAGGAGAACAGGGTCAATGCATACAGCGGCTGGCGCAGGTCATGCGAAGCGGAGGCGAGGAAGCGCGCCTTGGCCACGCTGGCTGCCTCGAGTGCAGCGTTCTTGCGCGCCAGCTCCAGGGTGGCTTGTTCGATCTCCCGCGCCATGCCGCGGTGCATGTCGAACAGGGCCGCGGCGGCGCTGTTGAAACCATGTTGCAACTCGCCGATTTCCGTCTGATCCGTCACGCGGACGGCCACCGGGTGATCGCCACGCCCCAGTTCGTGCACCGCGTGTGCCAGCCGTCGCAAGGGAGCACTGATCCAGCTTGCGGCCTGCCACGCGATCACTGCCGCGACCAGCAGGCTCGTCGCCAGCGCGAGCAGCGCGATGCGCAGGCTGGCACGTTGCGCGGCAATCGCCTCGTCCACGCTTACGTCGATCATCACCGAGCCCAGCGGTGCCGCCTGCGGCTGATCGCTGTCGAGCACATCGCGCACCACGGTCAGGCTTTCCTGCGGCCTTGTTTCGTTGCGGCCATGTCTGTCGGCGAGGATTTCCCCATTGGCGGCACGGATCTGCACGTGTGTCACATGCGGGAGGTTGGCGATGGATTGCGCAATGCGGATCAGTTCGCGTCGCTGCATGTCGTGCAACGGTCCGGCGGTAATGGATGCCGCCTGGGTGGCAACGGCATCGGCCGTGTTCTGTCCCATGCTGCGCAGCGTGATCAGCTGGTAATGGGTCAGGATGGCCGCCAGCAAGGACGCCGTGACCAGGGTTGGCACCAGGGCGACGAAGGCCAGCCGCTGCATCAGCGAGGCTTGACGCCAGAGCCGTTTCATCCAGAACCTGGCCATCTCGTCTATCCGATCCCCCGGCACGGTACCTGTCGATACCGAGCCTACCGCGAAAAGCGACGTTCGACAGCCCGACCATAAGGCGTCGGCTGGACGGCCAGGGTCAGTTGCCGTCGTCTGTACCGGGCGGTTCGACCCGGGTTTGCCGATATCTCAGCAGCAGGCGTTCGATCAGGATGGGCAACAGCGAGAGCAGGGTGACGCCGCACAACGGCAGCCATATCGGTCGGTACAGCAGCAGGCTCAGGCCCATGCGGTCGCCATGGCTCAGGGCCTCGCCGACGCCGGCACCGATCTGGCTCTCGAAGACCAGCATCACCGTGCCACCCAGCCAGGTGGCGCCAAGGAACAGCCACAACGGGCAACGCAACCACGCCAGGCTCACCGTGACCATGCCGAACGGTACGATCGGCACGAAGCGCAGGAACAGCGTGTAACTCACCGGGTGACGTTCGAAGCTGTGATGCAGCTTGGCGACGATCGCGGGTGGATGCTTGCTGCCGGCACCAAACGCGTAGCGACTGGCCAGGTAGAGGATCAGTGAGCCCAGGGTCAGTCCGATCGACGAACACAGCGTGCCCTCGACGGTGCCGAACGCGAAACCGCCGGCAAGGATTACCACGATCGTGCCGGGGATGCCGGTGGACGTGGCCAGGGTCAGCAGGCCGATGAAGATCAGCCGGGCCAGCCAGGGATGCTCGGCGATCCGTGCATGCAGCTGCTGCTGGTGTGCCACCAGGTTCTCGGGATTGAGCTGGTCGAACATGCCCGAGGCGAACAGCACGATACCTGCCAGCACCAGCAGGATCAGCGGCAGCGCGGCGCGCAGGCGGCTCAATACGATGTGCCGCCAGCGCCGTAGGCCGCCAGCACGGTGCGCGCCTGGTCGCGCAGGATGTCGCGGCGAACCGCGATGTGGCGGCGCTGCAGTTCACCGATCCAGTCGGCCGGCAGCGGACCTTCGTCGAACTCGGTGAGTTCCTCGACGTCTTCCGCGCGTGCGCCGATCAGCAACTCGTCGATGCCGGCCCAGATCGTGGCGCCGAAGCACTGGCAGCAAGGCTGCGCGCTGGTGGCCAGGATGTAGCGGCCACCCTGTTCATTGAGCCGGAACGCGGCGAGGCGCTGCTGTGCGGCCATGTACGCCATCATTTCCGCGTGCGCCACCGAACAGGTCTGCGGCACCACGCGGTTCACGCCGACCGAGATCAGCCGGCCCGCTTCGTTGAACACGGCCGCGCCGAACGGCCCGCCATGACTGCGTTCGACATTGTGTTTCGAGAGCTCGATCGCCAGGCCGACTTTGTCCTCATCGGTGAGATAGTTCCGGCTTGCGTCGGCAACATCGCCAATCCATGGCGGCAGAGTCAGATGGATTTGCAGAGGCAGCATGATTCTCTCCGCTTACTGGCCCGCGGGTTTCGCCCAGACATCACGCAAGGTCACGGTGCGGTTGAACACCGGCGCGGCGGCACGGTGGTCGACGCGGTCGGCGACGAAGTAACCCAGCCGCTCGAACTGGAAACGCTGTTCCGCCTCGACCCCGGCGGCAGTCGGTTCCAGCCATGCCCGCACCACACGCTTGGCATGAGGGTTGACGTGGTCGAGCCAGCTCTTGCCGTCCTCCTCGCTCTCCGGCGCGGCCACGCTGAACTGGCGGTCGTACAGGCGCACCTCGGCGGCCACCGCGTGCTTCGCGCTGACCCAGTGGATCGTGCCCTTCACCTTGCGGTCGGCACCCGGCAGGCCGTGGCGGGTTTCCGGATCGAGCGTGCCGTGCAGCTCGGTCACGTTGCCGTCCGCATCCTTGATGACCTGCTCGCACTTGACGATGCCGACGCCGCGCAGGCGCACCTCGCCATCGGGCTTCAGGCGATGGAAACCCTTCGGGGGCACCTCGGCGAAATCCTCGCGCTCGATCCATACCTCGCGTGCGAACGGCACCTCGCGCGTGCCGAAGCTCTCATCCTTCGGATGATTCGCAAAGGTCAGCGTTTCCTCGTGACCTTCCGGCAGGTTGGTCAGCACCAGCTTGAGCGGGTCGAGCACGGCCATGCGGCGTGGCGCGGTGACATCCAGGTCCTCGCGGATGCAGCCTTCCAGCACGGCATAGTCGATCACGCTGTTCTGCTTGCTGACGCCGACGCGCTCGATCAGCAGGCGCAGGCCAGCCGGCGTGAAACCGCGCCGGCGCAGACCGCGCAGGGTGTTCATGCGCGGATCGTCCCAGCCGTCGACAAAGCCTTCGCTGACCAGTTGCGCCAGCTTGCGCTTGCTGGTGATGCAGTAGCTCAGGTTGAGCCGGGAGAACTCGATCTGGCGCGGCTTGGCCGGCTTCGCCTCCAGGCCCGCAGCGACCACCGACTGCCACAGCTCGGGATGGTTCGGCAGGTCGACCTTGTCGACGAACCAGTCGTACAGCGGCCGGTGATCCTCGAACTCCAGCGTGCACAGCGAATGCGTGATGCCTTCCATCGCGTCGGACAGGCAGTGGGCGTAGTCGTACATCGGGTAGATCGGCCACGCGTCGCCGGTGTTCTGGTGGGTGACCTTGCGGATGCGGTAGATCGCCGGATCGCGCAGGTTGATGTTGCCGGCGCCCATGTCGATCTTCGCGCGCAGCGTCTTGCTGCCATCGGCGAATTCGCCCGCGCGCATGCGATGGAAAAGGTCGAGGTTCTCCTGCACGCTGCGGTCGCGGTACGGCGAGTGGCGACCCGGCG
Source organism: Rhodanobacter koreensis (assembly GCF_054782855.1). Taxonomy (NCBI): domain Bacteria; kingdom Pseudomonadati; phylum Pseudomonadota; class Gammaproteobacteria; order Lysobacterales; family Rhodanobacteraceae; genus Rhodanobacter; species Rhodanobacter koreensis. Next base: position 313,308 of record NZ_BAAGRR010000001.1, on the reverse strand, counting down.
CGGTCAACGTGCCACGGTACTCGCGCATCTCCTCGGCATTCAGGTCATCCACATAGGCCACGCCGTCCTCGATCAGCTTGAGTGCGGAGCGGTAGAACACCTCGAAGTAGTCCGAGGCGTGGCGCAGCGAGTGCCACTCGAAGCCGAGCCAGCGCACGTCGTCCTTGATGCCCTCGACGAACTCCGGGTCTTCCTTGCCCGGGTTGGTATCGTCCAGGCGCAGGTTGCACCAGCCCTTGAACTCGCCTGCGATGCCGAAGCTCAGGCAGATCGCCTTGGCGTGGCCGATATGCAGGTAGCCGTTCGGCTCGGGCGGAAAGCGTGTATGGACCGCGTGGTGCTTGCCCGAGGCGAGGTCGTCGCGCACGATCTGCCGGATGAAATCCTGAGGGACGGCCGCAGTCGGGTTGGCGGCAGCGGCGGCGGGATTTTCAGTCGACATCAGGCAAAGCTCGCGTGCGGTAGCGGAAACACCCAAGTTTACCCTGTCGGGGTGACCGGGCGCAGGTCGCCCGGACCTGCCGCGCGTGAAGGGCATCGCTTGCCCCGCGCCGGCGCCGGGGTTAGCGTGCAGGCCATGCATATCGTCTATCGAGCCGAAAACCTGTTCGATGCCCACCTGGTCAAGGATGCGCTGGAGGCCGGCGGCATTCCCGCGTTCATTGCCGGTGAGTACCTCACCGGCGCGGTGGGCCAGCTGCCGGCGATGGACTACATCGCGGTGATGGTGCCTGAATCGAGCCTGGCACTCGCCAGCGGCATCGTGAGTGAGGTTGAGGCTCAGCTCTGCGAGGCGCGACAGGCCATTGACGAAATCGGTGACCTGCCCGACGGGCCGCTGGTCATGCCCTGTTGAGTGGTGCCGGGAAACACGCTTCGAACGATCGCGCCATCCCCAAGGAAGCTTCATGCAAGACCTCGCCGCACTGATCCGCGCCGTACCGGATTTCCCCACGCCCGGTGTGATGTTCCGCGATGTCACCCCGTTGCTCGCCGATGCAGGCGGCTTCGCGCGATGCATCGACGCGCTGGCCGAGCCGTGGCAGGGCAGTCGTGTGCAGGCCGTGTGCGGCATCGAGGCACGCGGCTTCATCTTCGGTGCCGCGCTGGCGCAGAAGCTGCACGCGGGTTTCGTGCCATTGCGCAAGCCCGGCAAACTGCCGCCGCCGGTGGTGGCAGTGGACTATCAGCTGGAATACGGCAGTGACCGGCTGGAGGCGCAGCATGACGCCATCAGGCCCGGCGAGCGCGTGCTGCTCGTGGATGATGTGCTGGCCACCGGAGGCACTCTGGCGGCAGCCAGTGCCCTGGTCGGGAAGCTGGATGGCGAGCTCGTGGGTGCCAGCGTAGTCATCGAGCTGGTCGGGCTGCACGGGCGTGATCGCTGGTCGGGTGGCCAACTGCTGCACAGCCTGTTGCGTTACTGAAACCTGCCGGCGGATTGTCCGATCGGGGTAGGCCGTTCGATCTGAGGCAATGTGCGCCACAGGCATTCACACTCGGCGCATAATCCGGCAGCGCGTATTCCGTCCGGGCCACGCAACGGCCCTGCAGAAACGGACCGGGGGGTGCGGAGCGAGGGGGCTCGGCGCGTGGCCAGAGGCTTTCCGCGCCCGGCGCGGCTGAAACGGTGCGACTTGGGGCATGTACATGAGGCGCTTCGGGGGAGGGTGAATGACGATCGACTACCTTGACGGGACCGCTCCGACCGATGTCGAGACGGATCTCTGCATCATCGGAGCGGGCCCCGCAGGAATCGCCATGGCCCGGACGTTCATCGGCACCGCGGTGAGCGTATGCGTGATCGAAAGCGGTGGACTGGCCGGCGAGGAGAGTAGCCAGGCTCTCTACGAAGGCACCTCCATCGGATCCCCGGAGTTCGATGCGGGCATCTCCCGACTGCGGGCATTCGGAGGCAGCTGCAATCTCTGGGGTGGTGGCTGCATTCCACTGAGCAGCTCGGATCTGGCAGAGCGTGACTGGGTCCCGCACAGCGGCTGGCCGCTCTCGTATGCCGAGCTTGAGCCGTACTACGTTCGCGCACAGGCGTTTTGCCAGATCGAAACCCACGGTTTCGTGGATGGTTCGTTCCTCACTCCGCCAGCGCGTCCACCGGTTTCCTTCGACGCCAGCAAACTGGTCAACCAGATTTTTGTGCGCAGTCCGATCCTGTTCGGCGCGGCGTATCGGTCCGAGCTGGAGCAGGCACCGAACATCACGGTCCTGCTGCATGCCAATCTGCTCGAGCTCGAAGCCAGTCCTTCCGGCGCTTCCGTGCGGCAGGCGCGCATCGGGTCACTTGGTGGGCGGCAGGGCGTGGTGCGCGCGCGGCACTACGTGCTTGCCTGTGGCGGCATCGAGAATGCGCGGCTGTTGTTGTCGTCGGACTCCGTGGCGCGACACGGACTGGGCAATGACCATGACCTGGTCGGGCGTTACTTCATGGACCATCCCACCGGCAAGCTCGGTACGCTTTTCACGGATGTCCCGGATAGAGTCACGCGTCCCTATGACCGCACCGGTGGCAAGGGCGTCGCACCCTCGTTCCCGGAGATCGGCCTGTCGGACGAAGCGCTGAGGGCATACGGATTGTTGAATGGACGCGTCCGCCCGGTCGCCGTGGAAGGTCCGATCCCGAAGGGGATACGTGCCTTGCGCGAGCTGCGCGCCGCGCTTCGTCCGCCCAGACAGGACGAAAGTTCGGCGCTGGAGGAGCGGCTTTGCGCCGCGCTGAAGAACGGGACTCGCGTCAATCCGGATGATGCTGGCGCAGCCCCGGCCGGAATCGGCCGGCTGGCCCTGCGCCTGAGTTTGGGTGTGGGGGATGTCGCCAGGGCATATGTGCGCAAGCTGGCTGACCAGCCTGCGGTGAAGAGCACCCACGTCGACCTGATCGGCTATTTCGAGCAGGCGCCCAATCCCGACAGCCGGGTCACGCTGGGAACCGAGCGTGATGCTCTGGGCCAGCGCAAGGTCTGTGTCGACTGGCGGCTCACCGCGCTCGACCGGCATACATACCGTGCCGCTGCGACCTTGTTCGGCACGGAACTCGCGCGCGCGTGCGGCGGCCGGTTCCAGCCCGAGCCGTGGCTTGGGAGCGACGACAGTGCAGTGCCGCAGGTACGCGGCACCGCCCATCACCTGGGGACGACGCGGATGTCCGATGACCCGCGGCAAGGCGTCGTCGATCGTCACTGCCGCGTGCATGGCATCGACAACCTGCATGTCGCGGGCAGCTCGGTCTTTCCGACCGGTGGCTGGGCGTTTCCGACACTTACCATCGTCGCCTTGAGCCTGCGGCTTGCCGAGCACCTGCGGACGCGCATGACATCGCACGCTTCGTCGGAAGAGCCGGGCGCGTCGGCCTCATATGTCGGCGAGATGGCGTAACGCGTTTCGATTCACGCGGTGCAGTCGCTTCAGGCAGGCGCGAATGGCGCGGCAAGTCAGATAGCCGCACGGCATCAACAGAGGTCGCCCATGGAGCAGGAGTTATCCGGCAAGGCTCTCGAAAGCCCTGGCGATGCGCATCCAGGTCGGCGTGGCCGCAAATAGAACGGCAAGTATCTGCTGGGCAACGACGGCTGCACCGCCATAGAGATAAACCGGATGAGGCCGTCCGCGTGTGCGCCAATCAAACGCGATGGCGACGACGATGAAGAGATCGGCAACCAGTCCAGGCGGTATCGACACAAAGGGCGGCGGTGGACCACCTGTTGCAGCACCGGAGGGAGCGAGCATCGTCAGAAACACGCGTGCGATGGCTGGAGTCATCATTGCGGCCATCAGCAGCGTCATCAGGCGCTTGTGCACCTGCGGACGCCGAATGTTGACGATCGCCAGGGCAAACAGGCCGACCATCAAGGGCCATGCGCATAACGTGACAGCGGCGAAGCGGCGCGCGGCATCGCCCATGCCGGCGGCCTCGTCGCGCTTGATCACGGCCATTTCGCCGACCAGGATGGCGCACGCAATGACGCTGAACAGCGCGATACCGGCCAACCCCCAGGAGCGATGGTCGATCGTGCGCCCTGAAGCCACCAGTGCGGTCTGGACGAAATAAAAGCAGGTCCAGGTAAACATCAGCATGCCGTGGATGTGAATGATCGGCGGCGCGTGGAAGGTACCGGCCACCACGGGCGCCCAGTAGGTCGGTACGAAGCCGCCAAAGGCGACCAGAACAAACGCGCCTGCCATCCACACGTAAAAGTATCGGCTCTCGGCCCGTAACCCGTTGGCTTCGGCGACTGTCGCATTCATCTCTGTTCCCCTGTCGAGACATTGACGCGTATGCATTCGCTTTGTGCAGGCTTTTACTCGGAACGTGGATCGAACGCGAGTACATCGAGATGCCGGTTCACGAGGTCCAACTCTCGTCGATCCGTCATGCCGCCGCAGGCAAGTGCCGCAGAATCATGCTGCAGCAGCCGGGTGTCGGCGGGAATATCCCGTATTGGCTAGGACAAACGTAGGCGGGGCTGGCAACTGCCCTCGTCGAGTCAGCGTGGCATCGCCTGTTGCAGGCTCTCCACATAGACCAGCTCGCACGCTCCCGCGCCGACATCGTCGCGGGTCATCGAGGTGTTCCAGTGCCAGCCACCAGGGCGGCTGGCGTCGACCAGGAAGCCTTCGATATGCACGACTTCGCCCGCACGTACTTCCCTGAGTTCGTGCAGTACGCCGGCATCGGCGGGGATCATGTGCATGTTGGCGCTGGAGGTTTCGATTTCGCGGCGCGGGATCGGAAACTGCTTCACATGCCAGTAGTAGAAGCGGTCGGACTGCGTGATGTCGATACTGGCCAGAACGGCGCTGTCGGACATGCGGCCCCAGCCGAGTGCGAGGTCCTCGGGGATCAGTTTGGCATCGTCGCCCCAGGAGTAGTCCTTGCGTGACAGCACGCGCGCGGTGAGGGTGAAGCGCGCGCGGGTGGTCAGCGTCACGTCGCCTCGTTGCAGCTTCGCCCCGTCGTCGATGTCGATCTGCTCGGGTGCATCCGGTGCCAGCACGCCGGGCGCCGGATGCAGGGCGCGACGGTGCCAGTGCGACAGTCCGCCCAGCACGGCCAGCAGCAGGACGGCGGCGATCAGGAGTCTGCGCATGCTGGTTACCCGTCCCCGGAAGGGCACCATGCCTTCGGTGATCCATGATGCCTCAGCGTGGTGTCTCTGCGGGAGAGGCGGAGGTAGATCAGCGGGTGAAGTCTGCCGCCAGCATGCAGCGCTGTTCGGGCGTGAGGGTCGCTTCGACCGGCATCGCGGGCAGGGTCGAGGCCAGCGTGACCGGTGCGCCGGCGTTCCAGTTCGCGATCATCGCCGCGTCGAGCTCGAAGCGCAGGAAGTGCACGGCGGCGGTTTTTTCGTCATTGCTGCGTTCCATGTCCTCGTCGGCGATCGCCGTGACCGGCGCGTGCCCGTGCACGGTCAGCATGATGGTGTGCTCGATGTTGCGCAGGCGAACCAGTTCTCGCTTGCGCTGCTCGACGTCATCGTACTCGATCAGCATGGTGGCCTTGAGATTGCGGCCATTGGGGATCAGCGGATTGTAGGCATCGAGTTCATCCTGGATGCCGGCAGCCTCGAAGATGCGTTCGATGCGCAGCATTTCCTGTACCTGGTATTGCACGCTCAGGCGATCCTCGAAGATCAGCGTGAGGTGCTCGCCGATATGCACCGTGCGCTTCTTCTTGTGTGCCATGACGCGGGCACGGAACTCGTCGCGTTGTTGCGCATAGGCTTCGAGGGTGAGCAGGTCGGTGCGGGTCAGCTTTTGCATGCTGTGTCCAGGATGGTGTCGGTGTGATGTGTGAGTGCCTTATTTTGTCGTCATTCCCGCGAAGGCGGGAATCGCTTCATGGCAGCGAAGCTGGCCATCCATGGTTGTCTACGGAGTAAAGGCAATTGCGATTCCCGCCTTCGCGGGAATGACGAGCACGGAGATCAATGGCGGCGGGATGCGCTCCTCAAATGCCGTACGCCTTGCGCAACAGACTCAGCGGATGCTCCGCGGCCGGCTTGTCGTCGAGGCCGTGGGCGATGTGGCCGCCGGCCATCGGGCAGTCGCTGGTGAAGTGGTCGGCTTCGGCTTGTTGCACGCGACTTTCCACGGGTTTGGCCAGTTTGCGGGAGAGCGCATAGGTCGCATGCTTCACGCCATAGGTGCCGTCGTGGCCGGAGCAGCGTTCGATCGTGACGACTTCGGTGTCCGGTACCAGTTGCAGGATGTCGCGGGTCTTCGGGCCGATCTTTTGCACACGCTGGTGGCACGGCACCTGCCAGGCGACCTTGCCCAGCGACTGCTTGAAGTTAGTCTGCAGCAGGCCGGCCTTGTGGCGCTCGGCGAGGTATTCGAACGGATCGAAGAAACGCTCGCGCACCAGCGCCACATCGGCATCGTCGGGGAACATCAACGGCAGTTCCTGCTTGAACATCAGCACGCAGGAAGGGATCGCCGCGGTGAAGTCCCAGCCTTCGCGCGCCATCTTCGCCAGCACCGGGATGTTGCGTTCCTTGTATTTCTTCACCGTCTGCAGATCGCCCAGTTCGAGCTTGGGCATCCCGCAGCAGCTTTCCTGCTCGACCAGTTTCGTCGGGATCGCATTGTGCGTCAGCACCGCAGCGAGATCCTCGACCACCACCGGGTCGGAATGGTCGCAGTAGCAGGTGGCGAAGATGGCTAGCTTGCCGCGCGTGCGGCCGGCGGGCGTCGCCGTGCCGCTGCCGTCGAGATCGCGCAGGCGCTTGCGCGCGGGCGGCGTGTGGTACTCGGGCACGCGCGCGTCGGCATCGACGCCCATGGTTTTTTCCAGCAGCTTGCGCGCGCCCGGGTTGCGATTGGCGGCATTGATCACCTGCACCACCACCGGGATCGAGGCGAGCTTGCCGACCGCGCGGGTGTTGGACAGGATCTTCGCCGATATCGGCGCGCCGTCACGCTGGAACGACACCGCCTTGGCACGCAGCATCAGGTGCGGGAAATCCACGTTCCACGGATGCGGCGGTGTGTACGGGCACTTGGTCTGGTAGCACAGGTCGCACAGGTAGCACTGCTCGGTGACCTTGGCATAGTCGGCCTTGTCGACGCCGTCGATCTCCATCGTCTTCGATTCGTCGATCAGGTCGAACAGGGTGGGGAAGGCGTGGCACAGGCTGACGCAGCGGCGGCAACCGTGGCAGATGTTGAATACGCGTTCCAGCTCCGCGTCCAGCGCCTGCTGATCCATGAATTCGGGGTTGAGCCAGTCCAGCGGATGCCGGGTCGGCGCCTCCAGATTGCCTTCGCGCGTATCGCTAATCGGCTCGACCATCGTTGTCTACCCGCAGGCTCAATGGGGTTGGATCAGGGAGCGTCATGTCCCCAATCCGTCATTCCGGTGAATGCCGGAATCCAGCGTCTTTGAGAATTTGCCGAGTCGCTGGATCCCAGCTTCCGCCGGGATGACGGCTTGTTCAGCGGTTCCTTAACCCAGCTCGCCCAGCGCCTTGGTGAAGCGGTTGGCGTGCGAGCGCTCGGCCTTGGCCAGGGTCTCGAACCAGTCGGCGATCTCGTCGAAGCCTTCGTCGCGCGCCGACTTGGCCATGCCCGGGTACATGTCGGTGTACTCGTGGGTCTCGCCGGCGATGGCGCTCTTCAGGTTCAGGTGGGTCTCGCCGAACGGCAGGCCGGTGGCGGGGTCGCCCACGTTTTCCAGGTATTCAAGGTGGCCGTGAGCATGGCCGGTCTCGCCTTCGGCGGTGGAGCGGAACACCGCGGAGACATCGTTGAATCCTTCCACGTCCGCCTTGCCGGCGAAGTAGAGGTAGCGGCGGTTGGCCATCGATTCGCCGGCAAAGGCGTCTTTCAGGTTCTGCTCGGTCTTCGAGCCTTTCAGGTTACTCATGACATCACCTCGTGGCGTGTGGCTGGGAGGGAAATACGAGTCGGCCTTGCGGTCGTGACCGGTCGAGCGTAGCGCCCGGCGGGCAGGGGATGAAATTGATTGTCTCGATGGAACGGATAGCCGGCGGCTATCGGCGCGCGGCGCGACGTTTCCCTATGGGTGTGGCTTCCGTAGCCAGTGGTGTGGCGGCGGTATGCGCATCGAGCAGGTCGGACGGCAAGCGCTGGAAGATTGCCGCCAGCCGCAGCAGGAATCCAGCCATGGCCGAGCTCTTGCGCCAGACCATGGCGATGCGCCGGCTCGGCGGGTGCCCCTTGAACTCGATCAGATGCAGGTTTTCCACCGGTGCCACCGGCGGCTTCACCGCGGTGACCGGCAACAGGGTGATGCCGACGTTCGCCGCCACCATCTGCCGCAACGTCTCCAGGCTGGTGGCGCGGAAGCCGCTGTGCTCGCCGGCGCCCACCATGTGGCAGACCTCGAGCGCCTGGTCGCGCAGGCAGTGGCCGTCCTCCAGCAGCAGCAGGTTCTGGTTGGACAGGTCGGCCAGCTTCAGCAGGCCCTGCTTGTGTGCCAGCGGGTGCTCGCCCGAGACCGCCAGCAGGAACGGTTCCTCGAACAGGAACTCGGTATGCAGGCTGTCTTCATGCAAGGGCAGGGCGAGGATGCCGGCATCCAGCTTACCCTCGCGCAACATGCGCAGCACCACCTCGGTCTTCTCCTCGACCAGCAGCAGCTCCAGCCGCGGGAACGTGGCGCGCACCAGCGGCAGCACATGCGGCAGCAGGTACGGGCCGAGTGTCGGGAAGATCCCCAGCCGCACCGTGCCGGATTCCGGATCGAGCGTGCGCCGGGCCACGCCACGGATCTGCTCGATCTCGTTGAGCACGTCGCGCGCGCGGATGGCGATGTCGCGACCGACATCGGTGAGCAGCACCTTGCGCGGGGTACGCTCGACCAGTGGCACGCCGAGCTCGTCCTCCAGCTTCTTGATCTGGGTGGACAGGGTCGGCTGGCTGACGAAGCACGCATCCGCGGCGCGGCCGAAGTGCCGATGCTCGGCCAGCGCCACCAGGTACTGGAGGTCCCGCAGGTTCATCGCACGCCTCACTGAAGCAATAGATTCAACCTATGGCTGCGATGGTAACAATCAATTTGAACGATGCAAGTGGGAGTTCTATCTTTGTTGCGTCGGCATCGTCCAGGACGGCCCGTCCCGAGCAACCGACTTGCTGTATCTGCGCGTCAGGAGCCCCTCCCTCCCCCGCTGACGCGCAGGTTGCCCACCGGCGGTGAAGTTCGCTTCACCGCCGGTTTTTTTTTCGAGCCTGCATGTCGCCAGCGCTAGGTGGGAATCGTGAAGAGCCTCGCCATGGTGTCATTCACCGGGATGATGATCGAGAAGCAGGTTCTCGAGGTTTCAGGCGCGGAGCGGCCATGTCTTATGGCACTGGGTCGAAAGTCATGGCGCGCCTTAGCGTGGGTGTTCTCCATTTGCCCAGGGAAAGCCCATGCGTCGTTTCGTTTGTCCTCTTCTGCTGACCGCGCTTGCGGCCTGCTGTGCTGCCGCGTTTGCCGCCGGCACCGAACAGGCGCCGCAGGGCCGTTTGCCGCGCTGGGCCGTGCCGCAGTCGTACCAGCTCGCGTTCAAAGTCGACCCGGCGCAACAGGATTTCTCCGGCACCACCACGATCAAGGTGAAGCTGACCCAGGCTTCCGACCATCTGTGGCTGGATGGCAGCGAGCTGAAAGTGTCGAAGGTGGCCATTACCGATGCGGCCGGCAAGGTACACGCGGGCAAGTATGTCGCGGTGGATCCGAAGGCAGGCGTGGTACGGGTCGATTTCGGCAGCACGCTGCAGCCGCAGCAGCTGACCCTGAGCTTCGAGTACACCGCGCCGCTCAATGCGCAGCTGCAGGGCCTGTATAAGGTCAGTGCCAAGGGGCAACCGTATGCGATGACGCAGATGGAGCCGATCAGCGCGCGCTTCGCCTTTCCGGGTTTCGACGAGCCCGGCTTCAAGACACCGTTCGACATCAGCCTGACCATTCCCGACAGCCAGGTCGCGGTGGCCAACACGCAGCAGGTGAAGGAAGTTCCGGCTGGCAAGGGCTGGAAGACGCTGACCTTCGCGCAGACGCTGCCGCTGCCGACCTATCTGGTCGCCTTCGGTGTCGGCCCGTGGAGCATTGCCACGGCGCCGGACATCTCGCCTGATGCCTACCGCTCGAAGCCGCTGCCGTTGCGCGGCATTGCGGCCGCCGGCGAGGCGCATCGCATGCAGCATGTGCTGGGCGAAACGCCGAGCATCATCCATGCGCTGGAGAATTACTACGGCTTCGGCTATCCGTGGGACAAGCTCGACGTGCTCGCCGCGCCGGACTTCTCCGCCGGCGCGATGGAGAATGCCGGACTGGTGACGTTCCGCGACTGGCTGCTGCTGCTCGACAAGGATTCCCCGGCGCGCAACGTACGTGGTTCGTTCAACGTCACCGCGCATGAGCTGGCGCACCAGTGGACCGGCGACACGGTGACGCTGGCGTGGTGGAACGACATCTGGCTCAACGAGGCCTTCGCCACCTGGATGCAGCAGAAGGTGACGATGGAGGTGCATCCGGAATACCGCGCCGATCTCGACCGCGTACACAATGCACAGGGTGCGATGACGAATGACAGCCTGGTCAGCGCGCGGAGCATACGCCAACCGATCACCGGCAACGGCGACATCATGACCGCGTTCGATGGCATTACCTACCAGAAGGGCGCCAGCGTCATCGGCATGTTCGAGAACTATGTCGGCGAGAAGACCTTCCAGAAGGGCATGCGCGCGTATATCCAGCAGCACAAGTTCGGCAATGCCACCGCCGATGACCTGGTGGGTGCGATCGCCGCCGCCGCAGGCAAGGGTGAGGCGTTCAAGCACGCATTCAACAGTTTCCTCGACCAGTCCGGCGTGCCATATGTGCAGACGAAGCTGGAACAGAAGAATGGCAAGACCGTGCTGCAGCTGAGTCAGAGCCGTTACCTGCCGCTCGGCAGCACCGGCGATGTGCAGCGCATCTGGGGCGTGCCGGTATGCGTGCGCTATGGCACGGCCGCCATTGGCAAAGATGGAGCGCCGTCCAGCAAGGTCAGCTGCGAGATGCTCGACAAGGCGACCGGCTCGATGGTGCTGGCCGGTGCCAGCAACCCGACCTGGGTGATGCCGAATGCGAATGCCGGCGGCTACTACCGCTTCAGCCTGGGCAGGCAGGAGCTGGCCAGCCTGACTCGTGAGGCTGGCAAGCTCAGCGATGCGGAGCAGCTGGCTTATGCCGACGCGATCAATGCCGGTTTCCGCCACGGCGATCTGGATGCTGGCGATGTGCTGGCCGCGTTGAAGCCGCTGACCGGCTCGAAGATCCGCGAGGTCGCCACTGCGCCACTCACCCAGCTCGGCTGGATCTACCAGTACGAAGCCACCACCGATGCGCAGCGCGCACGCGTGGCCGCGTGGGTGAAGGACGCCTACCTGCCGCGCCTCGAACAGCTCGGCTACCAGCGCAAGGCTGGCGAATCCGAGGACAACTCGTTGCTGCGCAGCACGCTCGCCAGCAGCCTGGCGTTCGACTTCAAGCTGCCCGAAGTGCGTGCTGCCCTGCTCAAGCAGGGTGAGGCGGCACTGAAGCCGAAGGCGGATGGCCGTCTGGATCTGGCCGCGGCCGATCCGGATCTGCTCGGCGACGCGCTCGGCATCGCGGTGCAGGAGCAGGGCAAGCCCGCTGTAGATGCGCTGATCGCCGAACTGCCGAAGACCAGTGACGCGGCGTTGCGCAACGGCATCCTCGGCGGCCTGTCCAGCGTGGAGGATCCGGCGCTGACCGAACAGGTACGCAACTTCGCCCTGGACAAGCAGGTCAAGGTCGGCGAGATGGCGATGCTGCTGATGAGCGGCCGCGACACGACAGCCCAGCGCGATGCGATGTGGCAGTGGTTCACTGCGCACTACCCGCAGATCCTGGCGCGCACCGGCAGTTTCGCGGGAGGCTTCCTGCCGCGACTGGCCGCCGGTGGTGGCTGTTCGCAGGCGGAAGCCGATCGCCTGCAGGCTTTCTTCAAGCCGCGTCTGACCGATGCGGCAGGCATCGAGCGTGGCCTGGCGCAGACCGGTGAATCGATCCGGCTGTGCAGTGCGTTGAAGACGAAGCAGGATCCGGCGGCGATTCTGCGCTGAAGATGGCCTAGGTCTTCATGCAATCCGGCGCGAGGAACAGTCATTTCCCGCGCCGGATTGCATCTGGGCCTTCGGGCAAAAGCAGGCTGCCCGAGATGGCAGCACGGCTGATCAGGCACACAAGCCAACCACGGGCCGGAAGCCGATATAAAGTTGGAGTCAGGTCGTCATCGCGGCGACAAGGTGTGAGGCTGGACCGAGTCTGGTCTGGTGATCCCCAGGCGTGTATTACCGGCGGCGAATCCCATGGAGACGCAACCCATCCAGGTGTTCAATCCACAGGCCCGGATCGATCGGGTGCCGCTGGCGAACGGCAGCACGTGTTATGTCGCCGACGATGTGCTGCTGGAGCCGGAACGATTCGTTGCATGGGCCGCGGCGCGCGGCGACGCGTTTCGTCGCATCGACTTCAGTGCTTATCCAGGCAACTACCTGTTGGCACCGGCGCCGGTCAACGATGCGTTGAGGGAGTTCTTTATCCATCGGATGCGCAGCCTGTTCGACGCTCGTCGGCTGCTGCAGATGCACTGCCGGCTGTCGATGGTGACTCTGCCACCGGAGGCACTGCGACCCTGTCAATGGATGTGTCACAGCGACAATTTCAATCTCGATCGTGTGTTCAGCATCCAGGCTTCGGTGTTGTATCTGTTCAAGGATCAAGGCCTGGGTGGCACGAGTTTCTATGAGCCCACCGGTTCGCCTGCCGAAACTTCACGACTGTTCGCCGATTCGACTGCTTTGTCCGGCGAAGCCTTCACTCGGCGCTACGGGATTCAGCCGGGCTATATCCATGCATCGAACAGCTATTTCACGCAAATCGGCAGCGTACCGGCGCGATGGAACCGCATGATCTTCTACGACGGCAGCCTGCTTCATTCCGGAGACATTGCCAGCCCCGAAAAGCTCAGCACGGATCCGTCGTCCGGGCGACTGACATTCAATGGTTTTTTCACCTGTCGCCGTCACACGGTGTGAGACTGTGGCTGTGACTGTCGCAAGCCGCAAGCGGCTTGCGCGCGTCTCAGGTCAGATATCAACGGGTGTGAGCAGACTTGACGTCATCCGCGTTGGCGCCCCACTGCACATGGTCCATCCATCCACGTTCTTTTTCGAAAGCTTCCTCGATTTCGCGGGCAATCCGGTCGCCGATATGCGTGGAGGGTTTTTCGGATGCGAATCGGCTGACCTGCGCAGCTGACTTGCCGAGCATCCCGGCCAGCATGGTCAGGCCTCCGGTGCGCTTTCCGTCGCGGCCCGCATGGTGTTCGAGCTCCTTGACGAGCGCGCGGACATTGCGATGCCGGATCTCCTTGATATCCATCTGCTCGACCAGATGGCGCCATCGTGCCTCGCTTTCAGCCAGGGCCGCTTCGGATTTTTTCCGATCGGTAATATCCATCACGATACCGACATAACGCTTGGCGACACCTTTGGCGGAAATGACTTCGCCCTGGCGAGCGATCCACCGGATTTCGCCCGTGACGGGGTCAATGCGCCGGTACTCTGCATAAGCGAGTCGATCGGCCATGCCGGTGCGTTGATGCCCTACCGCACGTCGGTCATCCGGGTGTACGAGGCTGGCCAGCAGTTCAACCGTGACGACAACATCGGCGCCAAGCCCCCAGATGCGTCGATATTGATCGGAAACCTCAAGACGGCCGGAATCCGGATACAACTCGAATATGCCCACGCCGCCGGCTTCCTGGGCAATCCGAAGGCGCTCTTCGGATTGAAATTGCTTGGTGGTGTTCTTGACGATCGCGAACACCCCGACGGGCGTCCCGGTTTCATTGACGATGGGGCTGTAGTTGATGTCGAGCCAGATGTCCTCGGGCTCGCCATTGCGCAACAAAACGAAATGTTCATTGCAGTAGTTGATGGTGTTTCCCTTGAGCACATGGCTCACTACCTGTGCCCTGAAGTCGGCTATCTCCGACCAGCTGTCGTGGATCGTCTGGCCCAGCAGCCCGGGGTGACGGGAGCCGGCGATTTCACGGTACGCATCGTTGTAGAGCATGTAACCCTCGGGTCCCCACTGGATGGTCATCGGTACATCGCTGCGCAGGATCAGTGACACCGCTGCCCGCAGGCACTCGGGCCATTGGCCAAGCTTGCCCAGGGAGGTTTTCTGCCAGTCGTAGGCCCGAATCAGTTCGCCGGTTCTGGATCCACGGCCAAGAAAGGGATAGGGGTCGGTGGCGACGGGTTCAGTCATGCAATGTCTGAAGGACAAGGTGAGAGTGATGATGGGGATGATGAGTGCCGGGCGCTCACCTTGAAGTGAAAATTGTACTGTGGATCGCGTTATGGCTTGCACACATTGCGGACTTTTCTGTGCGCGATGGTCGCTGCAAATGGGTCGCGGGTGACTTGTCGATATTTCGGTTTGTTGTTGCGGTTGCGGAGTGGATGAATGTGTTGGTGGTTTCGGTCGCTGGCTTTTTTGAAGCAGGGCTTTCGTGCGCCTGCGGAGGGCGAGTCACTTTCTCTCGCTTGCTCGATCTGCCTCGATGCGAGGCTCAGGTGCAAAGCGATCGATCGCCTTCGGCGACCGAGTTACTTTTCTCTTGCGTGGCCAAGAGAAAAGTAACCAAAAGAGAAGGCCACCCCGCTTACGCGCCTTGCGGGCATCCATGCTCGCAAGGTTCGCGGTCGGGTTACGGGGTTTGTCGACAGGGCATTCCCGGATCAAGTCCGGGACAGGCTCTGTGCTGACGCCAAACTGGTTCGCATCCATGCGAACCACCCTGCGAGCTTTCCTCCACCCGGCCGCCGCTTCAGAGGGGTCCCCGGTAGAGCAGCGGGCCATCCTGGTCCGTACTCAGTGAAAAGCTCGGAAGCAACAGCAAAGGATGGCCTGAATGGCTCGTCATCCCAGCGAAAGCTGGGATCCAGTGCCGTTGGAAGGAACTTGAAGACGCTGGATTCCAGCGTTCGCTGGAATGACGGGCAAAGACTTAGTTCAGAGCATTCCGAAAGCTTAAGGCCAAGCAAAACGTTGTTCTGCTGTTGTTCTGGCTCTGGCTGTTGACCTCGCTCTTTTGAATAGTGCGGGCCACGATGGCCCGCTGCTCTACTGGGGCCCCTGCGCGGCGGTGAGGCGGGGTCGACAAGGATGTCGACTCCCTTTCGTCAGGGCAGAGCCTGTCCCGGACTTGATCCGGCAAGCGCCAAGCGGGGTGGCCTTTCTCTTTGGTTAGCTTTCTCTTTGGCCACGCAAAGAGAAAGTAACTCGGGCGCCGAAGGAGCACGAAAGCTCTTGCTTCAACGTCGCTCGCGAATAAGCCGAAACGATATCTGGGAACGTCTGCTTGGGGTGGCGGGTTCAACCGGTCGATGCAACAGCTTGGCAAAACCGAGAAGATAAGGGCCAGACGTCAGCTCTGATCAGCATGCTTCGGATCGATCGCAGCGTTCTCGAAATAAGCCTTGCTTGTCCTACCGAGACATACTGCATTTAAAAAAAGCGCCAAAGGCGCGCAGATCAGCGCACAAGTTGCTACCCGGGCCGCAAATGTGACAGGCAGATTCTGGTGAAAGAAAGCAATCACAACGATTGCAACAAAAGCCACCGAGAACAATGCACATACCATATGGCCCCAACCCGGCTTTCGCACGATTGCATACAGGGTCATCGCCGATAGCGCGAGCGATGCAACTCTAAGCACGTATGAAAGAAGGTCGCCCCCTGCGACGGTTGAGGCGCCGGGGGTCGCACTGTAAAGCGTCTCAAAAGTGTGTATCCAGCCTAGGGTCGTTTTCCATAGGATCAGTGCGCTCAGCAAAGCTGTAACCCAAATTGCCAAGGGTTTGCGCAAATTCACCCCAAGCACCATGAGAGACTCGCCTTTTGCAGCATTCTCTGGCGCTAAGCGGTGGTAAGCAAACGTGCCCCGAACACCGCTAATAAAAGCGCACAGCAGAAATATAGTCGTACTAAGACCTAGCAAGGACTTAGGCTGAATGGCGAATTGGCAGATCTTTTCTACCGCGAAGAGCCCCAGCCCGACGACAGCTGCTGTGCTGGACCTAAGACGGATACCGTACGCAACGATGGCAAAAACCGCGGCATCCACATACGCGCCCGGGCCGATCCCTAATATCGTTGTGTGCCCTATGAGGCTCGCCGTAGCGATGATCGCGTTAACTGCCGCGATCAATATAGCTGCCGCGAAGCCCATGTCTGAAGCCTTGACGGCTTCTTCGAAATTGCCCACCCGTGGCCAAAAAAGATTAACAGGCTCTTTTCGTTTAACGGGCGAAACCACGAATGCCCCTTCGGGCCGTTTATTTAGATTCGGATTCTTTTCGCTCATCAATTGAGCGAATTCGTCTGGCGTTTTCAAGCCACCTCTCCCCTTACTACAGTGAATTGACACGGCCTGCCAAGACAATACCTGCGAGCACTGTCCGCTACGGATCGATAGCGGAGATTACACAACAATAACCCCTTACGCCTGCGAGTCCACCCGCAACACCAGCTTCCCCCGATGACTTCCATCAAACAACCGATTGAGCACCTCGGGCGCATTCTCCAACCCTTCTGCCACCGTCTCCTCCGCCTTCAACTTCCCTTCGCGAATCCACCCACCCAGCGCCTGCACCGCTTCGCGCGTCTTCGTGTAATCGAGGATCAGAAACCCGCGCATGCTGAGGCGCTTCATCACGAACACGCCGTAGTCGTCGCTGGGGCGTTCGGCGCTGTTGTAGCCGGAGATCAGGCCGCACAGGGCGACGCGGCCGCCGATGACCATGCGTGAGAGCACCGCGCGCATCACGTCGCCGCCGACGTTCTCGAAGTTGACGTGGACGCCGTCGGGGGTGGCGGCCTTGAGTTGTTGCTTGAAGTCTTCGGCCTTGTAGTCGACGGCGGCGTCGAAGCCGAGTTCGTCGGTAAGATAACGGCACTTGTCGGCACCGCCGGCGATGCCGACCACGCGGGCGCCGTGGATCTTGCCGATCTGGCCGGCGATGGAGCCGACCGAGCCGGCGGCGGCGGAGACCACCAGGGTTTCGCCGGGCTGCACCGGGGCGATGTCGGTGAGGCCGTAGTAGGCGGTGACGCCACTCATGCCGCAGGCGCCGAGCAGGGTGGGTAGCGGGATGCCGGGATCGGCAGGCAGGCGCACGTAGCCCTTGGCGCTGTCGTGCAGGACCAGGTAGTCCTGCCAACCGGTGATGCCTTGCACCAGGTCGCCTTCCTTGTATTGCGTCGAGCGTGACTGCACCACGCGGCCGAGGCCGAGCGCGCGCATCACTTCGCCGATCGCCACGGGCGGCAGGTATTGCGGGATGTCGCGCATCCACACGCGGTTGGTGGGATCCATCGACAGGTACAGCACGCGCAGCAGCACCTCGCCGTCCTTCAGTTCGGGCACGGGCTGTTCGACCAGGTCGAAGTTCTCGCGCTTGACCAGGCCTTCGGGGCGGGTCTTCAGGCGCAGCTGGCGATTGACGTAGGACATGGGATTCACCGTGATGCGGGAAGGGGAGTGGGTGGGTTCGACTATACGGCGCAGGCGCCGCCGTCGATCACCATTTCGGCGGCGGTGACGTAGCGGCTTTCGTCGGAGGCCAGGTACAACACGGCATAGGCGACATCGTCCGGCTCGCCGAGGCGGTGCATGGGAATGCCGTGGGTGAGCTTGCGGGTGGCTTCCTCCTCGCCCAGTGCGTCGAAGAACGGCGCCACGATGCCGGTGCGGATGAAGGCCGGGTGGATCGAGTTGCAGCGCACGTCGACCTTCTGCCGGGTGCAGTCGATCGCGACCGATTTCGTGAGCATCGCCACCGCGGCCTTGGAGGTGTTGTAGGCGGTGTAATCGGGGCCGACCTTGAACGCGGCCAGCGAGGAGATGTTGACGATCGATGCGGGCTGATGTGCACGCATATGCGGCAGCGCATGCTTGCAGCCGAGCATGATGCTTTCCACGTTGACGCTCATCACACGGCGCCACTCCTTCAGCTCGATCTGTTCCACCGTGCCAAGCGAACCGATGCCGGCATTGTTGACCAGCACGGAAAGGCCGCCCATGGCTGCGCTCGCCTCGGCGAGCAGCGTATGCCAGCGTTCTTCGTCGCGCACGTCCTGCGCGGCGGACCAGGCGACTTGCCGGCCACGTTCGTGGTTGATCTCGTCCGCCACGGCGCGCACACCGGCTTCGTCGATATCAGTCAGAAAGACATGCGCGCCGTGACGCGCAAGCATGCGCGCAATCGCGGCGCCGAGACCACCGGCCGCGCCGGTAACGAAGGCGCGCTTGCCGGCGACGCGCTGTGCGGAAGGTTCGGTCATGGCTTGTTCCTTGCGATATGGGTCAGATCAGACACAGAGGTAGCCACCATCGACGTTCAGCACCGCGCCCGTGGTGTACGACGACGCATCGGAGGCGAGATAGAGCACGGCGCCGGCCATCTCCGAAGGCTGCGCCACGCGGCGCATCGGCACATGCGCCAGCGCCTGCTTGAGGATGGTCGGCGTATTCACCAGCACCGAGGCGAACTTGGTGTCGGTCAGTCCCGGCAGCAGCGCATTGCAGCGCACGCCGGATGCGGCGCATTCCACGGCGAATGCCTTGGTCATCGAGATCACTGCGGCCTTGGTGATCGAGTAGATGCCCTGCTGGAAGCCCGGTACCACGCCGTTGACCGAAGCCACGTTGACGATCGTGCCGCCGCCGTTGGCGGCCATCAGCTTCGCGCCATGCGTTGACATGTAGAAGTAGCCGCGGATGTTGACGTCGACGGTCTTCTGGAAGATACCCGGATCGGTATCGAGGATGCTGCCGAAGTAGGGATTGGTGGCCGCGTTGTTGACCAGGATGTCGAGCCGGCCGTGGCGTTGCGTCACGTGCGCGAAGAGTGCCTCGATTTGCACCAATTCACCGATATGACAGGCGAATGCCTCGGCTGATCCGCCCGCCGCGACGATCTCGTCGACCACAAGCTGGCAGTCGGCCTCGCGCCGGCTGGAGACGATCGTATGCGCGCCGTGCGCGGCCAGCAGTTTCGCAATTTCGGCGCCGATGCCGCGGCTGGCACCGGTGACGATGGCGATCTTGCCGGAGAGGTCGAACGTGGTGGGTGTGGTCATGATGGGTCGCTCAAGAGTGTTGGGTGCTATCGCTTTCTTTGCCGTCATCCCTGCAAACGCAGGGATCCGGCGTCTTTGGATATCGCGGGAAAGTCACTGGATGCCAGCCTTCGCTGGCATGACGGGGTGAAACTTTCGGAGGGTGCCAAAAATGAGTCATCGAAGCGTCACTAGTGCTGCGTCGTCCGCACGTTCCAGATGCGGCCACGCGTTATAGGTAATCAGCGTCGCGCCGCGTTGACCGAGTCGCAGCCGTGTGAGGCCGGTGTTCACCAACGGCCAGCTGAGTTTGAAGGTCTGTGCCAGCGGTGCGTCGAACAGCGTGTTGGCGAGCACGGCGATTGGGCCGCCGGAAGTGAACGCCCAGATCGTGCGTGCAGGATGCTCGGTCAGTGCCTGCAGTGCGCCCATTACGTTGCTGCGAAAGGCCGGCCAGGTGAGTTGGTATTCGGCATCGTGCGCACCGTCGACCCAGCGCGCGACGGCATCGGCGAACAGTCGCTGGAACGCGCGGTGTGGATCGGGTGCCTGCTTCAATTCGGCGCGCAGTGCGCCGGGTCCATTCAGGTCGGGGCGAAGTCGCGCAAGCAGTTCGTGGTGATCGACTTCGTCCAGGCCATCCAGCGTCAATGGCGCGAGGTCGATGCCGGCGGCTTCGAGACAGAGCTCGGCCGTGCGCCGATGTCGCTTGCGCGGGCCGATCGCGATGAGGTCTGGTGGCGATCCGCACGTTGCCAGCCACGAGCCCAATAGTTGCGACTGTTCCTCGCCAAGCGGCGACAACCGATCGTAGTCCTCGGCGCCGAAGCTGGCCTGACCATGACGTATCAGCAGCAGGCTGCGTGCGCTCACAGCGTCGAGCGACCGATGATGCGGCGGCAGCGTCCGCCCATGTAGCTTGCCGCCTGGCCGAAGCCGGCGAACTGCGGGTTGCTGGTCTGGCCCAGCACGAAACGACGGTAGATCTGCTGGATGATCACCATCAGCCGGAACAGTCCGAACACTTCGTAGAAATCGAAGTTGCCCACGTGCAGACCGCTGCGCTGGCCGTAGTAATCGATCACCTCGCGCCGCGTCGGCATGCCGGGCACATGCGTGGGCTGGCGGCGGAACGACTGGAACGTGGCATCGTCGTCGGCCTGCACCCAGTACGCCAGCGAGCCGCCCAGATCCATCAGCGGATCGCCGATGGTGGCCATCTCCCAGTCCAGCACGCCGATGATGTCGAGTGGATGGTCGGGATCGAGCACCACGTTGTCGAAGCGGTAGTCGTTGTGGATCACGCAGCTGGCGTTGTCGTGTGCCGGCTGTTTCGCCGCCAGCCACGCGAGGACATCGGCGCAGGCATCGGTGTCCTCGGTGAGCGACTTCTGCCAGCGATCACTCCAGCCAGCGACCTGCCTCGCGATATAGCCCTCACCCTTGCCGATGTGCTGTAGCTCGGGCAGCGAGGCATCGACCTGATGCAGTTCGATCAGGCGGTCGATGAAGCCCTGACAGAGTTGACGCACGCCCTCCGCATCGAGACCCAGCTCGGGCGGCAGCTCGCGGCGCAGGATGGTGCCGCGCAGCCGCTCCATCACATAGAAGTCGTGGCCGATTACTGATGCGTCGTCGCAGCTGGCGAGGATCGCCGGCACGTACGGATAGTGCGGCTTCAACGCCGCCATCACCTGCGCCTCGCGCAGCATGTCGTGCGCGGATTTCGCCTTGGCGCCGGCCGGCGGCCGGCGCAGCACCAGTTCGCGATTGCCGTAGGTAATCAGATAGGTAAGGTTGGAGGCGCCACCGGGAAACTGCGCGAGCGTCGGCGTGCCTTCGAGTCCCGTGATGTGTTGCTGCAAAAATGCATCGACACGTGGCAGATCGAGGGCATCTTCGCCACGCACCGCACGCGGTTGATCCAGCGGCGTGGTCATCGCGCCGGCTCCGGTGCGCCTTGCGCCTTCAACTCCAACCGTGCGATCACGCCACGATGAACTTCGTCCGGCCCATCGGCCAAGCGCAGCACACGTGCATACGCATACAGCTGTGCTAATGGGAAATCGTCGGACAGACCAGCGCCGCCGTGGATCTGGATGGCCGCATCGGCAGCCTGCTGGGCCACGGCCGGCACCACCACCTTGATCTGCGAGATCAGGCTCAGCGCAGCCTTGGTGCCGTGCGTGTCCAATGTCCAGGCGGTTTTCAGCGTCAGCAGACGTGCCTGCTCGATCGCCATGCGCAGGTTGGCGATGATGTCCGGATTGCCGCCCAGTTCGGACAACGGCTTGCCGAACGCGACGCGCGAACGGGCGCGAGCGCACAGCAGGGCCAGCGCGCGTTCCGCCGCGCCGATCGCGCGCATGCAGTGGTGCACGCGCCCGGGCCCGAGTCGACCCTGGGCGATCTCGAAGCCGCGGCCGGCACCGAGGATCACGTTTTCCACCGATAGCCTCACATCGGTGAAGCTCAATTCGCCATGACCGCTGGGTTCGTCGAAGTGATGGAACACCGGCAGCATGCGCTCGATGCTGACGCCCGGACTGTCGAGCGGGCAGATCACCATGCTGTGACGGCGGTGCGGTTCGGCGTGTGGATCGCTCAGCCCCATGAAGATCACGAAGCGGCAATGCGGATGCCCGGCGCCAGTAGTCCACCACTTGCGGCCGTTCAACACGACTTGGTCGCCCTCGATGGTGGCGGTGGCCTGCATGTTGGTGGCGTCGGAGGAGGCCACGTCGGGTTCGGTCATGCCGAAGGCCGAGCGAATCTGGCCGGCAAGCAGCGGTTGCAGCCAGCGCTGCTGCTGTTCCGGCGCGCCATAGCGATGCAGCACTTCCATGTTGCCGCTGTCGGGCGCGCTGCAGTTGAACACTTCGGGCGCGATGAAGGAGTGCCCCATGATCTCGGCCAGTGGTGCGTAGTCCACATGGCTGAGCCCGGCGCCGTGTTCGGTGTCGGGCAGGAACAGGTTCCACAGTCCGGCGGCGCGTGCCTTTGCCTTCAAGGTTTCCATCACGGCTGGCTGCCGCCACTGGCGATGGTCGCTGCTGCCGCTCAGTTGCGCGGCGTAGATCCGTTCGGCTGGAACCACCTCATCGCGCATGAAGGCGGAGAGGCGTTCGACTAGAGCCTGCGTACGTTCCGAGGCGGCGAAGTCCACGTGTATTCCTCCTGACCAGCGGTCAGCCTACGCCGCACCTATAGAATTAGTAAAATGAATATGCTTTATGACTATCCATCAGAATTATCGATGGGCGTTGGCATGGCATGCAAACCCGCACAGGCACTTTAGGAGGTCTCGAAAAACAGGGCTTTCACTCGTCATTCCTGCTATCGCAGGAATGACGATGGCTTTTCGAAGTTTCTTTTACGGAGCAGGACATGGACCGCACCGACAACCGCATCGACCTGAACCTGTTCCGCGTGCTCGATGCGATCTACAGCCATGGCGGCGTCAGTGCCGCCGCACGCGTGCTGCACCTTACCCAGCCGGCGGTCACGCATGCGTTGCAGCGCTTGCGCGACCAACTGGGTGATCCGCTATTTGTACGTCAAGGCAACCGGCTGCTGCCCACCGAGAAGGTGCGCACGATGATGCCGGCGGTGCAGCTGCATCTGAAAGGCCTGCATGCCACTGCACACGCGCAGCCGCGTTTCGATCCGGCGCAGCTGGATCTCGAGTTGACCGTCGGTTTTCGCGACATCCTTGAATCGATCGCGTTGCCTTCGCTGCTGGCGCGGATCGAGCAGCACGCGCCGCAGTTGCGCGTGGTCAGTCGTCGTGTTGCTGCCGATGACGTGGAACGGGAGCTGGCGGCGGGCACGGTCGATCTGGTAGTGGATCGGCCACTGCGGGCCAGTGCGCAGATTTCCCGCAAACGTCTGCTCGACGAGTCACTGGTCGTGGTGATGCGCGCCGATCACCCGTGCGCCACGCAACTCAGGCGCAGCGACTACATGAGCGCCCGCCACGTCGCCGTATCGGCGCTGGGCGAGGCCAATGCGCTGGACATGCTGCTCGGCCAGAACGGCATGTTCCGCCATGTGCAGCTGGTCAGCCAGCACTACTTTTCCGCCTGCCAGATCGCCGCGGCCACTCAGATGCTGCTGACCGTGCCGCGCTCGTATGCCAACCACCTGGCCACGCTGCTGCCGATTGCCGTGCAGCCGCTGCCGATCCGGCTGAAGGCGTTTCCGATCCTGGCCTACTGGCATGCGTCGAAAGACGGCGACCGCGCGCACAGCTGGTTTCGGCAATGGGTGTTCGAGGCGATCACCCAGGCGATCGAGCCGGTGCGTCGCTGATCACGGCGCACTAACTTCCGCCGGGGCTGCCACGGATACCGCACGGGGATGCTCGTGGATGAATTGCACGACATCCTGGATCACCGGTGCCTTGTCACGCAGCGGCTTCGAGATCGAGAACAGGATCGCGAAGTGGCCGATATCCGGATAGAGCTTGACCTCGACCGGCTCGTTTTCCTGGCGCAAGGCGCGTGCCAGTGATTCGGCGTTGCGTGGCCAGACGATCTTGTCGGTGGTGCCCTGCATCAGCAGCATCGGTGGCTCGTCGCCATTGACGAAGTGCACCGGCTGCGAGCGCAGTTGTGCTTTGTGTGTGGTGCCGAACATGTCGATGAAATCCGGATCCTTCAGCGGCAGAAAATCGTACGGACCGGCCAGGCCGATGAAGCCGGCCAGTTGCCGCGGCTGCATGCCGACGGCATTCAACCAGTGTGCGTCGGTGGCCAGCAGTGCGCCGATGTGCGCGCCGGCCGAGTGACCCATCACGAACAGGTCGTCCGGGTTGCCGCCGTATTCGCCGGCGTGTGCATGCGTCCACGCCACCGCGTGTGCGGCATCCTGCATGAAGCCATCCAGTTTCACCATGGGCCACAGGCGGTAGTCGGGAATCACCACCACCAGGCCCCGCCTGGCCAGCGTCTCGCCTACCCATGCGTACCACTGCCGCTTGCCGGACTTCCAGCTGCCGCCGAAGAAAAACACCACCACCGGCGCATGGCTGGCGTCGCTTGGCCGATAAACGTCGAGTGCGAGCTGGTGCACCGCATCGAACACCACACCGCGCTGCACGACCACTCCCGTCTTGCTGGCGGTGGCGTTGAGACCGCTGAAAAGCACGGCCTGGCAACCGGTGAGCAGGGCGCCGCCGAGCAGCATCAGCGCGGTAGCTAGCAGGCCTCGGCGAAACGGGCCGCGGATGGGGCTGGGTGTACTGCTCGGCATGCGTTTTCCTTTGGATGGTCCATGGGCTTGGCCGATGTGGCTGGCCGGTTAACCCCATTGCGCAGCAGGCTGCGTTTCATCAGAGGCTGAGGTGGCATGCATGCAGATACGGGCGACGACTCCTTCAGGATGCAGTTGCTGCTGTGGGCCTGCCGTGTACCACTTACACTGTGCCGGCCCCGCGGGCACACAGGGAGAAACGCATGCTTCGTCGATCGCCAGGGTTGCTGGGTTTTGGGTTGCTGGGTCTGTGGCTGCTGTTTGTCGCGCCTCTGCCGGCGCAGGACGTGCCGCCGCCATTGCGCGACTGGCAGGCCTGGGTGCTGCACGAGGTGCCACGGCACGACTGCCCGTTCCTCGCCAACCAGATGCCATCTTCCTATGAAGCCAGCTATCAGTGTGCGTGGCCCGGCCGTTTGACACTCGACGCCAGCCAGGATGGCGGACACTTCAGCCTGAACGTGCATGTGGACGCACCGAGTTGGGTGGCGCTGCCGGGTGACGAAAAAAACTGGCCGCAGCAGGTGAGCACGAACAACCAGCCGGCCACGGTCCTGCAACGAGGTGGCCAGCCGATGGTGTGGTTGACGCCCGGCGACTATCAGCTGCGCGGCAGCTTGCCATGGACAACGCGCCCGGCACGGCTGCATGTGCCGGCGACGATCGGACTGATCACACTGAGCGTCGATGGGGCGGCTGTGACGCGGATCGAGCGCAATGGTGACCAGCTCACGCTCGGCGAAGCTGCCGCGGCACAGCGCGCTGCCGATGCCTTGTCGCTGCGCGTGTACCGACATCTCGAAGACGGTCTGCCTGCCATGCTGGAAACACGGTTGCAGTTCAACGTCACCGGTAGTGCGCGCGAGCAGCTGTTGGGCCCGGTATTGCCGGCTGGCTTCGTCGCGACGGCTTTGTCGGGTGATCTGCCGGCGCGACTGGAGAACGATGGTCAATTGCGCGTGCAGCTGCGTCCGGGGCAATGGACGATCACGCTGGCTTCGCGCAGCATCGCCCCGCTGAGCAAGGTTGCGTTGAAGCTGCCGGCGGCCCCTTGGCCGCGGCAGGAAGTCTGGAGTTATGCCGACGATACCGCGCTGCGCGGCACGCGCGTGGAAGGCAACGCGACCGATGCCGCTCAAGCGGGTGTACCGGGTGACTGGGCCGATCTTCCTGCCTATGTTCTGGATGATGCCTCCGGTCTGGCGATCGAGCAGGGCAATCGCGGGGATGAGGGTGGCCAGGGCGATCAGCTGCATCTGCAGCGTCAATTGTGGCTGGACTTCGACGGTGGTGGCCTCAGCGTCGCCGATCATCTCAGCGGCGAGCTGCACCATCACCAGCGGCTGGATGTAGCCGCACCGTGGCAGCTGCAGCGTGCTGCGCAGAACGACACCCCGCTTCTGGTGACCAGGGGCACGGATGGCCTGAGCGGGATCGAGCTGCGTGACCAGCAACTCAACCTCAACGCTGGCCTGCGCCTGCCGACACGTGGTGGTGCGATGCCCAGTTCGGGATGGAAACTGCCGTTGGAAGGGATCAATGCCACCCTGCATCTGCCGTATGGCTACCGCCTGCTCGGGGCAAGCGGTGTCGATCGCTCGCCCGATTCGTGGGTGGCGCAGTGGAGCCTGCTTGACCTGTTCGTGGTGGCGCTGATTGCGCTGCTGGCCGGGCGTCTGCTCGGCTGGCCGTGGGCCATTCTGGCTGCCGCCTATCTCGCGCTGGCGCAGCACGAAAGCGCTGCGCCGCTGTGGACGCTGGCAATCGTGCTGGCGCTGACGTTGCTGTTGCGTGCGCTACCGGAAGGACGCCTGAGATCCGTGGCACGCATCGGCGCGGTAGCCGTCTTCGTGCTGGCGTTGCTGTGGACCTTGCCCTTCGTCGCGACCCAACTGCAATACGCTCTGCATCCGCAACTGGAGGCTGCCAACCAGAACCGGATCGTCTCGGCAAATTTCATCGAGCCGGCGGCGCAGGACGAGCGTTATGCGAACAAGGCGATGAAACAACCGCCGCCCGCGATCATGCGCCAGTTCGCCCCAGCAGCACCGGCGCCACCGGCTCCGCCAGCTCCCGTCGAAGAGGTGAGCAACAATGCCGTCGCATCATCGGTGGTGGAGTCGGCAGATGTGGCCATGTCAGGAAGACTGCAGAGCGTGGTCGTGACGGGCACCAGGGTATCGGCATCCGACTTGGTGAGTTCGGAGCAGGACAACCGGGCCCTGATCCAGGCCGGCGCCGGCACGCCGCATTGGGATGAGGGCAACAACTATCGTCTGGGCTGGTCCGGGCCGGTGACGCCGGAGCAGAGCACGCGCCTGATGATCGCACCCGCCTGGCTGGTGCGCCTGCTGCGTGTGGCGATGGTTGGCCTGCTGGCCGCCCTGCTGGCGAAGCTGGTGACTACCCTGCTGTTGCCCTTGCGTGGTCGCTGGCGCGACTGGCGTGGCAGCGGTGTGATGGGTGCTGCCCTGCTTGCCTTTGCGCTGTTGCCGCATGGCGCGCATGCGCAGAGCCTGCCGAGCCAGCAGTTGCTGGACCAGTTGCGCAACCGGCTCACCGAGGTGCCGAAGTGTGTGCCGGCATGCGCCGTCATTGCGCAGGCCCAGCTGCAGGCCAGTGGCGATCTGCTCGATGTGGAACTGGAAGCGCATGTGGGCGCACCGATCGCGCTGCCGTTGCCGCAGGACGACGATGTGCTGCAACTGTCCGACGTCAGTGTGGACGGTCATGCCGACGCGGCACTCACGCGCAACAACGATCAGTTGCTGGTGCGGCTGGACCGCGGCGTGCATCGGATCAGCCTGCACTACCGTATCGGCGCGGCGGACAGCGCCAGCCTGCGCTTCACCGTGCGGCCGCAGCGCATCGTGTTCGGCGGTCAGACCGTCGACGGCATGGGTTGGTCGCTGGATGGTGTCGACGATGGTCGCCCGCTGGGCGACAGCATCGCGCTGCATCGCATGCGTACCGCCAGCGATGGCAAGAGCCTGCCGACGGTGCAGAGTTTCCCGCCATATGTGCGGTTGACCCGCAGCCTGGCGCTGGGCGTCGATTGGGAGGTGGAGAACCAGGTCGAACGCATCGCGCCTCAGCAGGGCGGTTTCAGCATCAGCTTGCCGTTGCTGCCAGGCGAGCATCCACTCGGCGACGATGCACTGGTCAAGGATGGCCGCATCAGTATCACCTTCAATGCGAACAGCAACGTCGTGCGCTGGACCAGCCGTCTCGATCACACGGCGCAACTGTCGCTGCAGGCCCCGGCACTGGGCGATCGTGCCGAGGTGTGGGAGGTACATGTGGCGCCGATGTGGCATGTCGAGGCCAAGGGTGTACCGACCAGTGCCAGCAACGACGGCCTGCGTTTCCAGCCGTTGCCCGGCGAGAGCCTGCAGCTCGCCTTCAGCCAGCCGGTGGCGGTGGCGGGCGACAGCCTTGCCTTCGACAGCGTGCATCTGACCAGCGCGACGGGCGAGCGTGCCAGCGAAGTCACGCTGAGCCTGCAGGCACGCAGTACCCGCGGCGGCGAGCATGCGATCAGCCTGCCTGCGGGCAGCGAATTGCTGGATGCCAAGCGCGATGATGAGTCGATCAATCTTGCCGTGCGTGACGGCAAGCTCGGCCTGCCGCTATTGCCTGGCGAACATGCCTATACGCTGCGCCTGCGTGAGCCGGATGGAGTTGCCGCCCGCGTGCACACGCCGGTATTCGACCTGCACGCGCCGGTGGCGAACGTCGATCTCTCGCTGCAGTTGCCGCAGGATCGCTGGGTGCTATGGACATGGGGCCCGATCGTGGGTCCGGCGGTGCTGTACTGGTCGCAGCTGATCGTGCTGCTGCTGGCGGCGTGGCTGCTGGCACGTTACGCACCGACGCCGCTGCGCTTCCGGCACTGGCTGCTGCTCGGGCTGGGCTTCTCGGCCTTCGCGTGGAGTGCCTACGCGCTGGTGGTGGTCTGGCTGATCCTGCTTGGGCTGCGCGCACGCAATACGCCACCGGCATCGTTGGGTACGACGAAGTTCAACCTGTTGCAGCTGGGTCTTGCCGCGCTTACGTTGCTGGCGCTGGCCGTGCTGATCGCTGCCGTGCCGAAAGGGTTGCTCGGCCTGCCGGACATGCATGTGGCCGGCAACGACTCCAGCGCGTGGAGCCTGCGCTGGTTTGCCGACCAGAGTGCCGGCGTGTTGCCCAGCGGCGGCGTGTTCAGCGTTTCGCTGTGGGTCTACAAGCTCGCCATGCTGGCCTGGGCGCTGTGGCTGGCGAACGCACTGATCGGCTGGCTGCGCTGGGCTTTCGATGCATGGACGCATGGCGGCTATTGGCGCAAATCCGAGCCGACGCCGGCGGTGGTGCCCCCGGAATTGCCGAGCTCGCCAACGGGGCAGTCGCACGATGCCTGATGTCCGCAGCACGCTGGCTGCGGCCACGCTACGGCTCGGCGAGCGCGCCGATGCCGAGGCGTTGCTGTTGCACGCGCTCGCCAAGCCACGCAGCTGGTTGTACTCGCATGCCGATGACCTGCTGGACGAGAATGTCGAAGCCTCGTACGTGGCGCTGCTCGAACGCCGCGAAGCCGGCGAGCCGGTGGCGTATATCACCGGCCGCCGCGGCTTCTGGTCGCTGGAGCTGGCGGTGAGCCCGGCCACGCTGATTCCACGGACGGAAACCGAACTGCTGGTCGAGCTGGCATTGCAGCGACTGCCACGCGACATGGCATGCAACGTGGCGGATCTCGGCACCGGCAGCGGCGCGATCGCGCTGGCGATTGCCAGCGAACGTCCGCTGGCACGCATCACCGCTACCGACACCAGTGTCGAAGCGCTTGCGGTCGCCAAGCACAATGCCCGGAGCCTCGCTATCGGCAACGTTGCATTCGTGAACGGTGACTGGCTCGCGCCGCTCGCCGGCCAGCGTTTCGACCTGATCGTTTCCAACCCGCCATATATCGAGGCTGACGATCCGCATCTGGCGCAAGGTGACCTGCGTTTCGAACCGGCCAGTGCACTGGCCTCCGGCCAGGATGGCCTCGACGATATCCGCCGCATCGTGTGCGATGCACGCGTGCACCTGCAGCCCGGTGGCTGGCTGCTGTTCGAGCATGGCTGGAATCAGGGCGTCGCCATCCGCAAACTGCTCGTCGACGCCGGTTATGCCAATGTGTTCACGGCCAGGGACCTGGAGCAGCGCGATCGGGTCAGCGGCGGTTGTTGCTGATCGCAAGGGGATGGTCGTCGTGGTGCCTTGTCGATGGTCGCGCTAAGCTGGCACCCGCATGTCGTTCTCGGTTGGATCCCGGCGGGCCTTGATCTGCTGTCATCCGCACCGGGATTATCCGTGCCAGATGAGGATGCAGACTCATGCAGTTTCATGCGGGTAGTGTCTCGGGCCGTGCCGGTGGAAGGCTTCATGTCGCCGGCAGTCATCGCTGGTATCGCCTGATCGGTGCTTCACTGTGCTGCATTCCGGCGCTGGTCGCCGCGCAATCGACTCCGGCGCCGACCGGCGCAAATGCCACGCCACCGGCCGCTGACAGCCGTGGGGGAAATGCCAGGCAGGCGACGACACTGGGCGAAGTCATCGTCACTGCAAATCGCCGGCGCGAGCCGTCGCGCGAAGTGCCGATGCATGTGGATACGGTGAAGGCGGCCGACCTGCAGAAGGTCGGTGCCCGCACGCTCAGCGACTATGTCTCGTACCAGCCGGGCGTGTTCTTCGCCAGCTCGGGCGGTGCCGGTGAAGGCGAGCTGATCATGCGCGGCGTGTCCACCGGCAACCAGACCAGTCCCACCGTATCGGTATACATGGACGACGTGCCGGTCGGTGGCAGCACCGTGTATGCCTCGGCCGCCACCTTCGTGTTCGACGCGGCGTTGATGGATCTGGATCACATCGAGTTCCTGTACGGCCCGCAGGGCACGCTGTACGGCGCCGGCTCGATGGGTGGCCTGGTCAAGTACGTCACCAACAAGCCCGATACCAGCGGGTTTTCCGGATCAGCGGGCTTCGACATCTCGCATACCCAGCAAGCCGGCATGAATTACACCGAGCGGGCCACGCTGAATATTCCGCTGGTCCAGGACAAGGCGGCCTTGCGCGTATCGGTAATGGATCAGCACAGTGCCGGGCTATACCGCGCCGTGGGCGAAACGCCGTCCAATGGTGACGACCGCACACATACTCAGGGGGTGCGTGCGCAGCTTGAGGTCGATCCGACCGACAAGCTCAGCTTCAACCTCAGCGCGATGGTCCAGCGTATCGCTGCCGATGGCCTGTCGATGGCCGACTATTCGCTGACTACGGGCCAGCCTGCGTCGGGTGGCCCCTACAATCGCCAGCTCAATCATCGGGAACCGTTCACGCAGACCCTGCAGCTGTATTCATTCCATGCCGGTTACGACTTCGGCTGGGCCAACCTGGACTGGATCAGCTCGTACCAGAATTTCGTCAACCACAGCGTGCAGGATTACCCGGATGGATTCCTGACCCTGTACAACCAGCTTTATCCTGCACTCGGTGGCGACAGCGCGCTCAGCTCGCTCTATGTCGACTCCCGATACGACGTGCACAAGGCCTCGCAGGAAATCCGCCTGACCTCAGGCAAGGGCGACCACTTCGACTGGCTGGCGGGGCTGTGGTTCAACCGCGAGGACGAGTGGGAGCAGTACGCGCTGGAAGGTGCGAACCTACCGCCACCGGGCCGGAGCATCCTGCTGGCGCAACAGGTGAATTCCCGCTACCAGGAATATGCCGGCTACGGTGACGTGACCTGGCACATCACCCCGACGATCGACCTGGCGGCCGGTGTGCGCGCCAGCGGCAATTCGCAGCATCTTTCCAACTTCGAGGATGGCTCGGTGGCCGGCAGCCCGGGCGGTTTCCGCGAGGGCATGATCAGCGACGACATCACCAAGATGCTCACCGCCAGTTACCGGCCGGACAAGACCCGCAGCTACTACATGCGCGCATCGACCGGCTATCGTCCCGGTGGCTTGCAGGCGCCGGTGCAGAGCACGATCTTCGGCTCCAATCCGAACGCCGGCGACACCTTCGGTTCGGATACGCTGCAGAGCTATGAACTCGGCTACAAGGGAAGTCATCTGGATGGCCATCTGAACGTGGGTATCGATGCCTACGACATCGAATGGCACAACATGCAGCTGATCACCTACACGGTCGGCAACGCGATCATCGAGAATGCGGGTGATTCGAGGATCAAGGGTCTCGAGTTTCAGGCCACCTATGCAACCGGGCCATGGATGCTCAGCGGCTCGGGTGCCTATACCGACGCACGCACCTTGCAGGGCAATCCGCAGCAGGGTATCGAGGACGGTGCGCGCCTGCCGTATTCGGCCAAGGAGACGGCCACGCTTGCCGCGAAGTACAACTTCCGGCTGGCCGGCGATGCAGCCTATGCCGGTGCCAACCTGCGTCTGTCGAGCCAGCGCAACGCGGGCTTCGAGGGTGATTCGAGCGACCCCAACTTCAACCTGCCCGGTTTCGCCATGCTCGATCTCGACACCGGCATGACCTTGCGCAGTGGTGTCAGCGTGGATCTTTACCTGCGCAACGCGCTTGATCGCCGGGTGGCGATTGGCACGCTCAACTCCGAATCGGTCAGTTTTCTCGCCAGCGTGGGTGGCCCGATGCTGGTGCAGTTGTCCACGCCGCGCACGCTCGGCGTCTCGGTCAACGTGCCGTTCTAGGGATGCCCTGGCCCATTCTACGTAGATGTCATGATGTCCAGAAGGCGCGTAGGGTGTGTTGCGCGTGGCCGTATTGCCAAGCTGCGCGGCGCAGCCTACGCACCTTCTGGACATCACCCCATCACTTTAAATTCAATGCGTGGGGCTGTGACTGTCTGTCCGCATGCCTTCGGTCCACCGTCTCGACAGACGGCCAGTCTGTCTTCGCCGACGGCCCTGTGGCCTGCGAACAGACAGTCACGGTGACGCCTACGTAGAATGGGCCAGGGCATCCCTAGCTGGCTTCAGCGTGTAGAGCAGGGCGGGCAGGAACACGAAGGTCGCCAGCAGCACGGCGACCAGGCTGAGCAGCAGCAGGCTGCCCATGCTGGCCATGCCGCGATCATGCGACAGCGCCAGCGAGCCGAACGCGGTACCGGTGGTGAGTGCGGAAAACAGCACCGCGCGCGCCGAGGCGGAGCCGACGAAGCTGCGCATGCCGGCGCGCCAGTTCATCACGAAGTAGACGTTGAACGAGACGCCGACCCCCAGCAGCAACGGCAGCGCGATGATGTTGGCGTAGTTGATCGCCATGCCGGCCATGCGCGCCAGCAAGGCGGTGAGCAGCGCCGACATGGCCAGCGTCAGCAGAACGATGCCGCTATCGCGCAGTCGTCGCAGCGTACACAGCAATACCAGCGCGATGGCCAGTGTGGCGAGCACCGCGGCCTGAAGGAAGGCGTGCATGATGGTGTCGGCGGAGGCGATGGTGGTGACGGCCGGACCGCCGGCTTCCGGCGCGATTGCCTGCACGGCATCGACGAAGCGACGCAAGCCCGCGGTGTCGTGCGCGGCGATGGTCGGTGATACCTGCAGGTGCACGCGGCCGTCCGCGGCAAACCAGTCGCGACGGATCGAGGCCGGCAGGTTCTGCAGGGTGATCGGTGCGGCGTTCAGCGCATCGCGCAGGCTGGCCAATTCGTCGGGCAGGAATCGGGTGACCGCCTCGTTCATTGCCAGCAGGCGTGCGTCCGGCGCACCGGCAAGGTGTTGCAGCGCAGTGTCGATGCCACGCAGCGGTGAATCGGCGGGCAGGTTCGCGTCGGCGCGGGCAATCGCGTCGCGGGTATCGGTAATCGCCTCGCGCAACGCGGCGGGTGTCACCGGGGGTGCGGTCCCTTCCGGCTCGAGCGAGGGCAGCAACAAGTCTTGCGCTTGCTCCAGCTGGTCGAGCTGTGCCTGCTGCTGCGCAGGCACGAAGGTGGCGCCGGAGATCACGCTGGCCACTTCGGGCAGGTGCCCGAGACGATCGCCAAGTGTGCGTGCCTGGGCCAGGTCGGTCGCCATGAGGTCGATGTTGAACGGGTTCGTGACCGGGTTGTCCGTGAGGCTGCGCAGCGTACGCATCGGCTCGGAGTCGGGATTCTGCGTATGCAGCGGATTGGCATCGAACGGCATGCGCACGGCGGCGATCGCACCTGCCGCCGCGAGTACGGCAAACAGGCCGAGCACGATGATGCGATGCCGCTGCAGCATCGCGTCGCAGGTGCTGCCAAACGGCAGCGCCAGTTCGCGCTGCTGGTCGCGCGGCTGGAATAACCACAGCAGTGCCGGCAGCAGGGTCAGCGTGCAGAGCAGGGCAAGGCCCATGCCCACGCCGGCGATCAGTCCCAGTTCGGCCACGCCGACAAAGGCGGTCGGCGCGAATGCGAGAAAGCCACAGGCGATGGCCACCGCAGCTACGGCGATCTGGGCGCCTGCTGCACGTGCGGTTCCGTTCAGTGCATCAGCCAGTGCAGGCTGATGCAGCCGTTCGTCGCGCAGGCGCACCGCGAACTGGATCGCGAAATCCACGGCGAGGCCGACGAACAGCACCGCAAACGCTATCGAGATCAGGTTCAGTGTGCCGATGGCCATTGCGGCGAAGCCCAGGGTCAGTGCCAGACCAGCCAGCAGGGTGAGCAGCACTGCCACGATCAGCCGCCACGAGCGCAGTGCCAGGTAAAGCCACAGCGCGAGCAGGGCGAGACTGGCCAGGGTGCTGCCGACGATGCCTTCGGTCAGTGCACCGAACTGCACATCCGAGAGAGCCACCGAGCCGGTGTAATTCACCCGCACGCGGCCGCTGCGCACGGCCGGCAGCGCCGCGATGGCGCGCTCCAGTGCCTGCGTGGCGGCGAGGCCTGGTTGCAGCGAGCCGTTCTCCAGTATCGGGTGCAGCAGCACCAGCCGCAGATTGTCGGTCTGGCGGGTGGCGTCTGAGCCAAGCAGGGACTGCCACGACAGCGGCACGGGTCGACTGGTGCCTGCGTGATCGAGTACTTGCTGCAGCTGTCGCAACGCGGTGTTGTACGCACTGAGGTCGGCGTGCTCGATGCGCACGCCCTCGGCCATCAGCGAAACACCCTGCAGGAGCCCGCGTGCCGACGGATCGCTGGCCAGCGGCCCGAGCAACGGCTGCGCCGCCATCAGCGAGCCGAGTAGTGTGCCCAGGTCGTCCGGGCCGAGCAGCAGCAGGCCTTCGCGCCGGAAGAACGGGTCGGCATCCGGTCGTGTCACGTCATGGAAATGCTGCCGATCGACACCCAGCGTGGCAGCCAGCGCAGCCGCAGCCTGGTCGGTTTCTTCGGGTGTGGCGCCGCGCACGACGGCGACCAGCAGATTATCGAACTGCGGAAACTCGCGGTCGAAGGCCAGTTCGTGCTGCCGCCACGGCAAGCTGGCCGCGAACATGTGATCGGTATCCGTATCGATACCCAGATGACCGGCCGCGTAGTACAGGCAGCCGGCAGTCAGCATGGCGAACGCCAGCACCACCGCCATGGCGTGCTGCCGGCTTGCGTTGACGGCACGGATCAACCACCCGCTCATGGATTGCGTGGCTCCTCATGGTGATGCCTGCGCCAGCCGGGTCGAACTGGTGCAGACCACCCCGCAACGTTGCCGTACCGTCGAACCGCCGTGACAGCGGACTCAGGCGTTGGCCTGGTTGAGCATGCCCGCCTGCGGGAAACGGGCACGTATCGCGTTGCGGATGCCGGGCAGGTCGAGCCCGGCCATGCTCAGCACTTCTTCTCGACTGCCATGTTCCAGATAGATGTCCGGCAGGCCGAGATGAAGGATCGGCAGGCTGATGCCGTGCGCAGCCAGGCATTCGGCCACGGCCGAGCCGGCGCCACCGGCGATCGCGTTGTCTTCCAGCGTGACGAAGGCGTCGTGGGTTCGCGCCAGTTCGAGGATCATTGCCTCGTCCAGCGGCTTCACGAAACGCATGTTGACCAGGCTGGCATCGAGCTCGGCGGCGATCGTGGCGGCCGGCGCCAGCATCGCGCCGAAGCTCAGCAGGGCGAGACCACGGCCGCGGCGACGCAGTTCGGCCTTGCCGATCGGCAAGGTGTCGAGCTGCGGGTGGATCGCGGCTCCGGTGCCGCTGCCGCGTGGGTAGCGGATGGCGGCGGGGCCGGGATACTGGAAGCCGGTGCTCAGCATCATGCGGCATTCGTTCTCGTCGGCCGGCGCCATGATGACCATGTTCGGCAGGCAGCGCAGGAACGACAGGTCAAAGCTGCCGGAATGGGTGGCACCGTCCGGGCCGACCACGCCGGCGCGGTCGATCGCGAACGTCACGTCGAGATTCTGCAGTGCCACATCGTGGATCGCCTGGTCATAGGCGCGCTGCAGGAAGGTGGAATAGATCGCCACGACGGGTTTCGCACCTTCGCAGGCCATGCCGGCGGCCAGCGTCACCGCGTGTTGCTCGGCGATCGCCACGTCGAAATAGCGTTGCGGATATGCCTTCGAGAAACGCACCAGGCCGGACCCTTCGCGCATCGCCGGGGTGATCCCGAGCAGGCGCTGGTCGGCGGCGGCCTGGTCGCACAGCCAGTCGCCGAAAATGTCGGTATAGGTCGGCTTGGCCGGCGCATTTTTCTTGATCAGGCCGGCCTGCGGGTCGAACGGGCCGACCGCGTGATACTCGATCTGCGCCTGCTCGGCCGGGGCATAGCCCTTGCCCTTGGTGGTGATCACGTGCAGCAGCTGCGGACCGGGCAGGTTCTTCACCGTGCGCAGCGCCTGCAGCAGCTGCGGGATGTTGTGGCCGTCGATGGGGCCGGTGTAGTGGAAGCCCAGTTCCTCGAACAGCGTGCTGGGCACGAACATGCCCTTGGCGTGTTCCTCCCAGCGCTTGAACCAGCGGCCGAAGAACGACTGCTTCGGGATCGCCCGCTTGGCCCGCTCGCGCCACGCGTTGAGCCGGCGACTGGCCATCGCGCGGGCCATCACCTTGGTCAACGCGCCGACGTTTTCGCTGATCGACATGCCGTTGTCGTTGAACACCACCAGCATGTTGGGTTCCACGTCACCACCGTGGTTCAGCGCTTCGAACGCCATGCCGGCGGTCATCGCGCCGTCGCCGATCACCGCGACGACCTTGCGGTTGTCCCCCTTGCGCTGCGCGGCGATCGCCATGCCCAATGCAGCCGAGATCGAGGTGGAGGAGTGGCCGACGCCGAAGGTGTCGTATTCGCTCTCCTCGCGCCGCGGGAACGGAGCCAGCCCGTCCTTCTTCTTGATCGTGGTGATCCGCTCGCGACGGCCGGTGAGGATCTTGTGCGGATAGCACTGGTGGCCGACGTCCCACACCAGGCGATCGTGCGGTGTGTCGAACACGTGGTGCAGAGCGACGGTGAGCTCGACCACGCCCAGGCCTGCACCGAAGTGGCCGCCGGAGCTGGCCACGGCCTCGATCAGGTACTGGCGCAGTTCGTCGGCGACCGCGGGCAGCTCGTCGTCAGGGACGCGACGCAGGTCGGCCGGCGTCTCGATCGGAGCCAGGTGGGGATAGTGGGAAAGGTCGTTCATCTGCGTATTGTTGGCCCAGCGGAGAGGCGGGGCAAGGGCAGCGCCGGGCGGAACCTGGGCGTGTGGGCGCTATCGCCCGCCTTCAGGCGGCGTGCGGGCGCCGGTCGCGCGGCAGATGGCTGACCAGGAAATCCATCTGGTCGGCCAGAATATTGCGGTTGGACAGGATCAGATGCTCGACCCAGCTGGGCCGGTACGGTACAGCCAGCAGCGGCATATTGGCCTGCTGCGGGGTGCGATTGCTCTTTTTCAGGTTGCAGGCGAGACAGGCGCTGACCACGTTCTCCCATTCGTCCTTGCCGCGTTTGGAAATCGGCAGCACATGGTCGCGGGTCAGTTCGCCGCGGGTGAAGTGATCGCCGCAGTACAGGCACAGATGACGGTCACGGGCGAACAGCGCGGTGTTGGTGAGGGCAGGCGCCGGGTCGACGGCGTGATCGCGGCAGCGGCCGGTGCTGGCGATGATCGGGTGCAACTGCAGCAGGCTCTGCATGCCATGCAGGCGATTGATGCCGCCGTGCACGGTGAGGCAGGGGTCGCCCAGCGTCCAGGCCACGGCGTCGCGGACGTACAGGCACACCGCCTCCTGCCAGCTGATCCAGTCGAGGATGCGGCCGGCCGAGTCCAGCGACAGTACGCGGGTCGCATTGAGATCGGCCCGACTTGGCACTTCCATCAGCATGTAGATCGTCCTTCAGCCAGGGCCTTGAGAGCGTTTCAGCGATGCAGAATGCTTGTCTGGAGCCAGCATAGACCAATTTCATTGCAATTCGCATGCTAGCGCGGTGAACCAGCCATCCCCCGTACAGTCGCGCGACGTACTGCAGCGCTGATATGATCATCAGTCACACAGACCCCACGCCGGGTTTGGTAGGGGCGCTTCGGTGGTGACCCGGCACGGCGGGGACAGAGGTAGTCAACGTGGCTGAAGTTCTTTTCTACGAGCATCCGGTGCCGCTCAATCGCGCCACACACAGGGATCTGCGCCTGAAGGGCATGCCGACCCTGAAGTTCGCGATGAACGTGCATTCGGTGCCGCTCACCGGTACCGAGTTCGGTCTTGCTGCGCGTGATCTGTTGATCGTGTTTGCGGGCAATGACGTCAATGATGCCGGCCCGATCGCGCTGCTGGGTCTGCGCCAGGATGAAAACCTGTTCGTCGACGCCGACGGCCAGTGGGCACCGAACACCTATATCCCGGCGTTCGTGCGGCGCTATCCGTTCGTGCTGGCCGAGAAGCCGGCCGGTCAGGAGGAGGGCGAGGACCTCACCGTGTTCCTCGACGAGCGTTACGAGGGCTTCGGTACGGTCGAGGGCGAGCGCCTGTTCAAGGAAGACGGCACGGACACGGAGCTGCTGACCAATGCGGTGAAATTCCTCGGCGAGTTCCAGCAGAACATCCAGCGCACCCGCTGGTTCATGCAGCAGCTCAACAAGTATGGCCTGCTCGAACCGCGCAACATCCGGCTGCAGAAGGATGGCAAGGATGGCGCGGAAGGCCAGTCGATCAACCTCAACGGCCTGTTCGTGGTCAACGAAGAAAAGCTGCGCGCGCTGGACGAGAAGACCGCCCACGAATTCGTGCGCGAAGGCGTGTTCGGCTGGATCTACGCGCATCTCCTGTCACTGGCCAATATCGACCGTCTGACCCAGCGCCTCAGTGCGCGTGAGCAGGCTGAAGCGGCTGGCAGCACGACCCGGAACTGAGCGTCCTTGAATCGTCGCAGCGGTGGTGAACCGCTGCGACGGGTCTGGAACATGCCGTTCGGCGTTTGAAGAAAGATGGTGCGCAGGCACCATCTTTTTTTTGTGCCTCGCCGTGCTCAGCGCACCGCCTTGGCCAGTCGCAGCAGATCCGGTGCATAACCGGTCGCCTCGTACAGCGCGCGTGCGCGCTCGTTGCCGGGAAACACCGCCAGCGTCACCAGCTGGCACTGATGTTCGCGTGCCCAACCCTCGGCATGTGCCAGCAGGGCCTGGCCGACCCCGTTACCCTCGTGCTGCGGCGCCACCGCCAGATCGGAGATGTGGCAATTGCTGCGGCCGGTGAAGAAATCCGCGGTGCGCTGCAGGTGGATGAAACCCACCCGCGTGCCGTCTGCGTCTTCGGCCACGAATAAATAGCTGTTTGCCGGCTGGTCTTCCAGATGTCGCAACAGGTCGTTGCGGATGCCCTCGACACATTCGTGTCGCCGTCGCCAGGGTGGCAGCGTGAAATCCACGAAGCGCGGCACCAGCGAAAGGATGAAATCGTCGTCGTCTTCGGCCAGACGGATCAGCAGGGAGGTGGTGGTCATGATGCGGTCGACAGGATGCGGGGGATGGCCCTGTCGTTTCTACACCTGACGCGGTGGCTGCGGAAGTCCCGGGCGACGCATGTATATTCCGGGCAGCACGACCACCCGCCGGGCGATGCGTTGGTCCCGGATTGTCGCCAGCCACCCGCCTGGAAGATTGCCTGTGTCGACCACCCGCCGCATCCATGTTCAAGCCGACAACGACGCACTCACGCAGGGCATGCGTGACATTCAGGCCACGCTGAAACTGCCACTGGCGTTTCCGCCGGAAGTCGAGGCCGCCGCCGCACGGGCCGCCGCCAATCCGCGGCTGCCCGAGCTCGATCGTACCGATATCGCGCTGATCACGATCGATCCGCCGGGATCGATGGACCTGGACCAGGCGATGTACGTCGAGCACGGCGGTGCCGGTTATCGCGTCTACTACGCGATTGCCGATGTCGCCGCCTTTGTCACCGCCGGCGACCCGGTCGATCTCGAGGCGAACCGGCGCGGCGAGACGCTGTACGGCGCGGATGCCAAGATCCCGTTACATCCCAAAGTGCTGTCCGAGGGTGCCACCTCGCTGTTGCCGGGCCAGTTGCGCCCCGCCCTGCTTTGGACGATCGAGCTGGACAAAGGTGGCGAGATCGCCGGTATCGACGTGCGGCGAGCACGCGTCACCAGCCGCGCCAGGCTCGACTACGCCGGTGTACAGCGGCTGATCGACGCCGGTACCGCCGATCCGATGTGGGCCGTGTTGCGCGAGATCGGCGAATTGCGCCGGCAGCGCGAATTCTCCCGTGGCGGTATCAGCCTGCCGTTGCCCGAGCAGGAAATCGACGTGGTCGACGGCCAGTGGACGCTGGCCTTCCGTGCGCGCCTGCCGGTCGAGGACTGGAACGAGCAGATCTCGCTGTTGACCGGCATGGCGGCGGCGCAGCTGATGGTGCAGGCGAAGGTCGGCCTGCTGCGCACCTTGCCCGAACCCGAACCGCAGTCGCTGCAGCGATTGCGCATCACCGCGAAGGCGCTCGGCATCGACTGGCCGCCTGCACGGAGCTATCCCGATTTCATCCGTTCGCTCGACCCGGCCAAGGACACGCATGTCGCGATGCTGACCGCGTGCACCACGGTGCTGCGCGGCGCCGGCTATGCGGCGTTCGACGGCGAGCTGCCTGCGCAGCCGATGCAGTGGGCGCTGGCCGCGGAATATACCCACGCCACCGCGCCGCTGCGTCGGCTGGTCGATCGCTACACCGGCGAAGTCTGCGTGGCGCTGTGCGCGAAGCAGCCAGTACCCGCGTGGGTACTCTCGGCGTTGCCGGGCCTGCCCGCCACGATGCAGGCCTCGGGCCATCGCGCGCGGCAGTACGAGAAGGCCGTCCTCGATCTGGCCGAAGCGGAGGTGCTGGCCGCACGCGTAGGCGAGACCTTCGCCGGCGCCATCGTCGAGGTCGCGTCCGGCGACCCCAAGAAGGGCGTCGTCATCGTGCGCGACCCCGCGATCGAGGCGACCGTTTCCAGCGCGTCCGCACTGCCCTTGGGAGCCGATGTCGAGGTCAGGCTGGTCGAAGCGGACCCGGCCACGCGCACCACGCGTTTCGAGCTCGCCGAATAGCGGGCGGCCAGGCGAGACCCGGCAGAAGGCGATCAAGTCTTTCTGCGATCCGTCCGATCGCACGCCCGGATTCAGGAGTCTCCTTGCGGATGTGGACCGTGATCGGGCGACAGCCGCACCATGCCACGGCATCGTGTGTTTCGGTCTGGAGTTGGCAAGCATATTGCTTCGTTCAATGCATGAACGATCATGCCTATGACATCTCCTACCTGCTCGAGTCCGAATCGGTCGTGGCCGAGGCGCCCGTTCCGCGCATCGTGAAAACGCCGCCTGTCGCGTCACGGAAGCCGAGCGTCGCGGATGCGCAGGAAGCCATGGCACGTGAACTGCTGCTGGCCGCCGATGCCCATGAAGAACTCATCCAGCA
This sequence comes from Rhodanobacter koreensis, assembly GCF_054782855.1. NCBI lineage: Bacteria > Pseudomonadati > Pseudomonadota > Gammaproteobacteria > Lysobacterales > Rhodanobacteraceae > Rhodanobacter > Rhodanobacter koreensis. The sequence continues at coordinate 272,081 of NZ_BAAGRR010000001.1, read as the reverse complement.
GTACCTGCGGATGGGGGGAAGCACGCTTCAGGACAGCTCCAGGTACTGATGTGCTGCGAGCGGCCGTGAATGATGTCGTTCTTGCGCCATAGGTGACCAACCTGGGCACATCCCTCATGGTCAGCCGGTGGCAGTGGTCGTCTCTTGAACGTCATCGGCCGTTGAACGACTGACCGGTATGCGATCCAAAAAAGAGCCCGGGCATGCCCGGGCTCTTTGCTGATGGTCCGATGATGTCTCAGGCGATGTCGGGCAAGGTGCCGACGCCGGCCTCGATGGCTGCTTTGTGCATCAGAGTGCGCGGCAGCAGTCGGGCGAAGTAGAACGCGGCGGTGTCGCGCTTGGCCTGCTTGAACGCGGCCGACTGGTGGCTGGCCTCGGCGGCGGTCACGCTGCGTGCCCACAGGTAGGCCAGGGTGACGTAGCCGGAGTAGTACAGATAGTCGTTGGCGGCGGCGCCGAGTTCCTCCGGGTTGGCCTGCATGCGCTGGGCCAGACTCACGGTGAGGTCGCTCCATTCCCTGGTGGCGACAGCCAGCGGGCCGATCAGGCTGCGCAGCGATGCGTCGGCGCTGTGCTGCTGGCAGAACGCGCTGATCTCCTGCAGGAAGTGCTTGGCGCCGACACCCTGCAGCTGGAGGATCTTGCGGCCGAGCAGGTCGGCGGCCTGGATCCCGGTGGTGCCTTCATACAGGGTGATGATGCGGGCATCGCGCACGAACTGCTCCATGCCGTTCTCGGCGATGTAGCCGTGACCGCCATAGACCTGCAGGGCTTCCTTGGTGCATTCCTGCGCCAGTTCGGTGACGACACCCTTGGCGATCGGAATGAGGAAGGCGACCAGCTCGCCGGCGGCCTTGCGGGCGGCCTCGTCGGCGGCACGCGATTCGATGTCGGTCTGCAGCGCGGTATACAGCACCAGCGCGCGCGAGCCTTCGACGAACGCGCGCTGGGTCAACAGCATGCGGCGCACGTCCGGCTGCACCAGCAAGTTGTCGGCCGGCTTGTCGGGGAATTTCGGTCCGGACAGCGAGCGCGACTGCAGCCGCTCGCGCGCGTAGTTGAGGCTGTTCTGCAGCGCGCGCTCGGCCAGCGCCAGGCCCTGCACGCCGACCGACAGGCGTGCCGCATTCATCATGGTGAACATCGCCATCAAGCCCTTGTGCGGCTTGCCGATCAGGTAGCCTTCGGCGCCGTCGAAGTTCATCACGCAGGTGGAGCAGGCGTGGATGCCCATCTTGTGCTCGATCGCGCCGGCGGCGACCGTGTTGCGCGCGCCGAGCGAACCATCCTCGTTCACCTTGAACTTCGGCACGATGAACATCGAGATGCCACGGCTGCCTTCCGGCGCGTCGGGCAGGCGCGCAAGCACCAGGTGCACGATGTTCTCGGTGAGGTCGTGCTCGCCGGCGCTGATGAAGATCTTGGTGCCGGTGATCTTGTAGGTGCCGTTGTCGCCGGCCTCCGCACGGGTCTTCAGCAGGCCAAGGTCGGAGCCGGCCTGGGGTTCGGTCAGGCACATCGTGCCGGTCCAGCGGCCTTCGACGATCGGCTTCATGAAGCGTTCGCGCTGCCATTCCTCGCCGTGGATTTCCAGCGCGTGGGTGGCGCCTTCGGACAGCAGCGGATACAGGCTCCACGCCAGGTTGCCGGACTGGAAGATCTCGGTGGTGGCGGTGCCGAGCACGCCGGGCAGCGCCTGGCCGCCGTATTTTTCAGGGTTGGTCAGGCCGGTCCAACCGCCTTCCGCAAACTGCTTGAAGGCTTCCTTGAAGCCCTTTGGCGTGGTCACCGACTGGCTGGCCTTGTCGAAGTGGCAGCCTTCCTCGTCGGCGGGGCCATTGGTCGGTGCCAGCAACTGCTCGCTGAGGCGGCCGGCTTCCTCCAGCACGGCATCGAGCAGGTCGCGGCTGTGTGCCTCGCCGCCGCGCAGCGAGGTCAGGGTCTTTTCGGCGCCGAGCACGTCGAACAGGGCGAAACGCAGATCGTCGAGCGGGGCCTTGTAGGCAGTCATGTTGATTCCTTCGGTGAAAGATGACGTCGTGGCTGCGACGTCAGCGGTAAGTGTTGGGGATGCCAGGTACCGGCGAGAGCCAGTCGTTGCCGCTGAAATCGAAATCGCGCGGCTGTTTTTCCTGCTCGGGTTTCGCATTGGTGCTGCCGCTGACGCGGTAGCCGAGCGAGCCGGCGCTGCCCTTGCCGGCGATGGCATGGAGCGCGGTGCTCATCGGCTCCGTGGGCAGCACGTCGAGCTGGATCACGTCTCCGACCAGCGCCGGAATATCCAGCCTGAAATCCGCATGCAGGCGGATCGGCACCAGGGCGGCGATCTGCAACTGGCCGTCGATCGAACTGAAATCCATTTCGCCATAGCTGTTGTTCTGGATGCGCACGGTCAGCCGCCACTGGCCGTTCGGCAGCACGACCAGTTGCTGGATGCTCACCGTGGGCGGGTAGACGCTTTTCTTCTGTGGCCCGCAGGCGAGCAGACCGGCAACCAGGATGACCAGCAGAAAACCGCGCAACAGTCGTTTCATGGTGACTCCTCAAACGATTGTTTGAATCTTAGCCCAGCAGGCATGACAAAGTCAGCGCCGGTTCCCATGGCGAGACACAGCGGGCATCATCGTGGGTCCTTCCCAAGCCGCAGACTTCTTCATGACCCGTCGCATCACCGCCCGCCGCTCGCCGATCCACGGCAATGGCGTATTCGCCACCACCCCTATCCCCAAGGGCGAGGAGATCATCGAGTACAAGGGCAGGCTGCTGACCCATGTCGAAGCCGACGAGCTGTACGGAGATGGCGGCGAGACAGGCCACACGTTCCTGTTCACGCTCAACGACGAGTACATCATCGACGCCAACCAGCATGGCAACAGCGCACGCTGGATCAACCACAGCTGCGCGCCGAACTGCCGCGCGGTGGTCGAGGAGAGCGCCAGCGGCGATCCGCGCAGGGACCGCGTGGTGATCGAGACGATTCGCGCGATCAAGCCCGGTGAGGAGCTCACCTACGACTACGGCATCGTGCTGGAAGTGCCGCACACGGCGCGCCTGAAGAAGCTGTGGGTGTGCCTGTGCGGCTCGCCGAAATGCACCGGTACCCTGCTCAAGCCCAAGCGGTAGTCAGCGGTCAAAATTCGCTTCTATACTCGCATCGTTGCCCGACATGGGGGAGGGCAACGGGGACAGCAACAAGGGGAAGGAAGCGATGGAAGCGAATCCGTATGCCGCGCCAGCGGCCGTGGTCGACGATGTGGCCGCATGGGATGCGCATGATCTGGAAAACCGCAAGTCCGGACGTGGCAAACGCCTTGGCGCTGCGCTGCTGGATGGCCTGGTCAGCCTGATCTGGATCCTCCCGATCATCTGGGGCGCCACCATGGCGACTGGCGTCAGGCAGGGGCTGAAGCCTGCTTCGCCAATGGTGGGCCTGATAGTGCTGGGTCTGGCCCTGTTGATCGGCGTATTCGTCGTCAACTGCATCATGATTCATCGCAGCGGCCAGACCATCGGCAAGCGCGCGCTGGACATTGCCATCGTGCGCACCGACGGCAACCGTGTCGGGTTGGCCCGCTACATCTTCCTGCGGGTGGTGCCGGTCATTCTGATCGGCCTGATCCCTGTCGTGGGCAGGCTTGTCAATCTGGTCGATCCGTTGCTGATCTTCGGCAAGGAACGGCGCTGTCTGCATGACCTGATCGCCGACACCATCGTCGTCGACGTTTGATGCTCGACACGGTACGCGAGATCGAAACCCCCGAGGGGATCAGCCTGCGTCTGCGCGCTGCCGGCGCGCTGCCGCGTGCGCAGGCATGGATGCTCGATGCACTGCTGCGCATGGGTGCGTTCGTGTTGGCGATGATCCCGCTGGGATTGCTCGGCGTGGGTGGCAACGGGCTGGCCATGCTGCTGATGTTCGGATTGATGTGGGCCTATTCGGTGGTGTGCGAGGTCTGGCTGGGCGGCCAGACGCTGGGCAAGCGCGCGCTCGGCCTGCGCGTGGTCAATGCCGATGGCACGCCGGTGACGTGGGTGCCGTCGGTGGTGCGCAACCTGCTGCGCGTGGTGGATGCGTTGCCCGGCGTGTATGGCGTCGGCCTGGTCTGCACGCTGATCGACCCGCATGCACGCCGCATCGGCGACATCGTGGCTGGCACGATGGTGGTGCATGCGGTCGAGCTGCCGGCCGGCACGCAGGTGCCGACGATGGCGGCCATACCGCCGCCGGTTGTGCTGGCGGCGGACGAGCAGGCTGCCCTGGTGGAATTCGCCGAGCGTTCCGGCCAGCTCACCCTGCAACGGCAGGAGGAACTGGCCAACCTGCTGATGCCGTTGACCGGCCGCCGCGATGGCGCCGCCGTGTCGCAGCTGATCGCTCATGCCAACTGGCTGCTGGGGCGCTCATGAAGCAGGAGCGTTTCGTCGCCATGTACGGTCGCGAGTGGGACGTCCTGCAGTCCTGGCTGAGCGCACTCGACCGGCAGCCACAACGCACCATGCGGCAGGAACATGCGCTGGATTTCCCGCAATCCTACCGACGCCTGTGCCACCAGCTGGCGCTGGCGCGCGGGCGCGGCTACAGCCGCGAGGTCACCGATCGGCTGCAGCGACTGGTGCAGCAGGGGCATCGCGTGCTGTACCAGCCGCCGGCGCCACGCTGGCATCGGGTGGCCGTGTTCCTGCTGGCCGGTTTTCCGCGACTGGTACGGTCGCAGTGGCGTTGCATGACGGCAGCGCTGCTGCTGTTCTATCTGCCTGCGCTGGCGACCCTGGTGCTTATGCAGCTGCGTCCCGAGCTGGCGCATACGGTATTCAGCAGTGCGCAACTGGCGCAGTTCGAAAAGATGTACGACCCGGCGAATACCCACATCGGGCGCAGCAGCGGCACCGATCTGCAGATGTTCGGCTTTTACGTGATGAACAACGTCGGCATCGCGTTCCGTACTTTCGCCTCGGGCTTGTTCTTCGGCGTCGGTGCAGTCTATGTGCTGGCCGCCAACGGCGTGCTGATCGGCGGCGTGGCCGGGCATCTCACCGCGATCGGTTACGGTGGTCCGTTCTGGCGTTTCGTGGTGGGGCATTCGGCGTTCGAGCTGAGCGCGCTGGTGATTGCCGGCGGTGCCGGGCTGCAGTTGGGCCTGACCCTGTTGATGCCGGGTCGGCAACGACGCGGACCGGCGCTGGTCGCGGCCGGCTGGATCGGCGCGCAGCTGGCGCTGGGCGCGTTCGCGATGCTGCTGGCCGCGGCCTTCATCGAGGCGTACTGGTCGTCGATCGCAGCGTTGCCGGACGGAGTGAAATTCGGCAGCGGTGCGTTGCTGTGGCTGCTCGTGCTGGGCTGGTTGTGGCGCGGCGGCAGGGAGCGCAGCCATGGAGCTTGAGCGGATCAGCGTGGTGCTGCGGCCACGTGCGCCACGCGAGGCGCTGGATCTGGGCGCCACGATGCTGCGGGCGAATGCGCGCGCCGTGTGGTCGGCATGGTTTGCGTTCACCTTGCCGGTATTCGTGATCTGCAATGCGCTCGGTGTTGCATTGGGGCTGCCCTGGCTGGGCCTGGTGCTGATGTGGTGGCTCAAGCCGTTGTTCGACCGGTTGCCGCTGTACGTGTTGTCGCGCGCGGTGTTCGATCGTGCGCCAGGCTGGCGCGAGACCCTGCATGGCCAGGGTCAGTGGTCGTGGGGCAGCACCTGGGCGGCGTTGAGCTGGTTGCGGGTCGACAGCAACCGTTCGCTGCGCCTGCCACTGGACTTGCTCGAAGGCCTGCCGCGCAAGCAACGTTCGGCACGCTGGAGCGTATTGCGCAGGCGCACCGTGACCGACGCCAGCCTGCTCACTTACGGCTGCCTGCAATTCGAACTGGTGCTGTTCCTCAGCGTGTGGCTGCTGGCGATGCTGTTGATTCCACGCGAATGGCTGCCGGAGTCGTTGCGCGACTTCTTTCGTGTCGACGTGCACGCGGCATCGACGATCTGGATGCTGCTGACTTCGTTGGTGGCCTATCTGGCGATGAGCGCGATCGAGCCGCTGTACGTGGCATGCGGATTCGCGCTGTATCTCAACCGGCGCACGCAGCTGGAAGCGTGGGATATCGACCTGGCATTTCGTCGCCTGCGTCAGCGGTTGCTGCTGAGTGGCAAGGCGCTGGCCTTGCTGCTGGCGTGTGCCTGTTGCTGGCCGTTGTCCAGCCATGCGGCAGACAGTGCGCACGGTTCGCGTGTGACAACGCCAATGTCGCTGGAGCAGGTGTTCGGGCAGCCAGTGGACAACGCCGACCAGCAACGCTTCGCGGACGCGGCAGCCGAGACGTATCGGGATCCGCGCTTCGGAGGCGAGCGCAAGACGCGCGAATGGGTATTCAAGTACACGCCGGCACCGCGGCCGGCGGCCGTGCCCATGCAGCCACTGTTTCCGGGATTCGCCGGCGCGGTGGCGATGATCCTGAAACTGGCATTGTGGTTGGCGCTGGCGGTGGCGGTCATGGCACTGCTGCGATTCGTCTGGCGCCGATGGAGTACGCACACCGTCACCGATGCGGCACCGACCTCGCCGATACCGGCATTGCGCACGCAGGTGGTGGCGGATGCACCATTGCCGGCGGATCTGGCTGGCGCCATTCGCGCACTATGGCGGACGCAGCATCAGCGCGAGGCGCTGGCGTTGCTGTATCGCGGCTGTGTGGAACAGACCGCACGCTTGCTGCAGCTGCCGTCGTCGATGGATGCGACCGAGGCGGACTGGCTGCGTCAGGCCGCGGCGATGGCCGACCAGGCGCGCGCGCAACGCATCATCGCCATCGTGCGCACCTGGCAGTTCGCTGCCTATGCCGGACGCTACCCGGATGACGCCACCGTCGAGAACCTGCTGGTCGGCTGGCCGGCGCAGGCGGGGGCGCCGGCATGAACCGCAATGCGTTCTACGTGAGCCTGCTGGCGCTGGGCGTGCTGTTGCTCCTGGTCGGAGCCTTCTTTGCCACTTTCGAGCGCAAGGTTGTCACCGAACCAGTCCCCGCGCACGGCGAGGCGAACTTCAACCGCTTCTTTGCGCTCGAGCAAATACTGCGCCGGCTGGATTACACGGTGACCTCGCTGACTTCGCTGGATCCGCAGAAGATGCCGCTCAGGCCCGGCGACACCCTGGTGCTGGGTGACGATGTCGGCCGCGTCGATGTCGACGACGCCAGACGGATCGTTGCCTGGGTGCGCGCGGGTGGTCATTTGCTGCTGTCACCGGGGGCGGCGGTGGCCGTGCATACGCCATTGTACGAGGCATTGAACTTGCTCGATCCGCGCACGGCGGAGTACGCCTGCAGTGTGATCCATGCGGCGGGTGCTGCCGGCGGGAAGGAAGCCAGCGATGTGCAGTTGTGTGGCCAGCGGTTCCGGCTGAAACCGGCTGCCGGCGCAGCTGTCGATGCGGCGATCGGCAATCTGCAGGATGGCTATCTGTTCGCCCGCACAAGAGTGGCGGCCGGTTCGGTCAGCCTGCTGGTGAACATGGACATGCTCTCGCACGAACAGCTGCGCAAGACTGCGGCGCAGCAGTTCGGCTTGCGCCTGCTGGCGCCGAATCTCGGGCAGGGTGAGGTCTATCTGGTGTATGCGCTGGACGGCATGTCGTTCCTGAAACTGCTGCTGCTCAGGGGCTGGCCGGCGCTGCTGGCGCTGACCCTGCTGCTGGCTGCGTGGATGGCGATGCGCAGCGAGCGGTTCGGGCCGTTGATGCCGGCACAGTCATTGCACCGTCGTGCCCTGCTTGAACATATACAGGCGGCCGGTGAATTCATCTACCGTCGCGACAGCGGACGCAGTCTGCACAACCTGGCCTGCCAGGCGGTGCTGGTACGCCTGCGCCGACGCGACCCGGCCTGCATCATGCTGGTTGGCGATGCCCTGTACGCGCGTATCGCACAGCGCAGCCAGCTCGCTCCCGGGCAGGTCGCTCAGGCCTTTCAGTCACCCGCGAACGCGCAGGCGTTTCGTGCATGCATATCTACCCTGGCGCGACTCAGGAGCCGCCCATGACCATCGAGACTCTCACGGCCGAGCCGGCCACACCGCCGGTATCGTTGTCGACCGCCGAACTCGGCGAACACGCGCGTGCGCTGCGTGCGCAGGTCGCACACGCCTTCATCGGCCAGACCGAGGTGTTCGACCAGGTACTGCTGGCGTTGCTGGCGGCCGGGCACGTGCTGATCGAGGGTGTGCCCGGGCTGGGCAAGACCCTGCTGGTGCGTGCGCTGGCGGCATCAGTCAGCTGCACCTTCGGGCGAGTGCAGTTCACCCCGGACCTGATGCCGGCGGATGTCACCGGTCATGCGATCTACGATCCCAAGAGCGAGCGCTTCCAGATCCGCCGCGGCCCGGTGTTCGCCAACCTGCTGCTGGCCGACGAGATCAATCGCGCGCCGGCCAAGACACAGGCGGCGCTGCTGGAATCGATGCAGGAAGGGCAGGTCACCATCGAGGGGCGCCGCTTTCCGTTGCCGGCGCCGTTCATGGTGGTGGCCACGCAGAATCCGATCGAGCAGGAAGGTACCTATCCGCTGCCCGAGGCTCAGCTCGACCGCTTCCTGATCAAGGTATTGATCGGCTATCCCACGCTGGAAGACGAGCGCCGCATGGTCGCCAGCGTGGTCAACGGCAAGGTGGCCGCCGACCTCGATGTCTCGCGGGTGCAGCCGGTGATGGGGCAGCCGGAATTGCTGGCATTGCAGCAGGGTGTCGCCGCGATCCGCATGGATGCCGCGGTGACTGACTACGCCGTGCGCATCGTGCGCGCCACGCGCGAATGGCCGGGTGTGATCGGCGGCGCGGGTCCGCGCGGTGGGCTGGCACTGGCGCGGCTGGCGCGTGCGCAGGCGGTAATCGACGGCCGTGATTTCGTCACCCCGGACGACGTGCGCGCAGTGGCGTTGCCGGCGCTGCGGCATCGCCTGCTGCTGGCACCGGAGGCATTGATCGAGCGGCAGCGTGCGGACGATGTACTCGGCGCGCTGCTGCACAAGGTGCCCGCACCTCGCCAATGATGCGACCGTCGCCTCTCCTGTTGTGGCTGCTGGCAGGTTGGGCCGCACTCGGCGTGCTGACGAGTGTGGGCTGGCTGCCGTTGTCGGCATGGCTGGCGTATGCCCTGGTCGTGGCACTGCTGGCGCTGCTGGATGGCTGGCGCCTGCAGCGCATGCCGTCGCCGGACCTGCAGCGTGAGGTGTCCCCGGTGATGCCACTCGGCCCCGAGGCGCACGTTGGCCTGCGTCTGCGTGCGGTCGCTGCGCGCACACAGCACCTGCGCCTGCACGACCTGCACCCGGGCGGCTGGGCGGTGCGCGGGATGCCGCGCACATTGCTGCTGCGGCCCGGCAACGAACTGCTGCTCGACTACACGGTGACGCCGGATGCGCGCGGCCAGTTCGGTTTCGAAGGCTGCCATCTGCAACTGCGTTCCCCGTGGCAATGCTGGACATCCCTTCGGTTTGTTGGTGTGACCTCCACGGTGAAGGTCTATCCGAACTTCGCATCACTGGCCGAGCTGGCCGGACTCAGCGTCGAGCTGGCCTCGCGCAGCGTCGGTGCACGGCTGCAGCGTCGTCGCGGTGAAGGGACCGAATTCCAGGAGCTGCGCGACTATCGCGTCGGCGACAGCCTGCGCAAGATCGACTGGAAGGCCACCGCGCGCAGCAACCGGCTGATCTCGCGCGAGTATCGCGACGAGCGCAACCAGCAGGTGGTGCTGATGCTCGACTGCGGCCGACGCATGCTGGCGCAGGACGATCATCTGGCGCATTTCGACCATGTGCTGAATGCCTCGCTGGCGCTGGCCAGCATCGCGCTGCGTCAGGGCGATGCGGTCGGCATGCTGGCCTGCACCGGTCAGCAACAGCGCTGGCTGCCGCCGCAGCAGGGCGGTGGCGGCATGGACATGCTGCTCGCCGCCGGCTATGACCTGCAGGCGATGCCGCTGGCCACCGATTACCTTGCCGCGGCCAGTGCACTGCAGGCACACCAGCAGCGTCGTGCGCTGATCGTGCTGGTCACCAACGTACGCGACGAGGACGATGCGGAGCTGCGTGCGGCCGTGGCCATGCTGGCGCAGCGTCATCTGGTGATGCTGGTCAGTCTGCGCGAGCTGGCACTGGACCGGGCCGCTGCCGAGGCCGGCGACAGCTTGGAAACCGGCATCCGCAGCGCGGCGGCGATGCACTATCTGAGCGAACGCGAGCGCGTGCACGAAGGCCTGCGCCGCGAAGGCGTGAACACGCTCGATGTCAGCTGCAGCGAGCTGTCCGGCGCGCTGATCGAGCGCTATCTCAGCGTGAAGCGGGGTGGTCGGCTCTAGGGCTGCAGCAGCGCGGTCGTCATGGCCGGGTCTCGCCGTCGTAGTCGATCGCCACCACCTCGATCAGCAGGTCGCCGGCCGGGCGTTTCCAGTTCACTTCATCGCCGATCTGGGCACCGAGCAAGGCCTGCGCCAGCGGCGAGAGGTAGCTGACCCGGTGCTGTTCCGCGTCGGCCTCGTCCTCACCGACGATGCAGTAGCGCTGCTCGCCCTCGACGCTGTCCACGGTGACGATCGCGCCGAACGCGACGCGATCCTGTGGTTGTGAGAGCAGATCCACCTCGATGGCGCTGTTCACCCGTGCGTGGAGCCAGCGCAGTTCGCGCTCCAGCGGCGCCAGTTCATTCTGCTGCGACAGCGTATCGCTCGAGGCTTTCAGCGCATCGCGTCGCGCGGTGGCCGCCTGCAGCCGCGCACGCAGCTGCGCCAGGCCACGCGGCGTGACGTAGTTCGGGTGCTCGCTCAATGGCATGTCCGGCAACGCCGGCGCATCGCCGTCGTCGGATTCCTTGGTGAAGGCTCGGCTCATCGTGCTCTCCTGCGGCCCTGCGCAGTGTGTGCTGAAGGAATACGGATCGCGGCATCCCGCCATGGATCAAGTGCTGGCGCGGTGAAGGCCACGATCCGGTGCTGGAGTTAGTCCTCCTCCACATGCGGTTTCCATGCCTCGCTGAGCTGCTTCTGCACGTTCGGCGGTACCGCCTCATAGTGGCTGAGGTCGAGGCTGTAGCGGCCGCGGCCACCAGTCATCGACTTCAGCTCGGTCGGATAGTCGATCAGTTCGGCCAGCGGCGCCTGCGCCTTGATCACCAGTTCGCCGCCGCGTTGGGCGTCGGTGCCCATGATGCGCGCGCGCTTGCCGGCGAGGCCGCCGGTGACGTCGCCGACGTTGTGCTCGGGTATGGCCACCTCGACGTTCACGATCGGTTCCAGCACGGTCGGCTTTGCCTTGCCGACGGCGTCGAGAAACGCCTTCTTGCCCGCACTGATGAAGGCCACTTCCTTCGAGTCGACGGGGTGGTATTTGCCGTCGTACACGGTCACGCGCAGGTCCTGCAGCGGATAGCCGGCGATCGCGCCATGCTCCATCGCCTGGCGCACGCCCTTCTCGATCGCCGGCAGGAACTGGCCGGGAATCACGCCACCCTTCACGGCGTCGACGAATTCGAAACCGGCACCGCGCTCGAGTGGTTCCACCCGCAGGAACACTTCGCCGAACTGGCCCGCACCGCCGGTCTGCTTCTTGTGCCGGTGATGCCCCTCGGCGTGGGCAGCGATGGTTTCGCGGTAGGCGATGCGTGGTGGATGGGTCACCACCTCGACGCCGTAGCGTTCGCGCATGCGCTCCAGCATCACCTTCAGATGCAGGTCGGAAAGGCCGCGCACCACCGTTTCGTTGAGTTCCTTGTGGTGCTCGACGCGAAAGCACGGATCTTCCTCGGCCAGCCGTCCCAGCGCATTGGAGAGTTTCTGCTCCTGGCCCTTGTGCTTGGGTTCCAGCGCCAGGCCATACATCGGTGCAGGAAACGCCAGCGGCGCCAGCGTGATGCGATCCTCGTCGTGCGAGTCGTGCAGCACCGCATCGAAATGGATGTCCTCGATCTTGGCCACCGCGGCGATATCGCCGGGGATCGCCGCCTCGATCTCCACGTGTGTCTTGCCCTGCACGCGGAACAGATGGCCGACCTTGAATGGCTTGCGGCCGTCGTCGATCAGCAGCTGGCTGTCGCGGCGGATCGTGCCCTGCCATACGCGGAACACGCCGAGTTTGCCGACGAAGGGATCGTTGACGATCTTGAACACGTCGGCGATCACGTGGCTGGCCGGGTCGGCACTGACCATCAGCGGTTCGCCATCGCCGCGTACGAATGGTGGCGGGTTGCCTTCGTCGGGATTCGGCAGCAACCGTTCGGCGACATCCAGCCATTCACGAACGCCCACGCCGGTGCGTGCGCTGACGAAGCAGATCGGAACCAGATGGCCTTCGCGCAGGCACTGCTCGAACGCATCGTGCAACTGCTGTGGTGTCAGCGCACTTTCGCCGGCGTCGAGGTAGGCACCCATCATCGTCTCGTTGATCTCGACCACCTGGTCCAGGATGCGCTGGTGCGCTTCGGCCAGCGAGGAGAAATCGGTGGCACCTTCGCTGTGGAAGAAACAGTCCAGCACACGCTTGCCGTGACCGGCCGGCAGGTTCACCGGCAGGCATTCGTTGCCAAATTCCTCGCGCAGCGCATCCACCAGCGCGCCCAGGTTGGCACCGTCGAAGTCGATCTTGTTGATCACCAGCATGCGTGCCAGTCCGCGCGAGCGTGCATGCGCCATCATGCGGCGGGTGCCGTGTTCGATGCCGTTGATCGCATTGACCACGACCGCCACGGTTTCCACCGCCGCCAATGCGGACAGCGTGGCGCCGCGGAAATCCGCGTAGCCCGCGGTGTCGATCAGGTTGAGGTGACAGCCGCCGTGGTCGATATGCGCGACGCAGCTGTCGATCGAATGTGCGCGCGCCTTTTCCTGGCTGTCGGTATCGGAGACGGTGGTGCCGCGCTCCACCGAGCCCGGTGTCTGGATCGCGCCGCCGGCCATCAGCAGGGCCTCGAACAGCGTGGTCTTGCCCACGCCGGCGTGGCCGGCGAGCGCGATGTTGCGGATGCTTTCCGTGTTGTACGACACGATGCGACCCTCCCATGACTGGGCGCGGATCGTGTCGGCATGGACAACGGCGCCGCACGAAGCCGCGCGTTGGCGACTGAAGTGGCGGGCCGTCATGGTCGTCCATCGCAGGTTCGGGACGAGGGCGGTCATGGCGGGGCGGCGGGTGACGCCGCCCGCCTAGATTTGAGCGAATGCCGGGTGCGGTCAAGCTGCAGTGCGGGGAACCGGGGCCGCGCCGGGCGGTCTGTCATGGGCACGTGAAACCCCCATGTGCATGCGCGAGTCCTCCCGCGTTCAAATGTCATCCGGCATCCTGCCGGCAGTCATCCGCGTCACCGAGGTGTCGTCATCGCTCATTCGCTGCAGGTCGAACAGCACAGCCAGCCGTCGCCGGACGATGGGCGGACGGATCGTGGGCTGACTCCGCTGGACGCGCCGACCCGGGCGAGGTTGCGGCAAGTGCGCTGGCGCGAGCCGTGGCGGGAGCGACGCTGGCACGTATTGGCGCTGGTCGTGGCGCTCTTGCTGCACGTGGTGTTCATGCTGGTGATCTGGGGCGAGATGCACCCGCCGCCGGCAACGGTACCGCCGCATGCGCGGCCGGAGGAGGTGTTGGAGGTGCGCTTCATCACACACCAGCCGAAGCCCGTGGTTCAGCCACCGCCGACACCGCCGCCGCTGGCAAGACCACGCGCAACGCCGAAGCCGCACGAGCCGATATCGAAGGAAGCGATGACGGTGCAGTTGCCACCGACGCCGAAACCGGCCGACACGTCGCGGCTGTTCGACAGCAATGGCCAGCCTCGACTGCCGGCCGCGGCTGCCAGCGCACCGACACCAGGCTATGTGCAGAACCTGCCGCAGGGCGACACGCAGGTCATGCGGCACGACAATCCGGTCAAGTACCAGGCGACACGTTTCGATGACGACTGGAGCGGCAGGGGCAACGTGGTCGACAACGCCCTGCAGAAGCTGGTGGACAAGACCACGGTCAAGAAAACCATCCGGCTGCCCGGTGGCGTGCGCATCCACTGCGGCGTTTCCCTTGCGATGCTGGCCGGCGGCTGCGGTGGCGATCCGCCGCCACCACCCTCGGCGAAGGATGGCGACGAGCGCCTGAGCATGGCGCCCACACCACTGGCGGCCGATCCACATGCGCCCAAGCCGCCGGGTATCGAGGCGTGTATTGCGATGTACCGTGCCGGCAAACCGCTGGCGTGGGGTTGTCCGGTCGATACGCCGAATCGCGCGGTCGACGCCGAACTGCATGATCGTGCCGCGGGGGCCGCCAGTCATCCCTGAGAGCCTGTTCCATGTCTCCACGCGGAGACATGGAACAGGCTCTGAGTGTCATGCGGAACCACGGCGGTGCCCGTTACACTGGCCGCATGCCCTTGCCGCCCCCGGATCAACCTGCCGCCGGCCCTCCTGCCAGCCACCCTTCGCGGACCATCCTGAGCTCGCCGCTGGCTGCCGCCACTCGTGCCGGCATCTATCGCCGGCGTCGCCGCGAGCGCCCGGGCGAGCGATGGCCGCGCGTGTTCGCAGCGGTGGGTACCTTGCTGGTGCACCTGGTCTTCCTGTTTAGTTTCGTGCTCGGGCCGGCCTATGAGGTGAAGCCGCCGAGGGAGTCGAAAGAGCAGTTCCTGCAGGTGCGCCTGATCGAGGCGCCCGAGCCCCCGCCGCCGCCGCTTGGCACGCCACCGAAAGAGCTGGGGCCGCGTCATCAGGGCAGTGCCAGTCGAGCCGTATCCGTCAGCCGTCGCAGCACAAGCATGCAGGCCGTCGTCACGGCACAGGCAGCGGTCCCGGCCTCTGCATCGCCGGTAGTTGCGCAGACGACGAAGTCCGGCGCGCCGACACCGAGACCAGTGGCTTCGCCGCCACCGCCGGTCAGCCTGCCGCGACCCGCGCCGGCGCCATCACTGCAACCGATCACGCAGGCTGGTGTACCGCCGACGGTGAGCCTGCCCACCCCGGTACTGCAGCCGCCGGTACCGCCGAAGTTCCAACCCGAGCCGGTGCGCCGGCCGCAGCTCGAAGGCACCCGTCCACTGCCGCCACCGCCTTCGCTGGCACTGCCGACGCGGGCGGTGTCGGCGATGCCACCGATCACGGTGTCGAACATCGCGTTGAACACCACGGTACCGAAGGCCGATACGCCCGCGAGCGTGACGCCGGTCCGTGCCGAAGTGCCGGCAACACCGCCGGTACCCGAGCCGCAGCCGATCACGCTGCCGGCGCAGCCGCTGCCCACGGTAAATCTGCAGCCCCGGCTGAGCGTGCCTGCGGCAAGCGTGCCGCGCGAACAGCCGAAGCTGCAGGCAGCGAAGATCGATGTGGCCGAACCGGAACTGGCGGTGGTTCCGCCGGCACCGGTGGCTCCGGCGCAGGTGCAAGTACACGCACCGTCGGTGAAGGTCGAAAGCGCGCAGAAGGCTTCCGCGTCGATTCCCCTGTCGCCGATCGAGCGGCCGCAGATCAGCGCGCCGCCTGCCGTCACCGTCACTACCGTCACCCCGTCGCCGGCGACGGCGAGCACGCCGAGCGAGTCGCCGGCACCGACCGCGAGCGGGCAGCCGGCGGCCACGTCCAGTCCGGGCCACACCGGTACGGAGCGTGACGTCAGCACGGCGCCCAATGCCACCCCGCAGGGCAGCGATACCGCCATACCCGGCGAGCCCAACGGGGTGGCTGCCGTGCCGGAAAGCGAGGGTCATCATGCCCATGGCCCACAGCCCACGCCTGGGCAGGGCAACGCCAGCGGCACCGGTGGCAAGGAATCCGGCACCGGCCAGGCCGGTGGCAACCAGCCCGGTGCAGCCAAAGGAGCAAGGCAGGGTTCACCGAACGGCTACGTACAGCTGAAGCCGAGCGGTGACACCCAGATCATGGGGCATGGCACGCCGAACATCGGTTACCAACCCACCCGCTTCGATGCGGACTGGACCCCGGAAGACGAAAGCTCGGTCGATACGGCGTTACGCCATGCCGTGGAAAAGACCACGGTCGCGCATACCTTCCACCTGCCACGCGGCATACGCGTCGAATGCAAGGTCGTGCCATTGCTGCCGATGGCCCTGTTCGGCTGCGGCAATCCCGATCCGCCGCCTGCACCCGTCGCCGCCAAGGTCTACGACCGACTGCATCTGGCACCTGCCAATCCGGTGGCTGCACCCACGCCATCGCCAGCGACCAGCACCGTGGCATCGGCAACGCCGATTCATCTCGACAACAGCGTGCAATGTGCCGAAGCCCGCGTCGCCGGTGGTCCGCCACCGCCCGGTTGCGAAGGAATCACGCTGCCGGTCAAGCTGGCTCATCCCTCCACCTCGTCATCCACCTCATGGGTGCCGGCGAGCGATCAGTTCCACTGAGGGGTACGGCGAGGGCAGGCTGCAGGATTAGACTGCGTTTGAAATCTACTTTGAGTTAGGTCCACATAAAGCATGGAGACGACGATCCCCGTTTACTACTTGGATGAGCCTCTGAGCGATGAGGACAGAACGTTTATCCTTGGGTCTCTGGCAGCGCGCGAGGGCATTGGCTTAAATTCCAAAATCATACAGAACCGGGTCGCAACTGTGCTCCCCGCTCATGTTGACGGCACACTACGTGAGCCCACTTCTGACATCGAGCTGCTCAAGAAGCACCTAGTTCGAGCTGGGTTACGTAAGGATGCCGGGAGGCAAGTGGTTTGGGTTATGCCAAAAGACACCGCTTGGGGTGCCCGCTTCCAGCTGTCGATTTTCGAGATAACTGGTTTCTATCCCTATGTCCTGCAGCGCTGGAGCTGTAACGAGGACGGGGCGCTTGTAAAGCGCGACACACGGTTGATCGACGGTCACGGAATGATGGGCGGCAAGGGATAGCATGGAGCCTAACAATTCGTTCAAAGTGGACGGCTACGCTGCCGCTTAACTCCAGCGTTATGCCGCATGGAAACTGTTATGACGTCGCCAAGTAAAGAGCAGCAGGAAGCCGCACAACAATTTGTTGGTTTGGTTGTCACAGCACTAAATAATGACAAAGGTGTACACGCAGAGACCGCAATTGCTGCGACAGCACGTATGGCTGGCACCTTTTTGTTCCGATCTTTTGCATTTTCGCTTTCCTCAGTAACTCCAGGGCAGGCTGTTCTCTCCGATGTGGCAAACGAACAAGGCCCGAGGCTTGTCCAGATTCTTGGCAACGTATTGGCTCATGTCGGCATCGAGTTGGACAGCTCCAAGCTCGTCCCGAACAAAGACCCCGCTCACCAGCCTCAGCTGGACTTCCTTTCCACCCAAAGACAGCTAGAGCCAGTGTTCTTGCGCACCCAGGAGGCGCTCAACCTTTCATATGTAGAAGCGGCACAGGCAGCTGCAATAGCAACCGCACTCCTGATTCAAAAGTGCGTTCCGGTACTAGAGCCACACCTTGCCTTTGGCATCGCTGCATACGGATTTGTCGAGGGTTCAAAGACAGCTCCCGATCCGGTGACCCTTGATCGAGTTGCGGTATGAGTAGCCGTTCAAGGTGAACAGTTTCGCCGTCGCTTCATTCCAGCGTCAGGCGGCACAGAATGAACTCGCGAGCAATCGAAGACTAGGCAAGCGCATACATTTCCGTAAGAACTGCCTGTCAACATCACACACCTGATGCTCTTGCCCCGAGCTTTCGGTTACCGCTGATCTTGGTGTTGTTCCTTTTGCGGCAGTGTCGTGTCAGTGCCGCGCGGGATGCAATGCTCACAGCAACCGCAGCAACTCCTTCATCAACGGCAGCCGGCGAACGCGCACGGCGGTGGCGCGGAACACGGCGTTGGCCAGCGCAGGGGCAGCGGTGGGCATGGCGAGGAAGCTGGCGCCGGTGGGTGGGAGGTCATCGCGCGGCACCGTGATCACTTCCACCGCATCGGGCAGCTGGGCCATGCTGGCCAGCGGGTAATCCTTGAAATTGTGCTGCTGGATCTGGCCATCCTTGAACGTGATCGCCAGGTTGAGTGCGGTGGAGAGCGCATCGAGCGTGGCACCGGCGACCTGGCCTTGCAGACCCTGCGGGTTGATCACGCGGCCGACGTCGACCGCGCAGACGACACGCTGGATGATCAGTTTCTCGCCCTGCATCGCCACTTCGATCGCATGCGCCACATAGGCGCCGTTGACGTGCCAGCAGGCGATGCCGAGGCCGTTCACGCTGTGCAGCCAGTTCTTCCACTCGATGCGGTCGGCGACCAGCTTCAGCACGTTGATCAGCCGGCCGGTGTCCAGTACGCCACCGGCGCTCAGCGACAGCTGACGCGGGGCGCCGAGTATGCGCAGGTGCGTGTCGAGCGGATCCTCCTTCATGCTGTGCGCGATTTCGTCGATGAAACTTTCCACCGCGAACGCGTTGCTGAGGTGCGGCATGCCGCGCATCGGCCCACGCGGAATCGACGAGTTGAGTGCATACCAGTCGCTGCGGAAGTTGGGCACGAGTGCGGCCGGCAGCTGATCGGCCTCGAGCTCGGAGGTCCACAGGCGGTTGTCCGGCACGCCGCGGCGCACCAGCGCCGAGGCGCTGGCCATGCGCTGGTTCCAGCCCAGCAACTCGCGCTTGCGGTCGAGAACCACGCTGAGCTGATGCACGCTGCCGGAACGGTAGTAGTCGTGATCGAGATCCTGTCCGTGTGTCCACAGCAGGCGCACCGGCTTGTCGACCACCTTGGCCAGCATCACCGCTTCGGCGACGTAGTCGTGGTCGAGCCGGCGTCCGTAACCGCCGCCGACACGCGGCACGCTGATCTCGATCTGCGCAGGGGCGAGGCCGGTCAGGCGCTGCACCACGGCCCAGGCTTGCTGTGGTGCCTGGGTCGGTACGACCACGCTGGCGTGATCCTTGGCCAGCCGGATCAGGCAGTTCATCGGCTCGGCCGTGGCATGCGCCAGCCATGGCTGGTAGTAGGTTGCCTGCAACCGGCGTGCGGCCTTCTTGCCGGCGGCCTCGACGTCGCCGTCGTTGCGCACGCGCATGGAGGGATCGGTCTTGCCGGCGACCAGTGCTTCGGCCTGCTGCTCCAGCGTGGCACTGCTTTCGGCACCGCTGGCGCCGGGTTTCCACTCGAGCTTGAGTTTCTGCCGGCCTTGCAGGGCCGACCAGGTATCTTCGGCGAGTACCGCCACGGCCGGGGCAATCACCGTGCTGCCCAGCGGCTGGCCGGGCTCGGGTTTCAGCTGCACCACCTTCACCACGCCCTTGGTGGCCAAGGTGTCGGCGAAGTCGAAGTGGGCCAGCGTGCCGTCCGGCCACGGGCAATGCGCGAGCACGGCGACGAGGGCGTCGCCGTAGTGGTGGTCGATCGCGAACGGGGTCAGGCCGGTGACGATCCCGCGTGCGTCCACGTCACCGGCGGGCTGGCCGATCAGGCGGTAGCGATCCGGTGTCTTCAGTGGCGGAGGATTGTTCGGCAGGGCGATCTTGCTGGCGTCGCCGGCGAGGCTGGCGTAGCTGAAGCGGCGACCGTCCGGAGCGATCACCATGCCGGAGTCGGTGTGCAGCTTGTCGGCCGGCACGCCGAGCTGGCGGGCCGCAGCCTGCAGCAGTAGCCAGCGCGCCAGTGCCCCTGCCTGGCGCAGGTCGTTCCAGGCGGCGGGAATCGAACCGCCGATGCCGCCGATCTGGCGTCCGTAGGTCCAGCGCGGCTGGCCGTTGTTGTCGGTCACGCCGAGGCCTAGCGGCACCACGCTGACACGGTTCCAGTCGGCATCGAGTTCGTCGGCGATGATCCGCGGCAGCGAGGTGGCCACACCGGTGCCGGTATCCGGATCGCGTGCGCCGATCAGCACATTGCCGTCGCTGTCGATGCGCACATAGGCGCCGAGATCGTAGAAATTGTCGCCGAGCAGGGCGAGCGGCAGCGGTGCATCGGATGCGTTGGCGGTGCGGATGCCAACCATCAGGACGCCGGTGCCAGCAGCCAGCACCTGCAGGAAGCGGCGACGCGAGAGCCTGATGCCATCGGGGGAGGTGTGATCGGAGGTGCCGCGATCGTTCATGCCTGGCCCACCTTGCCGGCGGCGACGCGCTTGATCGCGCTGCGCACACGGGTCTGGCAGCCGCAGCGGCACAGGTTCGGCAACTGGTCGAGATCGTCGTCGCCGGGTTTCGGTTTGCGCCTGAGCAGGTCGACGGCGGCAATCAGCCAGCCGGGCGTGCAGTAGCCGCAGCCGATCGCGTCTTCGTCGATAAAGGCCTGCTGCACGGGATGCAGGCTGCCGTCACTGGCAGCCAGGCCTTCCACCGTGACCACCGACTTGCCGTCCAGTTTGGCCATCGGCTGGGTGGCGGCGGAAACCATCTTTCCATCCAGCAGCACCAGATCGGCCCCGGTTTCACCGTGCATGCCGGCGTACTTGGTGCCGGTCAGCCGCAGCACATCGCGCAGATACCACAGCAGCGGCATCTGCGGATCACCGGTGTGGCGGAAGTGCTCGCCGTTGATCTCAAGATCGATGCCGCCACGCACCTTCTCGGGCACGATGCTGCTTGCCGAGGTTACCGGCGTGGCCAGGTCTTGCGCGGGCGCCATCCAACATCTCCTTGAGTTCGATCCGCACATTGTGGCATTGCTGCCACCGGCTTAGGGATGCGTGCGCCTGAACAAGTGGCGCCAGACCCCATACACCGGCACGCCGGCGCCCATGATCAGCAGCCCGATACCGGCATTGCGCGGGTTGTCGCGCATCGTCATCACCACCACCCACGCCACGATGCCGATGAACAGCAACGGCAGCCACGGGTAGCCCGGCACCCTGAAACTGGCCGTGCTGCCATCGCGGCGGCGATACCAGAACAGCGTGGCGACACCGACCGCACAGGCCAGCCAGTCGCCGAAGGTGGCGTAATCCAGCAGCTGGCCGTAGCTGCCCGACAGTGCCAGCACGATCGCCCAGCCGACCAGCAACAGCAGCGCGGTATTCGGTGTGCGATAACGCGGGTGCAGCCGCGCCACCGAACGGAAGAACAGCCCGTCCTCCCCCATCACCTGCAGCACCCGCGCACCGGCGACCAGGGTGATGTTGCAGAAGCCGAGGGTGGAAATCGCCACGCCGAGCGCGATCAGCTTGGCGCCAAACAGGCCGAATACCTGCTGCATCACGTCCGCGGCCGGCGCGCGACTGGCAGCGAGGCCGGCATGGCCCAGCACCGCCAGGTACGCCACGTTGACCAGTACGTAGGCGATGATCACCAGCAGCATGCCGAGCAGCAGGGCGCGTGGCAGCGTGCGCTGCGGATCGCGTACTTCACCGGCCAGGTTGTTGAGATAGGTGAAACCGGAATACGCAAACAGCACCGGCAGCGCGGCGCCTATGAAACCTGCGCCGCTATGCGCCGGATCGACGGCCAGTACACCAGTGTGGCCGGCGCCTGCCAGGAACAGCCCGCACACCACCAGCACCGCCACGGCCAGCAGCTTGAGCAGGGCGAACAGATTCTGGATCTGTGCACCAAGCCGTATGCCGAACAGGTTGATACCGCCGACGAACACCAGTGCGCCCACTGTCAGCGGCAGGGCCATCGCCGGCGACAGGCCGAACAGCGAGGCTGCATAGCTGGCGAAGATCGTCGCCACCGCGGCGCTGGAGCCCGAATAGATCACCAGCAGCATGGTCCAGCCGAACAGGAAGCCGGCCAGCGGCCCAAACGCCTCGCGCAGGTAGACATAGGTGCCACCGGCATGCGGCCGCCGTGCACCGAGTTCGGCGTAGCAGAGCGCGCCGATCAGGGTGAGTACGCCGGCGCCTGCCCACAGCAGCAGCAGTGTCAGTCCCGAATCGGTGCGTTGTGCGGCAATCCCGGGATTGAGGAAGATGCCGCCGCCGATGATGCCGCCAACCACGATCAGCGCGGCGTCCAGCGGACGCAGGCTGCGGGCATAGCCGCCGGATGGCGAGGAATCACTCATGGACATGGCTGCCGCGGGAAGTGGCAGCGAGCATGCCGATGGGTTTGCTTGACGGCAAGCCCTGGCGCATCGCTGGCCGGTGGCCCGACATGGGCACCAGCCAGCGATGACAGGTCAGACAGGCTCGGAGAACCCGGAGGTTTCCGAGCCGTTGGGCCTGTTCCTAGAAGCCACTGCGCAGGAACAGGTCGAGGTTCGCCACGTTGAGTGAGCCGACGCCCGAGCCTTGGTCGTAGCCGGGGATGCCGCTATAGAACCAGTTGTCGCCGGCGCGGATATCGTTGAATGGCGACCATTGGCTGCCACCGAAGATGTCCTGCAGCAGATAGACCTGCGGATTCCAGAAGCCGATGCGATGTCCGGCACTCTGCGTCAGCAAGGCGCTGATACCGTTGAGCTGTGGCGCGACGAAGCTGGTGCCGCCCTCCTGGATGATGCCGCCGTCGCTGGTGGAAACGACGATGTAGCCGCTTTCCGGATCCGCATTCAACGAAATGTCGGGAACGTTTCTGCCGCGGAAGTTGGCCGGCAGCTTCAGCAAGGTGGTGGGGCCTGCCGAGGGGTCGTTGAATACCAGTGACTGATTCTTTTCGCTGCGGCGAATGCCCCGGGTAAGCAGCTGATAGAACGGTTCATTCCAGTAGACACTCACGCCGCCGCCGCCACCTGCGGAGAACAGCTCGCTCTTGGGGAAGAACGGCAGCAGATAGTCCCAGCCCCACACGCTTTCTTTCTTGATGGTCACCGAACCGCCCGAGCGGCTCGTGAAGGTGAACGGCACCGTGGTTCCGCCGGCAGCGGTTATGTACGGATCGGATGCCGGAGAGTCGACGGTCAATGGCCCCGTATATTCATTGGGGCCTGTCCCGTCGCCGAGATCGCGCACGGTGTCGTAAGCGCCCGAATCGCCGGATGCGGCGAACACGGATTGTCCTTGCGCCGCGGCCTCCATGAAGATCTGATGGAACGCCTGCAGGTCGCCGACGTCAGTGGTGTCGGTATCGCTGGCGCCGGTGACGTTCAATGCGGCGAAATTGAAAATCTCCGGCAATCCCCAACTGGTCGAGATGCTGTCCGCCTTGTTGTCGGACACGGCTTGCAGGAAGGCATCGGTGAAGCCATTGCCGGCATTGGGGGCTTCATAGACGAGTATGTTCGCGAAAGGTGCGAGACCGCCGGACTGCTCGACGTCGAGGGCCGTTTCGCCACTGCCACCGTCGATGACACCACCACCGTCGATGGGAATGACCGTGATGCGATTGGGCTTGGTGGTCAGTCCAATGTCAGTCCAGTAGGTCGTCGCGTCCGCCGGATAGAAATTTGACAGGGTGACGATGGCCACGGTCGAACCCTTGCCGGTGATGCCGTGCTGGTAGAGCGGATTGATGTTGTACAGATTGGCGACGTCGCCCACGGTATAGCTGCCCGGTTTGCCCGTCGCAGTGGGATTGCCGCTAGCAGTCTTGCCCGACGTGGTCGGGCCGAGCGCCAGAACCTTCGACTGCCCGGCCAGCGCGGGTGCGCTGATGCGGTGCGACAGGTATTTTCTTTCGTTGCTGAGCCCGCTGGCGAACGCCACGGTGTCGGCCAATGCAGATGGCAGCACCAGGGCCGCGGCGGGGCGATGGAAGGAGCGGCCCGTGGTACGCGAAACGTAGGTGTGAATGGACGTCTGGAAGGCCTGGTTGAACTGGCCGATCGTGCCGGTGGTCTGGATCGCGAGATGGTTCGCCATCACCTGGCTTTCCAGCCCCTGTTTCTGCAGGTACGCCTGGACCCTGGCGATTTCCGCATCGGTGGCGCCGTACTGGCTGGCGAACTGGCTGGTGCTGAGAAACTGGTGGTAATGCGGGCTGCTGGGAGTGACGGTTTGCTGGATGTATTGCTCCAGCGCAGCGGAATTGTGCAGTCTCAGTATCAGCGTGACGTGCACTGGCTGGCTGGTCGCCGCCATGCCCGCGTCGATGCTTGTCTGTGGAGTGGCTGCCAGCGAGGCGGTGCTGAAGCCGGTGAGCAGCAACGCCAGGGACGTTGCGAGAGTAGTGCGATGCAGTTGCGCAAGCATGTGAGTTTCTCCCATGAAGAAATCTCTGGCATGAAGCGGCAGTTTCCCGCGCATTTGTCATCCATGCAGGGGGTCTCGCCGTCAGGCCAGGCCGTAATGCGGTGACTCAGGTAATCCCTAATCCCCAACCGATCTTCATCTGCACAACGGTCCCCCTGAAGATCGTCGCATGCAGATCGCCTAAAGCTACGCGGGACGGGTGCCGAACGGAAGTGTCGCAAAATATTGCGCAAGCGCAATTACTTGATTGGAAGCTTGCGCGTTATTGCGCAATTTGCAGACGGTTTTTGCCATCCCCAAGAATGCGCACTCCCGGGCGCAAGAGGCATGCGGGGCCGCGGGGCGTGTAAGCAAAAACAACCAAACAGGGAAGCGTCGATTTCGGTGTCGAAGCCGGTTATGTCGACTTGGGCGAGGCTCGCGGCACGGTATGTGTCAACGGCATCAGCCGATATGCAATTCACCGCGCACGCCGATCACGCAGGCGCCGCCAATCGTGATGGCGCTGCTGGCCGGATCATGGGCGACTTCCACATAACCATCGCGGCCAACTTCACGCCCCTGACTGGCGCGATAGCGCAGGCCGCAGCCGGCGTGATCACCGCGTGTAATGAGCCATGCCATGATCGCTGCATTGGCGCTGCCGGTAACCGGATCTTCCGGAATGCCATCGGCCGGGCAGAATGCGCGCACGGCCATCGCCACGTCTTCGTCGTGTTCGCGTCCGAACACGCTGACGCCTACGGCGTCCTGCTGCTCGCAGAGTCTGGCGATGATGTCCATGTCCGGTTGCAGCGAGCGCACGGTGGCGGCCTCGTGCAGGTCACAGATGATCCAGTGCGGTCCATTGTCGACGTGACAGGCCTGGTCGTGCGCCAATTCGACGTGCAGTGCGGCAGCCAGGCGGGCACGCAAGGTGTCATCCATCGCGGTCAAACGTGCCGGTGGCGCCTGCACGTGGATGATCCGTGACGGCCCATCGCCTGTCACCCGCACCGGCAACAGGCCGGCTGCGCATTCCTGCACCAGTGAGGTCTTTCCGGTGGGCACCAGGCCGGTCTCGATCGCTGCATAGGCACTGCCCACACTGGGATGACCGGCGAAAGGCAACTCCTGGCGTGGCGTGAAAATGCGCACGCGGTAGTCGGCCTGTGCCTGTGTCGGTGGCAGCAGGAAAGCGGTCTCGGAGAGATTGGTCCAGCGCGCGATGCGCTGCATGGCGTCACTGTCCAGCCCGACGGCGTCGACCACCACGGCCAGCGGATTGCCGTCAAACAGGTGGCTCGCGAAAACGTCCAGTTGCAGGAAACGGCGTGGGCTGGGCATGGTTGTTGGGCGGCGGTCGGAGGGGCCTGAAACCATGCCACTGGCGCTCCGTCGGCGGCAAGTGGACATTCGGCTGCCATGCCGCAGCCAGATTCGAATCGCCCGGTTGCGGCACAATAGACAGGTTGCGCGCTGCGGAAGTGTCCGCAGGCGCTGGTTGCCCACCCATCCAAAGCCGCCCCATGACCACTATCAAGCAAGACGATCTGATCCAGTCCGTTGCCGATGCGCTGCAGTACATCAGCTATTACCACCCGGTCGACTACATCAAGGGCCTCGCCGCCGCCTATGAGCGCGAGGAAAGCCCGGCCGCGAAGGATGCGATGGCGCAGATCCTGATCAACTCGCGGATGGCGGCCGAGGGGCATCGCCCGCTGTGCCAGGACACCGGCATCGTCACCGTGTTCATCAAGGTCGGCATGGATGTGCAGTGGGACGCCACGCTGTCGCTGGACGACATGATCAACGAGGGTGTGCGCCGCGCCTACAACGACCCGGACAACAAGCTGCGCGCGAGCATCCTGGCCGACCCGGCCGGCAAGCGTGTGAACACGAAGGACAACACGCCGGCGGTGATCAACGTGTCGATCGTGCCGGGCAACAAGGTCGACGTGATCGTCGCGGCGAAGGGCGGCGGTTCCGAGGCGAAGTCGAAGTTCGTGATGCTCAATCCGTCCGACTCGATCGTCGACTGGGTGCTGAAGACCGTGCCGACCATGGGTGCCGGCTGGTGTCCGCCGGGGATGCTGGGGCTGGGCATCGGTGGTACCGCCGAGAAGGCGATGCTGATGGCGAAGGAGGCGCTGATGGAGCCGATCGACATCCAGGAGCTGATCGCACGCGGCCCAGCCAATCGCGCCGAGGAACTGCGCATCGAGCTGTACGAGAAGGTCAATGCGCTCGGTATCGGTGCGCAGGGCCTGGGCGGCCTCACCACCGTGCTCGACATCAAGATCAAGGACTACCCGACCCATGCCGCCAATCTGCCGGTGGCATTGATTCCGAACTGCGCCGCCACGCGCCACGCGCATTTCACGCTGGACGGCTCCGGCCCGGTGATGCTCGATCCGCCGTCGCTGGAAGACTGGCCGAAACTGACCTACGACACCTCGAAGGGACGCCGGGTGGATCTCGACACCGTGACGCGCGAGGAAGTGACGAGCTGGAAACCGGGCGAAGTGCTGTTGCTCAACGGCAAGCTGCTGACAGGCCGCGATGCCGCGCACAAGCGCATGGTCGAGATGCTCAACAAGGGCGAGCCGCTGCCGGTCGACTTCAAGGGTCGCTTCATTTACTACGTCGGCCCGGTGGACCCGGTGCGTGACGAGGTGGTGGGACCGGCCGGCCCGACCACCGCCACACGCATGGACAAGTTCACCGAGCAGGTGCTGGCGCAGACTGGCTTGTTGGGCATGGTCGGCAAGGCCGAGCGCGGTCCTGCAGCGATCGATGCGATCAAGAGACACCAGTCGGTCTACCTGATGGCTGTGGGGGGTGCTGCTTATCTGGTGTCCAAGGCGATCAAGGCCTCGCGCGTGGTCGGCTTCGCCGACCTGGGCATGGAGGCGATCTACGAGTTCACCGTGCAGGACATGCCGGTCACCGTGGCGGTGGATTCGGCCGGCACCTCGGTGCACCAGACGGGTCCGAAGGAGTGGCAGGCACGGATTGGCCGGATCCCTGTAGTTATCCAATGACGATGTGCGCGCAGCGCACGCCATGGCCTCCTCCCCCTCGGGGGAGGATTGAGGAGGGGTCAGCTCTTCGTCAAGATCAAGAACACCCCACCCCGACCCTCCCCTGCAAGCAGGGGAGGGGGATGAAGTCACCCGTAAATTCGGACGTCCATACGTCCAAACGGAATTTCCGGGAAAACCATTTGCAATTCCGATGCCGCAGCGCAACACTGCCCGGATGCCTTCCTCCCCCAACCGCCCATAGCGAATGCCCGTGACTCCGCCAAACCCCGTGCCGCTATCTGCGGACGCCCCCTGGATCGTGATGAAGTTCGGCGGCACCAGTGTCGCGACGCTTCCCCGCTGGCAGAACATCCGTGAGCTGGTTGCCAGCCGCCGCGCCGAAGGCGCGCGCGTGCTGGTGGTCGTCTCCGCGCTGACCGGCATTACCGATGCGCTCAAGCAAATGTGCGCGCAGGGCGACGCGGGCAAACGCAGCGAGGCAGCCAAGGCGATCACGCAGAGGCACTACGAGCTGCTGGAACACATGCAGCTGGCTGTGCCGGACACGCTGGCTGCCCGCTTGTCCGAACTGGCAAAACTGGCCGGCGAGGGTACCGCGGCGCTGGGCGAGCTGGCTTGGCAGGCGCAGGTGCAGGCGCATGGCGAGCTGATGTCCAGCGCGCTTGGCGCCGCCTTTCTCAGTCACAGCGGGCTGCCCACGGAATGGCTGGATGCCCGTGACTGCCTGGCTGCCGTGGCATTGCCGAACCAGAACGAGCGCACGCGGTTGCTGTCCTCGATGGTCGATTCGCGGCCCGATCCGGTACTGGCCGCACGGTTGGCGGTGCTGGGCGAGGTGTTCATTACCCAGGGTTTCATTGCCCGAGAGGCACAGGGCCGAACCGTGCTGCTCGGTCGCGGTGGCTCGGACACGTCGGCTTCCTACTTTGGCGCATTGCTGAAGGCGCAGCGGGTGGAGATCTGGACCGACGTGGCCGGCATGTTCACCGCCAATCCGCGCCAGGTACCGGGCGCGCGCCTGCTGCAGCGGCTGGATTACGAGGAGGCGCAGGAAATCGCCTCCACCGGCGCCAAGGTGCTGCATCCGCGCTGCCTGTCGCCGCTGCGCGAGCCGCGTGTGCCGTTGCTGATCAAGGACACCAACCGCCCTGAACTCGACGGCACGGTGATCGGTCCCGAAGTGCGCGCGCACGCGCCCAGCGTCAAGGCGATCAGCGCGCGCAAGGGCATCACCCTGGTGTCGATGGAGTCGGTCGGCATGTGGCAGCAGGTCGGCTTCCTTGCCGACGTGTTCGCCCAGTTCAAGCAACACGGCTTGTCGGTCGACCTGATCGGTTCGGCCGAGACCAATGTCACCGTGTCGCTCGATCCCACCGAGAACCTGCTCGACTCCGACGCGATTGCCGCGCTGGCCACTGACCTGGCCAAGGTATGCCGGGTCAAGGTGATTGCGCCGTGCGCGGCGATCACCCTGGTCGGTCGCGGCATGCGTTCGCTGCTGCATACGCTGTCCGGCGTGCTGGCCGAGTTCGGCCAGTTGCGCGTGCACCTGATTTCGCAATCGTCGAACAACCTCAACCTCACCTTCGTGGTGGACGAGGAAGTGGTCGACACGCTGCTGCCGCACCTGCACGACCTGCTGATCGCCGCCGGTGCGCTGCGCACCGACGACAGCGCACTGTTCGGTCCCAGCTGGCAGGCGCTGTATGGCAGTGGTGAGGCAACTGGTGCAGCGACGGCGTGGTGGCGTGGCTCGGCGCGGCAGCAGTTGCTGGAACTGGCTGCCGAAGCCACGCCACGCTATGTCTATCACCTGCCGACGGTACGCCAGCAGGCGCGCGAGCTGAAAACGCTCGCCGCAGTGGATCGCCTGCATTACGCGGTCAAGGCGAACACGCATCCAGCCATCCTGCGCGTGCTGGCCGAAGAGGGTTTCGGTTTCGAGTGCGTTTCACCCGGCGAACTGAAAGCGGTGAGTGCCGTGGTGCCTGAAGCGGCACCGCTGCTGTTCACGCCGAACTTCGCGCCGCGCGAGGATTACGCATGGGCGCTGGGTACGCGTGCCACCGTTTCGCTCGATTCGCTGTATCCGCTGGAGCACTGGGGCGAACTGTTCCGTGGTCGCGAGATCGTCCTACGCGTGGATCTGGGGCGCGGTCTCGGCCACCACGAAAAGGTGCGCACCGGCGGCAGCGGCAGCAAGTTCGGCTTGCCGGCGGAACTGATCGATGCCTTCCTGCGACTGGCCGATGCGCATGGCGTGATCGTGCGTGGTCTGCATGCGCATCTGGGCTCGGGCATTCTGGACGACGCCCATTGGGGCGAGGTCTATGGCCAGCTGGCCAGTCTGGCCGAGCGCATCGGCAGCGTCAGCTTCATCGATATCGGCGGTGGCCTCGGCGTGCCGTCGCATCCGGGTGAGGCGCGGCTCGACATTGCGGCGCTCGACCGCGTGCTGCGCGAGGTCAAGGCAGCCTATCCGCACTATCAACTGTGGATGGAGCCGGGGCGTTATCTGGTGGCCGATGCCGGCGCGTTGCTGGCGCAGGTAACCCAGCTGAAGGGCAAGGGCGCATTCCGTTACCTCGGCATCGACACCGGCATGAACAGCCTGATCCGTCCCGCGCTGTACGATGCCTGGCACGAGATCGTGAACCTGACTCGGCTCGACGAACCGGCCACCGCGCTGTACCAGGTGGTGGGTCCGATCTGCGAGAGCGGCGACGTGCTCGGCACCGATCGTCGCCTGCCGGAGGCACAGGAGGGTGACGTGATCCTGATTGCCCAGGCTGGTGCGTACGGCAAGGTGATGTCCTCGCACTACAACCTGCGCGACGAAGCCGACGAGATCGTGATCGAATAGGCGCTACGGCGCGGAGAAAGTATTGGTGAGTACCGTGATGCAACCCCGCCTGACCCAGGTCTTCCGTTTCGTGCGCTGCAGCTACGCCGATGGCGTGGCCGAGCTGGCGTACGCGTTCGACGACGGTGAGGAGCTGGTCGAGCGGATTCGTTTCCCGAATGCGCTGGCGGTTCCGGCTGCGCGCGCCGCGGCATTTGAGGCGGCGCTGAAACTGCTGCATCTGATCGCCGGCGTAAGCTACTACAAGGCTGGTGTGCCGCCGAAAATCGAGGTGGCCAGCGGCCCACTCGATGATGCCACTGCCGAATTGCTTGATCAGCTGTATCTGCACGGGCTGGCTGAGTTTGCCTATCGCAACGGGTTGGACTTGCGTGGGCGCATAGCGTTTCCACGTGGCGGCGCGGCACCATCGGTGGCAAAGGCCGCGGGTTTGCCGAAACGCACGCTGGTGCCGATCGGCGGTGGCAAGGATTCGCTGGTTGCGGTCGAGGCAATCAAGTCGATCGGCGGCGAAGCGACTGCGGTGTGGGTCGGCAATTCCGCCTTGATCGCCGCCTGCGCCGAGCGCACCGGCCTGCCCATGTTGAACATCCAGCGCGAACTGGCGCCTGAGCTGTTCGAGCTGAACCGGCTCGGTGCATGGAACGGCCACATCCCGGTGACGGCAGTGAATTCGGCGATCCTCGCGGTGGCCGCCATCCTGTACGGTTATGACTCCATCACGTTCGCCAACGAGCGCTCCGCCTCGGCCGCCACGCTGGAATACGAAGGCCAGCAGGTGAACCACCAGTGGAGCAAGGGTTACGCGTTCGAGCAACTGCTTGGTGACTGGTTGCATACCCACGTGGCCAGCGATCTCGACTATTGCTCGCTGTTGCGCCCGTATTCGGAGCTGGCGATCACCCGGGCATTCGCGAAGTTGACGCCGTATTTCGACGTGTTTTCCAGTTGCAACCGCAACTTCAGGATTCTCGGCCCGAAGCCGGCGGATCGCTGGTGCGGGCAGTGCCCGAAATGCCACTTCGTGTTTCTCGCGCTGGCACCGTTCCTGCCCAAGCCGCGGCTGCTGTCGATTTTCGGTCGCAACCTGCTGGATGATGAAAACCAGGCCGGCGGCTTCGACGCGTTGCTCGAGTACCAGGATCACAAGCCATTCGAATGCGTGGGCGAAGGTGCCGAGGCACGCGCTGCGATGTACGCGCTGAGTCAGCGGCCGGAATGGCAGGAGGACGCGCTTGTCGAACGCTTCCGCAGCGAGATCCTGCCGCAGCTCGATGCCACGCAGCTGGCACTGGAACCGTGGCTGGAACCGTCCGCCGAGCAACGCGTGCCGACGCGATTGCAGCCTGCTCTGAAGTCGATCGGCTGATGCGTATCGCTGATCTGGCCGGCCGGCGTGTCGCGATCTGGGGTTTCGGTCGCGAAAGTCGTGCGGCTATCGCGGCGTTGCGCCAGCGGCTGCCGCTGCAGCCGCTGACATTGTTCTGCGGGGTGGCTGAAGTCGAATCGGCACGTGCGTTCGATGCTGCACTGGATATTGTTGCGGGCGAGCCGGATGCGTCGATGCTGGGCGCTTTCGATGTGGTGGTTAAGTCGCCCGGTATTTCGGCATACAAGCCCGCGTTGCTCGCGGCACAGGCACGGGGCACGCAGTTCACGTCCGGTACGGCGCTGTGGTTTGGCGAACACTCCTTCGAAAAGCGGTCCGATGCGCGCGTGATTGCCGTCACCGGTACCAAGGGCAAGAGCACCACCAGTGCGCTGATCGCACACCTGGCGCGCGCACTCGGCCTGCGCACGGCGCTGGCGGGAAATATCGGCTTGCCGCTGCTGGAACTGCTCGATCGGCACGCCGACCTGTGGGTGATCGAGCTGTCCAGTTTCCAGACGGGTGAGGCTGGTCCGCTGGAGCTCGGCGTGATCACCAGCCTGTACGAGGAGCATCTGGACTGGCATGGCTCACGCGAACGCTATGTGGCGGACAAGCTGCGCCTGGCCGATGTCTCCCGGCAACTGCTGGTCAATGCATTGCAGCCGGTATTGCTGGAACGGACGCAGGCACATCCGCACCGCTTGCTGTTTGGCCGGCCTGAAGGCTGGCATGTCGCCGATGGCTTCATCCGTCGTGGCAAGCAAGACGTATTTCCGGTAGAACAGCTGGCCGCGCCAGGCCTGCACAACGCGCTCAATGCCTGCGCCGCGCTGGCGGCACTGGCTGCCGCGGGCATGGATGCACTGGCTGCCGCGCCGGCGCTTGCGCATTTCCGCCCGCTGCCGCATCGCCTGCAACCGCTGGGCGAGCACGATGGCTGGCATTGGATCAATGACTCGATCAGCACCACGCCGCTGGCCACGCTGGCGGCATTGGAAAGCCTGCGTGGTCGAGAGATCACCGTGCTGGTCGGTGGCCATGACCGCGGGCTGGACTGGATGCCGTTTGTCGATGCAATGCATAGCGCACCCGCCCACGCGATCGTCTGCATGGGCAGCAATGGCGCCCGCATCGAAACGGCATTGCGTGCAGATGAAGTGCGTTGCCCGATCGTGCGCGTCCACGATCTCGCCAGCGCGGTGGCCGAGGCGAAAGCGCGCACCCCGAAAGATGGCGTGATCCTGCTGTCGCCCGGTGCACCCAGTTTCGATCAGTTCAAGGATTACGCGGAACGTGGTCGGTGTTTTACCGCGCTGGGCGGTTTCGACGCTGCCGCCATCAGCGGGATCGACGGGCTTGGTATCGGTTGATTGCAGGGACGAAAAGGGCCGTGATTCACTTGAATCACGGCCCTTTTGTTTCTACGTCCTGGCGAGTATTACCAGATCTTCACCCGCTCCTTCGGATCGAGATACAACTTCTCGCCGGGCTTCACGTCGAACGCGGGATACCAGGCGTCGAGGTTGCGCACGGTCTGTGCGCGGAAGTCGGCGGGGGCATGTACGTCGGTGTTGAGGCGCTGGCGAAGCGCGTCGTCGCGGATCTTCGAGCGCCAGGCCTGGCCGAAGGCAAGGAAGAAGCGCTGGTCGCCACTGAGGCCGTCGATCACCGGTGCCGGCTTGCCGTCGAGCGACTTGTGATAGGCGAGATACGCGATGGTCAGGCCGGACACGTCGGCGATGTCTTCGCCCAGGGTCTGCTCGCCGCTGACGTGCAGGCCGGGCAGGGCTTCGTACTGGTCGAACTGCTTTGCCAGTTGTGCGGTCGCGGCCTTGAAGTGGTCGAGGTCGGCCGGTGTCCACCAGTTCTCAAGCTTGCCCTGCGCATCGAACTCGGCGCCGGTGTTGTCGAAGCTGTGGCTGATCTCGTGGCCGATGATGGCGCCGATGGCACCGTAGTTGGCGGCAGCGTCCGCCTTCGGATCGAAGAACGGCGGCTGCAGGATCGCGGCGGGGAAGTTCAGCGCGTTCTGCAGCGGCAGGTTCACCGCGTTGACGGTCTGCGGCGTCATCCACCATTCGCCGCGATCGACCGGCTGGCCCAGCTTGGCCAGCTGGTGGGCGTACTCGAACCGCTCGGCGCGCAGGTGGTTGCCGAGCGCGTCGTCGGGGCGGACCTCGAGTGAAGCGTAGTCGCGCCAGGTTTCCGGGTAGCCGACGCCGACGCGCAGCGTGACCAGCTTGGCCTTCGCCTTCTGCCGGGTGGCCGGCGTCATCCAGCTCAAGGTGTCGATGCGGTCGTTGAAGGCGGCGATCAGGTTCTTCACCAGCTGTTGCACTGCGGCCTTGGACGAGGCCGGGAAGTAATGCTTGACGTAGAGCTGGCCCACCGCGTCGCCGAGATCGACATTGGTGGCGCCCACGGCGCGCTTCCAGCGCGGCTGCTGCGCCGGCGTACCCTGCAGGGTACGGCCGTGGAAATCGAAGCTGAGGTCGGCATAGGCCTGGGGCAGCAAGCTGGCGCTGTGGTCGAGCGTGTGGAAGATCAGCAGATCCTTCCATGCCTGCAACGGCTCGCTGGCGGTCAGCGCGGACAGGCCGGTGATGGCGGCCGGTTGCCAGGCGTCGATCTGCGGTTGGCCGTCGAGGCCGGCAGCCTTGAAGTAGGCAGGCCAGTCGAGGCCCGGTGCTTTCTGCGCGAAGTCGGCCGTCCGCCAGAGGTTGTTCGCCTTGTGCACGTCCTGGCTGTCGATCAGGCTGGTTTGTGCCCTGGCGATCTTCGTCTCGAGGTCGAGGATGATCGCAGCCCTGGCTTCCGCGTCGACGATGCCGGCCTGCTTCAGCATGGCGGCAACATAGGTCTGGTATTTCGCGCGGAACGCTGCCATGTGCGGGTCGTTCGACAGGTAGTAGTCGCGACTGGGCATGCCCAGTCCACCCTGCAACAGGTAGGCGGTATTGCGCGAGGGATCTTCCAGTCCCTGTGCCACGAACAGGCCGAACAGGTTTTCGGTGTGGAAGTTGGTGGCATTGATCGGGTCGACGTCGGCACGCAGGCGGCTGCCCAGCACGCGGGCGAGATCCTGGCGCGAGGCGATTGCGTCGATCTGCGCCAGTTCCCGCTTGAGCGGGGCAAGGCCGTGCTTCTCGATCGTGGCGGTGTCCATCCAGGCGGCGTAGTAGTCCGCGATCTTGCGCGTGCTGGTGCCGGCAGCGGGATGGCTGGTGCCGGCGTTGCGGATCAGTTCGGCGGTGTCCTTTTCGGCCTGCTCGAACACCTTGAGGAAGGTGCCGGTGCTGGAGCGGTCAGCGGGGATCTGCGCGGTTTTCAGCCAGCCGCCGTTGGCGTAGCGGAAGAAGTCGTCGCCCGGCTTCACGCCATGGTCGATGCCGGCCAGATCAATTCCGGACGGGTGATTCCCGGTTTGTTGCGCCGTTGGCACGGGCGAGGCCGCCCATGCGCTTGAACCGCACAGCACGGCGGCAGTCAGGATCCAACGGACGTGTCGCATGGCTTCTATCCCGGCAGGAGTCAGACGCCCACGATAGTCCGCCACCTCGGGTTTGTGCGCATGACTTATGGGCTAGCGGCTGGCGGTGATCGCCGGATGCAGCAGGCAGCGACGTTTCCGGGGATACGCCGTTGCATCGCCGGTGCATGTTCATCAACGTGCCTGCGCCATTGCCGGTGGCGCAGGCACGTTTGAGTTTGTCAGGAGTGACCGTTCTGGTTGTTCTTGTCGTCCTGCTTACGCTTCTGTTCGTTGGTTCGTGCAGGGGGGGCCGGATGATGCTCGGCATTGGGATGTTGCTGTGCCGGAGCCGGACGAGGCGCCGGAGCCTGCCGCGGCGCCGGAGCCTGCCGAGGCGGTGCGGCTTCACGCGGTGCGGGAGCCGGACGTGGTGCCGGAGCCTGTCGGGGTGGTGCTGCTTCACGGGGTGCCGGAGCTGGGCGAGGTGCCGGAGCTTGCCGGGGCGGTGCGGCTTCACGGGGCGCCGGAGCTGCATGAGGTGCCGTTGCCGGGTGCGGCGCAAAGCGTGGAGCTGCTGCAGGCTGCGTCGCCGGACCGGTGTGTTGCGGCATCGGCCTGACAGCTTCCTGTTGCGCCGGTCGTGCAGCGGGCATCGGACGCACTTCATGGTTCGGCTCGGTGGCCGGCGCATGAGCCGGCGGGGTGCGCGGGATGCCGGCGCGAGGTGGCATCTGAACCGGTCGCGCTGTGTTGTTCGGCAACGGACCAGCTTTCTGTGCGGCGGTCACTCGCTGCTGGGGTGTCTTGTCGAAATGCGGCATCGACATGGCACCCCGCGGCGTTGCTGGCGGATTTCCGTTTGCGGCCGGATGCGGGAATGCATTGGCGGCTCGATTGCCCGTGTCGCGGTTCTGCACGACCTGATTGCGGCTGTTGTTGACGTTGTTGATCGTCGTGCGACTGTTGTTGATGTTGTTGGTGGTATAGCGATTGATCACGGTGCTGGAGCGCGATACGTAGGTCGTGTTGTTGTGGATGACCGCCGGCCGCTGCCCGCCACCGCCTGCACCACGGCCACCCCAGTTCATGCCCCAGCTGTGCCAGCCACCGCCAGGCGGCGGAGGTGGATTGCTGTAGCCGCCGCCGTCACGGTGATGGTTTTCCAGCAACGACCCGATCAGGATGCCGGCACCAAAGGTAATCGCACCGGCGGTCACGATTTCGCCGGTACTGTAGCCGCTCGGCTGATAGCTGTAGCTCGGGTAGACCGGTACATCACCACCGTAGACGGTCTGCGGGTCGTAACTCGGCACGTATACCGTGTCCTGTTGTGCCGGCATGATTTCGATGGTCTGTGGAGGCGCCTCCACCACGGCGGGGCCGTCGTAATAGGCAGGCTGCTGTCCGTCATCTGCATATGACGTGTTGTCGCTGACTACCGCTGGCTGGGTCTGCACGACCTGCTGCGCGGTGCTGCGCAGATTGCCCTTCTGGGATGCACGCTGGCGCATCACCTGGATGGCATTCATCACATCGGTCGGGTCGTTGACGTAGGCCTCGCCCAGGGCGCTGGTCCACTGGAGATTCTTGGCCATCTGATCCAGCACGGATGGAAAGGTGGTCAATGCCTTGACGCTTGCATCCCATGGCTGCGGGTTGACCTGTGCCTGCAGCGCGTCGGCTTTCAGGCCCGGATTCTGCGCCAGGAAATTGTCGGCGGCGGTGATCTGGTCCGGATACGTCGACCCGGCCAGCACCTGGGCGACCAGGTTGTCGGGAAACAAGGCAATCGGCGCTACCAGTTGATACAGCTGATCGGCTGTGGGCGGTGTGTACGACGCAGACTGTGCTGCAGCGGCAGTCTGCGGGGATGCCGGTGCGGCAGAAGCCGAACCGGCGGGATTCTGCGTGGGTGCGGGTGATTGGTTGCAACCGGACAGGACCACGAAACCTGCGCATAGCAGGGTGTACATCGCATTTCTGGCAAGCGGCTTGCGGATCACGGGACGACCTCAAGGCGGAAAGGGGAAGCTGCTGGGTATCCGTTCTGCCATCCCTGCGGGAATTCGCAGAATCATCTGTCAACACTCGACGGTTCGAGTGGAATCACGACGTTGAATGGATTATCAGGGCAGGGTTTGAACGGTTGCTGTCGCGCGATCATTTCTCGAGCCGGTAGTTCAGGCTGGCGCGGGTGAAATCGGTGGCGTTCTGCGCCTCGAAGTTCCAGCGATGGCTGAGTCGGTAGCGCAGGGTGATGACTTCGCCCGGCTCGAACAGGCCGACGCCGTAGCTGAGATATAGTCGTGGCGACAGATACTTGCCCACGGTGAAGGCAGAACTGCCGCCGAGCGCCTCGTTGCTGGACACGCCGATATCGTCCACGCCGATTTTCGAGCCGATGCCCTTGGCCAGCAGGTCGCCAGCGGCCGAGCCGAGTGCCTGTGCAG
Organism: Rhodanobacter koreensis; assembly: GCF_054782855.1. Lineage (NCBI taxonomy): Bacteria > Pseudomonadati > Pseudomonadota > Gammaproteobacteria > Lysobacterales > Rhodanobacteraceae > Rhodanobacter > Rhodanobacter koreensis. The sequence goes on along the minus strand of NZ_BAAGRR010000001.1, from coordinate 234,914 downwards.
CGGCGCCGACCATGTCGCCTTCGCCACCCTTCACCTGTGACAGCGGTTTGCCGGTGACCAGGTAGGACAACGCGTCGGACTGCTCCATCACCGGATTGGAGAAAACGGTGAGGATCGGTCGTTGCGCCGTGCCGGCGATCAGCAGGCCGACCTCCTGGCCTTCGTCGATGGTGGCGGTGGGATTGAGCTTGCGCACGGCGCGGATATTCAGGCCCGGGTTGTCGATCGGCGTGCTGGCGAACAGCAGCTGGCCGCGCTGGATCTGCAACTGCTGGCCATAGGCTTTGTAGGTGCCGTCCACCGCGATCTGGCCCTGGCCTGTGGTGACGCGGCCGGGACGTTCGACGACCGTGAGCACGCCACTGAGCCGGCCATCCAGGCCCATGCCGACCAGGTGCGTCTTGCGTCCGAGATCCACCTTGACCTGCGCACTGACCGGGATCCGGCTGGCGGCCTGTTCCTGCTGCTTCTCGTCGATCACGACCACATCGGGCGAAGCCTTGGTGCCGCCTGCACCGGGCAGCTTGTCCACATTCACGTCGGCGCTGTCGAGCATCACGCTGCCGCCGATGGCCATGCCGCCGGCATCCTGCCTCACGGTCAGGTCGGGCGAGATCACCACTTTGGCAGCGGGAATGTCCGCGGCGGTGAACTGGCTGCCCTTGAGCGTGATCGCGGTAGATGCGCCTGCACCCAGTCCGGCGCTGCCATTGATCGCGACCGTACCCTTGCCGGATTGCACGCTGCCGTCGACACGGAACTGCTGCGCATCCGTGGTACTGACCACCAGACGGCCCTGGCTGAGCTTGAGGCCGGCCGTGGGGATTTCCGCGGCGAAGTCGGCGACCGTGGCCTGGCCATGGATGGACGGCTGCTGCAACGTGCCGGCGAAGCGGAACGTGCCATCGAGGTGGCCCTTGACGTTCGCCACTTCGTTGCTCAGCAGTTCGATGAAGGCGAGGCTGTTCAGACGCATCGTCAGCTCGCCGCCCAGCGACTGCTGGGCCCCGCTCAGGGTGATCTGGCCGTCCATGCGTCCACCCTGATCGAGGCCGCCGTGCACGTCGATGCGCTGGCTGGCGGGCGTGAACTCGGCATTGAGGCTGAACTGGTCGTAGTGCAGCAAGGGAGCGTCAGGCTGGTCGGTATAGGTGATGCTGCCCCGGGCCGAGTTGAGCGAGGCGCTGCCGCTGAATGTGCCGGTCGCTGTGCGGTGGAGCTTGCCATCACCGGCCAGAACGCCGTCGGCCCGTATCGGCAACCCGGCTTCACCGGCCGCGTTCAGCAGCAGGGCCAGCGGCAGGGCGCGCAACCGGTAACCGGCGTCGAGGTTGCCGGCCTTGTCGTGCCTGGCAGTGATGCATAGCAGGGGATCGCCGGCATTCAGGCACAGCTCGGACAGGTTCATCGCGCCATGGTTGTAGCCCAGTTGCGCAGGCTGTTGCAGTCGCCAGCCGGGCATGCCCTGTGGATCGAGGTTGAGGGTGGTCAATGTCCCGTTCCAGACGTCACCCTTCAATGCACCACGCAACGCCAGCGCGAGGGAGAGCTGGCTGCCACGCGCGTCGACGTCCAGTCGATGATTGCCCTGGCTGCCTTCGGCCAGCAGGTTGATGTGCTGGAAGGTCAGCCCCTGCAGGTGCACGCCAGCCAACTTCAGGTCCAGCTTGCCGGCCGGCTGACTGATGTCCGGGACGCCGGCGATCAGGTGCAGCGTATCCGCCCGTTGCTGCTGCCAGCTCAGCGATTGCCCCAGCAGCTGGCCATTGATGCTGAGCTTCGGCATCCGTCCGCCGATGTTGAAATGGCCGTCCAGACGGCCACCGGCATTTGGCAACCAGTCGCCCAGCGATGCGATCGCCAGTTTCAGATCCGCGTTGTTGCTGCTGCCTGGCTTTGCCTCCAGTTGCACCGTGCTGCTGCCCGAATTCAGCTGAAGCTGGCCGTCGACCACATCATCCGGCGACAGGTGCAGCTTCCCCTTGCCGCCGATGGCTCGTTCGCGCAATTTGCCGACGAGTTTGCGGATCTCCAGCGTGGCGTCAGGACCTTCCGCGGGCAGCTTGCCGTTGCTGGCGATATCGAAATCGAGGCTGCCATTCCAGCCGGCAAACAACTGGCCGGGATCGAGCCGGCTGGCCTTGGCTTCGGCCTGCCAGGCCAGCATCGGTTGCAGGGTCAGTACGCCATTGGCCTGAAGGTTTCCTTGCGGCTGCTTCAACGCCAGTGTGTGCAGGGTGACTTGTCGTGGCGTGCCGTCGAGATTCAGCTCCAGCGTGGCGAGCTTGCCGGGCGGCCCGATGGCGACGCTGCCTTCGGCATGGTAATTCCCGGTGCTGCCGCTGGCCTTCAGGCCACCGTGGCTGGACAGCGCCTGGCCAGCCAGTTCGGCCGGCAGGACGAGATCGCTCCAGTGGACATCCAGTTCGGCGTCGATGGGCCTGGCATCGAGGTGTACGGTACCGCTGGCGGCGATACGGCCCCTGATCTGCGGCGAGCCGAGATCGAGCTGCTGCAGCGTGAGCGTGTCGAAGTCGCGGCTGACAGACGCGCGCAACGGTTGCAGCAGCAGTTGATAGTCGTTGAGGTCGAGTCGGCCATCGATCGTGCCGCCGTAGCGATCGCCGTGGCCCTGCACGGCGATCGCCAGCCCCGTGAGCGAGCTGTCGCCGAGCAGCGGCTTCGGATCGAAACGCGGCACGTCCAGGATGGCTGTCCAGGCATAGTCATTGACCTGGCTCAGATCCAGCTGCAGTCGTGCGGTGGTCGGCGCGGCGAGTTCGAGATCGGCATGAGCTTTCCTGCCGTCACCATGCGTGACAAGGCTGCCAGCATAGTCGGCATCGCCGACCTTCCACGCGAAGCTGGCATGGCCGTTGCCCTGGTAACGCTGGCCAATGCCCAGGGTGCCGGTGAGATCGACGTGGCCGTCCGGCGCCTGCAGGGCGAGTTGCCGGAGTGTGATGCCGCGATGGGTCCAGTCACCGGCGAGGTCGAGCCGGTCGGAGGCGAACAGCAGTTGACCGCCCTGCGTCAGCTTCACCTTGCCGATGTGCACTCGATCGAACAGCAGGTCGATCGGTGGCTGCAGCGAGAAGCTGCTGGAACTCGCGGTGTTGTCCGGAGTTGATTTCGGCAACGCGATATCGATGCCGTCAGCATCCAGCGCCAGTACATGCGCGCGCCGGGCCAGCAACGGCCAGAAGCGCAGGTCCAGGTACGCCTTCGCCACCTTCACCACGGTGCCCTGGCCGTCGTCGTAGCGTACGCCGGCCAGGTCCAGCGGCCCGATCAGGCGACCATGCGCCTGCGCTACATGGAGTGCGCCATGCGTGGCGGCTTGCGCACGTGCAAGCACAAACCGCAGACCGGATGCGGTACCCAGCAGCCAGCCAGTCGCGGCCGCAAACAGCACCAGCAGCAACAGCAGCGCGATGCCGACTCGACGCAACCAGCGTCGGCGACGAGGCGGGCTGGGCGAATCTGCGGGTGTGGTCATCGTGGCCATGGCTACAGATCCGGTCCGATCACCAGGTGCAACTCGATGCCGTGCGCCTGCGAGTCGTTGATCGGCGTGCCCAGGTCGACACGGACCATGCCGACCGGAGAGCGCCAGCGCACGCCGAGGCCGGCGCCGATCTTCGGCCGGTAGTCGACGCCGCTGAATGCATTGCCGGCATCGACGAATGCCGCCATGCCCCAGTTGCGGGTGAAGTAGTGCTCGACTTCGGTACTGGCCACCAGCAGGCTCTCGCCGCCGATCACGCGGCCTTCGCTGTTGAGCGGACCAATCGTCTGGTAGCCGTAGCCGCGCACCGAGCGGTCGCCGCCGGCGAAGAAGCGCAACAGCGGTGGGAGTGCCGTGAAGTCGTCGGTCCAGGTGTGGCCCGCACTGCCGCGCAGGATCAGCCGGTCGCGCTGGTGTGCACCGAATGCGTGGATCCATTTCGCATCGGCGGTGAGCTGGCTGAAGCTGGCATCGGACAGCAGGCTGCCTGCGGTGCTGCGCGCGGTCAGGTTGACCGACCAGCCCTGGTGCACGAAGTCGAAATTGTCGGCCTGCTTGCGCGACAGCGAGGCCTCTGCGAACACTTCCGTGCTGCGTCCGTGTTCAACACCTGGCGCATTGTCGGGTTCGTTGCCTATCTTGCCGACAGTGAATGTACCGTCCAGCGCATGCACACCCAGGGTGCGCGTCCAGCCATGCCACAGCCGGGTTTCGTTGGCGACAAGCTCCAGTGTGCGCGATTGCGAGGTGTCGGTATTCGCGTCGCGGTAGTTCGCACCGAAGTTGAAACTGCGCTGGTTGTCGCCGGGCATCGGGATCGAATACAGCGTGGACACCGTCTTCAGCCGCTGCGCCAGTACCAGCTCGTTCTTCCACTTGTGCCCGCGCCGGTTCACCCAGCGTCGCTCGATGCCGCCGCGCAGGCCGAAGCCGGTATCGGTGCCGATGAACGGGCCGCCCGTATAGATCGTGCGTTTTGCAGGCGCCAGCTGCACGTTGATATCGACCACGCCCGCCTTTGCCTCGTCCACGTCCGGAAGCACGTTGACCACCGCGAAATAGTCGGCACCGTTCAGCGCCTGCTGCAGCTGCAGCAGCTGACCCTGGGAAAAATAGTCGCCGGACTTGAACGGTACATAGCGATCGAGGAAGCCGTCGTTGAACTGCGCACCCTCGAAACGCACCTTGCCGTAGCGGTAGCGCTGACCTGCCTGCCAGGCCAGCTTGATGGCGGCGCTGCGAGTGGCGCGGGTCACTTCGACCCGATGCGTGATCAGCCTGGCGTCGAGGAAGCCGTTGGCGGTGAGCTGGGCGCTCAGGGCGTCGCGGGCGGCATCGTAGCTGCCGTGGTTCAGCGGCTTGTCCTTCAGCCGCTCGATGGCGCGTTGTGCGCGGCGGATCGGGGCAATCTCGGCAGCCGTCCTGTCCAGTTGCACGTCGACCGAGGTGACCTTCACCGGCTCTCCCGGCTTCACATGCAGGGTGACCCGCCAGTCCTTGCCGACCTGCTGCAAGTCGCCGCTGATGCTGGCGTCGTAATAGCCGTACGGTTCAAGCGCGGATCTCACCTGATCGGTCGCGCGCTCGTACAGACGGCGCACCTGCGCATCGCTGACTTCGCGGGTGGCGTATTGCGACAGCTCGACGCCCGAGGTCACCGCGCCCTTCAGCGGATCGTCCACACCATCCACCACCAGCTGCACACCGGCATGGGCCAGCAGCGGAAGCAGCAGTGCAGAAGCAGCGAAAACCCGGCGAGCAAGGTTCAGGCATCGGTGGGGGCGGCGCATGTGGCGGGATCCCGTCCTCGATCGATTCAGGTCACGACAGCCTGTGCCACGGCGAGGGCTGTTACAAGCGCGAGATTAACGTGCCGGATGTTGGCAATGCATCAAGCTGCAGCGACTCGATCATTTCACCGCCCGAAACAGCAGCGGAAGCATGCACGATGCCTGGTCACCGGCCGGATCGGCCGAAGTCAGACCCTCGTCAGGGGCATGACACAGGCCGATTTCAACAAGACTGAAACCCGATTCACGCAGTAACTCGAAAAAGTCCCAGCCAAAATTGTGGAACGTATAGATGCCGCCGTGCGTCATGCCGTCGCCATGGTATTCCGGTGGTTCGAGGTGTTCGATCTGGCCGTTGTCCTGCAGGCGCCCGCGCAGTATGGAGTCGGGCCGATCCGCAAAGAACGGTGCGGTGAACAGCATCACGCCGCCCCTGCGCAGGACGCGAGAGCATTCCTGCAATGCCTGTTTCGTGTCGTAGACATGTTCGAGTACGTCGCTGTGCACGAGCAGATCGAGCGAATGTGAGGCATGGGAGAACGAGGTGATCGACTCGTGCCGTGTGCGCCGCCAGCGCCACCAGTGGGTTGACCACCAGTAATGTCTGCCGCTGACGTGGTCGTCACCGAGATATTCCGAACCGGCAAGCCAGGGCCATCGTGCATGAGCCACGCGATACAGTCTCGTGGCCTGCTCCAGCATGGCGCCGTGCAAGGGGCCGGCCAGACTGCCGATTTCCTGCTGCATCGCCAGCAGGATCAGGCGCTGGCGCGCGGTCAGCCTGCAGTGCGCACAGCGCAGACCCTCACGAAGATTGGGCCGCTCCGCGAACATGGCACCGGTGTTGACCTCGAACACGGTTTGCTTGTCGCATACCGGGCAACGACCGTTGATGAAGGTCGCTTCGGCAATGGGGATGTCCCATTGCGCAATCGCTTTCCGCATGCCCTCGGCCGCGACAGTGAAGCCCTCCCGACTCTGGAACCAGCGGATCTGCGCCATCAGGTTTTCCTTGATCCTGGATCAGTAGCGCATCTGGAGGCAGTCGATCGCTCTTGTTTCCACAGCACACGTGCCATCAGCCAGCCTTGTCGCCGGCCTTGTGCGCAATCCACGCGCCGACGACTGCCGACACATACGGAATCGACTGCGCAGCGAGGATGAACATCCACAGGGTGCCTTCGATGTAGCGGGTGCCGTAGCCCAGCGCCATGCCGACGATGCACAGCGCCAGTGCGATCGCCATCAGGCCTTCCTCGCGCACTGGCGCGAATGCGGCAAAGTTGCTGCCGCCCAGGCGCCGGCTCTTGGCGGTCACCACGAACGAGGTCTTCTCGCGGGTCAGGCCGTGCAGGATGCCGCGCGCGATCGCGTGCGACAGTCCCATGCTGGCCAGCGAGGCCATCAGCGTGTCGTACCAGCTGCACGGCACACGTGCGCGGTACAGCACGATGCCGAAGATCGCCTTGGCGAAGAAGAAGCCGATCACCGGGATCAGGAAAAGCTGCATCGGCAGGCTGAAGTACTGCGGATAGGCCACCATGCCGGCGGTCCAGAACAGTGCCATCAGGGTGAAGATCAGGTGCAGCGCATCGGCGAACCAGCTGAACCAGCCGGTGAGGAAGTGGAAGCGCTGGCCGGCGCTGAGCGGGCCGCGCTGGGTCATCCAGCTCCAGCGGCCCTTGAGGATCTGCATCGCGCCGAACGCCCAGCGGTAGCGCTGGCTCTTGTACGCCTTGAAGTCGGCCGGGGTCAGGCCCTTGCCCATCAGTTCGTCGACATAGACCAGCTCGTAGCCGGCATGCATCAGGCGCAGGCCGAGTTCGGCGTCCTCGCAGATCGTCCATTCGGACCAGCCGCCGGTGCCTTCCAGCGCGTTGCGCCGGACCATCGTCATGGTGCCGTGCTGGATGATCGCGTTGCGCTCGTTGCGATGATGCATGCCGATGCGGAAGAAGCCGTCGTATTCCCACGCGGTCATGCGGCGGAACGTGTTGTGCGCGAACTCGCGGTGTGCCTGCGGGCATTGCACCACGGCCACCTTGGGGTCGTGGAAATAGCCGGTGAGGGTGGCCAGCCAGTCGGCGCGCACCTCGTAGTCGGCATCGATCACGGCCACCACGTCGGCCTGCGGGTCGGTTTCCTTCAGGCCGAAGTTCAGCGCGCCGGCCTTGTAGCCGGGCCACGGCTCCAGATGGAAGAAGCGGAAGCGCTTGCCGAGCTTCTCGCAGTACTCCTGCACCGGCTTCCACACGGCCGGATCCTTGGTGTTGTTGTCGATCACCAGCACTTCGAAGTTGGCGTAGTCAAGCGCGGCCAGCGAATCGAGCGTGACGATCACCATTTCCGGTGGCTCGTTGTAGCAGGCCAGATGGATCGACACGAACGGCTGCTTCCCGGGCGGATCGGGCGTGAGCATGCCGGCGTGGCGGATCCACTCGCGTCGCCACAGCACCTCGGTGAACTCGAAGCCGTTGATCAGCAGGATCGCCAGGATCGCGATCTGTGCCGGGAACAGCAGCGTGAGCATGGTCCAGTCGATCCAGCTCAGGTAGAAGTTGAATGGCAGAGTGGCAGACCAGGTAATCAGGCCGCAGGCGAGCTGGATCAGGGCACAGAAGAAGAATCGGCCCATCAACTTGAAGCGGCTGAAGCGGCGCGCGAAGAAAATCATCGGGAACAGCGCCAGCAGGCTGGCGGCGATCGCCTTCCATGGCCAGGCGGTGTCCTCGGTGACCGGGCCGGTGAACGGGAATTTCAGCTGGCGATCGGCGTTGAAGACACCCCAGTAGGCGCCGGTGCGACCTTCGCCGAGGTTTTCCTTCCACGGCTGGTCGAATGCCTCGAAGAGGTAGTAGTCGATGTTCTCCGCCTTGGCCGCATTGAGCCAGTTGCGGTCGAAGATCGCCTCGTTGGACACGGACGGGTCGGCATACTCGTGGCGGTCGCCGTTGGACGGCCAGCCGATCTCGCCGACCACGATGGGCTTGTTCGGAAAGTGCTGCTGGATGTTGTGGTAGGCGCCCAGCGCGTCTCCCACCGCATAGTTGCGTGCCCGGCCGTTCCAGAACGGAAACAGATGTATGGTGATGAAGTCCACGTGCCGGGCCAGCTCGGGGTACTTCAGCCAGATGTAGTCCGGCTCGGCGATCGACACCGGCTGGTGCACGGCGGCGCGCACGCGATCCAGGTAGACCATCATCTGTTCGGGCGTGAGGTCGTTGCGGAACAGCACCTCGTTGCCGACGATGACCCGGGTGATGGTGTCGGGATACGCCCGCGCCTTGGCGATCAGCAGGTCGATCTCGCGCTCGTTGTTGTCCAGCCGCTTGTCGATCTCGGCGCCGGCCATCACTTTCAGGCCTTCCTGCTGCGCCTGTCGGTACAGCTGCGGATTCTGCTGCATCGTGTAGGTACGCACGTTGTCGGTGTAGCGGTGCAGCAGTTTCAGATCGGCGGCGACCTGGTCGTCGCTGGGGTAGTCCTGCTTGAACGGACTCTGATAACGCTGAAATACCGACAGCGAGAAGCCGCTGATCTTGCCGTGCCAGTCATCCGGACCGTGCGGCAGGTTGCCCCACCACCACAGCCCGATATTCATCGCGGCCACGACCAGCGCAAGCACCAAGGCGGTGAACAGGGGAAAACGGCTGTCGTGGTTTGCTGCGGTGGCGCTCAAAAAAATCCCCGGCGGAGCCTGCGCAACAGGCGACAAAGCTTGGGGAGCTTAACCAATGCATGCCTGTCGGCTCAACAAACATCGTGGACTGTGGTCAGCACAAGGTCAGGAGCGGCGGTGATTTTGACCGATTGACGCATATTCTCCCGGCAGCGTTGGGCATGCAGCCTGATCTCGGCGCGCCTGGCGTGGTCCTCGCGGGCCCTGCATCGGCAATGACGGCCACCGGCCATCCGGCGTCGCAGTCGAAAGACTGTTGCCGCGCCGTGAATCACACTCGCGGACTTGGCTTGTCCGCCGGTTGGGTGGATGCTGAAAACCTTGTCGTCAACCAAGAGGGTGTCGAGTGAACAAACCTGTGAGGTATCTGGCTGCTGCGATCGCGGTGGCGTTGGCCGGGGCGGCCGGGGCGAGAACGGGCGATGCGGATGTCACCCGCGCCACTCTCGACAACGGTTTGCGCGTGGTGATCGTGCGCGACGCACTGGCGCCGGTGGTCACCACCGAGATGAATTACCTGGTTGGCTCGGACGAGGTACCGGACGGGTTCCCCGGTAGCGCGCATGCGCTGGAGCACATGATGTTCCGCGGCAGCCCGGGGCTGAGCAAGGACCAGTTGGCGGCGATCGCTGCGAACATGGGGGGCGCGTTCAACGCCGACACCACGCAGGGCGTGACCCAGTACTATTTCGAGGCGCCGGCGCAGGATCTGGATGTGGCCCTGCATACCGAGGCCCTGCGCATGCGCGGACTGGACATCGCCGACGCCGAATGGGCGAAGGAGCGCGGGGCGATCGAGCAGGAAGTGTCGCGCGACCTGTCCAGCCCGGATTTCAAGTTCTACTCGCAATTGCTGGCGCAGCTGTTCGCCGGCACGCCGTACGCACATACGCCGCTGGGTACGCGCGAGTCGTTCGACAAGACCACGGCGGCCATGTTGCGCCAGTTCCACGAGAGCTGGTACGCACCGAACAACGCGATCCTGGTGATTGCCGGCGATGTCGATCCGGTCGCCACGCTGGCCCGGGTGAAGCTGCAGTTCGGCGACATTCCGCGCCGGCAACTGCCGGCGCGGCCCGTGTTCGACTTCACTCCGGTGCAGGCGAAAACCGTGCAACTGCCCACCGACAGTCCTTACGGTTCGGTCTACCTCGGCTACCGCATGCCCGGCATGCAGGACAAGGACTATGCCACCGCACTGGTGCTGAGTTCGGCGCTGGATTCGCAGCGTGCGGCCCTGTTCGGCATGGGTATGGATGGCACCGCCCTGTTCGGCGGCTTCATGGGGGAGTTCATGCCGAAGGCGGGTGGCGCCGTGGCCATGGGCATTTTCCCGCGGGGTGGCAATCCGCAGCCGGTGCTGGCGAAGATGCAGTCCATCCTCGCCGAGGCTGCCACCAAAGGTGTCGACCCGGCGCTGGTCGAGGCGGCCAAGCGCAAGGCGATCGCCGGGCTGGAATTCAAGAAGAATTCGGTGGAAGGCCTCGCCAATGCGTGGTCGGAGGCGCTGGCTTTCCAGGATCTGGACTCGCCCGATGCGATGAAGCAGGCGATCGAAGCGGTGACGCCGGCGGCGGTGAATGCACTGGCCAGGCGCACGTTCGATCCGGCGCACGTGGTGACCGCGATCCTCACCCCGGAAAGCTCGGGCAAGCCGGCTGACGGCAAGGGCTTCGGCGGGGCCGAGAGCTTCGCGTCCAGTCCGGACAAGCCGGTGGTCCTGCCGGACTGGGCGGCGCAGGCGTTCGCCAAACTGGAACTGCCACGCTCCACCTTGCATCCAGTGTCCTACACCCTGGCCAACGGCCTGCGCCTGATCGTGCAGCCGGAGACGATCAGCGACACCGTGCAGGTCTATGGACAGATCCGCACCAATCAGGATCTGCAGGCCGCGAAAGGCGAGGACGGCGTCGAGGATGTGCTCGGTGGTTTGTTCAATTTCGGCAGCACCCACCTGGACCGGCTGCAGTTCCAGCAGGCGCTGGACGAGATCAGCGCGCATGAAAGCGCCGGTTCGCGCTTCTCGCTGGCAGTACCGGCTGCCCATTTTGCCGACGGCATGAAGCTGCTGGCCGACAACGAACTGCATCCGGCGCTGCCTGCACAGGCGTTCGCGGTGGTGCAGCAGCAACTGGCCGGCTTCACGGCCGGTCAGTTGCAGTCCCCGGATTTCCTGACCGAGCTCGGTCTGCTCAAGGCCCTGCTGCCGGCGAATGACCTGCAGTTGCGCCACGCCACTCCGCAGAGCATTGGCGGCCTGACCCTGGACAAGGTCAAGGAGTACTACGCCAGGACCTTCCGTCCCGACATGACCTCGATCGTCATCGTCGGCAAGGTCGATCCGGCGCAGGCCAGGCAGGTGGTCGAGCAGACTTTCGGCAACTGGAAGGCCGGTGGCGCCAAGCCTGAGGTCGACTATGTCGCGGTGCCCCCGAACCGGCCGGGCAAGCTGCGGGTGCCGGATAGGAGCGCCGTGCAGGACAGCGTGCAGATGGCACAGACCATCGACGTCACCCGCGATGATCCCGTGCGATATGCGCTCAACCTCGGCAACGAAGTGCTCGGCGGCGGCTTCTACGCCTCGCGGCTGTACCGCGACCTGCGCGACAAGCGCGGGCTGGTCTACAACGTGGACACCGGCTTCGACCTGGACAAGCACCGCAGCACCTACAAGGTGTCGTTCGGCAGTGACCCGGACAAGGTGGCGGCGGCCAGCGCGATCGTGGTGCAGGATCTGAGGCAGATGCAGACCGAGCCGGTTTCGGCCGATGATCTCAAGCGCGCCAAGGGCATCCTGTTGCGGCAGATCCCGTTGGGCGAGTCGAGCTTCGGTGCGATCGGCAACCAGTTGCTGACCCTGTCGATCGAAGGTCGTCCGCTGGACGCGATGACCATCGCCGGCCAGCACTATTTGCAACTGACGGCACCGGAAGTGCAGCAGGCGTATGCGAAGCACATCCGCCCGGACGGGTTTGTCACGGCAGTGAAGGGCCCGGCGCCGAAGAGGTAAGCCGTTCTGCGTGGCTTGTTCAATCCGGCATGACCGATGAAGAAACGGCGCTGCTTGATAGGCGGTGCCGTTTCTTCACGCAGGCCGCTGACTTGCTTACTTCAGCAGCGAACGCAGCATCCAGGCCGTCTTCTCATGTTCCTTCAGGCGGCCGGTGACCAGGTCGGCCGTGCCCTCGTCGCCGGCAGAGTCCGCGGCCTTGATTGTCTCGCGTGCCATATGCGCGGCGATCTCGTGTCCCTCGACCAGCTGGCCGACCATGTCTTTCCACTCCGGCACACCGGATTCCTCCCTGATCGAGGTGAGCTTGCCGAACTGGCTGTAGGAACCCGGCGCGAACACGTCCAGCGTGCGGATGCGCTCGGCCACTTCGTCGGCGGCCAGCCACAGCTCGTTGTACTGGGTCTCGAACATGGCGTGCAGGCTGTTGAACTGCGGCCCGGTGATGTTCCAGTGGAAGCTGTGCGTCTTCAGGTACAGCGAATAGGTGTCCGCAAGCAGCCTGGACAGGTGTTTGGCGACTGCTTCGCGATCCTTCCTGGCGATACCGATGTTCATGGCCATGCGCTTGCTCCTTACCCTTGAGTGGAAACCTGTCAGTGACAGTAGCCGCTTGTCCGATTGGGGTGAAATGAATGCTTTCGATATCGACGATAGCCAGCGGCTATCATGTGCAGTCCCATGAATGACTCCACCCCGCCGGTATCTCCCGTTTCTTCAGACACCCGCCTGCGCACCTTGCGCAAGGCACTCGATGGCGTGTGCAGCCGCGACTTCGGCCGGCTGCTGGGCCGCTGGCGCGGACTGTCGCGCAAGCCGGGGACGGGCAGGCTCGATGCACTGGCTGCCGATATCGAACGCTCCGCCGCGAAGCGTGCCGCACGCAAGGCGTCCAAGCCGGCGATCCGGCTGGACGAATCGCTGCCGATCACCGCGCGCGCCGACGACATCGTCGAGCTGATCCGCAGGCACCAGGTGGTGGTGATCGCCGGCGAGACCGGTTCGGGCAAGACCACCCAGCTGCCGAAGCTGTGCCTCGCCGCCGGTCGCGGCGAGGCCGGCATGATCGGTTGTACCCAGCCGCGCAGGCTGGCCGCGCGCTCGGTGGCGCGTCGCGTGGCCGAGGAACTCGCTGCCCCGCTGGGCGAACAGGTGGGTTTCCAGGTGCGCTTCAACGACCAGGTGTCCGAACGCAGCCTGATCAAGTTCATGACCGATGGCATCCTCCTTGCCGAGACGCAGGGCGATCCGTGGCTGAGTGCCTATGACACCATCATCATCGACGAGGCGCACGAGCGCAGCCTCAACATCGACTTCCTGCTCGGTTATCTGAAGCGGCTGGCGGTGAAACGGCCGGAGCTGAAGATCATCGTCACCTCGGCGACGATCGACACCGCACGCTTCGCCGAGCATTTCGACGGCGCGCCCGTGGTGGAAGTGGAAGGGCGCGCGTATCCGGTCGAGCTGCGCTGGCGCTCGCTGGACGAGATCGCAGCCCGGCAGGGGCGCAGCAAGGACATGCAGCAGGGCAGCGCCGAACATGTCGCCGCCGTGCTCGATGAAATCAGCCACGATGACCCGCGTGGCGATGTATTGATCTTCCTGCCCGGCGAGCGCGAGATCCGCGACGCGCATCTGCTGCTGTCGCGGCGGCAATACCGCGAGACCGAGGTCATGCCGCTGTATGCGCGGCTGTCCGCCGGCGATCAGGACCGCGTGTTCAAGCCGGGTATCAAGCGCCGCGTGGTGCTGGCGACGAATGTGGCCGAGACGTCGCTGACCGTGCCGCGCATCCGCTACGTGATCGATACCGGCACCGCGCGGGTGAAGCGCTACAGCCAGCGCAGCCAGCTCGAGCGGCTGCATGTGGAGCCGGTGTCGCAGGCGGCGGCCGACCAACGCAAGGGGCGCTGCGGACGTGTCGGGCCGGGCATCTGTTACCGCCTGTACGACGAAGCCGATTACGCCAGTCGTGCCGCGTTCACCGATCCGGAGCTGCTGCGTTCGTCGCTGGCCAACGTGATCCTGCGCATGCTGGCGCTGCAACTGGGCGAGGTGGATGATTTTCCGTTCCTCGAGGCACCGGACCCGCGCGTGGTGGCGGACGGCTATCGCCGCCTCGCGGAAATTTCGGCGATCGACGACGCACGCAAGCTCACGGCGATCGGTCGCACGCTGGCAAGGCTGCCGATCGATGTGCAGCTGGCGCGCATGCTGGTGGAAGGCGAGAAGCTGCATTCGCTGCGCGAACTGCTCACCATCGTGTCCTTCCTCAGCATCCAGGATCCGCGCGAGCGTCCCTCCGATGCGCGCCAGCAGGCCGATGCCGCGCATGCCGCGTTCGCCGATCCGAAATCCGATTTCATCGGCGTGCTGAACTTGTGGAAGGCCTATCACGATGCGCACGAGGAACTGACCCAGTCGAAATTGCGCGACTGGTGCTCGCGGCATTTCCTCAGCTTCATGCGCATGCGCGAATGGCGCGAGCTGCACCGGCAGTTGCTGCTGGTGGTGCAGGAGCTGGGCTGGAAGCAGGATGGCGGGGCGCATCCAGAACCGCCTGCAGCGCAGCCTGCGCGTTCTGCTTCGCCCCCTGCGACCGAAGGAAGGCGCAGGGGGCAAATCGGCAGGGGCGAGGCTCTCAAGGCCAAGAGCATCCTTCCCGAGTCTTCCTCCCGGATCAAGCCGGGAACAGGCTCTGCAGGCGGAGGGGAAAGCCGGGACAGCGACTTGGCTGATCGCCTGTATGAGTCGGTACATCGTTCTCTGCTCGCCGGCCTGCCCACCCAGGTCGGCCGCAAGGACGAGAAGGGCATCTACCAGAGCACCCGCGAGCGCAAGTTTCAGGCATTCCCCGGCTCGGCCTTGTCCAAGGTGCCACCGAACTGGATCTTCTCCGCGCAGATCCTCGATGTCGGTGGACGCGTGTGGGGCATGGCGAATGCACGGGTCGAGCCGCTGTGGATCGAGCAGCAGGCGGCGCATCTGCTGCGCATGAATTGCCGCGACGCGCATTGGTCGAGGAAGCGCGGCTGCGTGGTGGCCTACGAGCAGGTCAGCCTGTTCGGCCTCGTGCTGGTGGAGAAACGGCCGGTGACGTTCCAGGCGCAGGATCCGGTACTGGCGCACGCGATCTTCCTGCGCGAGGCGCTGGTGCGTGGCGACCTCGACGGCGCCGACCATGGAAGGTCAAGTGCTGCGGGCGCAGGACGCGCTGGAGCAGCCGCGGATTTCATTCGTGCCAACCAGCGCGTGCTGGAAGAGGCGCTGGGCATCGAGGCGAAGCAGCGCCGCGAAGGGTTGATCCGCCACGAGGATGAGCTGGTCGCGTTCTTCGAGGGCAAGCTGCCTGAAGAGATCGCCAGCAGTCGCGCACTGGATGCGTGGTATCGCAAGGCGCGCCCGGCGGAGCAGGCGGCGTTGCGCTGGTCGCTGGGCGACGTGATGGCCGGTAGTGCCGGGCTGGATGCGAAAGCTTTCCCGGCGGCGCTGGATATAGGGTCACAACACTACAAGCTTGAATATCGCTTTGTGCCCGGTGACGAGGCTGATGGTGTCACCCTGCACCTGCCGCTGGCGATGTTGAATGCACTGCCGACGGCGCGCTGCGAATGGCTGGTACCCGGGCTGCTCGGCGAAAAGGTGGCCGAACTGATCCGCGGACTGCCGAAAGCGCTGCGTCGCAACTTCGTGCCGGCACCGGATTTCGCACGCGCCTTCGTCGAGGCGGAATCGCCGCGCGACGAGTCCCTGGCCAGGGCCCTGGCGGCTTTCCTGAAACGCGCCACCGGTGTCGAGGTGAGTGCCACCGAGTTTGCCGGTGTCGACCTGCCGGCGCACTTCCGCATGCGCTACCGCCTGCATGACGGCGATACGTCATCGAAGCCGGGCAGGCCGCTGGCCAGCGGCCGCGACCTTGCCGCGTTGCGCGCGCAGTGGGAGGGGCAGGCGCGCGAGGCGTTCTCGCGCAAGACCGATATCGAATTGACCCGCGAGGATGTCGCCAGCTGGGATTTCGAGGAGATTCCTGCACAGGTCCGCTCCGACGGTGGTCTGCTGGCCTTCCCTGCGCTGGTCGATCTGGGCGAGGCGGTGGCCTTGCGCGTGTTCGAACGTGTCGACGAGGCACGTGCGGCGCACCAGCAGGGTGTGGTTCGCCTGCTGCGCAACGCGCTGGCCAGCGATGTGAAGCAGGCGCGTCGACGCTTGCCGATCGCCAATCCGTTGTCGCTGAAGTACGCGCCGCTGGGCAGCGTCGATGGGCTGCGCGAGGATCTGGTCGAAGGTGGTTTCGTCGACCTGCTGGAACGCCACGATCTGGACGTTCGCACGGCAGGTGCGTTCGAGACATTGCGCGTGCAGGCGTCACGCGAGCTGTTTACCGCCGCGGTGGAGCGGCTGAAGCTGGCCGAGCCGATCATCGAGGCGCAGGCCGAGCTGAAACCCTGGCTGCAGCCGCCGCTGCTGGGCTTCGCCCGCGCCAGCTACGACGACCTGTGCGAACAGCTCGATGCGCTGCTCACACCGGGGTTCCTGCGCGAACTGCCACTGCCGCGGCTGGTGCAGTTCCCGCGCTATCTGAAGGCCATGCGCCTGCGCGGTGAACGGCTGCGCCAGGATCCGGCGAAGGACCAGCAGCGCATGCTGCAGGTGATGCCGTACTGGCGTGCGTATCTGCAGCACCGCGCCGCCGGCACGGCGGCGGACCTGGCCGAGTTGCGCTGGCTGATCGAGGAATGGCGCGTGTCGCTGTTCGCGCAGGAACTGAAGACCGCCGAGCCGGTATCGGCGAAGCGGTTGGCCAAGGCGTTGGAGACGCTCGGCTCAGCGTGATTTGTGCTTGCGGCGCTGGACCAGCGCCGCCACCAGCATGCCGAAGGCGGCACCGAGTCCCGGGTGCCGTTGCCCGAAATCCGTCAACGATGGCGCGCCAGCGCCGCTCCACAGCATGACGAGCCATACGCCCAGCAGGGTCAAGCCCGCAGCCAGCAGCGCGACGAGCAGGGATTGCAGCCATCGCACGGGTGGCTTCGTCAGCGCACCCGCTCGACGTGCACGTCGCCATTGCAGCCGTCGACGTACATCAGCCAGCTGCTCATCAGCGACGGTTTGACCTTGACCACCGGATTGTCCGAGCTCATGCAGGAAGGCGCGTCCGAGCTGGCCTGCTGCCATACCTGGCCGTTGTCCAGGGTGAGCTGGTCGTTGCCATGCCAGCCGCCGAAATGGCCCACGATGTGCGCGTTGATCTTGCTGCGCGAGGCTTTGTCGGCATAGAACACCGGTTTGCCACTGGCATCGACCACCTTGGTGGTGACCTTGCCGTGCGTGCTCAGCCAGCTGTCGAGATTGGCCAGCTCCTGCGGTGACAGCTTGTCCAGTCCGGCGGCCTTGAACTCGGCGCTGCTCATGCGCTGCTGCAGGCCGGCAGCCTGCTGGGCGTGCACGGGCAGGCAGCACAACGGCAGCGTCAGCAACATGGACAGGATCAGGTGACGTGGGCGGATCGGCATGGGTGAATCCTCTGGGTACGATGGATCGCGGAACGATTAAGGATGGACGATTCTGCGCGGTAAACCGCCTCCAGGCCAAGCACCGCATGCATGGCGGTCGCCGGCATGCGGCTGCGGCTACCATAGCGAGCAGTACCGGACACCCTGCCTCATGGCCCGAACCGTCAAATCCTCCAGCCTGTTGCAGTGGCGCGATCGTGCCGGCAGCTTGCCGCCGTTGCTGGCCGAAGCGCTCCAGGCCTGCGCCATGCAGCCGGTGCCCGAGGCCGAATGCTGCGATGTGCTGGACCTGCTCGGCATGCTGGGCTGCGATGCACAGACCCAGGCGGCGGCGTTGTGGTTCGAGCTGGCGCGGATGGATCCGGCACTGTGGACGGCACGGGCGAGCGGATTGCCGATAGAGCTGCAGCGGCTGGTCGTTGGCCAGCAGGCTGCCGAGCAGGTATGGGCGTTGCATGCGCAGCGGTCACCGGAGGGCGGTTCGGAAGGGTTGCGCCGGCTGCTGCTGGCGATCGTGCGCGATCTGCGCGTGGTATTCGTGCTGTTGGCGCGGCAGCTGGCGCGGATGCGTGCGGCGGCAGCGTTGCCGGCGGAGCAGGGCGCCGCACTGGCGCGACTGACGCGCGACATCCATGCGCCGCTGGCGAATCGCCTCGGCATCTGGCAGTTGAAATGGGAGCTGGAGGATCTGGCCTTCCGTTTCCTGCAGCCGGAGGTCTACCAGCGCATCGCCAAACTGCTCGACGAACGCCGTGCCGACCGCGAAGGCTTCATCCGCGATGCGCTGGCCGAGTTGCAGCAGGCGCTTGTGGCGGCCGGCATCCGTGCCGACCTGGCCGGCCGGCCGAAACACATCTACTCGATCTGGAAGAAGATGCAGCGCAAGGCGCTGGAGTTCTCCGACCTGTACGACATCCGCGCCGTGCGCGTGCTGGTCGACAACGTCACCGACTGCTACGCCGCGCTGGGCGTGGTGCATGCGCGTTGGCCGCATTTGCCGGGTGAGTTCGACGACTACATCGCGCGGCCCAAGAGCAACGGTTACCAGTCGCTGCATACCGCCGTGCTGGGCCCGGCCGGGCGCACGCTGGAAGTGCAGATCCGCACCCACGAGATGCATCGTGCCAACGAGCTTGGTGTGGCCGCACACTGGCGCTACAAGGAAGGTGGCAGCGCCGATGCCGAATTCGAGGCGAAGATCGCCTGGATGCGCAAGCTGCTGGAGCCGCGTGGCGAGGACGATAGCGCGCTGGCGGCCGACCTCCACACCGAACTGCTGGAAGATCGCGTCTACCTGCTGACGCCCAAGGGCGAAGTGTTCGATCTGGCGCGTGGCGCGACCGTGCTGGACTTTGCCTATCTGGTGCATACGGAGGTCGGTCATCGCTGCCGCGGCGCCAAGGTCAACGGCCGCATCGTGCCGCTGACGTTCCAGCCGCAGAGCGGCGATCGCGTGGAAATCCTCACCGCCAAGGTGGCCGAACCCAGCCGCGACTGGCTGTCACCGCATCACGGCTACCTCAATACATCGCGGGCGAAGGACAAGGTGCGTGCATGGTTCCACCGGATTGCCCACGACACCAACCTCGCGGTCGGCCGCGGCATGTTCGAGCGCGAGATGAAAAGGCTGGCGCTGTCGACCGCGGATGCAGCAAGGCTGCCGGCGCATTTCCATCTCAAGAGCCACGACGACTTGCTGATCGCGCTGGCACTGGGCGAGATCACGCCGGGCCAGATCGCCCGCGTGCTGCAGGAGGCCGCGCAGCCGGCGGTACCGCTGACGGCGCCGGTCAGCGCGCGGGCGAACGCGCCCGATCATGGCGCGCTCAGCATCGAGGGCATCGGCAATCTGCTGACCACGCTGGCGCGCTGCTGCCAGCCGCTGCCCGGCGATGCCGTGCGGGGTTTCATCACCCGTGGCCGTGGCGTGTCGGTGCATCGCACCGACTGCGGCAGCCTGGCACGACTGGCGCGGCGCGATCCGGACCGGGTGATCGAGGTCAGCTGGGGGCGCGCCGCGAGCCAGGCCTACGAGGTCGACATCGAGCTGCGTGGCTACGACCGCAAGGGTTTGCAGAAGGACGTTACCGGCGTCATCAGCAATGCCGGCACCCATATCATCGCCTCGTCCAGCCGGCTGATCACCCATACCGGCGAGGTGGAGATGCGTTTCACCCTGCGTGTGCGCGATTTCGACCAGTTGTCGACCCTGCTCGGCAAGCTGCTGGCGCTGCCGAACGTGGTCGACGTGCGACGGGTAGGCACCGGCTGAACTAGCGGACGCCTCCGCGGGTCTCAGTGCGCATGGCCCGGATACCCGGATTCGCCGAGGCGTGCGCGTCGCAAGCTGAACGCCTGTTGCGGCGGCGCGAAGCGCGTCGACAGCCCGATGCTAAGCTGCGTGCAGTTGCTTCAACAGACATGGATCATGAGCGGACGCCGAGACCAGCACGACGCGGATGCGCCCCGTCGCACCGAACCTACCCTGGGTGATCTGGATCACCTGGATGCGCCACGCGTGCCATCCGGTGACGGTCTGCCACAAGTGAAGGTCGAGCCACGCCAGTCCTCCGCACGAACGACACGCTCGCCGCGGCGTGGTGGTCGACGTGGCTGGCTGGTGCCGCTGCTGCTTTTGCTGGTGATCGGGCTGGTCACCGCGTTGTGGATCAATCAGAGCCGCTTGCGCGGGATGCTGCCGCGCACCGATTTCAACAACGTGCTGGGGCAGGCGCAGCAGGCCTTGCAAGCCGGTCGTCTGGACGGCCAGGACGGTACCAGCGCGCGCGAACTGTTCCAGGCTGCACTGGCGCTTGAACCGGACAACGATCGTGCACGCGCAGGTTTGCGCCAGGTGGGTCAGGCCGAATTGTCGCAGGCCGATGCCGCACTGCAGGCGGGCCAGTTGAGCCAGGCAACGCAGCAGGCGGCGGTGGCCCGCGAGCTGCTCGGTGGCGGCAGCGACATCGATCGGCTTGACCAGTCGATTGCCAGCGCACGCGGCGCACAGGTAAAGACGGTCGATCTGGTCGATCGTGCCCAGCAGGCGCTGGCTGCCGGCCAGCTGGACGGTCCGCAGGGTGCCGGTGCGCTGTATCGGCAGGTATTGCAGACCGATCCTGGCAACGCCGTGGCGGCGCATGGACTGGATCAGGTGGGCGATGCGCTGGCAGTGCAGGCGCGCAAGGCATTCGATGCGAATGACAGCGCCCGAGCCAACGCCAGCATCGATCAACTCGCGGCGCTGCAGCCGAACAACGGTGCGCTTCCGGCGCTGCGTGCACTACAGGCACAGGTACACCAGCAAGACAGCAGTGCGCTGGATGCCGCCCTCAAGCAGGGTCAGGACGCGTTGCGCGCTGGTCGCATCGGTGGCACCGGCGACGATACCGCGCTGGCCCATTTCAAGGCGGCGCTCGCGCTTGATCCGGACAACGCGCAGGCCAAAGGTGGCCTCGGTGATGTGGCGGAAGCCCTGACCGTTCAGGCGAGCGCCGCGATTGATGCCGGCGACACGGCCCAGGCCGGCAAGCTGCTCGATCAGGCCGCTGCGCTGGCGCCGAAGTCGGCAGACCTCGCGGCGGTGCGGGCGCATCTGGCCAGCGCAGTGCAAGCGCACGGCACCACGGCAACACCCTCGGATGACGATGGTGCCGCCGCACCCGTGCCGGCGACGCTGTCGCCGCAGCAAAGTGCGGCGGTGGCGCAGCTGGTGCAGCGTGCACAGGTGGCTACCCGCAACGGCAACATCATGATGCCGCCAGGCGACAGCGCGTATGACCTGTATCGCAGCGCGCTGGCGATCGACGGCAACAATGCGGCTGCGCTGCAGGGCTTGCAGGCACTGCCGGGCCAGGTCGAGCAGCAGTTCAATCAGGATCTGGCCAACGGCCAGCTGAAGCAGGCCGGCGACATGCTGGCAAACCTCTCCGATCTGGCGCCGGGCGATGCCGCACAGGGTGCGCTCAGCAACCGGCTGGCATCGGCCTGGCTTGATCAGGCCGAACAGCAGCTGACGAATGGTGATCGGGCAGGGGCCATGCAGTCGCTGGACCGCGCGCGCAAGCTGGCACCGAATCATCCGCGCGTGCTGGATCTCAGCGCGCGGCTGCAAGCCAGCCAATGAGTGCGGCATGACAGTACTGGTTCTCGGCGGCAGCAGTCAGATCGGCCATTTCCTGTTGCCCCGCCTGCTGGCCGGTGGCGAGCAGGTGCTGGCGCTGAGCCGGCGTCCGCGACCGGCACAAGCTGGCGTGAACTGGCTGCAGGGTGCGCTGCCCGATATCGTGCCGGTGCTGCCACCGTTGTCGGCGATCATCAGCTTTGGCCCGCTGTGGGCGCTGGCGGAATGGTTGTCGCAGGCTCCGCTGAGCGATGCGCCGCGCGTGATCGCCACCAGTTCGATGAGTGCCGAGACCAAGCGCGACTCCAGCGTGCCGGCCGAGCGCAACATCTCGCGCCAGCTGCGCGACGGCGAGGCGGCGCTGGCCGCAGCCTGCGCCCGTCACGGCTGCGACTGGACCGTGCTGCGACCGACCCTGGTCTATGGCGCCGGACTGGACAAGAGCCTGACTCCGATTGCCCGCCGCGCGATGCGCCTGAGGCTGTTTCCGCTGCCGGCGGGCCGTGGCCTGCGCCAGCCGGTGCATGCGGACGACATCGCGCAGGCCGTGCTGGCCGCGCTGGAGTGTCCGGCGGCGGCCGGACGCATCCTGCCGATCGGCGGCGGCGAGCGTCTGCCGGCTGCGGAAATGTTTGCGCGGGTGCGCCGTAGCCTGCCGCGGGCCACCGTGCCGTTGCCGTTGCCGGCATGGCTGTTGCGGCTGGGACAGCATGCCTTGCCGCCGTTGCGGGGCCCGCTGAACCGGCTGGACACCGACCTGGTCGCGGACAACGATGAATTGCGCCGGCTACTGGGCATCAGTCCGCGGCCATTCCGGCCCGAATCGTCGATGTGGATGTCGCCAGCGTAGAGCAACCCGTCACCTTGCCCTTGTTTTGCCCCGAAACCGGCCGCGGCGTTCATTTGCGCGCCGGGGTGCAGGCCCTATGATCGACTCACTTTGCCGTCGGATTCCCCCACGTTGGATCTATTGACCCGTACACGTTCGCTCGCTCGCGCCAGTTGGCCCTGGTTGCGCATCCCGTTCTGGATCGGCACCGGCCTGTTGTTCGGCTTCGTGCTGCCTTATACGCTGGTGCTGAACAAGCGCGTGCAGGATCGCTTCAACGATCTGGTGTTCGCCGTGCCCACCCGCGTCTATGCACGGCCGTTGCCGTTGGGCGCCGATACGCCGATGACACCGGCTGCGCTGGAACTGGAACTGACCTTCGCCGGCTACAGTGAGGATGGCCACGGCCAGGTAGCGGGCAGCTGGATGAAGCAGGGCACGCGCTACACGATTTCCTCGCGCGGTTACGCCGGCCCGGATGGCGGCGAACTGCCGAAGCGCATCCGCGTCACCCTGGGCAAGGGGGAAGTGCAGTCGGTGCAGGATGTCGCCACGGGCAAGAGCATCGAGCTGACTCACCTCGATCCGGCACGCATCGCCACGCTGTACGGTGCCAAACAGGAGGAACGCCGCTTCGTGCGCCTGGCCGATGTGCCGCCGCTGCTGGTCACCGGCCTGCAGGCTGTCGAGGATCGTGATTTCAAGCACCACATCGGCGTCGACTTCGGTGCGATCCTGCGCGCCGCGTTCGCCAACCTGCGCGCCGGGCATACCGTGCAGGGCGGTTCCACGCTGACCCAGCAGCTGGTGCGCAACCTGTTCCTGAGCCGCGACCAGAACTTCACGCGCAAGATCAACGAAGCGTTGATGTCGATGCTGCTGGAGGCACATTACGGCAAGGATCGGATTCTCGAGGCCTATGTCAACGACGTATTCCTAGGCCAACAGGGCGATCAGGCCGTGCACGGGTTTGCCGCGGCGTCGGAGTTCTACTTCGGCCGCCAGCTGGAGGATCTGCGGCCGCAGGAGGTCGCCCTGCTGGTCGGCATGGTGAAGGGGCCGAGCTATTACGATCCACGCCGCGCGCCGGCGCGTGCGCTGGCCCGGCGCAACCTGGTGCTCCAGGAGTTCGCCAATACGGGCCTGCTTACCGCCGCGCAGGTCAACGCCGCGCAGGCCTCGCCGCTGGATATCGTCAGCAACGGCCAATTGCCGCACAACCGCTTCCCCGCGTTCATGCAATTGGTGCGTACGCAGATCACCGCCGATTTCGACGACGAAACCCTGAGCCAGGGCAATCTGTCGGTCTTCACCACGCTCGATCCGGCCGCCCAGTTGTACACCGAGCAGGCGATCACCGGCGCGATGAAGGCGCTGGGCAAGCGCGCCGATACGCTGCAGGCGGCGGCGGTGGTAACCGATGCGCCGACCGGCAGCGTACTGGCCGTGGTTGGCAGCAAGATTCCGGGCGACCAGGGCTTCAACCGTGCGCTGGATGCGCGTCGCCCGATCGGTTCGACGATCAAGCCATTCGTCTACCTGGTGGCGCTGACCCAGCCCGGGCGCTGGAACCTGGCCAGCCTGCTCGACGACAGCCCGATCAGCATGCGCCAGTCCGATGGCAGCATGTGGACGCCGCAGAACGACGACAACCAGAGCCACGGCCAGGTGCCGATGGTCGAAGCGCTGGAACAGTCGTGGAATCTGGCCAGCATTCGTCTCGGTCTGGCCGTGGGCCTGCCGCGGATCAAGTCGTTCCTCGAATCGTTCGGCCTCAGCAACGTCAATCCCGGCCCGTCGTTGCTGATCGGTGCGCTGGATCTGGCTCCGCTGCAACTGACCCAGCTGTACCAGTACCTGGCCGCCGACGGCCATGCGCTGCCGCTGGTGGCGGTGCGCGGCGTGGTCGACGGCAATGGGCGAACCATCAAGCGTTATCAGGTGCAGGGCGGCAACGGCGAATACCAGGACGCGGTGCACCTGACGACCTGGGCGATGCAGCAGGTGGCGTTGAACGGCACC
Organism: Rhodanobacter koreensis; assembly: GCF_054782855.1. Classification (NCBI taxonomy): domain Bacteria; kingdom Pseudomonadati; phylum Pseudomonadota; class Gammaproteobacteria; order Lysobacterales; family Rhodanobacteraceae; genus Rhodanobacter; species Rhodanobacter koreensis. The sequence continues at coordinate 210,440 of NZ_BAAGRR010000001.1, read as the reverse complement.
GCAAGCGCCATCGGCAATTCCGGGCTGGCGTGGCTGCATGCCGCGGGCAAGACCGGCACCAGCAACGACACCCGCGACAGCTGGTTTGCCGGCTTCACCGGCGAGCATCTGGCGGTGTTCTGGATGGGGCGCGACGACAACAAGTCGACTGGCCTGTTCGGCGCCACCGGCGCCTTGCGCGCATGGCGCGAACTGTTCGCGAAACTGCCCACGCGGCCATTGTCCGCCGTACCCGCCGCCGGGCTGGAAATGGCCTGGATCAACCCGGCCGACGGCAAGCGCACCGAGCCGCAGTGCGAAGGTGCGCGGCAGGTGCCGGTGATTGCCGGGACGCTGTCCAGCGATAGCGAGGGCTGCTTCTGGCAGGGTGTGCAAAGCCTGTTCGGCGGCGGCAACCATCCGGCGTCCGCCGCCAGCACGGTGCCTGCCGCAACCGATACCCCCATCCGGAACTGATCATGTTGCACTCGTTCAAGCGCCCCTCGCTGTCCCTCGTCCTGTTGTCCCTCATCCTGCTGGGCGGCTGCAGCCTGTTCGAGCGAGCACCGGCACCGGTCAAGCCGACGGTGGTGCCGGACCATGACATGATCGGCGCGATACGTGCGGCCGGTGATCGCGAAAAATCCGTCATCGATGTCAACCCGTTGCGCGATCCCGGTGTCACCGCCTTGCAGGAGGTCGCGAAGAATGACGAGCAGGCTGGCCGTTACGCCGATGCCGCGGCCAAGCTCGATCAGGCGATCAAGCTCAGTCCGGATTCGCCCGACCTGCTGCAGGATCGCGCCGAGATCGCGGTGCGCCTGAAGGACTACGTCACGGCCGAAAAGCTCGCCCATCAATCGTGGTCGCTCGGGCCCAAGCTGGGCCCGCTATGTGCGCGCAACTGGCAGACCATCGTGGAAATGCGCCTGCAGGCCGGAGATGAAGCGGGTGCCGACACTGCGCGCAAGTGGGTGCAGCAATGTCACAAGGCGGGGATTTCACGCTATTGAACTGACATCTCAGTCAGCAGAAAACTCGAAGGAACCTCGAAAGGTCCGCTTTTTTGCCGTCATTCCCGCTTGACCAGCCATTCGGCCGTCGAAAGCCGCGGAAATGACGGCACCGAGGGGCGAAGCTCCCGCAAATGAGCTTTCAGAACAGCGCGGTCAGCAACAGCACGATGCCGACGATGCTCACCGCCCAGATCAGCGTGCGCAGATAGGGAATGCCGGCGGCATAGACTGGCAAATGGGCCAGTCGTGCCCAGAAGTAGAGCTGCGCACCCAGTACGGTCAGGTTGTCGTGACGCTGCAGCAGATGGGCAGTCAGCACGACGGCGACGAACAGCGGAAAAGTTTCCAGGAAATTCGCGCGGGCGCGGTCGAGGCGGCCACCGATGCCGCTGAGCGGCGGCTTGACCTCGTCGCGTGCGCTGGCGGCCCATCCCAGCCCGCGCTGGCCGACCGAGCAGGCGGCGGCCAGTGCGATCTGCACCAGTCCCAGTACGACACTCCACATCAGCATGCACAGCTCGGTCGTCATGATGCGCTCTCCCGTGATGGTGACGGCATGGTGGACCTTCGCGGTTGTCCTCGCCAGTGGACATGTCGCGTCATCGGCACGCCGCCGCCGATGTGACCGGCACGAGGCGATGGATCATGCTGCGCGCCTGATCAGTCCGCGTGCGAGAAACAGTTCGATGCGTTCGATCGGAATGCGGTCGCCGGCGTCGCTGCCGTAGTAGGCCTCCACGATACGGCCGTGTTCGTCGATCAGGAAATCAGCGGGCATCAGGTTGCCGGTGTTCAGGCCGGCGAGGCCGACCAGGCGCAGGCCCCTGATCAGAGTTGGAATGCGCAGCACGATGGCCTTCAGCTTGCGCCACAGCGAACGCTCGATGCCGTAGATCTCATGCGCGGTCGAGGCAGGGTCGGCCGCGATACTGAAAGGGCGCGGACGGCGCCCGGCGAAGCGCAGTACTTCGGCTTGCGAGGCGCTGAACACGGCGACGATGTCCAGGCCGAGCGCAGACAACGCCGGGTAATGGTTGGTCAGCTCGTAGATACGGAAATTGCAGAACGGGCATGCGGCATCGCGGAAGAACGAAAGCAGGGTACGGCGACCGTTGCCGCCGATCACGATGGGCTGCCCGCGAATATCGAGCAGATCGAGCGCGGGCGCCATCGAGGGGGCGAATAGTCTCATGTCGATTCTCCTTTGGTGGATCGGACGGTGACACTGTCCAGTAGATGTGCCTGCACCGTCCGCGGTTCCCGCCAGCACGGTTTGCCGCGCCGGTCCACTCGGCCATACTTGATGGATGACTGATTTCGATGACATCGGGTCCGATGATGTCGGCGCCCTGCTCGGTGCCGATGGCCCGTTTGCGCGTGAGCTGCCGAACTTCGCGCCGCGGCTGGCGCAGCAGGTAATGGCGCGGGCGGTGCAACAGGCGATCACCGGACGCGACACGCTGATCGCCGAGGCGGGCACCGGCACCGGCAAGACTTACGCCTACCTGGTGCCGGCGCTGTTGTCGGGCGAGCGAGTGATCATCTCCACCGGCACCAAGGCGTTGCAGGACCAGCTGTATTTCCGCGACCTGCCCAAGGTGCGTTCGGTGCTTGGCGCGCGGCTGAAGACGGCCTTGCTGAAGGGACGCGCGAATTACCTCTGCCTGCACCGGCTCGATCAGACCGTGCGCGAGGGTGCCACGTTCGAGCGCACGCAGGCCGCGCAGCTGGCGACGATCCGTGCCTGGTCGGCACGCACGCGACGTGGCGACCGGATGGAACTGGCCGAGGTGCCGGAGGAATCGCCGCTGTGGCCACGCGTCACCTCTACACCGGAAAATTGCCTAGGCGTGGAGTGCCCGTTCTTCGATGACTGCCATGTGGTGAAGGCGCGTCGCGAGGCGCTGGAGGCCGATGTGGTGGTGGTCAACCACCATCTGCTGTTTGCCGACCTGGCACTGAAGCAGGAAGGCTTCGGCGAAATTCTTCCAGGTGCGGCGGCCTTCATCCTTGACGAGGCACACCAGATTCCCGAGCTGGCCGGGCAGTTCTTCTCGCAAAGCGTCAGCGCACGCCAGCTGAGCGAGCTGGCTCAGGATGCATTGACCGAATGCAACGGCGTCACCGGTGCGATCGGTCTGCTGCTGGAGCCGGTCGAAGCGCTGCAGGATGCACTGCGCAAGCTGCGGCTGGCGATGGATGCGTTGCCGGCGCGCGGTGCGTTTCAGCCACTGGAGGATCGCGCCGACGTGCGCGAAGGGTTGCACGACCTGCGCGAGTTGCTGGCCACGCTGGCCGAACTGCTCGCCTCGCAGGCCGAGCGCTCGCGCGGCTTCACCAACCTGCACGAACGCGCTGCGTTGTTCACCGAGCGGCTGGAGCGCATCGTCGAGTCGCACGGCGATCGTGACGTGCGCTGGTACGAAACCTTCCCGCGCGGCTTCGCGCTGTACGCCACACCGCTGGATCTGGCGGTGCCGATGCGCGGCCTGCGCGAGCGCACCCATGCGGCGTGGATCCACACCTCGGCGACGCTGTCGGTGGCCAGCAACTTCGACCATTTCGCGCGCCAGCTCGGACTGGATGATCCGCAGACGCTGAGCCTGGAGAGCCCGTTCGACTACGCACGGCAGGCACTGTGCTATCTGCCGTCCGGTCTGCCCGATCCGAATGCACGTGATTACACCGAGCAAGTGATCGAGACCGTGCTGCCGGTGCTGCATGCCTCGAACGGCCGCGCGTTCCTGTTGTTCACCTCGCATCGCGCGCTGCGCCGTGCGGCCGAGCTGCTGCAGGACAAGGTGCCGTGGCCGCTGTTCGTGCAAGGCACCGCGCCGCGACCGCGTCTCCTGGAGGAATTCCGCGCCAGCGGCCACGGCGTGTTGCTGGGTGCGGCGAGCTTCTGGGAAGGCGTCGACGTGGTCGGCGAGGCATTGAGCGTGGTGGTGATCGATAAGCTGCCGTTCGCTGCGCCGGACGATCCCGTGCTGATGGCACGGCTGGAGGCACTGGAACAATCCGGCATCAACCCGTTCATGGGCTGGCAGGTACCCAGTGCGGTGATCGCCCTGAAGCAGGGCGCTGGTCGGCTGATCCGCGACGTGCATGATCGCGGCGTGCTGGTGCTGTGCGATCCGCGGCTGACCACCAAGGGTTATGGCAAGCTGTTCCTGGCCAGCCTGCCGCCGATGCCGCGTACGCGCGAACTGGCGGATGTGCAGACATTCTTTGATGATGCGAAGACCGCGGCAGCAGCTACGGGTTGAGGAGGCGGGACATGGCAAGGGCAATCGGACTTGGCGGGATCTTCTTCAAGTCGCGCGACCCGGCAGCACTCAGTGCCTGGTACGCGAAGCATCTGGGCCTGCCTCTCGAAGACTGGGGCGGCGTGCGCTTCGACGAGGACGCTGAGCGTCCCGGCTGCACGTTATGGGCACCGTTCGCCGCCGACAGCGGTTACTTCGCGCCGAGCACGCAGCCATACATGATCAATTTCCGGGTGGACGATCTCGATGTGCTGCTGGCGCAACTGCGTGCCGCCGGCGTCACGGTGGACGAACGCACGGACACCAACGAACTGGGCCGCTTCGGCTGGATCATGGATCCGGAAGGCACGCGGATCGAGCTGTGGCAGCCACCGGCCTGAAACGTCAGTCGAGCGCCGTGCCGAAGCGATGGTCGCGCGGCAGGTAGTGATGCTGCGGATCCAGTGACGCGACCACGTAGCGCGAGCGCCCGATGATCTCGTTGCGCGGGAAGAAGCCGAAGTAGCGCGAATCCATGCTGTTGTCGCGATCGTCGCCGAGCAGCAGATACTGTCCTTTGGGTACTTTCACCGGCCCGAAGTTGCTGGCTGGACTGGGCCAGTTCACCGACAGCCGTATCGCGTGGCGAATGTCGCCGTAGTGCTCGATTTCGTAATGTGCCGGATTCTGCAGGTCGTCGTGGATGCCGCTGTAGTTGCCCGGGGCATAGCTGGCCGCGCGGCCGTTGATGGTGAGCACATTGCCGCGCATCGCCACTTCGTCGCCAGGCAGGCCGATCACCCGTTTCACCAGCCGCTCGTGGGCAGCGTGCGAATCCAGTACCACGATGTCGCCGCGCTGCGGGTCGGCCAGGTGCACGAGCGAGACGTGGGTGAATGGCAGACGCACGTCATAGGCCAGCTTGTCGACGAGAATGCGGTCGCCGATCCTGATGGTGGGCTGCATCGAGCCGGTCGGCACCACGTTCCAGTCGGCCACCGCGCTGCGGAACACGATCATGCACAGCATGAAGGTGATGAAGCCCTTGTTGCGGGCCAGAAACTTCGCGATCGTGTGCATGGCGTTCCCCTGTCCGGGCCGATTGGTTTGCCTGTCCTGGCAGTGACCGCGGCGGCGGCGCGAAGTTTCGCGGTCATCCGCCAGCCATCTTGCGGCCAGCAGGCAGGCCGCGCTTGCCCGCGTTGCCGCCGTTGCGAGTGGTGTAGTCGACGCTCCATTCCGGGGAGGGCGGTGCGATGGGCTCATGGACACAGACGGTGACGGCCAAGGTGCTGGGTATCGGCGTACTGGCGCTGCTGATGACGATACCGCTGATGCAGGTGAGCGGGTTGGTCAGTGAACGCCAGCAACTGCGCGAGACAGCAATTGCGCAGATCGCGCAGGGCTGGGGTGGCCAGCAGGTACTCGGCGGTCCAGTGCTGACGGTACCGACGATCCGCCAACTGGCCGTGGCCGCGAATCAGCCGCCACAAGTGCAAGTCGGCAGCGAGAGCATGCTGGCGGACGAGCTGAAGATCGACGTGGCAATGGCCGTGCAGACCCGAAGCTACGGCATCTACACCGCGCCGGTGTTCGTTTCCACGGTGAAGCTCGGTGCGCAGTTCCGTCCGCAGGGCCTGGCCCAGTTTCGCCACGCCAGCAACGCGCAATGGCAGGGCGGCAAGGCCGAGTTGCGGCTGCCGATCGGCGACCTGCGCGGCCTGCAGGAAGTGAGCGAGTTGCGCATCAACGGCAAGCCGGTGCGCTTCGATTCGTCGGCCGATCGCCTGGGGCCATGGCCGAACGTGGTGGTGCCGCTGGATCTGGATGCGCTTGCCGATCAGCCGATCGATGTCGAGATCAGCCTCCGGCTGGCCGGCACCGAATCGATGCAACTGCTGCCGCTGGCGCGCAACACCGATGTGACGATGCACGCGCCATGGGGCGACCCCAGCTTCATCGGTGCGGCCTTGCCGCTGGAGCGTCAGCTCGATGCGAAAGGCTTCAGCGCGCACTGGCACATGCTCGACCTCAACCGCAACTACGGCCAGCACTGGGCCGATGCCGGCGACGGCATGGACAAGGCGCTGCAGGCGTCGGCATTTGGCGTACAGCTGTACCAGCCGGTCGACGTGTATCAGCGCAACGTGCGCGCGGGCAAGTACGGGCTGCTGTTCATCGCGATGACCTTCGTGGCGTTCTTCCTGTTCGAGATACTCAAGCGGTTGCGCGTGCATCCGGTGCAATACCTGCTGGTGGGCGCGGCGCTGGCCACGTTCTACGTGGTGCTGCTGGCGCTGTCCGAGCAGATCGGCTTCGGCCCGGCGTATGCGCTGGCGGCCGCGGCGGTGGCCGTGCTGGTCGGCGGCTACGCGATGGCGGTGCTGCACGCACGACGTGCCGGGCTGCTGCTGGGCGGCGTGCTGGGGCTGATCTACGCGATGCTGTATGCGCTGATCGCAGCCGAACAGTACGCACTGCTGATTGGCGCCTTGGTGCTGCTGACGATGGTCGGATTGATGATGTACCTGACCCGCCGCATCGACTGGTATGCGTACGTGCCCACGTCGACCGAGCCGCCAGCCGCTATCATGGAGCGATCATGAACCTGCTCGCGATCGAAACCGCCACCGAAGCCTGCTCCGTCGCCCTGATCCACGGCGACGAACTGATCGCGCGCAGCGAGATCGCGCCGCGCCGGCATACCGAGCTGGTGCTGCCGATGGCCGACGATCTGCTGGCCGAAGCCGGCATCGGTCGCCACGCGCTGGACGCGATCGCGGTAGGTCGCGGCCCCGGCGCGTTCACCGGCGTGCGCCTCGGTGTGTCGCTGGCGCAGGGCATGGCGCTGGCGCTGGACCTGCCGGTGATCACCATCTCCTCGCTGGCGGCGCTGGCGCTGGAAGCGCCAGAGGAAGCAGACACCGCAATCCTCGCCGTGATCGATGCGCGCATGGGCGAGATCTATGCGGCTTGCTACCGCCGCGACGACAATGGTGGACTGATCGTGCTGGACGAGGAGCGCATCTGCACCGCCGACACCTTGCGATTGCCACCGGCCGCTGCATGGCAGGTGGTCGGCAGCGGCTGGGCCACCTATGCCACGGTGTTGTGCGAACGACTCACCGGCACCCTGCATTCGGCCGATGGCATGCGCTACCCGCAGGCAGCGCATGTTGCCGAGCTGGCCATGCGCGAGTTCAGAGCCGGTCGTATGCAAGCGCCCGAGCTGGCGTTGCCGGTCTATCTGCGTGACAAGGTGGCGTTGACGTTGGTGGAGCAGGGGAAGGCTTGAGACCGCCGCCCCAAGGCCGACCTTCGGCTCCGGTGCCGTGAACGCCCGAAGTCCGGAAGCGGCATCCCGTACCGGGTTTCGAGGCAGGCCTACTCAGCTGAGCGAGCGGCCTGAACCAGTGCCTGTGCGGACGTCAGAAGAATCCGGATCGCATCGTCAGTGGCAAGCAGTTCCGAGCTGACGAATGCGCCATTGATCAACAATGCCAGTTGCGCAGCCAGGACGTCCGGGTGTTTCACGTCGAGCCGCCTGGCTATGGTACCCAGGCGTGAGCGGAGTCCATGCATGTGCGCGCGCGCTACCTGTCTTGCCGGATGCTCCTGTTCGGGGAATTCCGCAGCGACATTGATCTGCGGACAACCGCGATAGTTCGAACGCGACAGGCGTTCCCCTATCCAGCGCATATGGGCCGCCAGTTCGCCGGTCGGGTCATTCGCGTGCCTGGCCGCAACCCCATCCCAGGTAGCCCAGAAGTCGACGTCCTCGCGTTCCAGGAACGCGACGACGAGATCGTCTTTCGTGCGGAAGTGTCGATACAGGCTCGTCTTCGCCACGCCTGCCTGCTCAACCACCAGATCGACACCAACGGCGCGGACGCCTTGCCGGTAAAAGAGGGTCGACGCGCATTCCAGAATCCGTTCGCGTACGTCCCCCGGTTCGGGACCGGCGGCTTTTCGGCTTCGAACAGGCAAGGGCGTAGTCATTGCGGGTACCAGGCCAACTTCGGTGTTGACATGGTACAGACCGTTCTGTAGCGTTACAAGAACAGACAGGTCTGTAGCGTCAATCGGGAGACTCAAAATGATCAAGAACAACGCAGCCGTAGCCGTCTATGGCGCCACTGGCCACACCGGATCCTTCGTCGTCGCAGAGCTCCTGCGCCGCGGTTTGCCCGTGATTGCGGTAGGCCGCGATGTATCGAGCGCTCCAGCGGGGGTGACGGCGCGAAGCGCAACCATTGATGATGCGGCAGCCCTGGACCAGGCGTTCGCCGGCTGCGCCGTGGTGATCAATTGCGCCGGTCCTTTCCTGGATACGGCATCACCGATAGTGGAAGCCGCCCTGCGGGCGGGGAGTGCCTATCTGGATGTCACGGCAGAACAAGCCAGCGCGCTCTCGATATTCGAACTGTATGACGAGCGTGCCCGCGCAGCCGGCGTGGCCGTCATCCCCGCAGCCGGTTTTTATGGTGGCCTTGCTGATCTTCTCGCCAGTGCCCTGGTTGGCCATCACCCCGTCGATGACATGACTGTTGCCATCGCACTCGATCATTGGTGGCCGACCAAGGGAACTCGAAAGACCGGCGAGCGCAATCGAGTACCCCGCGTCGTGCTGGAGAACGGCAGTTTGGTACCGATGGCAATCCCGGCGACGAAGAAAGAATGGACTTTCGATTCGCCGCATGGCGTGCAGGAAATGGAAGAAATGCCTTTCAGCGAGATCATCACGATCTCGCGCCATCTGCATGTACGCAACCTGCGTGCCTATCTCAATGCGGCATCCCTCAACGAAATACGCGACGCTGCGACACCCGTGCCGGTGGCCATCGATGCGCGCGGGCGATCCGCACAGACATTCGCCATGGAGGTAGTCGCGCGTGATGGTGCGGGTACGCGCCGCGCCTGCGCGCAGGGACAGGACATCTACGCCGTGACGGCACCACTGGTGGTCGAGGCGGCAACACGCATGCTCCAATCCTCCTTTGATCGGAGCGGTGCGCTCACCTTGGGAGAAGCCTTCGATGCAGAAGACTTCCTTCGTTCCTTCAAGGCCGAACATCTGACGTTCGAGCTTGATGCAGCTTGATGCATCAGGCTCAACCCAATCACACCAGCCCAACCACCTCGGGAGACGTATCGTGCAGCAGAAAGAATCGGCAGAGTTGTTGGCTTCTCTTCATGTAAAAGGTAGCCCCCTCGTCCTCTACAACGCCTGGGATGCCGGCAGCGCCGTGGCCATCCGTGATTCGGGTTCGCCCGTGATCGCGACGAGCAGTTGGGCCGTTGCCGCGGCGCAGGGGTATGGTGATGGCGAGTCGATGCCTTTCGCGTTCGTCGAACAGGTTATCGCCCGCATCGCCGGTGCGGTCGATGCCCCTGTGACCGTGGATGTCGAGGGTGGTTACAGCGATGATCCAGAAGTTTGCGCAGCCAATGTTGCGCGGTTGATGGACCACGGCGTGGTGGGTATCAACTTCGAGGACCGCATCGTGCACGGGACAGGTTTGCATGGCGTCAACGTACAGTGCGCGCGCATCGCAGCGATCCGTTCCATGGCCAACGCGCGTGGCGTACCGCTGTTCATCAATGCCCGGACCGATCTGTTCCTTGGTACCGGGATCAGGCCACCCGAAGGGATGACCGAGGCGAAGGAGCGTGCGGCCGCCTATGCACGTGCGGGTGCCTCCGGATTCTTCGTTCCCGGTCTGGTCGACTTGGATGCCATTCGGGAATTGTGCGACACCACAGACCTGCCCCTGAACGTCATGGCGATGCCAGGGCTTCCTGATGTGCGTGAATTGGCTGATGCGGGCGTCGCCCGCATCAGTCACGGACCGGCCGCCTATCTGCTGGCCATGGAGGCCATACGCCATGCTGCACGGGATGCCCGCGGGGAACGGTAGGCAGCGTGAGCATGGAGCACCGCGTGGTCGAATGGCCACGCGGTTCTTGTGTTGCAGCGAAGAGCGGGCTTCGCGAAGTCATGTCCCCGACTCATCATTGGCGAGCGTCGCGGTGCGGCCCGAAACGGCCCGCACGTCGGCCGTAGCGATGGCTCAAAGAACATGAGGCGGACATTACGGCTTGCTGTAGAGTGCCCATGCGCATGCCAGATCCTGCACTACGTGGCCAAGCGATTTGTAAACCGTAATGTCAGCATCGGACCGGCGGCCCACGATGTCGTCTGTCAGAATTTGACCGATCTCGGCAACGATGTGGTCATCGTCGATTACGCCGGCTTCTTTCGCTCTCAGAAATTCGGCGCCTTGACGGAGCACGCCTTCACGGCTGTCAGCGATAAAGCGCGACCGGGCGACGAGATCCGTATCAACCTCGACAGGTCCGGCCACGCTCGAACCGACCAGATTGATGTGCGTGCCTGGGCGTACCCAGGCTCCTTTCAAGACCGGCTCGCGGGCGCTGGTGACGGTACAGATGATGTCGGCGTCGCTCGCCAGATCTTCTACTTCGGCTGTGCCACTGAAAGGAATGCCAAGCTCGGCGCTCATGCGCTGACAGAATGCCTCAGTGCGTTCCGGGACACGTCCCCACACCCGTACGGATTGAATGCTGCGTACTTTCAGCAGTGCTCTTGCATGGGTTGCAGCCTGTTCGCCATAACCCAGAATCGCCAGACGGCGCGCGTCCGAACGTGCAAGGGCGTCCGTAGCGACCGCACTCGCCGCGGCAGTACGGATGGCCGTAACCTCGCCTGCGTGGACCACGCAGACCGGCTCTCCGGTGCCGGGTTCGAACAGAACTACCAACCCTTGATGAGACTGCCGACCTTTGGCGAAATTCTCCGGATAGACGCTGATCAGTTTTGCTCCGAAGGCCGCGCTTTCGCCCAGGGCACCAGGCATGATTCCAAACATGTGCCCTTGAGCCAGTGGAATGATCGAGCGCAGGAGCTGGCGCGTCTCGCCATTTGAAAAGGCGATCATGGCCTGCCTGATGATCGGGATGCACACGTCGTAGGTCAGGCGTCTCGCTACCTCTTCGCGCTCGATCACTCTCATCGTGCAGCCGCTCCTTGTCCCATTTCAATCAGGTTCAATGCATGGCTGCAGTATCGCGCGGTCAGGTAGCCCTACATACCATCAATATGCACGACCTTGCGCGTTCGCCGGCGGTCGGACAGGTTGTGAAAGATCGCGGTCGCAGCCCATGTGGACGTTCCGGCATGCCTGCTTCGTGCGGCGTGGAGGGCGAAACGTCAGAGCTGCCCGATCACCAACTGCACTAGCAGGCTGCTGACCGACACTGCGGCCCACACACCCAGCCCCAGCAGAATCGGCCGAACGCCGGTCGAGGCCATCCGGCGCAGGTTCGCCGACAGGCCGATCGCGGTCAGCGCCACGACGATCAGGAATTCCGCCGCGGTATGAATCGCCGGCTGTATGGCTGCGGGGATGAGCCCCGCGGTACGGATCGCCGAGGCGACCAGGAACCACAGGATGAACCAGGGGAAGATGCTGGCCAGGCTGAAATGACCGACGCTGCCTTCCTGCCGGTGCCTGCGCTTTTCGCGTGCGGCGACCACGAAGGCCAGCACCAGGCAAACCGGAATGATCAGGGTGGCGCGGGTCAGCTTGACGATGGTGGCGTAGTCGCCGGCCGCATGGCTGTAGCTGTAGCCGGCAGCGACCACGGACGAGGTGTCGTTGATTGCGGTGCCGGCCCACAGGCCGAAGCCCATGTCCGACATGTGCATCAGATGGCCGAGCAGGGGAAACAGCAGTACCGCGACCAGGTTGAACAGGAAGATGGTGGAGATCGCGAACGCGGTGTCGTGATCGTCAGGCCGGATGATCGGCGTCACTGCCGCGATCGCCGAGCCACCGCAGATCGCGGTGCCCACGCCGATAAGGATCTTCAGCTTGTCGTGCACACCCAGCCAGCGCCCGAGCAGCCACGCGGCGAGAAACGCCACGGTCATCGTCACCAGGGTCACCGACAACGATTCGAGACCGGTCTTCGCCACCTGGCTGAGGCTGAGTCCGAACCCCAGCGCGATGATCGACCACTGCAGCACCTGCTTGCCGGCGAACGCGATACCCGGGCTGTAGCGTTCACCGGGCGCCAGCAGGTTGCGTACGATAATGCCCAGCACGATGCCGATCACCGGGCCGCCGATCAGCGGCAGCTCCCGCCCCAGCAGCATGGCCGCGAGGCCGATTGCGACTGCCAGCACCAGGCCAGGCATGCGGCTGCGCAATGTGGGGCGGGTGAGGTTGGCGATGGCTGACGCGTTCATGCATGGCTCCTGCAGTTGCGCCATTGTCCGCGTCCACATCAATCAGGAAAATTTGGAATATCTGATCAGATGTATAAGATAGGCTGATGATCAACATCAGTCCGCGCCAGCTTGAGGTGTTCGTGCAGATCGCATTGCACGGCAGCGTACGTGCCGCCGCCGAGCGGCTGCACCTGACCCAGCCAGCCGCCAGCATGGCGCTGGCGGAAATGGAGCGGCAGCTGGATGCGCCGGTGTTCGCGCGTGAACGCGGCCGTCTGCGGTTGAATGCGCGTGGTCGCGAGCTGCTGCCGCTGGCGCAGGAACTGCTGGAACGGCATGCGGAATTCGGCCGGCGCGGCAGCGAGGACGGCTCGGCGCTGGGCGGCGAGCTGCGCATCGGTGCCAGCAACACGGTCGGCAATTACCGCGTCGACGAACTGCTCGGCGCGTTCGTGCGGGCCCATTCGCAGGTGGCGATCCGCCTGCGCGTGGCGAATACCGAGACGATTGCGGCGGGCGTGCTCGATCACAGCCTGGACATCGGCTGTGTCGAAGGGCCGGTGACACACCCTCTGCTGGAAGTGTTGCCGTGGCGCGACGACCTGCTGGTGGTGTGCGCGCCACCGGAGCATCCGCTGGCGCGCAAGCGCAGCCTGAAGCCGGCGGATTTCGCCGGTGCGCGCTGGGTGTTGCGTGAGCCTGGCTCGGCCACGCGCGCGATCAGCGAGCGCGTGCTGGCGCAGCTGCCGCCGGGTGAAACCGTGCTTGAGCTCGACCAGATCGAGGCGATCAAGCAGGTCGTGGTCGCCGGGCTCGGCATCGCCTGTCTGCCTGCCGTGGCAGTTACCGATGCGCTGGCGACGGGACGACTGAAGGCGCTGAAGACCCCGTTCCTGGATCTGCAGCGCAAGCTCTCGCTGTTGCTGCATCGGCAGAAGTACCGTGGTGCCTTGCTGGACGCCTTTCTCGGCAGCACCAGTTTTGGTCGTTGAGCCGGTTCATCGCCGCTTGCCTTCGGCAGGCCGTCCATGGCCTGCGAAACCCCTGAATGTTCGCCTGGAATCTCCTGCAGGCTTGATTCGCGGAGGATCTACTGCTTCGCCGCCACAAACGACATCGTGGTTCCACGCAGCTTGTCGTTGACGACGATGTCCATCGTCCTGCCGTCGTCGGCGACGGTCATTTTCGAGACGCTGATCACCTTGCCGTCGCGCTTGTCGGTTTCCTCCACGCTGTTCTTGTCGAGCTTTCTTATCGAGACACTGGTGGTGCCCGGATCACCCTTGTAAGGCGCATCCGTACCATCCGTCCTGGCGGTGTAGGACTGGCCTGTCGGGCTGGTCATGCTCAGGTTGCCACCGTCGACCTTGTAGGTGAAGGTCAACCCGTTATCCGAGACATTGCCGTAGCTCGTCGTTCGCCAGGAACCGGAAATGGCATGTGCTCCCTTGGGGCCTGTGGCCACGCGGGTCATGCTACCTTTCCCGGTCACCGGGTCGGAGTTGGTATTGCTGCTGTCGGTGAATTCGAAGGCTGCGGTTTTCCCGTCCGCGGCAACCGTCATGGTTGATGTTGCGACGACCTTGCCGTTCCGCTTGTCGGTTTCCTGGATGGAGTGATCGTCGACGACCCTGATCGCCACCGTGTCGAAATACGGATGCCCGGTGACCTTCTGGTCCGTGCCATCCGCCTTGACGCCAATGGCTGGCACACATGTCTTGCAGTCGTACATGCCGTTCTGCAGCAACAGGACGTCAGGCTTCTTCGGTGTGTGCACCTTGCTCAGGTCGACCTTCCAGGTGCCGTCGAAAGCATTCTGCGCCATGGCCGGTGTGGGTATCAGCCACGCCACCAGCAACCCTCCAAGCAACCCGGCGAGCAGCAACTTCTTCATGATGGATCCTCCCCAGAACCATTGATCGGATGCGTGTGATCTGCAGAGTGAGCGTGCTGAAAATCCAGCCGATCCGCATCTGCACGCAGGTCCTTCCCCCAGTCGCCTACAATGCGCCGGGACATGTAAAAGGCACCGAAACAATTCGTGACTAATTGGGGATGGCTGTTGCGGGGACTCGCGGATCTGCCGGCCGGCCGAATCAGGCCGGGGCCGACGCGCCCATGATCTCGTTCAGTAGTGCCTCGGCCTGTTCATGCGTATGCGCACGCAGCAGCCGGGCGGCGTGGTGGCGCAGGTGTGCATGATCCAGCGTGGCGAGGCGGTCACGCACCTGCAGAATCTGGCCGGGGTGCATGCTGAACTCGTGCAGGCCCAGCATCAGCAGCAGGGCGGTGAAGTTCACGTCGCCGGCGATCTCGCCGCACAGGCTCACCGGTTTCTTCGCACGGCGACCGGCGCTGATCACATGTGAGAGCAGCCGCAGCAGCGCCGGCTGCAGCGGGTTGTAGATGTTCTCCAGCGCATCGTTGCCGCGGTCGGCGGCGAGCACGTACTGGGCGAGGTCGTTGGTGCCAATCGCGAGGAAGTCGGCATGCTCCAGCAGGGCGCGCACGTTGATCGCCGCGGCCGGCACTTCGATCATCGCGCCCAGCGGCAGTTTCTCCGGCAGATCGATGTTCTCGCGCTTCAGTTCCTGCCGGGCCAGCTTGAACAGCGTGCGCACTGCGATGAGCTCGTCCGGCTGGGTCACCATCGGCACCAGCACGCGCACCGGGCCGTAGCAGGCAGCGCGCAGGATCGCGCGGATCTGGGTGGAGAACACCGCCGGGTAGCGTAGCGACAGGCGCACGCCACGCACGCCCAGCGCGGGATTGTCCTCGCCACGCAGCACCAGCCCGGCAGCGTCGGCCTTGTCGGCACCGAGATCCAGCGTGCGGATCGTCACCGGCAGACCGCCCATGCCCATTACCAGGTCGCGGTAGGCGATGAACTGCTCGTCTTCCGACGGCAAACCCTTGTGCTTGAGGAACAGGAACTCGGTGCGGTACAGGCCAACGCCATCCGCGCCGCGCGCGCGCGCATTGGCCACGTCGGCCGGGGTTTCGGCGTTGGCGTACAGGCAGATTTCGACATCGTCGCGGGTGCGCGTGGGTGCGTTCGCCAGCTTGGCCAGGCGGCGGCCCTCGATCGCCGCCTCGCGCTGCCAGGCGCGATAGCGCGACAGGTCCTGCGCGGTGGGATGCACTACCGCCTCGCCGCGCTCGGCATCGAGCAGGATCAGGTCGTCGTCGTGGATATTGGAGAGCGCATCGCGGGTGCCGACCAGCATCGGCAGGCCGAGGCTGCGCGCGAGGATGGCGCTGTGCGAATACGGGCTACCTGAGCTGCCGACCACGCCGAGCAGGCCGTTGCCGGCCAGCTGCGCCATGTCGGCCGGCGCAATGCTGTCGGCGATCAGGATCTCGCCCACACGCGCGGCCAGCTTGCGTTCTTCCGGACTGGTCTGCCGCTGCAGAGCGGAAATCACCCGGTTGATCACCTGCTCGACATCCTCCTTGCGGCTGCGCAGATAGGGATCGTCCATCGCCTCGAACACGGCGGACAGGCGATCGCGCTGTTTCTTCAGCGCGGCGCCGGGCCGGTAGTGGCCGATCCGCACCAGGTCATCCAGTCCGCGCAGCAGCTCCGCGTCGTCCAGCAGCAGGCTGTGTGCGTCGATGAACTCGTTGACCTCGCGGGCGAGCGCGCCATGCAGTTTGCCGCGCAGTTCGCGCAGCTCCTGCCGTGCCGTATCCAGCGCCCGGTGCAGATGCTCGATCTCGGCCTCGATCTCGTCCTCGGCCAGTGGTCTCGTGTCGACGGTGTAACGGCTGGGCTGCACCAGTCGGGCCCGTCCCAGCGCCATGCCGTGGGCGGCGATCGTGCCATTGAGCACGTGCCTCATGCACGCCACCACTCATGCCGGATCGACATGGTCGGGTGGATCGACGGCTTGGCAGACGCATTGCCCATTCAGGCTCCTTCGTCGAACTTGCGATTGAACAGTTCAACCACGGCGGTCAGCGCCGACTGTTCGTCCGGGCCATCGGTGCGGATGGTCAGCGGTGTGCCGAGGCCTGCAGCCAGCATCATCACGCCCATGATGCTTTGCGCATTGATCTCGCGGCCCTTGCTGACCAGCCATACGGTGGATTTGAAACCCTGCACGAGCTGCACCAGTTTGGCCGAGGCGCGGGCGTGCAGGCCGAGCTTGTTGGAAACGACGATTTCTTGTTCAAGCATGATCTATGAAGATTCCCCCGCGGCCACCGCTGGCCGCAATCTCGGCGAGTTCGTCCAGTGGTTTTTCCGCATAGTTGAGTACGCGCAGCAGCATCGGCAGGTTGAGCCCGGAGACGCAGCGCAGATGCACGCCCAGCGCGCCGAGCGAAAGCCCGATATTGCACGGCGTGGCACCGTAGAGATCGGCCAGCACCAGTACTCCGTCCCCTTGGTCCAGCTCGCGCGCATGACGTACGGTGAGCGTGCGCATCACGTCCGGATCGGACTGCGGCGGAATTTCCACCGCAGCCACCTGCAGCGGCAGTTTCGGCATCACGTGATGCGCGGCGGAGATCAGTGCCTGGCCGACTGCCTCGTGGGTCATCAACATCACGCCGACGCTCATGACTGGCTGTCCGTGACATATGCAAGCGGCATGGTCTTCACTCCAGCTCGCGGTGGAAGGTAAGCACGCCTTCGCGAAGGGCGCGGTAATGGGCGGCGAGCTTCTCGACCAGGTAGACCGAGCGATGCCGGCCACCGGTGCAACCGACCGAGATGGTCACGTAGCTGCGGTCGTCCTGTTCGAAGCGCGGCAACCATGCATCCAGCCAGCGTGCAGTATCGGCAAAGTATTCGGCGACCAGTGGTTCGGCGTCGAGGAATTCACGCACGGGTGCATCCTTGCCCGACAGCGGACGCAGGTGCGCGTGCCAGTGGGGGTTCGGCAGGCAGCGGGCATCGAACACGAAATCCGCATCCAGCGGCAGCCCGCGACGGAACGCGAACGACTGGAACATCAGGGTGAGCCCTTCGGTTGCCTGGGCGTAGCCGGTGGCCACGAGGCGTCGCAACTGGTGCACGTTCAGTTCGCTGGAATCGATCACTTTTTCCGCAATCGCCATCAACGGGCGCAGCAGCCGGCGTTCCTCGACGATCGCATCGGCCAGCGACACGCCACGCGTGGCCAGCGGATGGCGGCGGCGGGTTTCGGAGTAACGCTTGATCAGCACCGCATCGCTGCAATCCAGGAAGATCAGGTGCACCTGCACGCCGGCACCGGCGAGTTCCGACAGCACGGTCGGCATGTGCGCGAAGTCCGTGCCGCGATTGCGCACGTCCACGCCGACCGCAATGCGCCGGTGCTTGCTGTGGCCTTCGATCACCGCGTTGACCAGCTGCGGCAGCAATGCGGAGGGCAGGTTGTCGACGCAGTAGAACTCCAGGTCCTCCAGCGCACGCAGCGCCACCGTCTTGCCGCCGCCGGACATGCCGGTGAGCACGATCAGGTGGATCTCGCTCGGATCGACCAGTGGATTGAGCAGGGGCGTGCTGTTCTCGTTCATGGGTTCACCACGGCGGCAACCGGCGCAGCTGATGTGCCTGCCGGTCGATGAAGGTTTGTGCCGGATCGATGCCCTTGCTCTTCAGTGCGTGGCTGCGCACGGCGGCCTCGACCAGCACGGCAAGATTGCGTCCCGGCGCCACCGGGATGGTGATCATCGGCACCGGCACGTCGAAGATCTCGCGATGGCCGATGTCGCCGGTGAGCCGGGTCAGCGCATCGGTCTCCTCGCCGTCGCGCATGGGCTTGAGGTGGATCACCAGACGCAGGTATTTCGATGGCTTGACCGACATGTGGCCGAACATCTCGCGCACGTTGAGCACGCCCAGGCCGCGCACTTCCAGCAGGTCCTGCAGCAGTTCGGGACAGGTGCCGTCGATCACGTCCGGAGCGATCAGGGTGAACTCGGTGGCGTCGTCCGCGACCAGCCGGTGGCCGCGACTGATCAGTTCCAGCGCCAGTTCGCTCTTGCCGGAACCGGCTTCGCCGGTGATCAGCACGCCGATCGAGAACACCTCCAGGAACACCCCGTGCAGGGTGGTCTTTGCCGCCAGCATGCGGGCGAGATGGTATTGCAGGTAGGTCAGCAACTCGTGGCCGCGCTTGGGGCTGATCCACAACGGCGTGTTGGTTTCCTCGGCGACCTCGCGCAAGTCGGCCGGTACCGTCTGGTCCTTGGTCACGATCAGCGCCACCGGCTGGTAGGCGGCGATCTTGTGCATCACTTCCCAGCGCTGGCGCGAATCCAGCGCATCAAGGAAGTTCAGCTCCTCGGTGCCGATGATCTGGATCTTGTTCGGATAGATGACGTTGAGGTAGCCGATCAGGGAGGGCCGGCGCGACTGTGCCGCGCCTGGCTCGATCACGCGCGTTTCCCCGCGCATGCCGGACAGCCAGCGCAGGGCCATGCGTTCGTGGACGCCATCGTAGAGTTGTCGCGCGCTGATCCGATCCAAGCCAAGTCCCTTGCGTCGCATGGTGGGCCCGGCGGGCTGCTGCGACGACATGACCATTGTGCCAGCTTGGGCGGATATGCGCCTTTGAAACGAAGGCGGCCCGCCGGAGGGCGGGCCGCGGGAAGGATCAGCCGTACTGGCGCGCTTCGCGCGCTTCGTGCTGATGTTTGTCGCTGACTTTCTCGCGATGCTTGCGTAACTGGTTGACCAGCTTGTCGAACAGGATGTCGATGGAGGCGTACATGTCGGCCTCGGCGGCTTCGGCATGCAGGGTGGCACCGGTGACGCCCAGCGTGCCCTCGGCACATTGCCGGAGCTTGTCGACCGACAGCACGATGGCGAGACTGATCAGTTTGTCGTCGAGGCGCGTGAGGCGGTCGAGCTTGGCGGTGGCGTGGTCGCGCAGGGCCGGGGTGACTTCAATCTGCTGGCCGCTGAGTTGGAATTGCATGGGGCGCCTCCTCTGGTGGTGCAGTGCCGCGTTTCGCGGCGGGTTTGACGTACCGTGGCCGGCGTGGCGGCGGTACATCGTCAATCATTCTCTCTCTAAGGTATGGGAACGCTTTCCCGGTAACCAAGTTCCCGCATCGACTTTTCGTGCGGATCAGCCGGCACGCTGTCGTTCGCTGGAACTGGGAATGCGCAAGCCCTCACGATATTTGGCGACGGTTCGCCGGGCGACCTGGATGCCCTTGCGTTGCAACTCCTCGGCGATCGCCTGGTCGGACAGTGGTCTGCGCGCATCCTCGGCGTCGACCAGCTTGCGCAACATGGCCTGGATGGCGGTGGCCGAGGCGCTGCCGCCGTCCTCGGTGGAAACCCCGCTGGAAAAGAAGTATTTCAGCTCGAACGTACCGCGCGGGGTATGGATGTACTTGCGGGTGGTGACACGTGAAATGGTTGATTCGTGCATGCCCACCTCTTCGGCCACCTCGCGCAACACCAGGGGGTGCATCGCCTCGGGGCCGTACTCGAGGAAGGCGCTCTGCCGGTGCACGATGGCCTCGGCGACCTTGAGCAGGGTTTCGGCGCGCGATTCCAGGCTCTTGATCAGCCAGCGCGCCTCCTGCAACTGGCCGCGCATCCAGCTGGCGTCCTCGCCGCGCGCCTGCGCGATCAGGCCGCAGTAGTGCTGGTTGAGTCCTAGCCTTGGCTGCGCATCCGGGTTCAGGCTGACCCGCCAGCGGCTGCCGTCGCGCAGCGCGTAGACATCCGGCGCGACATATTCCACCGGAGTGGCATCGAGGGCAGCGCCGGGGCGAGGATCAAGACTGCGGATCAGCACGGCGGCGGCGGCCACGTCGTCCTCGTTGGCGCGTAGGCGCCGCGCCAGCCGTGCGATGTCGTTGCGCGCAAGCAGTTCCAGTTCGCTGTCGACGATGCGCAGGGCCAGCTCGCACTGCGGCGTGTCAGGGTCGAACTGCTCCAGCTGCACACGCAGGCAGTCACGCAGATCCAGGCTGCCCACGCCGGCGGGGTCGAAACCCTGCAACCGCCGGCGCACGGCGTCGATCTCGTCGAGGCCGACCTTCAGGTCGGCAGGCAGTACGGCCAGCACCGCCTCGATACCCTCGGACAGGTAACCGGCGGCATCCAGCGAGTCGATCAGCACGGTGGCGATCAGATGCTGGCGCGGGTTGAACGAGGCCAGGTTGAGCTGCCACAGCAGGTGTTGCTGCAGGGTTTCGGGAGCGGCGTTCTGCGGCTCGAAATCGTCGTCGCCACGCGAGCCGGGACTGCCGCTGCTGCCGATACTGCTGCTGGAAAAATCGATCGGCGATTCGGCGGCGACGCCATCGGCCCATTCGGTGCTGTCATCGCCGTCGTTCTGGCTGCTGCCGGCGGAGGCGACGCTTTCGGCGCTCGGGTATTCGCTTTCGGCGCTTTCGCGATCGACCGCTTCCTCGTCCTCGACCTCTTCGGCGAATTCGAGCAGCGGGTTGCCTTCGGCGATCTGGCGCAGCTCGGCTTCCAGTTCCAGCTGTGACAGTTGCAGCAAGCGGATCGCCTGCTGCAGTTGCGGCGTCAGGGTCAACTGCTGGTGGAGGCGAAACTGCAGTGCGGGTTTCATGCCGGCCGGATCGAAGGAACTCGCGGCCATCCTAGCGCTTGCCCGCAGACGCGGCCATAGCCCGCAAGCAAGAGTGCCGTGTAACCGCGCACCGAAGGGTTAGAGACGGAATTCGCGACCCAGATAGACCTCGCGCACCTTCTCGTCGGCGAGGATGTGGGCAGGGGTGCCACGGGACAGCACCTCGCCGTCGTTCAGGATGTAGGCGCGGTCGCAGATGCCCAGCGTCTCGCGCACATTGTGATCGGTGATCAGCACGCCGATGCCGCGCTCCTTCAGGTGCCGTACGATGCGCTGGATCTCGCCGACCGAGATCGGGTCGACACCGGCGAACGGTTCGTCCAGCAGCATGTAGCGCGGCTGTGCCGCCAGCGCGCGGGCGATTTCCACGCGGCGGCGCTCGCCGCCGGACAGGCTGATGCCTTTCTGGTCGGCGATGTGGCCGATCTTCAGTTCGTCCAGCAGGCTTTCCAGTTCGCTGCTGCGCTGCTGTTCGCTGAGACCGTCGCGCAGCTCCAGCACCGCCAGGATGTTGTCGGCCACGCTGAGCCGGCGGAATACCGAGGCTTCCTGTGGCAGGTAGCCGATGCCGAGCTTGGCGCGCGCATGCATCGGCAGGCCGGTGATGTCCTGCTTGTCCAGCTTGATGCTGCCGGCGTCAGCTTCGATCAGCCCGACCACCATGTAGAAACAGGTGGTCTTGCCGGCACCGTTGGGACCGAGCAGGCCAACCACTTCACCTTCGCGGATCGAGAAGGCAAAGTCCCGTACCACCATGCGTGCCTTGAAACTTTTCTGCAGACCTTCGGCGGATAGCATGGGTTACGGCTGTCCATGAGTGATGGACGGGGCGCCAGGGGCTGGTGCGGCCGGGGCACTCGTCGCCGGAGCCGGTTTGGCCGTGGTCGACGTAGTGGCTGGTGCGGGAGTGGCGCCTGCAGCTGGCTTGGCCGGCGCAGCCGGTTTGGCTGTGGCGGGCTGTGGCTTGGGGAGGATGATCATGTGCACGAGGCCGTCGCCGCTGCTGCTGCCGGTCATGTAGCTGGTCTGGGTGTTGTATGTCAGCTTGTCGCCGTGCGCCTCGCCACGACCCTGCTGATGCACCACGGCGTTGGTGGTGAGCACGGCGATACCGTTGATGTTGTCGTAGTCGAGTGTCAGGGCATCACCGGTCATCAGGTTGCCGTTGTCATCGATCTGTTCGATGTGCGCCGGATTGCCGGTGATCACGATGCGGCTGATCTGCTGATCGGCGTCCATGTAGACGAGCGCCTTGTCGCCGGTGGCCTTGAGCGTGCCCTGGGTGACGACTACCTTGCCGGTGAGCGTGGTGATGGTGTTCGGGCTGTAGAAGCCGTCGGTGTGCACGGCAACGACGTTCATCGGTTTCTGGCGATCATCTTTCCGCGCGAGTGCCGGTTGCAGCGCGAGCAGACTGAGCAGCAGCAGGCCGAACCGGAGCCGGCTTGGGCGTGCGTGGCGGGAAGGTGATGTGGGAGGCATCGAGCAGCTCCAGATGATTGTCGTTGAGGTTGGCACGCATGCCGATTCCGCTCATTGTACGTTCGCCCTGCACGATATGCGCCGGCTGGGCGGTTTCCATACGGTCCTCTTTCGGCCATGCGGTGACCTCGGAGGTATGCATTGTGGTTTCCGGCTGCACTACGCCTTGCTTGTCGGTGAATGCGGGGCGGTGTATGTAAACCGGCCCCTGCAGCTTGAGCAGGGTGCCTGGCTTGTTCACCCAGCCGTATAGCGATTCACCGTCCCAGTCCGGGACGCCGGGCTGCTTGGCGGGCATCTGGAACGTGGGCGAATTGAGGTACAGCGATTCGTCGCCCTCGCGCCGTTCTAGGTGCGGCGACTGCACTCGCAGGCCGGGCTGGCCGTCGACGTTGTATTCGGTCACGCGGGCGTTGATCAGCGTATAGCCGGAGCGCGGCGGCCCGACAAAATCATGGGTTGCCGGCGGCGGCCCCATCCACCACAACAGGAACTGGAGGGCTCCCGCGGCGAGCGCGATCACGATGATCGCGGCCGGCAGGCGCCGGTCGCGCAGCCAGAGCCACAGTTTCACTGCCAGCGCTCCCGCTCGGCGGCGCTCTTGCCCTGTGCGTGCAGGATCAGGTCGCATACCTCGCGTGCGGCGCCCCTGCCACCCTTCCTGAGGGTGCGCCAGTGTGCCTGTTCGGCGACCCACGGGTGCGCGTCTGCTACCGCCACAGCCAGACCGGCAATCCGCATCGGCGGCAGGTCGGGCAGGTCGTCGCCGGTGAAGGCGGCCTGTTCCGGCGTGAGATGCAGGGCGTCGAGCAGCTCCAGCAGGCAACCCCGCTTGTCGTTCTGGCCTTGATAGACGTGGGCGATATCCAGCTCCTCGGCGCGCAGCGCAACCGGGTGGCTGATCCGTGCGGTGATCAGGGCCACCTGTACGCCGTTGGCCTGGAGCTGTTTCAGGCCGAGTCCGTCATGCACGTGGAATACCTTGGCCTCGTGGCCGTCCTCGCCGTACCACAGGCGCCCGTCGGTCAGGGTGCCGTCCACGTCGAACACGGCCACGCGAATCCGGGCGGCGCGATTGAGGATGTCGGCGGGGAGGTCAGCCAGATACATGGGCTTGGTGGGCTCGTGCGGGAAGGTATGGAAGGGAACGCGTGATCAGACCACACGTGCACGGAGCAGATCATGAATGTTCAGCGCGCCGACCACGCGCTGCTCGTCATCGACCACCAGCAGCGCATGGATCTGGTGCTTCTCCATCAGCTGGGCAGCCTCGGCAGCGAGTTTGTCGGCACCGATCGTCTTCGGGCCACGGGTCATCAGGTCGGCTACGGTGGCACCCCGCAGATCGACGCCCTCGTCGTCCAGCGCACGGCGCAGATCGCCATCGGTGAATACGCCGAGCAGATGCTGTTCGGCGTCGATCACTGCGGTCATGCCGAGATGCTTGCGGGTCATCTCGACCAGGGCGGCAGTCAGGCTGGCGTCCGGCGACACCCTGGGCACGTCGTCGCCGCTATGCATCACATCGCTGATGTGCAGCAGCAGGCGGCGGCCAAGGCTGCCGGCCGGGTGCGAACGGGCGAAATCGTCCGAGGTGAAGCCGCGCGCCTCCAGCAGTGCGATCGCCAGCGCGTCGCCCAGCACCAGCGCGACGGTGGTGCTGGTGGTTGGTGCCAGGCCCAGCGGGCAGGCCTCGCTGGAGATGCTGCCATCCAGATGCACGTCGGCCTGGGTCGCCAGCGAGGAGCTTGGCTTGCCGGTGATCGCGATCAGCGGGATACCCTGCCGCTTGATCACCGGCAGGATGAACAGCAGCTCATCGGTTTCGCCGGAATAGGACAGTGCCAGCACCACGTCCTGCGGCAGGATCATGCCGAGGTCGCCGTGGCTGGCTTCGCCCGGGTGCACGAAGAATGCCGGGGTGCCGGTGGAGGCCAGGGTGGCGGCGATCTTGCGCGCCACATGCCCGGACTTGCCCATCCCGCTGACCACCACGCGGCCCTTGCAGGCCAGGATCAGCCTGCAGGCCTCGACAAAGTCGGTTCCGATCCGCGGCCCCAGCGCCTGCACCGCCTCCGCTTCGGTGGCGATCACCGCGCGTGCACTGCGGGCGATGGCGTCCGGGTTCAGGTCGATCGGAGTGGCTGGTGCGATGCGTGCGTTCATGGGGGCTCGGGTAGGAAGGCTGATGCCGGAATCGCCGGGGCGACGGAGCATCGGATCATGTCGATCTGCTGCCACTGTCGTTTCTGTGCCAGCGGATTTCCATTACCATGGCATATTCGCATTTTAACGTCATAAGTCCGCGCGTTGGATTCGGCAAGCGCCCGAATCCGTGCCGTGTCGACCCAGGCTCACGCATGGAACACCCCCGATGGACCCAGCCAGCATCCAGGCAATGATCGAAAACGGCCTGCCCGGAGCGCAGGTCGAGGTCAGTGGTGCGGATGGCGTCCATTTCGAGGCTACCGTGGTGGCCAGCCAGTTTGCCGGCAAGTTGCCGCTGGCGCGACATCGGCTGGTCTACGCCACGCTGGGCGACTTGATGGGAGGCGCAATCCATGCGCTGGCGTTGAAAACCCTGACACCCGAGGAAGCTGTAGCGCGCCGAGGGTGATCTCCGCTCGAATTGAAAAGTCCGGCATGGATGCCGGTTCTTCTTTGCGCTCATGGAGGGGCGCACAAGTCTAGGAAAACGATGGCCAAGATCCTGATCAGTGGCGGCATGCCACTCCACGGCGAGGTCGGCATTTCCGGCGCCAAGAACGCCGTACTGCCGATTCTTGCCGGCTGCCTGCTGGCCGACGAACCGGTCAGCATCGGCAACGTGCCGCATCTGCACGACGTCACCACCTTCATCGAGCTGTTGGGCCAGATGGGCGTGCAGCTGGTGCTGGACGACCGCATGAAGATGCATGTCGATCCGCGCACCACCAGCACCTGCATCGCGCCGTACGATCTGGTGCGCACGATGCGCGCCTCGATCCTGGTGCTGGGCCCGCTGGTGGCGCGTTTCGGTCAGGCCGAGGTCTCGCTGCCGGGTGGCTGCGCGATCGGTTCGCGCCCGGTCGACCAGCACATCCGCGGCCTGCAGGCGCTGGGCGCCGACATCACGGTCGAGAACGGCTATATCAAGGCGAAGGCTGCGCGGCTGAAGGGCGCGCGCATCGTGATGGACATGGTCACCGTCACCGGCACCGAGAACATCATGATGGCGGCGACCCTGGCACAGGGCACCACGGTGATCGAGAACGCCGCGCAGGAGCCCGAGGTGGTCGATCTGGCGCACTGCCTGATCGCGATGGGCGCGCAGATCGAAGGTGCCGGCACCTCGACCATGGTGATCCATGGCGTCGAGCGCCTGCACGGCGCCGAATATGAAGTGCTGCCCGATCGCATCGAGACCGGCACCTTCCTGGTCGGCGCGGCGATGACCGGCGGCAAGGTGCGTGCCCGCCGCGCCCGTGCCGACACGCTGGACGCGGTGCTGGCCAAGCTGGAGGAATCCGGCGCGCATATTTCGACCGGCGACGACTGGATCGAGCTGGACATGGGCGGTCGCCGACCGAAGGCAGTCAACATCAGCACGGCACCGTATCCGGCGTTTCCGACCGACATGCAGGCGCAGTTCACGGCGCTCAACTGCGTCGCCGAAGGTACCGGCGTGGTGACCGAAACGGTGTTCGAGAACCGTTTCATGCACGCGCAGGAATTGCAGCGGCTCGGCGCGGACATCCGGCTCGAAGGCAATACCGCCGTGATCCAGGGTGTGCAGCAAATGAGTGGTGCGCCGATCATGGCCACTGACCTGCGCGCCTCGGCTTGCCTGGTGCTGGCCGGCCTGGTGGCCAAGGGTGACACCATCGTCGACCGTGTCTATCACATCGACCGCGGCTACGAGAACATCGAAGAGAAGCTCGGTGTCCTCGGCGCGAAGATCCGTCGTTTGCCGAACTGAGGCGGCATCACCGTAAGTTCCGGCACAGGTGGTGTGCGCAGGCCGGTGGAGTCAGCTGGCTCTGCGCAGACTCCACGCCAGCGCCAGCCAGCATGGCAGCGCGAACAGCAGCCATGGCTGGTTCTGCTGCACGGTGCCGGGCAGCAGGTGCAGCAGGATCGCGATCAGTGCAGCGATCAGCTGCAGCGCGAGCACGCCATCGATGAAGCGTGACGCAGCAAGTCCGCGACGGGCTCGCCATAGGGTCGGCATCATCAGGAACGCCAGCGGGTTGAATAGCAGCAGATTGGCATTGGCCCAGGCCGAGTGGTGCGTGGTCAGGGTCCACAGCACCAGCAGCAGCACGCCGACGAGGCCGGCCGCCAGCAGGTAGAGCGTGCCGAGCAGGGCATGGCCAACGGGCCACCAGCGTCGTGTCAGGATGATCGGCGCAGCAAGCAGTAGACCGGCCAGCGCCAGCGGCAGGCGCAGATCGGGTGCGCTTGTTGGTGGTACGTCGAGCCGGTTTGGCGAAATGAGTTGTTCGCCCTGCAGCAGCGGCTGCAGTCCACCGTGGTCGTTGTCGACGCTCACGCCGCGCAACTGCGCTTGCAGCACCATCGGCAGGAAGCTTTCCTGCCAGGCGTTCAATGGCTGGTCGGCGTACGGTCCCAGACCCAGATCCAGCACCAGCATCAGCCAGGGCTGCGCACTCATCAGGCGTGCAGTCTGCTGGCGATAAGTCATGCCGCCGGCACGTGCGACGAGCCGGGCTTTCAATACGCCGCCGAGTGCCTTGTCCAGTGCGTCGCGCACTCGGGTGGTGCAGTTGTCGGCGTAGTAGTCGTAGTTGTAGCCGGCGTTTTCCGGGCGCAGGTTCCACAGCAGGAAGTCGCGCAGCGCGGCGGCCTGGTCGGCGTTCAGCGCCAGCTGTTGACGGGTCACCGAGCGGCCGGCGGCGATGTAGTCGCTCTCGTCGAGTTCGGTGGGTGCGGCGTCCATCAGGTAGTGCATGCGGCCGCGTGCGAAGTTGATGAAGAAGTTCGATTCGTTGAAATCGAATACGCCGTAATTGAAATTGACCGCTTCGCCCGAAACACTGTCGCGCAGCTCGATGGCATCGTGGCCGAAGCGCTCCCAGTAGGTTTCGCCGGGGCCATAGGTGACCAGTGATACTTCCAGGTTGGCGCCGGGTGCATTGGCGATACTGGCGCGGGCACAGGGGGGCATGCCGAACAGCAACATAGCCAACAGCAGCAGGGTGTAACCGGTGCGATACATGCGTCGGGAGCCTTGGCAGAGAGTGCGTGGGCGACGGGAGGGGAGCGTCAGGCAGCCACTTCATCGGCCAATGGCAGGCGCCCACGCAGCGAATTGCTCATCGCTTCGGTGATCACCACGTCGACGAACTGGCCGATCAGGCGCGGATGACCGGGGAAGTTGACGAAGCGCATGTTCTCGGTGCGACCGGTCAGCTCGCTCGGGTCACGGGTGCTGGGCTTTTCCACCAGCACACGCTGCACGCTGCCGATCATCGCCTGGCTGATCCGTTTCGCGTTGGCATTGATGGTTGCCTGCAGCCGGGTCAGTCGTGCGTGCTTTTCCGTCGCGGGCGTGTCGTCGGCGAGGTTCGCCGCCGGCGTGCCGGGGCGCGAGGAGAAGATGAAGGAGAAGCTCTGGTCGAAGCCGATGTCCTCGATCAGCTTCATGGTCTTTTCGAAATCCTCGGCTGTCTCGCCGGGGAAGCCGACGATGAAATCGGAGGACACGCAGATGTCCGGCCGCACCGCGCGCAGCTTGCGGATCTTCTGCTTGAACTCGAGCGCGGTGTAGCCGCGCTTCATCGCGCTGAGGATGCGATCGGAACCCGCCTGCACCGGCAGGTGCAGGTAGTTCGCCAATTGCGGCACGTTCGCATAGGCCTCGATCAGCGAGTCGGAGAACTCCAGCGGATGCGAGGTGGTGAAACGGATGCGACCGATACCGTCGATCTGCGCGATCGCGTGGATCAGCACGGCGAGGTCGGCGATACCGCCGTCGTGGGTGGGGCCGCGATACGCGTTGACGTTCTGGCCGAGCAGGTTGACCTCGCGCACGCCCTGCGCGGCGAGCTGGGCGACTTCCACCAGCACATCGTCAAACGGACGGCTGATCTCCTCACCGCGGGTGTACGGGACCACGCAGTACGAGCAGTATTTCGAGCAACCTTCCATGATCGATACGAAGGCGGTCGGACCTTCCGCACGTGGTTCCGGCAGGCGGTCGAACTTCTCGATCTCGGGAAAGCTGATGTCGACCTGCGGTTTGCCGCTGGCGCGTTGCTTCTCGATCAACTCGGGCAGGCGGTGCAGGGTCTGCGGACCGAACACCAGGTCGACGTACGGTGCGCGTTTCACGATGGCCTCGCCTTCCTGGCTCGCCACGCAGCCGCCGACGCCGATCAGCACCGGCCGGTCGCTACGCTTGTGTTCCTTCCAGCGGCCCAGCTGACTGAATACCTTCTCCTGGGCCTTCTCGCGGATCGAGCAGGTGTTGATCAGGATCACGTCCGCCTCGGACTCGTCCTGGGTCAATTCCATGCCGTGCGATGCCTTGAGCACATCGGCCATCTTGGCCGAGTCGTACTCGTTCATCTGGCAGCCGTGGGTCTTGATGAAAAGTTTCGCGGGAGCTGGCTTGCCGCTCATGGCTCGGGATACCGTGATTCGTGAAGCAAAGGAGTGCAATCTGCTGAACCGTGCAGTTTACCCCTGCCATGGCGGGTCTGCCAGTTGATCGGCACGGTAGATCAATCACTTGCAATGCATGTCGTGCGGTCTCGAAGGCTGGACAAAGTCCACTCTGACCCGATGCAGGTGACACGAGACGGCAATCGCACGGGCATGGCGCACGAAATGGTCAGCACACACTTGGCGACGGCAACGCATGGCGGCACACTGCGCCCATGTTCGACGTTGCAAGCCACGGGGGAAGCGTCGATCGGCCTGCCGGGGGCTTCCCATTAAGCGCGATCCTTTCAAGGGTCGTGATGGGCTGTGCGCTGCTCTGGGTCGGATGCTGGAGCACCGGGGCACGGGCTGGCACGCTGTACCAGTGCACCGGCGCCAGTGGCGAGGTGGCATATAGCAGCAGCAGGGCCGGCTACCACGGCTGCAAGGCGATCAGTACCTATGTCGCGCCGTCACCCCGTCGTCAGGAACCACCTCCACCGCGCGTCGCGCTGACCGGGGTGACCGGTTCGGTCGAGACCTCGGCTCGCCGCCTCGTGGCGGAGCGGGCCGAATCAACCTCGCTTGCCAACGTGCAGGGAGCTGTCGAGAGCAGCGCGCACCGCCTCGGCGAGGCACAGGTGCAGCGCGCCTCACTGGTGGCCGTGCATGGCTCGGCCGAAACCACGGCGAAGCTTCCGCTGGCGGCCGCTGCCGCCGGCACGCCCGGTCAGTGGAGTTATCACGAATCGCATGGTGCCGAGGCGCCACTGGCTGCAGTGTCGGAAGATCCCGGTAGCCGCATCCTGCGCGGCGCGGTCTATCGCATCGTGCGCGCTGATGGCAGCGTGGAATACACCAACCTGCATCCGGATGGCCAGAAGGGTCGCACCGTCACCATGCTCTTCAGCTATATCGCGACCTGTGTCGCCTGCGACCTGCATTCGACGATCCGCTGGGGTAGCGTCTCTCTCAACCTGACCGCCTATGCCGATTCGATTCGCGCTGCCAGCCTGGAGTACGGCGTCGACGAAGCTTTCCTGCGCGCGATCATTCATGCCGAAAGCGCATTCAACCCGCGTGCGCTGTCACTGAAGGGCGCACAGGGGCTGATGCAGTTGATGCCGGCCACCGCCAGCGACATGGGCGTGCTGGATGCCTTCAATACCGATCAGAACATCCGCGGTGGTGCGCGTTACCTGAGCCTGCTGCTGCACAATTTCAACGGTAGCGAGCGACTGGCTGCCGCTGCCTACAACGCTGGGCCCGGCGCGGTGCAGCGCTACAGTGGCATACCGCCGTATGCGGAAACCCAGGTGTATGTGGAGCGCGTGGAAACCCTGCGCAAGCGCTATGGCGTGGCGATCCATCCACCGCTCGCCGCTGCGCGTGGATCGGGTTGATCAATCACCCAGGGACGCACTGGCGCTTGTCGGTGGCCGTTGCGCCAGGGTGACTTCGAGGTGGAACGGGGCGCCATCGCGCAGACCTGAAACCTCCACCGTACTGCCCGGCTTGATGGAGGCTTCGCGCCGACGCAGGTCGGCGGGATCGAGTATGTTGTTGTCGCCGATCTGCAGCAGGATATCGCGTGGCTTGATGCCGGCCTGCGCCGCCGGACCGCCCGGGTAGACTTCGCTGACCTGGACGCCGCGTGCTGCCGCTGGCAGGCCGCCGTTGGCAGCCAATGGTACGAATGCGTAATCGGCGCCCAGCCAGCCACGCACGACGTGGCCGGTAGTGATCAGCTGGTCCAGCACCTTGCGGGCGGTCGCGACGGGAATCGCGAAGCCGATGCCCTCGGCACCGGCAGCGTTGCCGATCAGCAGGGTGTTGATGCCGATCAGTTCACCCTCGGTATTGATCAGCGCACCACCGGAGTTGCCCGGATTGATCGCGGCGTCGGTCTGGATGAAATCCTCGGCACTGGCGCTGTTCAACTGGCGTCCCACCGCGCTGACGATGCCCATGGTCACGGTCTGGTTGAGGCCGAGCGGGTTGCCGATGGCCAGCACCACGTCTCCGGCGCGCAAGGATTGCTGGTCGGCCATGCGGATGACCGGCAGGTTGCTGGCGTCGATCTTCAGGACCGCCAGATCGGTTTCCTCGTCTGCACCCACCAGGGTGGCCTTGGCGATGCGACCGTCGTACAACAACACCTGGATGTCGGCGGCGTGGGCGATCACGTGGTTGTTGGTCAGCACGTAGCCCTGACCCTGCGCACTGACGATGACGCCGGAGCCGAGAGTCTGCTCGCGATGCTGGTAGGTCGTGGGCTGGCCGCCGAACAGTTGCTGCAGCACCGGGTTGTCGTACATCTTCACTGCCGGTTCGGTGACGATCTTGTTGGCGTAGATGTTCACCACCGAAGGTGCGGCGATCGCCACCGCATCGGCATACGAGACCGGGCCGCTGACAGGATGTGTGGTGACGGTTGTCGGTGACCTCGTCGTGGTCAGGCCGAAATGCGCGCGCATGCGCTCGCCGCTGCCAGGCCAGAACAGGCCGACCACGAATGCTACCGCCAGGCCGAGGATGACGAAGCGGGCAATGAAGGCGAGCGTGCCGGCGGCATGTTTCATGTCGAAGAGAGGGCGTTCCGGCAAATCATGGCGAGGGTCACGGCGGATCGGCTTCGCCGGGATGCGGTTTATTGTACGGGGCAAGGCCTGACGCTACACTAACGCGATTTTTGCGGGGCCCAAAACCCCACCATGACATTGCAAGTACCGGAGAGCCTGATGGCGAACGAAGTCGTCGATCACGGCCGCCGCCGTTTCCTGACAGCAACCACCGCGGTGGTTGGTGGTATCGGAATCGTGTCGGCAGCTGTGCCCTTCATCAAGTCGTGGGAACCCAGCGCGCGCGCCAAGGCCGCTGGCGCTCCGGTTACCCAGTCGTTGAAAAAGATCGAGTCAGGTCAGCAGCTGATCGTGGGGTGGCGCAGTCTGCCGGTCTTCATCGTCAACCGCACGCCGGCGCAGCTGGCTGCCCTGCCGCAGCAGGCTGCGAGGCTGGTCGACCCGAAGTCGGACGGCAGCTCGGCCGCCCAGCAGCCGAAATACGCACAGAACGAAACCCGTTCGATCAAGCCCGAGTGGCTGGTGATGGTCGGCATCTGCACCCACCTGGGCTGCGTGCCGAACTACGTGGGCGAGATGAAGCCCGAACCGTTCGACCCGAACTGGCAGGGTGGCTACTACTGCCCCTGCCACCATTCGCGCTATGACATGGCAGGTCGCGTGTACCAGGGTGTGCCGGCGCCGAAGAACATGGAAATCCCGCCGTACAACTTCATTGACGACACGACCATCCAGATTGGCGTGGATCCGAAGGGGGCTGCGTAATGGCCAACGTATTCACGAACATCGGCGACTGGGTCACCGAACGCGCACCCGGCATGATGCCGATGTATCGCGCGCACATGACCGAGTACTACGCGCCGAAGAACTTCAACCTCTGGTACTACTTCGGTTCGCTGGCACTGCTGGTGCTGGTCAACCAGATCGTCACCGGCATCTTCCTCACCATGAACTACAACCCGAGCGCGGCGGGAGCCTTCGACTCGGTGCAGTACATCATGCGCGACGTGGAGTGGGGCTGGCTGATCCGCTACATGCATTCCACCGGTGCCTCGCTGTTCTTCGTGGTGGTGTTCCTGCACATGTTCCGCGGCATCATGTACGGCTCGTACAAGAAGCCGCGCGAGCTGGTGTGGCTGCTCGGCATGCTGATCTTCCTGGTGCTGATGGCCGAGGCGTTCATGGGCTACGTGCTGCCGTGGGGCAACATGTCGTTCTGGGGCGCCAAGGTGATCGTGTCGCTGTTCGGCACGATCCCGGTGATCGGCGGCCAGCTGGTCGAGTGGATCATGGGCGACTTCCTGCCGGCCGATGCCACGCTGAACCGCTTCTTCGCCCTGCATGTGATCGCGCTGCCGATCGTGCTGCTGCTGCTGGTGGTGCTGCATATCGCCGCTCTGCACGAAGTGGGTTCGAACAACCCGGACGGTGTGGAGATCAAGAAGGGCCCGAAGGGCAATCGCTGGGATGCACTGAAGCCGGCTGACGGCATTCCGTTCCATCCGTACTACACGGTGAAGGATCTGGTCGGCGTGGGCTTCTTCCTGCTGATCGCCGCGTTCATCATCTTTTTCGCGCCGACCTTCGGTGGCTGGTTCCTCGAGCATGACAACTCGATCATGGCCAATAACCTGGTCACCCCGGCGGAGATCAAGCCGGTGTGGTACTTCACCCCGTTCTACGCGATCGTGCGCATGATCCCGTCGTTTGCGGGCACCGCCGTGTGGGGCGTGCTGGCCATGTTCGGCGCGATCGCCGTGCTGTTCCTGCTGCCGTGGTTCGATCGCGGCCAGGTCAAGTCGATCCGCTACCGCGGTACCGGCTACAAGGTGGCGCTGGGCGTGTTCGTGATCGCGTTCTTCGGTCTCGGTGCGGTCGGTGCCGGCATCACCGCCGAGGTGATCCCGGAGTGGTTCGGCAACGTCGACCTCACGACTTGGGAAAACGCGTTCGGTCGCCTGATGACCCTGCTCTACTTCGGCTTCTTCGCGTTCCTGTGGGCCTACACGCATTTCGGCTGGGAGAAGACCAAGCCGGTTCCGGATCGGGTGACGATGCATGACTAAGCGGCAGATCACGATGAAGCATTTTCTCTCCTCGGCCGCGCTGGCGCTCGGCCTGCTGATCGGCGGCATGCCGGCGCACGCCGAAGGCGAATCCGGGTTGCTCAAGTCCGGTTCCGACGTGCGCGATCAGGCTTCGTTGCAGCGTGGCGCCAGGTTGTTCTTCAACTATTGCGTCGGCTGCCACTCGCTGAAGTACGTGCGCTATTCGCGCATCGCCGAGGATCTGGGTCTTTCCGAACAGGAAGTGATGCAGAACCTCAACTTCACCGGCGCCAGGTTCGATGATCCGGTGATTTCGCACATGCCGGCCGAGTCTGCAGGCAAGTGGTTCGGCAAGGCTCCACCGGATCTGTCGCTGGAAGTGAGCGCGAAGAGTGCGGACTGGGTCTACACGTACCTCAATTCGTTCTATCTGGATCCGCACAGCCCGATCGGCTGGAACAACACGGCGCTGCCGAATGCCGCCATGCCGTTCCCGCTGTGGGAATTGCAGGGCATGCAGACGGCGGTGATGAAGCCGGGTACCGACGAAGTCGAGAAGCTGGAACTGGCCAAGCCAGGCAAGCTGACGCCGGCGCAGTTTCAGCAGGCTACCCGCGACCTGACCAGCTTCCTGGAATACGCTTCCGAGCCGGCCGCGCTGCAGCGCCACCACTACGGCATCTGGGTGCTGCTGTTCCTGGCGTTCTTCACCTTCCTGGCCGCCATGCTCAAGAAGGAATACTGGAAGGACGTCCACTGACGCCGGGTGGCACTATCCGACTGCGGCGGCCACGAGCCGCCGCAGTCGTCTCATCGATGGGGAATCGAGCATGGTTCAAAGTGTTCGCTCGCGCACCGTACTGACGCTCTACACCACGGCCGATGACATCCAGTGTCATCGCGCGCGACTGGTGCTGGCTGCCAAGGGAGTCAGCTATGAACGGGTGCTTGTGGATCCGGCCAAGCCGCCGGAAGATCTGATCGACCTCAATCCGTACGCCAGTACACCGACCCTGATCGATCGTGACCTGACCCTGTTCGACACGTCGGTGGTCTGCGAATACCTCGATGAGCGTTACCCGCATCCGCCGCTGATGCCGATCGACCCGCAGTCGCGCGCACGGCTGCGCGTGGCAGCGGTGCGGATCGAGAAGGACTGGTTGCCCGAGGTGGATACCATCCGTGCCGGTGGCCGGCCGGCCGAGCCTGCGCGCAAGCGCCTGCGCGAGCAGCTGCTGTCCACCCTGCCACTGTTCAAGGCATCGAAATTCTTCCTCAATCCCGAAATGAGCCTGGCCGATTGTCTGGTGGCGCCGGTGATCTGGCGGCTGCCGTGGCTGGGCGTCGAGCTGGGTCGCGAAGGCAAGCCGATCATCGATTACGGCGAGCGTCTGTTCCATAGTCAGGGTTTTGCGCGCAGCATGACCGATCAGGAAAAGGTGATGCGACAACTCCATGAGCAAGAATGACACTGCACCGATGAGCTCCAATCGCCCGTATCTATTGCGGGCGATCTATGACTGGATCAGCGACAACAATCTCACGCCCTACGTGCTGGTCGACGCCACCGTCAAGGGAGTGCGGGTACCGCCGCAGGTGGTCAAGAATGGGCAGGTGGTGCTGAATCTGGCCATGCGCGCGGTGGCGAATCTGGATCTGGGCAACGAATGGATCAGCTTCCAGGCGCGTTTTTCGGGTGCCAGCCAGACGATCCAGATTCCCGTGCAGGCGATTCTGGCGCTCTACGCACAGGAAAACGGGCAGGGCATGATGTTTCCTGCCGACGAAGAAGGTGGGGATACGCCGCCGCCGTCTGCTCCCGAGCCTGATGACACGCCGCCGGCACCTGGCGCCGATGATGGTGCCGAAAAGCCCAAGCGTGGCGCGCCGCACCTGCGCGTGGTCAAGTAAGCGGCTGAACCATCAGGCCGCGTAGCGGGGCGTTCAATGCAGCCGGCCATCCGGGCGCGGGCGTGGATGCAGCGGTACGACGTTGCTGCCAGATGCGCGCAAGGCTGGTCCGGACGACATGGGTCCGGCATTCGCCTCGCGCGGCGGCAGCAATTCGATCGTCGGCAGACTCAGGCTGCTCAGGGTGTCGTCGAGCATCCACAGGCGTCCCGGCTCGCGGTCGTGCCCGTCGATGCTCACCTCGAAGCCATAACAGCGCTCGATCCGACGCAGGCCGTTGACCCGGCGCAGGCGCAGTCCGCGCAAGCCGACAGTCTCGTCCAGTAGTTGCAGACCGTGTTGCTGGCACTGCTGCCGGGCTTCCCGCACGGCACGCTCGCGCGCCACACTGAGTTTCAGCCACAGTCCGACGATGGCCGCCAGTACCAGCAACAGCAACAGGTTGGTGAGATCGCTCATGCCTGCAGTGTGTGGGCGCCCGTACCCGCGTGCAAGCCGCCATGTGGCTGGAGCCGACCCGGTTCTCGGGTTCGATCAGGCCAACTGCAGCCGCAGCGAAAGGTCGATGGCCCGCACGTGCTTGGTCAGGGCGCCGACCGAGATGAAGTCCACGCCGGTGCGGGCGAATTCGCCGATCGTGTGCAGGTCGACGTTGCCGGATACTTCCAGTGGTACGCGGCCGGCGGTGTATTGCACTGCCTCGGTCATCTGCGACAGGCTGAAGTTGTCCAGCATGATCCGGTCCACGCCGGCATCGAGTGCCTGCGTCAGCTCGCCGAGGGTTTCCACCTCGACCTCCAGCAACAGGTTCGGGTGCAGCTGTCGCGCTGCCTGCACGGCGGCGGCAATGCCGCCTGCGGCGATGATGTGGTTTTCCTTGATCAGGATCGCGTCATACAGGCCGATGCGGTGGTTGTGGCCACCGCCGCAGCGCACTGCGTACTTCTGCGCAAGGCGCAGGCCGGGCACGGTCTTGCGCGTGTCCAGGATGCGTACGGCCGTGCCGGCAACGGCGGCCACATAGTCGGCGGTGACAGTGGCAGTGCCGGACAGCAGTTGCAGGAAGTTCAGCGCCGAACGTTCGGCGCTGACCAGTGAACGGGCATCGCCGGACAGACGGCAGATGACCATGCCGGGACTGACCTGCTGTCCGTCATGAACCTGCCAGTCGATCCGTACAGCCGGATCCAGCCGGCGAAAGCAGGCATCGAACCAGGCCGTGCCGGCGATCACCGCGGCGTCGCGACAGGTCAGCTCGGCATGCGCGTGGGCGCCGGCTGGCAGCAGTCCGGCGGTGGCATCGCCAGGACCCAGATCCTCGGCGAAGGCGCGTTCGACATCGGCGGCGATATGGGCGGCATCGGGTGCCGCGGGTGGGGCCGGTTGACTCATTCGGTGCCCGTGGAAGGTGGCGAAGAAGCATCCGGCTGGCTCAGGCGGCCAACAATCGCGCTCAGTGCGCGATCAAACAGCGCGTTGGCAGCGAGTATGCGGGCATGACCGTCGATCAGCAGGATCGCCAGTTCCTGCGGCGAGTAATCGGCCACCTTCAGACCGCGCCGGTTGACGAACAGGTAGCGTCCACTCATCGGGCTGATCCACGACAGCTTGGCGCGGGTCATGGCCTCTTCGATATGGTTGAATTCCAGCCAGGTGCCCGGTTGCAACGCCTGGACCTGCTGCCATTCGAGGCTGTCGGGCGGCACCGCGATGTTGTCGTCGACGGTGCTGTCGTCCGGCTCTGCATCGCGCTCGATGACCGGCTGGATGCTGTCCGGGATCGCCAGCATCGTGGCGTCTTCCTCGACGGTGATGATTTCGGCTGCCTCGACCGCCTCGCCAAGCTGCTGCCGGTAGTAGGCATGCAGCTGGCCCAGCAGCCGCTCGATGTCGTGCTCCTGGAACGCCACGTTGGCCAGGCCCAGGCGCAGCGATCGTTCGATGCCGGGCAGCATCTGCCGCAGCACCTGCCGGCTTTCCTGATCTGTCGCGGGGCGGGTGCTGGCGATAAAGTCATCGACGAAACGCAGGCCGCTGCGGAACTCCGGCGAAGCCTCGCCCTGGCGCAGCAAGGTCAGCACCAGATGGTTGGCCCACGCCCGTGCCAGCACGCCGTGTACCAGCGGAGGCAGTTTCTGCTCGCCGATGCGATCGATGATTTCACGGGCGGCACGCCGACGCGCCTGCTCGAGTTTCTCGCGGCCGCGGGTGGATTCGGCCACGCGTTGCTCGGCCAGTTCGGAGCGGCGCTTGTTGACCTCCTGGAACTGCTGCAGGTCGACCAGCAGCCGCTCGAAGATGCTCATGTCATCGTCGAAGTCGTGCAGCAGATGATCGACTACCGATTTCACCTTGTCGTGCAGGCGACGGTCGCGGTCGGACTCTTCCGACCAGCCCTTGGCCTGTTCGGCGAGGCAGTCCAGCAGCCGGCGTGCCGGATGCTGGCGGTGTGCGAACAGTTTGCGGTCGAGGATCGCCGCCTTCAGGTAGGGGATCTGCAGCCGGGCCAGCATGACCTGCATTTCGGCGGGCAGGTTGCGGTCCTCCAGAATGAATTCGAACAGCATGCCGACCAGGTCGATGGTGTCCTCGTCGATCGTGGCGACATGGCTGGGACGCTCGCCGCGCAGGGCGCCGATCTGACTCAGCAGCTGTCCCTTCAACTGCATGACTTCGCGGCTGAGCGCGGCGGCATCGTCGGGCTGGGCAAGCGGCAACGGGCCGGCGGTGGCGATCTGGCTCTGCAGCACACTGAGTGCGCCGAGCAGTTCGTTGGCCGAAGGCAGCGGACCGTTTGGTGCGCCGTGGATCATGCCGCTACCGGAACCAAAGGTGGCTGTGGAGCTGCGGCGAGCGCTGAACAGCGCATGCAGGGTCTGCAGCAGGTCACTCGGGATATCGCCGGTTTCCTCGGCAACCTGCACTGCCTCGCTGGCAGGTAGTGCACCTGCATGGCCGGCAGTGCCGGCCTTCGCGCCCCCGCTGCGCACGACTTCATGCCGCAACTGCGGCAGTACGCCTGCACGGGCCAGTTCGGTATTGATTTCCTGATAGAGCTCTTCCAGCGACGACAGCACGTAGCGGTCGAACAGCTTGTAGATGATCAGCTTGACCCGCATGTCCGCGCTGAGCTCGTGCAGCGCCTGGCGAAATGCCTGTGCCAGGATCGCCGGCGCCACCGGGTTGCCGGCGTCGTCGATCTTGTGGCCGCCGCAGATCACCGACAGTCGCTGGTTGACGGCAAACAGGTCACGCGCCAGCCGTGATTCGTGTTTGCCGATCATGCTGGTGATTGCCAGCGATTCCTCCAGCTCGTTGTCGGCCACCAGCGACAGCTCGACCGTCCCGGGCGACGGCATTGTTGCGGCGCTCTGCTGCAACGGGTGGGTCAGCTCGCCGAGACTGCGGGTGATGGCACTCAGGAAGTGACGTTCCACTGTCGGGCGGCGCTTGCGCACTTCGCGCATGCCGTCGAAGTAGTGCATCTGGGCGGCGTTGTTCTCGGCCTTCTCGGCCAGGTCGAAAAGCGCGTCGTCGACGTGCTCGAAGGCATTGCCGACCCACTGCTGCAGCCGCCGGCTGGCGATGTTGCGCACGGCGTTGAGCAGTTCGCCCACGCGCTCGCTGGCGGGGTCCATCCGCTGGCTCAGGTTGACGACTCTGGACGGGTCGTTGCCGACCCTGGATGGATCACTGGCTTCGCTCATCGCCAATCCCCTGAAGCGTTGCAAGATGCGGCCGGAATCCGGATGTCCCGCACGGATGACGACGATAAGCCAAAGCAGGTGTCCGTGTCATGCGCGAACCGCAGGCGGTTCATGGATCGCATGATCTTACGGGGCAACCGGGAAGGCCGTCAGCTGTGTGGTGCCGATACCTTCTTCCGGCAGCATCACCGGAATGCCATCCTCGACCCGGTAGATCACCTTGCGGTCAGTGGTGATCAGCGCCTCGGTCACCCGCTCGCGCACGCCTGTACCGGCGACCGAGTCGACCTGTCCGGCCGCGATCGCATCGTTCAGTACGTCGAGTTCGTGTTTGCTCAGCGGGCGTACCGGTGTCTTGCTGACCGGGCAGCACAGGATATCGAGTAGACGCTTGTCCATGATGGCTTTCTGGAAGGTGCCGGGGTACGGGAAAGCCCGTACAATAGCCGTTTTTGGATGGCTGGACCATGACAGGAACAAGCAGACCGCCATGTGTCGGCGTGGTGATGGGGTCGCGTTCAGATTGGGAAACCATGCAGCACGCGGCCGACGTGCTGACCGAACTGGGCGTGCCACATGAGGTGCAGGTGGTGTCCGCGCACCGCACGCCGGATCTGCTGTTCAGCTATGCCGAGCAAGCCGCTGCACGCGGTATCCAGGTAGTCATCGCCGGTGCCGGCGGTGCTGCGCATCTGCCCGGCATGCTGGCGGCCAAGACGCGGTTGCCGGTGTTCGGCGTGCCGGTGCAGTCGAAGGCGCTGAACGGCATGGATTCGCTGCTGTCGATCGCGCAGATGCCGGCCGGCATCCCGGTCGGCACATTGGCGATTGGCCGTGCCGGCGCGGTGAACGCGGGTTTGCTGGCGGCGGCTGTGCTTGCCCTGCATGACCCGGCGCTGGCCACAGCACTGGACGCCTGGCGGGCACGTCAGACCCAGGCGGTGCTGGAGCAACCGGATCCGCGCCAATGAGTGACCGGCGGCAGCCCGTTCTCGGCATCCTCGGCGGTGGCCAGCTGGCGCGCATGCTGGCGCTGGCCGCGGCACCGCTGGGTGTGAAGACCCTGGTGGTGGACAGTTCGGTCGATGCCTGTGCGGGGC
Source organism: Rhodanobacter koreensis (assembly GCF_054782855.1). Lineage (NCBI taxonomy): Bacteria > Pseudomonadati > Pseudomonadota > Gammaproteobacteria > Lysobacterales > Rhodanobacteraceae > Rhodanobacter > Rhodanobacter koreensis. Next base: position 169,919 of record NZ_BAAGRR010000001.1, on the reverse strand, counting down.
AGGTCGCGCCGCTGGTGGCGGCCGACTGGGCCGACTATGCCGCGCTGGAGGCCTTCGCCGCGCAGGTCGACGTAGTCACCTTCGATTTCGAGAACGTGCCGGCCGAAACAGCGCACTGGCTGGCCGCACGGGTGACGGTGTCGCCGGCACCGCAGGCGCTGGCGGTGGCGCAGGACCGGTTGGCCGAGAAGACCCTGTTCCGCGAGTGCAGCCTGCCGACGCCGGAATTCATGGCGGTGGATACGCGCGAGGACCTGGACCAGGCCATCGCTGCGATCGGCACGCCAGCCATCCTCAAGACACGCCGGCTGGGTTACGACGGCAAGGGCCAGTTCCGTCTGAAAAGCGTGGCCGATGCCGATGCGGCATGGGCTGCGCTGGGTGCGCAGGCATCGAAGCACGGCTTGATCCTGGAGGCGTTCGTACCGTTCGATCGTGAGTTGTCGGTGATCGCGGTGCGTGGTCGTGACGGTGATTTCCGTACCTGGCCGCTGACCCGCAACTGGCATACCGACGGCGTGCTGGCGATGAGCCTGGCGCCGGCACTGGATATCGAGCAGTTGCAGCAGCGCGCCACGACGCTGGCGCGCACGCTGGCCGAGCGGCTGGATTATGTGGGCGTGTTCGCGCTGGAGCTGTTCGTGAAGGACGGCGAACTGCTCGGCAACGAGATGGCGCCGCGCGTGCACAATTCCGGCCACTGGACGATCGAGGGTGCGCACACCAGCCAGTTCGAAAACCATGTGCGGGCGGTACTCGACCTGCCGCTCGGCGACACGGGGGCGCGCGGCATGTCGGCGATGTTCAACTGGATCGGTGATCTGCCCGCAGCGGCGCCGGTGCTGCAGGCGGTCGATGCGCATTGGCACGACTACGGCAAGCAGGCGCGGCCGGGGCGCAAGGTGGGTCATGCCACGTTGTGTGCACCGGACGCAGTGCAACTGGCGGCACGACTGCGCGCGCTGGCCGGTGTGCTGGGGCGCGAGGCGCAGGCCACGCCGGTATTGCAGGTGCTCGGCTGAATTCAGCTTTCACGAAGGGCTGCGTGCAGACGCGGCCAGTCCCCGCCACAGATGTTCGGTCCGTGGCATCTATCGGAATCTCGAAAACCGCTTCTTGGCGTCATCCCGGCCTTCGCCGGGATGACGCATTGGGGATTTTTCGAGGCGCTCCATCGGAAAGCGTGTGCCCCGCGCCATGCCCGGTAAAGTAGGGTTGGCCTACTGCTCGTCGTCCGACGGTTCGCGTGACGGCGCCGGGGCGACCAGCAACTTGTCGATGCGGGCACCGTCGAGGTCGACCACCTCGAAACGGATGCCATGCCAGGCGAACACTTCGCCGGTCTGCGGGATGTGGCCCAGCGCAGTCATCACCATGCCGGCCGCCGTGCGGTATTCGTGCTCGTCCTCACCGGGCAGCTCGCCGACCTGCAGCAGTTCACGCAGGTCGTCGGTGGACAGGCTGCCGTCGATCAGCCAGCTGCCGTCCGCGCGCTGCACGATCGGAGCGTCCTCATCGTCGCCGGCATGGCCGATCTGGCCGGCGCCGACCACGGCGGCAAGCAAGTCGTTGACGGTGACCACGCCTTCGATGTCACCGTATTCGTCGACCACCAGCGCCAGCGGCGTCTCGGCATCGCGAAACTCCTCCAGCAGATCCAGTGCGCGTGCCGTTGCGGGCACGAACAGCGGCTTGGACAGGTGGTCGAACAGCTCCGGCTTGCCCTCGGCAAAACTGTGCAGCAGGCGCTTGACCTCGACCACACCGACCACGTCGCTCTCGTCGCCGCGATAGACGGGGTAGCGTGAGTAAGGGGTTTCGCGCAGTACCGCGATGTTTTCCTCGCGCGAGGCGGCCATGTCCAGCCATGCGATGCGCATGCGTGGCGTCATCACGCTGTCCACCGTGCGATCGCCCAGGCGCAGCACGCGGTTGACCATGTTGTGCTCGTCCGGATCGAGCACGCCCTGCTCGGCGCTCTCGGCCACCAGCAGGCGGATCTCTTCCTCGGTGACTACGCCCTGGCCATGCTGCCTGACTCGCAGCAACCGCAGCAGCCCGTTGCTCGATATGTTCAGCAGCCATACGAACGGTGCGGTCAATCGCGACAGCAGCAGCATCGGGAGCGCCGCGTACGACGAGAACCGCTCCGGTGCCGACAGGGCCAGTCGTTTGGGTACCAGTTCACCGATCACGATCTGCATGAACGAGATCAGCACGAAGCCGAGCACGATGCCGAGGATCCGGGTGTACGGCGCCAGCCATGCCAGCTGTTCGCCCTGCAACGCATCGGCGATATGGCCGCCGAGTGCGTCGCCGGCGATCGCACCGGTGACCAGCATCAGCAGGGTTATGCCGACCTGGATGGTGGACAGGAAGTGCTCCGGGGCCTCGGCGTGGCGCAGCGCCAGCGCGGCGCCGCGGCTGGTTTTTGCCATCTGTCTGAGGCGGCTCTTGCGCGAGGCGACGAGTGCCATCTCCGATAGCGCGAAGAAGCCGTTGCACAGGGCCAGGACGAGGACGAGCGCGATTTCGGTCAGCATCGCGGCAATGATAGGTGTGCCATGCGTTGCAGTGTAAGGGCAGCCGGCCCTGCACTTCACGTCGGTGCCTCGCACAGGCAGTGGTGCGGGGCAGCACGGCAGTCCTGTAACATGACTGTCATCCCGTTCCCTCAGGCATGGCCCGCATGTTTTCACTGCAGACGATTTTCGGCAAAGGCGACAAGTTTTACGGTTTGCTCGAACAGAGCGCCGCTACCGTCTGCGAGAGCGCCAAGGCCCTGCATGAGCTGCTGAACAATCCCGGCCAGGGCTCGGTGATGGCTGCATTCACTGCCACCCGCGCGCGCGAAAAGGAGCTGGCGGCGCAGATCAGCGAGGGTTTGGTGAACACATTTGTCACCGCACTCGACCGCGAGGACATCGAGGCGCTGAATTCGGCGCTGTACAAGATTCCCAAGACCATCGAGAAATTCGCCGAACGCTACGAGATCGTTGCCGACCGCCTCGGCGGGGTGGATTTCGCCCAGCGTGCGCTGGTGCTGGAACGCTCCAGCGAGGTGGTCGCAGAAATGATCGGCGAACTGCGCCGCGGCCTGCGCATCGACCCGGTAAAGAAGCTGCAGGATCGCCTGCAGGCGCTGGAGTCGGAAGGCGACCGCATGCTGCTGTCGCCGTATCGCACCTTGTATGTCGAGGGTGGCGACGTGATGCGCGCCGTGCTGGCGAAGGACCTGTTCGAGCTGATCGAGAAGGCCATCGACAAGTGCCGCGACGTGGGCAACATCGTCTATTCGATCGTGCTGAAGAACTCCTGAGGGCTCCATCGTGATCCCTTCTATCGCATGTCGCCGGGTCGTGGCCCGGACGCTCCATCGGGCTGGGCCACTCACCGCCGGAGATCGCGCATGAGTCTCAGCCTGGTCGTGGCGGAAGTGCTGATCGCACTGGCCTTCACCTATATCAACGGCTTCCACGACACCGCCAATTCGATCGCCACGGTGGTGGCCACCAAGGTGCTCACGCCGGGCCAGGCGGTGTTGCTGGCCGCGGTAACCAACCTGATCGGCGCATTGCTGGGTACGGCGGTGGCGGCCACGATCGCCTCGGGGCTGATCAATACCGGAGTGATCGACGTGGGTCCGCAACTGGTGATATGCGCTTTGCTGGCGGCGATCGCGTGGAACCTGATCACGTGGTGGCTGGGCCTGCCGTCCAGTTCCAGCCATGCGTTGGTCGGTTCGCTGGTCGGCGCCGCACTGGCGGCATCGAGCAACGACTTCGGTTCGGTGATATGGGTGCAGGGCAACTGGATCACCGGGCATGGCGTGATCCCCAAGGTGATCATCCCGATGGTGCTGTCACCACTGGGCGGTTTCATCATCAGCTTCGCGCTGATGGGTTCGCTGTACGCGCTGCTGGCCTGGTTTGCCAACCGGCATGGCTGGTCGCGCCGGTTCGGTCGCACGCCGTTCGTCAACTTCTTCTTCGGCAAGGCGCAGATCGTCTCGGCCACCGCGATGGGTGTGGCGCACGGCATGAACGATGCGCAGAAGAGCATGGGCATCATCGCCCTGGCGCTGGCCGGTGGTACCGCCGCGCATCAGTTCGACCAGTTGCCGCAATGGCTGGGGTTCCTGAAGATCGCCGAGAACACCGCCGGTGGCTTCATCATTCCGGTCTGGGTGAAGGTAGTGTGCGCGCTGACCATGGCGGGCGGTACGGCCGGTGGCGGCTGGCGCATCATCAAGACGCTGGGTCACAAGATGGTCAAGCTGCATCCGATCAACGGCTTCGCTGCCGAGACCAGCTCGGCGATCGTCATCCTCACGGCCTCGGCGTTCGGCATCCCCGTATCGACCACGCACAATGTGTCTGCCTCGATCATGGGCGTGGGCGCGGCCAAGCGCTTCAATTCGATCCGCTGGTCCGTGGTCGAGCGCATGGTGTGGGCATGGATCCTGACCCTGCCGGTTACCGCGCTGCTCGCTTACTGGCTGGTGCGGACGATTGGAGTGGCCAGGTAGGCCGCATCAGAGTGCGTCGCCGCCGTTGACGACGATCTGCTCCAGCTGGTCACCCAGCACGCCCAGTTCGCTCACCACGCGCTGCAGCTCGGCAGCGTCGAGGAATTCGTAGGGGCGGTTTTCGCACAGGTGCAGGTAAGGCGAGCCGTCCAGATCCGCCACCGCAAGAAAGCCGGTGCGCTGCTGCCAGTTGAAGCGCAGGCAGCGGCTGGGGTCGGTGCCGGCCAGCGGGCCGATCGGGGTGGAGATGCGCAGGTAGCGGCGGCCCGACTCATCCTCGAGTTCGGCCAGATAGATGCCCTGGTGACGATCGTGCGCCAGTTTCAGGTCGAAGCTGATCAGGTAGGGGTCGTTGTGGCGCAGCTCGTGCTGGCTGCCGATGTGGGAACGCACGGCTTCGAAGTGGCGCATGGTGCGACTTCCGCTGGCGAGAGGCGCTGCTACTCTGCCACGTCTATCTGTCCGCGTCGCGTCAAGTTCGAATGAATCTGTCCGAGTCGATCCACATGAATGATGCCGCCACCCGCATCTACGCCGCCATCGCCGCGATTCCGCCCGGTCGCGTCGCCAGTTATGGCGCCATTGCAGCACGCGCCGGTTTGCCCGGACGGGCGCGACTGGTCGGCAAGCTGCTCGGCGAGGTTCCCGATGGGATGGAGTTGCCGTGGTATCGCGTCCTGCGCTCCAGCGGGCACATCGCGATGCCGCCGGGCAGTCGTGGTTTTCGCGAGCAATCCCGGTTGCTGCGGGCCGAAGGCGTCGAGGTGAAGAACGGGCGTGTGCCGTTGAGCCGGTTCGGTCTGGATGGCGATCTCGACCATGCGTTGTGGGGCATGCCGCCCTCGTAACCCGCTCCTCGGCGTGAGGCCGCACGTACGGCCGGCAAGCGCTTCGGCTACTGCCGAATGGGCCACGCGCCGACGGGAGTGCCTGGACGGTTTGTTACCATGTCACCAATGAATGCCTCTGCCCTCGACCTGCTTCAAAGCGTTTTCGGATATCCCAGTTTCCGCGGCCAGCAACAGGCCGTTGTCGAGCATCTGAGCGAAGGTGGCGACGCGCTGGTGCTGATGCCGACCGGTGGTGGCAAGTCGCTGTGTTATCAGATTCCAGCGCTGCTGCGGCAAGGCACGGGCATCGTGGTATCGCCCTTGATCGCGCTGATGCAGGATCAGGTCGACGCGCTGCGCGAAGCTGGCGTCGCCGCCGCCTATCTCAATTCCAGTCTCGGCGCGGACGAGCAGCGCGAAGTCGAGCGGCAATTGCTGGCGGGCGAACTGAACCTGCTTTACGTGGCGCCGGAGCGGTTGCTGACCGGTCGTTTCCTCGGGCAGCTGGAGCGCACCGAGGTGGCGCTGTTCGCGATCGACGAGGCGCACTGCGTATCGCAATGGGGCCACGATTTCCGCCCGGAATACCGCGAGCTGGCGATCCTGCACCAGCGCTTTCCCGAGGTGCCGCGGATTGCGCTCACCGCCACCGCCGACCCGCGCACGCGCGAGGAAATCGTCGAGCGGTTGTCGCTGCAGCAGGCACGGCAGTTCGTGTCCAGTTTCGACCGGCCGAACATCGGCTATCGGGTCGGCCTGCGCCACAACGCGAAGCGTCAGCTCACCGAATTCCTGCAGGGTCATCAGGGCGAGTCCGGCATCGTCTATTGCCTCAGCCGCAAGAAGGTGGACGACACCGCCGAGTGGCTGGCCGAACTTGGCGTCGAGGCACTGCCGTATCACGCCGGGCTGGATGCAGCCACCCGTGCGAAAAACCAGCAACGCTTCCTGCGCGAGGACGGCGTGGTGATGGTGGCCACCGTCGCGTTCGGCATGGGCATCGACAAGCCCGACGTGCGCTTCGTCGCCCACCTCGATCTGCCGCGCAGCATCGAAGGCTATTACCAGGAGACCGGCCGTGCCGGCCGCGACGGCCTGCCAGCCGAGGCGTGGATGATCTACGGCCTGTCCGACGTGGTGACGATGAGCCAGATGATCGCGCAGTCCGAATCGGCCGACGAGCGCAAGCGGGTGGAGCGGCAGAAGCTGGAATCGCTGCTGGCCTATGCCGAGGCAACCGGTTGCCGTCGACAGTTGCTGCTGGGCACGTTTGGCGAAACCTATCCTGATCCGTGTGGCCATTGCGACAACTGCATCTCGCCGCCGAAGACCTGGGATGCCACGGTGCTGGCGCAGAAGGCGCTGTCGGCGGTGTATCGCAGCGGTCAACGTTTCGGCTCTGGACATGTGATCGACATCCTGCGCGGCGAGGAAACCGAGCGCGTACTCGGCCTCCATCATCATCAGCTGAGCACGTTCGGCATCGGTGCCGAGATGGACGAGAAACAGTGGCGCTCGGTATTCCGCCAGCTGCTCGCGGCCGGTTTGCTGGAAGCCGATGCCGAAGGCTATGGCACGCTGCGGCTGACTCCCGCCAGCCGGGCCGTGCTTGGCGGCAACCAGGTCGTGAAGTTGCGCGAGGATGCGCGTCCCGAACGTGGCGGCCGGCGTCGCCGCGACAGCAAGCTGGTCACCGGCAGCAGTCTGGGCATCGAGGCCTACGAGCAGGACATGTGGGATGCGCTGCGCGCCCTGCGTACGCAACTGGCCAGGCAGCATGGTGTGCCGCCGTATGTGGTGTTCCACGATGCCACCTTGCTGGCGATGCTGCGCGCACTGCCGGCGAACGAGGACGAGCTGGCCACGATCAGCGGTGTCGGCGAAGCCAAGCTGAAACGCTATGGCCGCGATTTCCTCGCGGTGATCAATGCGCAGTAACTAAGTGGTTGTAGCGCTTGCGCTGGCTGCCGATCGCCCTTACAACTGAAGGATCTTGCACGTGCAGGCCAGCGCCGGATGGCGACGGCGCATACCTCTGCATGCCGCACCGCGCTCATCCCGTGCGGCTTCCATCGTTGTACCGAAAGGATCGCGCATGCACGACGCCCCACTCATTGGCACCCTCGTCAGCGGCATCGTGCTGGCCTTCATATTTGCCGCGCTGGCGCACAAGCTGAGGCTGCCGCCCCTGGCCGGTTACCTGATGGCCGGTGTCGTCGTGGGTCCGTTCACTCCTGGCTATGTCGCCGATGGTCATCTGGCGCACCAGTTGGCCGAAGTGGGCGTGGTCTTGCTGATGTTCGGCGTTGGCCTGCACTTTTCGCTGAAGGATCTGCTGTCGGTAAAGAGCATCGCGATTCCCGGTGCGTTGGGCCAGATGGCGGTGGCAACCGTGCTCGGCATGCTGCTGGGCTGGGGCCTTGGCTGGCCATTCGCGCAGGGCTTCGTATTTGGTCTGGCCCTGTCGGTAGCCAGTACGGTGGTGCTGCTGCGGGCGATGGAAGAACGCCGCCTGATGGACACCGAGCGGGGTCGTATCGCGGTCGGCTGGCTGATCGTCGAGGATCTGGCGATGGTGCTGGCGCTGGTGCTGCTGCCTGCGATCGGACTGGCCCTGGGTGGCGGTGCGGAGGGTGGCGGCACGCTGTCGTTCGGAGCAATCGCCGGCACGGTTGGCCTCACCATTGGCAAGGTGGTGCTATTCGTCACCCTGATGCTGGTGGTCGGGGGTCGGCTGATCCCGTGGATTCTCAAGGTCGTCGCGCACACCGGCTCGCGTGAACTGTTCCGTCTTGCGGTGCTGGCGATCGCGCTGGGCGTGGCGTTCGGTGCAGCCGGCCTGTTCGGGGTGTCGTTCGAACTCGGCGCGTTCTTCGCCGGCATGATGATGGGCGAGTCGAAGCTGGCCCAGCGTGCCACCGAGGAGACGCTGCCGTTGCGCGATGCGTTCGCGGTGCTGTTCTTCGTCTCGATCGGCATGCTGTTCAACTACCAGGTGGTGTTGACCGAGCCGCTGGTGGTGCTGGCGGCGTTATCGATCATCGTGATCGGCAAGTCGCTGGCGGCGTTCGGCATCGTGCTGGCATTTGGACGGCCATTGCGCACCGCGCTGACTATTGCCACCAGCCTGGCGCAGATCGGAGAGTTCTCGTTCATCCTGATCGGTGTGGGTGTGGCACAGCACCTGGTGTCGAAGGAGGCACAGGATGTGCTGCTGGCCGCCGCGATCCTCTCGATCCTGATCAACCCGCTGCTGTTCAAGCTGCTCGATCGCGCCAGGCCGTGGCTGGATACGCGCGAGGCGCGGGAGCATGGCGGCGCGACAGCCCCCGTGATCGCCGAACCGGCACCGGAGATCCTTGCGGCCAGCGTATTGAGTGGGCATGTAGTGGTGGCCGGCTATGGCCGGGTGGGCCGGCTGGTCGGCGAGGCGCTGCAAAAGCAGGGCGATGCGGTACTCGTGCTGGAAGAGGAAAAGGAGCGCGTCGCGATGCTGCGCCAGCAGGGTATCGAAACGATCGTCGGCAACGCGTCGCGCGACGACGTGCTCGAGGCTGCCAATCTCGCCCAGGCGCGTGCACTGGTGGTGACGGTGCCCGATGCCTTCGAGAGCGGTGAGGTGGTGCGCGTGGCGCGGCTGGCCAATCCGCAGCTGCAGATCATCGCCCGCGCCGATTCCGATGCCTGCATGGCGCATCTGCAGCAGCAGGGCGCTAATCTGGTCGTGCTGGCCGAGCCCGAACTGGCGCGCTGCATGCTCGAACATCTGCATGCAGGCGAACCGGGGCACTCGCCCATCGCCGCCTGATCCTTCCGATCCAGCGGGCGGCTGCTGCATACGTATTCAGCCGGACACGGTACAGGGCCGCAGTGCAGACTCGGCGCACATTCTTGATGTCATGACGTGGGGGAGACGCAATGAGCACGGTTGACGCGACAGACGGGTTGGAACAGCGCGCGACTGCGCGGGTGGTGCTGATCTCGGCGGCGGCGGCGCTGGGAGGTTTCCTGTTCGGTTTCGATACGGCCGTGATCAACGGCGCGGTCGATGCGATCCGTGACGGCTTCTCGCTGGATGCGGCACAAACCGGCTTCGCGGTCTCTTGCGCCTTGCTCGGTTCGGCGCTGGGCGCGTGGTATGCCGGCATGCTGGCGAACCGCTGGGGCCGCGTGCGCACCATGCAGGTGGCGGCCGTGCTGCTGGTGGCCAGTGCACTGGGCTCGGGTCTCGCGACGGCCGTGTGGCAGCTTGTTCTATGGCGGCTGGTCGGCGGCATCGGTGTCGGTGTGGCCTCGGTGATCGCGCCCACCTACATTGCCGAGGTATCGCCCGCATACATCCGCGGTCGGCTGGGTTCGATGCAGCAACTGGCGATCGTGCTCGGCATCTTTGCGGCCTTGCTCAGCGATGCGTGGCTGGCCGGTGCAGCCGGTGGTTCGTCACATGCCTTTTGGCTGGGGCTGTCGGCGTGGCGCTGGATGTTCCTGGCGGCGGTGCTGCCGGCACTGATCTACGGCACCCTGGTGCTGGGTGTGCCGGAATCGCCACGCCATCTGGTCGCCAAGGGCCGTCTGGCCGAGGCGCGCGTGGTGCTGCAGAGCGTGCTCAACATGCACAGCGACGCAGCGCTGGACGGCAAGCTGCGCGATATCGAGGACAGTCTGCGTTCGGAGCACAAGCCCCGTCTGAGCGACCTGCGCGGAAAGGCCGCCGGCCTGCTGCCGGTGGTGTGGATCGGCATCCTGCTGTCGGTATTCCAGCAGTTCGTCGGCATCAACGTGATCTTCTATTACTCGTCGACCCTGTGGCATTCGGTCGGCTTCAGCGAGGCCAATTCGTTTGCGATCACCGTGGTCACCTCGATCGTCAACGTGCTGGTGACCCTGGTGGCGATTTCCCTGGTCGACAAGATCGGTCGCAAGCCGCTGCTGGCGATCGGCTCGGCGGGCATGGCGATTACCCTGGGGATGATGGCCTGGTGCTTTTCGCAGGCCACCGGCAGCGGTGCTGCACTCAGCCTGCCCGGTTCGACCGGCATGATCGCCCTGGTCGCGGCAAATGCCTACGTGGTGTTCTTCGGGGTGAGCTGGGGCCCGGTGGTGTGGGTGCTCCTGGGCGAGATGTTCCCGAACCGGATTCGTGCCACGGCCCTGGCGGTGGCCGCTGCGGCACAGTGGCTGGCCAACTTCGCGATCACCAGCAGCTTTCCGAAGCTGGCCGAGATCGGCTTGACCTTCGCCTACGGCCTGTACGCTGGCTTCGCGCTGCTGTCGTTCCTGTTCGTGATGTATGCGGTACGCGAAACCAAGGGCATCGAGCTGGAAGACATGCGCGCCTGAGACGCGTCGCCCGGCTGCTGCCGACTGGCGCAGCAGCCGGACCTGGCCGCCCTGGCGCCAGCGACATCCGGCGGGTACGGCAGATTGCAGGCAAAACAGCTAGGATTCGGAGTGGTTGGCATTTCGCCTGCTGGCGAGTCGGGTCCGAATCAGGCTGCACATGAAGGGAAAATCGACATCCATCGACATCGCCCATCTGGCCGGGGTCTCCCAGGCCACGGTGTCACGGGCGTTGCGCGGCAGCCCGCTGGTCAATGAAGAAACCCGTCGACGTATCGAGGCTGCTGCGGAGCAGCTCAACTACAAGCTCGACAAGAACGCCTCGAACCTGCGCCGGATGCACACCGGCACGCTGGCATTGCTGTTTTTCGAGGACCCCACCGCCGACGAGTCGCACATCAACCCGTTCTTCCTGTCGATGCTCGGCTCCATCACCCGGGCCTGCGCGCTGCAGGGTTACGATCTGCTGATCTCGTTCCAGCAGTTCTCGCGCGACTGGCATGCCGATTTCGCCGACAGCAAGAAAGCCGACGGCCTGATCCTGCTGGGCTACGGCGACTACCTGGCCTACTGCGACAAGCTGGAGAAACTGGTTGCCCAGGGCACCCGCTTCGTGCGCTGGGGCGCGGTGCTGCCGGACCAGCCAGGTGTCTCGATCGGCTGCGACAACTTCCGTGGCGGCCAGGCCGTGGCCGAACACCTGCTGGAGCGTGGCTGCCGCCGCATCGCCTTCCTTGGCGACGCCTCCAGCCACTATCCGGAATTCTTCGCGCGTTACCGCGGCTATGCCGATGCCTTGCAGCAGGCCGGCGTGGAGCCCGACGCCACCCTGCAGGAAAACGCCGAGAGCACGGAGCGCTCGGGCTACGAGGCGATGCGCACGCTGATCACCCGCGAGGTCGGCTTCGATGCGGTGTTCGCCGCCAGCGACCTGATCGCGATCGGCGCGATGCATGCGCTCAGCGACCATGGCCTGCGTGTTCCGCAGGACGTCGCATTGGTAGGCTTCGACGACATCGCCATGGCCAGTTTCGTCAATCCGCCGCTGACCACGGTATTGCAGGACACCCGCCTGGCCGGCGAGGCGCTTGTCGACAGCCTGCTCAGCCTGATCCGCCGCGAACCGGTGGAAAGCCAGGTGCTGCCGGTGAAGCTGATGGTGCGACGGTCGAGCTTGCGCTAGCGGCGACGGTCCGGCCCCGCGTTTTGCTCGGCTCGCTCTCGTCCCGTATCCCGAAACGGTCTGACCGCGCCATGCATTGCGACGCGCGCACGCGATCGCTTAACCTGCGCCAGCTGCCTGGCAGCCCCGCATGACAGGATCGCGCACACCCATGGAACGCACCCAGCCCGAGTTGGAGTTTCATCAGGTGTTCGAGCGAATCACGGATGCCTATGTGGCACTGGACCGGGACTGGCGTTACACCTATCTGAATGCACGAGCCTGCGAATTCTTCGGCCGTCGCGCCGAGGAACTGATCGGCAAGCACATCTGGGCGGAGTTTCCGGAAGGGGGCGACCAGCCGTTTCAGCGCGCGTACGAGCAGGCGATGGCCGAGCAACGCCCGATCCAGCTGGAGGCGTTCTATGCGCCGTACAACCGCTGGTTCGAGAACCGCATCTACCCGTCCGCGAACGGCCTGACCATCTACTTCCTCGACATCACCGAACGCAAGCAGGTCGAGCAGGCGTTGCAGCAGCATCAGCGCATGCTCGACCAGGCCCAGCAGGTGGCGCACATCGGCAGCTGGGAGTGGGACATCGCCAGCAACCGGGTAACCTGGTCGGCCGAGCTGTATCGCATCTACGGCGCGGCGCCCGGGCAGCATGCGGCCACGTTTCAGGCGTATCTCGCGCTGGTGCACCCGCTGGACCGTGCGCGCGTGCAGCAAATCATCGAGCAGGCGGGCAGGGACCGGCAGCCGTTCGAGTTCGAGGAGCGCATCGTGCGCCCGGACGGCGCCGAGCGCACCCTGCTCAGCCGCGGCACGGTGGATATCGACGAGACCGGCCATGCCGTCCGCATGCTGGGTGCGTGCCAGGACATCACCGAGCGCAAGCGCGCGGAACAGATGGCTGCCGGCCAGCACGAGATCTTGGTCGGCATCGCGGCGCAACGGCCGCTTTCGGAAAGCCTGGAGCGCATCGCTCGCCTGCACGAAACACTGAATCCCGGTGCGTTGTGCTCGCTGTTGCTGCTCGACGACGATGGGCGGCACGTATTGCACGGGGCCGGGCCGAGCCTGCCCGAGGCATACAACCAGGCCGTGCACAGGCAGGAGGTCGGCGAGGCGCATGGCTCGTGCGGTACCGCCGCATGGCGTGGCGAGCGCGTCGTGGTGGCAGACATCGCCACTCATCCGTACTGGAAGAACTACAAGGAGCCGGCACTGGCCCACGGATTGAAGGCCTGCTGGTCGACGCCGGTGTTCGGCAGCCATGGCGAGGTACTGGGCACGTTTGCGGTGTATTACCGCGAGCAACGCGAGCCGCGTCCGGAGGAACTGCAGAGTATCGATCGCATGTTGCCGATCACCGGCATCGCGATCGAGAGCGCCCGGCTGGTCGGGCGCCTGCGCGAGCGCAACCGTTTCTTCGAACTGTCGCTGGAGATCTTCTGCATCATCGATCCGCAGCGTGAGCGGATCATCCAGTTCAACCCGTCGTTGCTGCGCGTCACCGGCTACAGCGCGGAGGAACTGACGTCGAGGAATTACCGCGAATTCCTGCGGCCGGAGGATGGTGCCGGCAGTCAGGATCCGCTGCTGGCGCTGGCCACGCCGGGGCAGCAGGTGCATGAATTCGTCACCCGCTGCATCTGCAAGGACGGCAGCGAACATGCGCTGGAATGGGTTTCGTTTGCCGCACCGGACGGCATGCTCTACGCCGTGGCGCGTGACGTCACCGAGCGTCGCCAAGCCGAAACGGAACTGGCCTATGCCTCCAGCCATGATGCGGTCACCGGCCTGCCGCATCACCTGATGCTGGAGCGTGCCCTTGCCGCGATGTTGCGGGATACGGCGGTGCCGGCATGGATATTGATCATCGGGCTGGATCGTTTCCAGGTGGTCAACGAATCCGTCGGCCACGCGACCGGCGATGACGTGCTGAAGCGGCTGGCCAGCCGGTTGCAGGCGGCGCTGAGCGAGCAGGGCCAGATCGCACGCTTCACCGGCGACAAGTTCGTCGTCGCGGTCCGCGCCCTTTCGCGACAGGCCGCGCTTGAGCTGGCCGAACGATTGCGTGCCGCGGTGGCCGTACCGATCGAAGGTCACGACTACCGGCTGCTGCTGACCGCCAGCGTCGGCATCAGCCATTCGCCCGATCACGGCACGAATCCGAAGAGCCTGCTGCGCAGTGCCGAGGCTGCGATGAGCCAGGCCAAGCGGGATGGACGTGACCGGGTTTCCGAGTTTTCCATCGGGCAGATGCGCGCGCTCGAGGAGCGGCTGGTGCTCGGCAGCCACCTGCGCGATGCGATCCGTGACGGCGAACTGGAGCTCTACTATCAGCCGCAACACCGGGCGGGCGATCGCGTCCTGACCGGTTTCGAGGCGCTGCTGCGCTGGAACAGCCGGCAGCTTGGTCTGGTATCGCCGGGTCGCTTCATACCGGTGGCCGAGGCGCTGGGCCTGATGCCCGAAATCGGCGAGTGGGTACTCGATGCCGCCTGCAAGCAGGTGCGCACATGGCTGGATCGCGGCCATCGTGATTTCAATCTTGCGGTGAACATCTCGGCGCAGCAACTGCAGCGCCCGGGCCTGGTCGACAAGGTGGCTGCGGCGCTGCAACGTTATGCAGTACCGCCGTCGATGCTGCATATCGAGATGACCGAGAGCTCGCTGATGGAAAACGTCACGGCGATCCGGCGCACGCTGACCGAGCTCAAGGTACTCGGCACGCTGCTGTCACTGGACGACTTCGGCACCGGCTATTCCAGCCTGGCTTATCTCAAGCAGTTCCCCATAGACAAACTGAAGATCGACCAGAGCTTCGTGCGCGGCTTGCCCACGGATGCCGATGACGCGGCGATCGCCCGGACCATCATCACGCTCGGTCATCAACTGCACATGACGGTGGCCGCCGAAGGCGTGGAGACGCAGGCGCAGGCAACCTTCCTTGCGGAGATGGGTTGCGACGAGTTGCAGGGAAATGATCTTGGAGCCGCGCTGCCGGTACAGCAGGCCGAAGGGTTCTTCGGGCGGTTGCCGGGTTCGCAGTAGCGCGCGTCGATTGGCTTTTTGCCGGTCATTCCGGCGAAGGCCGGAATCGCCTCGAAACAGCGGAACCGGGTGTTGCCTCGCAACGGTGGCGCCGGTCATCCAGTTGGCCTTTCGTCCCAGCAAAAGCGATAGCCGCTCCCATTAAGCGGGTAGCCGGCGGGCGCTAGGTGGCGCTGCTCGATAGCGGCACGGCACTCGCTCCGGGCTCGCGCACGCGTAGCGTGAACAGCGCGGCGACCAGCAGGCAGGCGCCGCCCAGTGCCAGTGCCCAGATCGGCTGATTGTGGAAGCACAGCCGCAGCAGCAGGCCGAGCACGCTGGCGGCGAGCAGTTGCGGGATGACGATGAAGAAATTGAAGATACCCATGTAGACGCCCATCTTGGCCGCCGGCAGGTTGTCCGACAGCAGGGCATACGGCAGCGACAGGATCGACGCCCAGGCAAAGCCGACGCCGACCATCGAGGCGAGCAGCCACTGCGGGTCGCGGATGTACAGGAACGACAGCAGCCCTGCGCCGCCCAGGCACAGGTTCACCACATGGCTGATGCGCAGGCCCCAGCGGCGCACCATCAACGGGATCACTACCGCGGCCAGTGCGGCAAAACCGTTGTACGCGGCGAACAGCACGCCGACCCAGTTGGCGCCCTCGTTGTAGGCGGACGAGCCGGTATCGGTGGTGCCGTAGATCGTCTGTGTCACGCCCGAGGTGGTGTAGATCCACATCGCGAACAGCGCGAACCAGGAGAACAGCTGCACCCAGGCCAGCCGCCGCATCGAGGCGGGCATGCCGTAGAGGTCGCCCATGACTTCGCGCAGCATGCCGTGGCTGCGGGTGCGGCTCAGCCATGCGAACAGCAGGCCGAACACGATCAGGCCGCCGGCCAGCAGGTAGACCTCTTTCTCAAGCGCGAAATGCCTGATCGCGAACAGCACCGCGATACCGACCACCAGCAGGAGCAAGCCCGGTCGCCAGGCGTGCGATGCATCCACCGCCGGCTTTTCCACCACGTTGTCGGTAAACGACTGCAGTTGTGCGGGCGGATATTCGTGCGTGCTCAGGATGGTCCACAGCACTGCCCCCAGCAGCACCGCGCCGCCGGCGTAGAACGCATACTTCACGGTATCGGGAATGCCGCCGTCCGCCGCCACGTTGGCCACGCCGAACTGCGCCAGGATCCAGGGCAGCATGGAGGCGATCACCGCGCCTACGCCGATGAAGAAACTCTGCATCGCATAGCCGGCCGGTCGCTGTTGCGTCGGTAGCTGATCGCCGACGAAGGCGCGGAACGGTTCCATCGACACGTTGATCGACGCATCCAGGATCCACAGCAGGCCGGCGGCCACCCACAACATCGGCGCGTTCGGCATCCACAGCAGTGCCAGCGAGGCGAACACCGCACCGACCAGGAAGTACGGCCGGCGCCGGCCCAGGCGGTTCCAGGTGCGATCGGAGTAGTGACCGATGATTGGCTGCACGATCAGTCCGGTCAGTGGCGCAGCGATCCACAGCGCGGGGATGTCGTTCACGTTCGCGCCCAGCGTCTGGAAGATCCGGCTGACGTTGGCGTTCTGCAGCGCAAAGCCGAACTGGAGGCCGAGAAAGCCGAAGCACATGTTCCAGATCTGCCAGAACGACAGTGCGGGTTTCGGCGTCATGAATGGCTGCCCTTGCTATGGATAATGTCGTGCGGCACAGCCGCCTTCGCTGGCGGCATGCTCAGCATGCGCGCACCGTGCGGGTTGCGCTGTGGTTGATGCGGGTCATTGGTACCTCCTCGCCGGCGACAGTTATGTCATGGCGCGGCGCATCCCGCATGCTGCGGGCGCAACATCGGTGCGACCGATCGCCCGTGACAGCCCTGCATGGTAGGTACCGTCGCACTGCAGCAACCAGCGTCTGCATACGTATTCATGACGACGCTGGCGCGCAGCAGAGCGGCATCGCCGGCGGCAAAGTCGATCGTCCTTGTAAAGCGGAGGGCTCTGGCGGCATAGTCGATCGACAGTGTGACGACAGCGGAGAATCCATGCGGGTACGCCTCGAAGATGTGGCGCGCGCGGCGAACGTATCGCCCAAGACGGTGTCGCGCGTGCTCAATGACGAGGCCAACGTGAGCGATGCCACGCGGGAGCGCGTGCGTGCCGCGATGGAGGCGATGGATTATCGGCCGCACCCGTCGGCGCGCAGCCTGGCGGGCAACCGCTCGTTCCTGGTCGCGATGCTGTACGACAACAACGACAACCCGGCCTCGACCTATCTGGCCGAGATCCAGGATGGCGTGCTCGAGGCCTGCGACGCGCACCGCTACAGCATGATGGTGCGCCCGCTGCGCATGCGCGGCGACGATTTCATTCGTCGCCTCGACGCGCTGATTTCCGATCACCATCCTGACGGCGTGGTGCTGACCCCGCCGATCACCGACTACGCGCCGCTGCTGAAGCGTCTGCGCGAGCGCAATGTGCCGTATGCCAGCGTGTCGCCGCTGCGGCGTGGCGACACCATCGGCGTGACCATGGACGAGCAGCAGGCCGCACGGGCGACGGTGGAGCATCTGCTGGCGTTGGGCCATCGGCGGATCGCTCATGTGATCGGCATTGCCGACCACGGTGCCAGCCAGTGGCGACTGGCCGGTTATCGCGAAGCGATGGCCGCAGCGGGCCTGGCCGAGGATCCGCAACTGATCGTGCAGGGCGCTTTCACCTTCGGCTCGGGTGTAGAGGCGGCGCGACAGCTGTTTGCGCTGGCCGAGCGGCCGACGGCGGTGTTCGCTGCCAACGACGACATGGCCACCGGCGTGATGTGGGCGGCCGGCGAGTACGGCCTGAAGGTGCCGCACGACCTGTCCGTCTGCGGTTTCGACGATACGCCGCTGGCGCGTCAGCTGTGGCCGGCGCTGACCACCGTCCAGCAACCCAGTCGCGAGATGGGCAAGATCGCCGCCCAGCAATTGCTGGGCGTATTGCGCGGTCATGGCCCCGGCCAGCTGGTGCAGGTGCCGTTCTCCCTGCAGATCCGCGACTCCACCGCCCGCGTTCCCTGAAGCTGCAACATGCTGCCGTAGCGTCCGGCGGTCATGTTGCAGGGCGAATTGACAGCGCTGTCATTTATGCCACCATGCGACCCGGACGCGTGCCGCCGGTACGCCAGCCTGGAGCCTTGCCGTGCGATTGCCGCCCCCATCGAGTCCGTTCCTGCGTCGCCTTTCCCTGGCCGTATCACTCGCTGGCGTACTGTTCATGACGATTCCCGCACTGGCCGGCAGTACGGCCAACGTCCATCCCGAGCTGTGGCCGAAAGGCAGCTCGCCGCTGCCGCCCGATCCCTCGCTTGAGGCTCGGGTTCGGGCCTTGCTGGCGAAGATGTCGGTGGAGCAGAAGGTCGGCCAGATGATCCAGGCCGACATCAAGTCGGTGACCCCGGACGACGCGCGCACTTACCACCTCGGCTCGATCCTGGCCGGAGGCAACTCCAAGCCGGCCGGACAGCCGTATCCCACGGCACTGCAGTGGCAGGCGTTGTCCGATGCGTTTTACCGCGCCTCGATGGATACCTCGGGCGGACGCCTGGCGATCCCGGTGCTGTTCGGCATCGATGCCGTGCATGGCCACAACAACCTGGTCGGCAGCACGTTGTTTCCGCAGAACTCCGCGCTGGGTGCCACGCGCGATCCGCAGCTGATCCACGAGATCGGCAAGGTCACCGCGCAGGAACTGCGCGCCAGCGGCATCAACTGGACCTTCGCGCCCACGCTTACGGTGCCGCAGGACGTGCGCTGGGGCCGCTCCTACGAGGGCTATTCGCAAAACCCGGCGCTGGTGGCGCAGTACGCGTCCGCCGTGGTCGAGGGGCTGGAGGGCAAGCCGGGCACGCCGCAGTTCCTGGATGCCGAACACGTGATCGCCACCGCCAAGCACTTCGTCGGCGACGGCGGCACCCGCGACGGCAAGGACCAGGGCGACGCCGAGGTCAGCGAGGCAGTGCTGCGCGACGTGCATGCGGCCGGCTATCCGCCGGCGATCAAGGCCGGCGTGCAGGTGGTGATGGTCTCGTTCTCCAGCTGGAACGGGGTGAAGATGGCCGGCAACAAGGCGCTGATCACCGACGTGCTGAAGGGGCGCATGGGCTTCGACGGGATCGTGCTGGGCGACTGGAACGCGCACGGCCAGGTGCCTGGCTGCACCAACGAGGACTGCCCGGCGGCGTACAACGCCGGGCTGGACATGCTGGAGGCGCCTGATTCCTGGAAAGGCCTGTACAAGAACACGCTGGCGGAGGTGAAGTCCGGCGTGATCCCGATGGCCCGCGTCGACGATGCGGTGACTCGCATCCTGCGGGTGAAGTTGCGGCTGGGCATGCTCGAGGCCGTGCTGCCGTCGAGCAATCCGCTGGCGGCCCGGTCGGCGCAAGTGGTCGGCAATCCGGCGCACCGCGCGCTGGCACGCCGCGCGGTACGCGAGTCGCTGGTGCTGCTTAAGAACAAGGGCGGCGTGCTGCCGATCGATCCGCGCAAGCACATCCTTGTCGCTGGCGACGGCGCCGACAACATCTCCAAACAAAATGGCGGCTGGACGCTGACCTGGCAGGGCACCGGGCTGACCAACGCGAACTTCCCGGGCGCCACCTCGATCTGGGCCGGCATCCGCGCGCAGGTGCAGGCGGCCGGCGGCAGCGCCGAGCTGTCGGTCGACGGCAGTTACAAGCAACGGCCCGATGTCGCCATCGTGGTGTTCGGCGAGGATCCCTACGCCGAATTCCAGGGCGACTTGCCGAACCTGGCCTATCGTCCCGGCAACGACCGCGACCTCGACCTGCTGCGTCGCCTGCATCGGCAGGGCGTGCCGGTGGTGGCGGTGTTCCTGACCGGGCGACCGCTGTGGGTGAACCGCGAGATCAATGCTGCCGATGCCTTCGTGGTGGCCTGGCTGCCGGGCAGCGAGGGCGAGGGCATCGCCGACGTGCTGCTGCGCACCCGCGACGGCCGTATCGCCCACGACTTCCACGGCAAACTGGCCTATGCATGGCCGCGCACTGCTGCGCAGATTCCGGTCGCAGCGGTCGCGCGGGGCGAGCAGCCACAGTTTCCCTACGGTTTCGGCCTGACCTATGCCGATCGTGGCGATACCGGACCGTTGTCCGAGGATGCCGGGATCGAGCTGAGTGCCGCGCGGGCCGGTGTCTACTTCACCCATGGCAAGCCGGCGCAGGGTTTCGCGCTGCGCCTGACCGGTGCGAACGGCGCGGCCGCGAATGTCACCGCCACGCCTGCCGCCACGGCGGACGGCAGCCTGCGGATCAGCGCGTTCGACTACAAGGCACAGGAAGACGCACGCAGCCTGAGCTGGTCCGGCCAAGGCGCCGCGCGTGCCGCGCTGGTGGCGCCGGCGCCGCTGGACGTTGAGCGTGAGACCAATGGCGACGTGTTGCTGGTGACCACGCTGCGGGTCGATGCGCTGTCGCCGGAAGGAGCTTCGATCGGTGTCGGTTGCGGTGCCGGCTGCGGCGGACAGGTGCCGGTCGGGCGGCAACTCGCCGCGTTGCCGCGCGGGCAGTGGCTGCGCGTGGGCATCCCGTTGAAATGCTTCCGTGACGCCGGCGCCGACATGAGCAGGCTGGACCGGCCATTCGAATGGACCAGCCATTCCGGTGAGCGGGTCGCCGTCACCGACGTATCGCTCGGCACGGTGGCGGACCGGACGCTGGCATGTCCGGCCCCTGGGGACAAGCCATGAATGCCGGACCGTTGTTCACGGTGGCATCGCTGCCGCGGTCCGGCGTCGGCTTCGCGATGTCGGCCGGGCTGCGGCGCGGGCACGACTTCGACATTGGCCACGCTGCCTTCATCAAGCGCGGGTCGACAGGCGGACACCTTTTTTGCGGCATTGGATGCCAAGACGGCTATTTGCGGTGCATCAATATCAAGGTGTGGGGAGGCTTGGCATGGAACGCCATGGCCTGTGTAGCGTGGGTTTTTGGATGTCTTGATGGCTTGTTGCTCTGCGGCAAGCATTCATTGCAGGAGCACTTTATCATCCAACAATGACAGCGCTGTCATTTCGGGATCAGCGGCGCGCCATGGGGAGCTGGGAAATCTTTGTCTTCGCCGGTGCATACGGCGGCCAACAACCATTCGTACGATTTAGAGGGAAAGCCAAATGAATCTGCATCACAAGTTGTTGTATGTCGCCATGGCACTCGTGCTCGCTCCGGGCACCGTGCTTGCGGCCGGTCAGGAGGCGTCATCGCAAGGCCCGTCATCCCAGAATCCGATCGCGGCCGACAAGAAGGTCAAGGATCTGGATGCCATCTCGGTAACCGCGACCAAGCGCGAGACGCCGCTGCAGAAAACGCCGGTAGCAGTCACTGCGATCACGGCGGACACGCTCGACAAGGAGCGTGTGATGACCGTGCAGGATCTGACCAAGCTGGTGCCGGGTCTGCAGGGCACGTCGGAGGGTGATCATGACGTGGTGACGCTGACCATGCGCGGTATCGGCAACGACAGCGCCAAGACCGAGTATGCCGATCCTGAAGTCGCGACCTTCGTCGACGGCGTATATGCCCCCCGCGCCGAGGCTGCCTCGGGTCTGCTGCTGGACATGGACAGCGTCGAAGCGTTGCGCGGCCCGCAGGGCACACTGTGGGGCCGCAATGCCACCGCTGGCGCCATCAGCTTCCAGACCGCCAAGCCCGACATCAATGGCGGCTTCTACGGCAATGGGCAGATCGAGGCGGGCAGCTACAGCCAGATGGGTACGCGCGCCGCGATCAACCTGCCGATCAGCAGCACCTTCGCGATGCGCGTGGCCGTGGTGCACGAGCAGCATGATGGCTACGTCAACTACCAGAATCCGGCCAGCGAAATCCCGTCGGTGGCCCAGCAGCAGGCGACCTATCTCGCCTCCGGCGGCAATCCGGCCAGTTTCCAGCCGATCAACCTCAACCAGTTCATCCAGAGCGGCAAGAAGTACGACGCACAGGATCAGACCGCCGCCCGCGTGAGCGCGCTGTGGCAACCCAGCGACTCGTTCAAGTGGAACCTGTCGTACGAGTATTTCCTCGATCGCGGCACGCCCAGCCTGAGCCTGATGCAGCAGCCGCGCCCGGGCCAGGATTTCTGGTCGGCGTTGATCGACACCGCGCCGTACCTGGATCGAACCTCCAAGACGGTGCGCAGCCGCATGGACTGGGAAATCAACGATGGCATGGAGCTCAGCTATATCGCCGGCTACAACCGCTATTCCGGCAAGAGCGATTTCGACCAGGATGTCGGCGTGGCCGTACCCACCAGTTTCACCACCGGCGGCGTGTACCAGGAAGACCGCACCAACTATTCGAACTACGAAAGCTACAGCAACGAAATCGACCTGAAGTCGAAGGGCCAGCAGGCGATCGACTGGATCGTCGGTGCGTACTACGAGCACGAAGACAACAACATCCGCTTCGACATTCCGATCATGAACGGTACCCAGCAAGGCACCGTCAACTGGCAGGGCTCGTTCATCCAGCCGAAGGAAACGGTGGCGTCCAAGGCGGTATTCGGCCAGGCCACCTGGCATATGTCCGATCATTGGCGCCTGACCGCCGGCGCGCGCTGGTCGCATGACAACAAGGCCAACGACGGCGGCATCAACTGGGACTGGGACTACGACCCGACCGTGCCGCAGCTGCCGATCTCGCCCGGTGTCCTGCCGGGTCCGGCGACCGGCTTCAGTGCAGGCCAGTACAACACCGCCACGTACAGCAAGAGCAAGGTCACCTGGCTGGCTCGTGTGGACACGGACATCGGTGAGCATGGTCTGGCCTATGCCAGTGTCTCCACCGGCTACAAGTCCGGCGGCACCCAGGACGGTGGTGCGCTGTACAAGCCCGAGTCGCTTACCAACTACGAAATCGGCACGAAGTTCGCGTTCTTCAACGGACATCTGACCTGGAACAGCGCGGCCTACTACGAAGACTTCAAGAATTTCCAGCTGTCCGCGCCGATCACCTACGCCAATGGCGCGCATGGTCTGGGCTTCTCGAACGTGCAGGGCGATACCGAAGTGATCGGCCTCGAGTCGGAGCTGGCTTTCCAGCAACAGGATGATCGTGTCAACCTGATCTTCTCGGCCATTCCCAGGAAGAAGCTCGGCACGTTGCTTTACGCAGGCAGCAACGATTACGCCGGTTTCCCGGCGTGCCCGCCGACCGCGCCGCTGGGCGTGGGCAACTGCCTGAACGTCACCGGCAACGACTTGCCGCACGCGCCGAATGTTTCGCTGACCGGTATCTACGAGCACGACTTCCACTTGCCGAATGGTGGCCGTCTGACGCCGCGCGTGAGTGCCCAGTACCAGAGTGCGCAGTGGCTGAGCTGGTTCAACCTGGGGGCACCCGACGAGCAGAAGGCGTATGTGCGTGGCGACCTGTCGCTGCGTTACAGCGAGCCGGGCGACCGCTGGTACGTCAACGTGTATGTGCAGAACGTCTCCGACGACCGCATCAAGACCAGCGCAGGCAGCAGCCTGGTCAATGGCAACCTGGTGTACATCTCGCAATACCTGCCGCCGCGTACCTACGGTGTCCAGTTGGGCTTCTGGTTCTGATGGCCGAGTCCGTGCGGCTTGTGACGCAACACTGTTGCCGTTCTGAAGGCATCACGACGAGGATGTCTTCAACCCTCCCCTGAATGGCACTTTGGCCGGACCCGCGTGGGTCCGGCCTTTCTTTCGAGGGCGTGACGAGAGCATGTTGTCGCGGTGAGAACTGGCCAAGCCGTCATCGAATGCCAAACCACAGGTGACGTTGCATCGTTTGCGAAAGGAACAGGACATGCCGCGATTGAAGAAAGTACTGGTGGTGGGTGGCGGCACGGCCGGCTGGCTGACTGCGTGCTACCTGGCGAAGGCCATGAATGCGGCTCACCCGGACAGTGTCCAGGTGCATCTGGTCGAGTCGGACCATATCGGTCTGCTCGGCGTGGGCGAGGCCACGTTTCCTTCGATCCGCGGCACCTTGTCGGCCATCGGGCTGGACGAGCGGCGCTTCCTGGTGGGAGCCACGGCAACCTACAAGCAAGGTATCCACTATCGCCATTGGGTCAGGCCGCCGGGCACGCCGGGCAGCGATCATTACTTTCATCCATTCAGCCTGCCGAGTCAGCGGCCTGGAGGGCCCGAGCTGCTGCCGTACTGGCTGCTGGGAGCCGCTCCTGCGGGGATGGCGTTCGCCGATGCAGTGACCATGCAAAGCACGCTGGTCGATCACGGGCGAGGTCCCAAGCGCCCGAAGGATCCTGATTACCAGGGGCCGATGAATCATGCGTTCCATTTCAATGCGGCCTGCTTTGCCAAGGTGCTGGCCGAACACGGGCAGGAAGCGCTGGGGGTGAAGCGGTACGTCGCGACAGTGGAGCGCGCCGTGCTGGACGAGCAGGGCGCCATCGCATGCGTGGTGACCAAGGAACTCGGGGAGCTCACCGCGGATCTCTACGTGGATTGCACCGGCCTGCGCGGCGCCTTGATCGGCGGCATCATGCAGTCGCCGTTTCACAGCCGCCGCGATGTCCTGTTCGCCGACCGCGCGGTGGCGCTGCAGGTGCCTTATGCAAAACCGGATACGCCGATCCCGCCTTACACCATCTCCACCGCACAGGAGGCCGGCTGGATCTGGGACATCGGTCTGCACGCGCGCCGCGGTGTCGGCTATGTCTATTCGTCGCGCCACACGGGCGACGAGCGTGCGGAGGCCGTGTTCCGCCGTTACCTGGGGTCGGCCGGCGAAGGGCTGGCGGCCATGCACATCAAGTTCGAAACCGGTTATCGGCCCGAGCCCTGGCGCAAGAACTGCGTTGCGGTCGGTCTGTCAGGCGGCTCCGTGGAGCCGCTGGAATCGACCGGCATCGCGCTGATCGAACTGGCGTCCTACCTGCTAACCCATCTGTTGCCGGGCGACACCGACAGCATGGAAAGCGCCGCGCGGCATTTCAACGAGATGATGGTGGCGCGCTACGACCGCATCATCGACTTCATCAAGATGCACTACTGCCTGAGCCAGCGGCGCGATTCGCAGTTCTGGATCGACAACGCCGATGCTGCCAGCATCCCGCAAACCCTGCAGGACAAGCTCGCGAAGTGGAAGCACCGTCCGCCGCACCGGCTGGATTTCGTCGGCGACCTGGAAATGTTCATGACCGCCAGCTGGCAGTACATACTGTACGGCATGGAGTTCCGGACCGACCTCGAACCGATGCGCAGCGCCTATCCGCACATGGAAGCGGCTCGCCGTGAATTCGCGATGATCCAGCAGGTGGCCGCCCGTGCGCTCGACGACCTGCCGGATCATCGTGCGCTGGTCGAACAGTTGTGCCGCGAACATCTGGAGCTCACCCGGCCGGCCACAGATATGGCTGTCACCGCCGGCGGCTGAACCGCACGATCGCAACTGCCGCGCTCCCCTGCAGGAGAGGGTTGGGCGGGCTCAGCCTTTCATGGCGTGGTGACCCCGCCGCCCAGCGGCGCAATCAGCAGGTCGCCGATGCTGGCGCTGTTCAACGGGCCGTCGCTGCCGCCGGCGCCGCCGGTGTAGTGGGCAAAGTGGGCGAGATAGCTCATGTTGAAGCCGTCATCGAGGCTGAAGCGGCAGGTGGCGCCAGCCTTGGCGTTGAACCGGCCCCAGGTCGAATGCTGCACGCCAGCGCTGTGCGGCATCACGATCGGCATGCGCTGATCCTCGCGGCCATCGCAGCGGATCACCAGCATCTTCACTGCGGCGGTGATGCCGGTGTTGATCGGACCGTGGTTGTTGGCGTAGTCGATGGCGACACGGTAGTTGCCTGCAGTCGGCGCGGTCCATGTGCGCGGCCAGCTGCCGGCTATTTTCGACAAGTCGCCCACGCAGGTATCGGGGCTGTGCAGCGACTCGATACCTTGCGCGCCGGTGCGCGTGGCACTGACGCAGAGCAGCCCAGGCTGACGGGCGATCTGGCTGCTGCCGTCGATGCTGCCGTGGTGCTGGCCATTGAGGTAGAACTGCACCTTGCCGTCGACCTGCACGTGCCAGCCTTTGGCATCGGCCGTCAGCACGGGAGCAGCAGGGGCTGCGGGTGCATACAGCGGCGCGTCGGTGCGCAGTGCAACGTCCTTCACCTGCACCGACTTGAGCATCACGGTGGTGGTCGTGCCTTGCGCCGTGGTGTGTGCAGCGACGAGCAGGTTGCCGCCGTACTTTTCAGGCAGCTGCAGCGTGATCTTCCGATCGGGAAGCGACAACGTAATCGATCTGCGCTGGCCGAAGAGCATGGGCACCAGCGAGGTCGGCAGTTTCGGCTCGACGCGGCCATCTTCGGTGAGGCCGAACACACCTTCGGTAACCACCGCGAAGTAGGCCGCCACCGACCACAGCTGGCGTGGCGAATTCACCACCGGACCGCTGTGCCTGCCCTCGTCCAGGTGCTGGCCCTGGGTCAGCAGCTCGTAGTTCTCCATGTTGGAGCCGTACAGTGCGGCGCCGCGCATCACCGACTCGATTTCGTGCGCGATGCGCGTCGGCTGGTCCACCATGCGTGCGGCGCGCATTGCATAGGCGCTGACGAACGGCCAGATCGCGCGGTTGTGGTAGATCGGCTGGTCGGCGCGCTCGGGCCAGATCACCGGGCTGCCGGCCGGCCAGGTGGGGTAGTTCGCCAGTGTCTGTCGTGCGCGATCACCGTCGGCCACGCCGCTGGTGATCGCAAGCGCAATGCCGAGCAGGTCGTAAGTATCGTACGGCGTGCCATCACCGCCGATGTAGCTCATGTAGAGGCCGCGGTCGGCACGCCAGAAGTGCGTGTTGATTGCTGCTTTCAGTGCGTTTGCCTGTGCGCGGTAATCGCCTGCGGCTTTTGCATCGTGATGTGCGTCGGCCTGCGTGGCGGCCAGTTGCAGCGCCTGGTAGTGCAGCACATTGGTGGACAGCGCGAACGACTGGCCGATGAAGGTCACCTCATTGGCCGTCCACGCCGGATAGGTCTGCTCGCGCCAGTCGAGGAA
Organism: Rhodanobacter koreensis; assembly: GCF_054782855.1. NCBI lineage: Bacteria > Pseudomonadati > Pseudomonadota > Gammaproteobacteria > Lysobacterales > Rhodanobacteraceae > Rhodanobacter > Rhodanobacter koreensis. The sequence continues at coordinate 142,988 of NZ_BAAGRR010000001.1, read as the reverse complement.
CGAGGTCTCGCCGCGGTAGAGGCCGAACGTGGCATCGAACGCGTATTGCCGGTCCTGCGCCAGCGTATTGCCCAGCGCGTGGTAGGCATCCTCCGCGAACGCCTTGTCGTCGAGCAGGTGCTGCGCGCCGAGGAACCACACCACGCGATCGGTGCTGATCGGCCAGCTGCCGCCGGAGCCGGTGTCCTGCATCACGTACAGACCTTGCGGCGCTGACGGCACGCGCACGTCGGACAGTTTGAATTTCAGCCCGTTGCGTGAGCGTGCGGCATCGAATCGCCACAGGCCCAAGTCGATCGAATACGACAGGTCGCGCGTCCACACATACGGCCATTTCAGGCCAGTCTCGAAGCACAGGCAGGGAATCGGCTGGCCGTGATCGAACGCACCGTCGCGGATCGCCGTCACCGAATCCTGTTTCAGGTCGTCCTGCGCCATCGCAAACAGGCCGTCGAACAGCGGACTGGCGGTATCCGTGTGCAGCGGTTGCGCCGGGATCACACGCTGTCCGTACGGCCATGCCAGTGTGTAGGCATCCTGGGCATCGCGGCTCATGCTCACGTGCACACCGTGCCAGTCCAGTCCGTCCTGCCATGCGGGTGTGTTTGCACTTGCCGCCATGGCTGCGACCAGCAGTACGCTCAGCATGCCGGCACCGCGTGTGTCCCGGCGTGGATCAGATGCATCATCGGCATGCCCCTCCTGCTGCTGTTATGTCATGGTGCGGCACGCTTCGCATGTTGCGGGCGCAACATCGGTATACGCGGCTATTCTCGTTGATCCTGCATGGTAGGGAGCGCCGCACTGCAGCAACCAGCCTCTGCATACGTATTCATGCAGGCGAATGGTGGCATTGGGTAACCTGCTGCGATGGATCTGCGTTGCTTAGGGTCATTGACCCTGCACCGACGGGTCTTGCCTGCATTCTTCACTTCCTTGCCATCCGGGATTCGAGCTGATGAACAAGCTGCTGCGCATGTTGGTGTTCGCAGGCCTTTCACTGTCCGCATCGCTCGGCCTTGCGCAGATCCAGATCAATCCGCTGCCGGAGGAAAAGCCGGTGGTGGCAAGGCCGATCGGGGCGAATGAGCTGACCGCGGCGGATGCCGGTGCCTGGCTGGACGGGCTGTTTCCCTATGGATTGAAGAAGAACAATCTCGCCGGCGCGGTGGTGGTCGTGGTGAAGGACGGCCAGATCCTGCTGGCGAAGGGTTACGGTTACGCGGACGTGGCGGCGAAGAAGCCGGTCGATCCGATGACGACGCTGTTCCGTGTCGGTTCGATCTCCAAGACCTTCACCTGGACGGCCGTGATGCAGCTGGTCGAGCAGGGCAAGCTCGATCTCGATGCGGACGTCAACAAGTACCTCGATTTCACCATTCCGCCGCGCGACGGCAAGCCGATCACACTGCGCGAGCTGATGACGCACACGCCAGGCTTCGAGGAAACCATCAAGAACCTTGGCGGCAACGATCCGGCGCGCTTGATGAGCAACGAGGCCTGGGTCAAGGAGTGGGTGCCCGAGCGCGTCTATCCGCCAGGCGAGGTCTCTGCCTATTCGAACTACGGCGCCGCGCTGGCCGGCTACATCGTGCAGCGCGTATCCGGCCAGCCGTTCGACGACTACGTCGAGCAGTACATCCTGCAGCCGCTGGGCATGCAGCACGCCACGTTCCGTCAGCCATTGCCGGCCTCGTTCGCACACGACATGGCGAAGAGCTATGCGAAGGCCAGCGAGCCACCAAGGCCGTTCGAGCTGGTGAATGCGGCGGCCGCCGGCGCCATGTCGGTCAGCGGCGGGGACATGGCGCATTTCATGATCGCCCAGCTGCAGGGTGGCCGTTACGGCGATGCGCAAATCCTGCGCACGCAGACCGCACAGCAGATGCATGACTACACGCACTATTCGGTGCCGGACCTGTTGCCGATGGCACTGGGCTTCTATCACATGGATCGCAACGGCCAGGACATCATCGGCCATGGCGGCGATACGGAACTGTTCCACAGCAACATGATGTTGTTCGTGCGCCAGAACGTGGGTGTGTTCGTGTCCATCGATGGCGATGATGACGGTGGCCTGCGACGGCAGCTGCTGAACGGTTTCACCGACCGCTATTTCCCGGCGTTGCCGCAACTGCTGCAGCCGACACTGGCCACGGCGCGTGAGCACGGCGCCGTGCTGGTGGGTCGCTACATCGCCAGCCGCACCTCGATGTCCAATTTCATGAGCATGGCGAACACGTTTGGACAGTCGCGCATCACGATGGACAAGGACGGCACCCTGGTCACCCACGATTTCCAGGACATGGCTGGACAGCCACGGCACTGGCGCGAGGTGAAGCCATACGTCTGGCTGGATGACGCCAGCGGCAGCCATCTCGCTGCGCTGATCGAGGGCGGCAAGCTGCGTTGGATCTCGTACGACGAGGCATCGCCGGTGGTGGTCTTCATGCCGGTGTCGGGCTGGCAATCCGCGGCGTGGAACCTGCCGCTGCTGTTTGGTGCGCTGGCGGTCTTCCTGCTGGCCATGTTGCTGTGGCCGATCGCGGCGCTGATACGGCGGCATTATCGCCAGTCGCCGCTGTTGTCGGCGCAGGCCATGCGCTGGTATCGCTGGAGCCGTGTTGCGGCGTTGCTGTACCTGTTGTTCGCTGTCGGCTGGATGTACGTGCTGAAGTTGGCGAACGACAGCTTCGTGAACCTGGACAACGGCCTGGATGTGACGCTGCGGTTGATCCAGCTGGTCGGCTTGCTGGCAGTCATCGGCAGCATTGCCGCCATCATGAATGCGCGCCATGCCTGGCGCGAGCCGGGCCGCTGGTGGCGGAAAGCGAACAGCACGGTGCTGGCATTGGCGTGCCTGGCGGCCTTGTGGTTCACCTTCAGCCTGCACCTGTTGAACCTGCATCTGAATTACTGAGGCGTTGCATTCGAGCGCGCGGCGTCTTCGTGCCTTGTCAAAAACAAGAAGGCCGCGTCGGAGCGCGACCTTCTTTCAAAGGGTGATCTGGCACGAACTCAGTGCAGCTCGACCACCACCAGCCCCTGCGGCGGAATGGTGATATCCAGCTTGCCGCTACTCAGGTCGATCTGTTCCGGTGCCGACAACTTGCCGGCGGCGCGCAGCTGGGCGATCTGTTCGCGGCTGGGGGTGTCCGGGCGGCCCATCCGGTCGAAGGTGGCGACGGCATTGCCATGGGTCTCGTCGAGGCGCCACAGGGTTGCGTGGGCGCCGGCGGCGAGATGTTTCACGTCGATGTTGAAGTGCTTCGGTGCGCCGCTCGGTTCGCCTGGCGTGTAGGTGGCCTTGTCACCGACTGGCGGCGCGTAGTTCCACAGCGCAAGGACGACGGTGCCGTCATCGCGCCGAGTGGCCAGGGCCGAGTCGGAGTCGAGTGCGAGTCGGGTGCTGCCAAGCTTGTGCAGCATCGCGAACGCATTGAACGCGGGTTTGTCGATGCGGTCGGCGGCGATCAGGCCGAAGCCGCCGTAGAACGGGTTCTGCACCACGCCCTGTTCCTCGAACACATCGGAGAACGACCAGTAGCTCATGATCTCGACCTTGCCGGCGCACTCGCGGATGGTGTTGGCCATCCACGGGCCCATGAACACGGTGTCGGTGACGTTGGGCAGGTTCGCGTAGGAGGCGTTGTACTCGCTGAAGATCAGCGGCATGTGCGGATACGGTGACGCAGCGATCTCCTTGTGCGCCTTGTCCACCGAGCGGCAGACCATGTCCGCGCGCGGGATGTTCTCCTTGGTCTTGAACACGTTGTCGGCGGTGTCGTCGCCGTAGACATGGGTGCTGACGAAATCCACCGGCACCTTGGCATCGTGCGCATGCTTGAGGAAGTCCGGTACCCACGCGGCTTGCGCCGTGCTCGGGCCGCCCACGCGCAGGCGCGGGTTCGCTGCCTTGAGTGCACGCACGGTGTGGTCGTACAGGGCGAAGTAGGTGGGCTGCGGTGGCGTGCCGGCCCAGAAGCCGATGTTCGGCTCGTTCCACACCTCGAAGTACCAGCTGGCCACTTCGTCGATGCCGTAGCGTGCGATCAGATGCTGCGCGAACGCGCTGATCATCGCGTCCCACTCGGCATAGTCCTTCGGTGGCGCGATATTGGGGTGGTACCAGAACTCCTGGATCGCCTTCGGATCGGAGGTCAGTTCTTCCGGCATGAAGCTCAGTTCGACGAAGGGTTTCACGCCGCGCTCGAGCAGGCCGTCGTAGATCTGGTCGACGTAGGAGAAGTTGTAGCTGATCTTGCCGTCGGTGCCGCGTCTAACCAGGCCGACATCGCGGTCGAAGATGCCGTGGAAGCGGATGTAGCCGAAGCCGGTGGCCTGATGCACCGCATCGAGGTCCTTGCGGTAATCGTCGCGCAGGGCGAGCGAGGCACGGCCGGAGCCGAACATCTGCTCCCAGAAATGCGGAAAGGTCGTGCCCTTGGCGGTGGCGTCGATGTGCAGGGTGGTCGTGGCTGGTGCGGATGTCGCGGCGTTGACGTTGCCGGCGATCAGCAGGGCGGCGACACAGGCGCCCATGGCCAGGTTTCGGAGCGAAGGAGGAAGAGTCATGGCGGATCCTGTTCGACGCGTGGGGTGGGCGCGGAAGGGGCCGGCAAAGCCAGCAACCATCAGGATGTAAACGTTTACATCGAGGCACAGTCTGCTACAGCGGCAGGTGGTGCGTCCAGCCATTGGCAGATGAATCCTGCGCTGCGTCACATGCGAATGCGTGCCCCGAGCCCCTCGGGCAACCTGCCTTGTGCGGGAGAGGTTTCAGCCCTTAAGGAAGCTCTGAATAAGCTTTTGCCCGTCATTCCAGCGAAGGCTGGAACCCAGCGTCTTCAGTGACTTGCACCAGCGCTGGATCCCAGCTTTCGCTGGGATGACGAATTATTCGGACCTTCCTAACGTCGTTGCTTTCAGTGAAAAACCATGGGTGTCGACTGGAACGCCTCCCGGACGGGTAGCCGGAATTCCGACTACTGCTTCATGTCGAGCGTGACGCTTGTCGCCTGCGCTGCCGTCACCCGCACGTAGGTGACGTCGCCATAGCGGTCGTGACCGCTGGCCCAGCCCTCACCAGCGCTGTGCTGCAGGGCGTCCAGGCTGCCGAAGGATTTCAGGTGGCTGCTGACAGTCGCGGTCGTGCTGCCGTGGATCTTCAGCAGGTAGAACTGCAGTGCCGGCTTGAAGCTGCCGGCGGCAGCGCCGATGTCGAGCTGCACGGTGTTGCCACTGCGCTGCACCGCCAGAGTCTGGCGGTAGTCCTGGCCGTGTTCGTAGTCGTACGTGTTGCCGTCATCGTCGTAGTAATCGAACGTGCTGCGTTGCGCAGCGGGGAACACCTCGACGTCGAGCTGGGTAATCGGATGCTGGCCGACGTAATCCTCGACCGCCTGGGTCGGGATGATCGCGCCGTCGCGGATGAACAGTGGAATGTCGCTCCACATCTTGCTGTCGACCGCGAGATGGACCGTCTGGCCACCCTCGTAGACCTTGCCGCTGAACCAGTCGGTCCAGCGGCCGGCGGGCAGGTAGACGTCCTTCGAAGTCTGCCCCTGTTCGACCACCGGCGACGCCAGCAGCCAGTCGCCGAACATCCACGCGCCGACATCGTTGCGCACCTGCGGATCGTGCGGCCAGTCGAACAGCAGCGGGCGCACCAGGCCGACACCGGTGACGCGGCGCTGGTATTCGTAACTGTAGATGTACGGGATCAGCGCATAGCGCAGGCGGATCGCAAGGGTGGCTGCCTTCTCGGCGACCGGGCCATACATCCACGGCTGGCGTTTCTGACCGAAATCGCCGTGCACGCGGAAGATCGGCGTGAACGCTCCGAACTCGATCCAGCGCGCATAGTTCTCGTCCGAGGGATGGCCATGGAAGCCGCCGCCGTCCATGCCCCACTGCATCGCGCCGACGTTGATCGCGCTCAACATGCGCGCGCGCTGACCGGCCATGCTGGCGAAGCCGGTGGGAATGTCGCCGGACCACAGGCCGTAGGCATAGCGCTGCGAACCGAGCCAGAAGTTGCGGTTGATCGACCATACGCGCTCGTTCGAGATGGCGCGCTGGCCGTCGTACAGCGCGCGCTGCATGTTGAGGAACTGCGTGTTGCTGGGCGTGTTATCGGCCTCGTCATTCCACCAGCCGGCGATGCCGGTGGCGAACGAATGCTTCAGTGCATCGTTGAAGAACCAGGCGCGTGCCGCCGGCTTGTCGAAGTCGATGTCCTTCACCGGCTTGTGCGAGAAGTAGTCCGGCGTGGCCTTCTCATCCGGACGCCACAGGTCGTGCGCGGTGGCGTAGCGGCCTTCAACGGTATCGACATGCACGCGCGGTTTCATGATGCCGGTGAGATGGATGCCGCGCTGGTCCAGTTCGGTTTTCAGCTTGCCGTCGGGGCCGTCGGGAAATTTCATGGCGTTCCAGCGGAACTCGCCCCAGTCCTCGCCCCAGGCTTTCCAGTCGAAGTCGAGCGTGAAGTTGTCGAGCGGGATGTGCTTCGCGCGATAGGTGTCGACGATCTGCAGCAGCTCCTTCTGGTCGATGCCCCACTGGCTGTTGGTGAAGCCCATCGCCCATTTCGGGAACAGCGGCGTGTGCCCGCTGAGCTGCGCCAGCGCGCCGAACAGCTCGCGCGGCTGGCCGACGACGATGTAGAGATCCATCGCGCCCTTCGCGGCTGTCGCCTCAGGCACGATGGCGAGGTTCGCCAGGTGTTGATCCGCATCAGGCTTTCCGCCGGGAAGTGTTTCCCGGAAATCCACGTTGCTGTCGCTGTCCACCAGCACGCCATAGCCAGCCGTGCTCCACACGAATGGCGCGCCTGCGTAACCCTGCTCGCCAGCCTTGGCGATCTGCCTATGGCCTTGGCGCAGCAGGCCGTCGGTGGCTGGTTCAGTAGCATTGAAACCGTGAATGCCATACATGGCGTCGCCCACGGCATGCATGAATCCGGCCTTGTTATCGCCCAACCCGCTGAGATACAGGGTGAGCAGATGCCGGCCGCTGGGGTCATCGATGCTCAGGGTGGTGTCGTTCCACGTCGCCACAAGCCGCTCGGACGTCATCGTTGCAGAGCGCTTGTCCGGGCTCATCTTTACCGATACCGACACCTGCGACTGTTCCGGATGTGGATCGAGTATCAGCGCACGCTGTGCGTCAGGCGCACCAGTCTGCACATGCAGGATGCCGGCACCGTCGAAGTGGATGGCGAGCGGTGCGCCCACCAGGCCGATGTGGGTTCCGTTGTCGATGGTGATGCCATTGGCGTCGAGGTGAACGGTCATCGGCGGAGGCTCAATGAAATCGGCTCGCGCCGCCGGCAGCGCCAAGAAGCCGGCGAGGGCCATGGAAGCACAGAAGAGAGGCGGGCGGATGCGCAGGCTCATTGCAGGATCACGCTGCTGTAGGGCGGGAGCTTTACGCTGCCGTTGTGGGCTTCGGCGCCGGTGCCGGTCTGATGCAGCACTTTGCTGAAGTGCGCTTCGCCGGGCAAGTCCAACGGCATCGACTGCATCGCACCGGACAGGTTGTGCACCACCAGTACATGGCTGCCGGTGTCGTCGAGTTTCCATGCGGCGATATGCGGGTTCGCCACGCTGAGCGGGTGGATGGCGCCATCGCGCAGTGCGCTGATTTGGCTGCGCCAGTGGATCAGCATCGCGTAGTCGTGCAGCAGCGAATCGGGATCAGCCTGTTCCGCTTCCACGGATACCGCCGGATCGACTTGTGTGGTCGGGGTTTCCCAGGTGGCTTCGCCGGGCGCATTCGGCGAGCGGTTCCAGCGCATCGGTTCGCGCAGGTCTTCATCGGGTTTCTGCCCGCGCACGCCCAATTCCTCGCCATAGTAGATGAATGGCTGGCCGGGCAGGGTGAGCAGCATCGCGGCAGCCACGCGCATGTGCTGCGGGTTGCCGTCGAGCTGGCTCATCACGCGTTCCTGGTCGTGATTGGACAGGAACGGTGCATCCACACCCGACTTGCCGGTGACCTTGCGATAGTCGGCCTCGGTCTGCGCGAGCAGCGCAGCGAGATGGCCGGCACGTTCACTCTTCGCACTGTCGATCAGTTGCTTCGCCAGCGGAAAATCGAATACGGAACTCAGCGGGCGCAGGTACGGTGCAAGTCGGTCGGGCGTCTTCTGCGTGACTTCGCCGACGACGTAGGCACCGGGTGTTACTGCGTCGATGCCGTGGCGGAACTGCGACCACCAGGCCAGGTTCTTCTTCAGGATCGCCGGATTGCCATCCTGCGACTTGAAGTCGTAGTAGATGTGCTGGGCTGCATCCAGCCGGAAACCGTCGACCCCCTTCTTCAGCCAGAACTGGCCCACGCGGATCATTTCCTCGCGTACGGCGGGCGTGTCGTAATCCAGGTCGGGCATCATGCCGGTGAATACGCCGATGTAGTGCTGACCCGTCGGGGTGGTGTGCCAGGCCGGCGTGTCGGTGGCGCTGAGCGCATCGAGGTCGGTGCCGGCGCGCGCCCAGGTGTACCAGTCGTGATGCGGGTCCTGCGGATTGTTGGCGGCGATGAACCACGGATGCAGCGCGCTGGTGTGGTTGATCACCAGGTCGATGATCACCTTGATGCCGCGCTGGTGAGCCGCATCCAGCAGGCGCTGGAAGTCGGCCATCGTGCCGTACTGCGGATTGATGCCGTAATAGTCGGTGATGTCGTAACCGTGATAGCTCGGCGAGGGATTGATCGGCATCAGCCAGATGCCGCTGACGCCCAGTGACTTCAGGTAATCGAGCTTCGCGGTGACACCGTTGAGATCACCGATGCCGTCGCCGTTGGTGTCGTAGAACGAGCGCACGAAGATCTCGTACCACACATCGGACGGTGCCTGCTGCGAGGTCGTGGTTGCAGGCGATGACTGTCCGGTATCCGGTTGACTGCAGGCCGGTCCCGGCGAGAGCAGGGCGAGGACAGTGACGATGGCGCAAGCGAAGAATGGGAATCTGGGCATGTCGGTCTGCTTTGTGTGGTTGCGCCTCCGTCGTGCAGGCGCAGGCATCGGACAGGAGTGCAATGGATCGGCAGATGACTATCGGCTTGATGCGTACGGCCATCGGGCAGATGGCGATCATCTCTCGGTCATGGCACGGCGAACAAGGTGAAAAAAAGCCGACTCCGCAGGGAGAGGCGGAATCGGCCAGGGGAGACAGGGCCGGACATCCCGAGGGTGATGTCCGGCATGGTCATTACAGCTTGATCTTGACGCCGAGATACGTCGTCATGCCGAAGTACTGGATCGTGCCGGTCTGCTGCGAGTTGCCGAAATAGGTACGGGTCGGCTGGTTGGTCAGGTTGAGGAACTCGAGCGTCAGGGCCACGTTCTTGGTGAAGTTGTACGCGGTCTGGAAGTCGAACACCGTCTCGGGAGCGAAGTAGACGATCTGGTTGTTCACCGACATCTGCGAGTCGGACACGAACGACGAGCGGTAAGTACCGGACAACTGGGCCGAGAACGTACCGTTGTCGTAGAACAGGGCTGCGGTGGCAGACTTCTTCGACAGGCCCGGCAGGCCCTGATTCTGCGGCGGGCCGCTGATCGTCGACTCGGATTTCACTGCGCTCTGGGTCATCGAGAAACCGCCACTCACGCCCAGCCCGGACCACACGCCAGGCAGGAAGTGGGTCTTCTGGTAGAACAGGTCGAGGCCGTGAACCGTACCGCCCTGGGTATTGTTGAACGAGGTCTGGTACACGCCGTTCAGATAGGGCTTGCCGGTGGTCGGATCGATCGGCACCGTGATGCCTGCGCTGGCGAAGTCAAAATCGTTGTACTGGATTTGCTGCACGAACGATTCGACGTGCTTGGTGTACACGTGCGCGGTGAACGCACCGCTGGATTGATCGAAGTAGTGCTCGTAGCTGAGATCGAACGTGTTCGCGTACATCGGGCTGAGCAGCGGACTGGTATTGCTCCACAGGTTGTACTGCCCGTTGGCTTCCCATGCGCCGTGGCCGGCCAGCAGCGAGCTGATCGGCGGCGGCGCCATCGTCTTTGCGGCGGAGAAGCGCAGCTGGTTGGCATCGTCGAAGTGGTAGGTCAGGTTGATCGACGGCAGCCAGTCGGTGTACGTCTTGCCCTGGTTGACCGGCATGTAGTTGCTGCTGGTCACGCCGGTCTGATCGGTGATCGGCACGCCTTCGTTGTTGTCGACTTCCTGCAGGCCGCTGCTGTATTGCGAGGTGCGTACCACGCGCATGCCGATGTTGCCGGTGACGCTGTGATCGAACACATTGGTATCGATGTCGGCCATCAGGTACGCATCGCGCGACTTGACATCGACCTGGCCGCTCTGGATGTACGTCCAGTTGTTGGCCCAGCTCTTCAGCGGTGTCGTGTTGGTGACGCCGTTGGCGGCGAGGATCGCCGGGCCGTTCAGCGCCAGGAAGCACGGGAAGCTGCTGAAATCACCGCGCCAGCAGGTGTTGATTGCATCGCTGCTGTTGAGCGCCAGCGGCGGCCCCGATGTTGCCTGGGCATCACCCCATTCCGAGCCATACACATAGGCGCTGCGGTCGGCGTTGTAGGTATGGTTGTTGATGTAGACGCCGCCTTCGAGCGCCGAGAACACCTGGTTGTCCGACAGCTCGTAGGTGGCCTCGAGGCGGAAGCCCTTGTCACGATCGTGATAGACGTAGGGGTAGACGCCATAGCGGGACAATGCCATGTCGCCGAGGTTGGTGTAGATGCCGGGATCGGGAACCGTGAGCGAGCCGATATTGAGGCCGTTCAGACGATAGGTGAGCGACTGGTTCATCAGCGTGGGGTTGGCGGTACCCAGGCCGTTATAGGGGTCGGCGGTCGTGTCGACATTGATCTCGGAGCTGACCGAGCGCGACATCGAAGCGTCGGCCACCACCGTCCACGGGCCGTCGGTCCATTTCGCATTCAGGCCGCCGGAGAACACGCTGGCGTGGGTGGTGTAGTTGTCGGCGGTGGTTTCCAGCCCGAAGTTGTCGGGTGTGGCGTTGCTGCTCACGGTGCCGCCGACGATGGCGCCATTCGACAGATACACGGGGTTGGTGATCTGCGCCTGGCCCTGGTCAAACAGTTGCCCACGGAGGCCGCGGCCGAACGAGCCGTCGTTGTACTGCGAGAAGAAGCCGCTTCCGCCGATCTGCAGGTTGTCGGTGGGCCTCCACACGATGTTCGCCAGGTAGCCGTTGCGCTGCTCACTGCCGCCGTTCTGCTGCACCTGGATACCCTGGGATGGATAGCCCTGTTGTCCCGCGGCATTGATGGTCTGCAGCCCGTCAAACGCTTCGCCAACGAATTGCTCGGAGACATGCGGCTGCACCATGCGCGCAAAACCCAGGCCCACGCCCAGGGTGTCGTCGAGGAACTTGCCTTGCCAAGCGGCGCTGAAGCGGTAGCCCATCGGATCGGCGCCGTAGACATCGTTGGCCCCGTTGTTGTAGCTGCCGCGGAAATCGACGTTGACGGTCTGTTCCTGCTTGGCCTCGAGTGGATTGGCCGTTTTCATGGCGATCGTGCAGCCCACGCCACCTTCGATCAGCGAAGCCTGCGAGGACTTGTACACGGTCGCTTCGTTGATCAGTTCGGACGGGTAATCGTCGAACTGGACGTAGTTGGTGCCGCTGGTCGGTGGCTGTACGCGGCCATCCAGCGTGGTCTGGATGAAGTTGCCCGAAAGGCCGCCGCAGTTGATCTGCGAGGCCTGGCCACCGATACGCTCGGCGGTGACGCCGGGCAGGCGGGTCAGTGCGTCGGCGATCGACTGGTCCGGCAGGCCGCCGATGTCCGCGGCGGTCACCACGTTCTGGATGGTGTCGGCATAGCGCTGGATGTCGACCGCGGTCTCGACGCTCTTGTTGTAGCCGGTGACCGTGATGCCTTGCAGATCCTTGGCTTTGGCATCCGCTGCCGCCTTTGCCCGGGTCGAGGCATTGGATTTGGTGGTGTCACCCGTGGTGGAGGTGTCCTGCGCTCCCTGCGCGTTCTGGCTGGTCGCTTGCGGAGCGGCCGGTTGGTCGTTCAGTGGCGCCGCCGCGTAAACAGCAGAGGTCGCGCAGAAACCGACCGATGCCAGTGCCAAGGCAAGCACGTTGCGTTTGAGTATCACCGTTATCCCCTCCCAGGGTTGCACATCATTTTGTTTTGGTTGCGGTCATTGCCCCAACGTTTTCAGTGGACAGCGCGGCCGCATGTGCCGATGACCCGTCAACGTGGCGATCATGTTAGGGCGGCGTTTTGCAACCCGACCGTTTCCTGCATACGTATTCATTCTGCTGCTTTGCATCGCAAACAGGCGTGACATCTCATCGAAATGCGCTGTTTCGCATGATTCGCCGAAGCGTGCCCGTGCCCGGAATTGCGGGGGATGATCCGTTGCCAGGCTTCATTCCGCTGGATTTCCGTGATTTTTATATGGACGTCCAAACAGTCGTTGCGCATGAAATGTTGCAATGCGATAGACGGCATCCATGAATACGTATGCACTGTCGCGGTCGCGATTGCATGCAGCCATTAAGCTCCCCGACAAGCCGCGGAAGGACCGCCCTTGGGGTGTGTCGCTGCAATCAGGGCAGGAACCCAATGGATATACGAAAGAGTGATGCACCCTGGTGGCGCGGCGCCGTCACCTACCAAATCTATCCGCGCAGCTTTCTGGATACCGACGGCGATGGCGTGGGTGATCTGCCGGGCATCATCGAGCGACTCGATTACGTGGCCAGCCTGGGCGTCGATGCGATCTGGATCGCACCGTTCTTCAGGTCGCCGATGGCCGACTTCGGCTATGACATTGCCGACTATCGCGATGTCGATCCGCTGTTCGGCACGCTGGCCGATTTCGACCGCCTGCTGGAAAGGGCCCACGGCCTGGGCCTGAAGGTGATGATCGATCAGGTGCTCAGCCATACCTCGGTCGAGCATGCGTGGTTCCACGAAAGCCGGCAGAGCCGCGACAACCCGAAGGCCGACTGGTATGTCTGGGCCGACGCACGGGCAGATGGCAGCGCGCCGAACAACTGGCTGTCGCTGTTCGGCGGTTCGGCATGGCAATGGGAGCCGCGTCGCGGTCAGTACTATCTGCACAACTTCCTGACTTCGCAGCCGGACCTGAATTTTCACAATCCGGACGTGCGCGCGGCGATCCTCGACAGCGTGCGTTTCTGGCTGGACAAGGGCGTGGACGGCGTGCGCCTGGATGCCATCAACTTCTGCTTCCACGATCGCGAGTTGCGCGACAACCCGCCCAAGCCGAAGGAGCGGCGCGTGGGCCGCGGCTTCAGTCCGGACAACCCCTACGCGTTCCAGTACCACTACTACAACAACACGCAGCCGGAGAACCTGGCGTTTCTTGGCGAGCTGCGTGCATTGATGGACGGTTATCCGGACGTGGCTGCGCTGGGCGAAATCTCCTCGGAGGATTCGCTGGCGACGATGGCCGAATATACCCGGCATGGCCGTCTGCACATGGGTTACAGCTTCGAGCTGCTGACCGACGATTTCAGTGCCGCGCATGTCCGCGGCACGGTGCAGACGCTGGAAGCGCAGATGACCGAGGGCTGGCCGTGCTGGGCCATCTCCAACCACGATGTCGAGCGCGTGCTGACACGCTGGGGCAAGGGCAAGCCTTCCAGCCAACTGGCCAATCTGCTCACCGCGATGGTCTGTTCGCTGCGTGGTTCGGTATGTGTCTATCAGGGTGAGGAGCTGGGCCTGACCGAGGCTGAAGTTCCCTATGAATCGTTGCAGGATCCCTATGGCATTGCGTTCTGGCCGCAGTTCAAGGGACGCGACGGTTGTCGCACGCCGATGCCGTGGAGCGACGATGCGCACGCCGGCTTCAGCCGCGGCATGCCGTGGCTGCCGGTACCGCGTGAGCATCGTTTGCTGGCGGTGGCACACCAGGATGCCGACCCGCATTCGGTGTTGAACGGCTTTCGCACCTTCATGCATTGGCGCCAGTCGCAGCCGGTGCTGCGCTGGGGCGACATCCATTTCCTCGATACGGCCGAGCCTGTTCTGGCGTTTACCCGCAGTCTGGCCGGGCAGACCATGCTGGTGGTGTTCAACCTCGCCGATACGGCGACCGAACTGGCATTGCCGGGCGCGCTCGGCAAGCCGGTGGTCGTGGATGGCCATGGCCTGCTGCAAGGCCACCTTGACGGCGGCCAACTGCACCTGCCGGGTTACGGCGTGTGGTTTGCCAGCGTGGCTTGATGCGCATGATGCATCGCCGCCTGTTCATCGCCTGTCTGTTGCTGCTGGCGTGCTGCGCGGGTTGTGGCTGGGCAGCAGTCGTGCCCGTAGCGGCTGCAGTCGCCGGTGCCGATGGCACCGTGGTGCGCCTGCAGCTCGATGCGCCGGCCTTCGCGCCGGAGCGGATCAAGGTGGCGATCTACCTGCCGCCGGGCTATGGCAGCGCCGCCGCAGCGAGCCGACGCTTTCCGGTGCTGTATGCGAACGACGGTCAGGACATGCCGGCCGTGGCGCTGCAGGCAACACTGGCGCGGCTCTATCGCGAACATGCGATCGAACCGGTCATCGTGGTCGCGATCGACATGCTCGCCGATCGCGCCAGCGGCTACGGTCTGTCCGATCGCGCGACAGGGCGCAGCGTGACCGGTGGTTCGCGGATCGGGCCGATCGGCACGCGGGCGCAGGACTATTCCGCCTGGGTCGCCACGGCGCTGGTGCCGTATATCGACGCGCATTACCGCACGCGCCGATCCGTCCACGAGCGCACCATGCTTGGCTGGTCGCTGGGTGCGCTGAATGCGTTCAACCTTGGCTGGGAGTATCCGGACGTGTTCGGCCGGATCGGTACGTTTTCGCCTTCGTTCTGGCTGGCCGCCGACCGCAGCAGCGCCACGGCGATCGAGCACACGCGACTGGTGCAGGGCATGGTAGACCGTGGGCCGCGGCGCGACGGCCTGAAAATGTGGTTCGCGGTGGGCACGGCAGAGGAAACCAGCGATCGCGACGGCAACGGCATCATCGATGCGGTCAACGACGTGCAGGATGTCATCGGCGGCTATCGCGGTACCGACGGCTTCCATGCGCGCGGCCTGAAGCAGCTTGGCTACTCGGTCGACATGGATTACGCGAGGCACGCATCGCGCACGGCCGATGTCTCGCTGTTCCTGCTGCAGGGCGGCCACCACAACCAGGCGGCGTGGGGACAGATGCTGCCGCCATTCCTGCTGTGGGCCTACGGCCAGCATTGAACCTGGTGCAGCAGTGCTCTTGACCCCCTCCCCTGCAAGCAGGGGAAGGAGCACGTTGCACATTGCTTGCTTGCGTTCTGCAGCTGCTGCATCGCGCGCAGCATGGAACTCCGAATCCTTGATCCGCTGAAAGGAGCCTCGAAACCCTCCCCATGTCGTCATCCCGGCGAAGGCTGGGATCGCTGTGCTTTTGCAGCGGAAAAATGCGATCCCGGCCTTCGCCGGGATGACGATGAAAATGCGGACTGTTCGAGGTGCCCTCCAGTCGCTCCTGCAAAAGCGGTGTTACTTGCGCTCGGCCGCCGTCGCGTCGCGGGTGGCGCGGAACTCCGAATCCTTGCTCCAGTCCGGCCACTGGTCGGAGTTGGCGAGCTGGCTGCCTACGGTGTAGAGCAGCTGCAGGTCGCGTGCCATGCCGGTGAACGGCCAGCTTGCCTGCCACTCGTCAGACGGCTGGTGATAGTGCTTGGCAACGTACTCGTCTTCGGCGGCCTTGCCGGCCTTGAGGCCGCCATCGACCCAGTCATTGCCCGAGCCGAACGAGATCGCCGGGACGCCGCGCTTGGCGAACGAGAAGTGATCGGAGCGGAAGAAGTGGCCGGCTTCCGGCTTCGGATCGGGTGTGTAGCTCATGCCGTATTGCTTCGCGTCGGCGATCAGGTCGTCGAGCAGGCCCAGCTTGGCACTGCCGGAGATGGTGAAGTTGCGCGCCGGGCCGTGCGGATCGAGTGCGTCCATGTTGAGCACGCCGGCGGTGGTGGCCAGCGGGTACAGCGGATTCGTCGCGTAGTATTCCGAGCCGAGCAGGCCTTTCTCCTCGGCGGTGACGTTGAGGAACACCACTGAACGTTCGGGCCGGGGTGCATGTGCGAACGCGCGTCCCAGTTCGATCAGCGCCGCCGTGCCGGTGGCATTGTCGACCGCGCCGTTGTAGATGCGATCGCCCTTCGCGTCGGGCTGGCCGACGCCGAGATGATCCCAGTGCGCGCTGTAGATCACCGTTTCGTCCGGGCGCTTGCTGCCTTCGATGCGGCCGACGATGTTGTGCGAGGTGATCACGCTCTTGTCGACCTTGAAGCTGGCCGACAGGCTTTCACCCTTCAATGTCACCGGCTTGAAGTCGCGCGTCTGCGCCTGCTTCTTCAGCGCGTCGAAATCCAGTCCGGCCTGCTTGAACATCGCGACGGCGAGATCGCGCTGGATCCACGCTTCCAGCTGCGGATGCACGGCGGCGGGCTTGTCGCGCACGATGTCGAACATCGTGTTGGTGTTGGAGTTCTTCACCGTGGCCCAGCCGTACGAGGCGGGAGCAGTCTCGTGCACGATCAGCACACCCAGCGCGCCCTGGCGCGCAGCCTCTTCGTATTTGTAGGTCCAGCGACCGTAGTAGGTCATCGCCTTGCCGCCGAAATCGCCTACGCCGGTCTCGAAATCGGGATCGTTGATCAGCACCACCGCGATCTTGCCGTGCAGGTCGACGCCCTTGAAATCATCCCAGTGACGCTCCGGAGCCTTCACGCCGTAGCCGACGAAGACCAGCGGCGCGTTGGCGATGGCGACGGAGGTCGAGCCGTCCATGGGGGCGCGCACGGCAATCTCGTTGCCTTGCGTCAGCGCCTGCTCCTTGCCGTCCAGGGCAAGCGTCAACCTTGGCGTGCCGATGATCTCGGTGCGCAGCAGCGGTACGGCCTGGGTCCACGTGCGCTTGCCGTCCTTGAGGTCGCCGCCGGGCTGCAGGCCGGCGGCCTTCATCTGCGCCACCATGTAATCGATGGTCTTCGTTTCGGCCGGCGTGGCCGGACCACGGCCCTCGAACGCATCGGAGGACAGGGTCTTCACTTCGTCGGACAGGCGGTGTGGATCGAACGTGGGTGCCGATACGCTGGCGGCCATCAAGGCCGAAGATACGGCCAGGGCAAGAGTGGAAAGCATCAGTCGCTTCACGGGCGATACCTGTCGCGGGGGAGGGAACACCCGATACTAGTAAGCGACCGCGTACCGGTCCACCCAACCGATGGCCCAGGCCGGCGATGCTGCATTGCGGCCCGGCGCACCAGGGATGCGCCGGGCCGCCTTTCGGTATTACTCGGTGCCGACCACCTTGCCGGTGCCGGCGTCGATTTTCAGCCGGACGTGGTTGCCGGCCGGATTTTCGGCCTTGGCGTTCCACAGGCCATCCTTGTAGTCCACGTCGTGGACATGCGTATAGCCCTGGGTTTCCAGCGAGGCGCGTACATCGCGTTCACTCAGTCGCGACACCTGTGCGTCGGGATAGATCTGGCCGCTTTTCGCATCGATGCGGATAGCCACACGCTTGCCGTTGGCGCTTCTGGCATGGGCATACCACATGCCGTCACGAAACTTGAGGTCGTGCACCTTGGTATAGCCCTGTTCGGTGAGCGTGCTGTGCACCTGCGGCTCGGTCATGGCCTGCTGCGCGAATGCCATGCCGGAAATTCCCAGCGAAAACGTGCCCAACGCGAGCGCGAAAGTCAGTGAAGTGATCTTGTTCTTCATGTGACGGTTCCTCGTTGCTTGCAGGAAACCCGAGTCTTGGCCGGCCGAGGTCAACCTGCGATGAACAAGAGGGCAGGGCGTGCCCGTTCTGTCGTACGATTCGTCATGTCAGTACGCGGGATTTGCTTCATGCCGACCGGATTCCGGCCAGCCTGAACATAGCCTGTGCCGACGCGGAAGCGGCTGCCAAGCCGCACTGGCAGCATGTCGGGCATGGCCTCGGGTTTGCTGGCCGGTGAAGCGTATGGCGCGGCTTGATATGGCCAATGCGGAGTGGTTGTGATCGACATCCTCGTTTGTACAGGGAACCTTGCTTCGTGAGTCAGTCGATTCCGCATGATGATCCGCCCGGTACCGGCGATGCTCCTGTGAGCGCGGACCGCAGCGTTTTCGCGATCCTTCTCGCGCTCTATCTCCTGGTCCTGTTTCCCATACTGCGCGCGAACCGCTATTTCGATGACGATCTGAAGCGCGCGCTGGTCGGGCATACCGGTTGGGATTCCAACGGCCGGCCGCTGACGACCCTGCTGATGCGGCTGCTGCAGTACTACGACTCCGCCATGGTGGACATCTCGCCGCTGACCCAGATCGGGGCCATCGCCATCCTCGCCTGGGCTGGTGTGCTGATCGCACGCCGGTACGCCATCGGCTCGCCATGGATGGCTGCGCTGGTGGCATTCCCGCTTGGCGCGCAGCCGTTCTACATGGAAAGCCTTTCCTACAAGTTCGATGCCCTGAGCATGAGCATGGCGATGCTGCTTGCCCTGCTGCCGATGATTGCGCTCAGGGATACCCGTCGGGACTGGTGGCTGGGAGTTCTCGCGCTTTTTGCAAGCCTCTGTTTCTATCAGCCGGCCATCAATGCCTGCCTGATCTTCATCCTGCTGGAGCTGGTGCTGGCCCAGCTGCAGGACAAACAGCCACGCCAGCTGGCGATGCAGTTCCTGTCACGCGCACTGCAGGCGGGCCTGGCCATGCTGATCTATCAGCTCGTCGTCGGCATCCACATCCACGGCTGGGTAAGGCAGCAAAGCGAAAAGATCCACGGGCTGCACGATCTTCCGGTGGTGAAGGTCAATATCGTCGATTTCCTTGTTTTCATCGGCAGCAGTTTCAATGTGCAGTGGTGGCGGTACTTCGCCCCGGTGCTGATCCTGCTGGCGTTGTTCCCCGTGATCGTCGGCATCCGCTACGCGCTGAGGGCGCGCCTCACGCAGCCGCTCTGGGTCAGCGCGATCCTGTTCGCCACCAGTCTGCTGTTGCCGCTGGCCGCGCTCGCCTGCGTATTCGGGCCGATGCTGGTGCTGCTCAAGCCGGAGATCGAGCCGCGTGTGCTGATGGGCGTGGGCGCGCTGCTGGCGGCGGCGCTGATCGTCATGCAGTCGGCGTTGCGGCAGTGGCATCGGTCCGGGAAGTGGGCCCTGGCGGCAGCGTGCATGCTTGCACTGGGCATGTGCACCTTTGCCAGCGCGTACGGCAACGCCCTGGGCGAGCAGAAAATTTACGAGGACCGGATCGCTGCGCATCTTGCCGAGGATCTTGCCGAGTTGAAGGTGGAGCACCCCATCCGCGCCCTGCTGCTCGACGGCAGCATCGGCTATGCACCGGTCACCGCGCATATCGCCGAACAATTCCCGCTGGTGCATACGCTGATCATTCCGTACATGCAGGTGGGCGACGTGTTCCACACCCACATGTTCCTGATGTACTACATCCCTGATGTCGTCGACATGCGCTTCGAGCCCAGCGCCGCGGATCTGCAGCGGCAGCCGGCGCTGCTGGCAAGGGCCTGCCAGACGCCTCCCGCACGGAACACGCGCTTTTACAGCCTGTCCCTGGTCGACGATACCGCCGTGGTGATGCTCCGTTCGGCCCGTCAACAACGCTGTGCCACGGCTGTCGTGTCCCGGCCGGATTGAGTTGTCGAGAGATTCGGGCAGCCCGGGCTTTCGCGGCATGTGAAATATCGCGGGGGCCGTTCGACGGGTGTCCAGCCACCGGCGCCGGTTCCCGCTGCCTGCCTTGCAGCCATGACTTCCGGCAGGGCTTTCGCTATCGTTTGATATGTTATAGCGTTTCATTGGATTTTTCCGTGTTTCCTCCTTGCTCTCGAAGACGCGTTCGCATGAAAAAAACGTGGGCTGACGTGTTTGCCGCAACCAGCAAGACAGGTGGGGGGAGGACAGGGGGAATTTCGTCTTTTGCGAACGCGTCACTATCGCGGCCACCGATTCTCCCCGCGCTGCTGGCCTGCTTGCTGGTTGCCGGTTGCACGGTCGGCCCCGACTTCAGGAAGCCGGCTGCGCCCGATGTCAGCGGCTATACCTCCCGCCCACTTTCGACCACTGCGGCAACCCCGAAGGTTGCTGGTGGTGAAGCCCAGCACTTTGCCGAGGGCAGCGATATTCCCGGCGACTGGTGGACGCTGTTCCATTCCGCTCCGCTCAATGCGCTGATCGAACAGTCGCTCACCAACAACGCCGACTTGAAGGCGGCGCAGGCGGCATTGTCGGTGGCCAGGGAGAACGTGCTGGCGCAACGAGGTGCCTACTACCCCAGCGTCTCGGCGAGCTTTTCGGCCAGTCGCCAGAAGACGCCGGGGACTATCTCGCCCACGCCCAGCTCAAACGCACTTCTGTACAACGTGTTCACTCCCCAGGTCAGCATTTCGTATGCCCCCGACCTTTTCGGCCTGAACCGCCGCACCGTGGAATCGGTGAAGGCGCAGGAACAGGCCGTTCGTTTCCAGATGATCGCAACGCACGTCACGTTGAGCACCAACGTGGTCGTCGCGGCGGTGCAGGAAGCATCGCTGCAGGCGCAGATCGATGCGACGCGCCAGCTGATCGACATCAACACCAGGATGCTGCAAACCCTGCAGTACCAGTTTGCGAAGGGTTATGCCGGCCGGCTTGATGTCGCCGCGCAGGAATCGCAGCTCGCGCAGGTCACCGCAACGCTGCCGCCGCTGCTCAAGCAGCTGGCCCAGCAGCGGCACCTGCTGGCTGTGCTGGTCGGGCGGTTTCCGAGCCAGGCGCCGGCCGAGAAGTTCGAGCTTTCGAGTCTGCGGTTGCCGCAGGACCTGCCGGTGAGCCTCCCCTCGGCACTCGTGGCGCAGCGCCCGGATGTGCGTCAGGCCGAGGCCAACATGCACGCCGCCAGCGCCCAGATCGGCATCGCCACGGCGAACCGGCTACCGAATATCCAGTTGACCGCGGATGCCGGCAGCACGGCGCTGGCCATCGGCCAGGTATTCAAGGCAGGTACGGGTTTCTGGGATCTGGGCGCGGCCATCACCGCGCCGATTTTCCAGGGCGGCACGTTGCTGCACCAGCAGCGCGCCGCGAAGGCAGCCTATGTCGAAGCGGCCGAGCAATATCGCAGCACGGTGCTGACGGCCTTCCAGAATGTCGCCGATACCCTGGTGGCGCTCGACCAGGATGCCGATGGCCTGAAGTCCGCTGCCGCTGCCGCCGATGCCGCCAAGGTCACCCTGGACCTGTCGCAGCGGCAATGGAAGGACGGTTATGCCAGCTATCTCTCGCTGTTGAGTGCGGAGCAGGCCGATCTGCAGGCCCGGATCAACCTGGTGCAGGCCCAGGCCAATCGTTATGCCGACACGGCCGCGTTGTTCCAGGCGCTTGGCGGTGGCTGGTGGCATCGCGCCGAGCTGCTGCAGGCAGCTCCAAAGCAGGCAGGCCCAGACCAAGCAGGCCCCGACCAGGCGGATTCAATCCGGGATCAAGATGAAAAATAAATCTCTTTACGCGATGCCGGATGCGGAACACCGGGGCAGATGGCTGCGCACATTCGCTGCTGCGGGCATGCTGGTGACGACGCTCGTGCTGACCCCGGGTTGCTCCAGCAAGACGGACAACGACACGCAGACAGCCTCGGCGACGCCCCGCAATGTCAGCTTGACGGCCGACCAGCGCAAGAGCATCCATCTTTACACCGTTGCACCGTCGCAGTTCCGCAAGACGGTCGAGGCCACCGGTGCGGTGGACTTCGACAACGATCAGGCCACCAGTGTACTGGCGCCGTTCTCGGGGCCGGTGTCACGACTGCTCGTTTCTCCCGGCCAGCACGTCAAGAAAGGCGAGCCGCTGGCGGAAGTGGATTCGCCCGATTTTGCCGCAGCCGTCAGCGCCTATGTCAAGGCCATCGTCACCGCAAAGAATGCCCGTCGGCTAGCCGACGCGGACAAGGACCTTGTCCAGCACAATGGCGTTTCACAGCGCGAAAACGAGCAGGCTCAGACCGACGCAGCCAACGCCGAGGCAGACCGTGACGCCGCCCGGCAGGCGCTGGTGTCGCTGGATGTGGATCCGCAGGTCATCAGGGACATCCAGGCTGGCCGGTCGGTGTCGCGTATCGAGGGCATCATCCGCTCGCCGATCACCGGCACCGTGGCGGAAAAACTGATCACGCCCGGGCAACTGCTGCAGGCAGGCACCACACCGTGCTTCACCGTGGCCGATCTTTCGCGGGTCTGGGTGATGGCGCAGATTTCCGCTTCCGAGCTGGCTTCGGTCAGCGTGGGTGATACCGCCCAGGTGGAGACCGGCATCGCTTCCACCCACCTTGCCGGAACCGTGGACAACATCTCGGCCCTGGTCGACCCCGACACCCGTGCGGTGATCGCCCGCGTGGTCGTCGAAAATCCGAAAGGCCTTCTGAAAAAGCAGATGTATGTCCGCGTGCGGATCCAGGCGCGCCAGCCAAGCAGCGGGCTGCTGGTTCCGGTGTCGGCGATCCTGCGTGACGACGAGAACCTGCCGTTTGTCTATGCCGTCCAGCACGACGGCAGCTTCGCGCGCCAGCATGTCACCCTGGGTTCCCGCACCGGGGACCAGTACGTGATTCCGGAAGGGCTCAAGGCCGGCGACCAGATCGTGGTCGATGGCGCCATCTTCGTCCAGTTCATGCAAAGCCAATGAGCGACCAGGCACCTTCATCGCCGTCGCGGACGGCGTCGCTCATGAACCGGGTCGTGGCCTCTTCGCTGAGCCAGCCCTTTCTCGTCATCCTGATGATGCTCGTGCTGATCGGCGCGGGAGCGCGCTCGCTGCAGCGCCTGCCGGTGGACGCCTATCCGGATCTGTCGCCGCCCATCGTCGAGATCATCACCCAGTGGCCCGGGCATACCGCCGAGGAAGTGGAGCGGCTGATCACGGTACCGGTCGAAATCGGCATGACCGGCATTCCGAAGACGGACAACGTCCGCTCGATCTCGCTGTATGGATTGTCCGATGTCATCATCACATTCCACAACGGCGCGGGTGACGACTACACACGCCAGCAGGTTTTCAACCTGCTGCCCGGTGTCAGCCTGCCGAGCGGGGTGACCCCTTCGGTGTCGCCGCTGTCCTCGCCATCGGGCCTGATCTACCGCTACGTGTTGCAGAGTTCGGATCGGTCGCCGATGGAGCTCAAGACGCTCGAGGCCTGGACCATCGAACCCCAGTACAAGTCGGTTCCCGGGGTGGCGGACGATTCGGGATTCGGCGGCGGCACCATGCAATACCAGGTGCTGCTCGATCCGGTGAAGGTTGCCGGCGCCGGCCTGTCGGTGCAGCAGGTGGAAGCCTCGCTGACGGCGAACAACAGCAACGCCGGCGGCGGCTTCTATTCGCAAGGCGGCCAGTTCTATTACGTGCGCGGCCTGGGCCGCATGGAAACGCTGGAAGACATCGGCAACGTGGTGCTGGCGGTGCATAACGGCACCCCGATCCTGCTGAAGGATGTCGGCCGCGTGGTCATCGGCATTGCGCCGCGGCTGGGCGAGTTCGGCTACGAGAAACAGAACGACGCGGTGGAGGGCGTCATCCTGCTGCGTACGGGTGAAAAGGCGCAGGACGTCCTGAAAGGAGTCGAGGCGAAGACGAAGGAACTCAACGAGCAGGTCCTGCCCAAGGATGTGAAGGTCGTTCCGTTCTACGACCGCAGCGACCTGATCGCACTGACCACGAAGGTTGTCGAGGACAACCTGCTGCGCGGCATGGTGCTGGTCGTCGTGATCCTCATCTTCTTCCTCTACGATTTCCGCGCCGGACTGATCGTCGCCACCACCATCCCGCTGGCGCTGCTGTTCGCGTTCATCTGTCTGGACCTCCAGCAAGCCTCGGCCAACCTGCTGTCCATCGGCGCGATCGATTTCGGCATCCTGGTGGACGGCGCGGTGGTGATGGTGGAGAACATTTTCCGCCAGGTTGCCGACCGCAAGGGAACGTCGCTCAGCATCAAGGAGATCATCCTGGACGCTGCAGCAGAGGTGGATCGCCCGCTGTTCTATGCCGTCGCGGTCATCGTGGCCAGTTTTCTGCCGATCTATGTGCTGTCCGGTCCGTCGGGAACCCTGTTCAAGCCGATGGCGGACACGATGGTTTTCGCCCTGGTCGGCTCCCTCATCGTCACCCTGGTGCTGTTGCCGGTGCTGTGCGCGTACTTCATGCGCCATGGTGTGCGTGAACGGCGCAATGCCGCTTTCGAGGCGATCAAATCGGTTTACACCAAGGGTCTCGATCTCTGCCTTGCCCGTCCATGGTGGACGACAGGTGTGGCGACCATTCTGCTGGCCGGTTCGCTGCTGCTGATCCCGTTCATCGGCGGTGAGTTCATGCCGCAGCTGGATGAAGGCGCGTTGTGGGTGCGTGCCACGATGCCCTATACGATTTCGTTCGACGAGTCCGCGAAGATCACGCCCGAAATCAGGGACATCCTGCGCTCCTTTCCCGAGGTCACCACGGTCGCCTCGGAACTGGGCCGGCCCGACGACGGCACCGATTCGACCGGTTTCTTCAACGTCGAGTTCTATGTCGGCCTGAAACCCTACTCGGAATGGACCGGCCGCTATCACACCAAGGCTGCGCTGACCGAGGCCATCAACCAGAAACTGCAGGCGTTCCCCGGCATCATCTTCAACTACACCCAGCCGGCCGAGGATGCGGTGGACGAGGCAGAGTCGGGCCTGAAGAGCGCCCTGGCGGTCAAGGTGTTCGGCCCCAACCTGGATACGCTGCAGCAGAAGGGCAAGGCCATCAAGCAGATCCTGGAGAAGGTGCGCGGCATCCACGACGTGACCCTGGTGAAGGAGCTTGGCCAACCCAGCCTGACCATCAAGATCAATCGCGCGGCGATTGCCCGCTATGGATTGAACGTCGACGACATCAATGCCCTGATCACCACCGCCATCGGCGGCGACGTGGCTACCCAGGTGGTGCAGCAGGAAAAGCAGTTCGATCTCGTGGTCCGCCTCGATCGCCCGTACCGGGACACCCCCGAGGAAATCGGCAACATCCCGGTGGCGACACCCGGTGGGCAGCAGATCCCGCTCAAGGAATTCGCGGACATCCGCGTGACCAACGGCGCCTCGTTCATCTACCGCCAGAACAATTCGCGCTACATCGGCGTGCAGTTCTCGGTGCAGGGCCGCGACCTGGCCGGCGCAGTGGAAGACGCCATCCAGCAGGTCAACAAGAAGGTCGTCATGCCGCAGGGCTACCATCTGGACTGGGGTGGCGAATACACCGAATACACGGCATCGCGCGCGCAGCTCAACGTCATCCTGCCGCTGACCCTGGCGCTGATCTTCCTGCTGCTGTTCACGCTCTACAGCAACTTCAAGTTCCCGTTGATCACCGTGCTCGGCGTGCTGCTGTCGGCCCCGGTCGGCGGCATCGTGGCGCTCTGGCTCACCGGCACGCCGTTCTCGGTGTCGTCCGGCATCGGCTTCCTGGCCCTGTTCGGCGTCTCGGTGCAGACGGCTGTCGTCTACATCTCCTACGTCAACGAACTTCGGCGCAGCGGCACCGGTATCACCGAGGCTATCCGTGAAGGCGCCATCCTGCGTCTTCGCCCGATCATGATGACCGCATTGGTGGCGGCGCTGGGGCTATTGCCGGCGGCATTGTCCACCGGCGTCGGCACGGATACCCAGCGACCGTTTGCCCTCGTCATCGTCAGCGGCCTGTTCACGCGACTATTGATCAGCATCTTCCTGATGCCGGCGTTGTATGCACTGGTGGCGCGTTCGGATGATCGGCTCGAAGTGTGAGCGCGATCCTGGGCAACTGACCGCACAAACGAAAACGGCCTGCATTGATGCAGGCCGTTTGTATACATGGTGGCCGGGGACGGAATCGAACCGCCAACACAGGGATTTTCACTCTGTTCTTAAAGGTTTTTGAATATATTTCAATGTCAGCTGCTTACGGCGATTGCTGCAACTCAAACTTGTAGTTCAATCGCCCTTGATGCACATAAAACGGTGACATATCTCGACGAATATCCACTTTTGGCCCAGATATGCGCCGAACTACCTATAGACATGGCATCCGCCTGCATGGTCAGAGGCCATCCTTCGATAGCCGTCCTGTCGTCGTTGCCGCAAATTGATCTTGCACGGGAAGTCTGGTTCCTCGCCGATGCACCGAGCGCTCCGAACCGCAGCAACCCTGTTGCCCGGTTCATTGGCCCCCGAAAGGGGGCCTTTCTCGTTGGGGCTTTTGTTGATGCATGCCCTGCGGTGGTGGCTGTGTGATGCAAGAGAAGGCTTGGCCAAGGCTGTTGTGCCGGTGAACTTCGTAGACGCAACGCACAATGCGTCTTGGTAAGAATTTGCTATAACGCATGAACGTGATTGGTCAATGGCAGCGGATCGTCCCATCCACACAGCAATCCACGTCACAGGGGAATCAAATGGACTTCGTTCGGTGCGTGCTGCTGGGTATCGTTTTGGTAGGAAGTGCCACAACAAATTCTGCTACTGGCGTTGCTGCATCGACCAAGAGTGTGCATGGTGAACTTGCGAAGTCGTCAAGTGCTTCTTTTGCATCTGCGGGCGCGGCGGACACGGAAATATTTCCCGCGAAGAATGCTGCTGTTACTCAGACGAACGGCGTGTTCTACGGTCCTCCTTATATAGGTCTTTCATACGGAACCCAGGACGGCACGATCAGTGCTGCAGTCAGTGACTTTTGGGCGCACTACCAGCAGCAGTATGCATACGCGTTTCCAGGTTGCTCTTATCAGGTTTCACTGCACGATCCATATGAAAAAATCTACAACGTTCCCACGGTAGCAACGGTAAAAGTTAGCGGAACCTGTGGAGGAACCTCTGTCATCGTAGCTACCGCATACGATTATGCTCCCGGCAAAAACACCGGCAAGCCCTGCAACTGCGCAGGCGACCCCATTGACCTAGGTACCGGCAACGAATACCGCGACGATGAAGACGCATCGCTGGATGGACTGAGCTTTCGTCGTTACTACAACAGTCAAGCAGCCGTTGCTCCATCTCACGTCGGTGCCCATTGGCGGCACAGCTTCGATCGAAGCCTGGAGTATCTGAGCGACGGCACAACGTCGATAGTGACCGTGTTCCGACCGGATGGCTTGCAGGTGGTCTTCACCCTGCAGAATGGCCAATGGACAACCGATCCCGATGTCGCCGATCGTCTGACCTCGCAGACCAATGCGGCGGGCGCGATCACCGGATGGCTGTACTTTGATGCCAGCACGCGCTATCAGGAGGCGTACGACGCGAACGGTAACCTGCTGTCGATCACGGACACGAATGGCCAAGTCACTACCTTGGCGTACAGCACAGCCTCCACACCGACGAGCGTGGCGCCGTCGACCGGCCTGCTGCTGACAGTAACTGATTCGCGCGGGCGCTCGCTCAACTTCACCTACAACGCGCAAGGTAACGTGGCCACCGTGACCCAGCCTGATGGCGGTGTACTCGGTTACGCCTATGGTACGAACGGCAATTTGGCGACCGTGACGTACCCCGACACGAAGACACGCCAGTACGTCTACAACGAAAGCACGCTCACTGGCGGCACCAATCTTCCCAATGCACTGACCGGTGACATCGACGAGTCAAACACCCGGCTAACGAGCATTGGCTACAACGCTCAAGGCCAAGCCACGAAGTCGACCTTGCCGGGAGGTGTCGATCTCACCCAGGTGGTCTACAACAGCAACAGCACGACCTCGGTAACGTATCCCACGGGTGTACAGGCGACCTTGAGTTTCGTGGTGCCCAATGGATCGGTGCATGCCAGCACCGTCAGTGCGCCTTGCGGTTCCAGCTGCGATCAGCCCAATGCCTCGGCGACATTCGATAGCAACGGCTACGTGGCCTCAACCACGGACTGGAACGGCAACATCACGAAGACCACTTACGACGCCAACGGCCTGCTCGATCAGCAGGTCGATGCCTTCGGCACGTCCAGCCAACGCACCACCAACACGACCTGGGACACCACGCTACGCGTTCCGCTAACGCGCACCGTGCTCAACGCGTCCGGCGCCACTGTCGCCTCGACGGCCTGGGTCTACAACACCGCTGGCCAACCGCTGGCCCGCTGCGAAATCGACCCCGCGGCGTCATACACCTGCGCCACCAACGGCACGCCGCCGACGGGTGTGCGCCGCTGGACATACACCTACTGCACGGCCGTCGATACGATCCAATGCCCGATCGTTGGCCTGCTGCTCTCCGTCGATGGTCCGCGTACGGATGTGGCTGATGTCACCACTTATACCTACTACCTGACCGACAGCGCCACCTCGCATCACGGCGACCTGCAGTCGGTGACCGATGCCTTGGGTCATACCACGACGTATCTGACCTACGACGGTGCGGGCCGCATTACCAGCCTGCAAGATGCCAATGGCGTCGTCACCACGCTGACCTATACCCCGCGCGGCTGGCTGGCTTCACGCAATGTCGGGGGCGCCACCACGACGATCGGCTACACGCCGTATGGCGCGGTCGCCTCGATCACCGATCCGGACAACGTCACCACCAGCTATACCTATGACGCGGCCCATCGCCTGACCCGTATCACCGATGCCCAAGGCAACTACGTCCAGTACACGCTGGATGCGGCAGGTAACAAGACGCAGGAGCAGGTCAACACCGCCAGCGGCAGCGTCACGCATAGCCTGAGCCGTCAGTTCAACACCTTGGGGCAGCTTACGGCTCTCGTCGACGGCCTCAGTCACACAGTCTTCAGCGCCGGCTACAGCGACAGTTACGATGCCAACGGCAACCTTGTGCACAGTGCCGATGCGTTGGGTTACCAGGGCCATCAGGGCTTCGATGCACTCAACCGATTGACCAGCACGATCGCCAACTACAACGGCACCGACACGGCCACACAGAACACCACCAGTACGGTGAATCTGGACGCGCTGGACCGCGTGGCGGGCGTCACCGATCCGACCTCTCTCAGTACCACCTACACCTACGACGGACTCGGCAACCGGACCCAGCTGCACAGCCCGGATACCGGCACCAGCACCGACACCTACGATGCCGCCGGCAACCGTCTGACACACACCGATGCCAACGGGGTCGTCAGCACGTCGACCTATGACGCGGGCAATCGGCTGGCCAGCACCAGCTACACCGACACCACGCTCAACGTCAGCTATGCCTACGACGAAGCCAACTCAGTGACCGGATGCACTGCGTCCAGTCCGGTCGGCCGATTGACGCGGGTGGTGGAAGGCGGTGTGACCACGGCGTTCTGCTATGACGCTCGAGGTAACGTCATCCAGAAGCGGCAGATAACGGCGAGCCAGACCGACAGCACGCTCTATGCGTACACCGCGGGAGATCGGTTGAGCGGCGTGAGTACACCCGATCAGACTGCCATCAGCTACACGTACGACAGCGATGGGCGCGTCAGTGGCGTGCAGGTGACCCCGGCAGGGGCCAGCACGGCATCGCCCACGGTGGTCAGCAACGTGACCTGGCTGCCGTTCGGGCCGATCAGCAGTTACACGCTGGGCAACGGCCAGGGCATTACGCGCAGCTATGACGCCAACTACCGGCTTACCGACCTGACGAGCTCGGCGCTGAACCTGCACTTCGCGCGGGATGCGATGGGTGATATCACGGCGATCGGCAATGCGGCTGGTGCCAACCCGGCCACGGAAACCTACAGCTACGATCCGTTGTATCGGCTCACCGGCATTGCCGATGCGGGCGCCACCCTGGAAAGCTACACCTACAATCAAACCGGCGATCGCATGAGCAAAACCGCGACCGATCTGGTCACGGGCGCCGGTAGCTATGCTTACACCCCCGGCACGCATCAGCTGGCCAGCATCGGCAGCGGCCCGCGAGCCAACGATGCCGACGGCAACACGACCGGTAGCGTGATCGGTGGCAATACCTACGGCTTTGCTTACAACGGCCGCAACCGCCTGACGATGGCGCAGCTCAATGGCCAGACGGTGGGCACTTACACCTACAACGCGATGGGCGAGCGCATCGGCAAGGTGGCCGCGTTCCCGCAGGCTACGACTGAACGTTACGCCTACGACGAAGCCGGCCAATTGATCGGCGAATACGGCACCACCAACCGCGACTACATCTGGCTGGGCGGTTTGCTGGTGGCGGTGATCGACAACACGATCAATGGCAGCATTACCACGAGCACGGTCAATTACCTGACGGCCGATCAACTGGGTGCGCCACGCGTGGTCACTGACGGCATGGGCACGGTGATCTGGCAGTGGGCCTATGTGGGCAACCCCTTCGGCGAGCAACAACCGACGTCATCAACGGGCTACGTGCTCAACTTGCGCTATCCGGGCCAGTACTACGACGCCGAGTCTGGCCTGTTACACAACGGATATCGCGATTACTGTGCAGCATGCGGACGCTATATACAGAGCGATCCGATGGGGTTATTTGGTGGGCAGATCAGTACTTATGCCTACGGCAATAACGCCCCGCTCAGCAACATTGACCCATTAGGGCTTGATTGTTCAGTAAGTGGCGGCTCTGTTACGTGCGCATATCCAGGTGGTGGGCCAGCCTTCCGACTTCCTGCGCCGTCCGATTTTCCGGCAAGCCTCGGTCCGAACGATTTTTGGTATCACAAGTATGACGTCACACGCTCGATCGGTTGTGCTGATCCAAACGACGTCATGCAAGGCCTTATTAACAATCCGACGCCTGGGAATCCGAATCCTGCCACCCCAGGTGGGACCCCCAACAACGCTGCGGTGCCCTTTGTCGCACCGAACAATCCCGTGACGTCTTACCTCACAAGCGATCTGAACACCGGCGCCCCGATTGTCGTAAATATAACTGGGGGCAACAGTGCCTTCGCTCCAGGGTATGTCGCCCGAACGGTTACAAATGGCGTGGCTCATACCTATGGTGAGGGCGATGCTTGGACACAGTCCGCGCTCGGCGGTGGAATAGGGCCGAACTGGGCCGCTAACCAAATCGTTTGGGGTGGCCAAATGAGCCAAATCATCGCCCAGTCAAAACAACAATGTGGCTGCACGCACTAGGATTACCTATGAAACGCAGAATAACTACCGTCCTGGGATTCTTGATCGCTCCCTTGGTACCCGTGGTCGTCGGCACTGCAATCAGTCCGCCGTCCAAGCTAGCAGACCTGGGGATATTCCTAGTGATGGGTGCGATCGTCTATGTTTATTCTTGTGGTTTGATGGCGCTTTTTGGGCTGCCGGCATACTTTCTTTTGAGAAGGAAGAACTTGGTGCGATGGTGGTCAGCGCTGCTAATAGGCCTCCTAGTTGGCGCCTTGATGGCAACCCTCATTCGACTACCTAACCAGCCGCGTGTTGAAGATTTATTGACGATGGCGCCCACAGGCGCGTTAGCCGGACTTGTCTTCTGGATGATCTGGAGCCGAGGAGTTAATCCGTCTGCCGGAAATCGAGTGACTAGGCCGAAAGCTCAAGAATGAACCGTAGGATCGCGTCTTGTATGGACCTATCAGGGTAATCCGTTTGGGGAGCAGCAGCCGACGTCAACGACGGGCTACGTGTTCAACCTGCGCTATCCCGGCCAGTACTACGATACGGAGTCGGGGACGAACTACAACCTGTTCCGGACCTTTGACCCGCCCAGTGGGAGGTACTTGCAACCGGATCCTATTGGGAAACAGGGCCAGGTTGAGTTCCTCAGCCCTGGCCGTTCCGCGGGCCGATGCGCTGTACCCACCGGGCACGGATCCTCCATGCGCGATGGCCGAAAGAGGGAAGGCTCATCTGTTTGAATGCTGAGCCGCAAGCTGGGGTACTCCATCTTTGCGCCACGCTGCTATAAGCCCATGCCGGATACGTGCACTTCGTGGCAGATCATCTGTGCGAGGCAGCGAATCGGACCGAAGGCAGTTTCTGCCGCACAAACAAAAGCCGCAACTCGTGCGGCTTTCGTAAACAACGGATGTACATGGTGGCCGGGGACGGAATCGAACCGCCGACACGGGGATTTTCAATCCCCTGCTCTACCAACTGAGCTACCCGGCCAGGGTTTCTTGGCAACGACAGTGCGGACAACCGCTTGGGCGGTCACGCGTTGCATGGAGCCGCGTATTAGACCGAACGGGCAGCTTTTCGTCAAGACTCGCTGTCGGGTGCGGTGAAGCCGGCGGCTTTGGCGAAGTCGCCGCCGAACAGGAATTTCTCCATCTCTTCGCCGAGATACTTGCGTGCCTTCGGATCGAGCGGGTTGAGCCGGTATTCGTTGATCAGCGTGGTCTGGTGGGCAAGCCACTGCTGCCATGCAGGTTTGGAGATCTCGGCGTAGATGCGTTGGCCGAGCGCGCCGGGCCACGGGGCGAAATCGAGGCCTTCGGCGTCGATGCCGAGCTTGGTGCAGTGGATGGTACGGCTCATGGTTTCTTCCTCGGATTGCAGGAGTGCACCCGGTGCGCTCCTACGGATGGATGGCGATGTCCAGCAACAGGGTACGTACGGGAGCCGGTAATCCAAGCGCGGTGAGTTCATCGGCGCTGCACCAGCGCAGTTGCGGATTATCGGCCACGCCGTTCTGTGCTGTCGCGCGATCGAACAGCAGCGGCTCGATGTCCAGCCGGTAGTGGCTGAACACGTGGGTGAATGGCGTGAGCGCCTGTGCGTCGTCGATCTGCGCATGTCGCTGCGCGATGCGCCAGGCGCCGTCCGGGTCGGCCGCTTCGGGCAGGCTCCACAGGCCCGACCACACGCCTTGCGGGCCGCGTCGTTCCAGCAGCACGCGGCCCTGGCGATCGCGCAGGACCAGCATCACCGTGGCGCGGGTGGGAATGGATCGGGTCGGTTTGCGGCTGGGCAATTGCGCGGTCAGGTCATCGCGACGGGCAATGCAGTCATCGGCCAGCGGGCAGGCCTCGCAGCGTGGACGCGAGCGCACGCAGAGCGTGGCGCCCAGATCCATGATCGCCTGGGTGTAGTCGGCGACACGTGTGTCCGGTGTGTGGGTTTCGGCGTGCTGCCACAGCTCCTTCTCCACCGCGCTTTCGCCGGGGTGGCCGTGGATGCCGTGGTAGCGGGTAAGTACGCGCTTGACGTTGCCGTCGAGGATCGGGAAGCGCAGTCCGTGCGCCTGCGCCAGGATCGCGCCGGCGGTGGAGCGGCCGATGCCGGGCAGGGTACACAGGGCGGCAAGGTCACGCGGCAGTTCGCCACCATGCTGCTCGACACAGATCTGCGCGGCGCGATGCAGGAAGCGCGCGCGGCGGTAGTAGCCAAGCCCCGACCACAGCGCCAGCACGGTGTCCTCGTCCGCGGCAGCGAGGTCGCGCAGGGTGGGCAGCGCGTTGACGAAGCGCTCGAAGTAACCGACCACGGTGGCGACCTGGGTCTGCTGCAGCATCACCTCGGACAGCCACACGCGGTAGGCATCGCGAGGGTGTTGCCAGGGCAGATCCTTGCGGCCGTGCTGGTCGAACCAGCGCAGCAGGCGTGTGGCGAAGGTTGCCGTCATGGCTGCTTGCGGGCGGCCGGTCTGGCCGGCGCGGTTGTACTGGCAGCGGAGGCGGGCACGTCGTCGCCAGCCTGAAGGGTCAGTCCTTCGATGCTGATGCCGCCAGCCTCGAACCTGGCGATTTCCGCATGGCCGTTGACGGGCGGCATGGTCAGTTGCGGACCATGCTCGTTGCCGAGCTGGCTCCACCAGTGCGCCAGTTCCAGCGGAGGCAGGCGCAGGTCGGCGTGATTGTCGGGCCCGTCCAGTTTCAGTGCGAGCAGCAGCGGGTTGTCCTGGTTGGCCGGGGTCAGGTGCAGCGAGATGTCGTACTGCCCGCTGTCTGCATGATCCAGCTTGCCGGCGAGACTGGCGGCAGCGTCGGCTGCACCATGCCAGTGCGCGCTGCCATTCAGCACCAGGGTCAGCACACTGCCTTGCGACAGATGCAGCTCGATGTTGTCCAGCTGCAGCGTATTGCCCTGGATGCGCGGTGTGGCGGACAGGCGCAGCCGCAATCGTGTCCGCGCTGCGGTGGTGGCGGACATGCTGACGGGAAACGGCCGGCCCGAGTTCAGGCTGCCGGCTTCGAGCGCGACATCGCCGAGCAGCAACTGGTCACCACGCACCACGCTGCCGCGGCTGATGCTGATGCCGGTATCGATGCGCGGGATGTTCGGTGGGGTGCCGGCCGGCCGCGCAGGCAGCGCGCTCACCCAGTGTTGCAGCGCATCCAGGTCGACGCGCGGAGAGTCGATCTCCAGCTGGGTGATCACCGGCGGGCCGCCGAGCAGGGTCTGCCAGGGCAATGCCAGCCGGCCACGCGAAGCAAGCAGGATCGGCGCATTGTCGCCCTGCGCGTTGAGCGTGATGCCGGACAGCACCAGCGCCGGGCGCGGAAACAGGGTGGGGCTGGCCGGGCTGGCCAGGTTCAGTTCCAGCCCGACGCCGCGCGCCTGAGTCTGCAGCATCGCGGTGAAGCGCTCCGGTTGCAGCAGCAGGTAGACGGCGATGACCACGGCGAGCGCGGCAGCCAGCACGAGACCGCCAAGCACCAGCAGGATCAGCCGCAACTGGCGTGACATCAGACTTAGTCCTTCACTTCAGTCATGGTCATGTCCGCTGCCGAGGCTGGCGGGCAGCAGGCCGTCGACGAAGGCCTCGGCCTCGAACACACGCAGGTCGGTGGCGGTTTCGCCAAGGCCGACGTACCGGATCGGCAGGCCGAACTCGCGCGCCAGCGCAAACACCACCCCACCCTTGGCGGTGCCGTCCAGCTTGGTGACGACCAGGCCGGTGACGCCGACGATCTGGCGGAACTGGCGTACCTGGTTCACCGCGTTCTGGCCGGTAGTGCCGTCGATCACCATCAGCACCTCGTGCGGCGCGTCGGCATCGAGCTTCTTCAGCACGCGCGCGATCTTGCCCAGTTCGTCCATCAGGCCGCCCTGGGTGTGCAGGCGGCCGGCGGTGTCGGCGATCAGCACGTCGATGCCGCGCGAGCGCGCCGCCTGCAGCGCATCGAAGATCACGCTGGCGGCATCGGCATCCTGGCCTTGCGAGATCACCGGCACCTGGTTGCGTTCGCCCCAGGTCTTGAGCTGCTCCACCGCGGCGGCGCGGAAGGTGTCGCCGGCGGCCAGCATCACGGCGTGGCGTTCGTCGCGCCACCGGCGGGCCAATTTGCCAATGGTCGTGGTCTTGCCGGCGCCGTTGATGCCGACGGTGAGCACGACGAAGGGCTGCTTGCCGCGTATGTCCAGCGGTTGCTCGACTGGCTTGAGCAGGGCGACCAGCGCCTCGCGCAGAGCAGCCAGCAGGGCGGGCGCATCGGCGAATTCGCGCTTGTGCATGCGCTTGCGCAGGCTCTCGACCAGCTCCGTGCTGGCCTCGATGCCGACGTCGGCGGTGATCAGGGTGGTTTCCAGCTCGTCCAGCAGGTCGTCGTCGAGCTTCGGATGGCGCACGAACAGCGAGCTGAGGCCGCGTGCGAATGCATTGCCGGACAGGCGCTCACGCCAGCTGCGTCTGGCAGGTGCCTCGGCGGTTGGCGCGGGTTCGCCGGCTGGCGCCACGAAACGCCCGGTGTCGGGCTGGGTTTCGGCGGGTGCGGCGATTTCCGCCAACGCCTCGTGCAACGGCGGAGCATCACTTTCCGGCACGTCGGCGTCGGCAGGCATCTTGGCGGCGGGTGGCTCCGCGGTCGTCTCGGTGGGCTTTTTCTTCCAGAACTTGAGCATTGCGGCCGTGATTCAAAGACAATGGGCGGCATGCTAACACCCCCATCCGTACTGGCCGCTGAGGGCCCGGTGTCTTGAACCGCGGGCGCAACGCCGCACCGGGGCGGATCCGCATCATCGGCGGCAGCCTGCGCAATTCGCGGCTCGACGTGCCGGATCTGCCGGGCCTGCGGCCCACCGCCGAGCGGGTGCGCGAGACCCTGTTCAACTGGCTGGCGCCCGTGGTGGAGGGCGCCTGTTGCCTGGATCTGTGCGCCGGCACCGGCGCGCTGGGGATCGAGGCGTTGTCGCGCGGCGCAGCCAGCGTGCAGTTCGTCGAGCCCGATGCGCGGGCGGCGCAGGCATTGCGCGGCAACCTCGAGCGGCTCAAGGCCGGCGCCGGCCAGGTAACCGTGGCAGAGGCGGGGACGTTCCTGCAGGGCACGCCGCAGCCGTACGACCTGGTATTCCTGGATCCGCCGTTCGCGCTGGGATTGTGGGCAGCACTGGCACAGCAGCTGGAGGCGCGTGGCTGGCTGACGGCGCAGGCCTGGATCTACGTGGAATCGCCGCGCAACGGCGCGCCGGCGCTGCCGCCGAGCTGGCAATTGCATCGCGAAGGTCATGCCGGCGAGGTGCGTTTTGCGCTCTATCGGCGCGCGCTTCCGTTAAGCTAGGGTCAATTCAGCTGCCTCCCTTCAGTCTCGTGAGCAAACCATTGGGCAATCCGCGCCTGGCCGTCTATCCGGGCACCTTCGATCCGATCACCAACGGTCATACCGATCTGGTGACGCGTGCCGCGCCATTGTTCGAGCGAGTGATCGTGGCGGTGGCCGACAGTTCCAGCAAGGGGCCCGGCTTCAGCATCAGCGAGCGCATCACCCTGGCCCGGCTGGCCCTGGCCGACCTGCCGAACGTGGAGGTGCGCGGTTTCGACTGCCTGCTGGCCAGCTTCATCGAGGAAGTCGGAGCCGGGGTAATCATCCGCGGCCTGCGCGCGGTGTCGGATTTCGAATACGAATTCCAGCTGGCCAGCATGAACCGGCATCTGATTCCGCGGGCCGAGACGCTGTTCCTGACACCGGCGGAACAATACAGTTTCATTTCCTCGTCGCTGGTGCGCGAGATCGGTCGCCTAGGCGGTGATATCTCCGGTTTCGTGCATCCGGCAGTACAACAGGCCATGCGTCAGCGCTGGCAGAAAAGCCGCCCCGGCTTCAACAAGCAACCCGAAACAGAAGGTGATAACCATGCGTAAAATCGCTCTCATTGCCGCCGTCGCGCTGACCGCCAGCCTGAGCCTGAGCGCCTGCAACAAGCAGGCTGACCAGCAGGATACCCAGCAACAGGTTCAACAGGCACCGAAGCCGACCGATCCCAACGATTCCAAGGGGTGGAACAACTACCTCGGCCAGATCGTGCAGAAGAACATGCAGGGCATGACGGCCAATCAGCCGTACGCCTACATGGTGACCGCGGGTACCACCGACGACGCCAAGGCGCAGAACGATCGCCAGCTGCAGAGCGTGCAGGACACCGTCGCCCGCGGTGTGCTGCCGGGCAACATGCTGGCCTTCGGCGGTCCGGTTTCCGCCACCACCGCCGACCTGATCGTGGCCGCCTTCAAGGATGCCAAGCCCGGTTCGTTCAAGGACGTGATCATCCTGTTCATCGGCGACAAGGCCGACGAACAGCGCGTCGCGGATGCCCTGAAGCCGACCGGCGCGACCATCCGCTTCGTTGCGATGTAAGCAGGCTGATGGCCGCGCCTGGCGCGGCCGCTCCCGACAACCCTCTCCCCGCCGGGGAGAGGGCAGGGTGAGGGGCTGCCCTCGCGTGGAACTGCATCGGAGATGCCCTGCCTGTTCGTGTGTCACGGGCCACACACCGCCCGACCTGTAGTATCGACTGCCATGTCCCTGAAAATCCTCGACACCTGCGTCAACTGCGATGTCTGCGAACCGGTTTGTCCGAACAAGGCGATCTCGCTGGGTGAGGAGTTCTACGTGATCGACCCGGCGCTGTGCACCGAGTGCATCGGTCACCATGACGAACCGCAATGTGTGGAGGTGTGCCCGGTCGAGTGCATCATCGTCGACCCCGCGCACGTCGAGTCGCATGAACAACTCGATCTCAAATACCGCCACCTGATGGCCAAGGAGTCTGCTGCATGAGCGTTTCCCTGCATGGGCGAGTGTTGGCCCTGAGTCTGTTGCTGACTGGTGGCGCGGCGTTTGCGGCCGATGGCTCGCCGAAAACCGCACCGGTCCATTCCGTACCGATGCAGCCGGCGCAGCTGCAGCAGCGTCCGGGGCATGCGGCGGTTGCCAGCGCCAATTATCTGGCCACCAACGCCGGCCTCGAAGTGCTGGCCAAGGGCGGCAATGCGTTCGACGCGGCGGTCGCGGTCGCATCCGCACTGTCGGTGGTGGAGCCGGAGAGCTCCGGCATCGGCGGCGGTTTCATGGCCGTGCTGCATCGGGCGAAGGACGGCCACGATGTGTTCATCGACGCTCGCGAGACGGCACCGGCCGCGGTGAACCCCAAGGATTACCTAAACCCCGATGGCAGTCCGAACCGCGATGCGGCCCTGAAGGGTCCGCTCTCCGCCGGCATACCCGGAGAACCGGCCGGCCTGGTGCTGATCGCGAAGCGCTACGGCAGGTTGCCCTTGCAGCAGTCGCTGGCTCCGGCGATCCGGCTTGCCCGCGACGGTTTCCAGCCGGATGCGCGCCTGCGCGGCTCGATCGCCGGGGAGCAGAAGGATATCCGGCGCTGGCCGGCTTCGGTTGCCAAGTATCTGCCGGACGGCAAGCCGCCTGTCGAAGGTGCGACCTGGCGCGACCCGGATCAGGCACGCACCTGGGAACTGATTGCCGCGCATGGCGACGACGGCTTCTATCATGGCGAGACCGCGCAGAAACTGGTGGACGCCGTGCGTGCGGCCGGCGGCAACTGGACACTGGCCGACCTGGCCGGCTACCAGGCGAAGGAGCGCACGCCGATCGTGGTGAACTATCGCGGCTATCGCATCGTCACCGCACCGCCGCCGTCTTCCGGTGGCGTGGCGATTGCCGAGATCCTCAATATCCTGTCCGGTTTCGACCTGTCGAAGATGGACCAGGCGCATCGCGTGCATACCATCGTCGAGGCGATGCGCCGCGCGTTCCGCGACCACAACGATTATCTGGGCGACCCGGATTTCGTGAAGATGCCGCTGGACATGCTGCTGTCACCGTACTACGCCGACGGCCTGCGTCAGGGCATCCTGCCGGACAGGGCGACGCCGTCGTCGATGCTGCCGCGGGCCGAAGCACCCGAGCCGGGCATGCACACCACCCACTTCTCGATCATCGATGCCGACGGCAACATGGCAGCGGTCACCTCGACGGTGAACTACGTCATGGGCTCTACCTTCGTCGCGGCGGGCACCGGCGTGCTGCTGAATGACGAGATGGACGATTTCGCGCTGGTGCCGAACAAGCCGAACGTCTATGGCCTGCTCGGCAGCGTGGCAAACGCGCCGGAAGGCGGCAAGCGCATGCTGTCGTCGATGTCGCCCAGCATTGTGATCGGCGCCGACCGCACCGCGGTGATCGGTTCGCCCGGCGGCTCGACCATCATCACCCAGGTGTTGGAAGGCATCCTGCATTTCATCGACGGCGAGAGCGCGCAGCAGATCACCGCGCACAAGCGCTTCCACCACCAGTACCTGCCCGATGAGGTGATGGTCGAAGATGGCACGTTCGACCCGGCCACCAGCGACGCGCTGACGAAGATGGGCTACATGTTGAAGCAACGCGAATCGTGGGGCTTCATGAATGTGGTGACCTGGGACCGCAAGACCAACCAGCTCGACGCGGCCAGCGATCCGCGTCGGCCGTCGGGCCTGGGCAAGGTGCAGTAAGGTCGGGGCATGGAACTGTTCTCGCTTCTGGGCAACTCACAGCAGCTCGATGGCGGCGCCATGTTTGCTCGACCCATCCATGGGTCTCACCCCGCGCTGCGCGCGGGGCCGCCTGCGGCGTCCGGATTCGTTCCTGACGAATCCGTGGCAATGGAGTATTGATTCGTCATGGAACTGTTCTCGCTTCTGGGTAACTCACAGCAACTCGATGGCGGCGCCATGTTTGGCAATGCTCCGAAGGCGCTGTGGTCGCGCTGGATTGTGCCGGATGCCGAGAACCGCATTCCGCTGGCCTGCCGCTGTCTGCTGGTGAAGGATCTGGACGGGCGGAACGTGCTGTTCGAGACAGGCATCGGTGCGTTTTTCGAGCCGGCGCTGCGCGAGCGTTACGGCGTGGTCGAGCCGCAGCATGTGCTGCTGGATTCCCTGGCAGGGGCGGGCTTGACCCACGAAGACATCAATGTGGTGGTGCTGTCGCATCTGCATTTCGATCATGCCGGTGGCCTGCTGGCGGCATGGGAGGAAGGCCAGTCACCGCGACTGCTGTTCCCGAACGCGCGCTTCGTGGTGGGTGCGGAGCACTGGCGGCGGGCACTCAAGCCGCATCCGCGCGACCGCGCCTCGTTCGTGCCCGAACTGCAGCCGTTGCTGCAGGCCAGTGGGCGGCTGGAGCTGGTCGAGGGCGAGTATTCGCAGATGCTGGGCGAAATGGTGCGCTTCAGTTATTCGGACGGCCATACGCCAGGCCTGATGCTGGCCGAGGTCGCCGGCGTGGTGTTCTGTGCGGATCTCATTCCAGGCCGCTTCTGGGTGCATCTGCCGATCACCATGGGTTACGACCGCTTTCCGGAAAAACTGATCGACGAGAAGCGCACGTTCCTGGACGACAAGCTGGCGCGCCAGGTGCGGCTGTTCTTCACGCATGACCATGATTGCGCGCTGGCGCGGGTGACCCGTGACGAGCGTGGTCGTTTCGGTACGGCCGACGAACAACTCGAGCTGTGTGGTGCGCTGCCGGCCATGATGGGAGTCGCCTGATGAAACTGGCCGGCGCCATGTCGGTACGTGGCCTGGCGTGCAATGTTGCTGGTGCCCTGCTGCTGCTTGCCGGTGTCGGACTGATCGCGATGACGGTACGTGGCCAGCTCAACTATCTGGCAGCTGTCGAACGGCATGGCGGCGAAGTGACCAGTCTCGCCGGCGACGCTGGCCCGCAGGCAGGCCAGCACGGTGCCATGGTGCGGCTGGTCGGAACGCCGCGGGTGGTGGAGGCGCCGCACGATCCGGATTTCAACCTGCAGGTCAATACGCCGGTGCTGGTGCGTCACGTGGAAATGTTCCAGTGGCGCGAGATCCGCATCGGCGACAGCGTGCACTACGAACTGGACTGGGTGGACCGGCCACTCGACGCCAGCCACTTCAAGGAGCCGGCCGGACACGCCAACCCGGCCAGCTTCCCGCTCAGCGGCAAGCAGTTCGATGCCGGGCTGGTGCAACTGAACGGATTCAAGCTGTCGCCGCAGCTGCTGCACGCGCTGCCCGGTTCGCAGCTGGTTGCACCGGATCCGAAACTGCTGCCGGAGAACCTCGCCGCCAGTTTCACGGCGTATCAGGATTACCTGGTGACCAGCACGCACCCGGGCGACCCCCGGCTGGGCGATTTGCGAGTGAGCTGGGACGCGGTGCCGCTACAGGAGATGACGATCGTCGCGCGCATCGACGGCGACAGGCTTGTCGCCGCTGCCGATGCCGCCGACGGCAAAGGTTATGACGTGGAGGTCGGCAACGTGCCTTTGCTCGATGTGTTTCCCGATCTGCCCGTGCCGCCGGCGCACGTCGTGAGCGAACAGATCCTGGCCGTGCTGCTGGCTGCGCTCGGTGCTTTCCTGTTGCTGGTGACGCATCGCATGCGCGGTGACGTGCTGCTGGCGCTGGCATCGGGTGCGCTGGCTGTGGGCACGGTGGCCAGCATGCTTTGGCTGGGGCGGGACGCGCTCATGTTGTGCGTATGGGCGGCAGTTGCATTGTCCGGTCTGGCTTGCGCGATCTGGCGCCTGCAGCGCACGCGTTGACCGTCGCCCGCCCGGTTCCGGATCCACGGGGTCGAACTAGACGGATGCTCAGCTAGGCACGTTTCCGTTCGCATTGGCATAGACCTGATCGGCCCATTGCGTGGCTTCCAGGTAGATGGTGGCCATCCGCTGGATGCGTTGTGGCTGCGCGTGCTGGCTGGTCAGCTTGCCAGCCTCCCAGGCGAGGATCTGCTCCAGCAGGGGGCCGAACGGGCCGCCTCGACCGGTCAATGCCTGGCTGATTTCCGGCATCAGCCGCAAATGGGTCAGCAGGAATTCCATCGGTGCGCACATCAAGGTATCGAGCAGCGAGAACAGGCCGACGGTGAAGGCCATTTCCTGATGGCCGTTGGGCATGCCGCTGGCCAGCTTCTCGCACATATGGGCGCGGATCAGCGCAGCGCGCAGCAATTCCGGCGGCCGGTCGTCCATGCCGCACAGTGACATGGTGTCGATCCAGTTGCGCATGCGCGTAACGCCGAAGAAGATCGCTGCCTGCTGCACCGACTTCAGCTGCCTCGGCAGCGCGAAGTAGGCCGAGTTGACGCAGCTGAGCAGCTTGTAGCTGAGCACCGCGTCGTCGCGGATGATGTTGCCCAGCTCGACCGGGCCCTGGTTGGTTTCCTGCAGGGCGCGCATCAGTCGCAGCATGCTCAACCGGTTGGCGGTCAGCACCGGCACCGCTTCCGGTTGGGGTATCAGCAGATAGCGCCCCTGGATGGCCTGCAGCGGCAATTCCAGGCAGCGCTGGTAGGTGGTGTGGTCGTTCACTTCACCGATGATCACCCAGATGCCGCGGGCGTTCAGCTGTTCGGCGCGCTCGCGCAAGGCTTCGAGCGACATCTGACTGGCGTTGAGGCGCACGAACTGCACTATGTGCAGCAATGCCTCGATGGTCACGCTGCCGTCCAGGTCGAGGCCGGATGCATCGAGCATGAGCTGACAGCCGCGCTGGGCCATCTGCTGCAGGCGCTTCATCAGCGCCGCGTCGGTGGCTACCTCCGGTTGCAGCAGTACGCCCAGACGTGGCTGGTGAAGCAGGGCATCGAAATCCTCGGGCAGCAGATCGGCAGGCAGGTTCAGGAATGCACGATTGCCACGCACAAGCCGGGTCAATGCACCATCAGTGATGGTGGACAGCACACGTTGCAGCAGGGTCTGCTCATCGCCGGGTTCGCGATGAAACATGATCTCGTAGGCAAACAGCAGGCGATTGCAATCCAGCATGGGCACACGCAGCACCGGCAGAGGTACCGGCATCGTCGGAATGCTGATATCGGGTGATGCTGAAGCGGTGAGGTTGCTCATAGTCAATGATCGCAATAATGCGAATGCGGGCCATGGCGCGCTTCGCAGTCAGTGGGAATGCCACATGGGCAGGCCGACAGCGGCGCCGTCATCGCTCATGCCTGTGTCAGGACCTGTGAACGCAGGCCGGTGCGCAGTTCACCGGTACGACCGTAGAGCTCGCTCTCGCCAACATGCCCGGTGAGTATCGACAGCGCCTGGCGAATCTGTCCCAGCCGCCGGCTGACTGCATTGCCATTGCGCTGGTTGAGTTGCTGGCAGGCGCGCAGCGATTGAACGATGTCTGCCCAGGCCGGTTCCAGTCTGGTGGCGACAGCAGGCAATTCGCGACTCAGCTGCAGGCGTTCGGCATCGAGCTGTTCCAACTGCTGCATGAGCGCCTGCTTGCGCGCACCAGCCTGGTCCAGTGCCTCGCTGCTGTTGGCGCCAAGCGCCGAGCGCTCAGCCT
This sequence comes from Rhodanobacter koreensis, assembly GCF_054782855.1. Taxonomy (NCBI): domain Bacteria; kingdom Pseudomonadati; phylum Pseudomonadota; class Gammaproteobacteria; order Lysobacterales; family Rhodanobacteraceae; genus Rhodanobacter; species Rhodanobacter koreensis. Next base: position 99,544 of record NZ_BAAGRR010000001.1, on the reverse strand, counting down.
CGAGCACCTGCACCAGTTGCCCGACAGCCTGCTGCATGTCGTCGAGCACGGCGGTGAGCGCGCTGTCCAGTTCGTCCTGCAACAGGCGGCTCATGCCTTGCTCGTGCCGCCGATTTGCCGCTCCAGCGACAACATGTTGTCGGCGATGCGGCCAGGATTGATCTTGTAGCTGCCGTCGGCCAATGCCTGGCGCGCGCGTTCCACCCGTTGCGGATCGACCGTGGCGGCATCGTCGGGGCGGGCGGCCTGCTGCAATGCACGGGCCGAATCGGTCAGCTTGAGCTGATCGTCCGGCTGCGATGCGGCACTGGCCGAGCCTGCAGGAGTGGTGGCCGGCGCCGGGCCATTGCCCGAGCTGCCGGTCGCCTGCGTGAATTTCGGCAAGCCGTTATTTGAAATGGTGGTATTCATGAGGTCCGTTCTCGCTGCGGTGTTGGCCCTGTATCTATCAGATCGGCCGATATCGCGGAAACTTTAATGCGGAAATCCTGGTGAACAGCGCTGCCGGTGCGCCCGCCTTCATGGCAACGCGATGACCTTGCCGGGGGCACTGACCATCGCATCGACCACTTTGCCGGAGCTGTCGTTGCGCACGCGCAGGCGGGCGCCACTGTCGCCGCTGCCCAGCGCCACGCCTGCAGTACGTACTTCGATACCGTCCAGCTGGGCCACCATCTGCACGTGGTCACCGGCACTTACCAGCCGTCGCCCGCCGAGCGCAGCGGGAGTGAGTACCGCGCCGGCAGCCAACGAGCGGGACAGCGAGCGACCAGCCAGCTGATCCAGGCTTTCGATGTAGCCGTAACCGAGCCTGGTGACATCGCGGTCTTCGGCGCGCACATCGCCGGCACTCAATCCGTCGCCACGCAGCAGCGGGTGGCTGGTCACCAGTACCTTGCGGAATAGCTGCAGCTGGACGGGCACACGCACGATCCAGCCGGATTGCCCGCATTGCACCCGCACGGTCATGCGCGATGCGGTTGCCGCGTGTTCGGCTACCGTGGCGCGCAAAGGTTCCCGGCAATCGGCCAGCCGCAGGTGCGGATCGAACACGGTGGATTTGACTTCGACGCGGTTGCCGGGCAGCGCGTAATGCTGGCGCAACGCCTGCTCGGCAGCCGCGCGTACAGTGGCCAGCGATTGTGTGGCCGCTGCCGGTGCGGAGATGGCTGCGGTAGCGGGCAGCAACGCCCCCGCCCAACCGGCCAGGACCAGGATGTGGCGTGCCGGCCACAGGTTTTTCATGCGTCCGCCAGCAAGTTGCCGAGTTGCCCCAGCAGCGCTTCGCGACCGGATTCCAGCTGCTGTGACAACTGCGCAGCCTGCTCGAGCTGGCCATCGCACAGCAGGCTGACAAAGCGGCTGCTCTGCTCGCACAGTCGGGCACCGGCCTCGTTCAGGCCGGCACTGACGGGCTGACCGTGGTGCAGTGCGGCCAGTCGTGTGATCGTGCGGTTCAGCGCATGCGTATCGAACCAGCGTCGATCCAGTGCGCCCGGATCCAGCATGGCCAGCTCCATCGCCTGACGCAGACTCAATGCGGTTTCGCGTACGGTCAGGCTGAGGCTCGCCGGGTCGCTGCCGCTTTCGCTTTCCAGCCAGTCCAGGCCAAGTCGGTGCGCCAGCAGCGCGGCGCGATTCAGTGATTCGGCCTGGCGCCGTGTTTCGGTGCCGCGCCTTTGCAGCGCGCCGAGCGCAGCCTGGGTCGCGGTGGCGCGCGCGTGCTGTACGTCGTGATTCTGCCGCAGGCCATGGATACGCCCGCTTGCCGTGCGCAAGGCCTCGCTGCCCTGCTGCAGGGCGCTTCCGGTGAGGCCGATACCGTTCTGCGCCCGCTCCAGCTGTTGCAGGCCATGCTGTACGTCACCGTCCAGCTGCAACGAGAAATCGCCGATCGAACCGGTGACGGTCTCGATCTCGGTCGTTGTCAGCGTGGTTTTTTCGGCGAGCTGCTTGACCTCGTCGGCGACTACTGCAAAACCGCGGCCCGCTTCGCCTGCCCGCGCGGCTTCGATCGCGGCATTCAGGGCCACCAGATTGGTCTGATGGGCAATTTCCTGTACCACGCCGGTGAGTTTGCGGATCTGTGCCGCCTGTTCGGCGAGCCTGCTCTGGTTGCGGTTCATCGTCGACAGCGCGCTGCGCAGCAGACGCAACTGGCCATCCAGTTCGCTGACGCTGTCTGCGCCGGCGAGTCCGGCACGACCGGCCTGGTCCAGGTCGCTAGCGACCTGCTGCAGCGCCGTCGAGATTCCGGCACTGCCGTCCGTCAAGCGATCGACGCTGCCGCGGCTTTCAAGCGCCGCCCGCTCCAGCGCAGCCTGTTCGCGCGACAGCTGCTGCACCGCGCCCAGCACCAGACTCTGCTGCTCCATGGTCTGCAGCGCCACAGCGGCGGGTGGCCGGGTGACGACACAGGCGAGCAGCGGAGCGATCGCCCGCGCGGCGCGCGGGTATTTGCGCCTCAGCTCGGCGATCTGTGCGTCATTGCCGGCGACAGCGGCCTGTACCAAAGCGGTCAGATGCCGGTTCCAGATCAAGCTCATGAGGCGGGCGTTACCTTGGGTGGCAGGAGTGCTGAATGAATGCATCGTCAGAAATTTTCAAAACTTGAGGAAGCAAGTCGCATGCCATTGTTTGCGGCAACCGCACGGAGCGATGGTGCTCAAGCCGGCTGTGTTCCGGTCGATATGTCCCTGGTAGGCCGCTGCGGCGATATGGCAATGCTTGAGGAGTCCGCATGGGCGGCACGTTACTGGAGAAGGTGGAACGGCAGACCCGGCTGGCCGGGCACAATCGCGTCGCGATGCTGCTGTTCCGGCTCGGCGACGAACAGCTGTTCGGCATCAACGTGTTCAAGGTACGCGAGGTGTTGCGGCGTCCGCCGCTGGAGCGCATGCCGGGCATGCACGGATTGCTGGCGGGTACTTGCGACTACCGCGGTCAGACCATTCCGGTCATCGATCTGGCTGCGGCACTGGGTTACGAACCCCTGCGCGAGGTGGAATCGGCGCATCTGATGGTGACCGAATTCAGTCGCTCGGTGCAGGGTTTCCTGGTCGCTGATCTGCAGCGCATGGTGCATTGCGAGGGCGAGGCGCTGGTGGCGCCACCCGGTACGCTCGGGTTTGGTGCGCGGGTCAATGCGGTAACCCGCATCGATGGCGCCTTGCTGGCCGTGATCGATGTCGAGCATGTACTGGCCAGCATCGACGGCGCGCCAGCCGAGCTGTCACTCCAGATGCAGCGGGTCGCTGGCGCGCGCAGGTTGAGTCCGCGGCGGATCATGGTGGTGGACGACTCGGTGATTGCGCGGCGCCGGCTGGTGAACCTGTTCAAGCAGATGAATATCGAATGCGTGGTGGCCCGGGATGGGCGTGAAGCGCTCGATCGGCTGCTGGAGCTGGCGCAGGCGGAGCCCGACGAGAAGATAAAGCTGGTGGTGTCCGATATCGAGATGCCGCGCCTGGACGGTTATGCGCTGACCCGCGCCATCCGTGAGGCGCCGACGCTGCGCCGTCTCAAGATCGTGCTGCACAGTTCGCTGAGCGGAGTGTTCAACGAGGCGATGGTGCAGGAAGTCAGTGCGGACCGTTTCGTCGCCAAGTTCCAGCCGGATCTGCTGGCGCAGGTGGTGCTGGACCTGTTGCCCGAGTCGGCGGAAATACCGGCGGCCTGAGCCGCGTCGCGGGTAGCGTCAACAATCCGTCTTTGCGGCGGTGCCACGCTCGTGGCGCATCGCCGACTGTCGCGCAAACCCAGCTACAGCACGGGTTTGCCGGCCGTGGCATGCAATTTGCTGACAGTCTCCGTGCGGCAACTGCCACGCGGAGCAAAGCGATGAGCCTGACCCCTGACAACCTGTTCGGCATGCACACCCAGGCGCTGGATCTCTGGCAGCGCCGCAGCGAGGTGCTGGCCAACAATTTGGCCAATACGGACACGCCCAACTATCTGGCCCGCGATATCGATTTCCGCAAGGCGCTCTCCACGGCCGGTGATCAACAGGGGAGCTTGCCGTTGAGTGCGCCGACACCGGGCCAGATCGACCCGGCGGCGCAATCGACGCAGGCACTGGCTTATCGCAACCCGACCCAACCGAGCATGGACGGCAACACCGTCGACGAACAGGTGGAGCAGGCCAACTTCGCTGCCAACGGCGTGCACTACCAGGCCAGCCTGGCCTTCATCACGGCGCAGGTTCACATGCTGCGTACCGCGATTACCGGGGGGCAGAGCTGATGTCGCTGTTCTCGATTTTCAACGTGGCCGGTTCCGGCATGGCCGCGCAGTCGCTGCGGCTGAACACGGTAGCCAGCAATCTGGCCAATGCGGACAGCGTGGCCAGTACGCCCGAGGCGGCCTACCGCTCGCGCCAGCCGTTGTTTGCGGCCGTGCAGGAGCAGCTCGGCAGCAGCGATGCCAGCGGTGAAGGCGTCAAGGTGCTTGGCGTCACCCAGAGCCAGTCCGCCATTCCCAGCCGTTACGAACCGGGTAATCCGCTGGCCGATGGCGACGGCTATGTCTATGCCAGCAACGTCAACCCGATCGACGAGCTGGTCAACATGATTTCGGCCTCACGCTCGTACCAGAACAACGTAGAGGTCATGAACACCACCAAGCAGTTGCTGGTGAAGACCCTCGACCTCGGCAAGTAATTCGGACGGAGCAGCGCATGACCATCAACACGAATAGCACCACGACTGGCAGCAGCCAGGCGGCTACGAGTTCATCCACCACGGCGGCGCTCGCCGGCGGCCTGAGCCAGAGCGATTTCCTGAAGCTGATGACGACCCAGTTGCAGGCCCAGGATCCCACCAACCCGGTCGACAACTCCCAGTTCGTGTCCCAGATGGCGCAGTTCAGCCAGCTCTCGGCGACGCAGGACCTGCTGACGTCGGTGAACACGCTGAGCAGCACCGTCAGCGGCGCCTTGCAGACTTCGCAGGTGCTTGGCTCGTCGAACCTGCTCAACCGCCAGGTGCTGGTGCCGTCGAGCACGATCAACTACAGCGGCAGCGCCGTCACCGGTGCCGCGAATGTCGGCACCGCCGGCAACGTCACCGTGAACATCGTCGATGCCACCGGAAAGGTCGTGCGCACCATGAATCTGGGCAGCCAGAGCAGTGGTCTTTCGCAATTCACCTGGGATGGCAATGACGACAGCGGCAATCCGGTGGCGCAAGGCGCCTACACCATGGCGGCGACCAGCAATGGCAGTTCGCTGGATACGTATGTCGCCGGCACGGTGACCTCGGTCGGCTATGGCGGCACAAACCTTGGCACTTATCTGCAGGTGGCTGGTGTGGGCGGCGTCGCGCTCAGCCAGGTGGCACAGATTCTCTGACGACGTGTTTCACGCACTTACTCATTCGAGGAATACACCATGGCTCTGAATACAGCGCTCAGCGGAATCAATGCGGCCCAGTCGGATCTCAACGTCATCGCCAACAACATCTCGAACGCCAACACGACCGGCTTCAAGGGGTCGCGTGCGGAGTTCTCGGACGTATTCGCGGTGACCGGGCTCAATCTGAACTCCACGGCCACCGGCAGCGGCACGCGCCTGCAGGATGTGGCGCAGCAATTCGCCCAGGGCGACATCGAGACCACCAACAACAGCCTCGATCTGGCGATCAGCGGCAACGGCTTCTTCGTCGTCAATGACGGGAATGGCGTCAGCTACACACGTGCCGGCGATTTCCAGAAGGACCCCAACGGCTATGTCGTCACCAGCAGCGGTGCCAGGCTGCAGGTCTATCCGAGCAACGGCGCCGGTGGTTTCGATACCAGCACGCTGACCGACCTGAAGCTGGTGACGGCGCAAAGCAATGCCAAGGCCACCGCAACGGTGACGATGACCTCGAACCTGCCGGCGAGCGCCGCGGTGCCCACGACGGCGTTCAGCACCACCGACTCGACCAGCTACAACAACGCCTCGCCAGTCACGGTCTACGATTCGCAGGGCGGCTCGCATCAGGGCACGGTGTACTACGTCAAGACCGGTACCAACACCTGGGACGCCCACTTGTACGTGGACGGCAACGACGCCGGCACGCAGGCGATGACCTTCGACACGACCGGCAAGCTGACCACGCCGGCCAACGGCAACCTGGCTTTCAACCCGGTGAACCTGGGCAATGGCTCCAATGCCCTGGCGCTGACAGTCAACGTCACCAACACGACCCAGTTCGGCACCGACTTCTCCGCCGGCACGATCGGCCAGGACGGTTACGAGGCCGGCACCTTGTCGAACATCGACATCGACAGCAAAGGCGTGGTGACGGCGTACTACTCGAACAACCAGAGCAGCCAGATCGGCCAGCTGGCGATGGCCAATTTCGCCAACCTGCAGGGGCTGCGCCAGACCGGCAACACCACCTGGGCGGCCAGCGGCGATTCCGGCGCCGCCGTGATGGGATCAGCAAGTACCGGCCAGTTCGGTGCGATCCAGTCGGGTGCGCTGGAAGATTCCAACACCTCCGATACCACGGCGCAGCTCGTCAACATGATCAAGGCGCAGCGCAACTACCAGGCCAACGCGCAGGTGCTGTCCACCGACAACACGCTGGCTTCCTCGCTGTTCAACGCGGTTTCCAGGTAATCGATCGCCATGGATCGCTCGATCTATGTGGCAATGACCGGGGCGGCGCAGATCATGCGCGCCCAGGACGCCGTGAGCCACAACCTGGCCAATGCCTCCACGGTAGGCTTCAAGAGCGAGTTGAGTGCATTCCAGAGCCAGGCCGTGCTTGGCGACGGGCAGGCCACGCGAGTCAATGCCGTCGCGCAAGGTCTCGGTCAGGACTTCACCCAGGGTTCGTCGCTGAGCACCGGGCGTTCGCTGGATGTGGCCGTGCACGGCAGTGGCTGGATCGCGGTGCAGGCTCCCGATGGTTCGGAAGGCTATACGCGTGCCGGCGACCTGCAGTTGACCGCCGACGGTCAGCTGACGGATGCACGGGGCAATCCGGTCATCGGCAACTCCGGTCCGATCAGCGTGCCCGACAGTGCCCAGATCAGCATCGGTAACGACGGCACGATTTCCACGGTGCCCATCGGGGAAGGGCCGAACGCGGTGACGGCACTGGACCGCATCCGGCTCGTCAATCCCGATTCAAGCCAGTTGGTGCAGGGCAGTGATGGATTGATGCACATGGCTGATGGCAGCCAGGCCGATGCGGATACCGATATCCGCGTCACCCCCGGAACGCTCGAGGGCAGCAACGTCAACGCGTCGACGGAACTGGTGAAGATGATCGCACTGTCACGGCAGTACGACATGCAGGTGAAGTCGATCAAGAGTGCCGACGACAACGCCGCGGCCGCCACCAAACTTCTGCAGTCCAGCTGATACGCGGCTGCCATCATTCACTGGAGTGACCCATGCTTTCTTCCCTCTGGATCGCCAAGACCGGCCTCGATGCGCAGCAGACGCGCATGGACGTCATATCCAACAACCTGGCCAACGCAAACACGACCGGTTTCAAGAGCTCGCGTGCGTCGTTCCAGGATCTGATCTACCAGAACAAGAGTCAGCCCGGTGGCCAGACCACCGAGCAGACGCAGTCGCCTTCGGGACTGATGCTGGGTACCGGCGTGCGCGTGGTGGGCAGCGAAAAGCTGTTCACCCAGGGCAATATCTCGCAGACCGGCAACTCGCTGGATGTGGCGATCCAGGGCAACGGCTTCCTGCAGGTGAGCATGCCCGATGGCAGTATCGCGTATACCCGTGACGGTTCGTTGCATACCGATCCGAACGGCCAGCTGGTGACTGCTGACGGTTATGCGCTGGATCCCGCGGTGACTCTGCCGAGCAATGTGCAGAGCATCACGATCGGCACCGACGGCACGGTTTCGGCCACCACCGCGGGCTCGGCGACGGCGGTGCAGGTGGGTACGTTGCAGCTGGCCGACTTCGTCAATCCGGCCGGCCTGCAGCCGCAAGGCAGCAACCTCTATCTGGAAACCGCATCCAGCGGCACGCCGCAAACCGGGCAGCCGGGCCTGAATGGCATGGGCACGCTGCAGCAGGGCTCGCTCGAATCCTCCAATGTCAACGTGGTGGAGGAGATGGTCAACATGATCGAGACGCAGCGTACCTACGAGATGAATTCCAAGGCGATCAGCAGCACCGATCAGATGCTGCAGGATCTCACGGACAAGATGTGAGCAGGCTCATGGCATCGATCACTTCATTGCTGCGCATGCTTGTTTGCGCCGGCTGTCTTGTCGTGGCCGGTTGTGCCACACCATCCGCGCGCAACGACAGTCAGCAGTGGGCGGCCACCGAGCCGGTGGCACCCGAAACCCCGCCACCGGCGGATGGCGCGATCTATCATGATGTACGAAACATGGAGCTGTTCGCCGATCCGCGCGCGCATCGTGTCGGCGACATTCTCACCATCGTGCTGGTCGAGAGCACGCAGGCCAGCAAGAAGGCCACCACCAGCACCAGCAAGACCGACAAGACGGCGATCGACGCGCCCACGATCCTTGGCCAGGGCCTGAGCATCGGCGGCAAGGCCGCCAGCATCAGCACCAATGGCGACCGCAGCTTTGCCGGCGACGGTTCGAGCAGCCAGAGCAATCAACTGACCGGCCAGATCACGGTGACCGTCGCGCAGCGGCAGTCCAACGGCAACCTGATGGTGCGCGGCGAGAAGTGGCTGACCATCAACCAGGGCCAGGAACTGGTACGCATCTCCGGCATCGTGCGCCCGCAGGACATCGGCCAGGACAACACGGTCGCTTCGACCCGCGTGGCCGATGCACGCATCAGCTACACCGGTCGCGGCACGCTCGCCGATGCCAATACGCAGGGCTGGCTGTCGCGCTTCTTCAATTCCAAGTGGATGCCGTTCTGATGAAGACGCAGTGCATCAAGCTCGTGCCACGGCAATCCGGTAATGAGCGTGCCGAATGCCGTGCGGCAAATCGCGCGGCCAGTTCGACAGCAGGGATTCGTCCGGCGGCATCGCGCCGGCACGCATTCGGCACGACGCTGCTGCTGTGCCTTGTCACCCTGCTGCTGACGCCGGTGCCGGCGCATGCCGATAAGATCCGCGATCTGGCGCAGGTGGCCGGCGTACGCAGCAACCAGTTGATTGGCTACGGACTGGTGGTGGGTCTGGACGGCAGCGGTGATCAGACCACGCAGGCGCCGTTCACCACGCAGAGCCTGGAAAACATGCTTCAGCAGTTCGGCATCACCGTGCCGGCCAGTGCGCGCCCGCAGTTGAAGAATGCGGCCGCGGTGACGATTACCGCGGAATTGCCGCCGTTCGCCAAGCCGGGCCAGACCATCGACGTCACGGTGGCCTCGATCGGCAATGCCAAGAGCATTCGCGGTGGCGAGTTGCTGATGGCGCCGTTGCGTGGCGCCGACGGCAATGTCTACGCGATTGCCCAGGGCAGCGTGGTGGTCGGTGGCGTCAGCGCCAAAGGCAAGAGCGGTTCCAGCGTGCAGGTGAATATCTCCGCCAGCGGACGCATTCCCAACGGTGCCTCGGTCGAGCGCAGCGTTGCCTCGTCGTTCGGTAACGGCAGCGACCTGATGCTCAACCTCAACACGCCGGACTTCGTCACGGCAGCACGCATCGCCAAGGCGGTGAACCAGGTTTACGGCGCCGGCACCGCGCAGGCGGTGGACGGCGGCTCGGTCTCGGTGCGCGGTCCGCTCGATCCTTCGCAGAAGGTGGCGTGGCTCGGTGCGATCCAGGAGCTGGACGTGACACCTGGCGATGCGCCGGCGCGCGTGGTGGTCAATTCACGTACCGGCACCGTGGTGATCGGTGCGGATGTGCGGGTGAGCGCGGCAGCCGTGGCGCACGGCGCGATCCAGGTGACGATCAGCGAACAGCCGATGGTCAGCCAGCCGGCCGCATTCTCTGGCGGGCAGACCGCCATCGTGCCGAGCAGCAACGTGCAGATCAGCGAGGACGGCGCGCACATGTTCAAGTTCGGGCCGGGCGTGAGCCTGGATGCGATCGTGCGGGCGGTCAACCAGGTGGGTGCCGCGCCGAGCGATCTCATCTCGATCCTGCAGGCGTTGAAGCAGGCCGGTGCATTGCACGCGGAACTGGTCGTGATCTGATGGTCGGCGGCGACAGCACCCTGCAGAGCGTCAACACCTGGACCGATCTGTCCGGGTTCAACGCACTGCGGGAGAGTGCGCAGGCCGACAGCAAGGCTGCGCTGCCCATCGTCGCCAGGCAGTTCGAGTCGATCTTCACCCAGATGATGCTGAAGTCGATGCGCGACGCCAATTACGGCGACCCGCTGTTCGACAGTCAGGCGGGCGATGCCTGGCAGGGGCTGTTCGACCAGCAGCTGTCGGTGAACCTTTCCAGTCAGGGTCACGGGCTGGGTATTGCCGAGTTGCTGATACGTCAGCTGGGCGGGAAGGATGCATCGCCGGATGCGTCGACCCAGCCGGGCGATGCAGCACTCCCGGATCAGCCGGTGACAACCGCGCTGAAGAACGAGTGGCAGAAACGCCTGGCGTCGGTGGCCGGCGTGGCACGCTCGGCCGGACGTGCCGTATCCAGCTGGGTGCCGGGCGATGCACAGGAATTCGTTCGCGAACTGGCCCCCCACGCGATCCAGGTTGCCAGGAAGCTCGGTGTCTCATTGCGCGCGGTGCTGTCCCAGGCCGCGCTGGAAACGCAGTGGGGAACGCGCATGCCTGCGCGTGGCGATGGCAGCAGCAGCAACAACCTGTTCGGCATGAAGGCCGGTGGAAGCTGGGACGGCGAGCGCGTCAATGTCCCGACCCTTGAGTTTGAAGATGGCGTCGGAGTCAGGCGGAAGGCGCAGTTCCGCGCCTACGCCTCGCCGGCCGAGTCATTTGCGGATTACGCCCGGCTGGTAAGCGGCAACCCCCGTTATGCCGAGGCACTGGGCAAGGGCGACGACGTGCTTGGTTTTGCGCGTGGACTGGTCAGCGGCGGCTATGCCACCGACCCCGCCTATGCCTCGAAGATTGCCGCCATCGCCAACAGCCCGGCCATGCGCCAAGCGCTGGCCACACTCAAGAATGTCGCCGTTACGCCGACACCCTCAGAATGATGCGTCCGGGAATTATCCATGGCTAATATGCTCAGTACCGGCATTTCCGGTCTCAATGCTGCCCAGGTGGCGCTCAGTACGGTCAGCAACAACATCAGCAACACCAATACCGATGGCTACAGCCGACAGCTGGTCCAGCAGACTTCGGCCGTAACCCAGTCCAATGGGCGTTACACCATCGGGGGCGGTGTCGATGTGATATCGGTCCAGCGCGCCTACAGCCAGTTCCTCACCAATGCGGTGTGGAGCAGCAACGCCAGCCTTCAGCGTGCGAGCACCTTCAACGACCTGACCAGCACACTCAACAGCGTGTTCAGCGGCAGCGGCGATCTGCAGGGGGCGCTGGATGCCTTCTATGGCGCCTTCAGCACCGTGGCCAATGCGCCCAGCAGTACATCCGGCCGGCAAGCCTTGCTGGGCAGTGCCAGCTCGACGGCCACCGTGTTCAACACACTCGGTCAGCAGCTGAGCTTGCAGCAAAGCCAGATCAACAACCAGATCGGCAGCACGGTCGACAGCATCAACAGCGTCGTCAGCAATATCGCCGACCTCAACAAGCAGATCCGCCAGGCCAGCGCCACGGGTCAGCCGAATGCCCTGCTCGATCAGCGCGATGCCCTGGTCAAGACGCTTTCCGGCTACGTGGGCATATCTGCCGTGACCGAGAGCGATGGCACGATGAGCGTCTACACGAGCAGCGGGCAAAGCCTGGTCAGCGGCAGCAATGCCTATGCACTGTCCACCGGCGGCAATGCCTACGACGCTACCCGCAGCGATATCTTCGACAGCTCAGGCAACAACATCACGACGCGCCTGAGTGGCGGCTCGCTTGGTGCATTGCTGGACTACCGGACGAACGTACTCGACCCGACGCAGAACCAGCTGGGTCAGGCGGCACTGGCGCTGGCCTCCAGCGTCAATGCGCAGCAGGCCAAGGGACTTGATCTCAATGGCAAGCAGGGCGCCGCCATCTTCAGCACGCCAGCGCCGACGGTACTTGGCTCCAGCGCCAACCAGGGCAGTGCAGGTGTGACCGCGAAGATCAGCGATGTCTCCCAGCTGACCGCATCCGACTACGTGCTCAGTTACGACGGCAGTCAGTGGAACCTGCGCACTACCGCCGGGCAGAACGTCGCGCTCACGACCAACACCGATGGCAGCCTGTCGGCAGATGGACTGACCTTCAACGTATCGGGCACGGCACAGGCCGGTGACAGCTACCAGATCCAGCCGACCCGCAATGCGGCGACGGGGCTGGCGGTAAGCATGACCGACCCGAGCGGGATTGCCGCCGCGGCAGCACTCACGAGCAGCGCCGCCAGCAGCAATACGGGTACCGCCACAGTCGGTTCGGTCGGCGTGACCGATGCCTCCAACGCCGCGCTGCTTGGCACGACGAAGGTGAGTTTCAGCGCACCGGACACCTATCAGGTCACCGACGCCGGCGGCAATGTACTGGCCAGTGGAACCTATGTTTCGGGACAGCCGATCACGGCCAATGGCTGGAGCCTGACGCTATCCGGTACGCCGGCAGCTGGCGACAGCTTCCAGGTTTCGGCCAACACGAATGGCCTCAACGACAACAGCAATGCGCTGGTACTGGCCGGACTGGCCGATGCCGGTGTGCTTGGCGGGGGTGCCACTTCGGTGCTCGACACGTACGCCAACCTCACCACCCAGGTTGGCAGCGCAGGAAGCCAGGCTGCCACCACGCTGACCACGCAGACCAGCCTTTACAACCAGGCGGTGTCGGCGCAGCAGAGCGTGTCAGGCGTCAATCTGGATGAAGAGGCCGCGAACCTGGTCAAGTATCAGCAGGCCTATCAAGCCTCGGCGCAGATCATCTCCACGGCCCAGTCCATCTTCAGCAGCCTGCTGTCAGCCATCCAGTAAACCGAGCAGGGGTAAACGATATGCGCCTTTCCACCAGTTGGATGTATCAGCAGTCGCTGGACACCATGCTCAGCCAGCAGAGTGCGCTCGCGGCGACCCAGAACCAGGTGAGTACGGGCCAGCGCATCAACGTGGCATCGGACGACCCTGTCGGTGCCGGCAAGGTGATCAGCCTCAGCCACATCCTGGCAGCCAATACGCAGTATTCGAGCAATATCGACAGCGCCAATACCCGGCTTTCCACGGAGCAGACGGCGTTGACCTCGGTGACCAACCTGCTCGACAGCGCGCGTTCGATGGCGGTGCAAGGCATCAACGGCACGCTCTCCAGCAGCGATCGCAAGGACATGGCGACACAGCTCTCGCAACTTCGTGACCAGCTCATCCAGCTGGCCAACACCACGGACAGCAATGGCGATGCCCTCTTTGCCGGCACCAGCACGAGCAAGGCGCCATTCGTGAAGGGCGCGGACGGCACGGTGAGCTATACCGGCAACGATGCACAGCTGATGACATCGATTGGCTCGGGCTTGCAGATCTACACCGGCGATGCCGGCAGTGCATTGTTCATGAGCATTCCTGCCGGCAACGGCAGCTTCACGGCCAGTGCGGGCGGCAGCAATACCGGCACGCTGGTGGTGGGGGAAAACGCCGTGAGCGACCCGGTCGAATGGAACAGCGCCAGCGCGGCGAGCGGTGGCGGTTACACCATCAGTTTTGACGCTGGCGGCAGCTGGACGGCGAGCGATGCCCACGGCAACCCGGTTCTCGACAGCAGCGGCAACCCCGTAGGCGGCACCTATCAGGACGGCGGCAGCATCAGCTTCGACGGCATGTCCGTCACGCTCAGCGGCACGCCGGCTGCCGGAGATACCGTTGCCGTCAAATCCGGCGGCAGCCAGGATGTCTTCAGCACGCTCAACAACATGATCGCGGTATTGCAGGGCGGCGGCAGTGATACCGATGTGGCCAATGGCCTCAATCGGCAGATCGAGTCGCTCGATCAGGCGCTGGGCAGTGCGAGCAATGCCATGGTGGCGATCGGCGGGCGCATGAATACGCTGCAGCAGCAGCAGAGTGCCTATGCCGATCTGAGTGTGACCTATCAGGGTGCGTTGTCAGATACGCAGAATGTGGACGTCTATACGGCCATAAGCAATCTTTCATTGCAATCGACTGCCTTGCAGGCATCGCAGCAGGTATTCGCCCAGGTCAAGTCGATGAGCCTGTTCAACTACATCAAGTGATGCCTTGATCGATGTGCTGCGATATGCAGTGCATCGAGTGACGTGGGCAGAGATTTACGGGGCGGAGGTCAATCCGCGGCAAGCAGAGGCCGGTACGGCGCAGGTTTCGGGTTATCCGCATTCGCAAGGCAACTCGATTTCCCCTGTCGAAAATAGCCATGGCCAGACACTCAAGTATTTTTCGCGAGTGCCGAAAAACTCTCTGAGGCGGATGGCATTCCAGCGTTGGAATCGTGCCGCCGGGATGCAGAACGTCCAAACAAACCGGCCTTTGGTTCCCGTAGGAGATAGCCATGTCACTCGTAATCAACACCAACATCAATTCGCTGAACACGCAGAACAACCTGAGCAAGTCGCAGAGCGCCCTGTCCAAGGCCACCCAGCGCCTGTCCTCGGGCCTGAAGATCAACAGCGCGGCCGACAACGCCGCCGGCTTCGCGATCTCGCAGCGCTACACCACCCAGATCGGCGGCCTGGCCCAGGCCAGCGCGAACGCCAGCGATGCGATCAACCTGGCGCAGACCGCCGGTTCCGCGCTGGACCAGGTCACTGCCAACCTGCAGGCCATCCGTGACCTGGCCGCGCAGTCGGCCAACGGCACCTACAGCGCCGATGACCGCGCCACCATCGACTCCGAAGTGCAGCAGCGTCTGCAGGAAGTCACCCGTATCGCCAACCAGACCACGTTCAACGGCAAGAAGGTGCTGGACGGCTCGCTGCAGTCGCAGAGCTTCCAGATCGGTGCCAACGTCGGCCAGACAGTCAGCGTGAGTCTGGGCACGAGCGTCAAGGCCAGCGACATGGGCGCGATCGCCACCAGCTCCACCGGCGATATCAGCGGCGATTTCAAAAGCACGACTCCCGCTGGCCTGACCCTTGCCGCCGGCGACCTGAAGATCGGTGGCACCGACATCACGGGTACCTTCACCGATGCCGCCAGCCTGGCTACGGCAATCAATGCCCAGACCGGGACCACGAATGTAACCGCCTCCGTGGTCAGCGGTGAATTGCACTTGTCGAATGCCGGTGCCGCAACCACGGTGACGGGCACCAAGGCTGCCGCACTGTTCGGCAGCGCCAGCACGGCGCTTGCCGACGGTACCGTTACGCCGACGACGGCCGATAGCACGGGCGTGGCGGCGGCTGTCGCGGCACCGGCCAGCACCAGCTCGGGCCTGACCCTTGGCGCCGGCGACCTGAACATCAACGGTACGGACATCAAAGGTACGTTCAACAGCGTGCAGGATCTTTCCGATGCGATCAACGCGGCCAACGTTACCGGCGTCAGCGCCGCCGTGAATGCCGCCGGCAATGGCCTGAACCTCTACTCGAACGTGGCTCTGACCGTCTACGGCGCAGCCGCGGATTCGGCCTCCACAGCAACGAACGCGTTGAAGTTCTCCGGTGCGGGTGCCGATAACACCACGGCGGCCATCGCGACGAGCGGTGATCTGGCAACGGGCAACGTCAAGACCGTCGACGGCGCCAACGACCTGATCTCGCGCATCGACGTGGCGCTGAGCTCGGTGGCCAATTTCGCGGCCAACCTGGGTGCGGTGCAGAACCGCTTCCAGTCCACCATCTCGACCCTGAGCGCGCAGACCACCAACCTGCAGGCTTCGCAGTCCACCATCCAGGACGCGGATTTCGCGGCGGAAACGGCCAACCTGAGCAAGGCCCAGGTGCTGCAGCAGGCCGGTATCTCGGTGCTGGCACAGGCCAACTCCAACCCGCAGCAGGTGCTGAAGCTGTTGCAGTAACCGTTGCCGGATCGCCCGCCGCCTTCCTGTGCGGCGAGCGGCCATGACGGGTTTGAACCTGGACGGCGGCATCGTGATCGATCGATGCCGCCGTTCTCACAGGAGCCGCCTGCAAAGGCCTTGCCGATGGCGAGCTTTTTGCAAGCGACTCGTCACCCCGCGTTCTATGTGCGGCCGAACGGAAACCACGAGGATCGCCATGACCACCCCCAGCGTCACTTCCGGCAGCAGCCTGAGCAGCATGCTCAACACGGCGGCGAGCAACGCGACAACGTCGACCACCGGTACGGGCACCACTACCGGTACCAGCTCCGGTACCGGGAGCACGACCGCGGTGCTCAGTTCCGCCGGCATCGGCTCCGGACTGGACGTGGACTCCATCGTCACCGCATTGGTCAATGCCAAGAAGGCGGGGCCGCAGGCGCAGATCACCAACAAGGCGACGCAGACCAATACGACGCTGACGGGTCTGGCCTCGCTGAACTCGGCGCTGACCTCGCTGCAAAGCGCGCTTTCCGCCCTGACCCAGACCAGTACCTTCAGCAGCTACAACGCGGTGCTGGCCGATACCACCATCGGCACCACCAGCACCCTGAGCAATGCCAAGCCGGGCAGCTATGCACTCGATGTGACCCAGCTGGCCACGGCGCAGAAGCGCAGCAGCGACGCCTACGACAAGAGTGCGGCGATCGGCAGCGGCACACTGACGATCGGTGTGGGTACCAGCAGCCTCAACCTCAGCGTATCGGCCACCGACACGCTGTCGGACATTGCGGCGAACATCAACAGTGCCTCGAACAATCCCGGCGTCACGGCCACCGTCGTCTACGGCGCCGGTGGCGCGCAGCTGCTGCTCAGCTCCAGCAAGACCGGCGTGGCCAACGGTTTCACGGTCAGTGCCGATGCCACCAGCAGTGGCGGCCTGAGTGCACTGGCCTCCAAACTGGGCACCGCCGGCAGCAGCGAGGCACAGGACGCCAAGCTGACCCTGGACGGCATCAGCATCAGCAGTGCCAGCAACAGCGTCAGCGGCGCGATCGACGGCGTCACCATCAACCTGGCCAAGACCGGCAGCACCCAGATGACGGTGAGCCAGGACAGCAGTGCGGCCACAACGGCGATCCAGGGTTTCGTCGATGCCTACAACAGCTATGCCAGCTCGGTTGCCACGCTGTCCAGCTACGATGTCTCCACGGGCACGGCGGGCATCCTGCTGGGCGACACCACGCTGACCTCGGTGCAGCGGCAGATATCCAGCCTGCTGAGCAGCAAGGTGCCTGGCAACAGCATCGGCTCGCTGGCCGCGCTGGGCATCACGCGTGCCGCCGACGGCACGATGTCGCTGGACAGCGGCAAGCTGGCCTCCACGCTGCAGAGCAATCCCACCGCGGTGCAGGATCTTTTCGCCGGTCCCAACGGCTATGCCACGCGGCTGAACACGTCACTGGATGCGTTCACCTCCAGCAGCGGCGTGATCGCCACCCGCCAGCAGAGCCTCAACGACAGCCTGACCAAGCTCAACACGCAGCAGACCCAGCTGGATGCGCGGATGACCGTGTACGAGACCCAGCTGCGCAGCCAGTACACGGCGCTCGACACGCTGATGTCCTCGCTCAACAACACCAGCAGCTATCTGACCAGTGCCCTGGCGCAGTTGGAAGCTACCTACACCAAGACCAGTAATTGATTCCGGGGAGCCCCATGAGCTACGGACACATGCGCAATGCCAGTGCGATCTATCAGCAGAACAGCGTCCGCGGCGGTGTCGAGGATGCCGATGCACACCAGTTGATCGGCATGCTGCTCGACGGTGCCATCGACCGCATCAGCCAGGCGCGTGGCTGCATGATCCATGGCGACGTGGCAGCCAAGGGCAGCAGCATCTCGCGTGCCGTGGCCATCGTCGGTGAATTGCGCGAAGGGCTCGACCACAAGGTGGATCCGACCCTCAGCCAGCGGCTGGACTCGCTCTACGAATATGTCACGCGGCGTCTGCTCTATGCGCAGTTGAACAACGATACGGCTGCGCTGGACGAATCCGTGCGCCTGCTTACGCCGATCCGCGATGGCTGGCAGGCGATCCGCAACGACTATCTGTCGACCCGGCAGGCTGCCGGGGAACGTTGATGGACGATATTCGCAATGGAAGCCTCGAGCAGGCTCTGGAGCTGAGCTCGCAGATGTTCCTGTCAGCGCAGGCCGGCGACTGGACGAAGGTATCCGCCTTGCAGGTGGAATGCGATGCGTTGCTCAGGTGCAATCATGCGGCGAACGACGCAACGCGTACGGCCTTGCTGGAGCTGCAGCGACATTACGTGAGCGTGACCGGATTGGCGGGCCAGGCGCGCGAAGCGATCGCCATCGAGCTGGGTCGCCACCGGCACAATCACCGTGCCTTGAACGCCTACCTGATCTCCTGCGACGGGTGATGAGCGGACATCGGGCAGGGATAGGCCGTATCAGTGATTCGCATTATCGTGCCTGCATCGGCGCGGCAACTGATGTCTGCCCCGATGGTGCGTTGACCCCATACAGGACGGATATTCCATGCAAGACGATGCCTGGCAGGCTTTTTCGGAACGGGTGAGCTGCGAAGACAGTTGGCATGTCGACAGCGAGCCCTTGGTGTGGCCGTTGCCTGATACCATGGCGCAGCGCCTGGCCGAGCGCAATACGGCCACGCTGGCCACCATCGCCGCACTTTCAGAGCGCCATGCCGACAACACCGAGGACGACAGCCCGGTGATGCAGGAGTTGCAGCGCATCGATGCGAAGCTCACCGCGCTTGTCGATGTCGTCAATCACCTGCTGGTGCCGCTCAGTGATCTGCCGCCGCGCCAATTGCTTCGTTTCAATGCGATCGGTGCGGTGTTGCCTGCGGCGTTGGTGCCTGCGGACGACATATCGTTGCTGCTGCGCCTGCGTTTCGACGTATGTCGCAGCCTGCCGCTGGAACTGGCTGCGCGAGTGGAGCGTCAATTGGACGATGGTCGAGTCTTTGTGGTGTTTGTGCGGCAGAGCGAGGCACTGGGTGACGCAATTGAGCGACTCGTTTTTCGTTACCACCGACGTAAAGTGGCAGAGGCGCGGCATTTGACGATCTGAATCCGTGCGCGGGTCAGCGCCGCTTATGTGATAGGTCTCACATTACCGCAACTTTGTACGAAAAATTTTTGACGTGTATCGCATCTGGCACCCGACCCGGCTGCCACGCAATATTTTGTGGCAAAAATAAGCAGTGTCATGAACTTATGACGGACTTTTGCGTATGTTCAAGGTTTGAATGTACGTGTTTTACGGGTGGCGAACCCTTGGGTGACGATTTGCCGCCGCCCGGACCGCAAAAATCTGGCCCCTTTATTGCTCACTGTTCATCGAGCCGGCGACGGAAAGTCGGCGCGATGAAAACGAGCCCGCCACGGACGCGGGTGTTGGTCGAAGTGCAGTAAGTAACAGGGGCAAGTGATGCAAAAATTCGATTTCCTGGTGATTGAGTCCGATCCGGCGCGGACAGACTCGGTTCTTTCAGCACTGCACTTTCTGGGCTATCGGCCGCAGCACGGCGCAGCCTGTCGCGCGGTTGATGAATCCACCCATGCATGGCGTGCGGTGTACATCGGCAGCGTCGGCGATGTCGCCGATGCAGAGCGGCAATTGGCCCTGCTCGGTGCGGCGGCGGCACATGTCCCGGTGCTGCTGGCCAGCGACTCGGCGTGGGTCGAACGTTTCAGCGTTTCGTCTTCACCGTTTGCCGCCCGGGTGGTTGCCGTGGACGTGCCGCTGCGTTACGAGCAGGTGGCAGAAGCCCTGCGTGGTGTCTACGCACGACTGCTCGGAAGCCAGTCCGGCAAACTGCGCTTCGTCGGCAATTCGACATCCATGACCCATGTGAATGCCCTGATCCGTCAGGTGGCGCCGTTCGATTCGAGCGTGCTGGTGCTTGGCGAATCGGGTACCGGCAAGGAAATGGTGGCCCGCGCGATCCACGAGAGCTCGCCGCGCCGCGACAAGCCGTTCATTGCGATCAACTGCGGTGCCATTCCCGCCGAGCTGCTGGAAAGCGAATTGTTCGGTCATGAAAAGGGTGCGTTCACCGGCGCGATCAGCGCACGCAAGGGCCGTTTCGAGATGGCCGAGGGCGGCACGCTGTTTCTCGACGAAATCGGCGACATGAGCCTGCCGATGCAGGTGAAGTTGCTGCGCGTGCTGCAGGAGCGCGTCTACGAGCGCGTTGGCGGCAATCGCACCCAGCGTTGCGATGTACGCATCATCGCCGCAACGCACCGCAACCTGGAGCAGTCGATCGCCAACGATCAGTTCCGCGAAGATCTCTATTACCGCCTCAGCGTGTTTCCGCTGGAGCTGCCGTCGCTGCGCGAGCGGCTGGACGATCTGCCGGTGCTGATGGCCGAATTCAACCAGCGACTGGCCCGGCGCGGGCTGAGCGTCGTGCGTTTCAGTGTCGGCGCGATGAACGCGTTGCGCGGCTATGCATGGCCGGGCAACGTGCGCGAACTGTCAAACCTGGTCGAACGCATGGCCATTCTCTTTCCGCATGGCGAGGTGCGCAGCAGCGACCTGCCGGAAAAATATCGCGGCCATCAGGTTGGCGACGAAATGCGCGGTGCGGCGCTGCTTGCATTGATGGAGGGACAGGCCTCCGTGCAGGACGGCGGTGCCGGTCCGGTCACCGGCGGCGACATGCTGGGTTTGCTGCCCGAGGAAGGGCTGGACCTGAAGGACCATCTGGCCGACATCGAAGTGGGGCTGATCCGTCAGGCGCTCGACGCCACCGGCGGCGTGGTGGCGCATGCCGCCAAGCTGCTGCGCATGCAGCGCACCACCCTAGTGGAGAAGCTGCGCAAGTACGGACTGCAGAACAGTCTGGCCGCCTGAAACCATCGACAGCGGAGTGGCGAGTTTCGGCTGATCAGGCATGGCACGGCTCGTGCTTCTACTCCCTTCAGACCCGTCATGTGCTGGAAAACCGTCATGAGTCAGATCGACGTCAACAACCTGCTTTCCCAGATGCGCCAGATGACCGCCCAGGTGCGGCCGCCGGAAACCGCATTCACGGCAGCACCGGCTGGCGGACAGGGCGATTTCTCCAGCTTGCTCAAGCAGTCGATTTCCGCGGTGGGCCAGACCCAGCTGGAAGCCGGTCGCATGGCGGCGAGTTTCGAGCGCGGCGATGCCGGTGCGGACCTGGGACGCACGATGGTTGCGGTGCAGAAGGCCGATTTGTCACTGCGCACGATGGTCGCCGTGCAGAGCAAGCTGGTGGATGCCTACAAAGACATCATGAACATGCCGGTCTGATGCTTCCTGCATCGATCTTCACCTCCATCACCTAGATAACGAGCAGCAGCATGGCCGACAACGCCATCGCGAACACCGAGAACAACGGTTCGCGCCTGGATCCCCTCAAGCAGCTCACCCGCAATCCGGCGGCCCGGCAAATGCTGCTGCTGGTCGCGGTGGCGGCTGCAGTGGCGCTGGGTGTGGCGGTCGTGTTGTGGTCGCGTGGCCCGAACTACGGGCTGCTGTATGCCGGACTGGAGCAGAAGGACGCCGCCGCGATAACGCAGGAGCTGCAGTCGACCCAGACCCCTTACCAGCTCAGCAGCGACGGCTCGTCGATCATGGCGCCGGCCGCGGATCTGGCAGCGTTGCGGCTGAAGCTCGCTGCGCGTGGACTGCCGCAGGGAAGTGCAGCCAGCAGCTTGGCCCCTGCCGGCGATTCGCCCTTCGGCATGAGCGATCTGGCCGAGCGCACGCGTTACCAGCAGATGCTGGAGACCGACCTGGGCAATACCATCGGCGGCCTGCAGTCGGTGCGTGCCGCGCGGGTGCACCTGGCGTTGCAGAAGCCGTCGGCGTTCATTCGCGACAATCGGCCGGCCAGCGCATCGGTACTGGTCACGCTCTATCCGGGCCGCCAGCTGGATGCCGGCCAGGTGGCGGCGATCGTGCATCTGGTGGCGGCCAGCGTGCCGGATCTGGATCCGCGCCAGGTTTCGGTGATCGACCAGCAAGGCCAGTTGCTGACCACCGATCCGGACAGCCCGGGGGCCATCGGCGACAACCGCCTGCGCCTGGCCACCCGGATCGAGAATACGTATGCGCAGCGCATCGAGGAACTGCTGACGCCGCTGGTTGGCGCCGGCAGGGTGCGTGCCCAGGTCTACGCCGATCTGGATTTCAGCCAGACCGAGAAAGCCACCGAAACCTTCGACCATGAACATCCGGCGCTGCGCAGCGAGCAGACCAGCAGCGAACAGCATGGCTCTGCGGCTTCCTCCGGCGGGGTGCCTGGCGCGCTCAGCAATCAGCCGCCGACGGTGGTGGCACAGCCTACGGCAGCCAAGCCCAATGCCGGCCAGCCGGGTACCGCTGCTGCAGGCGCCACCGCGGCGACGGCAACCAGTCCCGGCGAAAATTCAAGCAGTGCCACCCGCAACTACGAGCTGGATCGCACGATCAGTCACGTCAGCGATCCGGCCGGCCGACTGGTCCGGCTGACGGTGGCGGTGGCGCTGGACAACAAGCTGGTCGGCGGCACGGCTGGCGACACCACGCCGGACAAGAGTGTGCCGTTCACGGCTCAGGAGCTGGAGCACCTGACCGACCTGACCAAGAATGCGGTGGGCTTCAATGCGGCACGTGGTGACAGCGTCAGTGTGGTCAACCAGCCGTTCCAGCGCGGTCCCGGTATCGAGGCACTTCCCGAAACACCGTTGTGGCAGCGTCCCGGTGCCATGGACCTGATCAAGCAGGGGCTGGGCGCCTTGCTCGCGCTGCTGGTGGCGTTCGGCCTGCTGCGGCCGCTGCTGAAGGGGCTGTTGCGCAGCGAAGCCAAGGCGTTGCCGTCGCCAATGCCGACGATTTCCGTGCGGGTCGACGACCCGCAGCCGGCAGAGCCGGCCCGACTCAATGCCGCCGGGCCAATACTTGCATACGAACAACGCGTCGGTTTGGCCAGGCGAATGGTCGGCGACAACTCCAAACAGGTGGCACAGGTCGTGAAGAATTGGGTGGGCGAAGATGGCGGTTGATCACTCGCAGATAAACGGCGCGCAGCGCGCGGCCATCCTGCTGCTGACATTGGGCGAGCAGGATGCGGCCGAAGTGCTCAAGCACCTCAGCGCGCGTGACGTACAAGCGGTGGGCACGGCCATGGCGGCGCTGTCCGGCGTGTCGCGCGAGCAGGTCGAGACGGTGCTCGACAGGCTCAACGACGACATGACGCGGCAGACGTCACTGGGCGTGGGTACCGAGGAGTACATCCGCAAGATCCTGGTCAACGCACTGGGCGAGAACAAGGCCGGTGGCCTGATCGACCGTATCCTGCTCGGCCGCAGCAGCAAGGGGCTGGAGTCGCTCAAGTGGATGGAAAGCCGGGCGATCGCCGAGATGATCCATCAGGAGCATCCGCAGATCATTGCGCTGGTGCTGGCGCACCTGGACGCGGATCAGGCGGCCGAAGTCATCGGCTATCTGCCGCCACGCGTACGCAGTGATGCGGTGATGCGCATTGCCACGCTCGATGGCGTACAGCCGCATGCGCTGAACGAGCTGGACGAGATCATGGAGCGCCAGTTTTCCGGCAATACCAAGAAACTCAAATCCGCCAACGTCGGCGGCCTGAAGGCCGCGGCGGACATTCTCAATGCCATGGACAGCAGCCGCGAGGCCGAGCTGATGACGGCGATCCGTGGCCAGGACGAGGCCCTGGGCGGACGCATCGAGGATCTGATGTTCGTGTTCGAGGATCTGGCCGATCTGGACGATCGCGGCATGCAGACGCTGTTGCGCGAAGTGCCGTCGGGCACTCTGGTCACCGCGCTCAAGGGTGCCGAGCCGGAGGTGCGCGAAAAGATCTTCGCCAACATGTCCAAGCGCGCTGCCGACATGATGCGCGACGACCTCGAAGTGAAGGGTCCGGTGCGCCTGAGCGACGTCGATGCGGCGCAGAAGGAGGTGCTGGCGACGGCTCGCAAGCTTGCCGATGCCGGACAGCTGAATCTTTCCTCCGGCGGTGAAGAGTTCGTCTGATGATGGCCGCGATCACGCATGCGGCACCGGACGTACAGCGTTGGGAACTGCCGAACGTGGGTACGCAGCAGTCGTCTGCGAAGGCCGTGAATGCCCCGGCGCAGCCGACCGTGCGCGAACTCGAGGCGCTTGAACAGCAGGCCCGCGAAGAGGGTTACGCCGCTGGTCGTGCCGAAGGGCTGGCCGTGGCGCAGCAGCAGCTGCGCGAACACATGGCGCGACTCGATGCCTTGTACGATGCGGCGGCACGCCCGCTGCAGATACTCGACGAGCAGACCGAACAGGAGCTGGCGCGGCTGGCAACGGTGATCGCCAGTCGGGTAGTCGCCCACGAGCTGCAATCGTCGCCCGGACTGATCGCACAGGTCGTGCGTCAGGCGGCCACGGCGCTCCCTGCCGCCGCTCGCGAATTGCGTGTGCACGTGCATCCGGATGATCTGGCCCTGCTGCGCGAACTGGGCACGGCCGAAAGCCATTGGCAACTGTTTGCCGATCCTGCCCTGGTCCGCGGCGACTGCCGGCTGGAAAGCGAGCGCTCGCGGCTGGATGCACGAGTGGAAACCCGTCTGGCTGCCGTGATCGATGCCGTACTCGGTGACGATGCCGATAGCGGCAAGGCCGACGGTGCATGAGCGCCGAAGTCGCCATCGCCGCGCGTCAGGCACTCTGGCGACAGAAGCTGGCACGTCGCCGTGCACGCGCAGAAACAGTGCGTACGCTGGTCGTGGAAGGTTGCCTGCGTCGGGTCGTCGGACTGACGCTGGAGGCCGAGGGTTGCGAGGCTGCATTGGGATCGCGCTGTCTGGTCGATACCGCCGACGGCGCACAGCTGGATACCGAGGTGGTTGGCTTTGCCGATGAACGCCTGCTGCTGATGCCGGTGGGTGACATGCATGGCGTGTTGCCCAATGCGCGGGTACGGCCTTGCGCACGCAGCGGCGGACTGCCGGTCGGCAATGCCCTGCTGGGTCGGGTGATCGGTGCCGATGGCGTACCGCTGGACGATATGGGTCCGCTGGAAGTGGACGATCATGCCGCGCTCAAGCGCGAGCCGATCAATCCGATGGCGCGCAAGCCGATCGATGCGCCACTGGATGTCGGTGTACGCGCCATCAATGCCCTGCTTACGGTCGGGCGCGGCCAGCGCCTGGGCCTGTTCGCCGGTTCCGGCGTCGGCAAGTCGACCCTGCTTGGCATGATGACCCGCTATACGAATGCCGACGTGGTGGTGGTCGGGCTGATCGGCGAGCGCGGTCGCGAGGTGAAGGAGTTCGTCGAGCACACGCTGGGCGAAGAGGGACGCCGCCGGGCGGTGATCGTTGCCGCACCGGCCGATGCGCCGCCGCTGAAGCGATTGCGTGGCGCACAGTACGCCACCGCGATCGCCGAGTGGTTCCGCGATCGCGGCCTGCGCGTGTTGCTGCTGATGGATTCGTTGACCCGCTACGCCCAGGCGCAGCGCGAGATTGCGCTGGCGATCGGCGAACCGCCGGCGACCAAGGGCTATCCGCCATCGGTGTTCGCCATGATGCCGGCGCTGGTCGAACGTGCCGGCAACGATGCCGACGGGCGCGGTTCGATCACGGCGTTCTATACCGTGCTGACCGAAGGCGATGATTACCGGCACGACCCGATCGCCGATGCGGCGCGGGCGATCCTGGACGGCCATATCGTGCTGTCGCGCGATCTCGCCGAGGCCGGGCATTATCCGGCGATCGACATCGAGGCATCGATCAGCCGCGTGATGCCGGCCGTGGTGGCGCGCGAACATCTGCGTGCGGCCCAGCGTTTCCGTCAGGTCTATTCGGCCTATCGCCAGCAGCGCGACCTGATTGCGGTGGGCGCATACCAGAAAGGCTCCGATCCGCAGGTGGACCAGGCAATCCAGCTGTGGCCGCAGTTGCGGGGATTCCTGCAGCAGGAGGTGGACGAGCCGATGCCGCTGGACGAGGCAGTCAACCTGCTTGGCAGACTCGCTGACCAGGTGACCGAATGAACTCGCGCGCAAAACAATTGCAGCCGGCCGTCGAGCAGGCACGCCAGCACACCCAGGATGCACTGGTGCGACTGGCCGAGCAGCAGCAGCGGCTGGCCAAGGTCGAACAGCAGCTGGATGAGTTGCGTCGCTATCGGCAGGAGTATGCGGCGGCCGGTGATGGCGCCTTGAGCGTCGGAGCGCTGCTCAACCGCCAGAAATTTGTCGAGCGCATCGACCAGGCTATCGCGCAACAGGTTGTCGAGGCCGCCCGCGCACAGCGCCAGTTCGAACAGGTTCGTGGACGCTGGCATCAGGCACACGCCCGCGAAAGTGCGCTGGGCAGCGTGGTCGAACGTTATCGCGAGCAGGAGCGCCAGGCCGAGGACCGCCGCGAGCAGGCCGACAGCGACGAGCGCACGCAATACCGGCGCCAACGATGATGAGCCCGCGAATGCACGACCGAATCTTTCTGCGCTGTTCTGCATGCGCGCGACACCATGCCGGAGGCTTCCCGCGATGACTGCCATTGCTGTTGTACCCACCAACGCCGCGCCAGCCCCATCAGCTCCCACGGCCACATCGGGTTCGCGCGAGCCGTCGACAGACCCGGGTCTGTTCGATCGCCAGCTGCATGCCGCGCGGCAGCAGCAGTCGACGAACGGATCGAGCCATGCGTCGCGCCAATCAGCGCGGGGGCGTTCGGATGCACCGGTCGACAAGCCGGTGCGCGAATCGGCGAATGGGTCAACGGACAAGTCGTCGCGTGAGTCGAAGGGCAAGCAGGCAGGCGATCCGTTGCATGCGCTGCCGGCTGCTTCCAACGGTACCGTGTCAGGCACGCCATTGGCCACGCCGTTATTGCTGACGAGCCCGGGACCGGACGGTGCATCGATGCCGACCGGCAATCAGACCGATACGGATAGCGATGGCGACGATGACGGCACCCAGGCCGCCTCGGGATTGGCCGGGAGCATGCTGGCGCTGCTCGAACAATCTGCCGGCGTTGCGACGAGTGCGTCCGCCGCTGCGACGGATGCGGGCTCATCGGCACGTGCAGGCAGCGACGGCGGCAAGAGCGTGACTTCCGATGCCAGTGTCGTCGCAGGTTTGCAGGCAAACGGCGTGGACGGAGGCACTGCCACCACGACGGTTATGACGAGTCTGGTGAACATCGGCGTGGTGCCGACGGGCAACGACGTGAAACCACCTTCTGTCGACAAGGCGGGCGGCGCCTCCAGTGATCTGACATCGGTACTCGCGTTGCCGATGCCGGCGACCACGGCTCTGCCGGCGACAACGCATCTACTGCAGGTGCAACCGCCGGTAGGCAGCCAGGACTTTGCCAGCGAGCTGGGCCAGCAGGTGGCCTGGCTCGGTGGTCAGGACGTCAAGCAGGCGCGCATTCGATTGAACCCGGAAGATCTTGGCCCGCTCGACGTCAAAGTCAGCGTGATGCATGGCCGGGTCGACGTGGTGTTCAATGCCCAGCACCCGGCGGCGGTCACGGCTGTGCAGCAAAGCCTGTCCCAGCTGGGCCAGATGCTGAATCAGCAAGGATTGTCACTGGGGCATGCCGAGGTCGGCCAGCACGATCGGGGCACCCACCAGGGCAACGGCGCCATGGCGGCCGTTGCCGACCAGGATGACGTCGCCGAGATTCACGGCACCGGTCTGCAGACGTCGATAGGTGCGGTCGGCTTGCTCGACGCATTTGCCTGAGATCCGCACCAGCCGCATTCCGGCTGGATTTTCACGGCTTGTCGGCGACACCGGAGCATGCAGTCTCGTCCGCCATGTCGCACCCGGATCGGGGTGAGGCCGGTTTCATGCCGCCATTAAATGGAACGTTGCCTGGTGCCGGCGAGATCACGTCGCGCCGTGATCATGGCGGGCGTCAAGAAAGCGGCGCGCAGCCGGCATATAGCCCGCGAGCCCCGTTGAAACAATGCCTTGAAACGATGGCATGCAGCTTGCTTTGACTGGCTTGGGCCCCGCCCCGGGGCAATCCATTCAATCCAAGATTTGAGGTTTTCATGGCTGAGGCCGCGCAAGTTGAAGTCGCCAATACTCCCGTGGCCCGGCAGGGTCGCCCGGGGTTGCTGATCGGTCTGGCCGTGGCACTGATGCTGGCGCTGGGTGCGTCTGTTTATGCGTGGCTGGCATGGCATGCCAGCGCCAAGAGTGCGGCCAAGGTTGAGTCGGTCAAGCTGGTCAAGGACGAGCTCTACTTGCCGATGGACCCGGCCTTTGTGGTGAATTTTCGTGACGACGATTCGCTGCGCTACCTGCAGGTGGGCGTCACCTTGATGTCGCATGACCCCGACGCGATCGCCGCGGCCAAGAATGCCGATCCGGTGATCCGCGATGCGCTGGTTTCGCTGTTCAGCAGCAAGGACTACTCGATCATCAGCGATCCGGCCGGTCGTCAGAAGCTGCAGCAGCAGGCGCTGGCGGCGGTGCGCGAGATCGTCCAGAAGCGGCTTGGCCGTCCCGGCATCGACGCCTTGTATTTCACCAGCTTCGTGATGCAGTGACGGGGAGATCGCGTTCATGAGTGATCTGCTTTCCCAGGACGAAATCGATGCGCTGCTGAATGGCGTCGAGGCCGGTGCGGTAGCGACCGGCAACGACGAGCCGTTGCCGTCCGATGCGGTGATTGCGTACGACTTCACGCAGCAGGACCGCATCGTGCGAGGGCGATTGCCGACACTGGAAATGGTCAACGACCGTTTCGCGCGGTTCTTTCGCACGGGTGTCTTCAGCGTGCTGCGCAAGACCTGCGAGGTCTCGGTGCTGGGCGTGAAGATGGTCAAGTTTGCCGAGTACGTGCATGGGCTGGCAGTGCCAAGCAATCTGAACCTGGTGCGCATCAAGCCGCTGCGTGGCAGCGCGCTGGTGGTGTTCGAGCCGCGGCTGGTGTTCACCGTGATCGACAATTTCTTCGGCGGTGACGGCCGCTATCACGCACGCATCGAGGGGCGCGATTTCACCGCGACCGAGAACCGCGTGATCCAGATCATGCTGGCCGAGTTCTTCAGCGCGATGGCCGAGGCGTGGGCACCGGTGCTGGGCCTGCAGTTCGAATACATGAACTCGGAGATCAACCCGCAGTTCGCCAATATCGTCAGCCCCACGGAAACCGTGGTGGTGTCGCGCTTCCATGTCGAACTCGACGGCGGCGGCGGCGAGATCCATCTGACGATGCCGTATGCGATGGTCGAGCCGATCCGCACCCTGCTCGATGCCGGTGTGCAGAGCGACCGCGTCGACCGCGATGACCGCTGGGCCGAATTCCTGCATGAGGAAGTGCTGGATGCCGAAGTCGGACTCAGCTCCCTGCTGCTCGAAGCGCGGGTCAGCATCGGTGAATTCCTGCATTTGCGCCCGGGCGACGTGATCCCGGTGCAGTTGCCTGAACTGACCACGGTCTATGCCGAGGACGTACCGGTGTTCCGTGGCCGTTACGGCCAGTCCAACGGGCGCAACGCCGTGCGCTTCCATGCCCAGGCCGGCCGACGCGAAAGGCGTTCGGCGGGCGATCATTCCACAGAGAAGAACCCAGCATGAACCAGTCTGCCAATGGTGCTTTCGCCGATACGGGCGAGCGCGTCGAATTCGATTCCCTGCAGGGTGCCGCCGCGGAGGGTGGCGAGGTCAACCTCGACATGATCCTGGATGTGCCGGTGACCCTGGCGATGGAGGTGGGACGTACCCGCATCAGCATCCGCAACCTGCTGCAGCTCAACCAGGGCTCGGTGGTGGAACTGGATCGTGCCGCCGGCGAACCGCTCGATGTCTTCGTCAACGGAACCC
Organism: Rhodanobacter koreensis; assembly: GCF_054782855.1. Taxonomy (NCBI): domain Bacteria; kingdom Pseudomonadati; phylum Pseudomonadota; class Gammaproteobacteria; order Lysobacterales; family Rhodanobacteraceae; genus Rhodanobacter; species Rhodanobacter koreensis. The sequence goes on along the minus strand of NZ_BAAGRR010000001.1, from coordinate 69,728 downwards.
TGGTGGCGCATGGCGAAGTGGTGGTGATCAACGAGAAGTTCGGCATCCGCCTGACTGACGTGATCAGCCCGGCCGAACGCGTGCGCAAGTTGCGCTGATGATCACGCTGGCCCTCATGCTGGCAGCACCGGCTGCCACACCCGACATCGATGTCGGCGGTGAACTGGTGCGGGTCGTGCTCAGCCTGCTCGGCATCATTGCGTTGATCCTTGTCGCCGGCTGGCTCAGCCGCCGGCTGCAACACCGCCCGGGTATGGCGGGGCGCCGGATCCGTTGTGTGGAAACGTTTGCCATGGGTGCGCGCGAACGCCTGCTGCTGCTGGATGCCGATGGCAAGCGACTGCTGATCGGCATGGGCCCTGGCGGTATGCGCACCCTGCATGTGTATGACGACGTGCCGGTGGAAACAGTGGCTGCCGTTGAGCCGGTCAGGTCACCGTTGCCCGCGTTCGGCGAGCTGCTGGCGCGCTGGAAGCGCAGTTCATGAAGACCGGGCGCTGGATATTTGCCGTACTGCTGATGTTGCTGCCGCTGGCAGCGTTCGCGGCACCCCCGGGCATTCCGCTGGTGAACGTGCAGAGCGCGCCGGGTGGCGGTCAGAGCTGGACGCTGTCGCTGCAGGTGCTGGCGCTGATGACGGCGTTGACGCTGTTGCCGGCGATCGCGCTGATGATGACCTCGTTCACCCGCATCATCATCGTGCTCGGGTTCCTGCGTCAGGCGCTCGGCACGCAATCGACACCGCCGAATCAGGTGCTGCTGGGGCTGGCGATGTTTCTTACCCTGTTCGTGATGTCGCCGGTGCTCAATCGTGCCTACAGCGATGGCGTAAAGCCGTACATGGATGGCCAGATCGCAGCCGAGCAGGCCTTGCCTGCAGCCACGGCACCATTCAAGCGCTTCATGCTGGACCAGACGCGTGAAGCCGATCTGCAGCTGTTCACCCGCTTGGCGAAAGACAAGCCCTATGCCAGCAAGGCCGACGTTCCGTTCCAGGTGGCGATGCCGGCGTTCCTCACCAGCGAGCTGAAGACGGCGTTCCAGATGGGCTTCCTGTTGTTCATCCCGTTCCTGATCATCGATCTGGTCGTGGCCAGCGTGCTGATGTCGATGGGCATGATGATGGTCTCGCCGACAATCATCTCGCTGCCGTTCAAGATCATGCTGTTCGTGCTGGTGGATGGCTGGACCTTGCTGCTCGGCACGCTGGCAGGGAGTTTCTACACGTGAACGCGGCGCCCACGTTCGTGCACCGCGGCTCGCCGCGCACCACTCGCGCGGGAGCGACTGCAGTCGCGATGCTCGCTGCTATTGATGGGTGGTTCGAAGCGAAAAGCGTTCGATCGCCTTTGGCGACCGAGTTACTTTCTCTTTGCGTGGCCAAAGAGAAAGTAACCAAAGAGAAAGGCCACCCCGCTTGGCGCTCGCCGGGCATCCTGCCCGGCGAGTGCGTGAGGCGGGGCCGGGTTTTTCGACAGGACTCCTGTCCTGACGAAAAAGGATCGACATCCATGTCGATCCCCCTGCGGGCCTGTCGTCCCCGCCCCACCGCCGCACAGGGGCCCCGGGTAGAGCAGCGCGCTTCCTGCGCGCACTTCCGGAAAAGCCAGATCAAAAGCAGTGCACTGCAAATCTGCGTGCGACCGGGAGGCTCGCATGACGCCTGAATCCATCATGGAGTTCGGCCAGCATGCGCTGTATGTGGCGATGCTGGTCGCGGCGCCGTTGCTGCTGACCGCGTTGGCGGTCGGTCTGCTCATCGGCGTGATCCAGGCCGCCACGCAGATCAACGAGATGACCTTGAGCTTCATCCCGAAGCTGATCGCGATGGCGCTGGTGGCCTTGATAGCGGGGCCGTGGATGCTGCGTGTGCTGGTGCAGTTCACCCGCCAGCTGATCGAGAGCCTGCCCGGTGCCGTCAGATGACGAGCGGGCCGGCGATGGCACTTGATCTGGCGCAACTGCCGACGTGGCTGGGCAGCCTGTTCTGGGCGATGGGCCGGGTAGGCGGCATGTGCCTGGTGGCACCGGTGTTCAGCGACATGGTGCTGTCGGCGCGGATGCGGATCAACCTGGTGATGGTATTGACGCTGGTACTGGCGCCGCTGGCGCCGACGACGATCGATCCGTCGACCGCCGAGGGTGTGGCGACGATGGCCGGCCAGGTACTGATTGGTGCAGCGATAGGGTTTGTGTTGCGGCTGGTGTTCGAGGCGGTGTCGTTTGGCGGCCAGCTGGTGGCGCAGAGCATGAGCCTGGGTTTTGCGGAGACGGTCAATCCGCAGGCAGGCGGCAGTTCGACCGTGCTGAGCCAGTTTTATCTGTTGCTGGTGACCCTGCTGTTTCTGGTGATGGACGGCCATCTGCGTCTGATCGCCTTGCTCGCCGACAGCTTCCACAGTCTGCCACCGGGTCCGGTGGCGATCGATGTGAATGGTCTGCACGCCGTGGTCAGCTTTGGTGCGGAGCTGTTTTCCGGTGCGGTCAGGGTGGCGCTGCCGGCGATGACGTCCCTGCTGGTGGTGAATATCGGTTTTGCCGCGATCAGCCGCGCGGCGCCATCGATGAATCTGTTCGCGGTGGGGTTTCCGATCACCATTTCGCTGGGTTTCATTGCGCTGTGGTTGTCGCTGCGCAGCCTGCCGGGCGCGTTCGAAGCGCTGCAGGGCGATGCCTGGTCGCTGATGCGCGATCTGGTCGGGGGCTGACGCGATGTCGGAAGAAAGCGAGCAGGAAAAAACCGAACAACCTACCGAAAAACGCCTGCGCGAATCACGCGAGAAGGGTGAACTACCCCGTTCGCGCGATCTGTCCGGGGCGATGGTGGTGCTGGCCGGCGTAGCGGCGCTGATGAGCGGCGGCGAAGCGGCATTTCTGCATGCGCGGCGGATTTTTTCGCTGGGCCTGGCCTATCCGCGCGAGGCGCTGCCTTCCGATGCGTTGCCGGGGCGTGTGCTGCAGGCGGCCACGCACGAGGCGCTGGGCCTGTTCGGGCCGGTGGCGCTGTCGACCATGCTGGCCACGCTGGCTGCACCGCTGTTGCTGGGCGGCCTGAATTTCAGCGCGGAGGCGCTGCAACCGAAGTTCGAGCGGCTCGACCCGATCAAGGGGCTGGGACGCATCTTCGCCATGCGTGGGCTGGTCGAGCTCGGCAAGGCCTTGCTCAAGCTGCTTTTCATCGGTGCCGTGCTGGCGTTGTTGTTGCGTCACTGGCAGGGCGAGCTGCAGGCGACCGGGCGTGGCTCGGTGATGGCCGGGATTGCGCAATCGATCGGCCTGCTGGGTCGTGCGGCGCTGTGGTTCGGCTCCATCCTGGCTCTGATAGGCGGCATTGATGCCCTCTACCAGAAGTTCGATCACGCCAAGCGCCTGCGCATGAGCAAGCAGGAAATCCGCGACGAGATGAAGGAAAGCGACGGCAATCCCGAGATGAAGGGGCGTATCCGTCAGGTGCAACAGCAGCAGGCGCGTCGCCGCATGATGGAGGATCTGCCCAAGGCCGACGTGGTGGTGGTCAACCCCTCCCACTTTGCGGTGGCGTTGCGTTACGACGACGGGCGCATGGGTGCGCCGCGGGTGATCGCCAAGGGTGTCGACTTGCTGGCCCAGCAGATCCGCATGGTTGCCGGCAGCCACCGCATACCGCTGGTGGAGGCGCCGCCGTTGGCACGCGCCTTGTATGCAACCACCGAGATAGGTCGGGAAATTCCTGCCGCGCTGTATGTCGCGGTGGCCCAGGTACTGGCCTACGTCTACCAATTGAAAAAAGCGACTGCGCAGGGCGAGACACCGCCGGCAGTACCCACTCCCGAGGTCGATCCTGACCTGATGGGACCTTACCGCGAGCGATGACGGACCCATGCAGATGACAGGCACCAGCATATTCGGCAATGTCGGCCAGATGGCCCGGCGCGGCGCAGGTGCACCAGTGATCATGCTGGTGATGCTGGCGATGCTGATGCTGCCCTTGCCGCCGTTCCTGCTGGACATGCTTTTCAGCTTCAACATCGCGCTGTCGCTGGTGATCCTGCTGGCCGTGGTGTACGTGATGCGGCCGCTGGAGTTCGCCGCCTTCCCGACGGTGGTGCTGATGGCGACGCTGCTGCGGCTGGCGTTGAACATCGCCTCCACCCGCGTGGTGCTGCTGCACGGACACGATGGCCCCGGCGCGGCCGGCAAGGTGATCGAGGCGTTCGGCGAGTTCGTCATCGGCGGCAACTTCGCCGTGGGCCTGGTGGTGTTCGCGATCCTCACCATCATCAATTTCGTGGTGGTCACCAAGGGCGCCACCCGTGTGTCGGAAGTGACCGCGCGCTTCACGCTGGACGCGATGCCCGGCAAGCAGATGGCGATCGACGCAGACCTCAACGCCGGATTGCTGACGCAGGAACAGGCCCGCGACCGCCGCCAGGAAGTGCGCGAGGAGGCGGACTTCTACGGCTCGATGGACGGCGCGTCAAAATTCGTGCGCGGCGACGCCACCGCCGGCATCCTGATCCTGATCATCAACATCGTCGGCGGCTTTTTTGTCGGCGTGATGCAGCACGGCCTGTCGGCCAGTGATGCCGCCAAGACCTATACCTTGCTGACCATCGGCGACGGTCTGGTGGCACAGGTGCCGGCCTTGATGCTGTCCATTGCCGCGGCGGTGATCGTCACCCGTGCCACGCGCCGGCAGGACATGGGACAGCAACTCGTCGCCCAGGTGTTCGGACAGCCGAAGGCGCTGGCCGTGGCTGGTGTCGTGCTCGGCGTGATGGGCGTGATTCCCGGCATGCCGAACATCGCCTTCCTGCTGCTGGGTGGCATTTGCGGCGGTGCTGCGTGGCTGATGCACAAGCGCAGCCACGAAACCCGCGCAAAGCTGGCCGAAGCGGCTGTCGAAGCACCGGCTACCACCGTGCCGGCCGAGCGGCTGGAGCTCGGCTGGGAGGATGTCGCCAGTGTCGATCCGCTGGGGCTGGAAGTGGGCTACCGGCTGATCCCGCTGGTGGACACCCATCAGGGCGGCGAGCTGATGGGACGCATCAAATCGGTGCGCCGCAAGCTTTCGCAGGAGCTGGGCTTTCTGGTGCCGGCGGTGCATATCCGCGACAACCTCGATCTGGCGCCCAACGCCTATCGCATCACCCTGATGGGCGTGCCGATGGGCGAGGCCGAGGTGCACAACGAGCGGCTGATGGCGATCAACCCCGGCCAGGTACACGGCGCCTTGCAGGGCATCGCCACGCAGGATCCGGCCTTCGGTCTGGAAGCGGTGTGGATCGAGAGCGGTCAGCGTGAACTGGCGCAAAGCTACGGCTATACCGTGGTCGATCCGGCCACGGTGATCGCCACCCATCTTTCGAACATCCTGCAGAACCACGCACACGAACTGCTCAGCCACCAGGATGTGCAGCAGCTGCTCGACCGGCTCGCTTCCGGCGCACCGAAGCTGGTCGAGGACCTGGTGCCCAAGCGGCTGTCGCTGGGCGTGGTGGTGAAGGTGCTGCAGAACCTGCTGGCCGAGCGCGTGCCGATCCGCAACATCCGCAGCATCGTCGAATCCTTGGCGGAGCACGCCGGGCAGAGTCAGGATCCCGGCGTTCTGACCGCCGCCGTGCGCGTCGCGCTGGGTCGCCAGATCGTGCAGGAGATTACCGGACTGGGTACCGAGGTGCCGGTGATCACGCTGGCGCCGGAGCTCGAGCAGATCCTGATGAACTCGCTGTCCGGCGGCGGCGTGGCTGGCGCTGCGGTGGAACCGGGCCTGGCCGAGCGCCTGCAGCAGAGTGTGGCCGATGCCGCGCGCAGGCAGGAAGTCAGTGGCGAGCCGGCGGTCTTGCTGGTCGCGCCGCAGTTGCGGCCATGGCTCGCGCGCTTCACCCGCCATGTGGCACAGAACCTGCACGTGCTTGCCTACAACGAGGTGCCCGACAACCGTCGGGTGCGTCTGGTGCAGGCACTGGGGCGATGAGCGAGGTGGGTCTGGTGGATGGGAAGTCGAAAATCGGAAGCGGCAAACAGGGACGGCGTCAGCTTGAACCGACGGCGTGGCGGCATCTCCCGAAAGCAGGCCGTATCTTTGCTTTCGTTGCCGGGGCCTGCACTCCTTGCGGGAGCAGACAGGCATGAAGATCAAGCGATTCGTGGCAGCGGACATGCGCCAGGCCATGCGCGAGGTGCGCGAGGAGCAGGGACCCGAGGCGGTGATCCTGTCCACTCGCCGGCTTGCGGAAGGGATCGAGGTGATTGCCGCGATCGACTACGACGAGGCACTGGTGCGTGAAGCCGCACGACATGGCGCTCCGCTGACGGGTACCGAGACACCGTCAGCGGCAGAACCTGTCGTTGCGCCCACGCCACCATCGGCACGGCCGCCCCGGACCACGCTGGCGATGCCGCCACCGCTGGCCGCGGTACCTGCCCCGATTGCACCGGTGGCCAACGAGCCGCCGGTCATGCATCCGCTGATGGAACGTGCCGTGCAGGATACGGCACGCATGCGCACCGAACTGGGCAACCTGCGCGAGATGCTGGAAGTGCAGTTGTCGAGCCTGGCCTGGAATGACCTGGAGCGACGCCAGCCGCTGCGTGCACGCGTGCTGCGCGAGATGACCCGGTTGGGTATCGAGGCCGATGTCGCCCGTCAGCTGATGGTCGATCTACCCGAGCAGATCAATGCCGAACAGGCGCGCTACCTGCCGCTTGGCATGCTCAGCCGCAGCCTGGCGGTGAGTGGTCGCGGCCTGTCCGACGGCCGGGGTATCACCGCGCTGGTCGGTCCCACCGGCGTAGGCAAGACCACCACCATCGCCAAGCTTGCTGCGCGCGCGGTGTTGCATCACGGGGCCGGGCAGGTTGCGCTGGTCAGCACCGACCATTACCGCATCGGCGCAGCTGCGCAGCTGGAGCATTACGGCCGGCTGCTCGGTGTGCGGGTGTATCCGGCCTATGACACGGAAAGCCTGCGCAAGGTACTGGAGCTGCTGCGCGGCCGGCATACCGTGCTGATCGATACGGCCGGCGTGGCCGGCAATGATCCGCGGCTGGCACAGCAGATGGAGATCCTGTCCGATGCCGGTGAGCTGCGTGCGTGCCTGGTACTGGCGGCGAACGCGCAATCGCAATCGCTGGATGAAGCGGTACGCGCCTATCTGCCGTTGCAGCCGAACGCATGCATCCTGACCAAGCTGGACGAGGCGCCGAACCTGGGCGGTGCGCTGTCGGTGCTGATCCGCCATCGCCTGCCGCTGGACTACACCACCGACGGCCAGCGCGTGCCCGAGGATATTGCCACGGCAGATGCGCGGGTACTGGTGTGCCGTGCCGCGCAGTCGCTGAAAGGCCATGCGCCGGATGACAGTCTGATGGCCGAGCGCTTCGGTCTTGCGGTGGCCAGCGCATGAATGGAGCACTCGCCATGGACCAGGCCTGGGGTCTGACGCGCATGTTCTCGGCAATCGTCGGCCACGGCGAATCGGAGGTCGCGTCATCGAGCCATCAGGCCAGCAGCCTGTTATCGGGTTTTGCAGCGCCGCGGCGTCGTTGCCGCACGATCGCGGTAGCCGGCGGCAAGGGTGGTGTCGGCAAAAGCACGGTCGCGGTGAATCTCGGCATGGCGCTGTCGGTCGCCGGCCATGACGTGATCCTGCTGGATGCCGACCTGGGCATGGCCAACGTCGACGTGTTGCTCGGACTTACGCCGTCGCGTCACATCGGTCACCTGCTCGATGGCGACTGCACACTGGATGACCTTCTGCTGACCGCGCCGCGCGGGTTGCGGGTGATCCCCGCCGGTTCCGGCGCGCGCCGGCTGGCGCAGCTGAAGAACGGCGAGCATGCGGCGATCATCCGCGCGTTCGACGAACTGGCACAGCCGCCGCAATACCTGCTGGTCGACACCGCGGCCGGGCTGTCCGACAACGTGGCGATGTTCGCCGCCGCCGCCGATGACGTGGTGCTGATGGTGTGCGACGAGCCGGCATCGCTGACCGATGCCTATGCCTTGACCAAGGTGCTCAGTCGCGACTTTGGCGTACGTCGCTTCCGCATGGTCGCGAACATGACACAAAACGAGGGCGAGGCCCGGCAATTGCACCGGAAACTCTCGCGTGTCAGCGACCGTTTCCTCGACGTGGTGATCGATTTCGCTGGCTGGGTACCGCACGACGAGCGGCTGCGCCAGGCCATTCGCAGGCAGAACGCGGTGGTGGATCTGTGGCCATCCAGCCGTTCGGCGCTGGCATTCAAGCAATTGGCCGGTGTGGTCGATACATGGGCAGAACCCGAACGCGCGGGCCGCGACCGGATCGCCTTCTTTGGTGGCCGGGCGACACCGGCGGCAGGGTACTGAGATGAGTGCGGCTTCGGAATATCTACAACATTCCCGCGAAAGTGCCGACGAACTGGTACGTCGGCATGCACCGCTGGTGCGGCGGATCGCCTATCACCTGATGGGGCGATTGCCGGCCAGTGTCGACGTGGGCGATCTGGTACAGGCTGGGATGATCGGTTTGCTGGAGGCGGCGCGCCATTACACCCTCGATCGAGGGGCCAGTTTCGAAACGTATGCGGGGATCCGCATTCGTGGCGCGATGCTGGACGAACTGCGCCGCACGGACTGGACTCCGCGCTCGGTACATCGCAAGACACGCGAAGTGGCCGAGGTGGTGCGTCAGATCGAAACCGAAACCGGTGCCGAGGCGGACGATACCGAAGTCATCCGGCGGCTCGGCATCAGTGCCGAGGAATATCACCAGATACTCGCCGATGCGGCCTGCGTGCGCCTGCTCAGCCTGACCGCGTCGGACGACAACGAGGATGGTGCGGTGCTGGATGTCGTGGACGAGGGCGCCCCGAATCCGCACGACAGCATCGAGCGCGACGGCATGCGCGAGGCGCTGGCCGAGGCGATTGGCGGCTTGCCGGAGCGAGAGCAGCTGGTGATGTCGCTGTACTACGAGCAGGAGTTGAATCTGAAGGAGATCGGCGCCGTGCTTGGCGTGAGCGAGTCGCGGATCTGCCAGATCCACGGGCAGGCGATCATCCGGTTGCGCGCGCGACTGGCCGACTGGCGCGGTTGACGAAGCGGTACCTCGAGTTCCCGGGGCTTTGTGCACTGGCCCGTACAGTGCAAATGGAGAAGGTGTTTGGACAAGAACATGAAAATCCTGGTGGTGGACGACTTTTCCACCATGCGGCGGATCGTCCGCAACCTGCTGGTCGAGCTGGGTTTCAGCAATCCGCTGATCCAGGAGGCCGATGATGGCGAGAGTGCCATCACGATGCTGCGGAATCTGCCGTTCGACCTGGTCGTGACCGACTGGAACATGCCGAACATGACCGGCATCGACCTGTTGCGCGCAATCCGCGCCGAACCCTCGTTGAAGGGCCTGCCGGTGTTGATGGTGACGGCCGAGAACAACCGCGACCAGATCATTGCCGCGGCCCAGGCCGGCGTGAACGGCTACATCGTCAAGCCATTCACCGCGATCACGCTGAAGGAAAAACTCGGGAAGATATTCGAACGGATTGCCGCCAGTGGAGCCAGCGCATGAACGCCATTCTGCCTCTCGTCAACGAAGAGCATCTGCCGTCCGAGTTGCGCGACCTGCTGAACAGCCCGGATGGTCCGGCCTTCGAGCATGCGCTGGACGTGATGGTGCGCGACCGCGAACAGCGCCTGTTCCGTGCCCTTGGCCAGCTTGCGCGCGACCTGCATGACGCGATGCGCCGGCTGGGCGGTGAACTGGCCAGCGAGGGTGTGCCGGACAGCGTTGCCGATGCGCGCAAGCATCTCAACGATGTGCTGGAGATGAGCTCGCAGGCGGCCCATCGCAGTATCGATTTCGCCGAACGCATGCGGCCCGCTGCCGAGCTGCTGGCGCACAACGCCGGCGAAGTGCTGGCGTTCACCGACAGCAAGAGCGACCCGGCCGCCGTGCTGGCGCATCAGGCCAGCGATTTCGCGATCAGTTGCCGCGACGGCCTTGCCGACATGGTGATGGCGCAATCGTGGCAGGACCTGTCCGGTCAGCGCATCAAGAAAGTGGTCAACTTCATCGAGAGTGTGGAGTCGTCGCTGCTGGAGCTGGTGCGGCTGACCGGTGCACTGGCTGGCAGCGAGACTCCGGCCAGTGTGGTCAAGGTATCAAGCCAGGACGACGCTGATCGTCTGCTCAGCGAATTCGGGTTTTGAGGGCGGATTTGCCGTGAATGCGGAGTTCGACAACGAACTGCGCCAGGATTTCCTGGTCGAGGCCGGTGAACTGGTGGAGCGCCTGGGCGAGCAGCTGGTCGGGCTGGAAGCTGCGCCGGACGACAGCGAGTTGTTGAATGCGGTATTCCGCGCATTCCACACCGTCAAGGGCGGCGCCGGTTTTCTGGCAGTCGAGCCGATGGTGCTGCTGTGCCATCACGCCGAGGATCTGCTCAACGAGGCGCGCAGCGGCAGCGTGGTGCTGGGCGCGGCGCAGATGGATGCGCTGCTCGAGGCGCTCGACCTGCTCAGCGGGATGATGGCCGCGCTGGAAGACGATGCGCCGTTGGCGATGCCACCGGCTGCGTTGCTGCAACGCTTGTTGCCGGTTGCTGCAGGCACATCCGCCACCGCAGTGTCGGTCACGCCGCCGTCGATGGTTGCGCCGGGTGATGGCGCAGCCATCGATGACAGTGAATTCGAGGCCTTGCTCGACAACCTTTACGGCGCGGGGGCACCCGGCCTGGTCGAGGCTGTGTCGACGCCGGTTGCCGTGCCGTTGGCGGCGAGCGCCATCGACGACGAGTTCGAGGCACTGCTGGATACCTTGCATGGCAAGGGCGGCCAGCCCGGTACGGCCACGGCTCCGGCCATGCCCATCGTTCCTGCCGTGTCGGCACCGGCACGCCAGGCAGCCGCTCCGGCGACGGCAGAGGCCACCGTGCGGGTGGATACCTCGCGGCTCGATGTGCTGGTCAACCGCGCTGGCGAACTGGTGCTGGTGCGCAACCGCCTGCTCAGCCTGGCCGCACGTCATGGTGACGAGGCACTGCTAACCGCTGCCAGCGAACTGGATCGGGTCGCCGACGAATTGCAGGCGGCTGTGCTGGGTATGCGCATGCAGCCGGTGGGACGGTTGTTCCAGCGCTTTCCGCGAATCGTGCGCGACCTGGCCCGCCAGCTCGGCAAGGAGGTGGAGCTGGTGCTGGAAGGTGAGGGCACCGCTCTCGATCGCAGTCTGGTCGAGTCGCTGGCCGATCCGCTGGTTCACCTGCTGCGCAACGCGATCGACCATGGCGTGGAGATGCCGGCCGAGCGCGAGCGTAACGACAAACCGCGCAAGGGGCGGGTGTGTCTGTCGGCCAGTCAGCGTGGCGAGCGCATCGTGATCTCGGTGAGTGACGATGGCCGCGGCATGGATCCGGAAATCCTGCGCCGCAAGGCGCTGGAGAAAGGTGTGATCGATCAGGCACAGGCTGCGCACCTGACTGAAACCGAATGCTACGAACTGATCTTCCGCCCGGGTTTCAGTACCGCCGCGACGATCTCCGATATCTCCGGTCGCGGTGTCGGCATGGATGTGGTGAAGACGCGCGTGGCGGAGCTCGGTGGCACTTTGCAGGTGCGTTCGAAGCTCGGCCATGGCAGCGAGCTGGAGCTGACCGTGCCGCTGACGCTGGCGATTCAGCGCGTGCTGATGGTGCGTGTCGGAGCGCGTCTGTTCGCGTTGCCGTTGAGCAATGTCGAGGAGGTGTTCGAACTGGCCGATGGCCAGGACCGCCTGCTGGACGGGCGGCTGGTCGCCGGCCACCGCGGTCGTGCGCTGCCGCTGGCCAACCTGGCCGGCTGGGCCGGCGCGGCGATGGCCGCCGGACGGCATGTGGTGGTGCTGCACATCGGCCACATGCGACTGGGCTGCCTGGTGCATGCCGTGCTTGGTCGAGAGGACGTCATCGTCAAGCCGCTCGGTCCGCTGTTCGAGGGTGCCGCCGGGATTGCCGGTGCCACCGTGACCGGCGACGGCCGTCTGGCGCTGGTGCTGGATCTGGCCGGCCTCGCCGATGGCGACGGGCAACTTCTTCCTTCACTGCAGATAACCGGCTGAACGTATGGATCGGATAAGCATCATCGGCACCATCATGGCCTTCGTGGTCATCATCCTCGGTACCGTACTCAAGGGGTCCACGGTCGGCGCGCTGTGGAATCCGGCCGCGTTCGTGATCGTTTTCTTCGGCACGACCGCTGCCTTGCTGGTGCAGAACCAGGGCAAGGTGCTCAAGCATGCATTGAAGATGCTGGGGATGATCTACAAGCCGCCCCGGCACCAGCCCGCCGACCTGATCAGCCGCATCGTCGGCTGGAGCGAAATCTCGCGGCGCCAGGGCCTGCTCGGGCTGGAGCCGCAGATCGAGTCCGAGTCCGATACGTTCATCAGCAAGGGGCTGCAGCTGCTGGTCGACGGCGGCGAACCGGACGCAATCCGCAGCGTGCTGGAAGTCGATCTCGACACCCGCGAGGCGGTCGACCTGGCCGGTGCCAAGGTGTACGAGAACGCCGGCATCTACTCGCCCACGCTGGGCATCATCGGCGCGGTGATGGGGCTGATGGCGGTGATGCAGAACCTGGCCGATCCGAGCAAGCTCGGTCACGGCATCGCGGCGGCGTTCGTGGCGACCATCTATGGCGTGGCGCTGGCCAACATGTTCATGCTGCCGATGGCAGCGCGCCTGAAAGGCTTGATCGGCAAGCAGTCGCAGATGCGCGAGATCCTGATCGAGGGACTGGTATCGATCGCCCAAGGCGACAACCCGCGGCAGATCGAGGCACGGTTGCAGGGTTATCTGCCGTGAGAAAGAAACGTCACGAGGAACATCTCAACCACGAGGCATGGGCGATTCCCTATGCCGATCTGATGACGCTGCTGCTGGCGTTCTTCGTGGTGATGTATGCCGTATCGGTAGTCAACGAAGGCAAGTTCCGGGTGATGTCCGAATCGATCATCGAGGCATTCAACGGTTCCAGCCATGTGATTGCGCCGATGCCGCCGACCAAGGTACGGCCACACAACATCGAGCCGGCGATTGCTGCGCCGGCCGGCCAGCCCGGCTCGTCGGTCGTGCCGATCGCCATACCGATCCCGCCGCACCCGGTACCGATGCAGGGAGGCCGTGGGCGTGATGCGGGCCACCCCTCCAGCCAGCTGGAGAACCTGAAAAGCATCGAAAGTCAGGTGCGCAAGGCGTTGCAGCCGCTGATCGACAAGCAGCAGGTCGTCGTGCGGCGTACCAAGGACTGGCTGGAAATCGAGATCCGCACCGACATCCTGTTTCCCAGCGGCGTGGCCCAGCTGGCTCCGCCTGCCGACTCGGTGCTGCGCAATCTGGCATCGATCCTCACGCCGTTCGCGAACCCGCTGCGGGTGGAGGGTTATACGGACGATGTGCCGATCAACACCCTGGTATACCCATCCAACTGGGAGCTCTCGGCAGCACGGGCAGCGACCGTGGCACGGCTTTTTTCCGAACATGGCGTGAGCGCCGACCGGCTTGGCATCATCGGGTGGGGCGAGATGCGGCCGGTTGCCGACAATGCCACCGCGGAAGGTCGTAACCGCAACCGCCGGGTACTGGTCGTCGTGCTGAGCGATCGCACGGCACCGAGCCGCTTCTATACGGATGCCGATCACATCGATGCGACAGCGGAAACCGACAAGGAGCCCGCCGCGACCGCCCCCGAGATGCCGACCGTGCATGTCACCGCGCCACGTGCTGCCGGGGTGGATGCAGCGGCAAGCTTGCCGAGCGTGCCGGTGATCACGGCGGTCGCGTCGCCAGCCACCTCGCCCGACGTGGAGGCGGCGGCCTCAGCCACACGCGCTGCACCGGTTTCGGATGCAGGCGATGTGCCGCAACGCAGCACGCCCGCCGGGCGGACCCCATGACGATATCAAGTGATCGTGGAGCGGATGCATGAGTGCCGTTGCCGGAGTGACCGTGTCGAAGGACCAGCACTGGCTGTCGTTCCACATCGGCGCCCAGCTGTATGCGGCGCCGTTGGCCGATGTCAGTGAAGTCATCCGCCCCGGCGAACTGACGCCAGTGCCGGGTGCCGCCGCCGACCTGCTGGGCATCCGTCTGTTGCGTGGACGCATCGTGCCGGTACTGGACGGTTGCCTGCGCCTGGGACTGCCGGTATTGCCGGCCGCTGATCCGGAGCGGATTCGCGTGGTGATGCTGTCGCACGGCAGTCACCTGGTTGGTTTGCAGGTAGACGATATTGGCGAGTTGCTGCGGATCGACGGTGGCGAAATCGCGCCGCCACCGCCGGGACGTGCCAGCCGGCCCGATGACCCGGTGAGCGGCGTGCTGGCCTGGAAGGGTGAATTCGCCGCCTTGCTCGATATACGTCGACTGTGCCGCTTGCAACAGGAGGGTGGCGATGGCGCTTGAGATCACGGTCGGCATATTGCTGCTGTTGGCCCTGCTGCAGTCCGCCGTGCTGCTCCAGTTGTGGCGGCAGTCGCTTCGGCTGAAGCAAGACATCGTCAACCTGACCCGCAGCGTGTCCCACGCGGTCCAGACCGACGTGCCGACGTCGATGGTGGTGAGTGCACTGGGGCGCATGGAACAACGCATGGCCGTGTTCGAGCAACAGCCGGCAGCGGCCTCGCTGACGCCTTATGAACTGGCCCAGCAACTGGCGCGCGAAGGTGCGGATGTCGAGCAGATGGTTGCACGTTGCGGCCTGTCCCGCGATGAGGCCCGACTGATCCGGCAACTGCATCCTGCCGGTCACTGAGCCGCATCGTGCTGTTCATCACCGGCTATTCTTCGGCCGCATCGTAGACCGCGGCCAGCACCGATGCGGCCGCGGCATAGAGCAATGCCGGAACGTCGTCACGCAGGCGCAGCGCTGCCAACAAGGCGGCGATCTGCGGATCGTGGTGCAACGGCAGACCCAGCGCCCTGGCGCGTGCAAGCAGGCTGTCCAGCGATTCGGCCGGCATCGCCTTGACCTCGTTCGCGCCGCTGGCCAGTTTCAGGCTGACCCTGCGCTGGGCAGGTGCTGGTGTGCTCATGCAGTTGCCTTCAGCAGCACGGCACTATGCCGGTTGTGAGGCTGCGGCAGGCCTGTCTGGCAACTCAGTTGATCGAGCAGTACGCCGCAGGCGGCCAGTCGCTGGCGCAGAGGGGTGAACTGGCGTTCCAGCCGTTGTGCCGTTTCCGCGCGCTCGGCCCACAGGCGTACCGACAGTCGCGGTTCGCGCAGTTGCAGTTCGCCATGCACGGGCCCAAGTGCAGGCAGATCAAGCGCAAAGCCCAGAGTCCAGCCATGACTGCCATCGGTGGCATCGGTGACGAACTCCAACTGCAGCTGCAGCACGTCGCGCCCGTCATGCCCTTGCAGCGGAATCTCGATCATCCAGGCCGGCAGCGTGCTCGCTTCCAGCTGGGCCACTTCCACCCGCGCCAGCGCAGCCTTGACGTCACCGTGCAGCTGGTTGAGCAGCAGATCCACGTCGTCGGCGTCGGACGCAGGCGGCAGCGGCAATCGTGCCTGTGCCTGCAGGCCGCGTTGAAGCAGGGGTGGTGCCGTGTCGCTGCGGTTCGGGGAGGGTGGCGAAGGAGACTGTCGATCGAGCAGCCCGACCAGCCGCAGCAGTGCGCTTTTCCAGTCCTCCTCGGCCAGTGCCGTCAAGTTGGCCTGGGGGTCGGCCAATTGCGATTCGAGAAACAGGCCGCTGCGGCTGATCGCCACGCGCAGGCCCTCGCCGGTAGTGACGTCGGCAGGCGTGCGCATGGCGTGTTCGAGCAGGGCCAGCGCGGTACGCAGGTAGGGCGGAAGCTGGCGCATCATCGGCCGTTGCGCCAGCGCGCCGAGTGTGGCCAGCAGCGGCGCGTAACCATTCTGCTGCGGCAACCGTTCGCGCAGCACGCGCTGGAATGTCGGGTCGGCAGGGTGGGGCAGGAGCACTTCCAGCTGGGGTTGCGCTCCAAGAGTCAGCACACGCACCTGGAACTGGGCAGGCAGCTGGCTGCCGGGTACCTCCGCCTCCACGGTCAGGCTGCCGACCTGCAACACCAGCAACCCCTGCGGGTTGACGCCCAGCGGCCGCGCCGACAGCACGGTGCCGATGCGCCAGCTCTGCGCACTGGTGCCGGAGGCAGCACCGGCCCATGTGAGGGCGGCAACGCTGGTGGGTTGGATGATCAAGAGGAAGTCCTGCGCGGGTTTGCCCGCGAGCCGAAATGGGTCCGTCCAGAAGGGCATCGGCGCCACGCGGGAAAACTTGAGGGTTGCGCGTCCGATGCCTGCTGGCTGGTGCCCGCGCGCACGGCGCCGATCCCGTCGAGCCGATGGCGCGGCGCTAAAGCGATTGTCGCGCCGGCCGATAAGCCCTTCGTCAACGCACACAGTGCAGCGGGGTGATGGCATGGGCGGCAAACAAGCGGGTGTGAAGGCAGCGAAGTCGGATCTGCCGCAGACAGCCATGGCCGCAGGGTCGGAAGCAGTCGTCCGCGTGGAGCCGATCGTGCTGACGCTTCCGGCGGATTGCCGCATGGCAGCCCAGGCTTCGCTGATGAAGACATTGCTGGATGTGCTGGATGCAGGCGAGATCGTGCTGGATGGTCGCGCGGTGGAACGTGCCGATACGGCGGCACTGCAGTTGCTGACGCTGTTCCAGCGCGAACTCGGTGCGCGTGGCGGCAAGTTGAGCTGGTGCGGCACGAGTGACGCCCTGAATGAAGCGGCCGCTTTGCTGGGGCTGGCACAGATATTGGAAATGCCGGTGGCGACACCGGCCTGACACGAGGTGGAAGCATGGCAAAGATTCTTGCGGTAGACGACTCGACTTCGATGCGCGACATGGTGGCCTTCACTCTGCGTGGAGCAGGGCATGAGGTGACTGGGGCCGAGAACGGCCAGCTGGCGCTGGATGCGGCCCGCACCGGCACGTTCGATCTGGTACTGGCCGACGTCAACATGCCGGTGATGGACGGCATTGCGATGGTGCGCGAGCTGCGCACGCTGGATGCGTACAAGGGTGTGCCGATCCTGATGCTGACCACCGAATCGCATACCGAGAAGAAAATGGAAGGCAAGGCTGCCGGCGCTACCGGCTGGCTGGTCAAGCCGTTCGATCCGGAGCAGCTGCTGGCGACCGTCAAGCGCGTGCTGGGCTGAGGACAACCATGAGCGCAGTCGACCTGACTCAATTCCACAAGACTTTCTTCGAGGAAAGTCTGGAAGGGCTCGATGCGATGGAAGCGGCCCTGCTGGCACTGGATTCGGGGTCGGCCGATACCGAGCTGGTCCATACGATCTTCCGTGCCGCGCACTCCATCAAGGGCGGTGCGGCCACCTTCGGCTTTACCGACGTGGCCGCATTCACCCATGTGGCCGAGTCGTTGCTGGAGGAAGTCCGCAGCGAACGGCGCGCGGTGGAAACCGGACTGATCGAACTGCTGCTGCGTTCGGTCGACTGCCTGCGCGCCATGCTTGGTCGTTCGCGCCATGCCGAGCCGGCGGCCGATGCCGAGAGCGAATCGTTGCGTGCCGAGCTGGTGCGGCTGGTCGGTGGCAAGGCCGCCGAAAGGGCCGCGGTCGCCACGCCGAAGGCTGCCGCCGACGGTTGGGAAATCGGGTTTGTCGCCCTGCCGCATCTGCTGCAGACCGGCAACGACCCGCTGCGACTGTTCCGGGAACTGCAGCAACTGGGCCGGCTGGAAGTGGTGCGTGCGTACATTGTCGATGGCGCGCCGGCACAGCTGGTCGCACTCGACCCCACGAAGTGCTATCTGGGCTGGGATCTGCGTCTGCATGGAGCCATTGCGCGCGGCGATATCGACGCGGTGTTCGACTGGCTCGACGGTGATTGCGAGCTGGTGATCAAGCCGCTGGTCAAGGCACCGGCAGCCAGCGTCATCGCGATGGCCATGAATGAGTCGCTGCCGACTGCATCTGCTGCGGCACAAGTGCAATCCGTCGCCGCACCACGCCAGGTTCGCGAAACACCGGCCGCATCCAGCGAAGGCAGCTCGATCCGCGTAGGCATCGACAAGGTCGATGCGCTGATCAACATGATGGGCGAGCTGGTGATCACCCAGTCGATGCTCAGCGAAATCGGCGAGACATTCGACGTGTCGCAACTGGAGCGGCTGCGCGAAGGGTTGGTACAGCTTGAACGCACCACGCGCGAATTGCAGGAAAGCGTCATGCGCATCCGCATGTTGCCGATCGGCTCGGTGTTCAACCGGTTTCCGCGGCTGGTGCATGATCTGGAGCGCAAGCTCGACAAGCGGGTCAAGCTGGAGTTGCACGGCGAAGGCACGGAGTTGGACAAGACGGTGCTTGAAAAGATCGGCGATCCGCTGGTGCACCTGGTGCGCAATGCGATCGACCACGGACTGGAGTCGCCCGAGCAACGCCGGATCGCCGGCAAGTCCGAAACCGGCACGCTCAAGCTCAATGCCTACCACGAAGGCGGCAACATCGTGGTGCAGATCAGTGATGACGGTGCAGGCCTCAACCATGCCGCGATCGTCGCCAAGGCGCAGCAGAATGGCCTGATCGACGCCGGCCAGGAACTCAGTGATGCCGAGGTGGCCGAGTTGATTTTCCAACCGGGATTTTCCACGGCAGCCAAGGCTACCGACCTTTCCGGCCGCGGTGTCGGCATGGATGTCGTGCGGCGCAACGTGCGCGATCTCGGTGGCAGCGTCGGCGTGCGCAGCATCAGCGGCAAGGGCAGCACGTTCACGATCGCCCTGCCGCTCACCCTGGCGATCATTGACGGCCTGGCCACGGCGGTCGGTGCCGAGCGTTACATCGTGCCGCTGACCTCGATCGTCGAGTCGCTGCGACTGCGCACGGAGATGGTGCGCAAGATCGCCAGCGGTGGCGAGGTGTTCCATTTTCGCGATGCCTATCTGCCTATCGTGAGGCTGCATCAGGCGTTCGCCTGTGCGGATGCAGTGACCGATGTCGAGCGCGGCATCGTGGTGGTCGTGGAGGATGACGGGCGGCGCGTCGGCCTTCTGGTCGATGAGCTGCTGGGCCAGCAACAGGCCGTGATCAAGTCGCTCGAAGCCCATTACCGCCGCGTGCAGGGCGTGTCCGGCGCCACCATTCTCAGCGACGGTTCGGTCGCGCTGATTGTCGACGTGGGCGGTGTGGTGCGGCTGGGGCAGCGCAGCAAGGCAGCCTGATCGGCAACACCACCTGTCACCGCGGCAGGCGATACCCAGCTGGCAGTTGCGTTGTCCGCCGCACGTGGGCGATGCGCCCGCTGCTTGCGCGACGGCAACACATCGGCACGCGGCAGTTGTTCAAGTTTCCGCTGGCGGCGCCGACACAGATAGAGCAGCAAGGCGTCAGCAGACGTCCGTCACGAGGCAAGAGTCCATGCACGAAAGCAATCAAGGTGCGGCATCCCCCATGCAGCAGCTCACCTTCACCCTGGCGGGCGAGGAGTATGGCGTGGATATCCTGGCCGTACGCGAAATCCGCGGCTGGTCCAGGGTGACCCGCATTCCCCAGACGCCGGTCTATCTGCTGGGCGTATTGAATCTGCGTGGAGCGATCGTGCCGGTCATGGATCTGCGCCTGCGCTTCGGACTGGAGCGCGAAAGCTATGGCGATACCACGGTGGTGATCATCGTCGCCATTGCCGAGCGCCTGTTCGGCATCGTGGTGGATGGTGTTTCCGATGTCGTCGACATCGATCAGGCGGCGATCAGCCCGGTGCCCGACATGGGCACGGTGGTGGATACCCGTTATCTGAAAGGCCTTGCCACCCATGCCGAACGCATGGTGATGCTGCTGGATGTGGAAAAGCTCATGCGTCCGGAGGACGTGGAAACGCTGGATGCGGCCCTGCCGGCCGTCCAGGAAGTTGAAGTTGCCGCCTGACCCGGGAATCAAGATGAAGATGAAGACTTTCATGGCTCGCGTTACCAGCCTGTCAGCGTTGACCGTCAAGGCGCGCCTGATCGGGGTACTAGGCCTGTTGTGCGTGATGCTGCTGGTGGGCGCGTGGATCGGGCTTGGTGGCATGGCCAGCGCGAACGAGAGCGCACGGCGGATCTACCACGATGAACTGATTCCGCTGACGGATATCAATCAAGTTGCACGCAATTCGTTGAGCGACTTCATTGCGCTGAGCGAAGCGGCCTTCCACAAGGGCGACAAGGCGATCGTCAAGCAGAAGCTGGACGAAATTGCCCAGTCCGGGGCGAAAGATGCCGCGCTGCTGAAGGATCTGAACGCCACGGCCATGACGCCTGCGGTCAAGAAGCAGTGGGCGGCGTTCGAGAGTGCCCGCGCCGACGTGGCAACGTCCATGAAGGAAATCACGGATGCCCTGAATCAGGCTGATGATGACGCAAGCGGCGAACTGTATTCCGATGTGCTGCCGAACGTGGCGATCATGAGTTCGGAAATGGACAAGCTGATCACCATGCAGATCGAGGAAAGCCGGCAGCAGTACGAATCGAGCCTGGCCAGCTATCAGCGCATCCGCATCATGACATTCGGGGCGCTGGGCGCCGGCATGCTGCTGGCCGTGCTGATGGCATTCTTCCTGATCCGCTCGATCGTCGGCACCCTCAATCGGGCCGTGCGCGTGGCCAATGCGATTTCGCAGGGACAACTGGGACACCGCATCGTCAATCGTCGCAAGGACGAGCTTGGCCGCCTGCTGGAAGCGTTCCGGGCGATGGACGACCGCCTGGCGCTTACCGTTGGCGAAGTGCGCCGCGGCTCCGATGCCGTCAGCACGGCGGCACAGCAGATTGCCCACGGCAATGACGATCTCAGCCAGCGCACCCAGGAGCAGGCCTCTTCGCTGGAGGAGACCGCTTCGTCGATGGAGCAGATGACCTCCACCGTCAAGCAGAACGCGGAGAACGCAAGCCATGCCAACCAGTTGGCGCGCGGGGCGCGCGAACAGGCCGAGCGCGGTGGCGAGGTGGCGGGACGGGCCATTGTCGCGATGCGCGACATCAACACTTCCAGCCGCAAGATCGCCGACATCGTGGGGTTGATCCAGGAGATCGCGTTCCAGACCAATCTGCTGGCGCTGAATGCGGCGGTGGAGGCTGCGCGTGCCGGCGAACAGGGCCGCGGCTTCGCGGTCGTGGCTACCGAGGTGCGCAGCCTGGCCCAGCGCAGCGCCGGCGCCGCGAAGGAGATCAAGGGGCTGATCGAAGACAGCGCGGAGAAGGTACGCAGCGGTTCGGAGCTGGTCGACCAGTCGGGCAAGGCATTGGCCGAGATTGTCGAGAGCGTGAAGAAGGTCACCGACATCGTCGCCGAGATCGCCGCGGCCAGCCAGGAGCAATCGGCCGGCATCGACCAGGTCAACAATGCCGTGATGCAGATGGACGAGATGACCCAGCAGAACGCTGCGCTGGTCGAGGAAGCGGCGGCGGCCGCCCGCGCCATGCAGGAGCAGGCCGGCGAACTTACCCGCCAGGTCGGCTTCTTTCAGCTGAACGAGCATGAGGCCGTGGCCGTGGCGGAACCTGCGCCATTGCGCGCGCGGGCCGTGGCGGCCGAAGCCGAGGCTGTTTTTGCTGCCGTGCGCAATGCGCCGTCGGTACCGGTCCGGCCGGCACGGGCGGTGGCGGAGGCCGACACTGCGGCCGGTGTGTGGAAGGAGTTCTGAGTGAACGCCGCGATCGGCATGCTCAACGACGGCGTGGCTGCCATCGGCAGCAACGGGCCCGTACTGGGGAATGCCGAGTTCCAGTTCCTGCGCGGCTTTGTGCTGGAGCAGTGCGGCATTTCGCTGGGTGAGCACAAACATCAGCTGGTCCAGGGCCGTCTGTTGCGTCGACTGCGCGCGCTGGGTCTGAAGAGTTTCGGCAGTTACTGCGAATTGCTTCGGCGCGATCCGCTAAGCGAATTGGGCGAGCTGGCCAGCGCGATCAGCACCAACGTCACGGCGTTCTTCCGCGAAGCGCATCACTACGAGTTCCTGGTCAACGAACTGCTGCCGCGCTGGCTGCATGACAAGCGTCGCGAGGGGGATCGCCTGCGCATCTGGTCGGCCGGCTGTTCCACCGGCGAAGAGCCCTATGCGCTGGCGATGGTGCTGGCCGAGGCGATCGAGCAGCACGGCAGCGCGCTGGATGCCAGAATCCTGGCGACCGACCTGTCACCGCAGGCGCTGGAAACCGCTCGCGGGGGCGTGTACCCGCTGGAGCGGCTTGCCGGCATCAGCGCGGAGCGCTGCCGGCGCTGGATGCTGCGCGGCACCGGTGAATACGAGGGATTGGCCTGTGTGCATCCGCGCTTGCGCGAGCTGGTGGCGATCCAGCCGCTGAACCTGCTGCACGAGTGGCCGATGCGCGGGCCGTTCGATGCGATTTTCTGCCGCAACGTGGTGATCTATTTCGATCAACCGACCAAGCAGCGGCTGTTCCGTCGCTATGCCGAGCTGCTGCCCAAGGGCGGCTATCTGTTTCTTGGCCACTCCGAATCGTTGCACGGCATCAACGATGACTTCGAGCTGATCGGCCGGACGGTTTACCGGAAGCTTGGCTGATGACCCTGCTGCATTTCAGACGGCCCGACAGCCCGGGTTTCGCTCCGGCGCTGCCGGGCTTCGAGCACGTGCGACGCTACTGGGATCCGGCGCAGTCCTGCGTGATGGCAAAGGTGCTGCCCGGCGAGTTCTACGTCAGTACGCAGGAGGAGCTGATTACCACCGTGCTCGGTTCCTGCGTCTCGGTCTGCATCCATGATCGCCGTGGCATTGGCGGCATGAATCACTTCATGCTGCCCGAGCCGCTGGGTGAGCGCGACAGCTGGTCCGCCACCGTGGGGCGTGCGGCACGTTATGGCAGCGATGCCATGGAGCAGCTGATCAACGCGATCCTCGGCGCAGGCGGCCAACGGAGCGAGCTGCAGGTCAAGGTGTTTGGCGGCGGCCGTGTGCTGGCGCAGCTTTCCGACATCGGTCAGCGCAACATCGATTTCGTGCAGCGTTACATCGCCACCGAAAAGCTGAACCTGTGCGCATCGGATCTGGGTGATGTCTACCCGCGGCAGGTGCAGTTCTTTCCGCTCAGCGGCAGGGTGCGCGTGCGGCTGCTGCGGCGCCACGACGATCTGGCGCTGGTGGCAGGCGAGCGCAATTACCTCAAGCGTTT
The DNA here is from genome assembly GCF_054782855.1 of Rhodanobacter koreensis. NCBI lineage: Bacteria > Pseudomonadati > Pseudomonadota > Gammaproteobacteria > Lysobacterales > Rhodanobacteraceae > Rhodanobacter > Rhodanobacter koreensis. The sequence goes on along the minus strand of NZ_BAAGRR010000001.1, from coordinate 46,610 downwards.
GGCAAATGACCCGATAAAGGGTGAGGTCGAGCTTTTCTAGCGGACAGTTTCGGCAGCATGGCCTCGATGAGGTGGCTGCGGTACGCGATGTGGCCCGGAAGCTTCAGCAAGGCGAGATGGACAGTGATGGAAAGAGTGCGTGTTCTGGTGATCGACGATTCGGCGTTGGTGCGAAAGCTGCTGACGGCGATGCTTGCCTGCGATCCGGCGATTGAAGTGGTCGGCACCGCGGCAGATCCGTTGATCGCGCGCGAGAAGATCAAGCAGCTCGATCCGGACGTGCTCACGCTGGATGTCGAGATGCCCCGCATGGACGGCCTCACCTTTCTGGAGAACCTGATGCGGCTGCGGCCGATGCCGGTGGTGATGGTGTCGTCGTTGACCGTACAGGGGGCCGAAGTTGCCTTGCGCGCGCTTGAACTGGGTGCGGTGGATTTCTTCGCGAAACCCAGCAGCGACCTCGCCAACAGCTTCGGCGACGGTGCGCAGGAGATCTGCGCCAAGGTGAAACTTGCTGCCAGGGCCCGGCCACGTGCGCGTGCCGTGGTGCGCAAGCTTGAGGTGCCACCGCGGCTGTCGGCCGATGCCGTATTGCCGCGAGTGCAGGCCGCGGGTACCCGTGGCGGCAGCCCGATCATCGCCATCGGTGCATCGACGGGCGGTACCGAGGCGGTGCGCGTGGTGCTCGAATCGATGCCGCCGGATGCGCCTCCGATCCTGGTTACCCAGCACATCCCCGCCGCATTCAGCGGGCCGTTTGCGGAGCGCATGGATCGCTGTTCGGCGATGCGGGTATGCGAAGCGCGCGACGGCCAGCCGATCCAGTCCGGTCACGCCTACATTGCTCCGGGTGGCCACCACCTGCTGATGATGTGGGACGGCGCCCGCTATGTGTGCCGGCTGCATGACGGCCCGCCGGTAAACCGGCATAAACCCAGTGTCGACGTGCTGTTCCGTTCGATGGCGGCCAGCGCCGGCGCCGCTGCCATTGCGGTATTGCTGACCGGCATGGGCGATGACGGCGCGCGCGGCCTGCTCGAATTGCAGCAGGGCGGTGCGGCCACCCTGGTACAGGACGAGGACAGCTCGGTGGTATGGGGCATGCCCGGTGCTGCCTGGAAGCTGGGCGCAGCACGCGAAATGCTGCCGCTGGATCATATTGCCGAGCGCCTGCTCAAGCTCGCGTTTCAACCCCACGATGGCGCCCTGCGCGCCTGACCGACGGATACTGGCCCATGGTTGCCATTGCTCAACTTGTTCGCTTCACCGCTCAGAAGCCGCTGTACGGCTGGCTTGCCAGTACGGTGGCGCTGGTGTGCGCGCTGCTGTGGCACCCGGACTGGCTGGCGCCTGTACTGGTGGTTGCGCTCACTGCAGCATGGATAGTCGAGAGTCGCCGCCACGCCGTGCCCGTGGCACCGGTCGAGGTGATCGACAACACCGCGCCGGTGCGCGAGGCGCTGGAGGACGTGCGCAGTGCGCTGGTTGATGAACTCGGTCATGCAAGCCGCGAGCTGCATCAGGGACTGGATCTGCTGCGCGATGCAGTGTCCGAACTGGGCGGTGGCTTCGACGGCCTGTCGCGCAAGACCGAACTCCAGCAGTCGCTGCTCAAGCAGATCATCGACGTGCAGAACGGCGGCGTTTCGATACAGGATTTTGCCGCCCGTACCGGTGACCTGCTGCAGCACTTTGTCGGCATGATCGTGCAGATGTCGCGCGAGAGCCTGCGTATCGTCTATCGCATTGACGGCATGGCAAGGGAAATGGATGCGGTGTTCGGCCTGCTGAAGAACGTCAACACGATCGCCGAGGAAACCAACCTGCTGGCGCTCAACGCCGCCATCGAGGCGGCACGCGCGGGCGAGTCCGGTCGCGGGTTTGCGGTGGTCGCCGGCGAGATCCGCAACCTGGCCAGCCATTCCAACCAGTTCAACGAGCAGATCGGCAGCCACGTCGAGCGCGCACGCATCTCCATGGAACAGCTGCGCGGACTGGTCGGCACCATGGCCTCGCAGGATCTGAACGTGGCGTTGTCGGCCAAGGGCGGCATCGACGCAATGATGGCCCATGTCACCGAGAGCGACGCGCGGACCAGTGCGGTCGCCGACCAGGTGGTCGAGATCAACCGTGGGCTCGGCAGCGACGTGTCCACCACCATTCGTTCGCTGCAGTTCGAGGACATCCTGAGCCAGCTGCTGCGGCAGACGCGTACCCGACTGGTCGAGCTGCAGGAGGTGGTGGCCGAGTGCACCCACGATATCGGCGAACTGGCCTGTGCCCCGGTCGATGCGGATACCCTGATCGAACATGCCCAGCGGGTGCGCAGCCGGCTGGCGATCCAGCGCGAGAAGGCGCGTCTGCGTTCACGCGGTCCGGCATTGCAGAGCACGATGGATGCCGGCGAAATCGAATTGTTTTGAGGAGTACGCCATGATCGTCCATCACGACAGCGAACACGATTGCCTGACCCTGCAACTGGGCGACCGCTTCGACTTCAGCATTCACCGCGATTTTCACGAAGCCTGTCTGGGCAAGGGTGCCGTCGCGCGCAGTTATGTCGTCGATCTCGGCAGTGTGACCAGCATGGACAGCTCGGCGCTGGGCATGCTGCTGCTGCTGCGCGAACATGCCGGCGCGGATCGTGCCGAAATCCGCATCGTCAATGCCGACTGCGAGTTGCGCAGCACTTTGCGGGTGGCAGGTTTTGACAAGCTGTTCGTATTGCACTGACCTGCCAGCGCCGGTACGCCTTGCGTACGCAGTGCGGCGCCATATCCAGGGTCGAGTCCGGGGTTTCGAGCGTAACGAGGCAGGTCGCCGATCAGGCTTGCGGATGGTCGCACTCTGTCGTGGTCCACCGATATTTGGATCAGGACAAGCAAGCCGGATAGCAACAAGGCTCCTTGCGGAGCCTTGTTTGTCCGGTGCGCTGCCTGCGGCTTACCAGGTACGCACGGCAACTACGGTGACGCTGTAGCTGGCCATTTCCGGCTGGAAGCGGAACTGTCGGCCGAGGTCGAAGCTGGCTGCCTGGCCCGGAGCGATGTTCGTGGTGCCGGCAGGCCAGCCTTGCTTGGTCTGCAGCACATTGCCGCTGGCATCTTTTGCCTCGATACGAATCTGCGCGGCCGAAGCCGCTGCGCATTTGTTGACCAGCTGGCCGCTGAGGCTGAGTTTGAGCGTCGCGCCAGCTCCGGTATGCCCGGTGTTGAAATCCTTGATCTCGAAATCGGTGGGGGCGCAGGTGGCATGGGCGCCGAGCGGAGCGAGGACCAAAAGGGCTGAGACAAGCAGAGTTTTCATGGGCAGGAATCCATCGATGCAAAGAGCCGAGCGGGGAAGCCGATGTAGGCCGACATCCTCAAGATCGGCAGGGCTGCCGATATCTTTAGGAGCGCTCTGGATCCCGCGCGGAAATTCCCGCGATGCCTTGCGAATCGGGCAATGCCCGCAGCACCCGTTCAGTGCATGTCTAGGCCATCGCCCGGTCTGGCGTGCTCGATGAACCACAATCCGGCAAACAGTTTCGGATCGATCGAATAGCCCTCCGCGGCGCGGGCGAACAGCCAGGTGCCCGCTTCGAGGCGCGGGACTTCGTGTACCACGATGTTTTCCGTTTCGTCACCGCCGCCCGGACCCACCTTCTCCAGGTCCCAGGCACGCACGAACGCGATCATCTCGGTACTCATGCCGGACGACGACGGACCGCGGTGGACGAAGTCGACGCATCGGCAACGGTAACCGGTTTCCTCCTCCAGTTCGCGCTGCGCGGCCAGCTGTACGCTTTCGTCGGCCTGACCGGCCATGTCGCCGACCAGGCCAGCCGGCATTTCGATGGTGTTCTGCAGGATCGACACACGGTACTGCTCGACGAACAGCACCTTGTCGTCCGGCGTCACCGCCAGGATGATCACCGCGCCGCCGGGGTTGTTGCGTTCGGCGTATTCCCAGCGACCGCGCTTGCGCAGGCTCAGCCAGCGGCCTTCGTACAACGTTTCCACCGGAGCGTCGGCGTCGACGGGAATGCGGTTTGCGAGGTTGTTCATGGGCAGCCACCGATCCGAAGACAGCACACATGGTGACGTGCCCCGGCGATGACGACAACCGGCGTGCCACGATCAGCGCAACAGGGCACGCAGCCGGCTGCGGGTGAAGGCACCGAAACGCAATTGTTCGCAGAGTGCGTCGAACGTGCCGGGCTCGTTGCGCCGGCGCAGCAGCGCCTCGATGGTAGTTGCGCCTGGCGCATCCAGTGCGATGCGGGTAAGTCGGCGATAGAGCCGGGCCTGCTCGGCATGTTCGCGCAGCTTCACGGCACAGGTGGCAGCACCGCGCAGGCGCAGGAAGGCTACTTCGTCGATGCGGTCGAGCAGGTTGTCCAGGCTGCCGAAGTGGCTGAGCAGGGCGGCGGCGGTCTTCGCGCCGATGCCGGGTACGCCGGGAATATTGTCCACCGCATCGCCACACAGGGCGAGATAGTCGGCCACCTGCTGGGGGTGTACGCCGAGCTTTTCGTGCACGCCGACCGGTCCCCAGCGCTGGTTGCGGGCGTAGTCCCATTGCTCGTCATGCTCGCCCAGCAACTGGCCGAAATCCTTGTCGGCGGAAACGATCACACTGCGCCAGCCCTGCGCGCGCAGGTGCCACACCGTGCTGCCGATCAGGTCGTCGGCCTCGAAGCTGTGATCGATCATCACGTGGATACCGAGCGCCTCGGTGACGGCGCGGCACTGCACGAACTGCCGTTCGAGGTCTGGCGGCGGCAGCTCGCGATTGGCCTTGTAGGCCGGGTAGATCGTGTTACGAAACGAGCTGGTCAGCGAGGCGTCGAACGCCACTGCAATGTGATCGGGCTGTGCGCGTTCCAGCAGTTCGCACAGGAAACGGGTATAGCCGTGCACGGCATTGACCGGATGGCCGTCAGCGTCGAAGAACTCGTCCGGCATCGAGTGCCATGCCCGGAACACATACAGGCTTCCGTCGACCAGATGGACGGCTGGAAGTCCATTCGCCGATGCGTTCACGGCGTCCATGTGCCCAGCAGGTCGGTCAGCACCGGGCGATCGCGGTCGGGCACATCGATCTGCCGCGTGCCCAGGTGCACGAAGCCGACCACGTGCTCGTGTTCCGCCAGTCCGAGGATCGCCGCAACCTCGCGGTCATAAGCCGCCCATCCGGTCAGCCACTGCGCACCGTAGTCCAGCGCATACGCGCCCAGAAGAATGTTATAGGCCACATTGCCGGCGCAGAGTTTCTGCTCGATCTCGGGCACCTTGCTGTCGGCGTGCAGGCAGGCGACCACCACCATCACCAGCGGGGCAAAGGTATAGCGCAGACGCTCCTTCTCCAGCTTGGCTTCGGACAGGTCAGGGCTGTTGCGGATCGCGATGGAAGTCAGCTGCTCTCCGAATTTCAGTTTCGCCCCGCCCTGCAGGCGGATCAGCCGGAACGGCGCCAGCTTGCCGTGGTCGGGGACGCGGATCGCGGCCTCCAGCAGGGCATGCAGGGTCGCTTCGTCCGGTGCCGGCTCGCCGAGCTGGCGCGAGGGTACGGAATGGCGTTGCTGGAGCAGGGTTAACGAGCCGGGCATGGAGTAGACCGAATGGATGGACTTGCCCATGCTAGCCGGCAAGCGAATGCTGTGCGATCAGTACGGGAGCACCTCTCCCTGGTTTTGCGTACAGGCGGGACTTTGGCGTGCCACAAATCGGGCGTACGATGCGGGCATCCGGGGGCTTCCCATGAAGCGATTGCTGATCTGCCTGGCCGCATTCAGCTTGCTGGCTTTCGCGCCACCAGAAGTTGCGCGTGCCAATGCCGAGTCCGGCGCCGTGAGCTTGCGTGCGGCTGTGCTGCCGGCGGGGATTGATCCTGTCGCCGCCAACGTGACGGCGGGCGCACTGGATGGTGCTTTCAAGCCCGTTCAGCTCGGTGGGCTGGTTTTCGACAGGGGAGTTGCGCGCTGGTATCGCCTGCAGCTCACGGCAGACTGGCGTGAACGCAGCCCGCCATTGCTGGTGATACAGGGCGCACGCTTTCAGCCGGTGACACTGTTCGCTGCGCCGGACTTTCGGCCGCTGATCCAGTACCACGCGCAAAGCGGTCGTGATCCGCGTTTCTCGCGTCGCGCGCTGGTTTTCGAACTGCCGCGAAATCTCGGTGCCGCCCAGGGCATCTATCTCCGCGTGTCGGCTTCCAGCAAGCGCATGCCATTCAGTGCCGAGGTGTATCCGGAGGAGGTCTATCAGGCGGCCGATATCCGCTGGACGCGGTTGATGACATTCTTCGAAGCCGTGCAACTCACCATGATCCTGGTCGGACTGACACTCTGGCTGGCTTTGCGCGAGAAGCTGTACGGGTTCTTTGTCGGCTACCTGGCGCCGCAGTTTCTCTATCTGCTGGTGTCTACCGGCGATCTTTATCTATTGCCAGGCAGTCAATGGCTGGAACCGTTGGGCATCCGTGTACTGTGGTTTGTGGCGGCCCTGAGTACGCCATTCGCGCTGTCGTTTCTCATCGAGTTCTGCGATATGCGGCGCATCGCGCCGCATTTTGCGCGCGTGCTGTCCGGGTTGCGGGCGCCGTGGGTAGTGTTGACGCTGACCTCGTTGCTGCCGATGAGTTTTCACGCCGGAAACAGCCTGCAGCCGGATATCGGCAACATGCTGTTCCTGATCTGCGGCGCAGTGGCGATCCTCTCGGTAGTCGTGGCATGGCGCCGCGGCAGCGTGGCGGCCGGCATCTTTTTGCTTGCATGGAGTCCGCAATCGGTGTTCACCGCGCTGCGTGCCGCGCAATTGCTGCTGGCGACCCCGCTGCCCGGCTGGCTTGAATTCGTCCTGCCGGCATCGTTGTCGTTGTCCAGCCTGGTACTGACACTCGGATTGGGCGTGTCCACGCTGCAAATACGTCGTGAACGCGACCGCGCGCGCGACGAGGCGCAGCACGATGCGCTGACCGGACTGCACAACCGCCGCGCCTTGATGGTACGCATGGCCGAAGCGCTGACTGCAGCACGGCAGGCGCAACAATCGCTGTCCTTGATCTTTCTCGATCTCGACCATTTCAAGGTGGTCAATGATCATCACGGGCATCTTGTCGGCGACGCCTGCCTGCGAATCGTCGCCGAACGCATTCAGTACGAACTGCGGCCGGGCGACATTCTGGCGCGCTGGGGCGGCGAGGAGTTCGTGGTGTTGCTGCTCCATGCCGGGCGGCCGGAAGCAGAGGCTATCGGTGAACGCATACGCCGCCGCGTCGAGTCCGATCCGTTCCAGGCCGGTGGCGAGACGGTCAGGTTGACCGTCAGCCTGGGTGTCTCCGGTTTCGGGGGGGCGGGGCAGGATTCGCCCGAGCAGCTGATCGAGCAGGCCGATGCTGCGCTGTATCGAGCCAAGTCGGGTGGGCGCAACTGCGTTGCGGTTTATCCGGCGTTTGGCGCGACCGCCTGAATCGGCCGCGCTGAATATCACGCCGTAAGCGGCAGCTTGAAAGATCCGGGCAACAGTGCTCCCACGGTGGTTTCCTGCACGTCGCCGCGCAGGTTGCCCAGCAGTACCGGCATGGCATCGCCGCACAGTTCGGCCATCACCTGGCGGCAGGCGCCGCAGGGGCTGACCGGGCCGTCGGTATCGGCGATCACCGCCAGTGCGGCGAATTCGCCGGGCCGACAGCCGGCTGCGACTGCGCCGAACAGGGCGGTACGTTCGGCACAGTTGCACAGGCCGTAGGCGGCGTTCTCCACATTGCAGCCGCCGAAGCGGCGACCGTCGCGAGTCAGCAGCGCGGCACCGACCTGAAAGTGCGAATACGGCGCATAGGCCTGTTCACGCGCGCTACGTGCGAGTGCCAGCAAGTCATCGAAAGCGTTGGGTGATACGGGCATCGGGATCTCCAGCGATGACCCCGGGCGGCATGGGCCGCTTGTGCCGGCGGGCCAGCTTACTCTTTTGGGTGACGTGGGATCAAAACGTTGCCCCAAGTGCCGCTAAGATGTCCGGACCATTGTCGAGGGGATTGCACCATGCCGATCACCGTAGCTGCTTTGCGTGAGACCGCTGCCGGAGAGCGGCGCGTGGCGATCACGCCGGAGATGGCGAAAAAATTTCACGGCAAGGGGCTGCGCGTCCTGCTGGAGCACGACGCGGGTGGTGCCGCCGGATTTCCCGACAGCAGTTATGCCGAGGTCGAATTTGCCGATGCTGCCGGCGTGCTGGCGCAGGCTGACCTGCTCGCTTGCGTGTTGCCACCCGATGATGCGGCGTTTGCTTCCTTGCGCGAAGGCAGCGTGGTGGTCGGCCAGTTGCGCCCCCATGGCGCGGCCGAGCGGGTCGCTGCACTGACCGCACGCAAGCTGACGGCGTTTTCGCTGGAGTTGCTGCCGCGTACCACCCGTGCACAGGCGATGGATGTGTTGAGCTCGCAGGCGGCAGTGGCCGGCTACCGTGCCATGCTGATCGCGGCCGAGGCGTCGCCGAAATTCTTTCCCATGCTGACCACCGCGGCCGGTACGATCCGGCCGTCCAAGGTGCTGGTGATCGGCGCCGGCGTGGCCGGGTTGCAGGCGATCGCCACCGCGCGCCGGCTCGGTGCGCAAACCGAAGGCTACGATGTGCGCCCGGAAACCCGCGAGCAGGTGGAGTCGTTGGGTGCCAAGTTCCTCGATCTTGGGGTGAGCGCGGCCGGCAGCGGCGGTTATGCTCGCGAGCTGTCGGCGGAGGAGCGCGCGGTGCAGCAGCAGGCGCTGGCCGAGCATCTGAAGTCGGTCGACGTGATCGTCACCACCGCGGCGGTGCCGGGACGGCCGGCGCCGAAGATCCTGAGTGCGGCCATGGTGGAAGGCATGAAGCCGGGGGCGCTGATCGTCGACCTGGCCGCCGAGGGCGGTGGCAATTGCGAACTGACCCGGCCGGGCGAACGGGTCGAGCATGGCGGTGTAGTGATACTCGGCCCGCTCAACCTGCCGGCCGGTGCACCGCTGCATGCGTCGGAAATGTACGCGCGCAATGTCTACAACTTCGTCGAGCTGCTGATCCGCGATGGGGTGTTGCAACCGGACTTCGGCGACGAGCTGGTCGCCAAGAGCTGCATCAGCCATGCGGGCGAAACCCGCCTGGCCGGTTGAACGGCTGAAACAATCACCCCGTGCAAGGCGGGGTGATTGTCGTCATGGCCTGTCAGGCCTCTGCGGCAGCTGCCTTCCGCCGTGGCCCGACTGATTCATCCACTGCAGCCGCTTCGCCGGAGGTATGGCGTGCCACTGCTTGATCAGCTGCTCACGCTGTTGCGGTGGCAGCTGTTGAAAGCGCTCGAACGCAGCGTGCAGTTTCGCCCGCTGCTCCGGTGGCAGCTGCTGAAATTGGCGCCTGTTCTCGCGTGCCTGTCGGCGTTCCTGCGGTGTCATCGACTGCCAGCGGGCGATGCGCTCGCGGACCTCTTCCCGCTGTCGCGGTGGCAGGATGGTCCATTGCTCGGCGCGTTTCAGCATGGTTGCCTGTTTGCGCGGCGGCATGGTGTCCCACTTTTCCTGCAATGGCGACAGAACATCGCGCTGTGCCGGGCTCAGGCTGTTCCACGGGTGCGGTGGCAGCGCATTCTGCGCATTCACAGGCGCACAGGCGATGCTGCCGAACAGCATCGCGGCGAACAGTAATGGCAGGGTCGAGGGGCGGGACTTGGTCATGACTCAGCGATTTGCCGGCTGGCTGTTCTGGCTGTTGTTGGCAGCCAGCCAGCCATAGAAATCCAGGTTCTGGTAAAGGTTCGGGTCGGTCTTGTCGGCATCGGGTGGTAGTTCATTGTCCATTTCGGCGGCTTGCTCGGGCGCGTTGCTGGCCTGGTTCGATGGTGCCGCACCACGATGAGGCAGGGGCTGCCACACCATCAAGGCGGCCAGAACGATGGCCGCGAACGCGCCGGTCGGAATCAGCCAGCGGGCGGTGTGGCGCTGCGGCGTCTGCGCGGCGGCCAGTGCTTCCCGTCGTGCCGCGCGCAGGTGCCCGGCGGTGACCGGATCGACGCGCTGGGCGGCCTCGTGATAAAGCTCACGCGCACGTTGTTCGAGCGGTTTGTGCTGCCGGTTGTCCGGCCGGTTTTTATCGGACGAGGTCATCGCCAGTCCTCCAGTTGATCGCGCAGATGATGCATCGCGCGCGACAGATGTGTTTTCACGCTGCCTTCGGAGCAGCCCATGGCCTGCGCGGTCTCCGCCACGTCCAGCCCTTCCAGCATGCGCAGCATGAAGGCCTCGCGCTGGCGTTGCGGCAGCTGCCTCACCGCAGTTGCCATGTCGGCATATGACTGCTCGTCATGTAGCCGGTCGAGCGGGCCGGGGCCCTGGTCGGCAGGTTCCCAGACGGGCAGTTCGTCGCCGTCGTCGTCGCGCCCACCGCCGAGCCAGCCCACCACGATCGAGCGCACCTTGCGGCGGCGCTGCAGGTCGACGATGCGCCTGCGCAGGATGCCCCAGAACAGTGGCGGCCACTCCGCAGCGGGCTTGTCGCGGTAATGCCGGACCAGCCGCAGCATGGCGTCCTGCACGGCATCCATCGCGTCCTCGCGCTGGCGCAGCTGCAGCTCGGCCATGCGGAACGCACGGCGCTCCACCTGGGCCAGGAACGCGTCCAGTGTGGCGGGCGTTTCACGCGTGGCCTCGTCCAGCAGCTCCGTGCCGAGGGTGCCGGCCATGCTGCTCATGTCCGCGGCCTCCGCATCGTCAGGTGGCGCATCCTCAGGCTCCAGCGGTTCGACTCCCGTGTTCAACGCGGCAGGCTCGCACGGGTTGACCGGCACCCGTATGATGCAGACACAACTGAGTCTTGGCGGGGTGGGGTCATGATCGACGGTTTCCTGGCGCTGTATATCTTCATGCTGGCCGCATTTACCGGCTATGAAATCATCGCGCGGGTGCCGGTGATCCTGCACACGCCGCTGATGTCCGGCTCCAACTTCGTGCACGGCATTGTGCTGGTTGGAGCGATGATTGCGCTAGGCCACGCCGAGACCCCGTTCGAGATCGCGATCGGCTTCATCGGCGTCCTGCTGGGTGCCGGCAACGCCGCGGGCGGTTACGTGGTGACCGAGCGGATGCTGGAGATGTTCAGGTCCAGCAAGCCGGATACCGGCAAGGGGAGCAAGTGATGAGCTGGCTGCCGGACCTTATCAAGGCCTGTTATTTCCTCGCTGCGCTGCTGTTCATCCTGGGCCTGAAACGCATGAGTTCGCCGCGCACCGCACGCGGCGGCATCGTGTGGGCGGGCTACGGCATGCTGTTGGCGGTGCTGGCCACGTTCTTCCTGCCGGACATGCACCACCTTCCACTGATTGTCGCCGCGGTGCTGATCGGCGTCAGCGCAGCCTGGTGGAGCGGCCGGCGCGTGGCGATGACGGCGATGCCGCAGATGGTGGCGCTGTACAACGGCATGGGCGGTGGCGCCGCGGCGGCGATCGGTGCCGTGGAGCTGATCGGCTACGTGCGCAACTTCACGCTGCTGCACCCGGTCGGTGTCCCGGACACCTCACCGCTGCGGCCGGAAAGTTGGGCGATCAACGCGGTATCGACGCTTCCCGCGGTCAACCTGCTGTCCCCGGTCGAACTGGCGCTGGGCGTGCTGGGTGCGCTGATCGGCGCGGTGAGTTTTTCCGGCTCGCTGATCGCATTCGCCAAGTTGCAGGGCTGGCTGGACAAGCGCTTCGTGTTTCCTGGGCAGCGCGTGGTCAACATGCTGTTGCTGGCAGCGGCGGTGGTGGCGGGCATCGCATTGGCCAGCGGCCATGCCAGCCTGCCGCTGATCGTGGCGTTCTTCGCCCTGGCACTGCTGTTCGGGCTGATGATGACCTTGCCGATCGGCGGCGCCGACATGCCGGTGGTGATCTCGCTGTACAACGCCTTCACCGGCCTGGCGGTGGCGTTCGAGGGTTTCGTGCTGGGCAACGAGGCGATGATCATCGCCGGCACCGTGGTCGGTGCGGCGGGTACCTTGCTGACCCAGCTGATGGCCAAGGCGATGAACCGTTCGATCGGCAACGTGCTGTTCGGCAGCTTCGGTGCCGGTGGTGGCGAAGCGCAGGCGATCGAGGGCGCACAGAAACCGATCGAGGCCAGCGACGCGGCGGTGATGATGGCCTACGCCGAGCGTGTGGTGATCGTGCCCGGCTACGGCATGGCGGTGGCACAGGCGCAGCACAAGGTGTGGGAATTCGCCCAGTTGCTCATCAAGCGCGGGGTGAAGGTGAAGTTCGCGATCCATCCGGTGGCCGGCCGCATGCCTGGGCACATGAACGTGCTGCTGGCCGAGGCTGGCGTGCCGTACGACCTGATTGCCGACATGGACGACATCAATCCCGAGTTCCCGACCACCGATGTGGCGCTGGTGATCGGTGCGAACGACGTGGTCAATCCGCTGGCAAAGACCGATCCGGCCTCGCCGATCTACGGCATGCCGATCCTCGACGTGAGCGCGGCCAGGCATGTGATCGTGGTCAAGCGCGGCAAGGGCACCGGTTTCGCCGGCATCGAGAACGCGCTGTTCTATGCGGACAACACCCGCATGCTTTACGGCGACGGGCAGGCCGCGGCCGGGCAGCTGGTGACCGAGCTGAAGACGCTGGATACCTGAGTCATTTGCCGGCAGCGAAGGTCGGCGCGCGCTTTCGCGGCGAACGCCAGCCCAGCCATGCGGCCAGCAGCACGGCCAACGTGGCCCAGCCGATATCCGCTGGCGACAATGCCAGCCGTGCCAGTTGCCACAGCATGCGGAAACCGGCCGTGCGCAACGCATCGATCAGACCCATGCCCATGTTGCCGGCGATCTGCACGGCGGCGATCAGCATGCTGACGTAGACCGCCGCCAGCGCGGTGGCCAGCGCCGCCAGCATGGCGGCGCCGGGGCCCGGTGGACGCACGCCATGGCGTATCGCCCAGGCCAGCAGGGCGCCGAACAACAGCGCCAGCCACGGCAGCGGGTGACCCAGGTACAGCGTCACGACCATCCAGCATGCACCGGCAGCGAGCCCCAGCATGACGGTACTGAACAGGGCGAACACGAACAGCAACACGGTGCGCGCGCTCATCGGCGACCGTACGACGGGACAGCTGGAAACATGCGTTTGTCCATGGGCAAAGCGGCCATCATAGCGTGCCATCGGCCCGCAGCAGCCGGGTGCCGACGCTGCGAACCCTTGAGTTCGAGGGTTCCGGCCTGATCTGGAACAAGCGAGCCCGGTCAGCGGGCGGCATAATAGACAACTTGGGTTCGACACACGGTCGTGCCCGCAGATACGGGATTGGCAAGTGGCATGAGTGGTTTCAGTCTGAGCAGCGAACCCTTCACCCTGCTGCGCGACTGCGCCGCGGTGATGGTGCCGCAGGGCGACGTGGTGAGCCTGCCGGCGGGCCAGATCGGCTACATAACCCAGGCGCTGGGCGGCAGCTTCACCGTGTATGTGGAGGGCAATCTGTTCCGCATCGCTGGCAAGGATGCCGATGCCTTGGGCAAGGAGCCGCCGGCGCCGATCGAGGTGGCCGCCGACGCCACCGACGCGGATGTGGAAAAACTGGCGTGGGACCAGTTGCGCACCGTGTTCGATCCGGAGATCCCGGTCAACGTGGTCGAGCTGGGGCTGGTCTACGACCTCAGCCTGGAGCAGACCGCCACCGGCGAGCGCAAGGTCTACGTGAAACTGACGCTGACCGCGCCCGGCTGCGGCATGGGCGACATCCTGGTGGACGATGCCCGCACCAAGCTGGAGATGATCCCCACGGTCACCGAGGCGGACGTGGACCTGGTGTTCGATCCGCCGTGGAGCCACTCGATGATGTCCGACGCGGCCAAGCTGGAAACCGGCATGTTGTGAGTTTTCTCCCTCTCCCCGCCGGAGAGAGGGCCAGGGTGAAGGAACAATCTCGCGAGAGTTCTCAGCCGGTCGCTTCCTCGAAGCGGTTGGCATCACGGTTCTTGCGCACTTTCGCCGGATCCCACACTCGGCCGTTCATCGCGATGTAGACACCATCAGGCAGGGTCTGCACCGCGGCCACCGCACAGCCGATGTTGAACACCGCGTCGGAGCCCTGGAAACGTGCCGGGTTCAGCGCGCCGGTCAGCACGATCACCTTGCCCTTGATGTTCGACAGCTCGCGCGCGGTCTCGACCATGGTGTCGGTGCCGTGGGTGACCAGCACGTGGCGATGCGGCTGTGCCTCGATCGTGGAACGCACCAGCGCACGGTCCTCGGCGCCCATGTGCAGGCTGTCCTTGCGCAGGATCGGGATGACGTCGAACTGGAACGCCACGCCGAGCTGGCCGAGGATCTCGCCGATCTGCGGCGCGCCGATCTTGTAGTCCGACTTGTCGTCGAAGTAGATCTTGTCGATGGTGCCGCCGGTGGTGACGATGGTCAGGTGCTGCATGTCGGTGAGCCAGGGAAGTGAAGACGCGGCATTTTAGCCCGTGTGGGTGTTCGCCGGTTGCGTCGACTCTCTGCGGGAGCGGCTTCAGCCCAGCAGCAATGCGGTGTTGTCCGCATCCGGTGCCACCAGCCGGTCGAGGCCATGGCCGACGAAGCGGTGCAGCGCTGCGGCCGGGCGTGGATCGCTGCCCCGGTTCGACCAGCTGGCCTGACGTGCCAGCAATGCCGCAGCGGCGCAACGCGCCAGCGTGAAGGCGAGGCCGCGAGCACCGGCTTCCAGGGTATCGCGGGCGGCTGCGTGCTGCTCGAGCCAGCGTGAGGCCGCGCCCAGGGTCAGCCGGATCGCGCTGGCGGCGTGCATGTCGTCGTTGCCATCCAGCCAGCCGTCGGTCGCCGTGCGCAAGGCGACAAGGTTGTCGCCGGCCAGCGCGCGCAGGCTGTCCAGCGACAGCACGTTGGTCGTGCCCTCCCAGATCGCATACACCTGCGCATCGCGCAGCAGTTGCGGCAGGCCGGTGTCCTCGATGTAGCCGGCGCCACCAAAGCACTCCAGTGCCTCCGAACACAGTTGCACCGCCAGCTTGCCGGTCCACAGCTTGGCCAGCGGCGTGAGCAGGCGCAGCACAGCTGCCTCGTGTGGTGCCGCCGCGCCGTGCTCGACCCGGCCGAGCAGATGTGCGACTTCGAACGCCAGCGCGAACGCACCCTCGAACTCGGCCTGCATGTCGGCCAGCGTCTGCGCATGCAGCGGCTGCTCGATCAAGGGACGGCCGAACGCCTGCCGGCGCGTGGCGTAATCGCGCGCCAGACTGATCGCGCGCGACATGCTGGCGATCGCGCAGATCGCATTCCAGGTGCGCGTGACGTTGAGCATCGGCGCCACCTGGCGCACGCCGTGGGCGAGTTCGCCCAACGGCCAGGCGGGCAGGCCGTCGAGATGGATTTCCGCAGTAGGCAGTTCGTGCGTGCCGAGCTTGTCCTTCAGGCGATCGATGACGAGTTCGGGCTTGCGCCGTTCGCCATCCATCGTCTCGACATAGAACAGCGCGAGCGCCGCGGTACCCGTTCCTGCGCCTTCCGGCCGTGCCAGCGCCAGCGCGGCCTCGCCAACCACGGCGGAGCTGAACCACTTGCGGCCGTATAGCCGCCACCGGCCATCGGCATCCTGTCGGGCGATCGTTTCGGTATGGCCCACGTCGGAACCACCGGCGTTCTCGGTCATCCACTGGCCGCTGAGCCAGAGTGATGCAGGGTCGCGGCTGAGGAAATGCGGCAAGGCGCGTTCGATCAATGCATGGTTGCCGGAGGCTTTCAACGCAGTGGCGGCGCCATCGGTCATCGCCAGCGGGCAGGTATAGAACTCGCTGGCGACGTGATACAGGTAGACGCGGGCGAACTCCTCCAGCCGCGCATGTTCGCTGTCGGCATGGCCGGCGGCGAGCACGGCATGACGTGCGATGAGTTGCGGACCTTCCTGCCAGGCCGTCGTCAGCTCGATGCGATCGACGCGCCGCCCCCATGCATCCCACTGCGTCAGTACGGGTTTGCGGCGTGCCGTCGTGCAGGCGCGTTGCCATGCCTGTTGCGCATGGTCGCCCAGTGCATCCAGGTCGGCATCCAGCAGCGCACGCCGGTCGGCTGGCAGGGCGCGGTCGAGCAGGGCCAGCAGCGAGCGGTCGTTGCGATACGGATGTGGAAGTCGTGGTGGATCCTGCAGGAAGGCCATGGCGCGCTCCGTCCAGAGTCGATGGGCCGAGTATAGACATGCACAGATGGAGCGTTGTGCTGGCATCATCAGGGGCCCGTCACACAAGGCAGGCGCAACCTATGCAGTTCTCCAAGGCAATGCAGACGGTGACACGCCGCGACGACCACTGGCAGGCGACAGTGAGCGAGGACTGGCTGCAGGGGCGCAGCGCCTTCGGCGGCCTGCAGGCGGCACTGGCCGTGCGTGCCATGCGCGAACTGGTGCCCGCGGACATGCCCTTGCGCAGCCTGCAGACCACCTTCGTGGCGCCGGTACCGGCCGGTGTGGTGGCCATTCGCGCGCAGCGCCTGCGCGAAGGCCGCAACGTGACCCAGGTCGAAGCCAGCCTGTGTGACGGCGAGCAGACGCTTTGCCGGCTGATCGGCGTGTTCGGCAGCGCGCGGCCGTCGGTACTCGATTTCCAGCCCGGGCAGCTGCCCGTGGCGAATGCGACAGCGCAGGAGCTGCGCTACGTCGAAGGCCGCATGCCGGCTTTCACCCAGCACTTCGGCGCACGCTGGCTGCGCGGCGATCTGCCATTCGACGGCGGCCGTCAGCGCGAAAACGTGGTGCTGCTTTCATTGCGCGACGAAGGCCGGGTCGACGAAACCCACGTACTCGCCTTCGCCGATTTCATCCCGCCGATCGCACTGTCGATGTTCGACGTGCCGACGCCCGGCAGCTCGCTCACCTGGATGATCGAACTGCTGCGCGACCGCTACGACGACCTGGGCATGGACAACTGGCGCGTCGACGCCGAACTCATCGCCGCCCGCGACGGCTACACCAACCAGAGCGTGATGCTGTGGGGACCGCGCGGCGAGCCGGTGGCCTTGAGCCGGCAGAGCATGGTGGTGTTTGGGTGAGGATGGTTGTCTCGTGTACCGGCGCCCCTGATTCAAGCGTCAGATCGGATTTCCATCGTGCTGTTTGCGCTTGACGCCAGCACCCAGTGTCCCGATCAGCAGCAGGGTGAGCACGATTTCAGTGAAAGCCAGCCAGCGTTCGCTGGACGAGCTCCAGCCTTCGGCGATGCCGTGGCAGAAATAGAACAGGCTGAGGATGCCGACCCACAGCAAGGCACGGCGTGGATCGCGGATCGCCAGCAGCGGCAGCAGCAGCGGAATGACCGTGATCGCCAACACCAGCCATACCGGCATGAGCTGCGGTGGGAACAGCCACGCATGCCAGACCAACTGCAGCACGACCAGTGCGGTCCAGGCGAGCAAGCCGAGCCGTTGCTCCGTCGGCAGCGGGAGGCGTTTACTCATGAGCCGGCCGTCAGCTTGCGTGCGGTATCGGCGAGTCGACGACCCAGTGCACGGGCCAGTTCGCGTTCGTGTTCGCTGATCGGGTTGTTGCCCTTGGCACCGGCGACATGGCTCGCGCCGTACGGCGTGCCGCCGCTCTGCGTGGTGGTCAGTGCCGGCTCGGTATACGGCACGCCGAGCAGCAGCATGCCGTGATGCAACAGTGGCAGCGCCATCGTCAGCAGGGTGGATTCCTGGCCGCCGTGCATGGTGCTGGTCGAGGTGAACAGCGCCGCCGGCTTGCCGACCAGTGCGCCACTGGCCCATTCGGCGCCGGTCGAATCGAGGAAGTGTTTCAGCGGTGCGGCCATGTTGCCGAAACGGGTGGGGCTGCCCATGGCGAGGCCCACGCAGTCGAGCAGGTCCTGCTTCTGCACGTAGGGTGCGCCGTCCTCGGGCTCGGGCGGTTGTGCCACTTCGGTCACCGGCGCTACCGGCGGCACCTGGCGCAGGCGTGCGCGCATGCCGGGCACTTCCTCGATGCCGCGGGCGATCAGGCGCGCCAGCTGGGCAGTATGACCACTGCGGCTGTAGTACAGAACGAGGATGTCCATGCATTTGGGGCATTCAGTGGCGATGCGCTAGTGTAACGAGTGATGCCGCCGATGTTGCCGTCACGCCATCGGTGCGACGGCGATCCACGAGGGATATTCATGGCCTTGCGTTACGACCGCGACCGCACATCGAGCTTCAGCCGTTTTCTCTGGCAGCGCTTCGTCGACGACAAGTGTTTCGAGACGGCCGGTGCGCTGTCGTACACCACCTTGGTCTCGCTGGTGCCGCTGATGGTGGCGGCGCTGGCGATGTTCTCGGTGTTTCCGGTGTTCGCAAGCGCCCGCGATACCTTGCTCGATTTCGTGTTCCACAACTTCGTGCCGGCGGCCGGCCATCATGTACAGGCGGCATTGCAGGATTTTGCCAAGAACGCCAGTGGGCTGACCGGCATCAGCATTCTGGTGATGCTGTTCAGCGCCATCGCGATGATGGTCAGCATCGAGGACCGCCTGAACCGTATCTGGCGTGTGCAACGGCCGCGTGGCTGGGTCTCGCGCTTGCTGCTGTACTGGGCGGCGCTGACCCTGGGGCCGATCCTGGTGGTGGGTGGCCTGGCGGTGAGTTCCTACATCACCGCCTTGCCGATGCTGCAGGGCACTGCCGTGCAACTCGGGCTGGGGGGACGCCTGCTGCGGGTGCTGCCCTTCGTGGCTACTTTCATCACGTTGTGGCTGCTGTACGCGGTGGTGCCGAACCGGCACGTATCACGACGGGACGCCACGATCGGGGCGCTGCTCGGCGCGGTGTTGTTCGAGATCGCGCGTTGGGGGTTTCGCTGGTTCGTGCACAGCGCGCATACCTACAAGCAGATCTATGGTGCACTGGCGGCGCTGCCGATTTTCCTGCTGTGGATCTACCTGTCGTGGATTATCGTGATCCTTTGTGCGTCCATTGCCGCGTCGATCTCATCCTTCGAATACCAGGCGCCGAACCGGACCTTGCCGGAAGGTTCGGAGTTCCTCGGCCTGATGGTGGTGCTGCGGCATTTCGTCGAAGCCCAGCGCGCCGGTACCAGCGTCGATCCGGCCAATGTGCGTGTACACGACCCGTATCTGCGCAGCAGCCTGATTGCCGCCTACTTCGACGACTTGCAGCGTGCCGAACTGATCCGCCGCGGCGAGGGTTGTGGCTGGCTGCTCTGCCGCAGTCTCGACAGTACCGATCTGCTGCGTGTCTACGCCCATGCCGGTTACCGTCTACCGCTGCAGCCTGCCGAGGAAGCGGTGCAGCTGGGCCTCGATCTTCCTGCCGAACTGATCGACCTGCTTGCCCAGGCAGCCGGTACACTGCGCGCCCAGTTGGGCATGCGGCTCCATCTGGCGTTTCCGGCGCCGACAACCGACGAATCCGAGGAAACTGCATGACTCTGTTCAAACCGTTCGCTGTGCTGGCCTTCGTGCTGGCTCTTGCCGCGCCTGCGCATGCCGCGATGCCGGCGCATCCTTCGCTCAAGGTCACCACGCTTGACGGCAAGACCTTCGACCTTGCCGCGCAGCGCGGGCATTGGGTGATCATCAATTTCTGGGCGACCTGGTGTGTGCCGTGCATCAAGGAGATGCCGGATATCTCGCACTTCGTCGCCACCCACAAGAATGTCACCGCGATCGGACTGGCGTACGACGACAGCGAACTGGCTGACATCAAGGCCTTCGTCGCCAAGCATCCGGTGGTGTATCCGATCGCACAGGTCACGCTGGACAAGCCGCCGAAGGATTTCGACGAGCCGCGCGGCCTGCCCACCACGTACCTGATCCGCCCGGACGGGACGGTGGCCAAACCGTTCGTCGGCCCGGTCACTACGGCTTCGCTGAGTGCGGCCATCGGCCAGCCGTGATGAGCATGCGGTGATGCCAACGGTACGGTTCATCGTCAGCGGCCGGGTGCAGGGCGTGTTCTATCGTGCCAGCACCCGCGAACAGGCGCTGGCACTGGCTCTGGCAGGCCATGCGAGGAATCTGCCGGACGGTCGGGTCGAAGTGCTGGCCAGCGGCTCGACGGACGCGCTGGATGCCCTGGAGCACTGGTTGCGGCGAGGGCCACCGGCAGCCCGGGTGGATACGGTAAGCCGTGAGGATCTGCCCGAGCAGAACCTGCGTGGATTCCATGCCGGTTGAGCGCTACAACGTATCCGGCACCCACAACGCCTTGCCGGTGACATGCTCGAGCTTCGGCTCGCCCTTGAGCCTGGGCAATTTCACCTTGGCGATCGGCTGATCCTGCAGCGGCAGTTGTTGCAGCAGGTGCCGGATCAGGTTGATCCGCCCACGCTTCTGGTCGTTGAAGTCGACCACGAACCACGGTGCTTTCTTGCTGTGCGTGCGTCTGATCATCGTGTCGCGCAGCTTGCCGATCTCGACATATTTCTGGCGTGCCTCCAGATCGACCGGCGACAGCTTCCAGCGCTTGAGCGGGTTGTCGGCGCGCTCGCTGAAACGCTCCTCCTGCTCGGCCTGATCCACCGCGAGCCAGTACTTGAGCAGGATGATGCCGTCGTCGGTGAGCAGTTTCTCGAACGGCGGCACGGCGTCGAGAAACGCTTCGTACTGCGCCGTACTGCAGAAGCCCATCGCCGGTTCCACCACGGCGCGGTTGTACCAGCTGCGGTCGAACAGCACGAACTCGCCAGCTGACGGCAGGTGCGCCACATAGCGCTGGAAGTACCACTGCGTGGTTTCGACCTCGCTGGGTTTTCCGAGCGCGACGATACGGTAGCTGCGTGTATCCAGCATTTCGGTGATGTGCTTGATGGTGCCGCCCTTGCCGGCGGCGTCGCGCCCTTCAAAAATCACCAGCAGTCGCTTGCCACTGCTTTTCAGGAAGTGCTGCAGGCGTACCAGCTCCAGTTGCAGTTCTTCCATCGCCTTGCGGTAGTGCTTGTCCTGCTTGGGCATGGCGGTACTCCCGGTTTCAGAAATCGATATCGGCCGGTGGGCGACCGATACGGTAACGGGCGCTCATGGCCTGTACGGCGCGCTGAAAGTCCGCAGCGAAACCCTGCATGTCGAATAGCGGGCTGTGCGCATGTTGCCGGGCCAGATGCTGACGCAAGGTGACGAGTGCCTCATGGTTGTTGCCCAGCTGCGTGGCCATTGCAACGAAGGCGTCTTCATCATGGGTCACCAGTTCCGGCAGGCCGACATGATGCAGCAGACTGGCAGCGACGCGGCCGGGGAAGGTGCGGCCGCTGCAGGTGAGCAGCGGACAGCCGGCCCACAACGCATCGGACGCCGTGGTGTGGGCGTTGTACGGTAGCGTGTCGAGGAACAGGTCGACGTGGGCATAACGCGCCAGATAATCGACGTGTGGCAGGCGTGGCATGAAGATCAGTCGCTGCGGCGCGATGTCGAGTGCGCTGGCGGCGGTGCGCAGCCGCTCTCCGGCACCCTCCGGGCCGGCCAGCAACCACAATACGCTGTCAGGCACCTGCTGCAGGATCAGCATGAGGCGCGCGAATGCTGCCGGATTCAGTTTGTAATCGTTGTTGAAGCAGGCGAACACCGTACCGTTTTCGGGTAGACCGCAATCAGTACGTGAAGGCGCCGGCGCGGGAACGCGGGTGGTGTCGTTCGGCTGATAGCAGCGTGGCAGCCTCAGCAGTTTCTCGCTGACATGGCTGCGCAGCTCATCGGGCAGCACCACGGCATCCGCCAGCAGGTAATCCATCCATGGCGCTCCGGATGTGCCGGGATAAGCCAGCCAATTCACTTGTACCGGTGCCGGACATAGTGCGAACAGTCTGGAGTTGTCCTTGCCGCAATAGCCGTTGAGGTCGAACAGGATTTCGATACCGGTTTCGTGGATGCGCAACGCGGTCTGCGCATGATTGAGCGCGGAGACATCGTGCAGCGTGGTTGCCACACCAAGCCGCTGCCGGATATTGCCGCCGTCATCGGGCGTGGTGGCGAACAGATGCAGCTCCAGTCCGCTATCACTCATCGCTTCGAGCAGCGCCACCACCAGCAGCCCGGTGGCATGTTCGCCAAAGCCATCGGCGACGAAGCCCACGCGAATCGGCCTGTCCGGCGACGGCGTTACATGGGTGATCGCCAGCTGTCGCCGCAATGGCGCCATCTGCTTATCGATCATTGCAGCAAACGTGGTGGCGCAGAGTCGTTGTGCAGCGGCGTCGCCATCCTCGGCGAGAAAGGAGAAGGGGCTGATGCCGGGCCTTTGTTCCGTTACCGCGTGTTGCAGGCGCCCGCTTAATTCATCCATCCCGCGCCAGTCGCACAGGCGACGCCTGGCAAACAGCAGCTGGCTCAAGGCCGGGCCGGAGTCGGCATCCAACGCCAGGGCACGCTCATAAGCATCGGCAGCGTTGGCAAGGTCGCCGGCCTCGTCAAGCATGAGGCCGGCCTGATAGGTATATTGCACGTTTGCCGGCGCCATTTTTTCGGCATGCAGCCATGCCTGTGCGGCTTCGCGCGGCTGACCCTGTGCATATCGCACATGACCAAGCAAGGCGTAGGCAGCATCGAATGACGGCATCAGTTGCAGGGCTTCGTGTATATGCGCCTCGGCTTGTTCCGCATGGCCCAGCTCCAGTTCCGCTGCGGCAAGGTTCAGGCGCAGGCCTGGGTGCTCCGGCATGCCATGCGTGGCCATCGCAAAGGACTCGCGTGCCTGTGCGTAGCGCGCGGCGGCCATCAGGGCGATGCCGAGGCCGTGCAGGATCGCAGGGTGACCCGGTGCACGGCGCAATGCAGTACGCAGGCGCTCGATCGCGGCGTCGGCTTCATCGCTCTCCACTTCGATGCTGGCCAGGTTGCATTGCACCTCGATACTGCCGGGCGACAACGCCTCTGCCTGTTTCAGGGTGGACCGTGCTTCGCTGCGCAGCCCCGAGCGAAGCAGGGCGATACCGTGCAGGCGGGCCAGCTCGTGCTCGTGCGGGAACTGCGCGCGTGCCTGGATGGCAAGGGTCACGGCGTCGGCATTGGCGTCGTGCTGCAGCAGCTCGGTCAGCTGATCCAGTACGGTGTTGATTTCGAAAGTGGAGGCGGTATTCATCCGCAGAAACTAACCGACGTTGCCGTGCCTGCCAATCTCAGGTTGTGGCAAGGGACTTCAGTTCGTCCGCCTGATGTTCGCGCGTGAGCGTGTCGATCAGCTCTTCAAGGTCGCCCTGCAGCACATCGGGCAGGCGGTACAGGGTGAGGTTGACGCGATGGTCGGTGATCCGGCCCTGCGGGAAATTGTAGGTGCGGATGCGCTGGCTGCGGTCGCCGGAGCCCACCTGCAGACGGCGTTCCTGTGCCTGCGCAGCGGCCTGTTTGCCCTGTGCCTCGTCGAGCAGGCGCGCCTTGAGCAGGCTCATCGCGCGGGCGCGGTTCTTGTGCTGGCTGCGCTCTTCCTGGCATTCCACCACGGTGCCGGTGGGCAGGTGGGTGATGCGGATCGCCGAGTCGGTCTTGTTGACGTGCTGGCCGCCGGCACCGGAGGCGCGAAAGGTGTCGACCTTCAGGTCGGCCGGGTTGATCTCGATCTCGTCGATCTCGTCCAGCTCCGGCAGGATCGCCACGGTCGCCGCCGACGTGTGGATGCGGCCTTGCGATTCGGTCTCCGGCACGCGTTGCACGCGATGGGTACCGGACTCGAACTTCAGCTTCGAATACGCGCCCTTGCCCTCGACGCGGGCCACGATTTCCTTGTAGCCACCATGCTCGCCGGCGTGCTCGCTGAGTACCTCGACGTGCCAGCGGCGATTTTCCGCGTAGCGCAGGTACATGCGGAACAGGTCGCCGGCGAAGATCGCTGCTTCGTCGCCACCGGTACCTGCGCGCACTTCGAGATAGAGATTCGCCTCGTCGCGCGGATCCTTCGGCAACAGCAGCAACTGCAGTTCACCATCCAGGTCGAGCAGGCGTTGCTCCAGCCGCTGCACGTCGTCGGCGGCCATCTCGCGCAGTTCGGGATCGTCGAGCATGACGCGTGTTTCGGCCAGTTCGCGCCCGGCCTGATCGTGTTCGCGCAACGAGGCGGCAATCGGTTCGAGCTGGGCATACTCCTGCGAGAGTTCGCGAAAGCGTGCGTTGTCGGCGAGCACGTCGGGCTGCGACAGCAGCAGGCCGATTTCCTCGTGGCGCTCGGCCAGTGCTTCGAGCTTGCGTCGGATCGATGGGGTCATGGTGGCAGGACTGGATGGCGGGGGACAGGCAATGAGGCCAGGTGGCCTTCATCGTTGCGGACAACGTGGAGTGAGCGGCAGCCAGCCGCCCTCGCTACCTGTCCCCGTCTTGGGATTTATCCCTGTTTCGGGACCTGTCCCAGTCGCGTGGCTCGTCTCTCGACCCTGGCTCTTCATCCAGCCCGTACAGCCGACCGGCGGCGTGGAGCAGGTCCAGGTCGCCGCTCAGGGCGGCCTCGCGCAGGCGTGCACTGGGGTGGTGCAGCAGCTTGTTGGTCAGCGTATTGGCGAGGAAGGCCAGCGCCTCGTCCGCCGGTTTGCCGCGGGCGATCATCGCGCGGGCCTTGTCCAGCACCTCGTCGCGATAGAGTTCCGCATGCTGGCGCATGTCCAGCGCGGGATTCTTCAGGGTGAGCGCACGGCGCCAGGCCATGTAGCGATCCACCTGCAGGTCGATGATTGCCTCGGCTTCGTGGGCGGCTGCTGCGCGCGAACGGCGGTTGTCGTCGATCACCTGGCGCAGGTCGTCGATGCCGTAAAGATATACATCGGGCAGTTCGCCGACACTGGACTCGATGTCGCGTGGCACCGCGATGTCGACCATGAACATCGGCTTGCGCCGGCGCGACGCCATCGCCTGTTCGACCATGCTGCGGGTCACGATCGGCTGCCGCGCGGCGGTGGATGAGATCACGATGTCGGCTTCGGCCAGGTGCTGCGGCAGATCGGCCAGCGCGATCGCGTAGCCGCCGTAGCGGCCCGCCAGTTCCTGCGCGGCTTCCGGTGTGCGGTTGGCGACGATCAGCCGGCGTACCTGTTTTTCGGCCAGGTGCCGCGCAGCCAGTTCGATCGTGTCGCCGGCGCCGATCAACAGGACGCAGGCCTGCTGGATATCGGCGAACACCTGTTCGGCCAGCCGTACCGCGGTGTAGGCGACGGAGACCGTATGCGCGCCGATGCGGGTATCCGTGCGCACGCGCTTGGCGACCGCGAAGGTGTGCTGCAGCAGGCGGTCCAGCGGTGCTTTCAGCGCCTGGGCCTCGCGCGCCTGCTGGTAGGCGTCCTTGACCTGGCCGAGAATCTGCGGCTCGCCCAGCACCATCGAGTCCAGTCCGGTGGCGACGCGGAACATGTGGCGCACGGCGTCCTGCTCGTCGTGCCGGTACAGGAACTCGTCCAGCTTGCCGGGGGTCAGATGATGATGACGACTGAGCCATGCCTGCGGGATGTCCTCGGCACCGGCGCTCACCCCGACATACAGCTCGGTGCGGTTGCAGGTGGAGAGGATCATCGCCTCCTCGACGCCCGGTTCGCTGGTCAGTTCGTGCAGGGCCGTGCCGGCGGCGTCCGCATCGAACGCCACTTGCTCGCGCAGGCTGACAGGCGCGGTGAGGTGATTGAGCCCGAGGGCGATCAGCGGCATGGCGTAAGAAAGAACATCCCGGCGGCAGTAGTCGGCGGCGTAGGCTAAGCTTGATGAAGCGTCCGGCGTGATGACCGGCAGCGCCGAAACAGGCAAACAGATTTGGAGAGTAGTGTGCGGAGCAGGGCGGCCAAGTTCAAGCAACTGCGGCATTTTACGGCAGTCACGGCGTTGGCGCTGGGTCTGGCTGCGTGCGCCAGTGCGCCCTCGCACCAGGGGCAGGCCGGCACGGCCTCCGCACAGCCACTGGCGCGGTTGGTGGTGGTGACTCCGGATGCCGATCACGACGTGCTGGCGCAGTTGCTGGCCGGCGAGATGGCGCTCGGCCATACCGATCTGAAGGCGGCGTCCGGTTATTACGACAAGGCGATGCAACTCAGCAACGATCCGCAGGTGGCCGAGCGTGCGGCCAGACTGGCCATTGCGGTGCACGACAGCGCCGCCGCCCAACGCGCACTCGATCGCTGGCAGGCGTTGGGCGCGAAGCCGGCAGGGATGGCCGAGGCGCGTGCCGAGCTGGCGCTGGATCATGGCGATGCCGACGAGGCCCGCCGCCAGCTGGAGTTGCTGATCGGCAGCGGCGACAAGGATGCGTGGCGCCAGTTCGGCCGCGTACTGGTAGGCGCGCGCGATCAGGCGCAGGCGGCCCGTTTGCTGGAAGCACTGGCGACCCCGCAACGCCTGCCCGCCGATGCCCAGGCGTGGCTGGCGATGAGTGAGCTGGGTGACAAGTTCGGCCGACACGCCTACGCCATGCAGATCGCCGAAGCGGCGATGCAGCGCTTCAAGAGTGTCGAGACCTACGCCTGGGCGGCGCAGATGAAGTTCAACGACGGCGATCACGACGGCGCCCGTGCGCTATTGCGGAAAGCGCTCGTCAAGGCGCCGCAGAATGCCCAGTTGCGCCTGACCTACGCCAGCATGCTCAGTCAGGCCGGTGACTATGCCGGTGCTGCCAAGGTGCTTGAGCAAGGTCCGCAGAATGCCGACATCTACTCCCTGCGTGCGGCGCTGGCTGCGCGTAACAACGATGAGAAGGCACTGACGGCGCTGTATCAGCAGTTGCAGCAGGCGCCGCAGGAAGTGCGTGAACAGAGCGTCTACCTGCTTGGCCAGCTGGCCGAGATGCAGCATCGCGACGCCGAGGCGCTGAGCTGGTATGGCCAGGTCGGAGACAGTGATCCGCATGCGTTCGACGCGGATCTGCGCAGCGCGCTGATCTTGCATACGCAAGGCAAAGTGGCTGACGCCCATCAGTTGCTGGACCAGCTGCAGATGGATTATCTCGATCAGCCCGAACAGCTGCGGCAGGCCTACCAGGTCGATGCCGAGCTGTACCTGCGCGAGCAGAAGTATGCGCAGGCCGAGCAGGCATTCAGCCGTGCGCTGCAGGTCGTGCCGGACGATCCTGGACTGCTGTACAGCCGCGGCCTGGCCTACGCCGAGGCGGGCCAGATCGATCAGGCGGTGCAGGATTTCCAGCACCTGCTGAAGATCAAGCCGGGCGATGTCGATGCCAGCAACGCACTCGGTTTCACCCTGGCCGATGCCGACCGTGACCTGCCCGAGGCCGAAAAACTTCTGCAGGTTGCCCGCAGTGCCAAACCCAGCGATCCGGCGATTGCCGACTCCTGGGGCTGGCTGCAGTATCGCCTGGGCCACTTGGACCAGGCGGTGCAAACTCTCCGGGGCGCGTGGCTGGCTGGCAAGGACGCCGATGTCGGCGTGCACCTGGGTGAAGTGCTGTGGAAGCAGGGCCACCGGCAGGATGCGCAGCGGATCTTCGACGAGGTGCGCAAGCTCGATCCGCACAGCACCAGCCTGCAGAACACCCTCAAACGGCTCAATCCATGAAATTTGCTCAATGCATTCTCGCGGTGGCGCTGCCGCTGCTGCTGGCCGCCTGTGTGCCGCAAGCCGTGCGCATGAAGGGCGATGCGGCCCTGCTCGGCCAGCAACAGGCGCGGGAGCATCAGCTGGCTGGTGCCAACCACTGGACCCTGGAGGGCCAGTTGGGTGTTTCCGACGGCCGTGGTGGTGGCAGCGGCAGTCTCACCTGGACCCAGGATGGCGATCATTACGACTTCGTGGTGCGTGCGCCGATCACCGGCAAGAGCCTGTTCCGTCTGAGCGGCGGTCCGGATGGCGCCCTGCTCGAAGGGGTGGATGGCGGTCCGCTGCATGGTTCCGATGCCGAGGAGCTGATGCAGCGGGCGATGGGCTGGAACGTGCCGTTGCGCGACCTGCGTGCATGGGTGCTCGGGCTGCGTGCCGACAGCGGTCCGGCCGAGCTGAGTTTCGGTACGAACCGGTTGCCGTCGCTGCTGCAGCAGGACGGCTGGACGGTGGACTATCGTCGGTGGGACGAGGCACGCCAGCCACCGTTGCCGAAGGTGGTGTTCGCCGGCAAGCCACCGTATTCGGTGCGCCTGTCGGTCGAGTCATGGCATTTCAACTGACCCGGGCCCATGACGTTTTCCATTGAACGTGCGCACCCGGCCCAAGCCGAGGCGGTGTGTGCGATCGAGCGAGCCGCGGTGCAGCTGTTTCGCGGTCATCCGGCATGGGCGTCCTACGCCGCGGTATCGATTCCGCCGGAGTTGCTGCAACGGGCGATCAGCCGGGGACTGGTCTGGCTGGCACTGGACGCGACACGCATGCCGGTCGGTTTCGTATGGCTTGATACCGATGTAGGCGACGGTGGCATCGGCATTGCCGAGATCGACGTGTTGCCGGAGTACGGCCGGCGCGGCATCGGCGCCGCGCTGCTGGAACATGCCTGCAGCTGGGCGCGAGCAGCCGGTTACCGGCGCGTCGACCTGGGCACGTTGGCGGAGGTGCCGTGGAATGCGCCGTTCTACGCACGGCATGGCTTTGCGGTGGTCGACAAGAACGAGCCGATGTTTGCGTTTGCACGTCAGCGCGACCGCGAGAATGGTTTTCCCGACGACCTGCGGGTGTTCATGAGCCGACCGCTGTCGCCGCCGACCCGTGGCGAATGGACGGTGTGGCCGGCACCGGCGAAGCTGAACCTGTTCCTGCGCATCATCGGGCGACGGCCGGACGGCTATCACGAGCTGCAGACCGTTTTCCGCCTGCTCGACTGGGGTGACGAGATCCGTTTGCGCATACGCGACGACGGTGAAATCAGGCGTACGCGCGATGTGCCCGGTGTGCCCGAATCCAGCGACCTGGTGGTGCGGGCGGCGCGCCTGTTGCAGGCGCAAACGGGTGTCGCAGCCGGTGCCGAGATCGAAGCGGAAAAACGCATCCCGATGGGTGGTGGCCTCGGCGGTGGCAGTTCCGATGCGGCGACCGTGCTGGTGGCACTGAACTGGCTGTGGCAGCTGAATCTGGCCGAGGATGTGCTGGCCGAACTCGGGCGCCAGCTGGGTGCCGATGTGCCGGTGTTCGTGCGTGGTCGCTCGGCCTGGGCTGAGGGTATCGGCGAGCAGCTCACGCCGATGGGTCTGCCGCGGCGCCATTACGTGGTGCTTGATCCCCACGAGGCAGTACCTACCGCTGCGCTTTTTCAAGCCCCTGAATTGACACGAAATGCGCCGCGGGCGACAATTTCATCCTTTGCTTCCGGCGAAACGACGGAAAACGCCTTTGCACCTGTAGTGCGCGCGCGGCATCCGCGGGTGGCCGCTGCGCTGGACTGGTTGGGCCGGTTCGGTGAGGCGCGGTTGTCCGGCAGCGGTGGCTGCGTGTTTCTGGAAGCGAAATCATTCGATCGGGCAGTGGCGATAGCCGCACAATGTCCGACCGCATTCACGGCATGGACCGCCGCGGGTGTCGATGTTTCACCCTTGCAGGACGCACTGGCGCGCCACACGGCATGAATCGGGCAATACGGACGGCATACTGAAAAACGACAGCTGCTGGTTACATGGCAGCGGTCGGCAGATACACGTACAAGCGAACAAGATACTGGGGCGTCGCCAAGCTGGTTAAGGCACGGGATTTTGATTCCCGCATTCGCAGGTTCGAATCCTGCCGCCCCAGCCACTCATGATGGTCGTTGGATTCGAGGAAACAACCGTGGACACGTCCACCCCGATGATGCTGTTTACCGGTAACGCCCATCGCGCCCTGGCCGAGGATGTCGCCCACCGCCTGGGCGTGCCGCTCGGCAAGGCGCTGGTCGGCACGTTCAGCGACGGCGAAGTACAGATCGAGATCGAGGAAAACGTCCGCAGGCAGGAAGTTTTCGTGCTGCAGCCGACCGGCGCGCCGAGTGCGGTCAACCTGTTCGAGCTGCTGGCCCTGACCGACGCACTCAGGCGCGCCTCGGCGGCCAGCGTCACGGCGGTGATCCCGTACTTCGGCTATGCCCGTCAGGATCGTCGTCCGCGTTCGGCGCGCGTGCCGATCACCGCCAAGCTGGCTGCCAGGATGATCGGCGCCGCGGGCGTCGACCGGGTGCTGACGGTCGACCTGCATGCCGACCAGATCCAGGGTTTCTTCGATCTGCCGGTGGACAACGTGTACGCCTCGCCGGTGCTGCTGGCCGACATCTGGCGCAATCACAGCATGGACGACCTGATCGTGGTGAGTCCGGACGTGGGTGGCGTGGTGCGTGCGCGGGCGATCGCCAAGCGGTTGGATGACGCCGATCTGGCGATCATCGACAAGCGCCGGCCGCGGGCGAACGTGTCCACCGTGATGAACATCATCGGTGACGTGGACGGCAAGACCTGCGTGATGGTCGACGACATCGTCGACACCGCCGGTACGTTGTGTGCGGCGGCGGCGGCGCTGAAGGAACGCGGCGCGCGCAAGGTGGTCGCCTACTGCGTGCACCCGGTGTTGTCGGGCGCGGCGATCAGCAATATCGAAGGCTCCCAGCTCGACCAGCTGGTGGTCACCAACACCTTGCCGTTGCGGCCGGAAGCGTTGGCCTGTGCGAAAATTCGCCAGCTCTCCGTCGCCGAGCTGCTGGCGGAAACCATCCGCCGGATCGCCTTCGGCGAATCGGTGAGTTCGCTGTACGTGGATTGAGGTTTGAAAGGCCGCCCAGGACGGGCGGTTTTGATGTTCAGCTTTTCGCGGCATGGATGCCGCGTGGAAGTAACGGACTTTTCTGGTCGCGGGAAAGTCATTCGACCGCTGCGAAGCGGTTACTACCAACTTAAGGCAGTACTGAAATGATCAAGACTCATGAAATCAAGGCACAGAGCCGCAAGGACGAGGGGAAAGGTGCGAGCCGCCGCCTGCGTCATGCGAGCTTCGTGCCTGCCGTTGTCTACGGCGCCGGTCAGGCTCCGCAGAGCATCCAGATCGAGCACAACACCATCCTGCTCGCCGCCAAGCACGAGTGGTTCTTCTCCTCGGTGCTCGACCTGAACGTCGACGGCAACGTGCAGAAGGTGCTGGTGCGCGACTGGCAGAAGCATCCGTTCAAGCAGTTGATGATGCACATGGACTTCCTGCGCGTGAACGAGAACGAGGCGATCCGCGTCAGCGTGCCGCTGCACTTCCTGAACCAGGAGAAGTCGAACGCCGGCAAGACCTCCGGCGTGGTGATTTCGCACAATCTGACCGAAGTGGAAATCTCCTGCCTGCCGAAGGATCTGCCCGAGTTCATCGAACTGGACCTGGGCGGGCTGAATCCGGGCGACATCGTTCACCTGTCGGAGCTGAAGCTGCCGGCGAATGTCGAGATCGTCGCGCTGCACCTGGGCGAGAGCCACGATATCGCCGTGGTCACGGCGAATACCGTGCAGGAAGAAGTCGACGAAGCTCCTGCCGAGGGTGAGGCTGCTCCGGCAGCGGCTGCTGCCCCCGCTGCACCGGCCAAGAAGGACGACAAGAAGTAAGCTGCGTCGACCCGCGCTCCACCGGGGCGCGGGTCGTCACGGCTGCTGGTCCGCATGGCTGGTTTGCGACTCATCGTCGGGCTGGGCAATCCCGGTGCCGAATATCTCCGAACCCGGCACAACGCCGGGTTCTGGTTTGTTGACGCCCTGGCCAGTGGACAAGGCGAGCGTTTCGGTTTCGACGGCAAGCTGCACGGCGAAACCTGCAGGGTGCGCATCGGGGGCGAGCCGGTCTGGCTGCTCAAACCGTCCACCTTCATGAACAAGAGCGGCATCGCCGTGATCTCGGCGCTGCGTTATTACAAGATCGAGCCGGAACAGTGTCTGGTTGCGCATGACGATCTGGATCTGCCCACCGGCACCGTGCGCATGAAGTTCGACGGCGGCCATGGCGGCCAGAACGGCCTGCGCGACCTCATGGAGCATCTGGGTCACGGCAAGTTCCATCGCCTGCGCGTGGGCATCGGTCATCCCGGCCATCGCGACCAGGTCACGCCGTGGGTGCTGGGCCGGCCATCGGTGCAGGACGAGGATGCGATCCTCGACGGCATTGCCCGTGCGCTGGACGTGCTGCCGCTCGCGGTCGATGGCCAGTTCGAGAAAGCCATGCAGCAGTTGCATACACCGGCAGACACCGGACGCAAGTAATTCCACCTTTTTGAGCAGCAGACGCGAGACGCAAGCCGGAACCTTCGATCCGCCTTGCGTCTACCGTTTCCCAACCGGAATCATCATGGGCATCAAATGCGGCATCGTTGGCCTGCCTAACGTCGGCAAGTCCACCCTGTTCAACGCGCTGACGAAGGCGGGTATCGCGGCAGCGAACTTTCCGTTCTGCACGATCGAGCCGAACGTCGGCATCGTGCCGGTGCCCGATCCGCGGCTGAACCAGCTGTCGGAGATCGTCAAGCCGCAGAAGATCATCCCGACCACGATGGAATTCGTCGACATCGCCGGCCTCGTTGCCGGTGCGTCGAAGGGCGAAGGCCTCGGCAACAAGTTTCTCGCGCACATCCGCGAGGTCGACGCGATTGCGCATGTGGTGCGCTGTTTCGAGGGCGACGTGATCCACGTCGCCGGCAAGGTCGACCCGATCTCCGACATCGAGACGATCGACACCGAGCTGGCGCTGGCCGATCTCGAATCGGTGGAGAAGGCGCTGAACAAGGTCGAGCGCGCCGCCAAGGCCAACGACAAGGAGGCGCTGGCGAAGAAGCCGGTGCTGCAGAAACTGTTCGCTGCGCTCAACGACGGCCGCTCCGCGCGCTCGATCGGCCTCGATGCCGAAGAGAAGGCGCTGGTGCGCGATATGTTCCTGCTCACGCTGAAACCTCTGATGTACATCGCCAACGTCAGCGACGACGGCTTCGAGAACAATCCGCTGCTCGATGCGGTACGCGCGCGCGCGACCACCGAAGGTGCGGAAGTCGTGCCGGTGTGTGCGGCGATCGAGGAGGAAATGGCGCAGCTGGAAGATGCCGATCGCGACGAATTCCTGAAGGACATGGGCCTGGACGAGCCGGGCCTGAACCGGGTGATTCGCGCCGGCTACAAGCTGCTCGGTCTGCAGACGTACTTCACTGCCGGCGAGAAGGAAGTACGCGCCTGGCAGGTGAAGGGCGGTTCCACAGCACCGCAGGCGGCCGGGGTGATCCACACCGACTTCGAGCGCGGCTTCATCCGCGCCGAGACGGTCGCGTTCGACGATTTCATCAAGTACAAGGGTGAGGGCGGTGCCAAGGAAGCCGGCCGCCTGCGGCTGGAAGGCAAGGACTATCTGGTCAAGGAAGGCGACGTGCTGCACTTCCGCTTCAACGTCTGAAGAGTCGTCGCGCCGCGGGTTCCGGTTCCGCGGCCGTTACTTGAGGTATTTCTCCATCCAGCCCACCCAGCGGCGATAGACGTCGCTGACCTGCACGATGTCGTGCGGCAAGTGCGATGTTTCAGGGTAGGCGTAGAACTCGACGGCGACGCCGTTGTCGCGCAGCCCGTGATACCACTCCTCGGCATTCACGATCGGCACGTTCGTATCCATCACGTCGCCCAGGATCAGGGTCGGTGCCTTGACGTTGCGCACATAGGTGATCGGCGACTGCGCGCGCCATATGTCCCAGCCCTCGTCCGTCCACGGCGATGAGCCGAACAGATAGGCGTCGCCCTCCTGGTAATAGGAGATGCTGTTGTCCATCAGCCAGTCGGTGACCGGGGCACCCGCGACGGCAGCTTTCCACACATCGTAATGACTGGTGAGCCACGCGGTCATGTAGCCACCATATGACCAGCCGGACACGCCGATGCGGCTCTCGTCCACCATGCCGAGTTTCTCCACCGCGGCGAGCCCTGCCATGACATCCTTGCCTGGGCCGTCGCCGGTGTTGCGATAAATGCCGTGCTGATAGGCGTCACCCAGATTCGGGCTGCCGCGATAGTTCGGTTGGAATACCAGGAAACCCTTGGCCGCCAGCAGTTGCGCCAGCCGCTGGAAACCAGCGTTGGTGGCGATCGTGGGGCCGCCGTGAATCACCAGCACCAGCGGATATTTGCGGCCCGGCTGATAACCGACGGGGTAGACGAGTACGCCATCCTCGTGAAAGCCGTCCGGTCCATTCCATTCGATGGATTCCGTGCGGCCCAGGTCCAGGCTGTCGATAAAAGCATTGACGTTGCTGAGCCGGCGCGGCTTGGCATTCACCGAATCCAGCACGTACAACTCGCTGGGGTGATTGGCGGTGGTGCCGATGAAAGCGATGGCGCCGGTGCTGGAGACACTCATGCTGGTGGTGTCGTTGCTGGTCGTCGTGCCGAGGCCGTCGTTTGCTTCCACCTCACCGAGATCGAGCAGCCGGGCTTGGCCCGACAGCGGTTGCTCCCACAGCACCGTATGCGTTCCAAGCCCGCCGGCGGCAATCAGCACGCGGCCGTCCGGCATCCACCGGTAAGTAGTGAAATGCCGCGCCAGCGTCGCGGTCGCATCGTCGGTCTTGCCGTCGAGATTCACGTACACCGCGTCGCCGTTGTTCTGGTCGCCATTGCGCGGCCGCGAGAACGCATAGGCGTTGCCCACCGGAGAAAATTCGGGATGGTCCGAGCCCTGCGCGGAAACCAGCGTCCGAATATCACCGCTTGCGACATCCACTTCGGCGATGACGGAGCGAAACCCCGACGCCCAATGCACGCCCGGAATCCTGGTGAAGGCGATGCGCTTGCCGTCGGGGCTCCAGGCCGGCGCGGTGGTGCCGCCCTGATCGGTGCCGAGACTGAAATCACCTTTGGTCAGCTGCATCGCTCTGCCGCCTGCGGCCGGCACCACCCACAAGTGCCAGGGCGCCACGTTCTTGGTCAGCAGAAAATGACCGTTGGTGACCTGAAACACCTTGTTGTGCGCCTTGATGGCGTCCGCGTCGAGCGGCGGATCCTGCGCGATGAAGGCGAAGCGTTTGCTGTCCGGACTCCACGCGTAGTCATCCACGCCCTGCTTATTGTCGGTCGCGCGCTGCGTGCCGCCGCCATTCATCGACATCACGAAGATCTGGGTCTGCTTGGTCTTCGGATCCTTGGCGAAAAATGCCAGCCGCGTACCGTCCGGCGACCAGCGCGGGGAGGACAGGCTTTCGCGATTCTTGATGAGCGTGCGGCGTGCGCCGTGCGCGACATCGACCAGGTCGATCTCGTTGCTGGCTTTGTCGGTTTTCCAGTTTGGCGTGGAGACGACGACGGCGATCTGTTTCCCGTCCGGGGAAATCTGCGGATCGTGGAGGGCCACGATCTTCTGCAGGTCGCTTAGCTGGAAAACCGGCGCCGTTGCCACCGCTCCTGCGGGATACGCCATGGCAAAGACCATCCAGAGCAAAACATGTCGTGCGGATCGCGTGGCTGGTCGCTGTGCGAGGTGCCGTTCAAGGCCATCTCGTGCAAGTTCCGCTTCACTCACTATGGCTACCCAGCTTCATGTTCGCCTCGAGGAAGAAGGCGCGGCCGATCGGGTTGTTCCAGGGAATGTAGTAGTACGGGTAGCTGGTCCAGGTAGGGTCGCGCCGTGGCTTGGCGTCGAACAGGTTGTCGACGACCATCGATACGTTGAAGTTCTTGGTGATGTTGTAGCCGAGGGTCAGGTTGTAGTTGAAGGTCGGAGCAAGGCGCAGCGTACCGTCGTAGTTCGGTATGCCACCCAGGCGCGAGCCATACAGCGTGGCTCTGAAATCGTGGTAGGTCCAGGTCACCGACGCGTTGGCCTTGGTGCGCGGGATCAGGTAGTAGTAGAGATCGGTCATTTCGTTGTCGACCGGCGAATCGGGCGAGAGCTGCGTCCGGTGCATGATCACGTAGGTGGCGCCGACGCTGAAATCGAAACGGCCGAAGCGGTCGGTGCTCAGGCGGTAGTGTGAGTCAAAATCGACGCCCGATGTGTGATCTATCGCGGCGTTGATCGGCAGCACGATTACCGAAGTGATGCCGCTCGGGTTGAAAGCGGCGGTCGGTGAATTACGCACGACCTGGCTCTCGACCTGCTTGCAGAGCGACGAATTGCCATCCACCGGGGCGCCGTTGACGTTCACGCCCAGGCGGCAATCCGCCTCCTCGCGCAGGATCATGTCACTGTCCTGGTATTCGACCTCGTTGTTGATCTTGATGTTGTAGTAGTCGGCGCTGAAGTCCAGGTTGGGGATCGGCGAGTACACGAAGCCATAGGTGAAGGATTTGCTGGTTTCGTCCTTCAGCGTGGTGCTGCCGTGGCTGCGGCCGTTGAAGTCGACATTGCCGTTGGTGCAGTTGTTGTTGTAGTCGGGGCCGCTTCCGGGTTCGTCGCGACGGCACAGGTAATAGTCGGTGCCGCTGGAGCTGGAGCCGCTGTCGCCGGCATAGAGATACGAAAGATCCGGCGCGCGAAAGCCGGTGGCCAGCGAGCCGCGCAGCAACAACGTCTTGAACGGGCGATACTCGAAGCCCAGCGCATAGGTCCCTTTGCCCGACGAGTTGGAGCCGTACTCGTATTTGTCGTAGCGGCCCGCTGCGGTGACCAGCAACTGCGAGAATACCGGCACGCTGAATTCCACGCCGAGACCGGAATGGTCGCGCGAACCGACCGCCACAGCGTTGTGCAGACCGTAATAGCTGCCGTCAAGCGAGAGTGGATCGGGCTTCAAGCCGAAATACTGGTTGCCGTATTCGGCCACGCCGGCAAAACCGACCGGCCCCGCCGGCAGACGAAACAGCTCGGTGTTGCTGACCGTGAAAGACCAGTCTTCCGAACGGCTCTTGTCAGTGTCGATCGAGTCCTGGGTGATCGAGCGGAACTGCGCCACGGTCAATGGCGTGTAAAGGCGGCTCGGTGGCGCGTTGTAGATCTGATAACCGCTGTCCGGATCCACGCCCAGCGAGGGGCCCAGATACAGTGCCTGCGCCTTGGCCGCGATCAGTGCCGGCCATTTGCTTTTGAGCTGGTTCTGCGAATGGCCGAACGAGCCCTCGTAATTCCATTGGTCGTCACTGCCGAAGGTGCCTTTCAGGCCGGTGGTCAGCGACAGCGTGTTGTTGATGTTGCGGATTTCGCCCGGCCCCTGGCCGCCGTTTTCCTCGATGGTGAAATAGTTGCGTTGCCACTGCTCGATCTGACCGGTGGCCGCGTTGTAGAACGGCGTGTTGGCGCAGTCGCCGTTGAGTTTTTCGCAGTTCTCCCATTTCAGCGGTGTGTTGTAGCTGTCCTGGTGCGAGGTGCCGGCCAGCACATCGAGGAACAGATCCAGGTGGTCGGTGAAGTGGTACGTGGCCGAGCCGAAGAAGTTGGCGGACTTGCGTCCGTTCTCCAGCGTGCCGTAGCCGACGTCCTTGTAGG
Organism: Rhodanobacter koreensis; assembly: GCF_054782855.1. Classification (NCBI taxonomy): domain Bacteria; kingdom Pseudomonadati; phylum Pseudomonadota; class Gammaproteobacteria; order Lysobacterales; family Rhodanobacteraceae; genus Rhodanobacter; species Rhodanobacter koreensis. Next base: position 9,384 of record NZ_BAAGRR010000001.1, on the reverse strand, counting down.
TCCCGCAGTAGTAGCCGGGACCGCCGTTGTTGTCGGGCGCATACCCGTTGCGCGAGGCGTAGAAGATCGAGCCCTGATCCAGATGGGACAGGCTGTCGCAGGTGGCCTTGCCCGGGTCGATGTAATTGCCGTTGACGTCCTGTCGAACGAAGGCCTGGCCGGCCACGAGATCGGAACGATCGGCCGGGCTGTCCAGGCGCGAGTCGGTGAAGCTGCGCTGGTAATCCCAGATCGGTTGGGCCTCGTAGAGTTCCAGGCCGAATACCGAATCGAACTTGCCGGACGAATAACCGCTGGTGATCTGCAGCCGTTGCGAACTGCCACCGCCGTGCTGTGTATCGCCGACGCGATAGTCGATGGTGGTGCCATCGGCCTTCTTCTTCAGGATGAAGTTGATCACGCCCGACATCGCGTCGGAACCGTAGATCGCCGAGGCGCTGCCGCTGAGGACCTCCACGCGATCAATCAGCGAGGTTGGCAGATTGGAAATATCGGTGAAGTTGCTGTTGCCGCCATAGGCCTGCGGATAGTCGGCGATGCGCCGCCCGTTCACCAGCACCAGCGTGTGGTTGGGGCCGAGGCCACGCAGATCGACCGCCTGCGCACCTGGCGAGAAACCGTCGGTGCTCTGGTTGTTGTCGAGTGCGCCGAGGTTCTGGGTGAGCGAACTCATGATGTCGGGTACGGTGGCGAAGCCGCGGTCGTGGATGTCCTGCGCGGCGATGATCGTCACTGGCGACGGACCCTCGATCTCCGTGCGTGGAATGCGCGAACCCGTGACCACGACCGCCTGGAGCTTCGTCGCGGCCTGGGGATTGGCACCGGTAGCGGGTGCTGCAGCGCGCGTCGGGCGAGGTGCCGGCGGCGGCGTGCGCGGGTCGCTGCCCTTGACGATGACCATGGCGCCGGACGCGTCGTGGTGCACCACGAATCCGCTGCCGGCCAGCAGGCGCTTCAGCGCATCGTCGGTGGACAGCGAGCCGCTGACTCCGCGCGTGTGCAGGCCACGCAATTGATCCGCCTGATAGATGAACTGTGCACCGGACTGCCGGGCCAGACTGTCGAGCGCCGTGACGAGATCCCCGGCGGGAATGCTGACGGGCCGGACAGCGTTGGTCTGCGCGTAAGCAGCGACGGATAGCGAGCAGGCCAAGGCAAGCACGGTGGTGCGGAACGAACGGATCATGGTCACCCTCTCCCCAGGGCGGCGCGCACGATGGCGCCGATTGATTAGCGTGACGAACGTGCGATGCAAATCCCGCCCGTTACTATCTTCGTTCGCGCAACGCTCCGAAGTCGCCGGTGAAGTCCGAGGTTCGCTAGCGGCTCTTCAGCACGATGGTGTCCCTGCTGTGCACGGCGCGTACCGGGAAACCCAGCTCCAGCAGCCGTACGAACGTCTCGGCATTGGACCAGCGGAAATTGCCGCCGATCCGCAGGGCGCCGATCGAGGCGTCGCCGATGACGATCTTGCGGGTGTTGTAGCGGTTGAATTCCGCAGCGGCCGAAGCCAGTGGCGTGTCGTGGAAGGAGAGGAAGCCGCTGCGCCAGCTGAGGAATTCCTCAGCCTGCTGCACCGAACCCGAACTCACCACCACGCCGGCATCGCTGGCCAGCGCGATGCTGCCTGCCGGCAACAGGGTGGTCGGCAAGCGGCGACCGCCCGGCCCGTTGTCCGACTCCAGGCGCACCACGCCCTGAGTCACGATGACGCGCAGATCGGCCGCGTCGCGGCGAACGTCGTAGCGCGTGCCGACGGCGATCGCGCGGCGGTCACCGGCGCTGACCACGAACGGACGGTTGGGATCCTTGGCGACCTTGAAGAACGCCTCGCCCTGCTGCAGGTCGATGTGGCGCTCATTGCGGGAAAGCGTGACCAGGACGCGGCTGTCGCTGCTCAGCGTGATCACCGAACCGTCAGGCAACGGCACATCCTGCAGACCGCCGATGGCCGTGCGATACGACGCCTGGTCCACTGCCGCGTAGTGCCGCCAGCCCAATGCCAGCGATGCCAGTACGATCAGTGCGAAGCCGGCCGTGGCGTAGCGAAGCAGTCGTCGGCGCGGCCGGCTCTTCGGCAACGTGTGAGCAGCGCGTGGCGAAGCACCGGAGCGATGCGCCGCAGCGACTCTCGCCGGGGCGGACGGTTCACCGTCGCTTCCGGATTCGGATCGTGTCGCGCGCGATTCGGGAAGCGAGGTCAGTCCCCATACTCCACGCTCGGGCACGCTGCCCGCAGGCATGCCGGCGCCGAGTGCCTTCAGGCGATTGCTTTGACGCCACGCGGCGTCCAGGCGCAGATACGCCACGCGGTGTGCGGTGGATTCCCGCAGCCACGCGTCCAGCTGCAGCTGGTCGTGCGCGGACCACTTGTCCCCGTCGCGCCTGGCCAGCCACGCGGAGGCGATCAGTTCAATCTGCCTGCTGCTGGCCATGACCATCTCCATGCTCGGCATCCGCTGCCACGCGTTGCCGCGAACAGTGCTGCGTGTGGCCACCGCCGTAAAAGTATTCCGCGATCAACCGCATGCCCTTGGCGATCTGCTTTTCGACCGTCTTCTCGCCGATGCCCATGCGCAGCGCCACTTCCTTTTGCGGTAGTTCCTCGACCCGGCGCAGCCACACCACTTCGCGGCAGCGATCGGGCAGACGGTCGAAAGCGTCGGTCAGCTGTTTCAGCTCCTGCCGCCCGCTCAACCGGCGCTCCGGTGAAATCTCATCTACCAAGACGTTCAGCGCGTCCAAATCACCCACGGCATCAATCGAGACGACGCGCGCGCGACGCAGCCGGTCGGTCATCAGGTGACGCGCGGTGGTGAACATGAAAGATTTTGGCATCGCCGGGCGCGCTTTCGCAGCGGCCTCGTAGACGCGCACGTAGATGTCCTGGCGCAGGTCGTGAATTTCGTCGCGTCGGTACCAGCTGCGCAGCAGATAGCGCATCAGCGCGCGCTCGTGCACAAGGATTTCGCGTATGAACCAGTTGTCGAGTGAGTCGTCCACGCCGCCGACAGTAACGCCAATCCACGCGCCAATGACAGCGTTATGACACCGGTCCGGTCAGATGGCATGCGATACGTGCATCGGGTGGGGGATATGTGTCGCTCGTTCGTCCCGACCAATGCATTGCGCGCGATCGCTCGCGTTGCGCCATCGTTTGAAAAACCACTCGCCTTCCTCCCGACGGACCATTGACCGATGACTTCGCCCAGCCATTCGCAGCGCTTTTTCCGCACCGGCTTTTCGCTGGTGCTTTCCCTGTGTCTGCTGATGGCCTGCAGCGCAGCGGCAGCGGTGTCGCCGGATCCTGCAGCGGTCCGTCAGGGCTACGAGTACTACCAGATCGGCGATCTGAAAACGCCGACGCCAGGGCACACCGAGGCGGCCCTGATGTTGATGGGTGGGGGCAAGTGGCCGCACAAGGCATTCGCCTGGTTCGCGGCGATGGGTGGGCACGGTCATTTCGTGATCCTCCGCGCCTCCGGCGAAGACGACATGCAGAAGGAGCTCTACACCGAGGTCGGCGGTGTGGCTTCGGTGCAGACCCTCGTTTTCCACAATCGCGAAGCAGCCAGTGATCCGAAGGTGCTGGACATCGTGCGGCATGCCGACGGCATCTTCATCGCCGGCGGCGACCAGTCCAACTACGTGAACTTCTGGAAAGGCACGCCGCTGAACGTGGTGCTGAACGAGCACGTGGCGCACGGCAAGCCGATCGGCGGCACCAGCGCCGGACTGGCCATCCTCGGCGCCTACGCCTATGGAGCGATGGATGGCGGCAGCATCACCTCGAAGGAGGCGATGCACGATCCGCTTGGCAAGGCGATGACTCTCGTCGGCGATTTCATGCACCTGCCGAACATGCAGCACGTGGTCACCGACACGCACTTCCACAAGCGCGACCGGTTGGGGCGACTGATCTCGTTCGTCGCCAACCTGCGGCATGCCGGGCACGCCGATCTCGTCGGTCTGGGTGTGGACCAGGATGCGGCGCTGTGCGTCGACGGCGACGGCATCGGCCGGCTCTTCACCATCGACAACGGGTTCGCCTGGCTGGTGCAGCCGAAGGGTGCGCCTGATCGGATCGAGGCCGGCAAGCCGCTCGACTACCGCGGCACGCATGTCACCGGCGTGGGTACGCAAAGCCGTATCGACCTGAAGGATTTCAAGGTCAGCCGTCCGGTGTTCGAGGCGATCGCCGATGTCCGCGACGGCGAGCTGACCCTGCACGGCGAACACGCACCGCTGCTGGTGATTCATGGTGGCGCGGGCGTGGAACGCGCAAGCATGACACCGCAGATCGAAGCCGGCGCGCGTGCGGCGCTGGAACTGGCCTTGCGCAGGGGCTACGCCGAGCTGAAGGCCGGCAAGACTGCGACCGATGCGGTGACTGCGGCGATCACCGTGCTGGAAGACGATCCGCTGTTCAACGCCGGCAGGGGCGCCGTGTTCACCCATGACGGCAAGAACGAGCTGGATGCCTCGATCATGGACGGTTCGACGCTGGCCGCCGGTGCGGTGGCGGGAGTGCATCGGGTCAGGAATCCGATCCTGCTGGCGCGTGCGGTGATGGATCATTCGCCGCACGTGATGATGGTTGGCGACGGCGCGGAGACTTTCGCCACGGAACAGGGATTCAAGCTGGTCGATCCGTCGTACTTCCGCACCGACCGACGCTGGCAGGAGTTGCAGAAGGCGTTGAAGGACGATGCGGCCGGCATATCGCTGACCGAACGGCTGCTGGCGCTCAAGCACTTCGGCACGGTCGGTGCGCTTGCCCGTGACGACGAAGGCCGTCTGGCTGCCGGCACCTCGACCGGTGGCATGACCGACAAGCGATACGGCCGCGTGGGCGATTCACCGATCATCGGCGCGGGTACCTACGCCAACGCTGCCTGCGCGGTATCCGGCACGGGTTGGGGCGAGTATTACATTCGCGTTTCCGCGGCCCGCGAGATCTGCCTGCGCATGACCGAGTTGAACGAATCCGCGGAGCGGGCCGGCAAGGCGGTGATCAACGACGAGATTCCGCAGATGGGCGGCGATGGCGGGGCGATCATCCTGGGCGCCGACGGCAGCGTGTCGATGCCGTTCAACACCGAGGGCATGTACCGCGGCTGGATCGGTGCCGACGGCGTGCCGCATGTGGCGATCTACAGCAGTGATCCGCTGGTGCTGCCACCGGCGTCGCGCTGACGGCAGGAGCCAGGCTGCTCAGGCGTCGCTGTCGCCTTCGATGATCTGGCGCTGCATGCGGTCCAGGTAGGCGTCGAGCTCCTGCGTGCTGGTGAAAACCTCGCTCACCGGTACCGCCTTGACGATGTCGAACACCTTGCGCACCTGCGGCTGCGGGTTCAGCAGCAAGGTGTGGCCGCCGCGGGCACGCATGCTCTTGCGGATCTTGGCAAAACTGCGCAGCCCGGCGCTGCTGACATATTCGAGTCCGGCCAGGTCGATCACCACGGTACCGCCATCGTCGAGCCGCCGGAGCAGGGCCGGCATGGCCTCGTCGAGTTCGCCGAAGGTCATCGCGTCGAGACGACCGCCGACTTGCACGATGACACGATCGGGTGCCGGGAATTCACTGTGCAGACTGAGCGTCATGATGAAGATCCGTCCTGGTTCGGGTGGATGAAGCGAAGCAGCAGGTGGTTGCCATGCGCGTTCCGTGTATAGCGCATTTCGCTGGTCACGGAGCGTGCGAGGTGAATGCCGAGGCCGCCGATCTGCTCGCGATCGGCAAGGTCGCCCGGGAGGCTCGGAAGGGCGGACTGCAGCGGGTCGAAGGCAATGCCGTCATCGATCAACTCGACCGTGACGGTATCCGGCCCGGGATGCAGCAGGACGCGGATCTGGCCAGAACGACCGTCGGGATAGCCGTACTCGACCGTGTTGACCAGGAGTTCCTCCAATACCAGACGCACGTCGCAGCGCAACGAGAATGTGACGTCGGCTTCCTGCAGCAGGTGCTCGCAGCGATCCAGCCCGGCGAATACATCCTCCAGCCGGCTGGCGATGCATACCTCGGTATGCGACTGCGCGGCGCCATGCCAGGTCAGCGCCAGCAGGGTGATGTCATCGGCCTGTGCGGCGCCGGCCACGAAGCGATCAACATCACCCAGCAGCCGTTCGATATAGCCCGCGGTGGGGGCGGCTGCGGGCACCTGTGCAAGGCATGCCACGGTGCGTTCGATGCCGTACATCTGCTGCTGATGGTCGCTGGCTTCGGTGATGCCGTCGGTATACATCAGCAGGGTCTCGCCCTGGCGCAGACGCTGAAGATGTTCCGGATAGTCCGAATCCTCGTAAAGCCCCAGCACGGCACCGGTAGCGAAATCCAGCAGCCGTGGCGCGCCATGGCCACACAGGACAGGGGGTTCGTGCCCGGCGCTGGCCAGCACCAGGTCGCCGCTGTTCGTGTCGAGCAAGCCGCACAGCAGGGTGACGAACATGCAACTGTCGTTGCCCCGGCAAAGTTCAAGATTGAGCAGCCGCAGGAGATGCTGTGGAGTCTGTGCGCGAGGCGCCAGCGCCTTGGCCAGGGTAATGGTCTGTGCCATGAACAGGGCGGCCGGGATGCCCTTGTCGGAGACGTCGCCGACCATCACGAAGAAGCGTTGCGGGTCGAGCATGAAGTAGCTGTAGAGGTCACCGCCGACCGCCCGTGCCGGGCGCAGCGCCGCGTGCAGTTCGAAGTTGGCGCAGACGGCGTCGAGGTAGTGCTCGCTCGGCAGCAGGCCGACCTGGATCTGGTGGGCGATTTCCAGCTCACTGGCCAGCCGCTGTTTTTCCCGTGCCACCCGCGCGAGGTCCTGCAGATGCAGCGCGAGTTCGTGGCGCATCTGGTCGAACGACTGGGTGAGACGTCCCACTTCGTCATGGCGACTGGTCGACGGCAGCTCGAAATCCAGTTCGCCGCGGGCGACATGCTCGGCACGGTCGGCCAGCACGCCCAGCGGTGCCATGGTGCGGCGGACGGTCAGCAAGGTGATCAGGGCCACGCCCAGCAGCGCCAGCATGCCGAGCGCAAGACCCCACAGGAAAATGCGTCGTACGCTGGCGTAGATCCGGACCTCCGGTATCACCAGTCCGAGTCGCCAATGGGTGCCTTCGATCGGTGCGGAATAGACCCATACCGCGCCGTGCACCCGCGGGTTCTGCGATGCCGACAGGCGTACCGATTCGGCCCGGTCGCTGGCCAGCACGTCGAGCAGCGCCGGCGTGCCACGCTTGCCCACCAGGGCGGGATTGTCGTGCGCCAGGTAGTCGCCGTCACTGTCCAGCACGAAGGCATAGGCGCCTTCCGGCTTGTCCAGGTGTCCGAGGATCTGGTGCAGCCAGTCGAGCGTGACGTCGGCGTTGATGATGCCGACAGGGTGCCCCTCACGGTTGATGGCGACCGAGTAGTTGATCAACTGCCGCTGCCGTGACAATGACAAGAACGGACGCTGCCAGCAGCCAGCCGAACAGCTCAGACCACCCAGGAACCAGTTGCTGTTCCAATAAGGCTTGGCATCGCTGGACAGGTCGCGACTGGCCAACGTCCCGTTGTCCAGTCGGCTCACGAAGGGCGAGTAAGGGCGAGCGTCGAGCGGGTCAGGCGAGGGTCTGAAGACGGCAGCCAGTCCGTCCATGTCGTGATTGGCCTGCAAGGTGTCGCGCAAGAGCGGCTCGGCACTTTCCTGGCGCGTGGCAATGATCGTCGCGAGCATCTGTGCCGAGGTGGCGACGCGGTCGATCCGGGCCTGGATCTCGCTACCGGCACCGGCAGCCAGGGCGGCGGCTTCGTGATGGGTATGCTGCAAGATCTGCGTACGGGTAAGGCTGAGCAACAGGATGCCAACGGCAGCGAGCACAACGGTCGAGCCAGTGAGGACCCATAGCGCCATTCGCGATGCAATGCTGCGCAAGACCATGCGGCTTCCCCCATCCTGTCCTGCATCTAGCCATGAAGCGATGTCGGCCGCAAGGCGGTGTGTGGTGACTGGGGTGTGGCTGTAGGTCGAGGCATAATCATGCTCCCGGACCTTGTCCCCAGACGGCAGCAGACTGATGCCAGGTCAGCAGAGTGAAGTGACGTTCCGCTTTCTTGCCGAGCCAACCGATGTCAATTTCGGTGGCAAGGTGCATGGCGGCATGGTGATGAAGTGGATCGACCAGGCGGGTTATGCCTGTGCGGTGGGCTGGAGCGGGGCATATTGCGTCACCGCTTCGGTCAGCGGCATCCAGTTCGTGGCCCCCATCCTGATCGGCGACCTGGTCACGGTGCGCGCGCGGCTGATCCATACCGGCACCAGCAGCATGCACATGGCGGTCGACGTGCTGGCGCGTGACCTGCGCAAGGACGAGCACCGGCTGGCCACCAGTTGTGTGATGGTGTTCGTGGCGCTGGACCGCCCGGATGGCAAGCCCACTCCGGTGCCGCATTGGGAGCCGCGCAACGACAGCGAGCGCCAACTGCAGGCACAGGCAAGGCAGCTGCTGGAGCTGTCCAAGGGAATGGAGAAGCTGGTTGACCTGCGCGCCGCATCGGTGGGCTGAAGCTGATGCGGTAAATCCACCATTAGTTGCCGTTTACATGCGGATTTGGCCCCCCAAGGTGTTGACAGTTTGGGGCCTGATCCACACAATACGCGTTCTTTGTTGGAGGGATACCCAAGCGGCCAACGGGGGCAGACTGTAAATCTGCTGGCTTACGCCTTCGGTGGTTCGAATCCACCTCCCTCCACCAGCTTGAGTGCCGTCGGTAGTCAAGTTTCGGAGATCTGACATGCAGGGCCATGGAGGTGGATGAGATCCGCCGATGTGGTTCGACAAAATCGCAGGGAGCGATTTTGAACGCGACGCGAAAGCGGCGCGGCCCCGGAGGGGCGGAGGGCAGGATGCCCGGAGTAATCCACCTCCCTCCACCAGCAAGAGTTCCGCGCAGGGCGGGAGTAGTTCAATGGTAGAACATCAGTTTTCCAAACTGATTACGCGGGTTCGATTCCCGCCTTCCGCTCCATTGCGCTGCAAGTGTCAGGTGCTGTTGATCGAAGCAACTGCTGCATAGATCGACGCTTTTGAATTGTCCAGCATGGATGCTGGTTTGTTCTTTGCCATCATGGAGGATGGCTAAAACTTTGCTCATGTAGCTCAGTCGGTAGAGCACTTCCTTGGTAAGGAAGAGGTCACAGGTTCGATTCCTGTTATGAGCACCATTTCGTTACGGCCGGTCACGGCCAGCCCCGAAAAGGGCGGGTTCCTTTCAATTCATTGACTCCATCGGGGTTTAGCGCGCATGGCAAAGGGTAAATTCGAACGCACCAAGCCGCACGTCAACGTCGGCACGATTGGTCACGTGGATCACGGCAAGACGACGCTGACGGCGGCGCTGACGAAGGT